>NZ_BBLX01000001.1:41878-472184 GCF_000971155.1 Demequina maris | reverse complement strand
CTTGATAGTTCCATAAAGTTGCCGCAGCCATAGCGGGAGGGAAACGCCCGGTCCCATTCCGAACCCGGAAGCTAAGCCTCCCAGCGCCGATGGTACTGCACTCGCGAGGGTGTGGGAGAGTAGGACGCTGCGGCGCACCCATTAGAAAGGCCCCCGACACAGTCGGGGGCCTTTCGTCATATACCAGCACTTTCGCTCTGGGACTCCGAGCGCGGTGACGGCGCTACCGCCCGTTCGAGCATGACGAGCCGGGCCTTCGGATCGCCCGTCAGCTCGATGACCACGGCGCCTGCCAACCCGGCCTCATCCGCGAGGTCCAGGAGCGCATCGTTCATCGCGGCGCGGAGCTCGGGGTCCTCGTCCTCGCCGACCGCGATGGGGTCGCCGTCGTCCAGCGGCAACAGCACCCACAGATCGATCCTGTCGGCGACCGCCTCGGCCCGGGCCAGGCCCGCCCTCGACGAGGCGCTCGAGCGGCCGCGTCGCTCGAGCCGGTCGAGCGCCTCGAGATAGGCGACGAAGTCCATCGGGCCGCGTTCGGCGATCACGTTGGACCCCTCGGCCGCCTCCTCGAGGCGGAGGGCGGCGATCTCCAGCTGCGCCCGGAAGAGGGCGGCGTCGAGGTCGACGTAGCCCTCGTCCGCGAGCTCCTCGAACGGGTCGCCGAGCACCTCGTACTCCGGATGCCGCGAAGCGAAGTCGCTGATCAGCGTGCTCTTGCCGCTGGCATGAGTGCCCGAGACCACGATCCGCATGGGACGACAGCGTATGGACCGGCGCGGCTCGGCGCACCCCCGTAGGCTGAGCGGGGAAGGGCCAGGTGGCCCACCGTCGTCTACCGGGAGCTCTCCGTGCGCACGCTGCTCAACATCATCTGGTTCTTCTTCGCGGGCATCGGCCTGTGGGTCTCCTACGCGATCGTCGGCGTCATCGCCTTCATCACCATCATCGGCATCCCCGCGGGCATCGCCTGCTTCCGCATCGCCAACTATGCGATCTGGCCCTTCGGCCGCGAGGTCGTCCGCGACGCCGAGGCCGGCGCGTGGACCGTCGTGGGCAACATCCTCTGGATCCCGCTCGGGCTGATCCTCGCGATCGCGCACGTGGTCACCGCGTTCACACTGGCGATCACCATCATCGGCATCCCGATGGCGTGGGCGAACCTCAAGCTCATCCCGATCTCGCTCACCCCGATGGGGCGCATCGTCGTCGAGACGCACTGACGGTCAGCGGTCGCCCACCGCCAGCACCTCGAGCCGCACCTCGCCGGCCTCGTCGCTCGCGTCCAGGTCGACGGCCGCGACGATCGCCCAGTCGTGGTCGCCCGCCGGGTCGTCGATCACCTGGCGCACGATCCAGGTGCCCGCCGGCGCCTCGGCATGTCCCGCGGCGGCCAGCGCCGCGCGCTCCCGCCCGTCGTCGCCCGCCGAACCGGCCTCGACGAAGGTGAGCAGCGCGCTCGAGCGCGCGTCCGGACCGATGCCGACCGCATCGTCCCCGTGCAGGTCGAACAGCGGCGCGAGCGCATCCTCCCAGGCAGACGCGTCCCAGCCCGCCTCCTTGTCGAGGCCGCCGAGCGCGTCCCACGCACGCCGGGACGCCAGCTCGACCCGTCGGAACATCGCGTTGCGGACCAGGCGCCGCAGGACGCGCGGGTTGCCGCTGAGCGGTCGCGCCGGCCCGGGCATCGTCCCGGTCACGTCGGGTGCCTTCGGGTCCGCGTCGTCCTCGACGTAGGCCGCCGGGTTGGAGAGCCGCTCCCACTCGTCGAGCAGCGACGAGTCCGTGGACCGCACCACCTCGCCGAGCCACTCGGTGATCTCCTGCACCTCTTCGGTGCGGTGGTCCTCGGGCACGGTCTGGCGCATCGCCCGGTACGCCTCGGCGAGGTAGCGCAGGGCGATGCCCTCGGTCCGCTCGAGCCCGTACGCCGAGACGAGATCGCCGAACGTCATCGCCTTCTCGAGCATGTCCCGCACCACGGACTTCGGCGCGAGCTCCGCGCCGAGGATCCACGGGTTCGAGCGCCGGTACATGGTGAACGCCGGCTCGAGCAGGTCCGCCAGCGGGCGCGGCCACGTCACGTCCTCGAGCGCGTCGAGGCGCTCCTCGTACTCGAGGCCCTCGGCCTTCATGGCCGCGACCGCCTCGCCGCGTGCCTGGAACTGTTGCGCCAGCAGGAGCTGCCGCGGGTCGGACAGCGTCGACTCGATCACCGACACCACGTCCAGCGCGTGCGTGGGTGCCTCGACGTTGACGAGGTCCATCGCGGCGAGCGCGAACGGGGACAGCGGCTGGTTAAGCGCGAAGTTGCGCGGCACGTCCACCGTGAGGCGCACCGACGGGCGCTCGCCCCGCGGGTGCGAGGGGTCGGGGATGCGGATGCGCTCGACGACCCCCGCCTGGCGCAGCGACCAGTAGATGCGCAGCGCCTGCCGCGCGTGCGCGGCCCGCTGCGTCGGCGTCTCGTGGACGGCCGCGAGCAGGCCCTTCAGAGCGAGCACGGGGTCCTGCGGCTCGCGCCCGCTGCGCGCATCGTCCCTGCCGCGCGCCAGGAGGTTGAGCACCATGGCGTGCGTGACGGCGAAGCTCGAGGTGAGCGGCTCGGGGTCGGCGTCCCGGAGGCGCTCGAAGGTCGCGTCGGTCCAGTTGACGTGGCCCTGCGGCGCCTTCTTCCGGACGATCTTCTTCTTCTTTTTCGGGTCGTCGCCCGCCTTGAGGAGCAGCTTGCGGTTCTCGATCACGTGCTCGGGCGCCATCACGACGACCTCGCCCTCGGTGTCGTAGCCGGCGCGTCCCGCCCGGCCCGCGATCTGGTGGAACTCGCGCTCGGTGAGGTGGCGCATCCTCTCGCCGTCGTACTTGACCAGGGAGGTCAGCAGCACGGTGCGGATGGGCACGTTGATGCCCACGCCGAGCGTGTCGGTGCCGCACACGACCTTGAGCAGGCCCTGCTGGGTGAGCCGCTCCACGATGCGGCGGTACTTGGGCAGCATGCCCGCGTGGTGGACGCCCACACCGGCGCGCAGGAAGCGGCTCAGTGTCTTGCCGAAGCCGGTGCCGAAGCTGATCCCGTCGAGCGCCTCGGCGATCGCGTCGCGCTCGGAGCGGGTCGCGAGGGCCATGCTGAGCAGCGCCTGCGCGCGCTCGACCGCGTCCTTCTGCGTGAAGTGCACGATGTACACCGGCGCGCGCCCCGTCTGCACGATGCGCTCGACCACCTCGGGCAGCGGCTCGAGCATGTACTCGAACGTCAGCGGGACCGGCCGCTCGGCGGTGGCCACCTCGGCGACCGCGCGTCCCGTGCGGGTCTCGAGGTCCTCCACGAGCCACGAGGTGTCGCCCAGCGTCGCCGACATCAGCAGGAACTGCGTGCCCGGCAGCTCGAGCAGCGGCACCTGCCAGGCCCAGCCGCGCTGCGGGTCGGAGTAGAAGTGGAACTCGTCCATCACCACGAGCGAGGCGTCGGTCGCGGCGCCGTCCCGCAGCGCGAGGTTCGCGAGGATCTCGGCGGTGCAGCAGATGATCGGCGCGTCGGGGTTCACCGCGGAGTCGCCCGTCATCATGCCGACGTTCTCGCTGCCGAACATCTCGATCAGCGCGAAGAACTTCTCGGACACCAGCGCCTTGAGCGGCGCCGTGTAGAACGTGCGGCCGCCGACTCCGGCACGATGCGCGGCCAGGGCGGCGAGATGGGCCCCCGCCGCGACGAGGGACTTGCCCGAGCCGGTCGGCGTCGCGAGGATCACGTGCGAGCCCGAGACGAGCTCGATCAGCGCCTCCTCCTGGTGGGGGTACAATGGAAGGTCGCGGTCCGCCGCCCACGTCGCGAAAGCGTCGTAGAGCGCGTCAGGATCGGGAACCGCGCCGGGCGCCGTCTCCGGAAGGCGGGCGAGCAGGGACGTGTCGGTGGAGGTCATCTCCTCCATTGTCCCGTGTCTCGACCCCTCGGGATGTCGCGACCGCGTGTGACAAGGACTTACTCGGGACGTACTCACCCGGTTCTTCGCGCCCAGGCGCGCAAGAATGGCGGGAGCGTCCACACAACTGGACAGGAGCATCATGAACGACAGGGACGAGCGCGACGAGCGCCGCGCGAGCTACGACTCGCGCCCCGGCATCAACCCGCGCAAGCAGCGCGACGGTGAGCGCCGTGAGGGCGGTGACCGCCCCCGTCGTCAGTTCGATGGTGACCGTCCGCGTCGCGACAACGACCGCAACGACCGCCCCCGCCGCTCGTTCGACGGCGACCGCGGCCCGCGCCGCGAGGGAGACCGCGACGACCGTCCGCGTCGTCAGTACAACGACGACCGCCCTCGCCGCTCCTTCGATGGTGACCGTCCGCGCCGCGAGGGTGACCGCGACGACCGTCCCCGCCGCTCCTTCGACGGCGACCGCGGCCCGCGCCGCGAGGGTGACCGCGACGACCGCCCGCGTCGGTCGTTCGACGGCGACCGCGGCCCGCGTCGAGACGGCGACCGTCCGCAGCGCCGCTTCGACGGCGACCGCCCGTCGCGCCCTGCGAACTCGGACCGCCCGCGCCGCAACTTCAACGACGACCGGGGCCCGCGCCAGTACAACGACGACCGCCCGCGCCGTTCCTTCGACGGCGACCGCAGCCCGCGCCGCTCGTACGACGAGGACCGCCCGCGCCGCTCCTACGGCGCCGAGCGTCAGCAGCGCTCCTACGAGGACCGTCCCCGTCGTGACTTCGACGGTGACCGTCCCCGTCGCCAGTTCGACGGCGATCGCGGCCCGCGTCGTGATGGCGACCGCCCGCAGCGGTCCTACGAGGACCGTCCCCGTCGCTCGTACGACAACGACCGTCCCCGTCGTGACTTCGACGGTGACCGTCCCCGTCGCCAGTTCGACGGCGATCGCGGCCCGCGTCGTGATGGCGACCGTCCGCAGCGGTCCTACGAGGACCGTCCCCGTCGCTCGTACGACAACGACCGTCCCCGTCGTGACTTCGACGGTGACCGTCCCCGTCGCGATGGCGACCGTCCCCGTCGCCAGTTCGACGGCGACCGCGGCCCGCGTCGTGACGGTGACCGCCCGCAGCGGTCCTACGACGACCGTCCCCGCCGCTCGTACGACAACGACCGTCCGCGTCGTGACTTCGACGGTGACCGTGGCCCGCGTCGTGACGGTGACCGCCCGCAGCGGTCCTACGACGACCGTCCCCGCCGCTCGTACGACAACGACCGTCCCCGTCGTGACTTCGACGGCGACCGTGGTCCCCGCCGCTACGACGACCGCCCCCGTCGCGACTTCGACCGCGACCGCGCGCCGCGTGGCTCCGGCCGTCCCGGCGCCCGCCCGGATCGCGGCGGTCGCACCCGCCCCGAGTCGGAGGAGCGCACCGCCCGTGTCGCGGGCGTCCCGCTCACCAAGTCGCAGGTCATCGAGGCCCCCGAGGTACCCGAGGAGATCACGTACGGCCAGCTCGACCGCGCCGTCCGTGCGCGCCTGCGCACGCTGAGCAAGGACAACGCCGAGGACGTCGGCCGCCACCTCATCATGGCCGGCAACCTCCTGGACATCGACCCCGAGCTGGCCTACCGCCACGCGCAGGTCGCGCTCCAGCGCGGCGGCCGCGTCGACGTGGTCCGCGAGGCCGCGGCCCTCACCGCGTACGCCACCGGGCGCTACGCCGAGGCGCTGCGCGAGTTCCGCACCGTCCGCCGCCTCGGCGGCTCGATCGAGCACCTCCCGCTCATGGCCGACTGCGAGCGCGGCCTCGGCCGCCCCGAGCGCGCCCTCGCGATCGCCGACGAGCCCGACGCCAAGGTGCTGCCGGCCGACTCGGCCGTCGAGATGCGCATCGTCGTCGCCGGCGCCCGCCTCGACATGGGCGACGCGGAGGCCGCGCACCTCATCCTCAGCCGCATCAGCACCCCGAACGCCGACCTCCAGGTCCGCGTCGACGAGGCCAAGGTCGCGGTCCTCCGCGCGCTGGGCCGCGACGCCGAGGCCGACGAGCTCGAGGCGTCCATCCCGGAGCCGGTCGAGGAGGAGATCGAGGAGGACATCGTCCTCTACGACACCGCCGAGCTGCCCGACCCGGACGCGGAGCTCGAGGAAGAGGACGACGAGATCGACGAAGCCCCCGAGTTCGACGACGAGGACGACCTCCACGAGGTCGACGAGGACGACGACGCAGACGACGCCGACGACGCGGACAGCGAGGACGCCGAGACCGCCGAGGACGAGGACCGCGCATGAGCGCTGGCCTGATCGGCACCGAGGTCGCCCTGCAGGACACCTTCGACGTCGCGCTCGTCGACCTCGACGGCGTCGCGTACAAGGGTCCGCACGCGGTCCCGTCCGCGCCGCCCGCCCTCGACGCGGCGCGCGCGGCCGGCATGGGCGTCATGTTCGTCACCAACAACGCGAACCGCGAGCCCGAGACCGTCGCCGAGCACCTCAGCGAGCTCGACATCCCGTGCGCGCCCACCGAGGTGATGACCGCCGCGCAGGCAGGCGCCGAGCTCCTCGCCGAGCACGTCCCGGCGGGAGAGAAGATCCTCGTCGTCGGGGGAGCGGGCCTCTACACGGCCGTCAAGGCGAAGGGCTACGTCGTCGTCGACAGCGCGGAGGAGCACCCCGCCGCGGTCATCCAGGGCTTCTCGCCCGACCTCGGCTGGCGCCAGCTGGCCGAGGCGACCTACGCGATCAACGCCGGCGCCCGCTTCTTCGCGACCAACCTCGACCTCACGATCCCCAACGAGCGAGGTTTCGCCCCCGGCAACGGCTCCCTCGTGGGCGTGGTGCGCACCGCCACCGGCGTCGTGCCGCTCGCGGCCGGCAAGCCCGAGCCCGCGATGCTGCGCCTCGCCGCGGCCAAGGCGGGAAGCACGCGTCCGCTCATGATCGGCGACCGTCTCGACACCGACCTCAAGGGCGCCCGCGCCGCCGACGTCCCGGGCCTCCTGGTCCTCACGGGCGTCTCGACCGCGCGCGACGCGATCCTCGCGATTCCGGAGGAGCGCCCGTCGTTCATCGGCGAGGACCTCTCGACGCTCGCGGAGCCCCACCCGTACCCGCGCCTCGCCGAGAACTGGTGGCACGTGCGCGACGCCCGCGCCCGCGTCACCGAGGGTCGCCTTGTCGCGGACGGCGGCACGCCGATGGACCGGCTCCGCGCCGCCTGCGCCGCCGCGTGGGACGCGGCCGACGCCGGCCACCCGGTGGACGTTGAGACCCTCCCGCACTTCGGCTAGCCTCCAGTGCCATGGCTGATCTCGACGACGCGCGCGATTCCCTGGGCCAGGTCGAGTACCCCGCGGAGGTTCGCGAGGCGCTCAAGGCCGTGACCGAGCTCCCCGACGACCTCGACCAGCAGGCCGAGTTCTTCGACAAGGTGCAGGAGGCGCTGTCGACGCGCCTCCGCGACGAGTCGCGCTGAGCATGCGGCTGGACCGCGCGCTCGTAGCGCGCGGCCTGGTCCCGTCGCGCACCCGCGCGCAGGAGCTCATCGCCGCCGGCGCGGTGACGGTCGACGGCGCCGTCGTGTCCAAGCCCGCCCTCGAGGTGGGGGACGATGCGGCGGTCGAGGTGGTCGCGCCCGACCAGTACGTGTCGCGCGCCGCGCACAAGCTCCTCGGGGCCCTCGACGCGTGCCCGGAGGTCGACCCGCGCGGCCGGGTCGCCCTCGACGTCGGCGCCTCGACCGGCGGCTTCACCCAGGTCCTGCTCGAGCGCGGCGCCACCCGCGTCCACGCGATCGACGTGGGCCACGGCCAGCTCGCGCCGAGCATCGCCGCGGATTCCCGCGTCGTCGCCCGCGAGGGCCTCAACGCGCGCGAGCTCACGCTCGACGACCTGGGGGAGCGGCCCGACCTCGTCGTCGCCGACGTCTCGTTCATCTCCCTCACCCTGCTGATCGACCCGATCGTCGCGGTGTGCGCCGACGACGCCGACCTGCTGCTCATGGTCAAGCCGCAGTTCGAGGTGGGACGCGAGCGCCTGGGCAGGGGAGGCGTCGTCTCGAACCTCGACGACCGCGCCCGCGCCGTCGCGAACGTCGTCGCCGCGATGACCTCCGCGGGCCTCCGGATCCGCCGGATCGCGCGCTCGACGCTCCCGGGTCCGCACGGCAACGTCGAGTTCTTCGTGTGGGCCTCGCGGTCGTGGCAGGCTAGGGGCGAGTCAGGGCCGCCGCTCACGGAGGCCCAGGTCAGAGCCGCGATCGAGTCGGAGACGGGAGGGACGCCATGACCCGCCGCATCCTCATCGTGGCCCACCCGCATCGTCCCGAGGCGCTCGAGGCCGCCGAGCTCGCCACCGAGGCGCTGCGCGCCGACGGCGTCGCGACCTGCACCGACTTCCACACCGGCGACAAGCCCATCGAGGCCGCGCTGGTGCTCGGCGGCGACGGCACGATCCTCCACGCCGCGGACCTCACGCGCGGCACCGGGATCCCGCTGCTCGGGGTCAACCTCGGGCACGTGGGCTTCCTCGCGGAGTTCGAGCGCGACGACGTTGCGCACGCCGCGCGCCGCCTGGCCGCCGGCGACTACACGATCGAGGAGCGCGGCACGATCGACGTGACCGTGACCTCCCCGGACGGCGTCCAGACCACCGGCTGGGGCCTGAACGACGTCACTGTCGAGCGCGCCAACCTGCGCACCACGATCGAGGTCGCGCTCGACATCGACGGGCGCCCGCTGTCCACCTTCGGCTGCGACGGCGTGGTGGTCGCGACCGCGACCGGCTCGACCGCGCACGCCTTCAGCGCGGGCGGGCCCGTGCTGTGGCCCGACGTCGACGCGCTGCTCGTCGTCCCGCTCGCCGCGCATGCCCTGTTCTCGCGTCCGCTCGTGGTGAGCCCGTCCTCGCGCGTGACGGTCGAGATCCTCGACCGCTCGTCGAGCGACGGCCAGGTGGTGCTCGACGGCGCCCGCGCGATCGACATCGCCCGCGGCGGCCGCGTCGAGGTCACCCGCGGCGCCCACGCGGTGCGTCTCGCCCGCATGTCCGACGCGCCGTTCTCCGAGCGCCTCGTCCAGAAGTTCTCCCTGCCCGTCGACGGCTTCCGCGGCACGCGCCCGGTCGCGGGGTGGGGAGCGGGGATCTGACGTGCTCCACGAGCTCGCCATCGAGAACCTGGGCGTGATCGAGTCCGCCCGCGTCGACCTCGGACCCGGCCTCACGTGCGTGACCGGCGAGACCGGCGCCGGCAAGACCATGGTGCTGACCGGCCTGGGCCTCATCACGGGCTCGCGAAGCGTGCCCGCGACGGTCCGCACCGGGGCCGATGCGGCGCTCGCCGAGGCCGTGGTCGACGTCGCCCCGGGCTCGTGGCCCGCCGAGCGCCTCGAGGAGGCCGGCGCGACCGTCGACGACGACGGCACCGTCATCGTCGCGCGCACCGTCGGCGCCACCACCCGCTCCCGCACCGTCGTGGGCGGCCGCACCGTCCCGCAGGCCGTCCTCGCCGAGGTCGCCGAGCACTGGGTCACCGTGCACGGCCAGAGCGACCAGGCCCGCCTGCGGTCCACAGCCGAGCAGCGCGCGATCCTCGACGGCTTCGCGGGGCACGATGCGTTGCTCGCCGCGTACGCCGCCGCATGGGAGGCGTGGCGCGAGGCCCGGACGCGGCTCGAGGAGATGGAGTCCGGCGCCGAGGCGGCGCGGCTCGAGGCGGCCCGCATGCGCGACGACCTCGACGCGATCGACGCGGTCGCCCCCGAGCCGGGAGAGGACGCCGCCCTGGCCGCGCAGCTCGAGGTGCTCCAGCACTCCGAGGCGGTGCGCGCCGGCGTCGCGGGGGCCCGCGAGGCCATCGACGGCGAGGCCGAGATCACGCTCGTGGTCGCCGCCGACGCCGCCCGGCGCGCCCTCGGCGACGCCGCGCGCCACGACCCCGCGCTCGAGGAGCTCGAGAGGCGGCTCGCGGACGTCGCCTACTCCGCGGCGGACATCGCGCACGAGCTCGCGTCGTACCTCGACCGGATGGACGCCGACCCCGCCCGCCTCGAGCAGCTCCAGGCCCGCCGCGCGGACCTCAACGCGCTCATGCGGCGCATCGGCGCGGACCTCGACGGCGTCCTCGCCTACCGCGACCGCGCCGCCGAGGCCGTGCTCCAGGACGACACGTGGGACGAGACCCTCGCGGCACGCCGCGAGGCCGAGGCGGCCGCGCACGCCGAGGTCGAGCGCGCCGCCGCGGAGCTGTCCGCGAGCCGCCGCGCGGCCGCCGAGCGGCTCTCCGCCGACGTCGACGCCGAGCTCGACGGACTCGCGATGCCCGACGCCCACTTCCTCGTGGGTCTGCGCGCGGTCGAGCCGCGCGCGACCGGCGCCGACGAGGTCGAGATGACCCTCGCCTCGCACCCCGGCGCCCCGCATCGTCCCGTCGCGCAGGCCGCGTCCGGCGGCGAGCTGTCGCGCATCATGCTCGCGATCGAGGTGTCGCTCGCCCGGCACGCGGTCACGCCCGGCCACACGTTCGTGTTCGACGAGGTCGACGCGGGCGTGGGCGGCAAGGCCGCGATCGCCGTGGGGCGCCGGCTCGCCGAGCTCGCGCGCACGCACCAGGTGCTCGTCGTCACGCACCTCGCGCAGGTCGCGGCGCACGCCGACCGGCACGTCGTCGTGGCCAAGGCGACCGACGGCAGCGTCACGCGGTCGCAGGTCCACGAGGTGGCGGGGGAGGACCGCGTCGAGGAGCTCGCGCGCCTCCTGTCGGGCCACGAGGGATCGAAGACCGCACTCGCCCACGCACGTGAGCTGCTGGAGGCCTCGCGCGTGGCACCATAGCCGCCATGACCGCCGCCATCACCGCCGTCTCGGGCCCCGCGCGGGTCGACTCGTCGCCGCTCGCGCTGGCGCGTCGCCTGCAGCCCGGGGACGTCGCGATCGTGGACGCGCTCGACCTCGACAAGCGCGCCGCCGCGGCCCTCGCCGCGCGCCGCCCGGCCGCCGTCGTCAACGCCCAGCCGTGCCTGTCGGGCCGCCTGCCCACCACCGGTGCGCTGGTGCTGCTCGAGGCGGGCATCCCGGTCGTCGAGTCCGCCGGCTCCGAGGTCCTCGCGATCCGCGACGGCGCCGCCGTGACGGTCGACGGGGCGCGGGTCGCCGCCGGCTCCCGGGTCCTCGACGACGGCACGCGCCTCAGCCTCGAGGACGTCGAGCACCGCATCCGCGTCGCCGACGAGGACCTCCATGTGCACGTCGCGTCGTACACCGCGACCGCGCTCGACCTGCTCAACCGGGACGCCGACCTGCTGCTCGACGGCATCGGCCTGCCCGAGCTGCGCCTGCCCGTCGACGGCCGCCCCGTCGTGGTCGTCACGCCCCGCTTCACCGGCGGCGACGAGGTGCTTGCCCGCTTCGCGCGCGAGCGCCGCCCCGTCGTCATCGGCGTGGGCGAGGGGGCGGACGCCGCGAGGGCCGCCGGCCTGATGCCGCGCATCGTGCTCGGCGACATCGCCGCCGTGGGCGAGGACGTGCTGCGGCGCGCCGCCCAGGTGATCGTCCACGACCCGGTGGGCCGCGACGCGGGCGTCGCCCGCGCGCAGGCGATCGGCCTGAGCCACGACGCGTGCGAGGCGCGCCTCGCGAGCGAGGACGTGGCGCTCCTCGCGGCGCACGCCGCGGGCGCCTCGGTGGTCGTCGTCGCCGGCGCCCGCGACGGGCTGCTCGACTACGTCGAGGACCGCTCGACCGCGGGTGCGGGCGCGCTGCTGTCACGCCTGGTCGCGAGCGGCAGCGTGGTCGACGCGGGCGCGCTGCCCGCGCTCTACCGCCACCGCTACAGCGCGTGGACGGCGTGGGGCGCGCTCGGCCTGGCGGCCGGCGCGCTCGTGCTCGCCGCGTGGGGCACCCCCGAGGGGCACGATGCGCTGGCCTCGGCCTGGCAGTGGCTGTCCGACACGGTGGGCGGCGGGCGATGAGCGACGCGCGCACCCGGCTCGTCTCGACCGCCGCCGGCATCGCGGTCCTCGCCACCGGCGTCGTGCTCGGCTCCGGACCGCTGCGCGCGGCCCTGCTCGGCGAGACCGGCGACCGCATCGACACGCTCGAAGCCGAGGTCGCGTCGCAGCAGGAGCGCGCCGACGACGCCGAGACGCGCGCCGCGACCGCTGCCGGCTACGTCGACACCACCGCGCCCACGCTGCTCATCGACCTGCTGCCCGGCACCGCGGTCGTCGTGGTCGCGGCGCCCGGCGCCCCGGCCGACGTCGTGGAGGCGCTCGAGTCCCGCCTGCCCCTCGCCGGCGCCGAGGAGGCCGGCGCGGTCGCTCTCGGCGACGCGTGGGACGACGACGCCACCTCCGAGTTCCGCGCCGCCCTCGCCGAGCAGGTCTCCTCCTCGCTGGTCGGCGTCGACACCGCGGATCCCGCCGCCGTCCTGGCGCACGCCTTCGTGCAGGGGGCCACCGGCACGGCGCCCACCGGCGCCGACAGGGGCGACGTCGGCGACGCCGGCACGGACCGCGGCGCGGTGCTGTGGGACCTCCTCGCGCAGGCGGATCTCGCCGAGGGCGACGCCGCGACGCGCGCGGACGCGATTCTTCTGGTCGCCGGCCGGAAGGACGCGACGGCCGCGCTGGCGGACGCCTTCGCGGCCTACGACGCGCCGGTCACGGTGGTCGGTGCTCCCGCCGCCATCACCGCCCAGACCAGGCGTGACGATGTGGCGACCGTCGCATCGTCCGACTGGACGCTGGGCTCGGTGACGGCCGTCGCGACCGTGTCCGAGACGCTCGCCGGGATCCTCCCGCACTACGGCGACGGCGACGTCCCCGCAGTTCTGGGCGTTTCCTAGGACGCACCCGGGACTCTCGGCTGTTAGAGTTGAAGCCCGTGGAGCGAACGCGATTCTCGTCCGGCACGGACCATGTCACCCGTCAGATCTTCGTCACCGGAGGCGTCGTGTCCTCCCTCGGGAAGGGACTGACGGCCTCGAGCCTCGGTCGCCTTCTCCGCTCGCGCGGCCTGCGCGTGACGATGCAGAAGCTCGATCCCTACCTCAACGTGGATCCGGGCACCATGAACCCCTTCCAGCACGGCGAGGTCTTCGTCACCGACGACGGCGCCGAGACCGACCTGGACATCGGCCACTACGAGCGCTTCCTCGACGTGGAGCTCTCCGCGGCGTCGAACGTCACCACGGGCCAGGTGTACTCGCAGGTCATCGCCAAGGAGCGCCGCGGCGAGTACCTGGGCGACACCGTCCAGGTGATCCCGCACATCACCGACGAGATCAAGCGCCGCATGCGTCAGCAGGCCGGCCCGAACGTCGACGTGATCATCACCGAGATCGGCGGCACCGTCGGCGACATCGAGTCGCAGCCGTTCCTCGAGGCCGCGCGCCAGGTCCGCCACGACGTGGGCCGCGACAACGTCTTCTTCCTCCACGTCTCGCTGGTGCCGTACATCGGCCCCTCGGGCGAGCAGAAGACCAAGCCCACCCAGCACTCCGTGGCCGCGCTGCGCTCGATCGGCATCCAGCCCGACGCGCTCGTGCTGCGCTCCGACCGCGAGGTGCCCACGTCGGTCAAGAACAAGGTCGCGCTCATGTGCGACGTCGAGCCCGCCGCCGTGGTCAACGCGGTCGACGCGCCGAGCATCTACGACATCCCCAAGGTGCTGCACGCCGAGGGCCTGGACGCCTACGTGGTGCGCCGCCTCGACCTGCCGTTCCACGACGTCGAGTGGGGCGCCTGGAACGACGTCCTCAAGCGCGTGCACAAGCCCGCCAAGGAGGCGGAGATCGCGCTGGTCGGCAAGTACATCGACCTGCCCGACGCGTACCTGTCGGTGACCGAGGCGCTGCGCGCCGGCGGCTTCCACCACAACACGCGCGTCCGCATCCGCTGGGTCGCGTCCGACCGCTGCCAGACCCCGCAGGGCGCCCAGGAGGCCCTCGGCGGCGTCGACGCCGTGCTCGTGCCGGGCGGCTTCGGCGTGCGCGGCGTGGACGGCAAGATCGGCGCGCTGCGCTGGGCCCGCGAGAACAAGGTGCCCACGCTCGGCATCTGCCTCGGCCTCCAGACGATGGTGATGGAGTACGCCCGCAACGTGCTCGGCCTCGAGGGCGCCTCGAGCTCCGAGTTCGACCCCGACACGCACCACCCCGTGGTCGCCACCATGGAGGAGCAGCTCGAGATCGTCGAGGGCAAGGGCGACCTGGGCGGCACGATGCGCCTGGGCGAGTACCCCGCGCTCCTCAAGGAGGGCTCGGTGGTCGCCGAGACGTACGGCGCCACGACCGTGGGCGAGCGTCACCGTCACCGCTACGAGGTCAACAACGCGTACCGCGCGCAGCTCGAGGAGGCCGGCCTGGTCGTCTCGGGCGAGAGCCCCGACCGCTCGCTCGTCGAGTTCGTCGAGCTCCCGCGCGACACCCACCCGTACTACGTGTCGACGCAGGCGCACCCCGAGTTCCTGTCGCGCCCGACCAAGGCGCACCCGCTGTTCGCGGGCCTCATCGGCGCGGCGATCGCCCGCCAGGAGGAGGCCTCGGCCCCCGCGGACGCCGCGACCGTCTGATGATCGAGGACGTCCCCGGCGGACGGCCGGTCGTCGAGTCGCGCCTCGCCTACCAGGGCAAGGTGTGGGACGTGCGCACCGACCGCGTCGACCTGGGGGAGTCCGGCCAGGTCCAGCGGGACTACATCCACCACACGGGCGCCGTGGGCGTCATGGCCATGGACGAGGCCGAGCGGGTCTTCCTGGTCCGGCAGTACCGCCACGCGGTGCGCGCCGAGACCTGGGAGCCGCCCGCCGGCCTCCTCGACCTGCGCGACGAGCCGCCCGTCGAGGCGGCCGCGCGCGAGCTGTTCGAGGAGGCGGACTTGCGGGCCGGCCGGTGGGACACGCTCGTCGACTTCCTGACGTCGCCCGGCGGCTCGTCCGAGGGCATCCGCATGTTCCTCGCCCGCGACATCACCGCGGTGCCCGAGGCCGAGCGCTTCGAGCGTCACGAGGAGGAGCGGGACATGGAGGGCCGCTGGGTCCCGCTCGACGAGATCCTCGCCTCCGTCTGGGCCGGCGTGGCGCAGAGCCCGTCGCTCGTCGTGGGCGCGCTCGCGCTCGACGGGGCGCGCCGGTCGGGGTGGCAGACGCTGCGCCCGGCCGATGCGCCGTGGCGCCGCCCGCCGTCGCTGCTCGACTGACCGTCGCCGCGCGGACGCTCCTCCACACACGGGAGCGCCCTCGAACCGTGATTCAGGGCATGTGCCCGGTCACATGACGCGTCTCGGTGGATCAGCGCCGGAACTGTGTGGAGGAGCGCGCGTACCGCGGGGCGCTAGCTGGCGACCGTGGGGGCGAACCCCGCCGCGCGGAGCGCCTCGAGCACCTCGCCCTGGTGGTTGGGCCCGCGCGTCTCCACGCTGACCTGCAGCACCACGTCGTTGAGCGTGAGGCCGAGGTCGTGGCGCGTGTGCAGCACCTCGATGACGTTGGCGCCCACGCCCGCGAGCAGCTCCGCGACGCGCGCGAGCTGGCCCGGGCGGTCGGGCAGCGGGATCCGCAGCGTCATGTAGCGGCCCGAGGCGACCAGGCCGTGGGCGACGATGCGCTGGAGCAGCAGCGGGTCGATGTTGCCGCCCGAGAGGAGCGCCACGGTGGGCCCGGTCGGCGCGATGAGCCCGCCGAGGATCGCGGCGACGGAGGCCGCGCCCGCGGGCTCCACGACGAGCTTGGTGCGCTCGAGCAGCGTGAGGACGGCGCGCGCGAGGAGGTCCTCGTCGACCGTGACGACCTCGTCGACCAGCTCCTGCACGATCGGGAAGGTGTGCTCGCCGGGCCGGACCACCGCGATCCCGTCCGCGATGGTGCCGCCGCGCTCGATCGTGACCGGGTGCCCGGCCTCGAGCGACGGCGGGAAGGCCGCGGTGGCGGACGCCTGCACGCCCACGATGCGGATCTCGCGGCCCTGGAGCGCGGCCACGGCCTTCGCGGCCACCGCGACGCCCGCGATGAGGCCGCCGCCGCCGATGGGCACGACGATCGTCTGCACGTCGGGCACGTCGGCGAGGATCTCGAGGCCGATCGTGCCCTGGCCCGCGATCACGTCGGGGTGGTCGAACGGGTGGATCATCACCGCGCCGGTGCGCTCGGCGTGCTCCGCGGCGAGCGCGAGGCACTCCTCGACGGTCGCGCCGTCGGTGGCGACCGTGGCGCCGTAGCCCTTGGTCGCGAGGAGCTTGGGCACGGGCGCGCCGAGCGGCATGAAGATGGTCGCGTCGACGCCCAGCTGCTGCGCCGCGAAGGCCACGCCCTGCGCGTGGTTGCCAGCGGAGGCCGCGACCACGCCGCGGGCGCGCTCCTCGGGCGTCAGGCGCGACAGGCGGTAGGTCGCGCCGCGCAGCTTGAACGAGCCCGTGCGCTGGAGGTTCTCGAGCTTCATGTGCGTCGGCACGCCCAGCAGGTCGGTGAGCAGCGTGGCCTGGTCGACCGGCGTGTGCTGCGCGACGCCGGCGAGCACCCGCGCGGCGTCCTCGACGTGCGCGAGCGTCACCTCGGCCATGTCAGGCCTCCACGGTCTCGCGCGCGGTGAGCCGGAAGAAGGCCGAGTGCGCGGCGGTGAGCACGGCCGCGCCGAACAGGTGGAAGCCGACGATCAGCGCGGGCAGGCCGAGGAAGTACTGGACGTAGCCGATGAGGCCCTGCGCGAGCGTCACGCCCACGAGCACCCAGTACGACAGGCGCGCCTCGTCGCGCGCGCCCGCGCTGCGGTCGCGGCGGATCCGCCAGCCGATCCACGCGAGCAGGGCCACGAAGGCCCACACGGTCATCGCGTGCGCCTTCGCGACCATCACGGGGTCGAGCGCGAGGCGCTCCGTCGCGTCGGCGTCGCCGGAGTGCGGGCCGGCGCCCGTGGTGAGCGCGCCGATGACGAGCAGCACGACGAGCAGCCCGGCGGAGACCCACCGCTCGACCTTCAGCGGACCGCCGATGCGGCCGCGCGCACCGCGATAGCGGAGCGCGAAGCGGACGGAGTACCAGACGAGCGCGAGGCTCAGCAGCATGTGGGGCGCCACCACCAGGGGGTGGAGCTCGACGAGCACCGTGATGCCGCCCAGGACGGCCTGGCCTACGACGCCGAGCGCCGGAACGAGGCCCCACCACTTGAGCTCGGGGCGCGTGCGCCACACCGCCACGGCCATGGCGACCGCGACGACGAGCAGCAGGAAGGTCAGCGTGCGGTTGCCGAACTCGATGTACGGGTGGATCGACGTCGCCTCGTGCAGCGTCGGCGTGAACTCGCCGGGCTCGCACTGCGGCCAGGTCGAGCAGCCGAGGCCCGAACCGGTGAGGCGGACCGCGCCGCCGGTGACGATGATGCCCGCCTGCGTCGCGATGTTGGCCAGCGTGAGGCCGCGCGCGATGCGGTAGCCGCGGCCGGTGGGCGCGGGGGAGGGGGCGGACGGGTTCTGCTCGGTGGTGCTCGACACGCGACAATCCTAGGCGCGCGGGCACGATGCCCCGGTCGCCCGGGCGGGCACGATGCACGGGCCCGGCGGGCACAGAACCGCGGTCGCGCGCGTTGTGGAAGGGGTGCCCCGCATCGTCCCCGCGCGCCCCGAAGGTGGTTAGGCACCCCTTGCTTGCGGGCTAGAATTTAATGAATCAAAATGTTTCTTAATTGACCCGCGGCCGATGCTGCCCGCGGCACGACAGCACGAGAGGAGCCCGGATGCACGCCGACACCACGCGCGATCGAGTCCTCAGCCTCATCGCCACCGCGGGCCCCATCACGGCCGCCGCGCTGGCGACCGAGCTCGGCGTCACGCCGGCCGGCGTGCGACGCCACCTGTCCTCGCTCGAGGACTCGGGCTACATCGTCGACCACGAGCCCCCGGGCCAGCAGGTGCGCGGCCGCGGCCGCCCCGCGCGCTCGTTCGTCGCCACCAACGAGGGCCAGCGGGCCCTCGCCTCCGCGTACCGGGACGTCGCCGTCGACGCGATGTCCGCGCTGCGCGACTCCGGCGGTCTCGAGGCCTTCGTCGAGGCCAAGGCCAAGGAGCTCGAGGACGCCGTGTCGTCGTGCGTCGACCCCGACGCGCCCCTGGCGCGCAAGGTCGACGATCTCGCCGCCGCGCTCGGCGAGCGCGGCTTCGCCGCCTCGGTCCGCCCGGGCCCCGGCGGCATCACCGTCCAGCTGTGCCAGGGGCATTGCCCCGTCCAGTCCATCGCGGAGAGGACCCCCGAGTGGTGCGAGGCCGAGGCCCGCGCGTTCTCGAGGATCCTCGACGTGCACGTGCAGCGGCTGTCGACCCTCGCGGGCGGCGCGCATGTCTGCACCACCACGATCCCGCTCGCCACCCCCACCCGTAAGGAAGGATGAGCATGAGTGCTCCGACCGAGCCCATGACGCAGGACGAGGCCATCGCCTCGATCGGCAACTACCAGTTCGGATGGCACGACTCGGATGAGGCCGGCGCGCTTGCCAAGCGCGGCCTCAACGAGGACGTCGTCCGTGAGATCTCGGCGCTGAAGAACGAGCCCGAGTGGATGCTGGAGACGCGTCTCAAGGGCCTGAAGCTCTTCGGCAAGAAGCCGCTGCCGAACTGGGGCTCCGACCTCACCGGCATCGACTTCGACAACATCAAGTACTTCGTGCGCTCCACCGAGAAGCAGGCGACCTCGTGGGAGGACCTGCCCGAGGACATCAAGGAGACGTACGACAAGCTCGGCATCCCGGAGGCGGAGAAGCAGCGCCTCGTCGCGGGCGTCGCCGCGCAGTACGAGTCCGAGGTCGTCTACCACCAGATCCGCGAGGACCTGGAGGAGCAGGGCGTCATCTTCCTCGACACCGACACCGCGCTCAAGGAGCACCCGGAGCTGTTCGAGGAGTACTTCGGCACCGTCATCCCCACCGGCGACAACAAGTTCGCGGCGCTCAACACGGCCGTGTGGTCGGGCGGCTCGTTCGTCTACGTCCCGCCGGGTGTCCACGTGGAGATCCCGCTCCAGGCCTACTTCCGCATCAACACGGAGAACATGGGCCAGTTCGAGCGCACGCTGATCATCGCGGACGAGGGCTCGTACGTGCACTACGTCGAGGGCTGCACCGCGCCGATCTACTCGAGCGACTCGCTGCACTCGGCCGTCGTCGAGATCATCGTGAAGAAGAACGCCCGCGTGCGCTACACGACCATCCAGAACTGGTCGAACAACGTGTACAACCTCGTCACCAAGCGCGCGACCGCGGCCGAGGGCGCCACCATGGAGTGGGTCGACGGCAACATCGGCTCGAAGGTCACCATGAAGTACCCGGCGATCTTCATGCTCGGCGAGCACGCCCGTGGCGAGACCCTGTCGATCGCCTTCGCGGGCGAGGGCCAGCACCAGGACGCCGGCGCCAAGATGGTGCACGCCGCCCCCAACACGTCGTCCTCGATCATCTCGAAGTCCGTCGCCCGTGGCGGCGGCCGCACCTCGTACCGCGGCCTGGTCCAGGTCCTCGAGGGTGCCAAGAACTCGAAGTCGAACGTGCTGTGCGACGCCCTGCTCGTCGACCAGATCTCGCGGTCCGACACCTACCCGTACGTCGACGTCCGCGAGGACGACGTCCACATGGGCCACGAGGCCTCCGTCTCGAAGGTGTCCGAGGACCAGCTGTTCTACCTCATGTCCCGAGGCCTCGAGGAGTCGGAGGCCATGGCCATGATCGTGCGCGGGTTCGTCGAGCCCATCGCGCGCGAGCTGCCCATGGAGTACGCGCTCGAGCTCAACCGCCTCATCGAGCTCCAGATGGAAGGATCCGTCGGTTGACCGTCACCGATCACACCCAGGCCACCGCTGACACCGCGCACTCGCACGGCGTCATCCCCGACAAGTCGCGCGCGGACCGCGTCGTCTCCTTCGACGTCGACGCCTTCCCCGTGCCGACGGGCCGCGAGGAGAACTGGCGCTTCTCGCCGGTGCGCGACCTCCGGCCGCTGTTCGCGGACGAGGCGGCCGACGGCCACCTCGAGTGGACCACCAGCGAGCTGCCCGCTGGCGTGACGCTCGCGGAGGTGCCCGCGGACGAGGCGCGCGAGCGCACCGTGCGCGAGCCCGGCGACCGCGCGTCGGCCATCGCCGTCAAGCACGCCGGCGGCGCGATGGCGCTCACGATCGCGGCGAACACCGTGGTCGAGGAGCCCATCACCATCGACCTCAACGGCGTCGGCGGCGACGTGCGCGGCCACCTGCTCGTCGAGCTCGGCCAGAGCGCCGAGGCGACCGTGGTCATCAACCGCACCGGCACCGCGCGCTACTCCGAGCTCGTCTCGATCGACCTCAAGGACAACGCGGGCCTCAACCTCGTGCTGCTGCAGCAGTGGGACGAGGACGCGATCCACGCCGGCGAGGTGCTCGCACGCCTCGGCCGCGACGCGCGCCTGCGCGGCACGGTCGTGACGCTCGGCGGCAAGGTCGTGCGCCTCAACACCTCGGCCGCGTTCGCGGGCGAGGGCGCGAGCGTCGACCTGTTCGGCCTCTACTTCGCGGACTCGGGCCAGCACCAGGAGCACCAGCTCTTCGTCGACCACGCCGTCCCGAAGTGCACGTCGCGCGTCACCTACAAGGGTGCGCTCGCGGGCAAGACGGCCCACTCGGTGTGGATCGGCGACGTCCTCATCCGCGCCGCGGCCGAGGGCACCGACACGTACGAGCTCAACCGCAACCTCGTCCTCACGGACGGCGCGCGCGCGGACTCGGTCCCGAACCTCGAGATCGAGACCGGCGAGATCG
This sequence comes from Demequina maris, assembly GCF_000971155.1. Lineage (GTDB taxonomy): Bacteria > Actinomycetota > Actinomycetes > Actinomycetales > Demequinaceae > Demequina > Demequina maris. The sequence goes on along the minus strand of NZ_BBLX01000001.1, from coordinate 451,484 downwards.
AGGGCGCGGGCCACGCGTCCGCGACCGGCCGCTTCGACGAGGAGCAGATGTTCTACCTGCGCTCGCGCGGCATCTCGGAGGAGCAGGCCCGCAAGCTCGTGGTCCGCGGCTTCTTCGCCGACCTCATCCACGAGATCGGCGTGCCCGCGGTCGAGGAGTCCCTCATGCGCCAGATCGACCTCGAGATCGCTCACGTCGAGGAGGAGCTCGAGCATGAGTGAGCAGCTCGCGTGCATGGTCGCCGACCTCGAGCCGGGCTCCGCGATGCTCGCGGAGCTCACGCTCGCGGACGGTTCCGACATCCCCGTCGCGATCGTGCGCGCGGATGACGGCGACTTCTACGCGATCGACGACCTCTGCACCCATGGAGAGGTGTCCCTCTCCGAGGGCGACGTCGACGGCTGCCACGTCGAGTGCTGGGCCCATGGCTCGCGCTTCGACGTCCGTACCGGCGAGCCCGACGAGCTCCCCGCCATCACCCCCGTGAAGACCTACCCGACCCGCGTCGACGGCGAGCGTGTGCTCGTCGACGTCGACGCCCCCAAGAATTCCCTGAAGGAGAACGCATGAGCACCCTGGAGATCCGCAACCTCCACGTCACCGTCGAGACCCCCGAGGGGACGAAGGAGATCCTCAAGGGCGTCGACCTCACCATCAACTCCGGTGAGACCCACGCCATCATGGGCCCGAACGGCTCGGGCAAGTCGACGCTCGCCTACTCGATCGCCGGCCACCCCAAGTACGAGATCACCGAGGGCTCGGTCACGCTCGACGGCGAGGACGTCCTCGAGATGAGCGTCGACGAGCGCGCCAAGGCGGGCCTGTTCCTCGCGATGCAGTACCCGGTCGAGGTGCCCGGCGTGTCCGTGTCGAACTTCCTCCGCACCGCGAAGACCGCGATCGACGGCGAGGCCCCCAAGCTCCGCACGTGGGTCAAGGAGGTCAAGGGCGCGATGGAGAACCTGCGCATGGACCCGTCGTTCGGTGAGCGCGGCGTCAACGAGGGCTTCTCGGGCGGTGAGAAGAAGCGCCACGAGATCCTCCAGATGGAGCTCCTCCAGCCCAAGATCTCGATCCTCGACGAGACCGACTCGGGCCTCGACGTCGACGCGCTGCGCATCGTCTCCGAGGGCGTCAACCGCGCCAAGGAGAACACCGGCCTGGGCGTCATGCTCATCACGCACTACACGCGCATCCTCCGCTACATCAAGCCGGACTTCGTGCACGTGTTCGTCAACGGCCGTGTGGCCGAGCAGGGCGGCCCCGAGCTCGCCGAGCGTCTCGAGGCCGAGGGCTACGACCGCTACCTGGCGAACGCCTGAGCATGCTCCCCGACCTGCGCGGCGACTTCCCGATCCTCACCCGCACGGTGAGGAACGGGAGGCCGCTCGTGTACCTCGACTCCGGCGCGACCGCGCAGCGGCCGCTCGCCGTGCTCGAGGCCGAGGCCGCCTTCTCCCGTGAGCACAACGGTGCCGTCGCGCGCGGCGCGCACCTGCTCGCGGAGGAGGCGACCGATGCGTTCGAGACCGCGCGGGCGTCCGTCGCCGAGCTGATCGGCGCATCGGCCGACGAGGTCGTGTGGACGTCCGGGGCGACCGCGGCGCTCAACCTGGTCGCGAACGGCATGCTGCAGGCGTCGCTCGGCGCCGGCGGCGCCGAGGCCGAGCGCTTCCGCGTCGGCCCCGGCGACCGCATCGTCGTCACGGAGCTCGAGCACCACGCCAACCTCATCCCGTGGCAGCAGCTCGCCGCCCGCACGGGCGCCGAGCTCGCGTGGATCCCGGTGGACGATGCGGGGGAGCTGATCCTGGACGGCCTGTCCGAGATCATCACCGAGGCCACCAAGGTCGTCGCGTTCACGCACGCGAGCAACGTCACGGGCGTCATCACGGACGTCGAGCCGATCGTGCGCCGCGCGCACGAGGTCGGCGCGCTCGCCGTGCTCGACGGCTGCCAGTCGGTGCCGCACATCCCCGTCGACGTCGCCCAGCTCGGCGTGGACCTTATGGCGTTCTCCGGGCACAAGATGCTCGGGCCCACCGGGGTGGGCGCGCTGTGGGGCCGCAAGGAGTTGCTCGACGCGCTGCCGCCGTCGGTCTTCGGCGGCGGGGCGATCGCGATCGTCACCATGGAGACCACGACGTGGCTCGACGCGCCCACGCGCTTCGAGCCCGGCACCCAGCCCGTCGCGCAGGCGGTCGGGATGGGCGCCGCGGCGCGGTACCTCATGGACCTCGGGATGGAGAACGTCGCCCGCCACGAGGCCCGCATCGCGCAGATCCTGCGCGAGGGGGCCGCGGCGCTGCCCGGCGTGCGGCTCATCGGCCCGGTCGGCGATCCCACGCGCTTCGACGTCCTCGGCCTCGCCGCGGTCGCCGTCGAGGGGGTCCACACGCACGACGTCGGGCAGGTGCTCGACGATCGCGGCATCGCCGCGCGCGTCGGTCACCACTGCGCGCAGCCGCTGCACCGGCGTCTGGGGCTGACGGGCTCGACCCGCGCCTCGGCCCACGTCTACACCACCGAGGACGACGCCCACGCCTTCGTCGAGGCGCTGGCGGGAGTCCGCGAGTTCTTCGGAGTCACCGTATGAGCCTTGAGGCGATGTACCAGCAGGTCATCATGGACCACGCCCGCGAGGGCCACGGCCGCGGCCTCGTCGACCTCACCGCGGCCGGCCGCGGTGAGTCGCACCAGGTCAACCCCACCTGCGGCGACGAGGTCACGATGCGCGTGGGCGTCGACGGCGACACCGTCGCGGCCATCGCGTGGGAGGGCCACGGCTGCTCGATCTCCCAGGCCTCGATCTCGGTCCTGTCCGAGCTGGTCGAGGGCGAGTCCCTCGACACCGCCGACGAGATCTACGAGGCGTTCCGCGCGCTCATGCAGTCGAAGGGCGAGCACCTCGACGAGGAGCGCGAGGACCTGCTGGGCGACGCGACCGCGTTCGTCGGGGTGGGCAAGTATCCTGCACGCATCAAGTGCGCCCTGCTGGGCTGGATGGCCTTCAGGGACGCGCTCATCCAGGCGCGCACCGCATCGTCCGGTGCCGCCGTCGAAGGAGGAGAGGCATGACCGAGGAGACCAAGGCTCCTGCCAACGCCGCTGACGTCGAGGAGGCGCTGCGCGACGTCATCGACCCCGAGCTCGGCATCAACGTCGTCGACCTCGGCCTCGTCTACGGCGTCATGCTCGACGAGAACCGCCACGCGGTGATCGACATGACGCTGACGTCCGCGGCGTGCCCGCTGACCGACGTGATCGAGGACCAGACGTCGCAGGCCCTCGCCGGCCTGGTCGACGGCTTCCGCATCAACTGGGTGTGGATGCCGCCGTGGGGCCCGGACAAGATCACCGACGACGGCCGCGAGCAGCTGAGGGCGCTCGGCTTCAACGTCTGAGCCGCATCGTCACGAGAGCCTCCTTCCCCTGACGGGGAGGGAGGCTCTCGGCGTTGTTGGGGGCGCCGCGGGGTCGGGCCCACGCGGACGGAACAGCGCCGGACTGTGGTGCGACGCGTCACAGAGCTCGCCTCGGCCGTCTCTCCCTCGACGCCTGGTACTTTGGCTCGCGGCAAGTAACCGGAGGAGTTCGAATGCCCGACGAAGCGTGGCCGCCGTTCGTATCCAGCCTGATGGCAGCGCTCGAGGCGAGCCCGCACGACGTGCCTCTCCGGCTTCACGTCGCCTCGGTGATGCTCGACCACGACGCGCCGGCCAGGGCCGCGGGCCTCTGCGCCGAGGTCCTCGCGTTGGATCCGGACAACGCGGACGCCCTGCGGCTCCTGTCCACGGCGACGGAGGCGCTTCGGCGTCCGGTGTCGGCGCGGGAGGCGGAGTTCGACTGGAGCGCACGGGAAGGAGAGGTGGCCGATCTCGTGCCGCCGGTCTTCGTGACGGGGTCCGAGGACATCGACGGCGACGACCGCGCGGGCGACGCGGATGCGGTGGACTCCGATATCCGGCTCGACGACGTGGGGGGCATGGCGGACGTCAAGCGCCGTCTCGACCTCGCTTTGCTGACCCCCATGCGGAATCCCGAGCTGGGCAAACTGTACGGTCGTAGCCTCCACGGAGGGCTGCTGCTGTACGGCCCGCCGGGCTGCGGGAAGACCTTCCTCGCCAGGGCGATCGCCGGGGAGCTGGGCGCGAAGTTCTACGCCGTCTCCCTCGCCGACGTGCTCGACATGTGGCTCGGGGCCAGCGAACGCAATCTGCGGGAGGTCTTCGAGACAGCGCGCGCGAACGCGCCCTGCGTCCTCTTCCTCGACGAGATCGATGCGTTGGGGCAGAAGCGATCCAACCTGAGTGCGAACCCGGCCATGCGGGGCACTGTCAACCAGCTCCTCTCGGAGATGGATTCGGTCAGGTCGAACAATGAGGGCGTCTTCGTCCTCGCCGCGACCAACCATCCGTGGGACATCGACCCTGCGCTTCTGCGACCGGGACGCCTGGACCGGACGCTGCTGGTAGGACCGCCCGACACTGAGGCCCGCCGCTCGATCCTCGAGTACCACCTGAGGGACCGGCCGCTGGAGTCGATCGACGTGCCCAAGATCGTTCGGATGACCGATCACTTCTCCGGCGCCGACCTGGCCCACCTGTGCGACAGCGCAGCGGAGCTGGCGCTGGAGGACTCGATCGCCACCGGCACGGTACGGATGATCACGATGGCGGACTTCGCGGGCGCGATCAAGCACATCCGCCCCTCGACCTCGAGCTGGCTCGAGGACGCGCGCAACGTTGTGACCTTCTCCAACCAGGGAGGTCGGTACGACGAGCTCGCCGCCTACATGAAGAAGCGCCGGATGCTCTGATGAGCGCGTGGGCAGCACTCGAACAGGCGCGTAGCCTGATCGCCGTCGGCCGCAATGGCGCCGCGATCGAGGCGCTCGCACCCGCCATGGCTGACAACGCGACCGCCCCTGAGGCCTGGTGCCTGCAGACCCAGGCGCTCCTCGCCGAAGGTGACCACCAGCACGCTCTGCAGTCCGCCAAGCGCGCCATCGAGTTGCGACCCCACGACGAGTGGGGACATCGCTTGCATGCTCTTGTCCTGCTCGGCGCGGGCAACAAGGCGGGCGCGCTGAGCGCCGCCGAGGAGGCGGTCCGGCTCGCACCGGATCAGCTCGAATGCCTCCATGTGCTCGCCATCTGCCAGATCCAGATGCGGAGCACTAGGAAGCAGGCGGTCGTCACCGCTGACATGCTCCTCGACCGCCACCCGGATTCGGCCCTGGCGCACTACACGGCCGGCGCCGTGCATGCGTCCCTCCGGAAGTATCCGAAGGCATTGCCGCTCCTTCGCGAGGCCTTGCGGCTCGATCCCCAGATGTCTGACGCCGCGGCATTGCTCGCAGACATCCTCAAGGCGACCGGTCGCCCTCATGAGGCCGGAGAGATGTACCTTGCGGCTGCCCGTGCCTCGCCGACAGACAGCTCGATCCGCCGGTCGCTGGGAAGGCTCGGAGTGCCGGCGATCGGTATCAGCGCGTGGTTGATCCTCCGTGCCACGATCGTGGTGAGCGCTGCCAGGAATGCGACGTGGATGGACCCCATGGCCGCCACGGCCATCCTCGCGGCATTCTTCGTCCTGGTCGGCGGCTTCTTCGTGTACCGCCGGTTCACAGGCACGCGCACCTTGCCCGACGACGTCCACCGTGCTCTCGCCCGCGACCATCGAAACTACGCGCTGGGTTGGCTTGCGACGGCCGGAGTGATCAGCATTCCGCTGGCCCTCTGGGCGGCTTTCGCCCCGCCTGGCGACGGCAGATCGTTCAAATTGGCGCTCGGCCTGGTCGCGTTCGGTCTCTGCACCTTCGTGGCGTTCGCGGTGATGTGGACGGGCCCCTATCCCAAGCACGTTGCGGTCGCTGCGCGGTGGCTCGAGCGTCTCCGCGCGTCCGTGATGCGCTGAGGCACGCGTCGTAGCCGTGACTCGCCCACCACGGATCACGTTGCGGATGCCACCGGACAGGGTGACGATGGTCGAGGCCCCGTCCCGCGATCCCCAGGAGCCCCATCCATGGTCTACACGGTCGGATACTTCATCGGCAGCCTGTCGTCCCGCTCGATCAACCGGCTTCTGAGCAAGGCGCTCATCCGGCTCGCCCCGGACGACCTCGAGTTCGTCGAGATCCCGATCGGCGACCTGCCGCTCTACAGCCCCGACTACGACGCCGACTTCCCGCCCGCCGCCGTCGCGCTCAAGGAGGCGATCGCCGCCGCGGACGCGGTGCTGTTCGTCACCCCGGAGTACAACCGGTCCATCCCGGGCGGGCTCAAGAACGCCCTCGACTGGGCGTCCCGGCCGTCCCGCCAGAACTCGTTCCACCACCTGCCCGCCGCTGTCATCGGCGCCTCGCCCGGGCGCATCGGTACCGCGGTCGGCCAGCAGAGCCTGCGCGCCGTGCTGAGCTTCTGCAACGCGCGCCAGATGACCGCGCCCGAGGCCTACATCACCTTCACACCGGGCCTCGTGACCGAGGACGGCGAGGTGACCGACCCGAAGATCGAGGCGTTCCTGGCGTCCTTCATGCAGGAGTTCCGCGAGCACATCGTGCGCGTGCTCACCGTCCTCCCGCGGGGCTGAGCCCATGACCTCGCACGTCGCGCTGATCCGCGGCATCAACGTCGGCGGCAAGAACCCCGTGCCGATGGCCCGCCTGCGGGAGGTGCTCGCGGCACGGGACGTACCCGCACGCACCTACATCCAGTCGGGCAACGTCCTGCTCGACACCCCCGCGCTCGACGAGGCCGGCGTCGCCGACCTCATGGTCGCCGTCCTCGCCGAGGAGTTCGACGTCGACACGATCGTGGTCGCGGTGTCGGCGGCGACGATGCGCGCGGCGGTGGACGATGCGCCCGAGGGCTTCGGCACGGAGCCGGACACGTACCACTCCGACGTCGCGTTCCTGCGGCCGGGGGTGGACGCGGTGGAGGCGCTCGGCGAGTTCAGCATGCGCGAGGGCGTCGACGCGGGCTGGGCGGGGGAGGGCGTCGTGTACTTCCGGCGGCTCAGCGCGCAGCGCACGAAGAGCCGCATGTCGCGCGTGATGAGCAGGCCCGTCTACCAGGACATGACCATCCGCAACTGGGCGACGACCACGCGGCTCGTCGGGATGCTCGACGAGGGCTAGCGGCGGCGCTCGCGGCGGGACCCGGGGCGCACGGGCGCCTCCTCCTCGGTGCGCGGCATCTCGCGCACCGGCGGCTCGGCGAGCACGGGAGGCGGCGCATCGTCCTCCGTCACCTGGCGTGGTTCGATGCGCGCGGCCCGGCCGTGCTCGGCGATGCCGCGCGCGTGCAGCGCCTGGCCCAGCTGGAGCGCGAAGCCGACCGTGCGGGAGGCCGAGGGGATGAGGATCGCGCGCGGGGAGCGGTCCATGCCGCGGGCCCGCGCCGCGACCCGTGACTCGGTGAGGATCTGGGCGGCCTCGGGGATGGCGCGCAGGGTGAGCGACACCATCACGCCGATGCTCTCCGGCGGCAGGAGCCAGCGCAGCGGGCGCGCGAGGGTGGTGACGAAGTCGAGCATCGCGCCCATCGAGGTCGAGCTCGAGACCGCGAGCGCGAGGGCCGCGACGGACACGATGTCGCCGGCGAGGTCGAGGGCACGGACGTAGTCGCCGCGCAGCACCTGGAAGACGGTGGTGAGGGCCGCGATCAGGATGATCGCGCCCATGCCCTTGAGCGTCGCCTTGAGCGGCGGCAGCGTCGACGCGAGCAGCAGCAGGCACGCGGCCGTGATGCCGATGCTGGTGACGGGGTCGGACACCGCGATCGAGGTGATCGACACCCCCACGAGCAGGAGCATCTTGAACCACACCGGCGCGAGGTGCAGCGCCGTGCGCTTCGGCCGGTAGATGCCCAGCAGGGAGATCACGCGGTGGCGCCCTGGCTCGCGCGTCCGAACATGAGGTCGCGGTACACCGCGACGGCCTCCTTGGGGTCGCCGTCGAAGACGACGCGGCCGAGGTCCACCACCAGCGTGCGCTCGGCGCGCGAGGCGGAGTCGAGGTCGTGGGTGACCTCGATGACCTGGAGGGGGAGCGAGCGGAGCAGCGCGCCCACGTGGGCGCGCCAGCGCAGGTCGAGGAGCGTGGTCGGCTCGTCGGCGACCACGATCGACGGCGTGCACGCGAGCACGCCCGCGAGCGCGAGGAGCTGCCGCTGGCCGCCCGACAGCGCGTTCACGGACACGTCCGCCTTCGCGGCGAGGCCGATCTCGCGCAACGCCGACATGGCCGCGTCGTCGCGCTCCTTGCGGTTCTTGATGAGCCGGCGCAGCGACAGCGCGACGTCCTCGATGGCCGTCGGCATGATGAGCTGCGCGGACGGGTCGGTGAAGAGGTAGCCCACCTTGCGCCGCACCTGGGCGCCGTGGCGCTGCGTGTCGAGGCCGTCGACCTCGACCGAGCCCTCGACGGGCAGCACGAGGCCGTTGATGAGACGCGCGAGGGTCGACTTCCCGGAGCCGTTGGCGCCGATGATGCTGATGCGGTCCTCGGTGAGCGTGAGGGTCGTCGGCTCGAGGATCGGCACCCCGGAATCGGGCGCGACGACGGCCGCGTCCTTGAACTCGATCATGGGGTCAAGGGTAAGCGGTGCGCTTCCGGGGCCGAAATCGCCCGCCGCGCCGCCGCGTCTGCGACGATCGGAGGGAGCCACGGGGGGGGCACGCATGGCCGAGATCACGCTGCGCGACGGGACGGACCTGCACTACGAGCTGGCGGGCGACGGCGAGCCGCTCGTGCTGATCCACGGCGGGTTCACCGAGTCCCTCACGTGGGAGCAGTCGCTGCCCGGACTCGCCGCGAGGTTCCGGGTGGTCGCCTACGACCGCCGCGCGCACGGGCTCAGCGGGGCGGGGACGGGGGAGCGCTCGGTGCGCGGCGACGTCGCGGACCTGGCCGAGCTCGTCGAGAGGATCGACCTGGGGCCGGTGCACGTGGCGAGCTTCTCGTACGGGGCGGTCGTCGCCATGGCGCTCGCGGTCGAGCGTCCCGAGCTGGTGCGGCGGGTCGCCGCCCACGAGCCGCCGCTGCTCGGCGCGCTCGCCGGCCGTGACGAGCACGCCGAGGTCCTCGCGAACGTGATGGAGGCCTACGCGGCCGTGCGTGCCCTCCTCGAGGACGGCGAGGACGAGCGCGGGGCCGCGCTGTTCGTCGACACCGCGATCGGGCCCGGCACCTGGGCGTCGCTCCCGCCCGAGGCGCGGGCACGGTTCGTGCAGCACGCCCCGGCCTTCCTCGCCGACCTCCGCGACCCCGACACCGTCCTCGGCATGGACGTCGAGCCCTTCCTGTCGCTGGACCGGCCGCTGCTGTTGACCTACGGAGGCGAGACGCCGCCGATGTACGTCGCGATCTGCGACGTCCTCGCCGAGGCGCTGCCGCACGCGCGCCTGCACACCTTTGACAGCGCCGGCCACGTGCCGCATGTCAGCCATCCCGAGGACTACGTCGCGGTGACGTCCGGCTTCCTGACGGCATGAGGCCGGCTACGCGGTGGCGCGAGCGGCCTCGTCCTCCGGGTCCGTGACGCGGGACGATGCGCGGCGCGCCGAGCCGAGCAGGCCCGGGTAGGCGCGGTGGATGGCGGCGGCGACGATGCCCGCCACGACCACCTTGAGGATGTCGCCCGGGATGAACGGCAGGACGCCGACGGTCAGGCCCGACACGCAGTCGATGTCGGTGATCGACGAGCAGCCGGTGGGCAGCATCGGCATTCCGGTGCGCCACACGAGCCACGGCACGCCGACCGCGTAGACCAGCGGGATCGACAGCAGGCCGATGCCGATGAGGGAGGCCGTCGCGGTGCCGCGGCGCGCGAGGACGCCCCGGCGGGCCAGGAGCTGCGCGAGCGCGCCGATGACGGTCGCGGCGAGCACGAAGCCGATGAGGTAGCCGCCCGTCGGGCCGGTCAGCACGACCAGGCCCGCGGCGCCGTTGGCGAAGATCGGCGCGCCCACGAGGCCGAGCACCAGGTAGAGCGAGACCGCGGCGAGTGCGCGCCACGGTCCGAGCAGCAGGCCGGTCAGCACGATCGCGAACGTCTGCAGCGTGAGCGGCACGCCTCCGATGAGCGTGACCTCGGGCACGAGCGTCGAGGCGGCGATGAGGCCGGCGAAGACGGCGACGAGCGCGATGGACTGGCCGGTGAGGCCGCGGTTCCGAGCCATGGGGACCCCCTGGGATAATGGACGCCGGTCACCCTACCCGCGCGCCAAGTCCCCTGGTCCGGGTTCTGTGGAGGGTGCAGAAACGTTGTGGGGACACCACAATGACGGCCGCATCGGCAGCAGGGAGAACGTGTGATCATCGCCAAGGATCTGGAGATCCGGATCGGCGCCCGGGTGCTCGTGCACCCCGCCAGCTTCCAGATCGGACCCGGCGACCGGGTGGGTCTCGTGGGCCGCAACGGCGCCGGTAAGACCACCATGACGCGCCTGCTCGCGGGCGAGGGCCAGCCCACCGGCGGCTCGGTCACCCACAAGGGCAGCATCGGCTACCTGCCGCAGGACCCGCGCGAGGGCGAGCCGACGCAACGGGCGCTCGACCGCATCCTGTCGGTGCGCGACCTCGCGGGGCTGCTCACGAAGATGCGTGAGGCCGAGGAGGGCATGGCGAGCCCCGACCCGAAGGTGATGGAGAAGGCGATGAACGCCTACCCGCGCATCGAGGAGCGCTTCCGCGCCGCGGGCGGCTACGCCGCCGAGTCCGACGCGCAGCGCATCGCGGCGAACCTCGGCCTCGACGAGCGCATCCTGTCGCAGCCGCTCGGCACGCTGTCCGGCGGCCAGCGCCGCCGCGTCGAGCTCGCGCGCATCCTCTTCTCGGACGCCGAGACGCTGCTGCTCGACGAGCCCACCAACCACCTCGACGCGGACTCGATCGTGTGGCTGCGCGGCTTCCTCGCGAGCTTCCCCGGCGGCCTCGTGGTGATCTCGCACGACGTCGAGCTGCTGCGCGCCTCCGTCACCCGCGTGTTCCACCTCGACGCCAACCGCGGCGAGCTCGACCAGTACGCGCTCGGCTGGGACCTCTACCTCCGCCAGCGCGAGACCGACGAGAAGCGTCGCCGCCGCGAGCGCGACAACGCCGAGAAGAAGGCCGCCGCGCTGATGGCCCAGGCCAACAAGATGAAGGCGACCGCCACCAAGGCCGTCGCCGCGCAGAACATGGCCAAGCGCGCCGAGCGCATGCTCCAGGGCGTCGAGGGGGAGCGGGTCCAGGACCGCGTGGCCGCGCTGCGCTTCCCGACCCCCGCCCCGTGCGGCAAGACCCCGCTGCGCGCCGCCGAGCTGTCGAAGTCGTACGGCTCGCTCGAGGTCTTCACCGACGTCGAGCTCGCGATCGACCGCGGCTCGCGCGTGGTCGTGCTCGGCCTCAACGGCGCCGGCAAGACCACGCTGCTGCGCCTGCTCGGCGGCGTCGAGGACCCCGACACCGGCGAGGTGCAGCCCGGCCACGGCCTCAAGCTCGGCTACTACGCCCAGGAGCACGACACGCTCGACATGAACGCGACGGTGCTGGAGAACCTGCGCCACGCTGCGCCGGACCTCGACGACACCGCCGTGCGCAACGTGCTCGGCTCGTTCCTCTTCATCGGCGACGACGCGTACAAGCCCGCGAAGGTCCTCTCGGGCGGCGAGAAGACCCGCCTCGCGCTCGCGACGCTGGTCGTGTCGCAGGCCAACGTGCTGCTGCTCGACGAGCCGACCAACAACCTCGACCCGGCCTCGCGTGCTGAGATCCTGCGCGCCCTGCGCACCTACGAGGGCGCGGTCGTGCTGGTGACTCACGACGAGGGCGCCGTCGAGGCGCTCGAGCCGGAGCGCGTGCTGCTGCTGCCGGACGCGGTCGAGGACCTCTACAACGAGTCCTACCGGGAGCTCATCTCCCTCGCGTAGCTCCGTCGACCCTAGAGCGCGTCCTCGATCTCCTCGTCGGTGGGCTCGGCGCGACGCCGGCGGCGCGGCTCGCGGGGCTCGCGCGGAGCCCCACCCGGCGCATCGTCCCCGGCGGTCGCCTGCCACTCGCGTCGCGCGAGCAGCACGCCGGCTACCGGGGCGATCACGGCGAAGGCGAACCACTGCCACGTGTACGCGAGGTGCGGGCCCAGGCTGAGCGTCGGCAACGGCACCTGCGAGCCGAGCGCGTCCTCGCACCCGGACGCGGTGCACACCTGCTGCACCATGCCGTAGCCGTCGATCGGCTCGGCGTCGGGCGCGGGCATCTGCGCGGGGGTGATGCGGGTGGCGCCGTCGTCGCGCCGCCCGTCGTCCTCCTCGGCCGCGCGCAGCACCACCTCGAGGGTCACGTCGCCCGTCGGCAGGTCGGGGACCACGCCGTCGGGCTCGCCCGAGTCGGGGATGGGCACCCAGCCCGCGTCGACGAGCAGGGATCGCCCGTCGTCCGTGTCGAACCACGCGAGCACGTGCCACGTGCGCTCGCGGTCGACGGGGCGGTTGCGCAGCAGCGTCGTCGAGCCCTGCTCGAACTCGCCGTCCACGGTCACGCGCGTCCACTCGGCGTCGCCGACGGCGGAGCCCGCGGGCACCGCCTCGGCCAGCGGCACCGGATCTGCGGCGGCGTTCGCCTCGTACAGCGTGATCGCGGCGGACCGCGCCTCGTGCCTGCCGAGCTGCCAGAAGCCCGCCCGGACCGCGACTGCGCACACCGCGAGCGCGAGGATCACGATGCCCACGACGCGCAGGATGCGCGAGGCGAGCGAGGGCGTGGTCACCCGCACGATGCTAGTGCCGCGCTTTCGCGCATCGGTCCCTGGCTCCGCTAGCGTGGCCCCCATGACCCGCCACGTCCTCGTCACCGGTGCCGCGCGCGGCATCGGACGGTCGATCGCCGAGGCCTTCGTGGCCAACGGCGACACCGTGTCCACCATCTACCGCGGAGGCGACCTCCCCGAGGGGGTGACCGGCGCGATCTCCGACGTCACCGACACCGCCGCCGTGAACGCCGCGTTCGACGAGCTCGAGGCGCAGCACGGCCGCGTGCGCGTGCTGGTCGCCAACGCCGGCATCACCCGCGACGGCCTCCTCATGCGCATGAGCGACGAGGACTTCGAGCAGGTGATCGACGTCAACCTCACCGGCACGTTCCGCTGCGTGCGTCGCGCGGTCAACTCGATGATCCGCGAGCGCTTCGGCCGCATCGTCCTCATCGGCTCGGTCGTGGGCCTCATGGGCAACCCCGGCCAGGTCAACTACTCGTCGTCGAAGTCCGCGCTCGTGGGCATGGCCCGCTCCGTCACCCGCGAGGTGGGCGCGCGCGGCATCACCGCGAACGTCATCGCACCGGGCTTCATCACCACGGACATGACGGCCGAGTTGGGCGACGACACCGTCAAGCAGTACGCGGACACCATCCCCGCCAAGCGCTTCGGCTCGACCGCCGAGGTCGCCGCCGCCGCCATCTACCTCGCGTCCGACGCCGCGGGCTACGTCTCGGGCGCGGTGCTGCCCGTCGACGGCGGCCTCGGCATGGGCCACTGACCCCGCTAGGAGCAACCATGGGCATTCTCGAAGGCAAGAACATCCTCGTGACCGGGGTCCTCACCGAGGGCTCGATCGCGTTCGAGGTCGCGCGGCTGTGCCAGGAGCAGGGCGCGACCGTGGTCCTCACCGGTGTGGGCCGCTCGCTCAAGATCACGCAGGCCATGGGCCGCCGCCTCCCGGTGGAGGCGAAGGTCGTCGAGCTCGACGTCACCAACCCCGAGCACCTCGCCGCGCTGCCGGACGCCGTCCGCGAGCACGTGCCGCACCTCGACGGTGTGGTCCACTCGATCGGCTTCGCGCCGCAGTCCGTCATGGGCGGCAACTTCATGGCGGGCGAGTGGGAGGACGTGTCCACCGCGATCCACATCTCCGCGTACTCGCTCAAGGCGCTCGCGCAGGCGACCGCGCCGCTGATGGAGAACGGCGGCTCGATCGTCGGCCTCACCTTCGACGGCCGCTACGCGTGGCCGGTCTACGACTGGATGGGCGTCGCCAAGGCCGCCTTCGAGGCGGTCAACCGCTACGTCGCGCGTGACCTCGGCCCGCAGGGCATCCGCTGCAACGTGGTGTCGGCCGGTCCGATCAAGACCACCGCCGCGAAGCACATCCCGGGCTTCGAGCAGATGGAGGGCCGCTGGTCCGAGCGCGCCCCGCTCGGCTGGGACTCCGAGGCCACCGAGCCGACCGCCCGTGCGGTGACGGCCCTGCTGTCGGACTGGTTCCCCGCCACCACGGGCGAGATGATCCACGTAGACGGCGGCGTGCACGCCATGGGACAGTGACACCGTGCCTACGCTGATCCTCGCCCGCCATGCCAAGGCCGAGGCCCCCGCGGCCGGCCTGAGCGACTCCGACCGAGCACTCGAGCTCATCGGCCGCAAGGCCTCCACCCGCCTCGGTCAGGTGATCGCCGAGGCCGGACTCACCCCGACCCTCGCGCTGGTGTCGCCGTCCAACCGCACGCAGCAGACGTGGAAGCTCATGTCGAACGCGTTCGGCGACTGCGAGACGGTACTCGACGACGAGCTGTACGAGACCAACGTGCCCGGCCTGCTCGACGTCCTCAAGACCGCAGGCGACGCGGACACCGTGGTCGTCGTGGGCCACGAGCCGACGTCGTCGGCCGCCGCCGCGCACCTCGCGGGGTCGGGCTCGGACAAGTCCGCCCTGCAGCGGGTCGCCCACGGCCTGCCCACCGCGACCGCCGCGGTGCTCGAGTTCGACTGCCCGTGGACCGACATCACGTCGCGCTGCGGCCGGCTGACCGCGGTCCTGTCGGGCCGCGACGTCGAGGAGTGACCGGGGCGCCTCCCGCCGTCAGCGACACCGCGCCGCTGTGGCGCGCCCTGCTCGCGATGCAGCGCTTCGGCTGGGAGCAGGGCGTCGCCAGCCATGCCGCGATCGACGACGGCGACACCGGACTGGCGCACCTGCTCGCGCGTGACGCGGTCGCGCGCCAGGACGCCGACGGCCAGCTGGGCGCGATGGACGACGCGGCGGCCGTGAACTCGGGCGCGCTGCTCGAGGCCGCGCTGCTGCTGGGTGAGGACGACGCGGCGGTCGCCGAGGCCGCCCAGCGTCAGCGCTGGTGGCTGCTGCGTTTCTCGCCGCGCGACGACTGGGGCGTGCTGCACCACCTCAAGGGCTCGACCGAGGTGTGGGCCGACTCGGTCTACATGGTCGTGCCGGCGCTCGTCGCCGCCGGGGACCTCGCTCCCGCGGACATGCAGCACCGCATGCACCGCGAGCAGTTGTGGGACGAGGGCACCGGGCTCTACCGCCACCGCTTCGACATGGCGTCCCGCACGTTCGCGCGCGACGCCTACTGGGCGAGCGGCAACGGCTGGGTCGCCGCCGGGCTCGCGCGCGCCCTCCACCTGCGTGTCGCCGCCGAGACCGTCCGCACGCGCTGGGAGGGCGACGCCCGCGCGCTGCTCGACGCGTGCGCGCGCCACGAGCGCGAGGACGGGCGCTTCCACGACGTGCTCGACGACCCGGCGAGCTTCGTCGACGGCTGCGCCGGCCTCATGCTCGCCTACGCCGCGTTCACGGGCGTCGCGGACGGCTGGCTGCCGGCCTCCTACGCGGACGATGCGGCCCGCTGGGCAGACGCCGCGCTCGCGCACGTGGGCGAGGACGGCATCGTCCGCGAGGTCTGCGGCGCCCCCGGCTTCGACCGGCAGGGGAGCAGCGCGGAGGCGCAAGCCTTCGCGATCATGGCGATCGCCGCGCGCCGCCGCCTCGGCTGAGGCCCGCTGCGCCGAGACGAGCAGCACGGGACTCGGTAGCGTCGCCCGCCCCGCTCGGCGTTTTCATGCAGTTGCGCGGCCGGACGGCCGGCGAGACGCGCGTCGCCGCGCACGGATCGCCCGCGTGTGACCCAGCGCGACCCCGATGGCGCCTCGGCACGTGGCCGTGCGCGCGCCGAAGTGCATGAAATCGCCGAGCGTCGTGGAGGGTGACGCCGCGCCCCCCGGCGGCTCGTCGCGCCGTGCTGCCGCTATTCATGCACGAGGCGCCGTCGCCCGGCGCATCGTGCATGAATCACGGCAGCGTCGCGCACGGGCACGCGCCTGCGCGCGCCGAGTGCCGGGGCTCAGCCCAGGATGATGTCGAGCGCGGCGTCGAGACGAGGCGCGTTGAGGGCGACGTCCGCCTTCTCCTGCACGATCGGCTTGGCGTGCCACGCGATGCCGAGCCCGGCGGCGGCCATCATGTCGAGGTCGTTGGCGCCGTCGCCGATCGCGACCGCGTCCTCGAGCGCGCAGCCGACCTCGGCGGCGAACGCGCGCAGCGTTTCCGCCTTGACCTCGCGGTTGACGACCGTCCCGACGGTGCGGCCGGTGAGCACGCCGTCGGCCACCTCGAGGCGGTTGGCGCGGTACCGCGTGATCCCGAGCCGCGCGGCCAGGGGACCCACCACCTCGGCGAAGCCGCCCGAGACGAGCGCGACCTCCCAGCCGGCGGCCTGGAGGCCGGCGACCAGCTCAGGCGCACCCGGCGTGAGCTCGACCTCGGCGAGCACGTCGGCGAACACGGTGTCGGCCACGCCCGCCAGGGTCGCGACGCGCTCCTTGAGCGAGGCCGAGAAGTCGAGCTCGCCGCGCATGGCGCGCTCGGTGATCTCGGCCACCAGCTCGCGCGTGCCCGCACGGGCGGCGATGAGCTCGATGACCTCGGCGGTGATCAGGGTGGAATCGACGTCGAGGACGCACAGCCTCATGCCGTGACGACCGTCCCCTTCGGCACGACGGTGATGCCCGACTCCGTGACCGTGAACCCGCGCGCGACGTCCGACTCGCGGTCGATGCCCACGCGCGCGCCCTCCTGGACGTCGACGTTCTTGTCGAGGATCGCGCGGTGCACCTGCGCGTGGCGGTGCACCTGCACGCCGTCGAGCAGCACCGAGTCGCACACGGTCGACCACGAGTGCAGGCGCACGCCGGGGGACAGCACCGATCCCGTCACGGTCGCACCCGAGACGATCACGCCGGGGGAGACGATCGAGTCCGCGGCGTGGCCCAGGCGGCCCTCCTCGGAGTGGATGAACTTCGCCGGCGGGTGCGTGATGAGGCCCTGGTGCAGCGGCCACTGGTCGTTGTAGACGTTGAAGACCGGCTGCACCGCGATGAGGTCCATGTGGGCGTCGTAGTACATGTCGAGCGTTCCCACGTCGCGCCAGTAGTCGCGGTCGCGGTCGGTCGAGCCTGGGACGTCGTTGCGGATGAAGTCGTAGAAGCCGCACGTGCCCTTGTCGACGAAGTGGGGGACGATGTCGCCGCCCATGTCGTGCTTCGACGTCGGGTTGTTCGCGTCCGCGGTCAGCGCCTCGAGCAGCGCGTCCGCGTTGGCGACGTAGTTGCCCATCGACGCGAGGATCTCGCCGGGGCTGTCCGGCAGGCCGTCCGGGTTCTTGGGCTTCTCGAGGAACGCGCGGATGCGGTCCGGCTGGTCCGGGTCGATGTCGATGACGCCGAACTGGTCGGCCAGCGAGATCGGCTGGCGGATGCCCGCGACGGTGAAGTCCGCGCCCGACTCGATGTGCGCGTCCACCATCTGCGAGAAGTCCATGCGGTAGACGTGGTCGGCGCCGACGATGACCACGATGTCCGGCTGCTCGTCCTCGATGATGTTGACGGTCTGGTAGATCGCGTCCGCGCTGCCGAGGTACCAGTGCGGGCCGCGACGCTGCTGCGCCGGCACCGGTGCGACGTAGTTGCCCAGCAGCGGCGACATGCGCCACGTGCGGGCGATGTGGCGGTCGAGCGAGTGCGACTTGTACTGCGTGAGCACGACCACGTGGAGGTACCTCGAGTTCACGAGGTTGCTCAGTGCGAAGTCGATGAGGCGGAACGTCCCTCCGAACGGGACCGCCGGCTTCGCGCGGGCTGCGGTGAGGGGCATCAGGCGCTTGCCCTCACCTCCTGCAAGGACGATGGCGAGAACCTTCTGCGCTGGCATACAGCCAGCATAGGGGGCAAAGCGGGGCAAGGTCGGGCTATGCGCCGGGCGAGCCGCTAGCGTGGGGGTCATGCGCGTCGACATCCTCACCCGTGAGTACCCGCCCCACATCTACGGAGGCGCCGGAGTCCACGTCACCGAGCTTGCCGCGGTGCTGCGCCGGCACCTCGATGTGCGGGTCCGCGCGTTCGACGGACCGCGCGACGAGCCGGGCGTGACCGGCTACGATGCGCTCGGCGGCGGGGTCGGCGACGCGTCCCTCGACGTGCTCGCGCACAACCTCCCGATGGCCAAGGACTGCGGCGGCGCGGACCTCGTCCACTCGCACACCTGGTACGCGAACATGGCCGGCCACCTCGCCGCGAAGCTCCACGGGATCCCGCATGTGCTGTCGGCGCACTCGCTCGAGCCGCTGCGCCCGTGGAAGGCCGAGCAGCTCGGCGGCGGCTACCGCGTCTCGAGCTGGATCGAGAAGACCGCGTACGAGGCCGCCGACGGGATCATCGCCGTGTCCGAGGGCATGCGCCAGGACGTGCTGCGCTGCTACCCGGACGTCGACCCCGGCAAGGTGCTCGTGGTGCACAACGGCATCGACGTCGACGCGTGGGCGGCGCCGACCACCGACGAGGCGCGCGCGAAGGCCGACGCGGTGGTCGCGGAGCACGGCATCGACCCGTCCCGTCCCGCGATCGTGTTCGTGGGCCGCATCACCCGCCAGAAGGGCCTGCCGTACTTCCTCAAGGCCGTCGAGCGCCTCCCGAAGGACATCCAGGTTGTGCTGTGCGCGGGTGCGCCCGACACCAAGGAGATCGCGGCCGAGGTCTCCGGCGCGGTCGCGAAGCTCCAGCAGGAGCGCGACGGCGTCGTATGGATCGAGAAGATGCTGCCGCGCGACGAGCTGGTCGCGGTGCTCGACGCGTGCACCGCCTTCGTCTGCCCGTCCGTGTACGAGCCGCTCGGCATCGTCAACCTCGAGGCCATGGCGGTGGGCCTGCCCGTCGTCGCGACCGCCACCGGCGGCATCCCGGAGGTCGTGGTGCCGGGGGAGACCGGCACGCTCGTCGCGATCGACCAGGTGCAGGACGGCACGGGCACGCCGCTCGACCCCGAGGGCTTCGCCTCCGACCTGGCCGCCGCGCTCACCGACATGGTCTCCGACGAGGCCCGCGCGCGCACGATGGGCGAGGCCGGACGCCGCCGCGCGGCGGAGAGCTTCTCGTGGGACGCGATCGGCGAGAGGACGCTGGGCGTCTACCGCACGATTCTTGGATAGGCTCACCTGCCATGACTGAGGTGCTCGGGTTCGAGGGCGTGCGGGTGCGCCGAGATGACAACGAGATCCTCCGGGACGTGTCCTGGAGCGTGTCCGACTCGGACCGGTGGGTGATCCTCGGTCCCAACGGCGCGGGCAAGACCACGCTGCTGTCGATCGCCGCGGCGCGTATGTTTCCCAGCGAGGGCACCGCGACCATCCTGGGCGAGCGCCTGGGCGACACGGACACGCGCGAGCTGCGCGTGCGTGTCGGACTGTCGAGCGCCGCGCTCGCGGACCGCATCCCGCCGCACGAGACGGTGCGCAACGTCGTGATGACCGCGGCCTACGGCGTCACCGGCCGCTGGCAGGAGCAGTACGACGAGTTCGACGAGGACCGCGCGGACGCGCTCCTGTGGGCCTTCGGCATGGAGGACTTCGCGCAGCGCGAGTTCGGCACCCTGTCCGAGGGCGAGCGCAAGCGCGTGCAGGTCGCACGCGCGCTCATGCCGGACCCCGAGCTGCTGCTGCTCGACGAGCCCGCCGCGGGCCTCGACCTCGGCGGCCGCGAGGAGCTGCTCGAGGCGCTCCGCGAGCTCGCGGGCGACCACCGCTCGCCGGCGATCGTCATGGTGACCCACCACGTCGAGGAGATCCCCGTGGGCTTCACCCACGTGATGCTGCTGCGCGAGGGCCAGATCGTCGCCGCCGGCCCGATCGCCGAGACCCTCACCTCCCAGGCGCTGACGCAGACCTACGGCATGCCCGTCGAGCTCACCGCGGCGGGCGGCCGCTACTCGGCGCGCCGCGGCTAGGGGCCGTCGTGAAGGTCTCGGCCCGCGCCGACTACGCCCTCCGGGCCGTCGCCGAGCTCGCGCGCGCCGACGCGCCCCGCACCACGGGCGAGATCGCGTCGAGCCAGGGCATCCCGCGCAAGTTCCTCGAGGGCATCCTCACCTCGCTGCGTGACGACGGCCTCGTGGTGGGCCAGCGCGGCATCGGCGGCGGCTACCGTCTCGCGCGCGAGGCCGTCGACATCACGCTCGCGGACGTCGTGCGCGCCGTCGACGGGCCGCTCGTGTTCGTGCGCGGCGAGCGCCCCTCCGGCCTCGAGTACGACGGCGCCGCGTCCGAGCTCCTCACCATCTGGGTCGCGGTGCGTGCGAGCATCCGCGCGGTGCTCGAGCGCGTGACCGTGGCGGACCTCGCCTCCGGCGACCTGCCAGGGGAGATCCGGGAGCTGGTCGAGGACCAGGCGGCATGGGAGGACGCGCAGACCAACCTACTTGGCGAGTAGGGATTGATTCCTACCTACTAGGTGGGTATGGTTTGTCTCACCTCGACTCATGGCCGCGCCCGCGACCGGCTCGGGGCGGAGACCCTCATGCGCACTCTCGTCCTGGTGGCGATCGTCGGCTTCGGAGCGCAGCTCGTCGACGGCAGCCTCGGCATGGCCTACGGCGTCACGTCGTCCACGCTCATGCTCGCCGTGGGCCTCTCGCCGGCCCTCGCGTCGGCCACCGTCCACCTGGCCGAGGTGGGCACCACGCTCGCCTCCGGCGTCGCGCACGCCCGCTTCGGCAACGTCGACTGGCGGGTCGTGTGGCGGGTCGGCGTCCCCGGCGCGATCGGCGCCTTCGCCGGCGCGACGTTCCTGTCGAGGATCTCGACCGAGGCCGCCGGCCCGATCATGGCGATGCTGCTCTTCGGCCTCGGCATCTACGTCCTCACACGCTTCACGGGCACCAAGGTCAGCGCCGACAAGGCGGTACGCCCGCTGCGCACCCGCTTCCTCGGCCCGCTCGGCCTCGTCGCGGGCTTCGTCGACGCGACGGGCGGCGGCGGCTGGGGCCCCATCGGCACGCCCACGCTCCTCGCCTCGGGTCGCATGGAGCCGCGCAAGGTCATCGGCTCGATCGACACCTCCGAGTTCCTCGTCGCCGCCGCCGCGTCGGTCGGCTTCCTCGTCGGGCTGGGCACCTCCGGCATCGACTTCGGGTGGGTGCTCGCGCTCCTCGCCGGCGGCCTCATCGCCGCGCCGCTGGCCGCGTACCTCGTGCGCCACGTCCCGCCGCGCATGCTCGGCGCCGCGGTCGGCGGCATGATCCTGCTGACCAACGCGCGCACGCTGCTGCACACCGACGCGCTGTCCGCCGTGGCCCCCTACGCGTGGGGCGTCTACGCCCTCATCGTCGCCGTCTGGGCCTGGGCGATCGCCCGCGCCTGGCGCGGCCACCGCGCGGACCAGGCGGTCCGTACGGACGCGCCCGCGGAGGCCGCCGCGGCCTGACCAGGGGCCCTGCCGCCGGGTCATCCTCCGGGAGGCGCGCATCGTCCGCGGGGACGATGCGCGCCTCTCGTCGTCCCTGCTAGCGTCCACCTGAGAAGGAGGATGCTGTGGAACAGTTCCTGTGGTGGTTCATCGCGGCGATGATTCTCGGAGCGGTCGAGATCTTCACGCTCGACCTGTTGTTCGCGATGCTCGCGGTCGGCGCTCTCGCCGGCGGCGTGGCGGCGCTCCTGGGGGCGCCGTGGTGGTTGGCCATGATCATCGCGCTGGTCGTCGCATCGGCGCTCATCGGGCTGCTGCGCCCGTTCCTGCTGCGCTCGTTGCGCGCCAAGGGCGAGGGCGCCCCGCAGACCAACACCGCGGCGCTCGTCGGCCGTCCCGCACGGGCGCTCGACGAGGTCACGGAGACCCGGGGCCGCGTCAAGCTCAACGGGGAGGTGTGGACCGCGCGCACCGAGGACGATGCGCCGGCCATCCCCGAGGGTTCCGAGGTTCGCGTCCTCAGGATCGATGGCGCGACCGCCGTGGTCGCGCCCGAGAAGGAGAGCTGAGATGGACAACGTCGGAACGATCATCGTGTGGATCGCGATCGCGGTCCTCGCGATCTTCGTCATCACCGCGATCGCGCGCGCGATCATCGTCGTGCAGCAGACGCAGGCGTACCTGGTGGAGCGGCTCGGCCGCTATCACAGCACCATGGACGCGGGCCTGCACCTGCTGGTGCCGTTCATCGACAAGGTGCGGGCCAAGGTCGACCTGCGCGAGATGGTCTACTCGTTCCCGCCGCAGTCCGTCATCACGTCGGACAACCTCGTGGTGGACATCGACACGGTCATCTACTTCCAGGTGACGGACCCGAAGTCGGCGGTGTACGAGATCGCCAACTACATCACCGGTGTCGAGCAGCTGACCACGACCACGCTCCGCAACATCGTCGGCACGATGGATCTCGAGCAGACGCTCACCAGCCGCGACCAGATCAACGGCCAGCTGCGCGGCGTCCTCGACGACGCGACCGGCAAGTGGGGCATCCGCGTCAACCGCGTGGAGCTCAAGTCGATCGAGCCGCCGCTGTCCATCAAGGACTCGATGGAGAAGCAGATGCGTGCCGAGCGTGACCGCCGCGCCGCGATCCTCACGGCGGAGGGCGTCAAGCAGTCGGCGATCCTCACGGCGGAGGGCGAGAAGCAGTCCGCGATCCTGAGGGCCGAGGGCGCGGCGCAGTCGCGCATCCTTGAGGCGGAGGGTGAGGCGCGCGCGATCCTCCAGGTCTTCGACGCGATCCACGAGGGCGACGCGGACTCCAAGCTGTTGTCGTACCAGTACCTGCAGATGCTCCCGGAGATCGCGAAGGGCAACAACAACCAGATGTGGTTCGTGCCCACCGAGTTCACGGGCGCGCTCAACGCGATCGCGGCGGGCTTCGGCGCCGTCACCGAGCCGGAGCCGCTCGAGCGCGATCCCGAGCGCGCGAAGCGTGCCGGCTCGCGGATCACGTCGGCGCTCGCCGACCCGCGCGCCGCGCTCGAGGAGGCCCGTCGTCAGGCCGAGGGCATCTCGGGCGAGGCGGAGCAGGCGGGCACCCGGTCGGGCAAGCCGTTCGACCCGGACGCCGAGAAGGGCCAGTAGGGACGATGCGACGGGCCCCGGGGGAGCGATCCCTCGGGGCCCTCGCCGTCCCCGGGGTGCGTGACGGGCCGCCCCGGGGACGCGCTCATCCGCCGGGCAGCTGCCGGCGCTCGCGGACCATCCACACCGCGGCCACGACGAGGGCGACGCCGGTGAGCAGCACGCCCACCCAGGTCGCGACCGCGTCCCCGACCAGGTGGTCGATGAGCTGCGGCGTGGACACGAGGAGCCCGATCCCGCCGGGCACGATGAGCAGGGCCAGCCGCGACACGGCGATCGCGACGGCGATCATCGCGATCGCGACCGCCACGGCCGTGATCAGCATCGGCGTGCGCGTCTCGTCGTACGCCGTCGTCTGCAGGGCGAGCACCGTCAGCATGCCGCCTGCGACGAGCGCCGCCGCCGTCGGACGCAGCCAGCCGAGCGCCCCCGCCACGACCCACACGGCGCCCACGGTCGCGAGCGTGACGCCGATCGCGGCGCCCATGTCGAGGTCGTCCGCGACCGTCACGGACACGATCGACGAGGCGAGGCCCGCGAGCGCGGCGAGCGTCGCCAGCTGAGCGAGGCCTCGTCTGCGCACGACGTAGATCGCCGCCGCCACCACGAGGGCGGGCGCGGTCACGGCGATCCCCATGGGCTCGTCCGAGACGCCCGCCGCCTCCGCGATCACCCACGCGAGCCATGCGGTCAGGCCCACGGTGGCGAGCAGCAGGACCGACGCGAGGCGCTGCGCCGGGTCCGTCGCGACGCGTGCGGCGAGCGTCCCGCCCACCGCCACGACGGCGAGCAGGCCGGCGACGATCGCGATCCGGCCGGCCGTCGGCAGGTCGGCCCAGGTCCGGCCCAGCAGGAACGACACGGCGGAGATCACGAGCGCCGCCCCGAGGTAGCCGACCACCTCGCCCACGAGCGCGAGCGCACGCGGCTGTGATGGCGGTGGGGGTGGTGCGGCGGCCTCGGGGACGTGGGCGACGGCGTCGGGTGCGGTCGGAGGTGGCGCGATGTCCTGGTGCTCGTGCTCGTACCGGCGCAGGTCGTCCCCCACGGCGGGGGTGATGAGCCCCGCCTCGACCCACCGGTCGATACGTGCCTCGAGCCCGTTCATGGCCGCTTCCCTCCAGCGACACCGACGTCGTCGTCGACACCTTCAGGCTACGCCCGGGCCGGGCGCGCGGCCACCGGATCCTGGGATGATGGCACCCATGCCCGTCATCCCGATCGACGACCCCGCCGACCCCCGCCTGGCCGACTACCGCGGCCTCACCGACGTCGCGCTGCGGCGCGTCCTCGAGCCCGAGCGGGGCCTCTACATGGCCGAGGGCGCCAAGGTGATCGAGCGTGCGATCCGTGCCGCGCATCGTCCCCGCTCCGTGCTGGTGAGCGAGCGCTGGCTCGAGTCGGTCGCGCCGCTCGTCGACGAGGGCACGCCCGTGTACCTCGCCCCGGCCGCGCTGCTCGAGGACGTCACCGGCTACCAGGTGCATCGTGGCGCGCTCGCGTCGATGGAGAGGCCGGCGCTGCCCGCGCTCGCGGACCTCGCGCGCGACGCGCGGCGCATCGTGGTGCTCGAGGGCATCGTCGACCACACCAACGTGGGCGCGATCTTCCGCTCCGCGGCGGGCATCGGCGCGGACGCGGTCGTCGTCTCGCCCACGTGCGCCGACCCGCTCTACCGGCGCTCCGTCAAGGTGTCGATGGGCACGGTGTTCCAGGTGCCGTGGACGCGCGCGGAGTCGTGGCCGGGCGCGCTGGACGAGCTGAGGGGCCTGGGCTTCTCGGTGGCGGGGCTCGCGCTGACGGACGATGCGGTGGCGCTCGACGACTTCGCCGCCCGGGCGGGCGAGCGGGTCGCCCTGGTGATGGGCACCGAGGGCGACGGGTTGACCCGCCAGGCGCTCGCGCACGTCGACGAGGCCGTGGTGATCCCGATGCACGGGGGAGTGGACTCGCTCAACGTGGCCGCGGCGTCCGCGGTCGCGATGTGGGAGCTCCGCGCGCGCTAGGACACCTCCGCCGTCGCCTCGTGCGTGAGCGGGTCGTAGACGAAGGTCACGGTCGCGTCCTCGTCGAGCTCCAGCGCCATGTTGGGGCCGTCGCTCACGCCGCCCGCGCCGTAGTTCTCGTCCCATGCGCCGTCGATCGCGATCTTGAACTCGTGGGCGCCCGCGGGCAGTTCGACCGTGAGCGTCCACGCGGACGCGGATTCGTCGAACGTCATCGCGATCTGCTCGCAGTCGGGCTGCCACCACTCGGCGCAGCCCACGAGCTCGTTGAAGCTGCCGGGCACGGACGGCTGGCCGGCGCCCCTCGCTCCGCCCGCGCGGGCCGCGACGATGACGGACTCGACGGACGCGTCGCCCTGCGTCGCCACGGCCTTGTACTGCACCTCGGCCCCGACCTCGACGTCGGCCAGGTCGTCGGTGACGGCGTACGCGGGCGCGGTGGCGTCGGTCCCGACCTCGGTCCACTCGCCGCCGCCGACGCGTCGCGAGATCGTCACGGACGTGTCGGCGCGCGCCGGCGACACCTCGGCCACGACGGTGGCCTCGGCGCCGAGGGTGCCGCCCGCGAGCGGGTCCGCGATCGCGACGGTCGGTTCCGGCACGGTCGCCGTGATCGCCTCGCCGGCGGACTCGTGGCCGATGCCGTCGGAGACCACCGCCTGGTACTCGACAGTGGCGCCGGGCGCGAGGTCCGTGACGACGTCGTACACCTGGAAGGGCGCGGCGTCGTCCGTGCCGAGGTGCTCCCACGCGCCGCCCTCGGCGCGCGCCCAGAAGGACACCTCGGCGTAGCCGTCGCCGTCGACGCTCGCGCGCACGGGCAGGCGTCCGGGGTCGACCTCGTCGCCCGCGTCGCCGTCCCAGCCCGCCTCGAGCGTGACCGTCGCCGCCTCGTCGCGTTCGACGATGCCGGATCCGGCCTGGTAGACGACCGTCCCGAAGGCGGGCACGGTCACCGTGGCGACCCCCGCATCGTCCGTCTCGACGGTGGCCTCGCCGTCGCCCGCGAGCAGCGTGAGGGTGCCGCGCGACCACGTCGGGATGTCGACGGTGCGCGGCTCGTCGTCGCTGTTGAGCGCGACCACGGTCTCGACGCGCTCGTCGCGGTCGATGCGCGAGAACGCGTAGACGCCGCGGCCCTCCTCCGCGAGACGCGTCACCTGCGCGCCCGAGCGCAGCGCCGGCGTCGCGTCGGTGACGGCCGTCAGCTCCGCGATCCAGGCGTAGAGCGGCTGCGCGGTGTCGTAGGCCGGGTCGGCGAGCGTCGCGTCGGACCCGATCAGCGCATCGTCCACGTACTCCGGGATCGACGTGCCGAACAGGGGCTGCCGCGCGGCCTTGTCGCCGCCGTCCCCGGTGAGGCCCTGCTCGTCGCCGTAGTAGACGACGGGGTTGCCGCGCCCGAGCAGCAGCAGCGAGTGCGCGAGCAGGTCGCGGGCGAGCAGCTCGTCGTCGGCGGCGCCGGGGTTGTCCTCGAGCAGCATCCCGCCGAAGCGGCCCATGTCGTGGTTGCCCAGGAAGGTGGGCAGCTGGGCGGCGCTCGAGTCCGCGTCGGTGTACCAGTCGTCGGCCGCGTAGAAGGCGGCGAGGTCGGAGGCGTCGCCCTTGCCGGAGGCGAAGGCGCGCGCGGCGCCCTGGAACGGGAAGTCGAGCACCGCCTGGAAGCCCACCTCGGTGGTGTAGCGCGACGTGGCGGCGCGCGAGCCGTCGTAGACCTCGCCGAACACGAAGAAGTCCTCGGTCCCCTTGTCCTGTGCGGCGCCGAGGACGCCCGGCAGGAAGGACTCCCAGAAGCCGTCGTCGACATGGCGCACCGTGTCGACCCGGTAGCCGTCGATGCCGGCGTCGATCCAGTCGGAGTAGATCGCGGTCATGCCCTCGACCACGACCGGATTCTCGGTCCACAGGTCGTCGAGCCCGAAGAAGTCGCCGTACTGCGAGTCCTCGCCCGTGAAGGTGGTGTTGCCGCGGTTGTGGTACGCCGTCACGTCGTTGAGCCACGCGGGGCTCTTGGCGTCCTCCTCGCCGTCCGCGAGCACCGGCGCGTAGGGGAAGGACGATGCGGTGACGGCGGGGAAGTCGCCGGCCGCCGCGGCGGCACGGTCGTCGAACGCGGTCCCGTCGGCGTCGAGGTAGGGGGCGGTGTCGGTGCTCACGTACGGCATGCGGTCGCCCTCCGCGTAGCCGATGACGTCCGCGGTGTGGTTGGTGATGATGTCGAGGAAGACCTTGATGCCGCGCGCGTGCGCGGCCTCGACCAGGCTCTCGAGCGCCTCGGTGCCGCCCAGGTGCGGGTCGACGCTCGTGAAGTCGGTGATCCAGTAGCCGTGGTAGCCCGCCGACGCGTCCTCGAGCTGCACCGGCTTGTTGGTGAACGGCGGCGACACCCAGATGCCGGTGACCCCGAGCCCCGCGAGGTAGTCGAGGCGCTGCTCCACTCCGGCGAGGTCGCCGCCCTGGTAGAAGCCCGCATCGGTGGTGTCGAGGCCGGACACGAGGGGGTCGGCGCCCAGGCCGCCGTCGTCGTTGGACGGGTCGCCGTTCGCGAACCGGTCCGCCATGAGGAAGTAGAGCACCTCGTCGGCGGGGGCCTCGCGCGCGGGCGGGACCGCGTGCGGGCCGTCCTCGCCTCCCAGCAGCAGCGCGGCGGCGATGCCGCCTCCGACGAGCGTCGCGGCGGCGGCGGCGCCGGCCACGACGCGGGAGCGGCGGGTGCTGAGCATCCTCATCGATGCGTCCTCCGTATCGGTTGCGATGCAAACGCTTGCATCGTCGACATGGAACGCCATCGTAGGGCCTTCCCGGGGTGTCCGCGCGCACATCCGCCCTCGTCCCGCGGGCGTCTTGCCGAGTGTCGGAGGGCGGGTCCATAATCGAACATACGTTCGAACAGGTGTTCGAACGGACGATGCGGGAGGCGGGTGACGCGATGGAGACGGCCGAGGCGAGGATCGCCCGGGCGCGCGAGGCGCTCGCGGGGGTCCAGCGGCGGGTGGGCACCACCCGCGACCGCTGGGAGGCGCCCACGCTGCCGCTGACGCCGCTGCTCGACCAGGTGCTGCCGCAGGGGCTGCGGCGCGGTCAGGTGATCGCGGTGGCCGGCTCGACGTCGCTCATGCTCGCGCTCGCGGCCGCCGCCTCGGAGGCGGGCTCGTGGACCGCGGCCGTGGGGATGCCCGCCCTCGGGGTGGTCGCGGCGGCGCGGCGCGGCCTCGACCTCGCGCGCCTCGCGCTCGTGCCCCACCCGGGCGCGCAGGCGGCCGCGACGGCCGGCGCGTGCGTCGACGGGATGGACGTGGTGCTGCTGGGGCCACGCCTCGCGCTGTCCGAGGCGGACCGGCGCCGCCTCGCCTCCCGCGCCCGGGAGCGCGGCACGGTCATCCTCGCCGAGGGGGCCTGGACGGGCGCCCACACCACGCTCACCGCGGTGGGCTCGCGCTGGCACGGGCTCGGTGCGGGCGACGGCCGCCTGCGGGGCCGGGAGCTCACGGTGAGGATCGAGGAGCGCCGCGGCGGCACCGCGCGGCTCGTGACCCTGCCGATCGAGGGGGCGGCGCTCGGCGTCGCGGCCGCCGGCGTCCGGGCCCCGGCACGGCGCGGCGCGTCCGCCCCGGCGGCGTCCCTGCGCGCGCTCGGGGGCGCGGCATGAGCGTCATCACCGTCGTCCGCCGCGCCGTCCTGTGGGTGCCCGACTGGCCCGTGGTCGCCGCGATGACGGAGGCCGGTCTCGGCGCGGACGTGCCCGCGGCGGTCCTGCACGGGCGCGGGCTGATCGCGGTGTCGGCCGCCGCGCGCAGCGCCGGGGTGCGGCGCGGCAGCACCCGCCGCCTCGCGCAGCGCGCCTGCCCCGAGCTTGCGATCCTGCCCCACGACGAGGGCCGCGACTCGCGCCTGTTCGAGGCCGTCGCGGCCGCCGCCGAGCAGGCCGTCTCCGGCGTCGAGATCTCCCGTCCCGGGCTCATGATCATCCCCGCGGACGGCGCGGCCCGCTTCCACGGCTCGGAGGAGGCGCTCGCGGAGGCGCTCGTCACCGCCGTCGCCGAGCACGCCGGCATCGAGTGCGCGGTCGGCGCCGCGGACGGGCTGCTCGCGGCCGTGCTCGCGGCCCGCTCGTCCGAGGTGGTCCCCGCCGGGGCCTCGCGGGAGTACCTCGCGCCCGCGCCCGTCGACTCGCTCGCGCTCGCGGCCATGGAACGCGCGCAGCGGCAGGAGGTCGAGCGCCTCGCGAGCGTGCTCACGCGGCTGGGCATCGTCACGCTGGGCGACCTCGCGGCGCTGCCGTTCGCGGACGTGCTCGCGCGCTTCGGGCCCGTGGGGGTGTGGGCGCACCGGCTCGCGTCGGGGGAGGACCTCGCCCCGCCGGTGCTGCGCCGCACCGAGGAGGACATCGCCGTCGAGCACGTGTTCGAGGACCCGGCGGAGCGCATCGAGCAGCTCGTCCACGTCGCCAAGGAGGCGGCCGCGGCCCTCGACCGCGCCCTGCTCGACGCCGGCATGCGCTGCGGGCGCGTGCGCATCACCGCCCGCACGGAGAAGGGCCAGGAGCTCGAGCGCGTGTGGCGCACGGACGTCGGCACCCGCGCCGGCGCGTTCGCGCGGCACATGACGGACCGCGTGCGCTGGCAGCTCGAGGGCTGGCTGTCGGGCACGGCGGGCGGGCCCGGCGCGGCCCACCGCCCGGGCGTCGGGCCGGCGGGCGGCGTGCCGGAGCCCTCGCCGCTCGTGTCACTCGGCCTGGTCGCCGAGGACGTGGTGCCGCTCGGTGCCGAGCAGGCCTACCTGTGGGGCGGGGTGTCGGGCGCGGACTCGCGCGCGCATCGTGCCCTCGAGCGCGTCCAGGGGCTGCTCGGCCTCGAGGGCGTGCTCGCGGTCGCCGAGCAGGGCGGACGCTCTCCCCGCGACAGGGCGCACCTCGCGCCCTGGGGCCAGGAGGCGCCCCCCGCCCGCGCGATCGCGCATCCGTGGCCGGGGCGCATCCCCGACCCGCCGCCCGCCACCGTGCCGCCTGCCGCGCGGCCGGCGCTCGTGCTCGACGCGGGCGGCGCGCCGGTCACCATCAGCCGGCGCCTCGCGGTGAGCGCCTCGCCCACCTGGGTGCGGATCGAGGCGGACCCGTCCGACGAGCGCGCGCAGGCCGCCAACCGGCACCCCTCCTCGGGTCACGTCGGCCGGGTCGAGGGGCCGGTGTGGGACCGTCCCCGTCCGGTCGAGTCGTGGGCGGGGCCCTGGCCGGTGTCCGAGCGCTGGTGGTCCGAGGACGCGTCGCGGAGCGCGTACCTCCAGGTCGCGCTGCGCGACGGCGAGGACACGGTGACCGCGGTGCTGCTCGCGTACGGCGGCGGCGAGTGGCGGCTGGAGGCCGTCTATGACTGACGTCCCCGAGTACGCCGAGCTCCACTCCCACAGCGCCTTCAGCTTCCTCGACGGCGCGAGCCAGCCGGAGGAGATGGCGGCGGAGGCGGGCCGGCTGGGCCTCAGCGCGCTCGCGATCACCGACCACGACGGCCTGTACGGCGCGGTGCGCTTCGCGGGCGCGGCCCGGGAGATCGGCCTGCCCACGGTGTTCGGGGCGGAGCTCAGCCTCGCCGCGGACGGCCCGGGCGGGCGGCCCGTGCTCGACCCGCCCACCGGCGTGCCCGACCCGCGCGCGTCCCACCTCGTCGTGCTCGCGCGCGGCGCGAGCGGCTACTCGCGGCTCAGCCACGCGATCGGCATGGCGCACCTCGCGACCGGGGAGAAGGGCCTCGCCCGCTACACGCTCGAGATGCTCGCCGAGGCGGGAGGCGGGGACCTGCTCGTGCTCACCGGCTGCCGCAAGGGCCCGGTGCGCGCCGCGCTCACGGGCCTCGGCGGCCCGGGGCCGGCCGGCGTCTCCCGGGAGGGGCACGCGGCGGCGCGGGCCGAGCTCGACCGGCTCGTCGCGCTGTTCGGCCGCGAGGGCGTCGCGGTGGAGGTCACGGACACGGGCTCGCCCTTCGACTCCGAGGTCAACGCGGCGCTGGCGGACCTGGCCTTCGACGCGGGCCTGCCGCTCGTCGCGACCACCAACGCGCACTACGCGACCCCGCGCGACGCGGACCTCGCCGGCGCGCTCGCCGCGGTGCGCGCGCGGTCCTCGCTCGACGACATGGACGGCTGGCTGCCCGGCTCGCCCGGCCAGCACCTGCGCAGCGCGGGGGAGATGCTGTTCCGGCACCGCCGCCACCCGCAGGCCGTCGCGACCGCGGCGCGGCTGGCCGCCGAGTGCGCCTTCGACCTCGACCTGGTCGCGCCGAACCTGCCGCCGTACCCCGTGCCGCCCGGCCACACCGAGGCCACGTGGCTGCGCGAGCTCACGTACCGGGGCGCGCGCGAGCGCTACGGGCCGCCCGACGCGGAGCGGGTCAAGGGCGCCTGGCGGCAGATCGAGCACGAGCTCGCCGTCATCGAGGCGCTCGACTTCCCCGGCTACTTCCTGATCGTCCACGACATCGTGGCGTTCTGCCGGCGCGCGGACATCCTGTGCCAGGGGCGCGGCTCGGCGGCCAACAGCGCCGTGTGCTTCGCGCTCGGCGTCACCGCGGTGGACGCGGTCACCCACGGGCTGCTGTTCGAGCGCTTCCTCGCGCCCGAGCGCGACGGGCCGCCGGACATCGACGTCGACATCGAGTCGGACCGTCGCGAGGAGGTCATCCAGTACGTCTTCTCGCGCTTCGGGCGCATCAACGCGGCCATGGTCGCGAACGTCATCCAGTACCGGCCGCGCTCGGCGGTCCGGGACGCGGCGCGGGCGCTCGGCTTCGACGTGGGCCAGCAGGACGCGTGGTCCAAGTCGATCGACCGGTGGAGCACGCTGCGGATGTCCCCGCAGCAGGAGGAGGAGTGGGCGGCGAAGCAGCGCGACGCGATGTGGCCCGAGCCTCCGCCCGCGCAGGAGCTCGACCACATCCCCGACAACGTCCTCGCGCTCGCGGACCGCTTCCTGCGCCTGCCGCGCCACCTCGGCATCCACCCCGGCGGCATGGTGCTGTGCGACCGGCCCGTCATCGACGTGTGCCCGGTCGAGTGGGCGCGCATGCCCGGCCGCACCGTCCTCCAGTGGGACAAGGACGACTGCGCCGACGCCGGCCTGGTGAAGTTCGACCTGCTCGGCCTCGGCATGCTGTCCGCCCTCAAGTACGCGTTCCGCTACCTGCAGGAGACCCGCGGCGAGGACCTCGGCCTGCACTCGCTGCCGCAGGAGGACCCGGAGGTCTACGACCTGCTGTGCGCAGCCGACACCGTGGGCGTGTTCCAGGTCGAGTCCCGCGCCCAGATGGCGACCCTGCCGCGCCTGCGGCCCCGGCGCTTCTACGACATCGTCATCGAGGTCGCGCTCATCCGTCCGGGCCCGATCCAGGGCGGCTCCGTGCACCCGTACATCAACCGGGCGCGCGGCCGCGAGAAGGTCACCTACCTCCACCCGCTGCTGGAGCGGTCGCTCGGCAAGACGCTCGGCGTGCCGCTGTTCCAGGAGCAGCTCATGCAGATGGCGATGGACGCGGCCGGCTTCGACGGCGCCCTCGCGGACCAGCTGCGCCGCGCGATGGGCTCCAAGCGCAGCCCCGAGCGCATGGAGGCGCTGCGGGCGCGCTTCATGGTGGGCGCGAACGAGCGCGGCATCCCCGCGGACGTCGCCCATCAGATCTTCGACAAGCTCAAGGCGTTCGCGGACTTCGGCTTCCCCGAGTCGCACTCGTTCTCGTTCGCGTACCTCGTCTACGCCTCGAGCTGGCTCAAGGTGCACCGGCCCGCCGCGTTCTACGCGGGCCTGCTCGCCGCTCAGCCCATGGGCTTCTACTCGCCGCAGTCGCTCGCGGCGGACGCGCGCCGCCACGGTCAGGCGATCCTGCGCCCCTGCGTGGTCCGCTCCGAGGTGCTCGCGCGGGTCGAGGCGCTCGCCGTGCCGTTCGCGCCGCCGGGGGAGCGGCGCGAGGAGATGGCCCGGCTCGTCCGCGTCGACTCTAAGCTCGCGGTGCGGATGGGCCTCGGCGCGGTGCGCGGCCTCGGGGACGATGCCGCGGCCGCCATCGTCGCGGCGCGCGCCGAGCGCCCGTTCGCGGACCTGCACGACATGGCCCGCCGCGTCCGCATCCGCCCGAAGGGGGTGTCGGGGCAGTCGGGGCTGGCGCCCGA
This sequence comes from Demequina maris, assembly GCF_000971155.1. GTDB lineage: Bacteria > Actinomycetota > Actinomycetes > Actinomycetales > Demequinaceae > Demequina > Demequina maris. The sequence continues at coordinate 418,171 of NZ_BBLX01000001.1, read as the reverse complement.
GAAGGGGCTGTCGACGGCGCAGTGGGAGGCGCTCGCGACGGCGGGCGCGCTCGAGGATCTCGGGGTGACGCGACGCGAGGGGCTGTGGGCCTCGGGCGTGCTGTCGCGCGAGGGTCCCGACACGCTGCCCGGCACAGTGCCGGGCGCGCAGGCGCCCACGCTGCCCGGCATGAGCGTGGTCGAGGAGGCGGTGGCGGACGTGTGGGCGTCCGGCGTGTCCGTCGAGGGTTACCCGACGGCCTTCGTGCGCGACGGACTCGACAAGGCGGGGGTGCTGCGCGTCGCCGAGGTGCTCGCGCACGAGGCGGAGCGGCGCGTCACGGTCGCGGGCGTGGTCACGCACCGTCAGCGGCCCGGCACGGCCCGCGGCGTCACGTTCATCTCGCTCGAGGACGAGACGGGCTTCCTCAACGTCATCTGCTCGGTGGGGGTGTGGAAGAGGTTCCAGGCGGTGGCCCGGCGCTCCCCGGCACTCATCATCCGCGGGCGCATCGAGCGTGCCGACGGCGCGACCAACCTGGTCGCCGAGCACCTCTCGCCCATGTCGCTCAAGGTGCCGTCGCGGTCGCGCGACTTCCGCTGAGGTGGACCCTCAGCACCGCGGCGCCGGGCGACGTTGACCGGCGCGCGGCGTCAGGTGGCCGCGGCGGGGGCAGGAGCGGCGGTGACGAGATGGCGCACCGTCGCGAGGAGCCACTTCACGGCCACGACGGATGCCAGCACGAGGACCGGGGTCGTCGTGCCGGCGACGAGCGCCCACACGAGCGCGGCCGTCGCCACGATGCTCAGCAGCCCGCCCACGCGGTGGTACCACCGCCGGGCCTGCGGGTCCGACTCGAACGACTCGGCGGAGCCTCCCGCGCAGGCGGCCACGCCCATGACGTAGACGAGGCCCGCGGTGGTGCGCGCGGAGTCGACGAGGGGCCAGTCCGCCCCTGTCGCGTGCGCCCACGCGAGCGCCACGGCGGCGCCCGAGAAGGCGGTCCCGACGATGTCCCTGCCCGATGCGATCACGGCCGACCCCCTTGCCAGATGCGTGCTCCGGGAACCACCTCCCACGCTACGCAGCGGGGTGCCGGATGCGAGGGTCCAAGGTCCCTGCGGGCCGGCCTCGCGCGCACCTCGTTCCGGAGCAGCGGGAATACCTGGGGCGTCGCGCGTGGTTGTCAGAGGCGCAACCCGGGAAAGCGCACTCAACCGAAGGAAGGAACAAACCATGTGGGACTTCATCCTCTGGATCGCCGCGGTGATCCTCGTCGTGTTCGGCGTGATCCGCATCTTCCAGAAGCAGATCCTCTGGGGAGTCGTGCTCATCGTCATCGGCCTGCTCGTCGGCCCCGGGGGAGTCAGCCTGCTCACCTGACGCCTGATCACTTTGTTTTTCGGTGGTTCGAGCCCCAAGTGGATTTTGCGCCCGTCAGACCGTGCTAAAGTTCTTCTCGCGCTGAGGCGCTCGGAAGAGCTCCTCGGACCACCTGTCCGGGTGGCGGAATTGGCAGACGCGCTAGCTTGAGGTGCTAGTGCCCGTATTAGGGCGTGGGGGTTCAAGTCCCCCCTCGGACACCAAGGGAAGGCCCCGACCGCAAGGTCGGGGCCTTCTGCGTTCCCCCTGCAACGGCGCGGGGGTGCCGCGCGCCTCCCGGGCGGATCCGCCGATACGATGCGAGCAGCGCGCCGGACCCCGGCGCCTCCCGGCGGACGGACAAGGAGAGCAGGTGGCAGCCACGACTTCGCGGAGAGCGCCGTTGCCCTCCGAGTGGCTGGGCCTCGCCGAGGGCTGGGCCGCATCGTTCCGCGACTCCCGCCGCTCCCGCCTCGCCGTCCTCGCGCTCTACCTCGCCGTCGCCGCCGCGATCGTGGTCCCCGTGGTGCTGGGGCCCGGTACCGCGATGTCGCGCATCGACGAGCCGACCCACGCGGACTACGCCTGGCGCGCCGCCCACTTCCAGATCCCCTACGCCGGGTCGATCATCTCGCCCGAGATCCGCGAGGCCTGGGCGTGCGTGGGGCAGGAGCGTTACGAGCTGCCCGACTGCGGCGAGGACGCCGACGCGTGGGAGTTCCCCTACGAGGGACAGCAGTACAACTTCTCCCACCCGCCCCTGTACTACTTCGCGGTGGGCCTGCCGGCGCGCGCCGTCGACGCGCTCATCCCGGCGGTCGACTTCCTCACGGCGGCCCGCCTGCTCGGCGTCCTGTGGCTCGGCCTGGGCATGTTCGTGATGTTCGTCGCGCTGCGGCGGTGGCGCATCGACCCGGCGGCGGCGATCATCGCGCCGCTGCTGCTGCCCGCCTTCCCTCGCGTGCTGCACGCCGTCACCACCGTCAACCCCGACGCGGCGACCGTCCTCATCGGCGCCTCGGCCGTCTGGATCGCGGCGCGCATCTTCGTCGACGACGACGTCGACTGGCGGCTGCCCGCGCTGCTCGCCGGCGTGGCGGGCATGACCAAGACCATCGCGGCGATCCCGTTCATCGCGCTCGGCGCGCTCCTCGCCTTCCGCATGCTGCGCGACTGGCGCCGCTCGCGCCCGCGCGGGCGGGACGCCGCGATCGTGGGCGCGATGGCCGGCGCGATCCTCGTGCCGTACCTGATCTGGCAGGCCTGGCAGGGCACGCGCGGCGACCCGAACTGGCAGAACCCGCTGGTGGGGCTCAACACGCGCGACGTGCTCGGCCTGCCGGGCTCGGAGTGGCTCGAGACCGCGTTCAGCGGGCTCAACCTCGCCTCCGACTACTACCTGCAGGAGCCGCTCAACGTCGCGCTGATGATCTCGTGGACGCGGCTGCTCAACTTCCTCGTCATCGGCGCGATCTTCGGCGTCATCGTGGCGTGCGCGAAGGAGCCCGCGCGCCGCTCGCTCGGGTGGATGGTGATGGCGGGCACGATCCTGTACCCGACGGTCGTGCAGATGCAGGCGTACCTCAACACCGCGGTGCCGCAGTACTTCCCGAACGTCACCGGCCGCTACGGCCTCGCGCTCATCCCGGGAGCCGTCGCGTGCCTCGTGATCGCGGCGTGGAAGGCGGGCTTCCGCTGGCTCACCTACCTGCTCGCGACCGCCGGGCTCGTCGTGCTCGGGATCGTCATCGTCAACGGCTGGCGCGTCATGTGAGCGGTCGGTCGGGGACCGCTAGCCTGACCGCATGACCGAGTCCGACGTCGTCCGCCTCGCGCGCGACCTCATGCGCATCGACACCTCGAACTACGGCGACGAGGAGGGCCCCGGCGAGCGCGCCGCGGCCGAGTACGTCGCCACGTTCCTGTCCGACCTGGGCCTCGAGCCCGTGATCCGCGAGTCCGAGCCGGGCCGCGCCTCGGTCACCGCGCTGTGGGAGGGAGCCGACCGGACGCGCCCGCCGCTCGTGCTCCACGGCCACCTCGACGTCGTGCCCGCCTTCCCGGAGGACTGGACGGTCGACCCGTTCGGCGCCGAGGTCAAGGACGGCATGATCTGGGGCCGCGGAGCGGTCGACATGAAGGGCGTCGACGCGATGTACCTCGCGGCCATCGGCCGCATGATCGGCGCCGGCGTGAAGCCCGCCCGCGACATCGTCATCGCGTTCTTCGCGGACGAGGAGCACGGCGGCCACCGCGGCGCGAAGTGGATGGTGGAGAACCACCCCGACGACTTCCGCGGCGCCACCGAGGCCGTGTCGGAGGTCGGCGGCTTCTCGATCCAGGTCGCCGGCAAGCGCGTCTACCTCTTCCAGACGGGGGAGAAGGGCATGCAGTGGCTGCGCCTCGCCGCCTCCGGGGTACAGGGCCACGGCTCGCTCGTCCACCACGACAACGCGGTCGTGCACCTGGGCGGCGCGATGGCGCGCATCGGCGCCTACGAGTGGCCGATGGAGATCTCGCCCACGTCCGAGCACCTGCTGCGCGGCACCGCCGACCTGCTCGGCGTCGACTACGCGGACGACCCCGCCACCATCGACGCGCTCGTCGCGGGTCTCGGCGCGGTGGGCCGCATGGTCGAGGCGTCGCTGCGGAACACGTCGAACCCGACGATGCTCGACGCGGGCTACAAGGTCAACGTCATCCCCGACACTGCGGGCGGCTTCGTCGACTCGCGCTTCCTCCACGGCCAGCAGGAGCAGGTGCTGCGCAAGATCGAGGAGCTCGCGGGCACGCACGTCAAGGTCGAGCAGTACATCACCGAGGCGTCGATCGAGCTGCCGTTCGACGTGCCGCTGGTGCACAAGGCCATCGAGGCCGTGACGTTCGACGACCCCGAGGCGATCGTCCTGCCGTACACGATGATGGGCGGCACCGACAACAAGCACCTCGCGACGATCGGCATCGCGGGCTACGGCTTCGCGCCGCTGAAGCTGCCGCCCGAGCTGGACTTCCCTGGCCTGTTCCACGGCATCGACGAGCGCGTGCCGATCGACTCGCTCGAGTTCGGCACGGACGTGATGGTGCGCTTCCTCACCGACTGCTGAGCCGGGCCGCGCGCGGGCGCGGCCGAACGCATCGTGCCTATGGTGGACGGGGAGGGAGCGCCACAGGACCGGCGAGGTGATTCCCGATGCGCGCGAGGCTCCGACGGGGAGCGTCCGGGGGTCGCGCCGCGCTCGCGGGGGCGGTCGCGGTCCTGGTCCTCGGCGCCTGCGCAGCGGGCGGCCCGTCGGCCGAGGAGCTCGCCGTGGTGGAGTACGCGCCCGAATCCTTCGAGGGCTTCGAGGCGTCGACCCCGGAGGAGCAGGGCCTCGACCCCGACGCCGTCGCGGAGCTCTACTGGCGCGCCGGCACCCTCGAGAGCATCCACAGCCTCACCGTCATCAAGAACGGGTACGTGGTGGCGCAGGACTACTTCAACGGCACGGACGCGGACCTGTCGCAGAACGTGCAGTCCGTGACCAAGAGCTACACGGGCGCGCTCGTGGGCATCGCGATCGAGGAGGGATGCATCGCCGGCCTCGACGAGCCGATGATGACCTACTTCCCGGAGCTGGCGGGCCGCGTCGCCGACCCCCGCAAGGAGCAGATCACCATCGAGGAGCTGCTGCAGATGCGCGCGGGCTACCCGTGGCTCGAGGCGTCCGCGGAGGGCGTCGAGCTGCTGTTCCACGGCTTCGCGCCGTCCAACGTCGTCGACGTGCCGCTGGCCCGCGACCCGGGCACCGGCTGGGACTACTCGAACCTGTCGTCGCACTTCCTGGCGATCGCCGTCGCCCGGGCCTGCGCCGACGACGACCTGCTCGCCTACGCGCAGGCGCGCCTGTTCGACCCGCTCGCGACCACGCCGAGCGAGTGGACCCAGGACTGGGAGGGTTATCGCCTCGGCTACACCGAGCTCTTCGTGACCGCGCGGGAGATGGCCCGCTTCGGCCAGATGTACCTGGACGGCGGCCGGGTCGACGGCGAGCAGGTGGTGCCCGAGGCCTGGGTCGAGCAGTCCTGGACGCCGTACACGGAGAGCGCCTGGTACTACAAGGTGGGCGACAACTTCGACCGCACGGCCTACGGGTACCAGTGGTGGATCATCGACGCCGGGCCGCACACGTACCGGCTCGCGTGGGGCCACGGCGGCCAGCAGATCGCGGTGCTGCCCGAGCTCGGCCTCGTGGTCGTGGTGACCGCGGACCCGTTGCGCGGGCAGCTGGGAGACGAGCCGTGGCGGCTCGAGAAGGCCAACCTCAACCTGGTCGCGGACTTCATCGCGGGGCTGCCCGAGCCGGACGAGGCCTAGCGGCACCCGGGCGCAGTCCCGCGCGCGCCACCCCCGCATCGTCCCGCGGTAGCGGCGCATCGTCCCGCGGTACGCAAGTCACACCGCTGGCGGCACGTGATCCGGGATCCCCGTTCAGGCGGCGCGCGCCGGTCGTCAGACGTGTGACTTCCGGAAGGGGGAGGCGCGAGTGCGCGAGCCCTACGCCGCGTCGTCGGTGCGGCGCACGTTCATGACGCGGCGGCGCAGCCACACGCGACGCGCGCCGCCGATGAAGGTCTGGGAGCGGATGAGGTCCCACCGGCCGTATTCGGCCTGCTCCGTCAGGAGCGCGCGCGCCTCCGCCCGTGTCACCTCCACGGGGATGTCCACCACCCGCCAGTCGAAGCGCGAGTCCGCCGGGGCGGCCGTGCGTCGAGGGGTGATGATGTGGGCGGTCCTGCGTGCGTCGTGGTTCATCTCGCCTCCCATTCAACCTGTTCCGCGGGTAACGTCATAGCCATGGATTCCCAGGCGCACGAGGCGCTGAGGCTGCTGATCGCGGCGTACGAGGAGCACCTCGCCGCCGTGCTGGCCCGTCGGGGCGACTCCGACGTCGCCGTCGACGACGCGTACGACGCGCTCGCCGACGCCTTCGACCGGTACGAGGCCGTCCTCGACGTCGAGTACGGGGAGACCCTGCCGATGCTGCTCGACGACATCGAGCTGGAGGAGCCCGACGAGGGCGACGAGTCCGACGTCGACGAGGACGAGGACGACGACGGCCTCGACCCGCACGCCGAGGAGGACGAGGACGTCCTCGACGACGACCTCGACGACTTCCAGCTGCGCTGAGGCGTCCCGGCGCGTCGTCCGTCACCCGCGTCGCGCGCGCACGTTCCCCGGTCGACGAGGCCCGTGCGCGCCGTGGTCATCGGCGCTCCGGGTATCCGAGCTCGATGGCGGAGACCTCGTCGAGCGCGTCGACGATCGCGGGCGGCAGCTTGAGCGTCGCCGCGGTGAGGGAGGGGAGCAGCTGCTCGGCGGTCCGCGCGCCCACGACGGCGGTCGCCACGAACGGACGTGCGAGCACCCACGCCAGCGCGGTCTCGAGCGGCGTCACGCCGAGGCCCTCGGACGCGATCGCCAGCGCCTCGACGATGCTGCCGGCGCGGTCGTCGAGGTACGGCTCGACGAAGCCCGCGAGGTGCTCGGAGGCGGCCCGCGAGTCCGCGGGGATGGACGTGCGGTACTTGCCGGTGAGGACGCCGCGTCCCAGCGGCGACCAGGCCATCACGCCCAGACCCAGGGACGATGCGGCGGGCACCACCTCGCGCTCGATGCCGCGCTGGAGCAGCGAGTACTCCACCTGGGTCGCGGCGAGCGTGGGGCGCCGGTCGGCGAGGGCCGCGATGTGCGCGGTCGCCCAGCCGGGGTAGTTGGAGACGCCCACGTAGCGGGCGCGGCCGCTGTTCACCGCGATCTCGAGCGCGTGGAGGGTCTCGTCAAGCGGCGTGCCGGCGTCGTACTGGTGGACGAGCCACACGTCGACGTGGTCCGTGCCGAGCCGGCGCAGCGACGCGTCGAGGGTGTCGAGCATCGTGTCGCGGGAGGCGTCGACCATGCCGCCGTGGGCGGTGCGGCGGATGCCGGCCTTGGTGCAGATCTGCATGTCGGTGCGGGAGACGGAGCCGCCGAGCATGCGGCCGATCAGCTCCTCGGAACCCCCGTCCGCGTACGAGGCGGCGGTGTCGAGCAGCGTGCCGCCCGCGTCGAGGAACGCGTCGAGCTGGCCGCCCGCCTCCTCGGCGTCGGTGTCGCGGCTCCACGTCATCGTGCCGAGCGCCAGACGCGACACCTCGAGTCCCGTGGTGCCGATCCGTGCGCGCTGCATGGGGGTGACGCTACCGAAGGTCGACGGCGTCACCGGCGCGCAACACGCGGGCACTAAGGTTGCCGCCATGGGTTGGTGGGAAGCAGTCATCCTCGGGCTGGTGCAGGGACTCACGGAGTTCCTGCCGATCTCCTCGAGCGCGCACATCCGCGTCATCGGCGCGCTGCTCCCGCACGGCGAGGACCCGGGCGCCGCCTTCACCGCGATCATCCAGATCGGTACCGAGGCGGCGGTGATCCTCTACTTCTGGAAGGACATCGTCCGCATCATCGCGGCGTGGTTCCGCGCCCTGCTCGACCGCGAGGCCGTGGGCTGGAAGGCCCGCACCATCGGCGCCGCCGACCCCGACGCGCGCATGGGCTGGTGGGTCATCCTCGGCTCGTTCCCCATCGTGATCCTCGGCGTCCTGTTCAAGGACACGATCGAGACCACGCTGCGCAACCTCTACATCACGGCCTTCGTGCTCGCGGGCTTCGCGATCGTGCTGTGGATCGCGGACCGCATGGGCGAGAAGCGCCGCCACCTCGAGGACATCACCCTCAAGGACGCGATCCTGCTGGGCTTCGCGCAGGCGATGGCGCTGATCCCGGGCGTCTCCCGCTCGGGCGGCACCATCACCATGGGCCTGTTCCTCGGCATGACGCGCGAGGCCGCCGCCCGCATCTCGTTCCTGCTGGCGATCCCCGCGGTGCTCGGCTCGGGCTTCTTCGAGCTGTTCACCGAGTGGGACACGCTGGGGGAGGCCGGCTCGCCGAGCTTCCTCAACACCGCGATCGCTACGGCCGTCGCCTTCGGCGTGGGCTACGCGGTGATCGTGTGGTTCCTCAGGCTCATCTCGCACCACAGCTACACGCCGTTCGTGATCTACCGCATCGCGGCCTCGGGCGCGATCGTCGGCCTGCTCGCGGCGGGGGCCATCAGCGCGACCTGACGCGCGCATCGTCCCGCCGGACGATGCGCCGGGAAGCGGGACCGGCCGCTAGGCCTTGCCGTTGCCCAGGTCGCGGCGGCGCAGGAACTTCTCGAACTCGGCGGCGATCGCGTCGCCCGACGCCTCCGGCAGGGACGTCTCGTCCATGACGGACTCCAGCTGCTCGACGTGGGCCGAGATCTCCTCGTCCTCCTCCGCGAGCTCGTCCGCGCCGTGCTGCCACGCCTCGACCTCCTCGGGCAGGTCGCCCAGGTCGATCGGCTCGCCCAGGAAGCGCTCGAGCTGCGACAGGATCGACACGGTCGCCTTGGGGCTCGGCGGGTGCGCGATGTAGTGCGGCACCCCCACCCACACGGAGATCACGGTGATACCGCGCAGCGCGGCCTCGTGGCCCAGCACGCCGAGGACGCCGGTGGGGCCCTCGTAGTCGGAGCGCTCGAGGTCGAAGGCCTCGCGGGCGCGGGCGTCCTCGCTCGTCACGAAGGTGGGCAGCGGGCGCGTGTGCGGGGCGTCGACCAGCAGCGCGCCGCACGTGATGAGCGTCTTGACCTCGAGGTCGTCGGCGCAGTCGAGGATCTCGCGGCAGAAGCGGCGCCACCGCATCGACGGCTCGATCCCGCGCACGAGCGCGATGTCGCGGTCGCCCACCCACGGGCCGTTCGCGGTCGACACCACGGTGCCGGGCCAGGAGATGACCCGCTCGCCGCCCGCGAGCGTCTGGATGCTCGGGCGGCTCACCTGGAAGTCGTGGTAGTCCTCGGGGTCGAGAGCCGCGTACTCGCGTGCGTTCCACATCTTCGCCAGGTGGTCGAGCGCGGAGGACGCCGCGGAGCCCGCGTCGTTCCATCCCTCGAAGGCCGCGATCATCACGGACTGGTCGGCGGCCAGGGCTGCGGGGTCGCTCTCGGCTGTCATTGCGCCAGCCTAGACTCACCCCATATGAATGAGAAGGCGACGCTCCCGGCCGCCGTGCTGTGGGACATGGACGGCACCCTGATCGATTCGGAGCCGTACTGGATCGCGGCGGAGACCGAGCTCGCCAGGAAGTTCGGCGTGGGCTGGACCCACGAGGACGGCCTGCAGCTCGTCGGCAACCCGTTGTCCGTCTCGGCGCAGATCATGATCGACCGCGGCGTCGCGCTCGACCCCGACGAGATCATCACCTACCTGCTCGGCCGCGTCACGGCCCAGGTGCGCCAGCGCACGCCGTGGATGGACGATGCGCGGGCGCTGCTGGACGACGTCGTCACCGCGGGCATCCCGTGCGCGCTCGTGACCATGTCGTACTCGATGCTCGCCGAGGCCTTCGTCTCGCGCGCCCCCGACGCGTTCGCGGTCGTGGTCACGGGCGACCAGGTCACCCACGGCAAGCCGCACCCCGAGCCCTACCTGACCGCGGCCGAGCGGCTCGGCGTCGACATCGCCGACTGCGTCGCGCTCGAGGACTCGCCCGCGGGCGTCGGCTCGGCGTATGCCTCCGGGGCGGCGACCATCGGCGTGCGACGGCTGGTGCCCATCGAGGCGCGCCTCGGTCTCAGCCGCGTGAGGTCGCTCGCGGGCCTCGACGTCGACGGGCTGGCGCGGATCCTCGGGGGAGAGGTCGTCGACGAGCTCGGCGAGGACACCTAGTCCCTCGAGCCCCTCACGCCTCCACGGAAAATGGTGGATGGTGGTCGCTTTCGGGCGGTTCCTGCGCCTCAGGGGTAGATCGTTGTCGTCTCGCGGTGGGCCCGGCCGCGGCCTGGTCCGCGCGTGAGGATGCCCGAGCGGCGGCGGGCAGTGGGCCGCGCATGCTGATCTCGCACTGAAACGACCACCAGTCACCCATGGCGCGCACGGATCTCCTGAAACCGACCACCAGCTACCACTTCCGCGGGGAGGGAGCGGGTGGAGCGGGAGAGGGCGGGCGGCGCCTCAGGCGGTGAGGGGACGGACGCCCAGGGCGCGCTCGACCGCATCCGGGTCGAGCGGCAGCTCCGCGCCGCCGAACTCCGGGCACTGCTCCTGGAAGCTGCACCACCCGCACAGCGCCGACTTGCGCGTCCGGAACCGCCCGTCCCGCGCGGCCGCGGTGATCTCGTTCCAGATCTCGCGGATCTCGTGCTCGATCTGCGAGATGTCGTCCCCGGTGGGGCGGATCTCGAGCCGCCCGCCGTCCTTGAGGAACAGCAGCTGCAGCAGCGCGGGACGGCGCTGGCGGAGCCGCTCGATCACGAGCGCGTAGAAGCGCATCTGGAAGCGTTCCTTGCGTTCGCCGTAGCGCGGGTTGGGCGTCTTGCCGGTCTTGTAGTCGACGATGCGGATCGAGCCGTCGGGGGCGATGTCGATGCGGTCGACGATGCCGCGCAGCAGCGGCCCGTCCTCGAGCTGCAGCTCGACGAACTCCTCGCGGCCGGCCGGCTCGAGGCGCTGGGGATTCTCGAGGTCGAAGTACGTGGACAGGCGCTGCCGGCCCTCCGCGAGCCACGCCTGCTCCGCGGCCTGGTCCTCGTGCAGCTCGGCGAGCGCCGGGTCCTTCGCCAGCATGGCCCGCCACTGCGGCTCGAGCCGCGCGTGCGCGCTCTCGACCGTGCGCTCGCGCGCCGGCAGGTCGTACAGCTTCTCCAGCACCGCGTGCACGAGCGTGCCGAGCGTCGCGGCCGCCGACGGCGGCTCCGGCAGCCGGTCCACCGTGCGGTAGCGGAATAGCAGCGGGCACTGCTGGAAGTCTCCGGCACGGGAGGGGGAGAGGGCTGGCGGTCGAGGCATGCGACCACCCTAGGTGCACCCTCCGACATCGGCCCCGACAACCGCGACGGCGCGGCCGCGCGCGCCGGGACGGCCGCTGCCGCCCACTACCGTGGTCCCCATGAGCCAGCCCCCGCCCCGCACCCCCGCCGCCAAGCAGCGCGGCATCACGCTCGGGCGCGTGCTCGGCGCGCGCGTCGTCCTCATGCCCTCGACGATCGTGATGGCGCTCATCCTCGCGGCCTTCTACGGCACCGGCGCCGACGGCTTCAGCCGTCAGGGCTTCTCGATCGGCCTCGCGGTCGCGATCCTGCTCTTCGTCTCGGTCTTCCTCCACGAGCTCGCGCACACCGCGGCCGCCCGCGCGTTCGGGCGCGAGGTCCAGGAGATCGTCCTGACGTTCTTCGGCGGCCACACGCAGTTCCGCAGCTCGGACCCGCGCCCCGTCGAGATCGGCGTCATCGCGGCCGCGGGCCCAATCACCAACGCGGTCATCGGCGCCGGCGCCCTCGCGGCGGCGGGCGCCTTCGACGGTATGACCGGCCGGATCCTGTCGTACGCCGGTCTGCTCAACCTCATCCTCGCGGGCTTCAACGCCCTGCCCGGCTCGCCGCTGGACGGCGGGCGCGTGGTCAACGCGATCGTGTGGGGCGTCTCCGGCGACCGCTGGAAGGGCCACCGCTGGGCGGCGAACGGCGGCCGCATCGTCGCGATCGCGGTCATCGTGCTCGCCGTGGGTGTGCCGCTGCTCACGGGCGGGTCCGTCGACATCGTCGCGGCCGTGTGGGCGATGTTCCTCTTCTCGGTCATCTGGCCGGCCGCCTCGGCGGAGCTGCGCGCCGCCACCGTGCTCGGCCGCCGCGAGAAGGTCACCGCGCTGTCGCTCGCGGCCCCCGCAGTGGGCGTGCCCTTCGACGCCACCGTCGCGCAGGCCCGGCAGGTCGCCGCGACCGCCGGCGCGCGCGAGGTGGTCGTGCTGACCGCCGACGGCCAGGCCGCCGGCCACTTCCCGGTCGCGCTCACCGAGGCCGTGCCCGAGGAGGCGCGCGCCACCACGACGCTCATGTCCGTCACGATGCCGGTGGTGCGCGGCGCGCAGATCCCCGCCTCCGCGACGGGCGAGACGCTGGTCGAGGCCGTGGTGCCGTGGTTCGGCCGCACGGACGTGCTCGTGGTCACCGACGAGGACGGGCTGCCCGTCGGGGTGGCCAAGCTCGAGGAGATCCGCGAGGCGCTCAGCTGAGAGGGACGATGCGCCGCGCACCGCGCGGAAGGGGCCTGCCGGGCCCCCGGTGGCCCCGGACTTCGCGGCCCCCGCGCCCCATAGACTGACCGCATGACCCAGACCTCCGAGCCCGTCGGCGCGTCCGAGCGCCGGGGCCCGCTCCGCGCCGGCGACCGTGTCCAGCTGACCGACGCCAAGGGCCGCCACCACACCATCGTCCTCACGCCCGGCAAGCAGTTCCACACGCACCGCGGCATGTTCCACCACGACGACGTCATCGGTCAGCCCGAGGGCACCGTCGTCACCAACACCGCCGGCTTCGACTACCTCGTGCTGCGCCCGCTGCTCAGCGACTTCGTGCTGTCGATGCCGCGCGGCGCCGCGGTGGTCTACCCCAAGGACTCCGGCCAGATCGTGCAGATGGCCGACATCTACCCGGGCGCGCGCGTGGTCGAGGCGGGCGTCGGCTCCGGCGCCCTCACCATGTCGCTGCTGCGCGCGGTGGGCGACGCCGGCCAGCTGGTGAGCATCGAGCGCCGCGAGGACTTCGCGGACATCGCTCGCGCCAACGTCGAGTCGCACTTCGGCGGCGCGCACCCCGCCTGGCGCCTCGAGATCGGCGACTTCGCCGACCGCGTCGCGGACGTGTTCGAGCCCGGCACGGTCGACCGCATCATCCTCGACATGCTCGCCCCGTGGGAGAACATCGAGGCGGCCGCCGATGCGCTGGCGCCCGGCGGCGTCTTCCTCGCCTACGTCGCGACCACGACGCAGCTGTCCCGCCTCGCCGAGGACCTGCGCGAGCACGGCGGCTTCACCGAGCCGCGCGCGTGGGAGTCGATGGTGCGCACGTGGCACCTCGAGGGCCTCGCGGTGCGCCCCGACCACCGCATGATCGGCCACACCGGCTTCCTGCTCACCGCGCGCCGCATGGCCCCCGGGGTCGAGCCGCCGCGCCGCACGCGCCGTCCCGCGAAGGGCGCCTACCCGCACGAGGAGCAGTGGAGCCCGGAGGACCTGGGCGAGCGCGCCGTGTCGGAGAAGAAGATCCGCAAGGTGCGCCGCGACGCGACGACCGCGCGCGACGCCGCGGCCGAGGAGGACTGATGGTGGCCGAGGCCCAGGACGTCATCGCGCGCCTCGAGCGCCAGAACGCGGAGCTGCAGCGCCTGCTCACGCTCGCGCGCGACCAGATCGGCGAGATGCGCGAGAAGCTCGCGGAGGCCTCGCAGCCGCCGCAGACCTTCGCCACCTTCGTCGAGTGGTCCGGCCGCAACGCCGACGTGGTCGCGAGCGGCCGCCGCCTGCGCGTGGCCGTGCTGCCCACGCTCGAGGCGGACCTCGCGCCCGGCGACGAGGTGCTGCTCAACGCCATGAGCGTCGTCGTGGACGTCGCCAAGCCGGACCGCACCGGCCAGGCCGCGATCGTCCGCGAGGTCGTCGACGAGGACCGTCTCCTCGTGGTGTCGCGCGGCGAGGACGAGCGCGTCGTCACGCTCGTGGGAGGCGACGCCCCGCGCCGCGTGCACGAGGGCGACACCGTCATCATCGACCCGCGCACCGGCTTCGCGACGGAGAAGGTCGAGCGCACGGGCGTCGAGGCGCTGCTGCTCGAGGAGGTGCCGGACATCGACTACTCGTCGATCGGCGGCCTCACCCCGCAGATCGAGCGCATCCGCGACGCGATCGAGCTCCCGCTCGTCCACCCCGAGCTGTACCGCGAGCACGCGCTGCGCCCGCCGCGCGGCCTGCTGCTCTACGGCCCCCCCGGCTGCGGCAAGACGCTCATCGCGAAGGCCGTCGCGCACTCGCTCGCCGAGGCCGTGGGCGCGGACCGCTCGTACTTCCTGTCCGTCAAGGGACCGGAGCTGCTCAACAAGTACGTGGGCGAGACCGAGCGCTACATCCGCACCATCTTCGAGCGCGCCCGTGCCAAGGCGCACTCGGGCGCCCCGGTCGTCGTCTTCTTCGACGAGATGGACGCTCTGTTCCGCGCCCGCGGCTCCGGCGTGAGCTCCGACATGGAGACCACGATCGTGCCGCAGCTGCTCACCGAGCTCGACGGCGTCGAGGCGCTCGGCAACGTCATCGTCATCGGGGCGTCGAACCGCGAGGACATGATCGACCCCGCGATCCTGCGCCCCGGCCGCCTCGACGTGAAGATCGAGATCTCGCGCCCCAGCCCCGAGGCGACGGCGGACATCTTCGGCAAGTACCTCACGTCCGCGCTGCCGCTCGCGCAGGCCGAGCTCGACGCGCACGGCGGCGACCGCGACGCCACCGCACGGGGGCTCATCGACGCCGGCGTGTCCCGCATCTTCGCGCACGGCGACGCGTCGCGGCACGTGTCCGGCGCCGTCGTGCGCAACGTCGTCGACCGCGCCAAGACGGCCGCGATCAAGGGCGTCGTCGCTGGCCACGCCAAGGGCCTCACGCGCGCCCACCTCGAGGTGGCGGCGGACCAGGAGCTCGCCGAGGCGCGCGCCGTCGTCGCCGGCACCCTCGCGGGGGAGTGACGTGAGGGTCGTCGGGATCGAGACCGAGTACGGCATCGTCGACCCGGACGAGCCGCGCGCCAACCCGATCCTCATGTCGTCGCGCCTGGTCACGGCGTGCCGCGCGTGGGCGGGCGAGGCCACCAGCCGCTGGGACTACGGCGGTGAGGACCCGCTCCAGGACCAGCGCGGCTTCCGCCGCTCGCGCCTCGGGGCCTCCGAGGACCTCCTCACCGACGCGTCCGAGTTCGACGCCGCCGAGGGCCGGGTGACGCTGCGCCGCCGCCGCGGCTCGTGGGAGGACCCCGCCCACCTCAACGCGGTGCTCGCCAACGGCGCGCGCTTCTACGTCGACCACGCGCACCCCGAGTACTCGGGCCCCGAGGTCACCGGCGCGCACGATGCGGTGGTCTGGGACCGCGCGGGCGACGCCGTCGCCCTGGCCTCCGCGGCGCGTTACGCCGAGGACGAGGGCTCACGTGTCGAGCTGTACAAGAACAACGTCGACGGCAAGGGTGCGAGCTACGGCACCCACGAGAACTTCCTGGTGGACCGGGCGGTCGCGTTCGACGACCTCGCGCGGCGCCTCACGCCGCACCTCGTGACCCGCCAGGTCTACACCGGCGCGGGACGCGTGGGCCTCGGGCAGTTCGGCGAGGAGCCGGGCTTCCAGATGTCGCAGCGCGCGGACTACATGGAGGCCGAGATCGGCCTCGAGACCACCCTGCGCCGCCCCATCGTCAACACGCGCGACGAGCCGCACGCCGCCCGCGACCGCTACCGCCGCCTCCACGTCATCATCGGCGACGCGAACCTCTTCGACGTCGCGACGTTCCTCAAGATCGGCACCACGTCGCTCGTGCTGTCCGCGATCGAGGCCGACGACGAGCGCCTCGACGCGCTCGAGCTCGCGACCCCCGTCGAGGACGTGCAGACGGTCTCCCGCGACCTGCAGCTGCGCGCGCGCCTCGAGCTCGCGTCCGGCGAGAGCGCGACGGCGCTCGAGATCCAGCGCGCGCTGCTCGAGATCTGCCGCAGCTACGCGACCGACGCCGGCGACGCCGCCGTCCTCGCCCGCTGGGAGGGCGTCCTCGAGCGGCTCGGCGGCGACCTGTTCTCCGCCGCCCGCGAGGTCGAGTGGGTCGCCAAGCTCCAGCTCCTCGGCAGGCTGCGCGCGCGCCACGCGAGCGAGGGCCACCCCGACGGCCTGCCGTGGGACGATGCGCGGCTCGCCGCGATGGACCTGCAGTGGAGCCGCCTCGGGGACGGGTGGGCGACGCGGCTCGCGGACGCGGGCCAGGTCGAGCGGCTCGCCTCGGACGACGAGGTCGCGGCCGCGACCACCCGAGCTCCCCAGGACACCCGCGCGCGCCTGCGCGGCGGCATCGTCGCGGCCCGCCCCGACCTCGTCGACGCGGCCGGCTGGTCCACCGTGGTGCTCGACCGCGAGACCGACCACGGGCACCTCGAGGTGGTCCACCTCGACGAGCCGGCCGCGGCGCGTCACCCCCTCCTCGACGCGCTCATCGGCGGATAGACTCGCGGCATGGCCCAGCTCAACGCGCAAGGACAGCCCTACGAGGACGACGCCCCCGAGCCGGAGGCGCCCGCCCCCGCCGCGGCGACCGCCTCCACGGACGCGCTCGACGACCTCCTCGCGGAGATCGACGGGTCGCTGCAGGTCAACGCGGAGCAGTTCGTCCGATCGTTCGTCCAGAAGGGCGGCCAGTAGCCTCCCGCGGGCGACGCACCATGCTCTCCACCGACATCCCGCCGCCCCTCGACGTCGACCCCGCCCGCCGCATCTTCGGGCTCGAGACGGAGTTCGGCCTCCACCTCGACACCGGCGCCGCGCGCCCGGTCACGCCGGAGGAGGTCGCCGGCCACCTGTTCCACTCGGTCGTCCAGTGGGGCCGCTCGTCCAACGTGTTCCTGCCGAACGCGTCGCGCCTCTACATCGACGTGGGCGCGCACCCCGAGTACGCGACCGCGGAGTGCGACACCCTCACCGACCTCATCGCGTACGACAAGGCCGGCGAGCGCATCGTCCACGACCTGGTCGCCGGGGGAGAGGAGCGCCTGCGCGCCGCAGGCGTCGAGGGCACCATCCACCTCTACAAGAACAACACCGACTCGGCGGGCAACAGCTACGGCTGCCACGAGAACTACCTCGTGCGCCGCCGCGCGGACTTCAAGGCCTTCGCCTCCGCGCTGCTGCCGTTCCTCGTCACCCGGCAGATCGTCGCCGGCGCGGGCACCATCACGCGCACGCCGTCGGGCGCGCACTACAGCTTCTCGCCGCGCGCGGACCACATGTGGGAGGGGCTCAGCTCCGCCACCACGCGGTCGCGCCCCATGATCAACACCCGCGACGAGCCGCACGCGAACGCCGAGCTCTACCGCCGCATGCACGTCATCGTCGGCGACTCGACCATGGCCGAGCCGACGACCCTGCTCAAGGTGGGCGCGACGGACCTCATCCTGCGCCTCATGGAGGCGCGCGTGGTGCTGCCCGAGCTCACGCTCGCGCGCGAGATGCAGGCCATCCGCGACGTCGCCCACGACCTGTCCGGGAAGGCGACCGTCGAGCTCGCCGACGGCCGCCGCCTCACCGCGGTCGAGGTCCAGCAGCAGTACATCGACCTGGTGCGCTCGCACCTCGGCGGCGTCATCGCGCCCACCGAGGAGGTCGACCGGATCCTCGACCTGTGGCAGCGCGGCGTCGACGCGGTCCGCACGCAGGACTTCTCCGGCGTCGAGACCGAGCTCGACTGGGCGATCAAGCACCGCCTCGTGATGCGCTACCGCGAGAGGCTCGGCTGCGACCTCGACGACGCGCGCCTCGCGCGCCTCGAGCTCGCGTTCCACGACGTGTCGCCCGAGCGGGGCGTCTTCTCCCGCCTCCAGGACCAGGGGCTGGCCCGACGCATCGTCTCCGAGGCCGACATCCAGCGCGCGATGACCGTCGCGCCCCAGACCACGCGCGCGCGGCTGCGCGGCGCGTTCGTCACCCGCGCGCTCGAGTCCGGCCGCGACTTCACCGTCGACTGGGTGCACCTCAAGATCGCGGGCTCGTCCGGCACGACGGTCCTGCTCAAGGACCCCTTCCGCACCGAGGACGCGCGCGTCGACGCGCTCCTCGACGCCTTGAACCCCGCCTGACCGGCCGTAGACTCTTACGGTCCCGAAAGGAAGCCACCCCTATGCGTCGTCTCGCCGTGCTCGCGCTCGCCCTCGTGCCCCTGGTGCTCGGGGCGTGCAGCGCCACGTCGTCCGACGTCGACGCGAGCGCCTCGCCCTCGGGCGACATCTCCGACATCGTGATCGGCGGCTCGGACACGCTCGCGCCCTCGCTCGAGTTCACGCCCGGGCTCGACTACTCGGAGGAGCAGTCGAAGGTCGTGTGGGACGGCGACGGCGAGTACCTGCAGGACGGCGAGCCGCTGCTGCTGGACATCTACGGGGCGTCGCTCGACGACGGCACCACGCTGATCAACACGTACGACGGCCTGCCGCGGTCCTTCCTGCTCGCGCCCGAGGTCGTGGGCCAGGAGCTCTACCAGCGCCTCCTCGACGTCCGCGTGGGCGCGCGCCTGCTCGTGGTCGCGCCCCCGGGCCTGGACGCGGACGCGGAGTCGCCCATCGCCATGGTGGTCGACGTGCTGCCCGACCACGCCGTCGGCGCCGAGGTGGCCGAGGATCCCGCGCTGCCCCAGGTGACGCGGTCCGCGTCCGGCGAGCCGTCGGTGACGATCCCCAAGGGCGACGGGCCCGCCGACCTGCAGATCGCGACGCTCGTGCAGGGCTCGGGGTCGCAGGTCAAGGACGGCTCGTACCTCAGCGTCAACTACACCGCGTGGTACTGGTCCGCCGGCAAGGACGAGGACGGGAAGTGGAAGAAGGGCGACGTGCTGGACTCGTCGTGGCCCGTCGAGACCGCGCCGTTCGAGCTCCAGATCGGCTCGGGCCAGGTGGTCCGCGGGCTCGACGAGGGCCTGCTCGACCAGACCGCCGGCTCCCAGGTCCTGCTCGTGGTGCCCGCGAGCTACGGCTACGCGTCCAAGGGCACGCTCGTCTTCGTCGTGGACATCCTCGACGTGTGGAATCCGGAGGGAAGCGCCTGATGGGTGTCGCAGTCCGTCTCATCCCGTGCCTCGACGTCGACGCCGGGCGCGTCGTCAAGGGGGTCAACTTCGAGAACCTCCGCGACGCGGGCGACCCCGTCGAGCTCGCGGCCGCGTACGGCGCCGCCGGCGCCGACGAGGTGACGTTCCTCGACGTCACCGCGTCCTCCGGCAACCGCGAGACCACGCTCGACGTGGTCCGCCGCACCGCCGAGCAGGTCTTCGTGCCGCTGACCGTGGGCGGCGGCGTGCGCTCGCCCGAGGACGTGGACCGGCTGCTGCGCGCCGGCGCGGACAAGGTGGGCGTCAACACCGCCGCGATCGCGCGCCCCGAGCTCATCTCCGAGATCGCGCGCCGCTTCGGCAACCAGGTGCTCGTGCTGTCCGTGGACGCGCGCCGCTGCCAGGACGGCACCGTCACGCCGTCGGGCTTCGAGGTGACCACGCACGGCGGCCGCCAGGGCACCGGCATCGACGCGGTCGAGTGGGCCCGCCGCGGCGCGGAGCTGGGCGCCGGCGAGATCCTCCTCAACTCGATGGACGCCGACGGCACCACCGACGGCTTCGACCTCGAGATGCTCGCCGCGGTGCGCGCCGTCGTCGACGTGCCCCTCATCGCCTCGGGCGGCGCGGGCACGGTCGAGCACTTCGTCGCGGCGGCGAAGGCCGGGGCCGATGCGGTGCTCGCCGCGTCGGTGTTCCACTTCGGCACGCTGTCGATCCAGGAGGTCAAGGACGCGATGCGCGCGGCCGGGATCGAGGTCCGATGACGTCGCGCGACCAGGCGCGCCGCTACGAGGTCTCCGGCCGCTTCTCGCGGAAGGCCGTCCAGCTCCTCGCCCACGCGGTGCGCGAGCAGCCGTGGCAGTTCGGCATCGCCGTCGCCGCCGCCGCGACCTTCAGCCTGCTCACCGTGCTGTTCGGCACGCTCCTCGGCGACATCACCGACGAGGTCGTGATCCCGGGCGTCGCCGGCGAGCCCATCCAGGGCTACTGGGG
The DNA here is from genome assembly GCF_000971155.1 of Demequina maris. GTDB lineage: Bacteria > Actinomycetota > Actinomycetes > Actinomycetales > Demequinaceae > Demequina > Demequina maris. The sequence continues at coordinate 398,122 of NZ_BBLX01000001.1, read as the reverse complement.
CACGCTCACGCAGGACCCGTCGACCGCGATCTGGATCGCCGGCGCCGCGTTCCTGCTCATCGGCGTCGCCAACGCGATCCTCGTCGGCATCCGCCGCACGGTGCAGGGCTTCGCCGTCGCCGGCGTGGGCGCCCGCCACCGCCGTGTGGTGGCCGATGCGCTCGCGTCGCTGCCGCTCGGCTGGCACCGCTCGAACCCGTCGGGGCGCATGCTGTCCGCGATGTCCTCCGACTCGGAGACCGCGACCTCGCCGCTGCACCCGTTCGCCTTCACCGTCGGCTCGTTCGTCATGATGATCGCCGCGGGCATCACGATGTGGCGCATGGACCCCTGGCTCGCGATCACGGGCCTCGCGGTGGTGCCGATCATCTTCGCGATCAACGTGGTCTACGAGAAGGTCATCACGCCCCGCTGGGACCTCGGCCAGAGCCTCCGCGCGGACGTGTCCACCATCGCCCACGAGAGCTTCGAGGGCGGCACCGTCGTCAAGGCGCTCGGCGCCGAGGACCGCGAGACCGCGCGCTTCGCGCGGGTCGCGCGCGACCTGCGCGACGCGGACACCCGCGTGGGCCACACATCGGCGTGGTTCGAGCCGCTGATGGACGTGATCGTGCCGCTCGGCGCGGTCGCGCTCATGATCGTCGGCTCGGTGCGCGCGTCCGTGGGCGCCGTCTCGGTCGGCGACGTCGTCTCGGCGATCTACCTGGTCACCCTCATGGCCGTGCCGATCCGCGGCCTCGGCTGGGTGCTCGGCCAGATGCCCCAGGCGCTCGTGGCGTTCCGCCGCATCGGCACCATCGCGCAGGCGGCCACCGAGGTCGACGAGCCCGGCCACCTCGAGCTGCCCGCGACGGGCGCGGGCGAGGTGCGCTTCGACCGCGCCTCGATCGCGGCTGACGACGGCGACGGCGAGCTGTCCGTGATCCTCGAAGAGATCTCCCTCGAGCTGAGCCCCGGCACGGTGACGGCCCTCGTCGGCTCCACCGGCTCCGGCAAGTCCACCGTGGCGCTCGCCGCCGCGCGCCTCGCGCGCCCGGCCGAGGGCACCGTCACGCTCGACGGCACCGACCTCGAGGCCATCGCGCGCCTCGGCTCGCACGTCGCCCTCGTGCCGCAGACCGCCTTCGTGTTCGCGGGCACCGTGCGCGACAACGTCACGCTCGGCGAGGACCACTCGGACGAGAAGGTCTGGGAGGCGCTGCGCCGCGCCAACGTCACCGACGTGGTCGAGCGTCTCGCGCGCGACGACCGCACGGGCCTCGACGCCGTGCTCGCCGAGCGCGGCATGAACCTGTCCGGCGGCCAGCGTCAGCGCCTCGCGCTGGCCCGCGCCCTCGTGCGCGCGCCCCGCGTGCTCGTGCTCGACGACGCCACGAGCGCGGTCGACCCGCGCGTCGAGCGGGAGATCCTCACGGGCCTCGCCGGCGAGGACGGCCCCACCGTGCTCGTCATCGCCTACCGTCTGGCGTCGATCATGCTCGCGGACCACATCGTCCACGTCGAGCGCGGCCGCGTCGTCGACGCCGGCACGCACGCCGAGCTGCTCGCGCGCGACGCGGGCTACCGCGAGCTGGTGCTCGCATACGAGGAGGACTCGCGCCGGCGGGCCGAGGAGCAGGCGGGGTACGTGGGATGAGCGACCAGATGACGATGCGCCGGCTGTTCCGGCGCGGCCTCGAGCTGAGCCCCGAGTTCCGCAAGGGCCTCGGCGTGACCCTCGCGCTGGCCGCCCTCGCGGCGACCGGCCGCGCGGCCACGCCGTTCCTCACCCAGCGCATCACCGACCTGGGCCTCCTCGCGCCCGGCGGCGTCGACATCGCCGTGGTGGTGCAGTACGCCGCGGCCGGCGCGGCCGTGCTGATCATGGCCGCGATCGTCGCGTGGCGCGTGCGCATGCGCATGGTGACCGCGGCGGAGGCGGGCCTGGCGACGCTGCGCATCACCGCCTTCGGCAAGGTGCACGAGCTCTCGGTCCTCACGCAGAACGAGGAGCAGCGCGGCCGCTACGTGTCGCGCGTGACGGGCGACGTCGAGACGATGCGCGACCTCATGCAGTGGACCGGCGCGGCGATGATGATCGCGGCGATGGAGTCCGCCGTGGTGTTCCTCGTGATGCTCGCGTACTCGTGGCAGCTGTCGCTGCTGGTGCTGCTCGCCTTCATCCCGATGGTGATGTCGCTGCTGTGGATCCAGCCGCGCGTGCGCGCCGCCTTCGACATCGTGCGCTCGAAGATGGCCGACCTCCTCGGCCTCACCTCGGAGCAGCTCGTGGGCATCTCCACCATCCGCGCGTACGGCGTGCAGCAGCGCATGCGCGACCAGCTCGGCACGGAGATCGACGACATCCAGCGTGCCGAGAAGCGCGCGTCGGTGCTCGCGTCGCTCAACTTCTCGTCCACGGTCCTCGGCCAGTCGCTCGCCACCGGCATCGCGCTAATCGGCGGCACGCACCTCGCGCTGCGCGGCGACATCACCGTCGGCACCGTCGTCGCGTTCGCGTTCCTGGTGTACATGTTCTCGGGCCCGCTCATGTGGATCATCGAGATGCTCGCGGAGATGCAGCGCGCGGTGGTCGGCTGGCGCCGCGTGGTCGAGCTCGTCGACCAGGAGGTGACGGTCGCGGACCCGGGCGAGGACGGCACCGCCATCCCGCACGGCCGCGGCGACCTGCATGTCGACGGCGTCCGCCTGACCTACCCGGGCGGCCCCGAGGTCCTCAAGGGCATCGACCTCGACCTGCCCGCGGGCAAGCGCCTCGCGCTGGTCGGCCAGACCGGCTCGGGCAAGACGTCGCTCGCGCGCCTGATGTCGCGCTTCTTCGACCCGACCGACGGCGCGGTGCGCGTCGGCGGCGTCGACCTGCGCGAGGTGCCCATGGGCTCGCTGCGCCGCTCGGTGGCCGTCGTGCCGCAGGAGGGCTTCCTGTTCGACGGCAGCATCCTGTCCAACCTCGCGTACGCGATGCCCGACGCGAGCCCCGAGGACCTGTCGCGGCGCGCGCACGCGGCCTTCGAGTCGCTGGGCCTCGACGGCTGGGTGAAGACACTGCCGCACGGCCTCGACACGCACGTGGGCCCGCGCGGCGAGCTGCTGTCCGCCGGCGAGCGCCAGCTCGTCTCGATCGCGCGCGCCTACCTGCGCGATCCGGACCTGCTCATCCTCGATGAGGCGACCTCGGCCGTGGACCCCGCGACCGAGGTGCGCATCTCGCGCGCGCTCGAGTCGCTCATGCAGGGCCGCACCGCCGTGGTCATCGCGCACCGCCTGTCGACCGCCGAGCGCGCCGACCTCGTGGGCGTGATGGAGCAGGGCGAGCTGGTCGAGGTGGGCCACCACGACGAGCTCGTCAAGGCCGGCGGCATCTACGCGGGCCTGCACGCCGCCTGGGTGGCGCAGACCCGCGACTGAGCCCGCGCATCGTCCGGTGTGGGGAGCGTCACCCGTGTCGCTCCTTGGCAGCGGGACGATGCGGTGATGGAATCGGTGCGGCCGCCCACGCGGGCGGCGGTCCTGGAAGGAGCAGCGGTGACCGAGTCGTTGGCAGCGAGCGTGCGCGGGCTGCGCCGCGAGGCGTTCGAGTCGCACCTCGCGCGGCTCGAGGAGCTCACCGTGCGCGAGCTGGTCGAGCTGTCCAAGGCACGCCGCATCGGGCTCACCGAGGTCTTCGACATCCTCGCCGACACGGACTTCCTCGTGGGCGAGTGGCACCCCGCGTGGCGCGAGGCGTACGACACCGTCCAGCGCGTGTGCGCCGAGCGCGGCCTCGACGGGCTGCCGATCCTGTGCGCGGCCGCCTCCGACGCCGCCGCGTGCCAGGGCCTCGCGCGGCTGTTCGGCTCCGACGTGGGCATCGACATCCACGTCCGCCTGTCCGAGCCGTGGCGCTTCGTCATGGAGCGCCGCGCGCGGCTCTGACCGTTCGGTTGAGGGCCGGCGTGCCCGTGCGCTCATCCACACAGGTTCTGCACTCATCCACCGGCACACCCGGGTTCTGCGCCGAAGTTGCATCGGAGAGCGCTCCCGAGGCGCGGCCGGTGTGGAGAGGCGCACCGGCGCGGGCCCGCAACCGTGGAAGGATGGGCCGCATGCCGCTCGCCGCTGACATCGCCGCGCGCCTCAAGCGCGATCCCGCCGGACTCGTCTGCGCCGTGGTGCAGCAGCACGACACCCGCGAGGTCCTCATGGTGGCGTGGATGAACGACGACGCCCTGCACGAGACCCTCACGACCGGCCGCGCGGTGTACTGGAGCCGCTCGCGGCAGGAGCTGTGGCGCAAGGGCGACACGTCGGGCAACGTCCAGCGCGTGGTCCGCGCGAGCCTCGACTGCGACGGCGACGCGCTGCTCCTCGAGGTCGACCAGCGGGGTCCCGCGTGCCACACCGGCACCCGCACGTGCTTCGAGGCCGGGGGAGACCTGGGCGCCGTGAACGGGCTCGAGGCATGACCACCGCGCACGTCGAGTGGGGCCAGACCTGGCCCACGCTCGAGGGCTTCGTCGACCTCGGCGCGTCCCACCGCGTGGTCCCCGTGGTGCGCCGCGTGCTCGCCGACTCGCTCACCCCCGTCGCCGTCTACCGCGCGCTCGCGCAGGAGCGCCCCGGCACCTTCATCCTCGAGTCCGCCGAGCCCGACGGCTCGCGCGCACGCTTCTCGTTCGTGGGCGTGCGCTCGCGCGCGATGCTCACCGTGGACGGGGACGATGCGCGGTGGTCGGGCGACGTGCCCGTGGGCCTCGCCGACGGCGCGCCGCTCGAGGCCATCGCGCACGTGCTCGAGGAGATGCGCTCCGAGGCCATCGACGGGCTGCCGCCGCTCACGGGCGGCATGGTCGGCGTGCTCGGCTGGGACATCATCCGCCAGTGGGAGCCGACGCTGCCCATGAAGGCGCCGCGCGAGCTGGACGTGCCCGACGTGCTGCTGCTGCTCGCCACGGACATCGCCGCGATCGACCACCGCGACGGCTCGGTGTGGCTCATCGCCAACGCGGTCAACGCGGACGCGCAGGAGACCGGGATCGACCGGGCGTACGCGGACGCCGTGGCGCGCCTCGACCGCATGCAGCGCGAGCTCGCCGCCGCGACGCCCGGACCCGTGTCCGTGCTCGCCGAGGGCGACGACCCCGTCGTGGCCCAGCGCAGCGCGCCGGGGGAGTACGAGGCCGCGGTCGCGTTCGCCAAGGAGGCGATCCGCGACGGCGAGGTGTTCCAGATGGTGCCCTCGCAGCGGTTCGACGTGCCGTGCGAGGCGACGCCGCTCGAGGTCTACCGCGTGCTGCGCACCCTCAACCCCAGCCCGTACATGTACTACTTCCAGCTTGAGGACGACCGGGGCCGCGAGTTCGCGGTGGTCGGCGCGAGCCCCGAGTCGCTGTGCACCGTCAAGGACGGCCGGGTGTCGACGTACCCGATCGCCGGCTCGCGCCCGCGCGGCGCCACCCCCGGCGAGGACAAGGCGCTGCAGGAGGAGCTGCTCGCGGACCCCAAGGAGGTCGCGGAGCACATCATGCTCGTCGACCTGGCGCGCAACGACCTCGTCAAGGTGTGCGAGCCGACCTCGGTCGAGGTGGTCGAGTTCATGACCGTCAACCGCTACTCGCACATCATGCACATCTGCTCGACGGTGGTGGGCACGCTCGAGGCGCCCCACGGCGCGCTCGACGCGTTCACCGCCGTGTTCCCGGCCGGCACGCTGTCCGGCGCGCCCAAGCCGCGCGCGATCGCGCTCATCGACGAGATCGAGCCGACGCGGCGCGCGTTCTACGGCGGCGCCGTCGGCTACCTCGACTTCGCCGGCAACATGGACATGGCCATCGCGATCCGCACCGCGCTCATCGAGGACGGCACCGCGCACGTCCAGGCCGGCGCCGGCATCGTGGCGGACTCCGTGCCCGCGACGGAGGACGCCGAGACCAAGCACAAGGCGGCCGCGCTCATCCGCGCGATCAGCACGGCGTCGCGCCTGGCGGAGCCCGCGGCTTCGCTAGACTGACGCCGAATTCCACGAGTCCCCCGAGGAGTAACCATGTCGAGCGTGCACCTGGAGCCGCAGGACCTTCCCGACGTCGCCCCGCACAACCACGGCCGCACCACCGCCGGATGGGTCACCAACGTCGGCCTCGTGCTCGCCGCGATCCTCATCTCGGTCGGCATCGCGATCCCGGTCCACGCCGTGACCTTCACCGGCATCGGCGTCGGTGTCGTGGCCCTCGCGGCGGGTGCCGCGCTGCGCGCGCTCGGCCACGGCCAGCCGCTCTCCTAGGCACTCTGTGCCGCAACTTGAGGCGTCCTTGAGGCGATCTTTGCGGCGGTAGAGTGGGCGTCATGGGTGGGAGCAGCACAAGCGTTCTGGACAGCATCGTCGCAGGTGTCCTCGAGGACCTCGCGGTCCGCAAGGAGCTCACCACGATGGACGCGCTCAAGGAGCGCGCCGCACGCCTCCCGGAGGCGCTCGACGCCCGCGCGATCCTCGCGCGGGACGAGGTCGGGATCATCGCCGAGGTCAAGCGCTCGAGCCCGTCCAAGGGCGCGCTGGCGGACATCACCGACCCCGCGCTGCTCGCCACCGAGTACGCCGCGGGCGGGGCGTCGGTGATCTCGGTCCTCACCGAGCAGCGCCGCTTCAACGGCTCGCTCCAGGACCTCGACGCCGTGCGCGCCAAGGTGGACGTCCCCATCCTTCGCAAGGACTTCATCGTCACGCCGTACCAGGTGTGGGAGGCCCGCGCCCACGGCGCGGACGTGGTCCTGCTGATCGTCGCCGCCCTCGAGCAGCTCGCCCTGGAGAGCCTCGTCGAGCGGGTCCACTCGCTCGGCATGACGGCCCTCGTGGAGGTCCACGACGCCGAGGAGGTCAAGCGCGCGGCCGACGCCGGCGCGACCGTCATCGGCGTCAACGCCCGCAACCTGCGCACGCTCGAGGTGGACCGCACCACGTTCGCCAAGCTTGCGCCCACCATCCCCGACGGGATCCTCAAGATCGCCGAGTCCGGCATCCGCGACAGCCACGACGTGGTCGAGTACGCCCGCCTCGGCGCGGACGCCGTCCTCGTCGGCGAGGCGCTCGTCAAGGACCGTGACCCCCGCGCGACCGTCGCCCAGATGGTCGCCGCCGGTGCGCACCCCGCGCTGCGGTCGGTGCGCCCGTGACGGACTCCCTCCAGTCGGCCCCCGGGCCGTACTTCGGCGAGTTCGGCGGCCGCTTCGTCCCCGAGGCCCTCATGGCCGCGCTCGACGAGCTCACCGACGCGTACGACAAGGCCCGCATCGACCCCGCGTTCACCGGCGAGCTCGAGCGGCTCGCCCGCGACTACACGGGACGCCCCTCGATCGTCACCGAGGTGCCGCGCTTCGCCGCCCACGCCGGCGGCGCGCGCGTGTTCCTCAAGCGCGAGGACCTCAACCACACCGGCTCGCACAAGATCAACAACGTGCTCGGCCAGGCGCTGCTCACGAAGCGCCTCGGCAAGACCCGCGTGATCGCCGAGACCGGCGCGGGCCAGCACGGCGTCGCGACCGCGACCGCGGCGGCGCTCATGGACCTCGAGTGCGTGATCTACATGGGCGAGGAGGACACCGAGCGGCAGGCGCTGAACGTCGCGCGCATGCGCCTCCTCGGCGCCGAGGTGATCCCCGTCGCCACCGGCACCCGCACGCTCCGGGACGCGATCAACGAGGCGTTCCGCGACTGGGTCACCAACGTCGAGACCACCAACTACGTGTTCGGCACCGCCGCCGGCCCCCACCCGTTCCCGGCCATGGTCCGCGACTTCCAGCGGGTGATCTCCGTCGAGGCCCGCGAGCAGATGCTCGCGCTCGGCGGCCTCCCGGACGCGGTCCTCGCGTGCGTGGGCGGCGGCTCCAACGCGATCGGCTCGTTCGACGCGTTCCTGGACGATGCGGGCGTGCGGCTCATCGGCTGCGAGGCGGCGGGCGACGGCGTCGACACGGGCCGCCACGCGGCGACCCTCACCGGCGGGCGCCCGGGCATCCTCCACGGCTCGATGTCGTACATCCTCCAGGACGAGGACGGCCAGACCCAGCCCTCGCACTCCATCTCCGCGGGGCTGGACTATCCCGGTGTCGGTCCCGAGCACACGTGGCTGTCGAGCATCGGCCGCGCCGAGTACTGGCCCGTCACCGACGCCGAGGCGATGGAGGCCTTCCGCCTCCTCACGCGCACGGAGGGCATCCTCCCCGCGATCGAGTCGGCGCACGCCCTCGCGGGCGCTCTGCGGCTCGGCAACGAGCTGGGCCCCGGCGCGACGCTGCTCGTGACGCTCTCGGGCCGCGGCGACAAGGACGTCGAGCAGGCCGCGCGATGGTTCGACATGCTTCCGGAGGGGGACGCGTGAGCGCACTCACCGATCGGCTCGACGCGTGCCGGGCCGAGGGCCGCGCCGCGCTCGTCGGCTACCTGCCCGTCGGCTACCCCGACGTCGAGACCTCGCTCGCCGCGATGCGCGTGCTCGTCGCGGCCGGCTGCGATGTGGTCGAGGTCGGCCCGCCCTACTCGGACCCCGTGCTCGACGGCCCGATGATCCAGCACGCCGCCGCGAAGGCGCTCGAGGGCGGCGTCAAGGTGGACGATGCGTTCACCGCCGTCCGGACGGTCGCGGACGCGGGCGCGGTGCCCGTGGTGATGAGCTACGCGAACGTCATGCTGCAGCGCGGCTGGTCGCGCTTCGCGCAGGACCTCGTGGCCGCCGGGGGAGCCGGGGTCATCACGCCGGACCTGACGCCCGACGCCGCACCGGAGTGGGTCGAGGCCGCGCGCGCCGAGGACGTCGACACGATCTTCCTGGTCGCGCCGTCGACCACGCGCGAGCGCATGAAGCTGACGTGCGACGCGTCCCGCGGCTTCGTGTACGCCACGCCGCTCATGGGTGTGACGGGCGAGCGCGCCTCGCTGGGCGACGCCGCGCAGCGCGTGGTGTCCGAGGCGCGGGCCGCGGGCGCCGAGCGCGTCTGCATCGGCGTGGGCGTGTCCACGGGGGCGCAGGCGGCCGAGATCGCGGGCTTCGCGGACGGCGTCATCGTCGGCACGGCCTTCGTCCGCGCGCTCGGCGACGAGGGCGACCTCGAGCGGCTGCGCGCCAAGGTGACCGAGCTCGCGGAGGGCGTGAGGAGCGCACGATGACCACGTCGATCCCCAGCCCGCCGATCGAGTGGAGCTCGTTCTCCGTGGGCCCGCTGACCATCCACGCGTACGCGCTGTGGATCCTGCTGGGCATCCTCGTCGCCCTGTGGCTGACCACGCGCCGCTGGGTCGAGCGCGGGGGAGACCCCGAGGTCGTGGGCGACATCGCCTTCTGGGCCATCCCGTTCGGCATCATCGGCGGTCGGCTCTACCACGTCATCACCACGCCGGCCCCGTACTGGGGCCCCGACGGCAACCCGTGGGACGCGCTCAAGATCTGGAACGGCGGCCTCGGCATCTGGGGCGCGGTCGCCCTCGGCGCGCTCGGCGCGTGGATCGGCGCGCGCCGCGCGGGCGTCAGCTTCACGGCCTTCGCCGACTCCGCGGCCCCGGCGGTGCTCATCGCGCAGGCCATCGGCCGCATGGGCAACTACTTCAACCAGGAGCTGTTCGGCCGCCCCACGGACCTGCCGTGGGCGCTCGAGATCGACCCGGCCTTCCGGCCCGACGGCTACGAGCAGTTCGCGACCTTCCACCCCACGTTCCTGTACGAGATGGTGTGGAACCTCGCGGGCGCCGCGCTCATCATCTACCTGGACCGCCGCCTCAAGCTGTACGGCGGCCGCGTCTTCTGGCTGTACGTGATGGTCTACGTCTCGGGCCGCCTGTGGATCGAGCACGTCCGCATCGACGATGCGGTGCACATCCTCGGCCTGCGCATCAACGAGTGGGTGTCCATCATCGTGCTGGCGGGTTCTACCGCCGCGTTCGCGGCCCTAGGATGGAGGCAGCGCAAGGCTGCCCAGCGACCGGATCGGTCGCGGCTCGCGGCGCGTGCCTCCCACCCCGAGGACACCGCCGCGCAGGGCGAGAAGGACTCGCCCGACGTCGCCGACACCCACGGCGACGGCCCCGCCGGGGCCTGAGGGACGGGATTCCGTGCCGGCCGCCGTTCGCGGTAGGCTGAACGCCCGTGTCAACACCGGGTCGACGGCGCCCCGAAATCTACGAATGTCCCCGTACTCCCGGGGACGCTTAAGGACGGTGTGATGGTCGCGCATCTTGGCGCTCCCCAGCCCGCGGCGGGTCTCTACGACCCCGCGTACGAGCACGACGCCTGTGGCGTCGCCTTCGTCGCGACCCTCCGTGGCACGGCAGGCAGGGACATCGTCGATGCGGGCCTCACCGCCCTCAAGAACCTCGAGCACCGCGGTGCCGTGGGCGCCGAGACGGAGACCGGCGACGGCGCGGGCCTCCTCACGCAGGTGCCGGACGCGTTCCTGCGCGAGGTCGCGGGCTTCGACCTGCCGGCCGCGGGGGAGTACGCGGTGGGCATCGCGTTCCTCACCCCCGGGGCCGAGGCCGCCGAGGTCGCCGCCTTCGAGTCCGCCGCGGACCAGGAGGGCGTCACCGTCCTCGGCTGGCGCGACGTGCCGGTGAACCCCGAGCCGCTCGGCCCGAGCGCCCGCGGCGCCATGCCGACCTTCCGTCAGGTGTTCCTGTCGCGCGAGGGCCTGTCCGGCATCGAGCTCGACCGCAAGGCGTACCGCGTGCGCAAGCGCGCCGAGGGCGCGGGCGGCCCGTTCTTCGCGTCGCTGTCGTCGCGCACCCTCACCTACAAGGGCATGCTGACGACCTACCAGCTCGAGCAGGTCTTCCCGGACGTCACGCACCCGCTGTTCGCGTCGGAGCTCGCGCTCGTGCACTCGCGCTTCTCCACCAACACCTTCCCGTCGTGGCCGCTCGCGCAGCCGCTGCGCGGCATCGCCCACAACGGCGAGATCAACACGGTCCGCGGCAACCGCAACTGGATGGCGGCCCGCGAGGGCATGCTGCGCTCCGAGCTGCTGGGCGACATGGCGCCGCTCATGCCGGTGTGCACCCCCAGCGCGTCCGACACCGCGTCGTTCGACGAGGTCCTCGAGCTGCTGCACCTGGGCGGGCGCCCGATCCACCACGCGCTGCTCATGATGATCCCCGAGGCGTGGCAGAACAACGAGGCCATGGACCCGGCCCGCCGCGCGTTCTACGAGTACCACTCGGGCCTCATGGAGCCGTGGGACGGCCCCGCCGCGCTCCACTTCACCGACGGCACCGTCATCGGCGCGACGCTCGACCGCAACGGCCTGCGCCCCGGCCGCTACTGGGTCACGGACGACGGCCTCGTCGTGTGCGGCTCCGAGGCCGGCCTCCTCGACATCGACCCCGCGAAGGTGATCCGCAAGGGCCGCCTGCAGCCCGGCCGCATGTTCCTCGTCGACACCCGCGAGGGCCGCATCGTCGAGGACGAGGAGATCAAGAGCGCGCTCGCCTCGGAGCACCCCTACGAGCAGTGGGTGTCCGACAACGCGATCCGCCTCTCCGAGGTGCCCGACCGCGAGCACATCTCGCACTCCGCGCGCTCGGTCCAGCGCCGCCAGCGCGCCTTCGGCTACACCGAGGAGGAGCTCAAGATCCTCCTCGCGCCGATGGGCAAGACCGGCGTCGAGCCGATCGGCGCGATGGGCTCGGACACGCCGATCGCCGTGCTGTCCAAGCGCCCCCGCCTGCTGTTCGACTACTTCGTGCAGATGTTCGCGCAGGTGACCAACCCGCCGCTGGACTCGATCCGCGAGGAGATCGTCACCGCGACCGGAGGCTCGCTCGGTCCCGAGCCGAACCTGCTCGAGGCCACCCCCGAGCACGCGCGCAAGATCATCATCGACTTCCCGGTGATCGACAACGACGAGCTCGCCAAGATCCTCCACATCGACCGCGACCCCAAGCGCCGCGGCGTGTTCTCCGCGCGCAAGATCCGCGGCCTGTACCCGGTCAAGGAGGGCGCCGAGGCGCTCGACCAGCGCCTGCGCGAGATCTTCCGCGAGGTCGACGAGGCGCTCGAGGACGGCGTGTCCTTCCTCGTGCTGTCCGACCGCGACTCCAACCCGGACCTCGCGCCCATCCCGTCGCTGCTGCTCACGTCGGCCGTGCACCACTACCTGGTGCGCACCCACCGCCGCACCCAGCTGTCGATGGTGGTCGAGGCGGGCGACGTCCGCGAGGTCCACCACGTCGCGCTGCTCATCGGCTACGGCGCCGGCTGCGTCAACCCGTACCTCGCGATGGAGACGGTCGAGGACCTCGCCAAGCGCGGCTACCTCGGCGACGTCGCCCCCGAGGAGGCGACGCACAACCTCATCAAGGCGCTCGGCAAGGGCGTCCTGAAGATCATGTCGAAGATGGGCATCTCGACCATGGCGTCCTACCGCGGCGCGCAGGTCTTCGAGGCGATCGGCCTGTCGAAGGAGCTGGTCGACCTCCACTTCAACGGCACGCCCAGCCAGATCGACGGCGTCGGCCTCGACGTCGTCGCGGCCGAGGTCGAGGCGCGCCACGCGGACGCGTACCCCGCCTCCGGCGAGCTGCCGCCGCACCAGCGCCTGCGCACCGGCGGCGAGTACCAGTGGCGCCGCGACGGCGAGGAGCACCTGTTCGACCCGGAGACGGTGTTCAAGCTCCAGCACGCGACCCGCACGCGCCGCTACGACGTGTTCCGCGAGTACACCGACCGCGTCGACGACCAGGCCAAGCGCCTCATGACGCTGCGCGGGCTGCTCGCGTTCGACGCGGACCGCCGGCCGATCCCGCTCGACGAGGTCGAGCCCGTCAGCGAGATCGTCAAGCGCTTCAACACCGGCGCGATGTCCTACGGGTCGATCTCGCAGGAGGCGCACGAGACCCTCGCGATCGCGATGAACCGCCTCGGCGGCCGCTCCAACACCGGAGAGGGCGGCGAGTCCGTCGACCGCCTGTACGACCCCGAGCGCCGCAGCGCGATCAAGCAGATCGCCTCGGGCCGCTTCGGCGTGACCTCGGAGTACCTGGTCAACGCGGACGACATCCAGATCAAGCTCGCGCAGGGCGCCAAGCCCGGCGAGGGCGGCCAGCTGCCGGGCAACAAGGTGTACCCCTGGATCGGCGAGACGCGTCACTCGACGCCGGGCGTGGGCCTCATCTCCCCGCCGCCGCACCACGACATCTACTCGATCGAGGACCTCAAGCAGCTGATCCACGACGCGAAGAACGCCAACCCCAAGGCGCGCGTCCACGTGAAGCTCGTCGCCGAGGTCGGCGTCGGCACGATCGCCGCGGGCGTCGCCAAGTGCAAGTCCGACGTGGTGCTCATCTCGGGCCACGACGGCGGCACCGGCGCGAGCCCGCTGAACTCGCTCAAGCACGCGGGCGCCCCGTGGGAGATCGGCCTCGCCGACACCCAGCAGACGCTCGTCCTCAACGACCTGCGCGACCGCATCGTCGTCCAGGTCGACGGCCAGATGAAGACCGGCCGCGACGTCGTCATCGCGGCGCTGCTCGGCGCCGAGGAGTTCGGCTTCGCGACCGCGCCGCTGGTCGTCGAGGGCTGCGTGATGATGCGCGTGTGCCACCTCGACACGTGCCCCGTGGGCGTCGCGACGCAGAACCCCGAGCTGCGGTCCCGGTTCTCCGGCAAGCCCGAGTTCGTCGAGACCTTCTTCGAGTTCATCGCCGAGCAGGTGCGCGAGCACCTCGCGGCGCTCGGCTTCCGCACCATCGCGGAGGCGGTCGGCCACGTCGAGGTCCTCGAGACCCGCGCGGCGATCGACCACTGGAAGGCGCAGGGCCTCGACCTCACGCCGGTGCTCGCCCGCCCCAAGGAGGGCGCGGCGCTCATGAACTCGACCACGCAGGACCACGGCCTCGAGGCGGCGCTCGACAACGACCTCATCGCGGCCGCGCAGCCGGCGCTCGAGCGCGGCGAGTCCGTCGCCATCGAGCGCGAGGTGCGCAACATCAACCGCACCGTCGGCACGATGCTCGGCTACGAGGTCACGCGCCGGTACCGCGGCGCGGGCCTGCCCGACGACACCATCGACGTGACGTTCACCGGCAGCGCCGGCCAGTCGTTCGGAGCGTTCGTCCCGCGCGGCATCACGCTGCGCCTCGAGGGCGACGCCAACGACTACGTCGCGAAGGGCCTGTCCGGCGGCCGCGTCATCGTGCGCCCCGCGCGCGAGTCGATGCTCGACGAGACCAGCGACGTCATCGCCGGCAACGTCGTGGGCTACGGCGCCACCGGCGGCGAGATCCTGCTGCGCGGCCAGGTGGGCGAGCGCTTCCTCGTCCGCAACTCCGGCGTCACCGCCGTCGTGTCGGGCGTGGGCGACCACGGCCTCGAGTACATGACCGGCGGCACGGCCGTGATCCTGGGCCGCACGGGCCGGAACCTCGGCGCGGGCATGTCGGGCGGCACGGCCTACGTGCTCGACCTGCGCGCCGAGCGCGTCAACGCCCAGGCCCTCGCCGCGGGCGAGCTCACGCTCAGCCCGCTCGACGAGGAGGACGCGGTCATCGTCCGCACGCTCGTCGAGCGCTTCGAGGCCGAGACCCGGTCGCCCGTGGCGCGCGAGCTGCTCGCCGACTGGCCCTCGACCGTGGCGCGCTTCACGCGCGTCCTCCCCGCACAGTACGCACGCGTCCGTGACGCGCTCACCGAGCTCGAGGCGAAGGGCGGCGACCTGTCCGCCCCGGGTGCCTGGGCCGAGTTCCTGGAGGTGACCGGTGGCTGACCCCCGTGGATTCCTGAAGATCCGAGAGCGGGAGGTCCCCGCCTACCGCCCCGTGCCCGTGCGCCTGCGCGACTGGTCCGAGGTCAAGGACGAGCTGGGGCGCGACGAGGTCGTGCTCAAGCGCCAGGCGGGCCGCTGCATGGACTGCGGCATCCCGTTCTGCCACCAGGGCTGCCCGCTCGGCAACCTCATCCCCGAGTGGAACGACCTCGTGTGGCGGGGCCAGTACCCCGACGCCATCGAGCGCCTCCACGCGACCAACAACTTCCCGGAGTTCACCGGCCGCATCTGCCCGGCGCCCTGCGAGACGTCGTGCGTGCTGGGCATCAACCAGCCCGCCGTCACCATCAAGAACGTCGAGGTCGAGATCATCGAGCACGCGTTCGAGGAGGGCAACGTCACGCCGCACATCGCGCAGCGCCACACCGGCAAGACGGTCGCGGTGGTCGGCTCGGGCCCCGCGGGCCTCGCCGCCGCGCAGCAGCTGACGCGCGCCGGCCACACGGTCGCGGTGTACGAGAAGGACGACCGCATCGGCGGCCTGCTCCGCTACGGCGTGCCGGACTTCAAGATGGAGAAGCACATCATCGACCGCCGCGTGGCGCAGATGGAGCGCGAGGGCACCCGCTTCCGCACCGGCATCGCGATCGGCACGGACATGACGTGGGACGACCTGCGGGCACGCTACGACGCCGTCCTCATCGCCACCGGCGCGCCCATCGAGCGCGACCTGCCGATCCCGGGCCGCGACCTCGACGGCATCCACTTCGCGATGCCGTACCTCCACCAGGGCAACCAGGCCGTGGCGGGCGACGAGGTCCCGGACCAGATCCACGCGGAAGGCAAGCACGTCATCGTCATCGGTGGCGGCGACACCGGCTCGGACTGCATCGGCACCGCCCTGCGCCAGGGCGCCGCGAGCGTCACCACGCTCGCGATCGGCAAGAAGCCGCCGGTCGGCCGCCCCGACAACCAGCCGTGGCCCACCGACCCCCGCGTGTTCGAGGTCTCCTCGAGCCACGAGGAGGGCGGCACGCGCGAGTACCTCGCGTCGACCGTCGAGTTCGTGGGCGACGAGGACGGGCACGTGCGCTCGCTCAAGGTGGCGGTCACGCAGTACAACGCCGACGGCTCGCGCACCCCGACCCCGGGCACCGAGCGCGAGATCCCGGCGGACCTGGTCCTCATCGCTATGGGATTCACTGGGCCGGAGGTCACGAACCTCCAGGCACAGTCCCAGGTAGCGTTGACGTCGCGCGCTCAGATCGAGCGTGCGGACAACTTCGCGACCACCCAGGACGGCGTGTTCGTGGCCGGTGATGCCGGCCGTGGCGCGTCGCTCGTGGTCTGGGCGATCGCCGAAGGACGCGCGGCCGCGGCCGCGATGGATGAATACTTGACAGGGAGCACCGAGCTCCCGGCGCCGGTGACGGCGCACACGTCGGCGCTGCGCGCCTGAACCGAGGTTGGAGAACATGCGAAACGCGAAGATCGTCTGCACTATCGGACCGGCCACCGCGCCGATTGAGCAGATGCGCAAGCTCGTGGGCGCGGGCATGGATGTCGCCCGCATCAACCGCAGCCACGGCTCCGCCGAGGAGCACGAGCAGGTGTACCGCAACATCCGCCAGGCCGCGGAGGAGTCGGGCCGCAACGTCGCCGTGCTGGTCGACCTGCAGGGCCCCAAGATCCGTCTCGAGAAGTTCGCGAACGGCCCGCACGACCTCGCCGTCGACGACGTCTTCACGATCACCACGCGTGACGTCGAGGGCACCAAGGACATCTGCGGCACCACGTTCAAGGGCCTGCCGGGCGACTGCCACGTCGGCGACACGCTCCTCATCGACGACGGCAAGGTCCGCCTCGAGGTCACCGACGTGACCGAGACCGACGTCGTCACCAAGGTCGTCGTGCCGGGCCCCGTGTCGAACAACAAGGGCATCAACCTCCCGGGCGTCGCCGTGTCGGTGCCCGCGATGTCGGAGAAGGACGAGGACGACCTGCGCTGGGGCCTCAAGCTCGGCGCCGACTTCATCGCCCTGTCCTTCGTGCGCAATGCGAAGGACTACGAGGACGTCGCCGCGATCATGGCCGAGGAGGGCCGCACGGTCCCCGTCATCGCCAAGGTCGAGAAGCCGCAGGCGGTCGACAACCTGGCCGAGATCGTCGACGCGTTCGACGGCGTCATGGTTGCCCGCGGCGACCTGGGCGTGGAGCTCCCGCTCGAGGAGGTGCCGCTCGTCCAGAAGCGCGCCATCGAGCTGTGCCGCTCGCAGGCCAAGCCGGTCATCGTCGCCACCCAGGTGCTCGAGTCGATGACGCACTCGCCGGTGCCGACCCGCGCCGAGACCTCGGACTGCGCCAACGCCATCCTCGACGGCACCGACGCGGTCATGCTCTCGGGCGAGACCTCGGTCGGCGACTACCCGATCGTCACGGTCGAGACGATGGCCCGCATCGTCAAGAACACCGAGGAGAAGGGCTACTCGCGCATCGCGCCGTACCTGTCGACGCCGCACACCCGCGGTGGCGCCGTCACGCACGCGGCCGCCGAGATCGCCGAGAACCTCGACATCAAGTACATCGTGACGTTCACCCAGTCGGGCGACTCGGCGCTGCGCATGTCGCGTCTGCGCCCGTCGACCCCGATGATCGCCTTCACGCCGTCGGCCGACA
The DNA here is from genome assembly GCF_000971155.1 of Demequina maris. GTDB lineage: Bacteria > Actinomycetota > Actinomycetes > Actinomycetales > Demequinaceae > Demequina > Demequina maris. The sequence continues at coordinate 380,725 of NZ_BBLX01000001.1, read as the reverse complement.
CCCAGAAGCGCCTCGCGCTGTCCTGGGGCATCCAGGCCGAGCTCGTCGAGAAGGTCGACTCGACCGACGAGATGGTCAACCTGGTCGACGGCTACCTCAAGTCCTCGGGCCGCGCGGTGGACGGCGACTACGTGGTCGTCGTGTCCGGCACCCCGGTGGGCGTGCCCGGCACCACGAACTCGATCTTCGTGCACAAGGTGGGCCAGGTCCGCGGCTAAGCGGCACCGGCCTCGTTCGCAGGGCCCCGTCGGCTTCGGCCGGCGGGGCCCTGCGGCTTCCCCGGGCGCCGCCGCATCGTCGCGTCCTAAGGTGGGAGCAGGCGCGACGATGCGCGGTGCGAGGGGGTGCGCCATGGCTCGCAACGGGGTCCAGCTCATCACGTATGCCGACAGGCTGGCGGGGGACCTGCCCGGCCTGGCGCGGCTGCTCGGCTCGCCGCCCTGGTCGGCGGCGTTCACGGGCGTGCACATCCTGCCGTTCTTCACGCCGTACGACGGCGCGGACGCCGGCTTCGACCCCGTCGACCACACCGCCGTGGACCCGCGGCTGGGGACGTGGGACGACCTGGGCGCGGTCGGCGGCGGGCGCGACCTCATGGTCGACGTCATCGTCAACCACGTGTCGGCGGACTCGGCGGCGTTCCGCGACTGGCAGGAGCGCGGCGACGCCTCGCCGTACGCCGGGATGTTCCTCACCATGGCCGCCGTGTTCCCGTACGGCGCCACCGAGGAGGAGCTGGCGCGCATCTACCGCCCGCGTCCCGGGCTGCCGTTCACGCCGTACACGGTCGCGGGGGAGAAGCGCCTGGTGTGGACCACGTTCACGCCGCAGCAGGTCGACCTCGACATCGCCCATCCGGGGGCCCGCGCGTACCTCGACGCGATCCTCGACGCGATCGCGGGCGCCGGCGCGACGCTGGTGCGCCTCGACGCGGTGGGCTACGCCGTCAAGACGCCCGGCGAGACGTGCTTCATGACCCCGGACACCTTCGCGTTCATCGAGGAGTTCACCGGCCGCGCCCGCGCGCGCGGCCTCGAGGTGCTGGTCGAGGTGCACTCGTACTACCGGCGCCAGGTCGAGATCGGCGCGGCGGTCGACCGGGTCTACGACTTCGCGCTGCCGCCGCTCGTGCTGCACGCGCTCGCCACCGGTGACGGCGAGCCGCTCGCACGCTGGCTCGAGATCCGGCCCGGCAACGCCGTGACGGTGCTCGACACGCACGACGGCATCGGCGTCATCGACGTCGGCGCGGACCAGACCGCGCCGGACTCGCCCGGGCTGCTGCCGCCCGCGGACCTCGACGCGCTCGTGGAGCGGATCCACGCCGCGTCCGGCGGCACGTCACGCCTTGCGACGGGTGCCGCCGCCTCCAATCTCGACCTCTACCAGGTCAACTGCACGTTCTACGACGCGCTGGGCGCGGACGACCACGCCTACCTCGCGGCGCGCGCCATCCAGTTCTTCACGCCCGGCATCCCGCAGGTGTACTACGTGGGCGCGCTGGCGGGCCGCAACGACGTCGACCTACTGCGCGAGAGCGGCGTCGGGCGCGACATCAACCGCCACCGCTACGCGCCGGGCGAGGTCGATCGAGAGCTCGCGCGGCCGGTGGTGCGCGCGCTGATGGCGCTGTGCGCGTTCCGCTCGGAGCTGCCGGTCTTCGACGGCGGCTTCGCCTTCGCGCTCGAGGACGGCGTGCTCACGATGAGCTGGCGGGCGGGGGAGGACGAGGCGCAGCTCACCGTCGACCTCCTCTCGCACCGCGCGGGCCTGTGGTGGAGGTACCAGGGCCGCGAGGGCCAGACCGACGACCTGCTCGCCGACCCGCCCGTGCTGGAGGGCTGAGCCATCTACTCGGCCGCGGGCTCGTCCGGGCCGCCGCGCATCGACTCCCAGTCGCGCGGCCCCAGGTCCGGCACCTTGCGCTCGTAGCCGCGCGCGAACAGCGGCGACGAGATGAGGAAGTCCGCGGTGGCGACGTTGGACGCGATCGGGATGTTCCACAGCGCGCCGAGCCGCAGCAGCGCCTTGACGTCGGGGTCGTGCGGCTGCGGCTCGAGCGGGTCCCAGAAGAAGATGAGCATGTCGATCGCGCCCTCGGCGATGCGCGCACCGATCTGCTGGTCGCCGCCCACCGGGCCCGACAGGAAGCGGTGCACGCGGAAGCCGAGCTCGTACTCGAGCATCGTGCCCGTGGTGCCCGTCGCGTAGAGCTGGTGGTGGGCGAGGCTGCCCTTGTTGAAGGAGGCCCACTCGAGCAGCTCGGCCTTCTTGTTGTCGTGCGCGACCAGCGCGATGTGCAGGGTCGTGGCGTGCGTCATGGGCGCTCCTCAGGTCTCGAGACGAGCATCCCACGGCGGGGGCGCGGAAGGCTCGCCGGACGTCCCGACGTCACAGGCCGCTGACGGCGAGTCCCGCGAGCGCCGTCAGCAGCGGGCCCGCGACCCATACGCCGGCCTGGAGCTCGTCGAGCAGGGAGGTCGTCAGGCCCAGCATCCGCTCGGTCTCCTCACGGGCACGCAGCTGGGCGCGCAGGGCGTCGGCGTCGTCAGCGTCGACGGGGGCGAGCAGGTCGCGGAGCTCGGTCGCCGCCCGCCGCAGCGCTGCCCGCGGGATCGCGTGGATGCCCGCGACGAGCGCGGTGCCGACGAGGCCGAACACGAGCACCTCCACCGGTCCGTCGGGACGGGGGCACGCGTCGGTGGGTAGACGGGCCACCCCGAGCGCGAGGGTGGTGAGGGCGACGAGCGAGCCCAGCCAGGGGAGCAGCGCACGGGAGAGGTCCCGCAGGAGAAGGTGGTCGGCGACGCGCGCGCCGAGACCCGCGCTCGTGGGCGCCGCGTCCTGGGCCGCGGCGATCCCGACACCGGCCCGCCCGATGAGCGCGCCGCCGACGCCGGCGGCGAGCGTCAGGACGGCGCCGCGAGCGCTGGCGGTCGATTCGCGGCCGACGACCTGGGCGAGGACGAGGAGGCCCGCCAGGCCGGCCAGCCCGATCGCCGCGATGGCGTTCGGCGGCCCCCACGCGATGGCACGGATGCGCGCCACCTCCCGCCTCGCGCCGAGGCCCCGCGCGGACGCGAGGCCCGCCGAGAGCCCCACCCCGAGGACGAGGAGCGACCACAGCGCGAACTCGGCGTCCGAGACGCCGCAGTCCTCCGCGGGGTAGAGGCGCGCGTGGACCAGCACCGCGACCGCCAGGAGGACCCCTGCGGCGCCGCACCGCACCGGGGCGACCAGGGAGCGCGCGCGGGCATCACGCCTCGGGGTGGCTCGCTGGGCCCTCACCCTCCCAGTGTGCGTGCGGCGGCGCGCGGCCGCCCGGCGGCGCATCGTCTCCGCAGGCCCTCCGATTGACAGCCGGACCGGACGCGAGGAACGTGAACAAGGTCGGCGTCCACCAGCAACGATGCGGAGGTCCCCATGTCGACCCAGGCAGATGCGTCCCTCATGGTCCAGCTTCTCCAGTGGCATACGGCGGCGGGAGGCATGGACGCCTCGATGGCGCTGATGGCCCCCGGATTCGACCCGGACGTGGCGACGGTGCAGGACCGGGACGTGTTCGTGATGCTCATGCTGGGCGAGACCATCGGCACGTTCGTCAAGCAGGGCGTGCTCGACGCGGGTCTCGTCTACGACCTGTGGGCGCCCGGCCTCATGTGGAACCGGGTCGGCCCGGCGGCGCTGCGCCAGCGCGACGCGTTCGCGGTGCCGGCGCTGTGGGAGAACTTCGAGGCCCTCGCCAAGGGGGAGCTCGGCTGACGCGTCCCGCGGGACGGGCCGCCTCGCGCGACCCGTCCCCGGGAACGATGCGTACCCCGGGTGGGATTCGAACCCACAACACCGCGGGTTTGAGCCGCGTGCCTCTGCCAGTTGGGCTACCGGGGCGAGGGCACTAGGCTAGCGCCTGTGACTGATGAGAAGGACGCTCCCCAGGCGGAGCAGCAGACCCAGGCCCCCAAGCGTGCGCGCCGCGCCGTCGTCGCCGAGGACGAGGCGCTCATCCGGATGGACATCGTCGAGACGCTCCGCGAGGGCGGCTACGACGTCGTCGGCGAGGGTGCGAACGGCGAGGAGGGTGTCGCCCTGGCGCGCGAGCACAAGCCCGACGTCGTCGTGATGGACGTGAAGATGCCCGTCATGGACGGCATCACGGCCGCGGAGCAGATCGCCAAGGAGCGCATCGCCCCGGTGGTGCTGCTGACCGCCTTCTCGCAGACCGAGCTCGTCGAGCGCGCGCGCGACGCGGGCGCCATGGCGTACGTCGTCAAGCCGTTCACGCCCGGCGACCTGCTGCCGGCCGTGGAGATCGCGGCGTCGCGCTACGTGGAGATCCGGGCGCTCGAGTCGGAGATCGCCGACATCAACGAGCGCATGGAGACCCGCAAGAAGGTCGAGCGCGCCAAGGGCCTCCTCATGGAGAAGATGAAGCTCAACGAGCCCGAGTCCTTCCGCTGGATCCAGAAGACCTCGATGGACCGTCGTCTCACCATGCGAGAAGTTGCTGAGGCCGTCATCGAGCAGATGGGCGGAAAGTAGAGCAAACTGCTCTACCCGTGCTCAGTTCGGTCACGAAATCGTGATGGACACGACGCAATCGCGTAACAGGCTCCCGCTACCGTGACGGTTACCGCGATGAGGAACTCCCCTCGTCGCGCACTAACCAAGGTGAGATCGTCTCACCTAGTGGGAGGAAGAAACATGGCACGATGGAACTCCATCGCCCGTGGCGCGGCCGTCGCCGCCGTCGCGACCATTTCCCTCGCCGCCTGCTCGTCTGACGCGAGCGAGGGTGGTTCGAGCTCGAGCGCCGAGGGCGGTTCGGGTGAGGGTCTGAAGGTTGGTTCGCTGCTGCCGATCACCGGCTCGCTCGCGTTCCTCGGCCCGCCGGAGATCGCCGGCGTGGACCTCGCGATCCAGGAGATCAACGAGGCCGGCGGCGTGCTCGGCTCGGACGTCACCGTCCAGCACGAGGACTCCTCCGACACCGACAACCCGAACATCACCTCGGACTCGGTCACCAAGCTTCTGAGCGGCGGCGTCTCCGTCGTCATCGGTGCGGCCTCGTCGTCGGTCACGCTCAACGCGGTGGACGACATCACCAACGCGGGCGTCGTGCAGATCTCGCCGGCCAACACCGCGACCAGCCTCTCGGGCTACTCGCCGCTGTACTTCCGTACCGCTCCGCCGGACACCGTCCAGGGCAACGCGCTCGGCAACCTCATCCTCGAGGACGGCTACAAGAACATCGGTGTCCTCGTCTTCAACGACGACTACGGCACCTCGCTCCGCGACGTCGTCCAGGAGACCGTCGAGGCCGCCGGCGGCTCGCTCACCTACGGCACCTCGGGTCAGGAGTTCGACCCGTCGGCCTCGAGCTTCGCCTCCGACGTCCAGGCGATCCTCGCCACCAACCCCGAGGCGATCGCGCTCATCGCGTTCGACCAGACCTCGCTGATCATCCCCGAGCTCGTCGCGGCCGGCTTCGACACGTCGAAGCTGTACCTCGTGGACGGCAACCTCGCCGACTACTCGGACGAGCTCGAGGCGGGCGCCCTCACCGGCGCCAAGGGCACCCTGCCCGGCGCGAGCCCGGAGAGCGACTTCCGTTCGCTCCTCGACTCGGTCGCGGACGGCGGCTCGCTCGACGAGTACGCGTACGGCGCCGAGTCCTACGACGCCGTCATGCTCTCGGCCCTCGCGGCCGTGCGCGGCGGCGCCGTCGACGGCCAGACCATCGCCGACAACCTGGCGGCGGTCTCCGGCGCCGAGGGCGGCACGGAGTGCACCGGCTTCGCCGACTGCGTCGCGCTGCTCGAGGACGGCGAGGAGATCAACTACCAGACGATCTCCGGTGCCGGCCCGTTCAACGCCGACAACGACCCCTCGTCCGCCTACATCGGCGTGTACGAGTACGGCGACGACAACACCTACTCGCTGCTGACCTCGGTCTTCGGCGAGGTGCCGGAGTCCTGATCCAGGACCTCGCACACGCGGAGGGCCCCCGGCTTCGGCCGGGGGCCCTTCCGTTTGCCCTCCGGCCTTCTTGACGCTCCCACCGGCCCCGTGGCCGGAGATACCGCTCATGGTGCGGAGAGAGGCGTCGCGAGGGTCAGCGGTACCGCTGAGCGTCCGCCCCCGCGACTCTCCACGTGTCACCGCCGGCTGCACCCTCAGCGGCACGGGAGGCCCCGAGAACGGCGCCGAACGCACCACCAGCAGTACGGCTGCGATCCGCCACGCGGGTTCGACCCGGCCGCCGCCCTCCGCCCGAGGGCGCCTCGCGCCTGTGGTGACGATCCGTGTCGCCTGGGACGGGCGCGAGGCCCCTGTGGTGCCGATCCGTGTCGCCCCGTCCCCGCGACCACCCACCCCGCCACCGCATCGTCCCACCGCGCGCGAACCGGCGTACGCCCTCGTGCGTGCGGGACGGGACCAGGGACGATGCGGTCGGGGACGGTCCTGTACGCCGGTTGCGACGCACGGGGGAGCCCGCCACAGAACAAGGCCCGGCCCCGCCGAGGCGGGACCGGGCCTTCCGAGAGCGGCGGGCGCTACGCGCCGAGCGTGCCCAGGTACAGCTCGATGACCTTGGGGTCCTTGAGCAGCTCCTGGCCGGTCGCGGTGTAGGCGGACGTGCCCTGGTCGAGGACGTAGCCGCGGTCGCAGATCTGCAGGCAGCGGCGGGCGTTCTGCTCGACCATGATCACCGTGACGCCGGTCTTGTTGATCTCGCGCGTGCGGACGAAGGTCTCGTCCTGGCGCGCGGGGGAGAGGCCGGCGCTGGGCTCGTCGAGCAGCAGCACGTGCGGGTCCATCATGAGCGCGCGCGCCATGGCGACCATCTGCCGCTCACCGCCGGACAGCGAGCCGGCGCGCTGGTTCTTGCGCTCGATGAGCACGGGGAACAGGTCGCCGATCCTCTTCAGCTGCTTCTTGAAGTTCTTGCTGGCCTGGTACGCACCCATCTCGAGGTTCTCCTCGATGGTGAGCGACGGGAACACGTTGTTGGTCTGCGGGACGAAGCCGACGCCGCGCTTGACGAGCTCGTCGGCGCGCAGGTTGGTGATGTCCTCGCCGCCCAGCGTCACGGAGCCGTCGCGCACCGGCACGAGGCCGAACAGAGCCTTGAGGAAGGTCGACTTGCCGGCACCGTTCGGACCGATGATGCCGATGAGCTCGCCCTCCTTCACCTCCATCGAGCAGCCGTTGAGGATGTTGATGCCCGGGAGGTAGCCGGCGATGAGGTTGTCCGCGTTGAGGATCACGGGCTTGTCGGTCATGCGTCATCCTCCAGGGACAGCTCGGACAGGTCGGTGTCGTGGTGGGCGCCGAGGTAGGCGTCCTGCACCGCCGGGTTCGACATCACGGTGCCGGCCGGGCCCTCGGCGATGATCTTGCCCTCGGCCATCACCACCACCCAGTCGGAGATGCGGCGCACCATGTGCATGTCGTGCTCGACGAAGAGCACGGTCATGCCGTCCTCCTTGAGCTCCACGATGTGGTCGAGGAGCGACTCGGTGAGCGCGGGGTTCACGCCCGCCATCGGCTCGTCGAGCATCACCATGGTGGGCTTGGACATGAGCGCGCGCGCCATCTCGAGGAGCTTGCGCTGACCGCCCGAGAGCGAGCCCGCGTAGTCGTCCCGCTTCTCGTAGAGCTTGAAGCGGTGGAGCAGGTCGTGAGCCTGCTCCGTGATCTCCCGCTCGCGGGCCTTCCACAGCGGCGGCGCGAACGCGCGCAGCAGGTTCTCACCCGGCTGCTCCTGCGCGCCCAGGCGCATGTTCTCGATGACCGTCATGCGGCTGAGCGCCTTGGTCAGCTGGAACGTGCGCACCATGCCGGCGCGGGCGACCTTGGCCGACGGCACTCCGCGGAGCGGCTTGCCGTTGAACACGCCCTCGCCCTCCTGCGCCTGGTCGAAGCCGGTGAGCAGGTTGAAGAACGTGGACTTGCCGGCGCCGTTGGGGCCGATGAGTGCCGTGATCGTGTTGCGCTGGACCTCGAAGTGGTCGACGCTGACCGCGGTCAGGCCGCCGAACCGGCGCGTCACGCCGTCCGCGATCAGGATCGCGTCGGGCTTGGCTGCGCCCGGCTCGTGGGGGACCGAGGCGAATGCGGTGTCTGCCATCAGAACGCCAGCTCCTTCTTGTTGCCCAGCACTCCCTGCGGCCTGAAGACCACCAGCAGCATGAGCGTCACGCCGACGAGCACCAGGGAGAAGGGCTCGAGCTCGGTGGGGGCGAGGACATCGGACGGGATGAACGCGGATGCGAGGCTCTTCACCAGTGTCAACGAGGACCAGAAGAGGATCGATCCGAGCAGCGGCCCGAACACGGTCGCGGCGCCGCCGAGCAGCAGCAGCGTCCACAGCCAGAAGGTGGTGGGGCGGCCCATCGAGTCGGGCTGCACCGAGTTGCCCAGCGACCACGTGATGCCGCCCAGGGCGCCGATGACGCCACCGATGATGAGGGCCTGCATCTTGTACGAGTACACGTTCTTGCCGAGCGAGCGCACGGCGTCCTCGTCCTCGCGGACACCCTTGAGCACGCGGCCCCACGGGGAGTTCGCGAGGCGCCAGAACAGGCCGGCGCAGACGAACACGAGCGCCCACGTCACGAGGGTGAGCCACCACGACGACGAGCGGGAGCCGTGCATCGAGAACGGTCCGATCTCGACGATGCTGTCGGGGAACGGCGACAGCTCCTCGAAGGGCGCCTTGTAGTCGGAGCCGCGGATGCCGCTCGACGCGCCGGTGAGGTCCTTGAGGCTCTGGGAGCGCCCGAGGAAGCGGACCATCTCGGCGGCCGCGATCGTCACGATGGCGAGATAGTCGCCGCGCAGCTTCAGCGTCGGCCAGCCGAGCAGCAGCGCGAACAGCGCCGCCGCGACGAGGCCCACGATGACGGCGAGCCAGATCGGCCAGCCCTGCTGGATCGAGATGGCGAAGCCGTACATGCCCAGGAGCATGAAGCCCGCCTGGCCCATGTTGAGCAGGCCGGTGAGGCCGAAGTGGAAGTTGAGACCGATCGCGGCGAGCGCGAAGGCGGCGGTCGACGGCGCGATGGCCGTGCGGAGAACGTCGAAGAGGATGTCCATGTCAGCCGACCCTTTCCGGCTTGCCGAGGATGCCCTGCGGGCGCACCAGCAGCACGATGATGAGGATGCCGAGCGCCGTGGCGAACTTCAGGTCCGGCGGCAGCCACACGGTGGACACCTCGGCGACGATGCCGATGATGAGCGAGCCGACGAGCGCGCCGTACGGATGGCCGAGGCCGCCCAGGGTGACCGCGGCGAACATCATCATCAGCAGCTTGGTGCCGTCGTCGAAGCCGATGCCCTGCTGGTACAGCGCCAGCAGGATGCCGCCGAGGGCGGCGAGGCCGGCGGCCATCATCCAGACGATGCGGATGATCGAGTTGACCTTGATGCCGGACGCCGAGGCGAGCGCCGGGTTGTCGGACACCGCGCGGGTCGCGCGGCCCAGGCGGGTGCGCTGGAGGAAGAACGCGACGCCGAGGATCGCGGCGATGGCGATCGCCATCGAGATCAGCGTGACGTTGCCCACCGAGATCGGCCCGTACTGGTTGCGGGGGTCGATCGACGTGACGAGGCGCACCGGGCGGCCGCCCATCCACCACTGGATGAAGTTCACCAGGGCGAGCGAGAGGCCGATCGACACGATCATCTGCTGGACCATCGCGACGCGGCGGCGACGCAGCTGGCTCCAGATGATCTTGTCCTGGATCCAGCCGAAGCCCGTCGCGATCGCGATGCCCACGGGCGCCGCGAGCCAGAACGGCCAGTTCACGGAGAACGAGAACGGCAGGAGCGGGAACGACACCTCCTGCGGGGTCGCGAGGAAGTACGTGATCATCGCGCCGAAGGTCACCATCTCGCCGTGCGCGAAGTTGCTCAGGCCGGTGGTGCCGTAGATGAGCGACAGACCCACCGAGGCGAGCGCGAGCAGCAGGCCGAAGACGATGCCGTTGAACAGGTTCTGGATGAGGAGGTTGGTGCCGCCGGACGATGCCGTGGTGGTCACGGCCTCCGTCTCGGCGGTCGCGGCCTCGGCCGCGCCCCCCATCGTCAGGACCGCGGTGATGCCCACCGCCGCGATCAGGAAGACGAGCGCTGCCCTGAGCAACGCTCGCCGGTCAAGAGTGGCCAACACGGAACCCCCTCCAAGGTCAAGGTTGCCGCCGAACCTACCTGAGCCATGTTTCGTTCATGTGGCATGGCGCGGCCGAATCGCGCAGGTCAGGCGTCCGACGGACACGGTTGCGCCCGATTCGTCCGTGATCGTGATGGAGTACGCCGCCACGGTGCGGCCCCGGTGGATCGCGCTGGCGACACCCGTCACGGTGCCGGTGCGCGCCCCTCGGACGTGGGTCATGTTGAGGTCGACGCCCACCGCGATGCCGTCGGGGCCGGCGTGCGCGGCGGCGGCGAGCGAGGCGAGGCTCTCGGCGAGCACGGCGGACGCGCCGCCGTGCAGCAGGCCATAGGGTTGCGTGTTGCCCTCGACGGGCATCGTCCCCGTCGCGCTGTCGGGGGTGACGGTCATGATGGAGATGCCCATCCGGGTGATGAGCCCGTCCTCGGGCAGCGGCGGCAGGGAGACCTCGGCGTCTGACATGGAAGATAGGTTGGCACCTGTGAGCGAATCCACCAAGGGAACACTCCTGCTCGTCGACGGTCTGTCGATGGCGTTCCGGGCCTTCTTCGGCCTCCCGGTCGAGAACTTCGCGACCAGCACGGGGGTGCCGACCAACGCGGTCTACGGCTTCACCACGATGCTCGCGACGCTGATGAAGGACCACCAGCCCACCCACCTCGCGGTGGCCTTCGACCTGCCGGGCGGCACGTTCCGCACCGAGCGCCTGCCGTCCTACAAGGGCACGCGCGACGAGACCCCGCCGGAGTTCGAGCCCCAGGTGCCGCTGATCCGCGAGGTGCTCGGCGCGCTCGGCGTCGCCGCGGTCGACAAGCCGCGCTACGAGGCCGACGACCTCCTCGCGACCTACGCGCGCCTCGGGCGCGAGGCGGGCCTGCGCGTGCTGGTCGTGTCGGGCGACCGCGACACCATCCAGCTCGTCAACGACGACGTCACCCTGCTCTACCCGCGCAAGGGCGTGTCCGACCTCGTGCGCTTCACCCCGGACGCGGTGCAGGAGAAGTACGGCGTGCGCCCCGAGCAGTACCCCGACATGGCGGCGCTGGTCGGCGAGACCAGCGACAACCTCCCGGGCGTGCCCGGCGTGGGCCCCAAGACCGCCGCCAAGTGGATCGGCGTCTACGGCGGCCTCGCCGGCATCCTCGACAGCGCGGAGGACGTGCCCGGCAAGGCCGGCCAGTCGCTGCGCGACCACGTCGACCAGGTCCGCCTCAACCGCGAGCTCAACCACCTCCTCACCGATCTCGAGGTCGAGGTGCCGGTCGAGGACCTCGAGTACACCGGCGGCGACGTCGCCGCGATCCACCAGGTCTGCGACGCGCTCCAGTTCCGCACGCTGCGCGACCGGCTGCTGCCGTTCGCGGCGGGGGACGATGCGGCGGAGGCGGCCGTGGAGACCGCCGCCGTGGTGGTGCGCACCGAGGGCGCCGTGGGCGCCGTCACCGCGATGACCGGCCCCGTCGCGGTCCACGTCGACGGCCGCGGCGGCGCGGACGCCGACGCGTGGGCCCTCGGCGTCGCCGACGCCGCCGACGTCGCGTGGGGCATCGACCTCACCGCGCTCGGCCCGGCCGACGAGAAGGCGCTGGCCGCCTGGCTCGCGGACGCGTCGGTGCCCAAGGTGCTGCACGCCGCGAAGGACGCGTGGCACGCGCTGCAGGCGCGCGGGTGGGACCTGGCGGGCATCGTCGGGGACACCCAGATCGCGGCCTTCCTGGTGAACCCGGACCAGCGCGGCTTCGAGCTCGACCAGATCCTGCAGCGCCACCTCGGGCTCACGCTCGACTCGGCCGCCGCATCGGGCGAGCTCGACCTCGGGCTGGGCGGCTCGGCCGCGGAGGGCGCGGGGGAGCGCGCCGCGCACGTGCGCGCCCTGGCCGCCGTGCTCGACCCGATGGTCGCGGAGCGCGGCATGGCGGACCTCTACACCGATCTCGAGATCCCGCTCGTGTCCGTGCTCGCGCGCATGGAGCACGCCGGCATGGCGGTCGACCGCGAGCAGCTGGGCGCGCTGTCCGACGAGGCCCGGGGCCGCGCGGACCGCGCCGCCGAGGACGCGTACGCCGCGATCGGCGGCGACCGGGTCAACCTCGGCTCGCCGAAGCAGCTGCAGGAGGTGCTGTTCGACCGCCTGGGCATGCCCAAGACCAAGAAGATCAAGACGGGCTACTCGACCGACGCATCGTCCCTGCACGACCTCAACGAGAAGTCGCCGCACCCGTTCCTCACGGCGCTGCTCGCGCATCGTGACGCGTCCAAGCTGTCGCAGATCATCGAGACGCTCGCGCAGGCCGTGCAGCCGGACGGCCGCATCCACACGACCTTCTCGCAGGTCGTCGCCGCGACCGGGCGCCTCAGCTCCAAGGACCCGAACCTCCAGAACATCCCGATCCGCACGCCCGAGGGGCACCGGATCCGCGAGGCGTTCGTGGTGGGCGAGGGCTTCGAGACGCTCGTCACGGCTGACTACTCGCAGATCGAGATGCGCATCATGGCGCACCTGTCGGGCGACGCCGGGCTCATCGAGGCGTTCGCGGCGGGGGAGGACCTGCACCGCTTCGTCGGCTCGCGCGTGTACGGCGTCGCGCCGGAGGACGTCACGCCGGAGATGCGCTCGCACGTCAAGGCGATGTCCTACGGCCTCGCGTACGGGCTGTCGACCTTCGGGCTGTCGCGTCAGCTGGGCATCTCCGTCAACGCCGCGCAGGCGCTCGTGGACGACTACTACGCGCGGTTCCGCGGGGTGCGCGAGTACCTGGACGCGGTGGTGGTGCAGGCGCGCAAGGACGGCTACACGGAGACCATCTTCGGCCGGCGCCGCTACGTGCCGGATCTGACCTCCACCAACCGTCAGCGCCGCGACATCGCGGAGCGGGTCGCGCTCAACGCGCCCATCCAGGGCTCGGCGGCGGACCTGATCAAGCGCGCGATGCTGGGCGTGGAATCGCGTCTCAAGGACGAAGGTCTGGCATCACGCCAGGTACTTCAGGTGCATGATGAGCTCGTGGTCGAGACAGCCCCCGGTGAACGCGAGGCGGTCGAGGCCATCCTCAGGGAGGAGATGCGCGCCGCCGGCGACCTCAGCGTCCCTCTCGATGTCAACGTCGGAACGGGCGGTGACTGGCGCACCGCTGGACACTAGGGTTGGTGGCATGCGAATCGGTCTTCTCACGGGTGGCGGGGACTGCCCCGGTCTGAACGCGGCGATCCGCGCGGTGGTCAAGCGCGGCACGTCCGAGCTCGGCTGCTCGATCGTCGGGTTCAACAACGGCTGGCAGGGCGTCATCGACGGCGACGCCCGGCCGATGACGCGCGACGACGTCTCGGGCATCCTCGTCCACGGCGGCACGATGCTCGGCACGGCCCGCTGCCACCCGCACAAGGTGCCCGGCGGCATGGAGGCCGTGCAGGAGACCTTCGAGAACGAGAAGCTCGACGGCTTCATCTGCATCGGCGGCGACGGCACGCTCAAGGCCGCCGGCAAGGTGTCGAAGGCGCTCGGCGTCCCCGTGATCGGCATCCCGAAGACCATCGACAACGACGTGGTCGGCACGGACGCCGCGATCGGCTTCGACACCGCGGTGTCCATCGCGACCGAGGCGATCGACCGCCTCCACTCCACGGCCGAGTCCCACAACCGTGTCATGGTCGTCGAGCTCATGGGCCGTCACAGCGGCTGGATCTCGGTGACCGCGGGCATCGCGGGCGGCGCGGACATCATCCTCGCGCCCGAGGAGCCGTTCGACATCGACGTGATCGCCAAGCGCATCAAGCACCGTCACCGCTACAAGAACTTCTCGATCGTCGCGGTCGCCGAGGGCGCCATCCCCGCCGAGGGCTCGAAGTGGGAGGGCAAGCAGACCCTCGACGCCAAGGGCAACCCGATCGCCGGCTCGATCGGCCACGAGGTCACCAAGGCCATCGAGGCCGCCACGGGCTTCACGACCCGCCTCACGGTGCTCGGCTACGTGCAGCGCGGCGGCGTGCCGACCGCGGCGGACCGCCTGCTCGGCACCCGCATGGGCGTCGCCGCGATCGACGGCATCGTCGGCGGCGAGACGGACAAGTTCACCGCGCTCCAGGGCAACCACATCGTGCTCGAGCCCTTCGAGACGATGATGGGCAAGACCAAGTGGGTGCCCGACGAGCTGCTCATGGCGGCGCGCGGGCTCTGACGCGTCCGACACCGGGGGACGATGCGCCGGCGACCAGGCGCATCGTCCCGCCGCGCCGGGGACGACGGCATTGGCCGGAACGGGAAGAACGCGGTAGGATATCCGTTGGTCTGGTGCGCCCGCGTGCCCGGCCGACCATATCCATACGATTCCCTGTCCACCGGAGCAACTCCTTAATGTCCGTTTCCACCCCCGAGTCCGCAATCGCCGTCAACGACATCGGCACCGCTGAGGATTTCCTCGCTGCCGTCGACGCGACCATCAAGAACTTCGACGACGGTGACCTCGTCGAGGGCACCATCGTCAAGGTCGACCGTGACGAGGTCCTCCTCGACATCGGCTACAAGACCGAGGGCGTCATCCCCTCGCGCGAGCTTTCCATCCGCCACGACGCCAACCCGGATGAGGTCGTCAACGTCGGCGACACCGTCGAGGCGCTCGTCCTCACCAAGGAGGACAAGGAGGGTCGCCTGATCCTCTCGAAGAAGCGTGCGCAGTACGAGCGCGCGTGGGGCTCGATCGAGAAGATCAAGGACGAGGACGGCGTCGTCTCCGGTACCGTCATCGAGGTCGTCAAGGGCGGCCTCATCGTCGACATCGGCCTCCGCGGCTTCCTGCCCGCCTCGCTCGTCGAGATGCGTCGCGTGCGCGACCTCGCGCCGTACATCGGCCAGTCGATCGAGGCGAAGATCATCGAGCTCGACAAGAACCGCAACAACGTGGTCCTGTCGCGCCGTGCCTTCCTCGAGCAGACGCAGTCCGAGGTGCGCTCGTCGTTCCTCACCGCGCTCGCGCCGGGCCAGGTCCGCAAGGGTGTCGTCTCGTCGATCGTCAACTTCGGTGCGTTCGTCGACCTCGGCGGCGTGGACGGCCTCGTGCACGTCTCCGAGCTGTCGTGGAAGCACATCGACCACCCGTCCGAGGTCGTCTCGGTCGGCCAGGAGGTCGAGGTCGAGGTCCTCACCGTCGAGATGGACCGCGAGCGCGTCTCGCTGTCGCTCAAGGCGACCCAGGAGGACCCGTGGGCGGTCTACGCCCGCACCCACGCGATCGGCCAGATCGTCCCGGGCAAGGTCACCAAGCTCGTCCCGTTCGGCGCGTTCGTCCGCGTCTACGAGGGCATCGAGGGCCTCGTGCACATCTCGGAGCTGGCGACCCGCCACGTCGAGCTGCCCGAGCAGGTCGTGTCGGCCGACGAGGACGTCTTCGTCAAGATCATCGACATCGACCTCGAGCGTCGCCGCATCTCGCTCTCCATCAAGCAGGCGAACGAGGGCGTGGACCCGCAGGGCGAGGACTTCGACCCCGCGCTCTACGGCATGACCGCCGAGTACGACGCCCAGGGCAACTACAAGTACCCCGAGGGCTTCGACCCCGAGACCCAGGAGTGGCGCGAGGGCTTCGAGTCCGAGCGCGAGGCCTGGGAGGCCGAGTACGCCAAGGCGCACGAGCGCTGGGAGGCGCACAAGGCGTTCGTCGCCAAGCAGGACGCGCAGGCCGCCGAGGCCGAGGCGACCGCTCCCGCGGCGTCCTCCGCTCCCCGCAAGGGCGGCCGCAAGGCCGACGGCCCGACCTCGTACTCGTCGCACGACGAGGCGTCGGCGGACCAGGGCACGCTTGCCTCGGACGAGCGCCTCGCCGCTCTCCGCGAGAAGCTGACCGGCAACTAAGCCAGTCCCGTACGAAGGCCGTCACCCCTGCGGGGGTGGCGGCCTTCGTCGTATCCGCCCTGGGTTGGCGGCTGTCGGACCGGCGTGCTTGACTGCCGCTGTGCTTCGTATCGGCCTCACGGGCGGGATCGCCTCCGGCAAGTCCACCGCTTCCGCGCGCTTCCGTGCGCGCGGCGCCCGCGTGATCGACCACGACGAGCTCGCCCGCCGGGCCGTCGAGCCGGGCTCGGCCGCGCTCGTCGACATCGTGTCGGAGTTCGGCGACCGCGTCATCAAGGACGAGGCGCTCGACCGCCGCGCGCTCGCCGGCATCGTGTTCCACGACCAGAGCGCCCGCGAGCGGCTCAACGCGATCGTGCACCCCTACGTGTACGCGATGGGGGCGGCCGCGGACCGTCAGGCCCGCCGCGACGGCGTCAAGGTGATCGTCCACGACATCCCGCTGCTGCTCGAGAGCGGCCAGGGCCCCGACTTCGACCTCGTGGTCACCGTGGAGGCGCCCGAGCACGTCCGCGTGAGCCGCATGGTCGCGACCCGCGGCATGACGGAGCACGATGCGCTGGCCAGGATCCGCGCGCAGGCGACCGACGAGGAGCGGGCCGCGATCGCGGACGTCGTGCTCGACGGGTCGGGCGACGTCGCGGGGCTCGACCGTCAGGTGGACGCGTTCTGGGACCTCAACGTCCCCCGCTGACCGGCGCATCGTCCTGTCGGAGGTCCGGCGTACCGTAGTCGCATGAGCAGCCCCGACCTCCGCCGCAGCGAGGCACCCTTCCAGGTGGTGTCCGAGTACAAGCCCTCCGGCGACCAGCCGAAGGCCATCGACGACCTCGCGCGGCGCATCCAGGCGGGGGAGCGGGACGTGGTGCTGCTGGGCGCGACGGGTACCGGCAAGTCGGCCACCACGGCGTGGCTCGTCGAGCGGCTCCAGCGGCCCACGCTGGTGATGGCGCACAACAAGACGCTCGCGGCGCAGCTCGCGAACGAGTTCCGCGACCTGCTCCCGAACAACGCGGTCGAGTACTTCGTCAGCTACTACGACTACTACCAGCCCGAGGCCTACGTGCCGCAGACGGACACCTTCATCGAGAAGGACTCGTCGATCAACGAGGAGGTCGAGCGGCTGCGCTACTCGGCCACCAACTCGCTGCTGACCCGGCGGGACGTCATCGTCGTGTCGTCGGTGTCCTGCATCTACGGCCTCGGCACGCCGGAGGAGTACATCCAGGGCATGGTGACGCTCGGGGTGGGCGACGTGCTCGACCGCGACGCGCTGCTGCGCGAGTTCGTGCAGATGCAGTACTCGCGCAACGACCTCGCGTTCACGCGCGGCACTTTCCGCGTGCGCGGCGACACCGTCGAGATCATCCCGGTGTACGAGGAGCTCGCGATCCGCATCGAGATGTTCGGGGACGAGATCGAGGCGCTGTACTCGCTCCACCCGCTCACCGGCGAGGTCGTCGAGCGCCGGCAGCAGGTCCACATCTTCCCGGCCTCGCACTACGTGGCGAGCGAGGAGCGCATGAACCGCGCCATCCGCACCATCGAGCTCGAGCTCGAGGAGCGGCTGCAGGAGCTCGAGCGGCAGAACAAGCTCCTCGAGGCGCAGCGTCTCAAGATGCGCACCACGTTCGACCTCGAGATGATGCGCTCGGTCGGGACGTGCTCGGGCATCGAGAACTACTCGCGGCACATCGAGCAGAGGGAGGCCGGCACGCCGCCGCACACGCTGCTCGACTACTTCCCGGACGACTTCCTCCTGGTGATCGACGAGTCGCACGTGACCGTGCCGCAGATCGGCGCGATGTACGAGGGCGACACGTCGCGCAAGCGCACGCTCGTCGAGCACGGCTTCCGCCTGCCGTCCGCGCTCGACAACCGGCCGCTCAAGTGGCCCGAGTTCCAGGAGCGGATCGGCCAGACCGTGTGCCTCTCCGCGACGCCCGGCAAGTACGAGCTCGAGCGCTCCGACGGCGTGGTGGAGCAGATCATCCGCCCCACCGGCCTCGTCGACCCCAAGGTGGTCGTCAAGCCCACCGAGGGTCAGATCGACGACCTCCTCGAGTGCATCCGCGCGCGGGTCGAGCGCGACGAGCGCGTCCTCGTCACCACGCTCACCAAGAAGATGGCCGAGGACCTCACCGAGTACCTGGGCGATCGCGGGGTGCGCGTCGAGTACCTGCACTCGGACGTCGACACGCTGCGGCGCGTCGAGCTGCTGCGCGAGCTCCGGATGGGCCGCTACGACGTGCTCGTCGGCATCAACCTGCTGCGCGAGGGCCTCGACCTGCCCGAGGTATCTCTCGTGTCGATCCTCGACGCCGACAAGGAGGGCTTCCTGCGGTCCGGGACGTCGCTCATCCAGACCATCGGCCGCGCCGCCCGTAACGTGTCCGGCGAGGTGCACATGTACGCGGACACCATCACGGACTCGATGGCCTCCGCGATCGACGAGACCAACCGGCGCCGCGAGCTCCAGGTCGCGTTCAACGAGGCGAACGGGATCGACCCGCAGCCGCTGCGCAAGCGCATCGGCGACATCACCGAGATGCTCGCGCGCGAGGAGGCCGACACGGCCGCGACACTCGAGCAGGCCAAGCGCGCACCCACGCCCGGCGGCGACGGCAAGAAGACCCTGCTGGCGCAGCGGCCCGCCGAGGAGCTGTCACAGCTCATCGAGGACCTCTCCGACCAGATGCGCGCCGCGGCTGCGGACCTGCAGTTCGAGATCGCCGCGCGCCTCCGCGACGAGATCGGCGAGCTCAAGAAGGAGCTGCGCCAGATGATCAACGCCGGCTGAGGCCGGCACGCTGCGTCGCCGCGCGTCACCAGCGGGGGTCTCCGCGGTCGTCTCCGCGGCTGCCCGCGCCCGCTGCATCGCCCACGCGCCGCCCGCGGAGGTCTCCACGCCCGCCCACGCCCGCTGCGTCGCCCGCGCGCCCCTAGGATGGTCCGGTGGAATCGACGACTGTCTGGCTCATCACCATCCTCGGGGTCATCGCGGTCGTCGCGTTCGACTTCCTCGTGGTGGTGCGCCGCCCGCACGAGCCGTCCTTCAAGGAGTCCGTCCGCTGGACGGGCTTCTACGTCGGGCTCGCCGGCCTGTTCGGGCTCGGGATGCTCGGCTGGGCGGGGCCCCAGAAGGCGACGGAGTTCTTCGCGGGCTACGTGACCGAATGGTCGCTGTCGGTCGACAACCTCTTCGTGTTCCTCGTGATCCTGGCGCGCTTCCAGGTGCCGCCGCGCTACCGGCAGCGGGTGCTGCTGTTCGGCGTGGTCCTCGCGCTCGTGCTGCGCGGCCTGTTCATCGCCGCGGGCGCGGCCGCGCTGCACACGTTCTCGTGGGTCTTCTACCTGTTCGGCTTCTTCCTCCTGTGGACCGCGGTGAGCGTGGCCCGCGAGGGCGGCGCCGAGGAGGGCGAGGTCGAGTACAAGGAGACCGCCGCCGTGAGGATGGCGCGCCGGTTCCTGCCCGCGACCGACGGGTATCGGAACGGCTCGGTCATCGTGAAGGAGGGCGGCAGGCGCCTCATCACGCCGCTGCTGCTGGTGATGATCGCGATCGGCACCACGGACGTGCTGTTCGCGCTCGACTCGATCCCCGCGATCTTCGGCCTGACCGACGACCCGTACATCGTGTTCACCGCCAACGCCTTCGCGCTCATGGGGCTGCGACAGCTGTTCTTCGTGGTGGAGGGTCTGCTGCGGCGCCTCATCTACCTGTCGTATGGGCTCGCGGTGGTGCTCGGCTTCATCGGAGTCAAGCTCCTGCTGAGCGCTCTGCACGAGAACTCGGTGCCCTTCATCAACGGCGGGCAGCCCGTCGAGTGGGCCCCCGAGATCCCCACGTGGGCCTCCCTCGTGGTCATCCTCGTCGCGATCGGCGGCGCCGCGCTGGTGTCCGTCATCGCCTCGGGGCGCACCGGTGAGACCCTGCCGCGCGAGCACCATCATCACGACCGGCACGAGGACGCCTGACGGCTCGCTTCAGCGCGGCACCTCCAGCGGTTCCGCTCACGGTGCGGTTCGGGGTGGATCCCGGGTCTCCCGTACCGGTCAGCGTGCGCGGGCGGCACGGATCGCCACCATAGGGGCCGATCGGCGGTCTGAAGCGACACGATTCCCGGCCTCAAGGGCTGAGGGAGCGGTCCGCACCGTCAGCGGTACGGGAAGGACCGAGGCGGGCGAGATCCGCACCGTCAGCGGTACGGCTGGCGGGCGGGACTGATGGTCCGGCGAGGTTCAGGCGGTCCAGGGGCCGCCGGCCGGCCACGTCCGCACCGAGTGACGGACCACGAGCCCGGCCTTCTGGTACGGGTCCTGGGCCAGCATCGCCTCGACCTCCTCGGGCCCGTCCGCGTCGAAGACCAGGAGCGCGCCGGGCTCGCCGTCGTCCTCGTAGCGGCCGAACACCTTGGCGATGCCCAGCTCCGCGAGTCCCAGCATCCAGGCGCGGTGCACGGGGCGCATCTCCTCGCGCTCGGCGGCGCGCTCGTCGTAGACGTAGTGGATCGCGTAGAGGCTCATGAGCCCATCCTGGTCCGACGGGCGACGGGACGATGCGCGCCGCGCCGCGGTGGCACGGTGGGAGGCGCGGCCGCCCGGCGCCGCACGGGCGCGCGACACGCCGCATCGAACGTGTGTTCGAAGCGGTTTCCGCGTAGCATGGCCGGGTGAACGACCGTCTCCTAGTCCGCGGTGCGCGTGAGCACAACCTCAAGGGTGTCGACCTCGACCTTCCCCGCGACGCACTCATCGTCTTCTCCGGCCTCTCCGGCTCCGGCAAGTCGTCCCTCGCGTTCGACACGATCTTCGCCGAGGGCCAGCGCCGCTACGTCGAGTCGCTGAGCGCGTACGCCCGCCAGTTCCTGGGCCAGATGGACAAGCCCGACGTCGACTTCATCGAGGGCCTGAGCCCCGCGGTGTCGATCGATCAGAAGTCGACCAACCGCAACCCGCGCTCGACGGTCGGCACCATCACCGAGGTCTACGACTACCTGCGCCTCCTGTACGCGCGCGTCGGCACCCCGCACTGCCCGGTCTGCGGCGAGCAGATCCAGGCGCAGACCCCGCAGCAGATCGTCGATTCCGTGCTCGCGCTGCCCGAGGGCACCCGCTACCAGGTGCTCGCGCCCGTGGTCCGCGGCCGCAAGGGCGAGTACCAGGACCTCTTCGAGGACCTCCAGCAGCAGGGCTTCGCCCGCGCCCGCGTCGACGGCGAGACCGTCCAGCTCACCGAGCCGCCGCAGCTGGAGAAGAAGCTCAAGCACGACATCGAGGTGGTGGTCGACCGCCTGGTGGCGCGCGACGGCGTGCGCCAGCGTCTCACCGACTCGGTCGAGACCGCGCTGCGCATCGCGGACGGGCTCGTCATCATCGACCCCGTCGACGGCGAGATCGAGCCGCGCCGCTACTCCGAGAAGCGCGCGTGCCCTAACGACCACGTGCTGACGCTCGAGGAGATGGAGCCCCGCACGTTCTCCTTCAACGCCCCGTACGGCGCGTGCCCCGAGTGCACGGGCATCGGCATCCGCCTCGAGGTGGACCCGGACCTCGTGGTGCCGGACCGCGACCTGTCGCTCAACGGCGGCGCCGTCGCGCCGTGGGCGGCCACGAGCTCGGACTACTTCAGCCGCACCCTCACGGCACTCGCGGACGACCTGGGCTTCGACATGGACACCCCGTGGAAGGACTTGCCCAAGGAGGCGCGCACCGCGATCCTCACGGGCAAGGACTACCAGGTCCACGTGCGCTTCAAGAACCGTTACGGCCGCGAGCGTCAGTACACGACGGGCTTCGAGGGCGTCATCACCTGGATCGAGCGCCTGCACGAGCAGACCGAGTCCGAGTGGTCGCGCGAGAAGTACGAGTCGTACATGCGCGAGGTGCCGTGCCCGGTCTGCCGCGGCGCGCGCCTCAAGCCCGAGGTGCTCTCGGTGACCATCGGCGGCCGGTCGATCGCCGAGGTGTGCGAGCTGTCCATCGCGGACGCGCGCGACTTCCTCATCACCGCCGAGCTCGACGAGCGCGGCCGCCACATCGCGGTGCAGGTGCTCAAGGAGATCGACGCCCGCCTGGGCTTCCTCCTCGACGTGGGCCTCGACTACCTCACCCTCGCGCGCGCCGCCGGCACCCTGTCCGGCGGCGAGGCGCAGCGCATCCGCCTCGCGACGCAGATCGGCTCCGGCCTCGTGGGCGTCCTGTACGTGCTCGACGAGCCGAGCATCGGCCTCCACCAGCGCGACAACCGCCGCCTCATCGACACCCTCACGCGCCTGCGCGACCTGGGCAACACGCTCATCGTCGTCGAGCACGACGAGGACACCATCCGCACCGCCGACTGGGTGGTCGACATCGGCCCCGGCGCCGGCGAGCACGGGGGAGAGGTGGTCCACTCGGGCACGTACGAGGACCTGCTCGCCAACGAGCGCTCCATCACCGGCGCGTACGTCGCGGGCCGTCGCGCGATCGAGCTGCCGGAGACCCGCCGCCCGATCGACCCCAAGCGCGAGGTCACCGTCGTCGGCGCCCGCGAGCACAACCTGCGCGACATCGACGTGAGCTTCCCGCTCGGCGTGCTGACGGCGGTGACGGGGGTGTCCGGCTCGGGCAAGTCGACGCTGGTGAACTCGATCCTCTACACGAGCCTCGCGAACACCCTCAACGGCGCCCGCCAGGTCGCTGGCCGCCACACGCGCATCACGGGCACCGACCAGCTCGACAAGATCGTCCACGTCGACCAGGGCCCCATCGGCCGCACGCCGCGCTCCAACCCCGCCACGTACACGGGCGTGTGGGACAAGGTGCGCAAGCTCTTCGCGGAGACGCAGGAGGCGAAGGTCCGCGGCTACGGCCCCGGCCGCTTCTCGTTCAACGTCAAGGGCGGACGATGCGAGGCGTGCGCGGGCGACGGCACGCTCAAGATCGAGATGAACTTCCTTCCCGACGTGTACGTCCCGTGCGAGGTCTGCAAGGGCGCCCGCTACAACCGCGAGACGCTCGAGGTGCACTTCAAGGGCAAGAACGTGGCCGACGTGCTCGACATGCCGATCGAGGAGGCCGCGCACTTCTTCGAGGCGATCCCCGCGATCTCGCGTCACCTCACCACGCTCGTCGACGTGGGCCTCGGCTACGTGCGCCTGGGCCAGCCGGCCCCCACGCTGTCGGGCGGCGAGGCGCAGCGCGTCAAGCTCGCCTCGGAGCTGCAGCGCCGGTCGACGGGCCGCACGGTCTACGTCCTCGACGAGCCCACCACGGGTCTGCACTTCGAGGACGTCCGCAAGCTGCTCGGCGTGCTGCAGGGCCTGGTCGAGAAGGGCAACACGGTCATCGTCATCGAGCACAACCTCGACGTCATCAAGTCGTCCGACTGGGTCATCGACATGGGTCCGGAGGGCGGCTCGGGCGGCGGCACGGTGATCGCCGAGGGCACCCCGGAGGAGGTCGCGCGCGCGGAGGGCTCCCACACGGGCGCGTTCCTCGCGGAGATCCTCGGCGCGCCCGCGCCCGCCTGATCCCTAGGCTGGCGACGTGACCGACCCCGCCTCGTACCGCCCCGCCACCGGCACGATCCCGACCAAGCCGGGCGTGTACCGGTTCCGGGACCCGCACGGCCGCGTGGTGTACGTGGGCAAGGCGAAGAGCCTCCGGGCGCGCCTGGCGAACTACTTCCAGGACCCCGCGCAGCTCCACCCGCGCACGCGTGCCATGGTGACCACCGCCGCGTCCGTGGAGTGGACGGTGGTGCGCAACGAGGTCGAGGCGCTCATCCTCGAGCACACGTGGATCAAGCAGTACGACCCGCGCTTCAACGTGGTGTTCCGGGACGACAAGTCCTACCCGTACCTCGCGATCACGATGAACGAGAAGTTCCCGCGGATGCAGGTGATGCGGGGCGAGCGCAAGAAGGGCGTGCGCTACTTCGGGCCGTACGCGAAGGCGTGGGCGATCCGCGAGACCGTCGACACGCTGCTGACCGCGCTGCCGGTGCGCACGTGCGCGCCCGGGGTGTTCCGCAAGGCGGAGCGCCAGGGCCGGCCGTGCCTGCTCGGCTACATCGACAAGTGCGCGGCGCCGTGCGTGGGACGCATCTCCCCGGAGGACCACCAGGCGCTCGCCGAGCGGGCCTGCCAGGTCCTCGCGGGCGACGCGAAGTCGCTCGTGCGCGACCTGACCGCCTCGATGCAGGCGGCAGCCGAGCGCGAGGACTTCGAGGCGGCCGCGCGCGCACGCGACCGGCTGCGGGCGCTCGACTCGGTGATGGCGCGCAACGCGATCGTGCTCGATCCGGGCGTGGACGCCGACATCTTCTCTCTCGAGGACGACGAGCTCGAGGCCGCGGCACACGTCTTCCACGTGCGCGACGGCCGCATCGCCGGCGAGCGGGGCTGGGTGGTCGACAAGCCCGAGCCGCTGGGGCCGGCGGGGATGGTCGTGCGCCTCCTCGAGGAGGCGTACGGCGCCGCCGACGCCGAGGAGATCCCGCCCGAGGTGCTCGTGCCGCACCTGCCCGACGACTCCGCGATCCTCACCGAGTGGCTGAGCGGGCTGCGCGGCACCAAGGTGACGATGCGCGTCCCGGCCCGCGGCAAGAAGGCGGAGCTCGCGCAGACCGGGCACGGCAACGCCCGGCAGGTGCTCGAGCAGCACCGGCTCAAGCGCGCCTCCGACCTCACCACACGCTCGGCGGCGCTGCAGGAGCTGCAGGAGGCGATCGGCCTGACCGAGGCGCCGCTGCGCATCGAGTGCTACGACATCTCGCACACCCAGGGCACCAACCAGGTCGGCTCGATGGTGGTGTTCGAGGACGCGATCGCGCGCAAGCCCGAGTACCGGCAGTTCTCGATCGCGGACGCGGTCGACGACACCGAGGCGATGCGCGAGGTGCTGTCGCGCCGCTTCCGCCGCTACCTCGAGGAGTCGCAGCTCCCGCCCGAGGAGCGCGAGACCGCACGCTTCGCGTACCCGCCGCAGCTGGTCGTGGTCGACGGCGGCCTGCCGCAGGTGAACGCGGCGCGGCGGACCCTGGATGAGGTCGGCGTGCCCGAGATCGCGGTGGTGGGCCTCGCGAAGCGCCTCGAGGAGGTGTGGGTGCCGGGCGACGAGTTCCCCGTGATCCTGCCGCGCGGCTCCGAGGCCCTGTACCTGCTGCAGCGGGTCCGCGACGAGGCCCACCGCTTCGCGATCAAGCACCACCGCGCCAAGCGCACCAAGGCGATGAAGGTGTCCCAGCTGGACGAGGTGCCCGGCGTCGGCCCGGGCCGCGCGAAGGCGCTGCTCACCCACTTCGGCTCGCTCGCGCGGCTCAAGGAGGCCTCGATCGAGCAGATCGCGCTCGTCCCCGGCGTGGGGGCGGGCACCGCCCGGACTGTCTACCAGGCGCTGCGGGGCGAGGCTGGCATGCTGGACGCATGATGGACGAGGTCCCCCCGGTCACCTTCCCCTCCGGCATCCCGCGCCCCGCGCTGGACATGACGGGCGTCGACGCGGAGGTCATGGTGCTCACGGGCATGTCGGGCGCCGGCCGCACCAAGGCGGCCGCCGCGCTGGCGGACCTCGGCTGGTACGTGGTCGACAACCTGCCGCCGCAGCTGCTCGCCGGCCTCGTCGAGATGGTCGGGCGCGGACGCCACCACCGCCTCGCCGCCGTCGTCGACGTGCGCGGCGGCGACTTCTTCCAGGACGTCATCGCGGTCCTCGACGACCTCGAGGAGCGCGGCATCACCGTGCGCCTCGTGTTCCTCGACGCCTCGGACGCCGCCCTCGTGCACCGCTTCGAGGAGGCTCGCCGCCCGCACCCGCTGCAGGGCGACGGCACCATCCTCGAGGGGATCGCGCGCGAGCGCGCCGCGCTCACGGCGGTGCGCGAGCGGTCCACCGAGGTGGTCGACACCAGCCGCCTCAACGTCCACCAGCTCCGCGACGTCATGACCGAGGTCGCGGGGGAGACCGAGCGCCCGCTCCAGGTCAACGTCCAGTCCTTCGGCTTCAAGAACGGCTCGCCGCACGACGCCGACTTCGTCGCCGACGTCCGCTTCCTCCAGAACCCGCACTGGGAGCCCGAGCTCCGCCCCCTCACCGGCCTCGACCCCGCCGTGCGGGACTACGTGCTCGCGTCCGACGGCGCGCGCGACTTCGTCGACGGCTATGCCGACGTGATCGCCGGCGTCCTCGACCGCTACCGCGCGCACGACAAGCACTCGGTCACCATCGGCGTGGGCTGCACGGGCGGCAAGCACCGCTCGGTCGCGATCGCCGAGGAGCTCGGCCGGGTCCTCGGCGACCGCGGCTACCAGGTGCGCGTCACGCATCGTGACCGGGAGCCGCGATGACGGGTCCGCACGTCGTCGCCCTCGGCGGGGGGCACGGGCTCTACGCCTCGCTGACCGCGCTGCGCGGTGCCTGCGAGACGCTCACCGCGGTCGTCACCGTGGCCGACGACGGCGGCTCGTCCGGCCGCATCCGCGCCGAGATGCCGGTGCCGCCGCCGGGCGACCTGCGCATGGCGCTGTCCGCCCTGTGCGAGGACACCGACTGGGGCCGCACCTGGCGCGACGTCCTCCAGTGGCGCTTCGCCACCAGCGGCCCGCTCGACGGGCACGCGGTCGGCAACCTCCTCATCGCGGGCCTGTGGGACCGTACCGGCGGCATCGTCGAGGGCCTCGACTGGGTCGCGCGGCTGCTGCGCTGCGAGGGCCGCGTCCTGCCCGTCTCCACCGAGCCCATCACGGTGAGCGCGGACTTCGCGGTCGGCGACCGCGTCGAACGGGTGGTCGGACAGGTCGCAGTGGCGACGGCGCCCGGGCGCATGCGCTGCCTCGCGATCGACCCGGTCGAACCCGCGGTGCCGGCCGCCACGCTCGAGGCGATCGCTGAGGCCGACGCCGTGATCCTCGGACCCGGCAGCTGGTACACGTCCGTGCTCACCCACTTCCTGGTGCCGCGCGTCGCGGCCGCGCTCGTCGAGGCCGGCCCGCGCACGATCCTCACGCTCAACATCGCCCACGAGGACGAGGAGACCGCGGGCACCGACCGCGTCGACGACCTCGCGGCGCTGCGCGACGCCGCGCCCGGCTTCGTCCCCGCGGCGGTCCTGGTCGACGCCTCGGAGGACGATGCGGCCCTGAGGGCCGCCGTCGAGTCCTGGGGGGCGCGCTACGTCGTCGCGCCGGTGCGCGAGCCGGGCACGCTCGACCGTCACGATGCGGGCCTCCTGCGCGAGCAGTATCAGGCCCTCGTGTCCTGGGTCCGCAGCGGCGGAGCGCTCGCGCGCTGAGTGATGGCAGGATTGTCGCCATGGCATTGACGGCACAGGTGAAGGACGAGCTCGCGCGCGTCCCGGTCGAGAAGGTCTCCGCACGCAAGGCGGAGATCGCGGCGACCCTCCGCTTCGCGGGTGGGCTGCACATCGTCTCCGGGCGCATCGTCATCGAGGCGGAGCTCGACACCGCCGCCGCGGCGCGGCGGCTCCGCACCTACATCCACGAGACCTACGGGCTCGGCTCCGAGATCATCGTGGTCTCCGGAGGCGCGCTCAAGAAGGGCAACCGCTACGTGGTGCGCGTGGTCAAGGAGGGCGAGGCGCTCGCGCGTCAGACCGGCCTCCTCGACCACCGCGGACGGCCCGTGCGCGGCCTCCCGCCGCACGTGGTGGGCGGCGCGATCGAGGACACCGTCGCCGCCTGGCGCGGCGCCTTCCTCGCGCACGGCTCGCTCACCGAGCCCGGCCGCTCGTCCGCGCTCGAGGTGACGTCGCCCGGACCCGAGGCCGCCCTGGCGCTCGTGGGCGCGGCCCGTCGCCTCGGCATCGGCGCGAAGTCGCGCGAGGTGCGCGGCGTCGACCGCGTGGTGATCCGTGACGGCGACGCGATCTCCGCGCTGCTGGCCCGGCTCGGCGCGCACGACTCCGTCCTCGCGTGGGAGGAGAAGCGCACGCGCCGCGAGGTGCGCGGCACCGCCAACCGCCTCGCGAACTTCGACGACGCGAACCTGCGCCGCAGCGCCCGTGCGGCCGTCGCGGCCGGCGCGCGCGTCGCCCGCGCCTTCGAGATCCTCGGCGAGGACCTGCCCGAGCACCTGCGCGAGGCCGGCGAGCTGCGCCTGGCGAACCGCGAGGCGTCGCTCGAGGAGCTGGGCAAGCTCGCCGACCCGCCGCTCACGAAGGACGCCGTCGCGGGCCGCATCCGGCGCCTCCTGGCGACCGCCGACAAGCGTGCCGAGGAGCTGGGCATCCCGGACACCGAGGCGGGCATCAGCCAGGAGCTCCTCGAGGACGACTAGGCCCCCCGCGAGGCCCTCACCTGGGACTTCTGTCCGGCTGGCGGCGCAACGGGTAAGTAGTAGGCTCTCAAGCAGTGGCCCGCTCCACAGCGGCGTCCGGCGCACGTCGAGGTGCGCATCCCACCATCCACTATCGCGTCGCCCCGGCGACGCACCGGAGGAGACACAACAGTGACCATCAAGGTCGGTATCAACGGCTTCGGCCGCATCGGACGTAACTTCTTCCGCGCCATCGAGGCGCAGGGTGCAGACATCGAGGTCGTCGGTGTCAACGACCTCACGGACAACGCCACGCTGGCGCACCTCCTCAAGTACGACACCGTCCTGGGTCGTTTCCCCAAGGAGGTCACCTTCGACGACGACAACATCTACGTCGGCGGCAAGGCGATCAAGGCGCTGGCCGAGCGCGACCCCGCCAACCTCCCGTGGGCCGAGCTGGGCGCCGACATCGTGATCGAGTCGACCGGCTTCTTCACCGACGCCGAGAAGGCGAAGGCCCACATCGAGGCCGGCGCGAAGAAGGTCATCATCTCCGCCCCCGCGAAGAACGAGGACGCGACGTTCGTCATCGGTGTGAACCACACCGACTACGACCCGGCCGCGCACCACATCATCTCGAACGCGTCGTGCACCACCAACTGCCTCGCGCCCGTCGCGAAGGCCCTCAACGACGCCATCGGCATCGAGCGTGGCCTCATGACCACCATCCACGCGTACACCGGTGACCAGAACCTGCAGGACGGCCCGCACCGCGACATGCGTCGTGCCCGCGCCGCCGCGCAGAACATCGTCCCCACCTCGACCGGTGCGGCCAAGGCCGTGGCCCTCGTGCTCCCCGAGCTCAAGGGCAAGCTCGACGGCTTCGCGATGCGCGTGCCGACGATCACCGGCTCGGCGACCGACCTCACCTTCGAGGCCTCGCGCGAGGTCACGGTCGACGAGGTCAACGCCGCGGTGAAGGCCGCCGCCGAGGGCTCGATGGTCGGCACGCTCTCCTACGTCGAGGACGAGATCGTCTCCTCGGACATCGTGGGCGACCCGCACCAGTCGATCTTCGACGCCAAGCTCACGAAGGTCTCCGGCGGCACCACCGTCAAGATCGTGTCGTGGTACGACAACGAGTGGGGCTACTCCTCGTCGCTCGTGAAGCTGACCGAGTACGTCGGCGAGCGCCTCTAAGCACGCTCGATGTGAACGCAACGACGGCCGCGCACGCTCTGACGTGTGCGGCCGTCGTCGCGTCACCCCGCATCCCCTTCCCACTCCACTAGGACAGGAACCTCCATGAAGACCATCGACTCGCTTGGCGACCTCGCCGGCAAGAAGGTGCTCGTCCGCTCGGACCTCAACGTCCCGCTCGACGGCACCACGATCACCGACGACGGCCGTGTGCGCGCCTCCGTCCCGACCATCCAGAAGCTCCTCGACGCCGGTGCCGCCGTCATCGTCACCGCGCACCTGGGCCGCCCCAAGGGCGCCCCGGAGGACAAGTACTCGCTCGCGCCCGCCGCGGCCCGCCTCGCGGAGCTGCTCGGCAAGCCCGTCACGCTCGCGGAGGACCTCGTCGGCCCGTCTGCCAAGGCCGTCACCGACGCCCTCGAGCCCGGCCAGGTCGCGATGCTCGAGAACGTCCGCTTCGACGCCCGCGAGACCTCCAAGGTCGACGAGGAGCGCGAGGCGCTCGCCGCCGAGCTCGCCGCGTTCGCCGACGTCTTCGTCTCCGACGGCTTCGGCGTGGTCCACCGCAAGCAGGCCTCGGTCTACGACATCGCCAAGAAGCTGCCCGCCGCGGCCGGCACGCTCGTCGAGAAGGAGGTCGTGTCGCTGGGCAAGGCCGTGACCGACCCGGCCCGCCCGTACGCGGTGGTCCTCGGCGGCTCGAAGGTCTCCGACAAGCTCGGCGTCATCGCGAACCTGCTCACCAAGGCGGACCGCCTCCTCATCGGCGGCGGCATGGTCTTCACCTTCCTCGCGGCCAAGGGCTACGAGGTCGGCAACTCGCTGCTCGAGGCCGACCAGCTCGACACGGTCAAGGGCTACCTCGCGACCGCCGAGGAGAACGGCGTCGAGATCGTGCTCCCGACCGACATCGTCGCCGCGGACAAGTTCGCCGCCGACGCCGACGCGATCGTCGTCGCCGCGGACGCGATCCCCGCGGACCGCATGGGCCTCGACATCGGCCCCGACTCGGCCGCGCTGTTCGCGTCCAAGCTCGCCGACGCCAAGACCATCGTCTGGAACGGCCCCATGGGCGTGTTCGAGATGGAGGCCTTCGCGGCCGGCACCAAGGCCGTGGCCCAGGCCATGATCGACTCCGACGGCTTCTCGGTCGTCGGCGGCGGCGACTCGGCTGCGGCCGTGCGCCTGCTCGGCTTCGACGAGGCCGGCTTCGGCCACATCTCGACGGGCGGCGGCGCGTCGCTCGAGCTGCTCGAGGGCAAGGTCCTGCCGGGCCTCGCCGTTCTGGAGGACTGATACCCATGGCACGCACCCCGCTCATCGCCGGCAACTGGAAGCTCAACCTCGACCACCTCGAGGCGACGCACACCGTCCAGAAGCTCGCCTGGCTGCTCCGTGACGCCAAGCACGACTTCTCCGAGGTCGAGGTCGCGGTCCTGCCGTCGTTCACCTCGCTGCGCTCGGTGCAGACGCTCGTCGACGCCGACCAGCTCGAGCTCAAGTACGGCGCCCAGGACATCTCCGAGCACACCTCCGGCGCGTACACCGGCGAGGTCTCCGGCACCCAGCTGTCGAAGCTCGGCGTCTCGTTCGTGGCCGTCGGCCACTCCGAGCGCCGCCAGTACCACGGCGAGACCGACGACGTCGTCGCGGCCAAGACGAAGGCCGCCTTCGAACACGGCATCGTGCCGATCGTCTGCGTCGGCGAGGGCCTCGACATCCGCAAGGCCGGCGAGCACGTGTCCTACACGCTCGCGCAGGTCGACGGCGCGCTCAAGGACCTCCCCGCCGAGCAGGCCAAGGACGTCGTCATCGCCTACGAGCCCGTGTGGGCCATCGGCACCGGCGAGGTCGCGACCCCGGCGGACGCGCAGGAGGTCTGCGCGGCCATCCGCGGCCGTCTCGCGGAGCTGTACGACCAGGAGCTCGCGGACGGC
Organism: Demequina maris; assembly: GCF_000971155.1. Taxonomy (GTDB): domain Bacteria; phylum Actinomycetota; class Actinomycetes; order Actinomycetales; family Demequinaceae; genus Demequina; species Demequina maris. The sequence goes on along the minus strand of NZ_BBLX01000001.1, from coordinate 349,308 downwards.
GTCCGCGTCCTCTACGGCGGCTCGGTGAAGTCGTCGTCGATCGCGCAGCTCATGGCCGAGGAGGACGTCGACGGCGGCCTCGTCGGCGGCGCCTCGCTCGACCCCGAGGAGTTCTCGAAGATCGCGCGCTTCAAGTCGCACAACGTCGCGATGTGACACGCCACCGGGCCGGCCCCTCGAGGGGCCGGCCCGGTGCCGTGCGTCGCGTATCCTTGTGAGCGCAATCCATCATCTGGGAGAACAGTGGACATCCTCGAGACCATCCTGTGGGTCATGCTCGTCGTGACCTCGCTGCTGATCATCGCGCTGGTGCTCATCCACCGCGGTCGTGGCGGCGGCATCACGGACATGTTCGGCGGCGGCATCGCGTCCGGCGTCCAGTCGTCCGCCGTAGGCGAGCGCAACCTCACGCGCATCACGTGGGGCACCGCGATCGTCTGGGTGGCCGTGGTCGTGCTGCTCGGGCTCATGTCCCGGTTCTCCCTCTAGCAAGGCGACGGAGGTCGTACCCATGGCAGGGGGCAACGCCATCCGAGGCTCGCGCGTAGGCGCCGGGCCCATGGGAGAGGACGAGCGGGGCGAATCCGCGCCGCGTCAGGTCGTCTCCTACTACTGTGCGCGAGGTCACGTGACCTCGCCGAGCTTCGCCACCGGCGACGACCAGGAGATCCCGGTCGAGTGGGACTGCCCGCGTTGCGGGCTCCCCGGTGGCCTGGACCCGGACAACCCGCCGGAGCCGATCCGGAACGAGCCGTACAAGACGCACCTCGCGTACGTGAAGGAGCGTCGCAGCGACGAGGAGGGCGCCGCCCTCCTGGATGAGGCGCTGACCTCGCTGCGGGTCCGTCGCGGAGACCTCGCGGTCGCCGACTGACACGGTCGTGACAGGGGCCGCTCCCCAGCAGGGGAGCGGCCCCTCGTCGTCTCCGCGCGCGGCCGCCGGCCCGCGCATCGTCCACCCGCGTCCCGGCCGTACCGCCGGCGGCGCAGGAATCTCTGAGGCGCCGCTACCGTTGGCCCCAGCACGAACGAAAGGATCCACCATGCAGATCGAGATCGAGTACTGCGTGCCGTGCGGCTACCTGCCGCGGGCCACCGCCGCCCAGACCCGCCTGCTGGAGGAGTTCGGCAACGCGCTCTCCGGCGTGACCCTCAAGACGGGCCGCAAGGGCGTCTTCACGTTCCGCGCCGACGGCGAGGAGATCTACGCCAAGCCCGCCGAGTTCGACATCGAGGGCATCGTCTCGACCGTGCGCGAGAAGCTGCCTGCGCGTGAGGGCGTCGACGCCGAGGGCCGCGACCTGCTCATGGGCAAGCGCCACTGAGCCACCGCCGCCCCTGACACCAGGAACGGATCTCAACGCGACACGCCGACGGCCGGCCCCGAAACGGGGCCGGCCGTCGGCGTGTCGAACTGGATTCCGTTGCCAGTGTCAAGCGGGACGGGCGGCTAGACCTTGGCGACGGCCTCCGCGTCGACGAGCCACAGCGTCTCGTCCGCGCCGCGGACCGCGGCCGCGGGGAGCTCGAGGTCGCCGTGCAGCGCGCGGGCGACCACGTCGGCCTTCGCGGCGCCCGCGGCGACCACCCACACGCGGCGCGCGCGGCGGATCGACTCGAGCGTGAGCGAGACGCGCGTGGGCGGGGGCTTGGGGGAGTCGTGCACCGCGATCGCCTCGGCGCCACGCTCGGCGTAGCCGGGGTGGCCAGGGAACAGTGAGGCGACGTGGCCGTCGGGGCCCATGCCCAGCATGAGGACGTCCCAGGCCGGCGCGCCCTCGGCGGCGATGTCCTCGGCGTACGAGAAGGCGGCCTCCTCGGCCGTGTCGAACGCCGACGACGCGCCCATCCGGTGGATGTTCTCCTCCGGCAGCGGCAGCGTGCCCAGCAGCGTCTCCTGCGCCTGGCCCTCGTTGCGGTCGGGGTCGCCGACGGGCACGAAGCGCTCGTCGCCCCACCACACGTGCACGCTGGTCCAGTCGACGGCGGACGCCAGGGGGGAGCGCGCGACCGAGGCGAGTGTCGCGATGCCGACGGTGCCGCCGGTCACCACCACGTCGGCGCGGTCCTGCACCGACAGCGTGTCGATGAGCGTCACCAGCAGGCGCGCCGCGGTCGCGTCCGCCACCGCCTCGGCGGACGGGTGGACGACGACGCGGGTCGCGTGGTCGGAGACGCCGCTCACAGCGGCACCACCGTCTCGGCGGTGAACGAGGCGAGCGCCTCGCCGTAGACCTCGTCGGAGTCGAGGCGGCGCAGCTCCTCGGCGAGCGCCTCCTCGAGCGAGCGCGCTGGCAGCGCGATCACGTGGTCGGGCTGGCCCGGCTGCGTGATGCGCGCGTTGTAGCGGTCGGGGCGGCTGATCGAGATCTGCCCGGACGGCGTCTCGAGCACGATGCTCTGGAGCGCGGCGACCGAGTCGTCGTACTCCGCCTCGACCTCGCAGCCGAGCGCGCGCTTGAGCCACGCGCCGAGCAGCAAGATCGACGGGCTGTTGGTGTCGCCGTGGATGCGGGCGCGCGTGACCTGCGGGTCCGGCACCTGCTCGAGCGCGACGGCGAGCAGCGCGCGCCAGCGGGTGAGCCGCGTCCACGCGAGGTCGGTGTCGCCCGGGCGGTAGCACTGCGCGAGCGAGAGCAGCGTCGCGACGGGGTCCGGCTCGCCCTTGGTGTCGGTGATGCGGCGCTGCGCCATGCGGCCCAGCGAGCACTCCGCCATGTCGTCGGGGACCCCGGCCGGCCACCACACCACGATGGGGGCGTCGGGCAGCAGCAGCGGCGTCACGAGCGTGTCGTCGTGGCCGATCTGCGCACCGGACGGGCGCAGCACGATGACCTCGGAGGCGCCGGCGTCGCCGCCCACGCGGATCTCCGCGTCGAGGCGCGCCTCCTCGGCGCTGCCCGGGGCGATGACGATGATGCGGCACGGGTGCTCGCGCGAGGCCACGTTGGCGGTGGCGATCGCCTGCTCCGCGTCCGCGTCCGTCGCGTCGATGACGAGCGTCATCACGCGGGCGAGCGTGATGACGCCGCCCTCCTTGCGCGAGTCGACGAGGCGCTTGTTGATCTCGCCGGTCGTGGTGTCGGGGATCTCGATGATCATGGGCGCCTCCAGGCACGTCCGTCACGGGCCATCATCGCGTCCGAGCTGGCCGGGCCCCAGGTGCCGCTGCGGTACGGCTCGGGCTGACCCTGCGTGGACCAGAAGTCGGTGATGGGGTCGAGGATCTTCCAGGAGAGGGCGACCTCCTCCTGGCGGGGGAACAGCGGCGGGTCGCCGAGCAGCACGTCGAGGATGAGGCGCTCGTAGGCCTCCGGCGAGCTCTCGGTGAACGCGTTGCCGTACGCGAAGTCCATCGTGACGTCGCGCACCTCCATCGCGGTGCCGGGCACCTTGGAGCCGAAGCGCAGCGTCACACCCTCGTCAGGCTGGACGCGGATGACCAGGGCGTTCGCGCCGGCGTCGCCGCCGCTGACCTCCTGGAAGTGCGGCGAGGGCGCCTTCTTGAACACGAGCGCGATCTCGGTGACGCGGCGGCCCAGGCGCTTGCCCGCCCGCAGGTAGAACGGGGTGCCGGCCCAGCGCCGGTTGGGCACCTCGAGGCGGATCGCGGCGTAGGTCTCGGTGATCGAGTCCGCGGAGATGCCGTCCTCGTCGAGGAAGCCGCCCACCTGCTCGCCGCCGCGCCAGCCCGCGGCGTACTGGCCGCGCGCCGTGCCCTCGCCCAGGTCCTCGGGGAGGACGGTCGAGCGCAGCACCTTCTCCTTCTCCATGCGGAGGTCGTCGGCCTCGAAGCTGGCCGGCTCCTCCATCGCGGTGAGCGCGAAGAGCTGCAGGAGGTGGTTCTGGATGACGTCGCGCGCGGTGCCGATGCCGTCGAAGTAGCCGGCGCGCGACCCGATGCCGATGTCCTCGGCCATCGTGATCTGCACGTGGTCGATGTACTGCGAGTTCCAGATGGGCTCGAACAGCTGGTTCGCGAAGCGCAGCGCCAGCAGGTTCTGCACCGTCTCCTTGCCCAGGTAGTGGTCGATGCGGAACACCGAGTCGGGCGGGAACACGTCGGAGACCACCGCGTCGAGCTGCTCGGCGGACTCGAGGTCGTGGCCGAACGGCTTCTCGATGACCACGCGGCGCCACGTGCCCTCGCGCGGGTCCGACAGGCCCGACTCGCGCAGCTGCGTGATGACCTGCGGGAAGGCCGACGGCGGGATCGACAGGTAGAACGCGTGGTTGCCGCCGGTGCCCCGCTCGCGGTCGAGCTCCTCGACGGTCTCGCGCAGGCGCTGGAACGCCTCCGGGTCGTCGAACGTGCCCTGCACGAAGCGGATGCCCTCGGCGAGCTGCTGCCACGTCTCCTCGCGGAACGGCGTGCGCGCGTACTTCTTCACCGAGTCGTGGACCACCTTTGCGAAGTCCTGCTCGTCCCAGTCGCGCCGCGCGAAGCCGGTGAGCGCGAAGGCGGGCGGCAGCAGGCCGCGGTTGGCGAGGTCGTACACCGCGGGCATGAGCTTCTTGCGGGCGAGGTCGCCCGTCACGCCGAACATGACCAGTCCGCACGAGCCGGCGATGCGGGGCAGGCGACGGTCGCGCGGATCGCGCAAGGGATTGTTCACTCTGAGACCTTCCAGGGGGGACGTCGGGTCAGGCGTCGATGCTCCCGCCATCCTATTCCGCGGGCACGATGCGGCGGCGCCATCTGGTGAGACGGGCGGCGGGACGATGCGCGGGCCGGGGGCGGGGACGACGAAGGGGGCCCCGCGGACGGGACCCCCTTCGTGCGTGCGGCGTGCGTCAGCCGGCGGCGGCGATGCTCTCGCGTGCCTGCGCGGCGACGTTCTCCGCGGTGAAGCCGTACTTCTTGAGCAGCAGGCCGCCCGAGGCGGACTCGCCGAAGTGGTCCACGCCGACCATGCGGCCGGCGTCGCCGACCAGCTCGCGCCAGCCGAGCGTCGAGCCGGCCTCGACCGAGACGCGGGCCTTGAGCGCGGCGGGGAGCACCGACTCCTGGTAGGCCGCGTCCTGGCGGGCGAAGCGCTCACGCGACGGCATCGAGACGACGCGCGCCTTGACGCCCTCGGCCGCGAGGAGCTCGCGGGCGCCGAGCGCGACCGAGACCTCGGAGCCGGTGGCGAGGAGCAGCACGTCGGCGTCCTCGTCGGCGCCAGCGATCACGTACGCGCCCTTGTCGACGCCCTCCGCCGAGGTGCCCTCGAGGGTGGGGACGTTCTGGCGGGTGAGGATGATCGCCGACGGGCGGTCGGTGGTCTCGAGGATCGTCTTCCACGCGAAGGCGGTCTCGTTGGCGTCCGCGGGGCGGAGCACGTCGAGGCCCGGGATCGCGCGCAGCGTCGCGACGTGCTCGATCGGCTGGTGCGTCGGGCCGTCCTCGCCGAGGCCCACCGAGTCGTGCGTCCACACGAACGTGGTGGGGATCTGCATGAGGGCCGCGAGGCGGACCGAGGCGCGCATGTAGTCGGAGAACACGAGGAACGTGCCGCCGTACGTGCGGGTCAGGCCGTGCAGGGTGATGCCGTTGAGGATCGTGCCCATGCCGAACTCGCGGATGCCGAAGTGCAGCGTGCGGCCGTACCAGTCGGCGTTCGGCCACGAGTGGGTCGCGCGGTTCGGGGGCAGGAACGACGGCTCGCCGTCCATCGTGGTGTTGTTCGAGCCGGCGAGGTCGGCTGAGCCGCCCCACAGCTCGGGCAGCACGGGGGCGAGGGCGGTGAGCACCTTGCCGGACGCCGAGCGGGTCGCGACCGAGCCGCCGACCTCGAAGGTGGGCAGCGCATCGTCCCAGCCCTCGGGGAGGGTGCGGGTCACGAGGCGCGCGAGCAGCGCGGCGCGCTCGGGGTTCTCGGCCTCCCAGCGCGACAGGGTGGCGTTCCACTCGGAGTGGGCGGCCTGGCCGCGCTCCTTGACCTGCTGCATGTGCGCGAGGACCTCGGGCTCGACGGCGAAGCTCTGCTCGGGGTCGAAGCCGAGCACCTCCTTGAGGCCCGCGACCTCGGCGGCGCCGAGCGCGGAGCCGTGGACGCCGCCGGAGTTCTGCTTGGTAGGCGAGGGCCAGCCGATGATGGTGCTGAGGCGGATGAACGAGGGCTTGCCGGTCTCGGCCTTCGCGGCCTGGATCGCCTCGTACAGCGCGGCGGGGTCCTCCTGGTAGCCGTCCTCGGTGACCCACGACACGTGCTGGGTGTGCCAGCCGTACGCCTCGTAGCGGGCGACGACGTCCTCGGTGAACGAGATGTCGGTCTCGTGCTCGATCGAGATGCGGTTGTCGTCCCAGATGACGATGAGGTTGCCGAGCTCCTGCGTGCCGGCGAGCGCGCTCGCCTCGTGCGAGACGCCCTCCTGCAGGTCGCCGTCGCCGGCGATCACGTAGATGTGGTGGTCGAACGGCGAGGTGCCGGGCGCGGCGTCGGGGTCGAGCAGGCCGCGCTCACGGCGGGAGGCCATCGCCATGCCGACGGAGGAGGCGATGCCGGTGCCCAGCGGGCCGGTCGTGATCTCGACGCCGTCGGTGTGGCCGTACTCGGGGTGGCCCGGGGTGCGCGAGCCCTCGGTGCGCAGCGACTTGAGGTCCTCGAGCGTCAGGTCGTAGCCGGACGCGAAGAGCTGGAGGTACAGGGTGAGCGACGAGTGGCCCGCGGACAGCACGAAGCGGTCGCGGCCGAGCCACTTCGAGTCGGCCGGGTCGTGCTTCATGACGTTCTGGAAGAGGAGGTACGCGGCGGGCGCCAGCGAGATGGCCGTGCCGGGGTGGCCGTTGCCCACCTTCTCGACGGCGTCGGCGGCGAGGACGCGGAGGGTGTCGACGGCGCGGCGGTCGACGTCGGTCCAGTTGATGGTCACAGGTGTCTCCCTCGACAGGTATCGGGTACGGGGGCCAGCCTACCCGGGCCGCGCGGCTTTGTAGTACGTTCACATTTCTGGGAGCGGTGCCATCTCACGCGCTGGGACGGGCCTGCCACGGACCCTGGTCCCGGTACGCGCGGTTACACTTGTCCGCATGCCGATCGCCACCACCGAGGCTCATGCCGCCGCGCCCGTCGCGGCCCCCCGCCGGGTGCTGGCGACGGTCGGCGCGTACGTCGCGCTGACCAAGCCGCGGATCATCGAGCTGCTGCTCGTCACCACCATCCCCACCATGGTCCTCGCCGCCGACGGCTGGCCCTCGCTGGGGCTGCTCGCGGGCACGCTGATCGGCGGCTCGCTCTCGGCCGGCGGCGCCCAGGTGTTCAACAGCTACCTGGACCGCGACATCGACGCCGTCATGAAGCGCACGCGCCGCAGGCCGCTCGTCACGGGCGCCGTGTCCGAGCGCGGGGCGCTCGTGTTCGCGTGGGCGCTGTCGATCCTCTCGACGCTGTGGTTCTGGTTCGTGGTGGGCTCGCCGCTCGCGGCGGTCCTGTCGGTGCTCGCGATCCTCGGCTACGTGGTCGGCTACACGATGATCCTCAAGCGCCGTACCGCGCAGAACATCGTGTGGGGCGGCATCGCGGGCTGCATGCCGGTGCTCATCGGCTGGGCGGCCGTCACCAACGAGCTCGCGTGGACGCCGTTCCTGCTGTTCCTCATCATCTTCTTCTGGACGCCGCCGCACTACTGGCCGCTGTCGATGAAGTTCCGCGGCGACTACGAGCAGGCGCGCGTGCCGATGCTGCCCGTCGTGGCGCCGGTGCGGAAGGTCGCCGTCGAGATGCTCGGCTACGCCGCCGCGATGGTGGCGGTGTCGCTCGCGCTGGCGTGGGTGGCCGGCATGACCTGGGTCTACGTCGGCGTCGCCGCCGCGGCGGGCGCCTGGTTCCTCGCGGGCTGCGTCCGCATGTACCGCCGCTCGCGCGCGGGGGAGTCGAAGCTGCACGAGATGCGGCTGTTCCGGGACTCGATCACCTACCTCTCGATCGTGTTCGCCGCAGTGATGGTCGACCCGTTCCTCACCGACGTGCTGTCGGTCCGCTGACGATGCTCGCCCGGCAGCGTGACGCGTACCTCGCGCACGTCGCCGTCGAGCGGGGCCTCAGCCCCAACACGGTCGCCGCGTACCGCCGGGACCTCGACCGCTACGCGGCGTTCCTCGCGACGCGAGGGCTCGACGACCTCAAGGACGTCACCCGCGAGGACGTGGCCGCGTTCGCCCAGGGGGTGAGCACCGGGGACGACGGCGGCCGCGCCCTGGCCCCCGCATCGGCCTCCCGCACCGTGGTCGCCGTGCGCGGCTGGCACCGTTTCGCCGTGCTCGAGGGCTGGACCGTCGCGGACCCGTCCGCGCAGGTGAAGCCGCGCGCGATCCCCAAGCGCCTGCCCAAGGCGATCAGCACCGACGAGGTCGACCGGATCCTCGTCCAGGCCGGCATGGGCGACGGCGCGTCCCCGCTGCGGGACCGCGCGCTGCTCGAGCTCGTCTACGCGACCGGCGCGCGCATCTCCGAGGCGGTGGGGCTCGACGTCGACGACGTGGTGCTCGACCGGGGCGAGGAGACCGTGCTGCTGCGCGGCAAGGGCCGCAAGGAGCGCATCGTGCCCGTGGGCGGCTACGCCGTCGACGCGCTCGACGCGTACCTCGTGCGCGCCCGTGGGCCGCTCGCACAGGCCGGCCGCGGCACCCCCGCGCTGTTCCTCAACACCCGCGGCGGGCGGCTCTCGCGCCAGTCCGCGTGGGCCATCCTGCGGGCGGCCGCCGAGCGCGCGGGCGTCGAGGACGTGTCGCCGCACACGCTGCGGCACTCGTTCGCGACGCACCTGCTCAACGGCGGCGCGGACGTGCGCGTGGTGCAGGAGCTGCTGGGTCACGCGTCCGTGACGACCACCCAGATCTACACGCTCGTGACCCGCGACACGCTCCGCGAGGTGTACGCCGCGACGCACCCGCGCGCCCGCTGAGCAGGGCTGCGACCAGGCGGTAGGGTTGGCGCGTGACCGACTTCCCCGTACCCGAACCCCTTCCCAGCCACGGTCCCGCGCGCGTCGTCGCGCTGTGCAACCAGAAGGGCGGGGTGGGCAAGACCACCACGTCGGTCAACCTCGCGGCGGCGCTCGCCGAGTACGGGCGCAAGGTGCTGCTCATCGACTTCGACCCGCAGGGCGCCGCCTCGGCCGCGCTCGGGATCAACGCGGACGCGCTCGAGAACACGGTCTACAACCTGCTCATGGAGACCGGCGTCGCCACCCGCGACGTCATCCTCGAGACCAAGGTGCCCGGGCTCGACCTGCTGCCCGCGAACATCGACCTGTCGGCCGCCGAGGTGCAGCTGGTGGGCGAGGTCGCGCGCGAGAGCGCCCTGGCGCGCGCGCTGCGCCCGGTGCTGGACGACTACGACGCGATCCTCATCGACTGCCAGCCGTCGCTCGGCCTGCTCACCGTGAACGCGCTGGTCGCCGCGCACGGCGTGGTGATCCCGCTCGCCGCGGAGTACTTCGCGATGCGCGGCGTCAAGCTCCTGGTCGACACGATCCGCAAGGTGCAGGACCGCCTCAACACGCGCCTCACGATCGACGCGATCGTGCCGACCCTCTACGACGGCCGCACGCTGCACGCTCAGGAGGTCGTCGAGCGGGTGCGCGACGCGTTCGGCGACAGCGTCACCGAGACGATGATCCACCGCACCGTGAAGTTCCCCGACGCGACCGTCGCCGCGGAGCCCATCACCACGTTCGCCCCGTCGCACACCGGCGCCGAGGCCTACCGTCAGCTCGCGTGCGAGCTCGTGGCGCGCGGGGTCGCCGCCTAGCGTGACCGCCGAGGTCGCGACCGAGTCCTCGAAGGGCTTCGAGGTCCACCTCGATAACTTCGAGGGGCCCTTCGACCTGCTCCTCAGCCTGATCTCGAAGCACCAGCTCGAGATCACCGAGGTCGCGCTCGCCCGGGTGACCGACGAGTTCCTGGCCACCATCGCCGAGCGCGAGGACGACTGGGACCTGTCGCAGGCCTCCGAGTTCCTCGTGGTCGCGGCGACGCTGCTCGACCTCAAGGCCGCGCGCCTGCTGCCGCAGGGCGAGGTCGACGACGTCGAGGACCTCGAGCTGCTAGAGGCGCGCGACCTGCTGTTCGCGCGGCTGCTCCAGTACCGCGCCTTCAAGCAGGCCGCCGGCGGCTTCGCGGAGATGCTGTCCGCGCCCCGGCGGGTCCCGCGCGACGTGCCGCTCGAGCCGCAGTTCGCGATGCTGCTGCCCGAGCTGGTGTGGACCGCGACGCCCGAGCTGCTCGCGCAGCTCGCGGCGCACGCGCTGCAGCCCAAGGCGGCGCCGACCGTGAGCATCGCCCATCTGCACAACCCGGCCGTCAGCGTGCGCGAGCAGGCCGCGGTCATCACCCACCGCCTGCAGCGCGAGGGCGCGGTGTCGTTCCGCTCGCTCGTGCGCGACGCGGGCAGCACCGGCGTGGTGGTCGCGCGCTTCCTCGCGCTGCTCGAGCTGTTCCGGGAGGCCGTGGTGGCCTTCGATCAGGTACGCTCCCTCGGCGAGCTGACGGTCCGGTGGACCGGAGGCGACTCCGCCGTCGAGGTGTCGGCGGAGTTCGACGAGGACGATGCGATGGGCGTCGCCTCCGAGGCCGCGGGGATCGCGGCCGCACCCGGTGAGGAGCCGTCGTGAACCCAGCAGCCCTGCGAGGCGCGCTCGAGGCCGTGCTCATGGTCGTCGACGAGCCCGTGCCCGCGGCCGAGCTCGCCGCCGCCGTCGAGGTGCCCGTGGCGGAGGTCGAGGCGGCTCTCGAGGGCCTGCGCGACGAGTACGCCGACCCCGAGGCGCCGCGCGGCTTCGAGCTGCGCGAGGTCGACGGCGGCTGGCGCATCTACTCGTCGCGGCTGTTCGCGGACGTGGTCGGCCGCTTCATCGTGGAGGGCCAGTCCGCGCGTCTGTCGCAGGCGGCGCTCGAGACCCTCGCCGTGGTCGCCTACCGGCAGCCCGTCACCCGCGGCCAGGTGTCGCAGATCCGTGGGGTCAACGTCGACTCCGTCATGAAGACGCTCGCCGCGCGCGGGCTCGTCACCGAGGTGGGGGAGAGCTCCGGCGCCGTCCTCTACGGCACGTCGACGGAGTTCCTCGAGCGCATGGGCATGTCCACGCTCGACGACCTCCCGCCGCTCGCTCCGTACCTGCCCGACCTGGCCGATATCGATGGGGAGGGCCGCTGATGGCCGAGCTCGAGATCCACCGCCCCGAGGGCATCCGCCTCCAGAAGGTGCTCGCCTCCGCGGGCGTCGGCTCGCGCCGCAAGTGCGAGGACCTCATCGAGGCCGGCCGCGTCAAGGTCGACGGCTCGGTCGTCGACCAGCTCGGCGTGCGCGTCGTGCCCGAGGAGGTCGTCATCGAGGTCGACGGTGAGCGCATCGCCGTCGACGCGAGCCACATCACCGTGGTGCTCAACAAGCCCTTCGGCGTGGTGAGCACCATGAGCGACCCGCAGGGACGTCCCGCCCTCGACCAGTTCGTCCAGCAGTACGACGAGCGCCTGTTCCACGTGGGCCGCCTCGACGCGGAGACCACCGGGCTGATCCTGCTCACCAACGACGGCGACCTCGCGAACCGCCTCGCGCACCCCACGCACGGCGTCTCCAAGGTGTACGTCGCGAAGGTGAAGGGCCGCGTGTCCAAGCACCTGTGCACGCACCTCAAGGAGGGCATCGACCTCGACGACGGCCCCGTGCGCGCCACCGCGTGCCACATCCTCGACGTCACCCAGGACTCGTCGCTCGTCCAGGTCGAGCTTCACGAGGGCCGCAACCGCATCGTCCGCCGCATGCTCGACCAGATGGGCCACCCCGTGCTCGAGCTCGTGCGCACCCAGTTCGGCCCGATCCGCCTGGGCACCCTCGCGCCCGGCGAGGTCCGCCAGCTGGGCCCCGTGGACGTCGGCCGGCTGATGGACGCCGCCGGCATGTAGCCGGGAGGGGCCCGGACGGGACCCCCGCGACCGATACGATGGACGCCATGACGATCCGTGCGATCCGTGGCGCCATCACCCTGGACCGCGACGAGAAGGACCACCTGCACGAGCGCACCATCGAGCTGATCGAGGCGCTGATGCGGGAGAACTCGCTCTCCACCGACGACCTCATCTCGGTGATCTTCACGTGCACACCCGACGTCCACAGCGACTTCCCGGCGGCCGCCGCCCGTGCGCTGGGCTTCGGCGCCGTCCCGCTCATGTGCGCGCAGGAGATGGACGTGCCCGGCGCGCTCCCGCTGGTGGTGCGCGTGATGATGCACGCGCACCTCGAGCGCCCGCGCGACGAGATCGCGCACGTGTACCTGCGCGACGCCGTCAAGCTGCGCCGCGACCTGGCCCAGTAGGAGCGGCATGTCTCCCCGCACGCACATCGTCGGCGCCGGCCTGATCGGCGCGAGCATCGGCATCGGCCTGTCCGCCGAGGGCTGGGCCGTCACGATCGAGGACAACGACCCCGAGGCGCAGGCCCTCGCGCGCTCGATCGGCGCGGGCGGCGCGCCCGCGGACGCGCAGCCCGAGCTCGTCATCGTCGCCGTCCCGCCGTCCGCCGCCGCCGCGGTCGTCGCGGCCGCGCTCGGCCGCTACCCGGACGCCGTCGTCACCGACGTCGCGAGCGTCAAGGCCCCCATCGCCGCCGCGGCCCACGCCACCGGCGCATCGTCCCGCTACGTCGGCTCCCACCCCATGGCGGGCCGCGAGGTCTCGGGCGGCCTGGGCGCGCAGGGCGACCTGTTCAAGGCGCGCCCGTGGGTGCTGTGCCCGAACGGCGCCACCGCGGACGCGATCGCGCTCGTCGCGCGCATCCCCGACGCGCTGCAGTGCGACGTGGTGACGATGGACGCGGAGGCGCACGATGCGGCGGTCGCGCGCGTCTCGCACGCGCCCCAGGTCGCGGCCTCCGCGGTCGCCGCCGCGCTCGGCATCCTCGACGCCGACGACGTGGCCCTCGCGGGCCAGGGCCTGCGCGACGTCACCCGCATCGCGGCGTCGCTGCCCGGCATGTGGGCGGACATCGCGCGCCTCAACCGTGGGCACCTGGTCGAGACGCTCGACCACATCATCGCCGACCTCGAGGAGGTGAGGGAGGCCGACGACATCGGCGAGGCCCTCACCGACCTCATCGACCGCGGCCGCTTCGAGACCGCGCGCATCCCCGGCAAGCACGGCGGGGCCACGCGCGACTGGACGCCGGTCACCGTCATCGTCCCCGACACTCCCGGCCAGCTGCTGCGCCTGCTCGCGCACACGGCCGAGGTCGACGTCAACGTCGAGGACATCGCCATCGAGCACTCGCCGCGGCAGCCGGTGGGACTCACGACGCTCTACGTGCTGCCCTCGCGCGCGCCCGACCTGGTGGCGGCGCTCGAGCGGCAGGGTTGGGAGATCGCTGCATCATGACCGGAATCTCGATCGCGATCGACGGGCCCGCGGGCACCGGCAAGTCGACGGTGGCCAAGGAGGTCGCCCGACGGCTCCAGCTCGCGTACTTCGACACGGGCGCCACCTACCGCGTCGCCACGCTGTGGTGCATGCGCGAGGGCGTCGACCTGACCATCGAGTCGGACGTCGCCGCCATGGTGGAGACCATGAACGTGGGTCTCGTGCTCGACCCGGGCAACCCGCGCGTGCTGCTCGAGGGCGAGGACGTGTCCTCGCTCATCCGCTCGGACGCCGTCGCGCTCACCGTCTCCAAGGTCGCCACCAACCTCGAGGCGCGGGCGGCGCTCGGCCACTGGCAGCGCGAGGTCATCGCCGCGGAGCTCGAGGGCGGCTACTCCGACGGCCGCGGCATCGTCTCCGAGGGGCGCGACATCACCACGATCATCGCGCCCGACGCCGACGTGCGGATCCTCATGACCGCCGACGAGGAGATCCGCGTCGCGCGCCGCGCCGGCGAGGGCGCGGACCTCGCCACCGTGCGCGAGGCCGTGCTGGGCCGCGACAAGAAGGACGCCACGGTCGTGTCGTTCCACACCGCGGCCGACGGCGTCCACACGCTCGACACCAGCGACCTCACCATCGAGGAGGCCGTCCAGGCCGTGCTCGACCTCGTCGCGGAGACCCGCGGCGACGGCGAGGACGATGCGGCGGCGACCCCCGCGGCCGAGGCCGCCGACGAGGCAGGGGAGTGAGCGCCCCCGTCCCGAGCCGCTGGGGCCCGCGCTGGTCCCGCTGGGTGGGCCGCTTCCTCGCGCGCGTGCTGTGGCGCACCGAGGTCCGGGGTCGCGGCAACGTGCCCGCCGAGGGCGCCGCGATCATCGTCTGCAACCACGTCGGCCTGATCGACGGGCCCGTGGTGCACGGCGTGATCCCGCGCGGCTCGCACTTCCTGATCCGTGAGGGGATGATGTCGGGCCCGCTCGGCGCCATCCTCAACGCCGCCCAGCAGATCACCGTGCGGGAGTCGGGCCGCGAGGCGCTCGCGCAGGGCCTCGCCGTGCTGCGTCGCGGCGACGTCATCGGGGTGTTCCCCGAGGGCACCCGCGGCGGCGGCACCGCCGAGGCCGTGCACGGCGGCGCCGCGTGGCTCGCGATCCAGTCCGGCGCCCCGGTGGTGCCGACCGCGATCGTCGGCTCGCGGCACACCGGCGAGTCCGTCAACGTGTGGCCGCGGCCCGGGCGGCGGCTCCTGGTCGCGTTCGGCGAGCCGGTGGTGCTGACCCCGCCGGACGATGTGCGCGGCGGCCGCGCGAAGCAGGCGTGGGCGGCCGAGAGGCTCGCCGAGACGCTCCGCGACCAGGTGACACGTACCCTTGACACGACAGACCTCGAGCTTCCGCTCGACGACCCGCGCCGCGAGACGCGCGAAGAGAAGGACCACGCATGACGGACGAGCAGCCGCTTCCGGCGCCCCACGAGTCGGACGCGCCCGAGACGCTCGACGAGATCCGCGAGGCCGCGCTGCGCGCGGGCCTCGACGAGTACGACCTGACCCCGGAGGACCTCGCCGAGCTGGCGGGCGAGCCGCTGCCGGAGACCGAGGAGGCGCTGCCCGTCCTCGCGATCGTGGGCCGCCCGAACGTGGGCAAGTCGACGCTCGTGAACCGCATCATCGGCAAGCGCCTCGCCGTCGTCGAGGACACCCCGGGCGTCACCCGCGACCGAGTCGCGTACCGCGCCGAGTGGGCGGGACGCGACTTCACGCTGCTCGACACCGGCGGCTGGGAGAAGAACGTCACCGGCATCGACCTGTCGGTCGCGCAGGCCGCCGAGGCCGCGATCGAGATGGCCGACGCGGTCCTGTTCGTGGTGGACGCCATGGTCGGCGCCACCGCGACCGACGAGCAGGTGGTGCGCCTGCTGCGCAAGGCCGAGAAGCCCGTGGTGCTCGCCGCCAACAAGGTCGACGGCCCGCAGGGCGAGCTCGAGGCCGCCGCGCTGTGGAACCTCGGCCTGGGCGAGCCGTACCCGGTGTCCGCGCTCCACGGCCGCGGCACGGGCGACCTGCTCGACGCCGCGATGGCGATCCTGCCCACGGAGATGCACCAGATCGAGATCGACGAGCACGCGCCCCGCCGCATCGCGCTCGTCGGGCGCCCCAACGTCGGCAAGTCCTCGCTGCTCAACAAGCTCGCGGGCTCCGAGCGCGTGGTCGTGAACGAGATCGCGGGCACCACCCGCGACCCGGTCGACGAGGTCGTCGAGATCGGCGACCGCCCGTGGACCCTGGTCGACACCGCCGGCATCCGCCGCCGCGTCCACATGACCAAGGGCGCGGACTTCTACGCCTCGCTGCGCACGCAGACCGCGATCGAGCGTGCCGAGGTGGCACTCGTGCTGCTCGACGCCTCGGTGGCGCTGACCGACCAGGACCTGCGCGTCGTGCAGCAGGTGGTCGACGCCGGCCGCGCGATGATCTTCGTCTACAACAAGTGGGACCTCGTGGGCGAGGACGAGCGCTTCCTGCTCGAGCGCTCGATCGAGCAGGACATGGTCCAGCACACCTGGGTCCCGCGCGTGAACCTGTCGGCCAAGACCGGCTGGCACACCAACCGCCTGCTCCCTGCGCTCGACCTCGCGCTGTCGAGCTGGGACCAGCGCATCTCCACCGGCAGGCTCAACTCGTTCCTCGGCGAGCTCGTCGCGGAGCACCCGCATCCGGTCCGCGGCGGTAAGCAGCCGAAGATCCTGTTCGCGACGCAGGCGGCGACCCGCCCGCCGCGCTTCGTGATCTTCGCCTCGGGCTTCCTCGACCCGCAGTACCGCCGCTTCATCGAGCGCCGCCTGCGCGAGAACTTCGGCTTCGAGGGCACGCCGATCCAGATCTCGGTGCGCGTGCGCGAGAAGCGGGCGCGGAGGAAGTAGGGCGCGGGCGCGTTCGGGGTCGGATCTCCGACCTCGGAAGCGGGTCCTTCCACGATCGACCCGCCACGCGTGCCGGTTCCGGCACGTCAGGCGGGTCGATGCGGGATCGACCCGCTTCCTGGGCCGCCGTTTGCGGCGTGTCGTCGCGCGCGCGCGGGGTTCTCTCCCACGTGTTTCACATCGGGTTGAAACAGTGGGCGACCCCGGGCTGAGCCGCCCGCATCGTGCCTGGTAGGGCGACCGCCGGGATCCTGAACCGCAGGCTGTTTCAGTGAATCCTGGAACAGGCGCGAACATGGGGTGGTCGGTGCCGGGGCCGGGGCACGAACACCGCCCGGCCGACGGCTACTGCGGGCCGCCGCCGCTCATCCGGGAGAACACCAGGCCCAGCACGAAGCCGAGACCCACGAAGGCGGGGAAGAGGGCGAACGTGTCGGTCGCGATCCAGATGAGGAAGCCGGTGATCGCGCCCAGCAGCATGCCGGCCGCGAACGGCAACGGCCGGATCGGCGGCTCGCCGTCACGGTCGCCCATCGGCGGCTCCCTCCTCCACGCGACCCTGGGCCGCCGACCGCATCACCGTGCGGCCGCGTCGTAGTCGCCGCGGGCGAAGGCGATCTCCGCGAGGTCGGCGAGCACGTCGAGGTCGATCGCGTCGAGGCGCTTGACGTAGACGCAGCCGGCACCCTCGGTGGAGGGGCCGAGCGACGGCAGCAGCCCCGCGCCCTCGGGGGTGTCCTTGAGCCCGTAGAACGTCAGCTGCGCCTTGCGCGGCGAGAAGCCGACCTTGGGCATGTCGCCCTCGCGGCCCGTCGCGTACCGGTAGTGCATCGTGCCCCAGCCGATGATCGACGGGCCCCACATGACCGGCTCGACGCCGGTGACCTCGGTCAGCAGCGCGACGACGCGCTCAGCCTCCTCGCGGCGGCGTGCCGGCTCGACGGCCGCGACGAACGCCTCGACCGGGACCTCGGTGGGGACGGTCTTGTTCATCCCCTCACCATAGGCCGCGCGCCTCGAGCACCTCCCGGAGGAGGTCCGCGCGGTCCGAGACGATGCCGTCGACGCCCGCATCGAGGAGCGACTCCATCTCGGCGCGGTTGTTGACCGTCCAGACGTGGACCACCCTGCCCGCCTCGTGGGCGAGCCGCACGTGCCGCTCGGTCAGCACCGGCAGCACGCCGACCCGCCACGGGATCTGCAGGCCGTGCACGTGCGCGAGCGAGCGCAGCGTCCCGAGGCCGAGCAGCCCGCCCACGAGGAAGCGTGCCGCCTCGCCGGTCCCCGCGCTGGTGGCGACCGGCCGGCTCAGCCTCGCGACGGTCGCCTCGCGGCGGGCGGTGGAGAACGATGCGACGCAGACGCGATCGTGCGCGCCCGTGCGCTCGATGGCCTCCGCGATGGGGACGATGCCGGACTCGGCCTTGACGTCGATGTTCACGCGGAGCTCGGGCCAGGTGCCGAGCAGGTCCTCGAGCAGCGGCACCGGCTCGACCCCGCCGATCCTCGCGGCCCTGACCTCCGACCACGGCAGCTCCGAGACCTCGCCCTCCGCGTCGGTGGTGCGGTCGAGCGACGAGTCGTGGAGCGCGACGGCGATGCCGTCGGCGGTGCCGTGCGCATCGGTCTCGACGTAGGAGAAGCCGAGGTCGACCGCGGACTGGAACGCGGTCATGGAGTTCTCGAGGCCGTCGCGCGAGAAGCCCCGGTGCGCGAGCGCGGCGAACGGGGCGTCGAAGTACGGGTGGTCGGGGCGCGTGGGGGTCATGGGATCGCCTTCGGGAGCCAGGAGCGGATGGAGGCCAGGTACGCGGCGCGCGGCACCGGGGACGACAGGGACAGCTCGTGGACCCCGCCGGTGATGACCGCCTCGGTGACGTCCGGACCGAGTCCCGGCGCCAGCCGCGCGATCGCACCCACGTCGACGGCGGTGTCCTGGACGCCCAGGAGCGGGTTGTCGGGCGTGTCCGGGCCCGAGCTGTGGGACCGCGCGACCAGCACCGGCACTCGGATGTCGAGGCCGCGCGCGACCCGCCGCTGCGCGCGCCGCACCGCGGCGAGCCAGGAGGCGCGCGCGGGCACGCCGAGCGGCGTCTTCCAGTCGGGGTCGAAGCCCCACGCCCCGCCCTCGTCGGACAGCAGGTGGGCCGCGTAGCGCGACGGGTGGTGCGCGAGCACGGCGCCGGGTCGAACGCGCGCGACGGGTCCGACGGCGTGCAGCAGCACCCGCTCGCGCCGGTTGTCCGGCCGGGCGAAGAACGGGCTGTCGAGGATGAGGCCCGTGAGCGTGGGCGAGGGACGGTCCGACGCCCAGATGGCCGCGGCGAGCCCGCCCGTGGAGTGCGCGTGGATCACGAGCGGCAGGCCGGGATGCTCCGCCGCGATCGCGTCGGCGGCGGCGGAGATGTCGTCGCCCAGCTCCGTGATGTCCCGGATGAGGTGGGGCGTGTCGCCGGGACGCAGCGACCGGCCGGCCCGGCGCAGGTCGAGCGCGTGGAACGCGAGCCCGAGCCCCGCGAAGAACTCCGCCAGGTGCGCCTGGAAGAAGTAGTCGTTGTAGCCGTGGACGTGCAGGACGGCGCCCCGCGGGTGCGGCGGGGGAGCCGTCGAGCGGATGAGCGTCGCGGGACCCAGCGGGCGTGCCTCGAACCCGGCGAGCACATCGTCGCCCCAGGTCCCGGCGTCGTCCATACCCCGATCGTGCCACCTCCGGCCCCGACGTTCAGCCCCCGTTGGCGTGTTGGTCGCGCATAGTTCACCCGGGGACGGCACTCTTGGGCCATGACCTCCGAGGCGACCTCGCACGCGGCGGCCCCCGACGATGCGGCCCGGCCGACGCGGTGGGGCCGCGTCGTCGCGTGGGCGTTGTGGGACTGGGCCACGCAGCCGTTCAACTCCGTCATCGTCACGTTCGTCTTCGTGGCGCTGTACCTCACCTCCGAGTCCTTCCTCGATCCCGAGATCGCGTCGCTCGGCGAGGGGCACCCCGCGTACGACCTCGGCCTGTCCCAGCTCGCGGGCGGCCTGGGCACCGGGATGACGGTCGCCGGCATCCTCGTCGCGGTGCTCGCGCCCGTGCTGGGTCAGCGCGCCGACACGTCGGGCAAGCGCAAGGCCTGGCTCGCGCTCTTCACCGGGCTGCTCGTGCTGTGCATGCTCGGGCTCTTCTTCGTCCAGGCCGCGCCGCCGTTCTTCGCGCTCGGCGTGGGGCTCATCGCGCTCGGCAGCGTCTTCGGCGAGATCGGCGGCGTCAACTACAACGCGCTGATCTCGCAGGTGAGCAGCCCGCGCAACGTCGGTCGTGTGTCGGGGCTGGGCTGGGGCTTCGGGTACGTCGGCGGCATCGTCGCGCTCGTCATCGTCGTGGTCGCCGACGGCGCCGACTGGTGGGGCATGGACACCTCCAACGGCATGGCGTACCGCCTCATCGCGGTCGGGTGCGCGGTGTGGGCCGTGATCTTCGCGTGGCCCGTGTTCCGCTACGTCCCGGAGGCGCCCGCGACCGGACGCCCGCAGGTGTCGCTGCTCGGCAGCTACACGCGGCTGTGGGGCGACCTCGTGGCCCTGTGGCGCGAGTCCCGTCCGACCGTGTGGTTCCTCGGCGCGAGCGCGGTCTACCGCGACGGCCTGGCCGGCGTGTTCGCCTTCGGCGCCGTGATCGCCTCGGTCGCGTACGGCTTCGACCCGACCCAGGTCATCATGTTCGGCATCGCCGCGAACCTGGTCGCGGGGCTCGCGACGATGCTCGCGGGCCTGGTCGACGACCGGATCGGTCCGCGCCGGCTCATCATCGGCTCGCTCAGCGGCATGGTGGTCGCGGGGCTCGCGGTCGCCTTCCTGCACGACGTCGGGCCGATCGTGTTCTGGATCGCGGGGCTGACCCTGTGCCTCTTCGTGGGTCCGGTGCAGTCCGCATCGCGGTCGCTGCTCGCGCGCGTGTGCCCCCCGGGCAAGCAGGGCGAGATCTTCGGGCTCTACGCCACCACGGGCCGCGCGGTCTCGTTCCTCGCGCCGCTCATGTGGACGCTCGCGATCGCGCTCACCGGCGCGACCATCTGGGGCGTGCTGGGCCTCATCACGGTCGTCGCGCTCGGGCTCGTCGCGATGCTGTTCGTCAAGATCGACGCCCGCTGACGTCCACCACCACGGCCGGGACACTGAGTACTCCTCCCACGCATCTCGCTCGCGCTGCGGGACACCCGGAACTCGGGTCGGTCGGAGAGGCTCGGCGGACAGCGAGTACTCAGCGTCCCGCACGGGCGCCGGAACACCGTGGGGGAGTACTCAGTGTCCCGGCGGGCGGGATCAGAGCCGTGCGAGCAGCGCCCTGAGCTCGGCGCGCTTGCGCTCCCGGTCCTCGTCGGACGCGAGCCGCGACCAGGTGAGCGTGAGGACCGCGCGCCCGGACCGCAGGCTCGCCTGCGCGAGAACGCGCGTGCCGTCGGCGAGCGTGACGCGCCACCGGCGGTAGCCGTCGGTCGCGGTCTCGGTGGGCGCGTCCGCGAAGGGCACGCCTCCCAGCGCGGTCAGCCCGTCCACGACCGCGCGCCAGGCCCCGATGGCCTCGTCGAGCGTGCCGCCATGCGTGCGGCTCGCCGAGGCCTCGTAGCTGCCGTCCTGGCGCTGGCCGAGGGTGCGCCTCCCGAGGTGCTGCTCGTACGCGACGGCGACCGTCTGCGCCCACCAGCCCGGGTTGTCCACGTGGCCGAGGTCGCGCGCGGCCACCGCGACGAGGCCCCGGTGATCGAGCTCCGCGCCTCCCGCGTCCTCGAAGGCGGCGACCCAACCCTCCCAGGCGCGACCGGTGGCGCGCGCGATGGCGCCGGCGTTCGCGGGCTCGGTCACCGGACCTGCTCGACCGGCCCCGTGCCGCGCGCGTTGTAGACGGTCGAGGCGGACTCGCCGTACGCGCGGTAGACCTCGAGCGCCTCGGCGCGCAGCACGTCGCTGGTGACGGCGATGCCGCGGGCCTCGAACTGCTCGGCCCAGTCGGCGACCACGGGTCCCTCGTCGAAGCGGGTGAGCTTCTCGAGCTCGGGGCCTTCGCCGGCCACCACGAGCCGGCGCACCCCCGACCACAGCGTCGCGCCGTAGCACTGCACGCACGGGCGCCAGTTGACGACGAGCGCGAGGTCGCGCTCCGCGCCCAGGTCCCAGGAGCCGAGGCGGGCCTGCGCGAGCGCGAGGGCCATGACCTCCGCGTGGCCCGCGCTGATGCCGGTGCCGAGCACCACGTTCACGCCCACCGAGACGAGCTCGCCGGTGGTGCCGTCGACGACGATGGCCGCGAACGGCCCCCCGCCGCCCTCGCGCCAGTTGCGATCCGCGAGCCGGTGCACCAGCGCCATCTGCTCCTCGGGCGTCGCGAGCGCGTCCGGAAGGGCGGGGATCTCGTCGACGAGCCAGGCGGGCAGGGACAGGGTGACGCTGGTGGCGAGGCCGTGGGCCATGTCTCCTCCGGGGACGATGCGGGTCAGGACTCCGTG
The DNA here is from genome assembly GCF_000971155.1 of Demequina maris. Taxonomy (GTDB): domain Bacteria; phylum Actinomycetota; class Actinomycetes; order Actinomycetales; family Demequinaceae; genus Demequina; species Demequina maris. The sequence continues at coordinate 327,561 of NZ_BBLX01000001.1, read as the reverse complement.
CGGGCGCCCGAGATGATCTCGTCCCACGTGGGATGACGGTACGCGGGTGCCTCGTCCGGCGCGGCCGGCTCCTCGTCGTCGCGCGCGGGCTCCGGCTCGGGCTCCTCCTCCGGCGCGGACGATGCGGCGGCCTCCTGCGTAACCTCGGGCACCTCGCCCGAGGTGGGCGACCAGGCGGGCGTGAGCTCGGGAAGCGGTTCGGCGGCGTCGGGCTCGGCCTCGGGCGCCACGGGCAGGCCAAACGCGGGGGTGTCGCCCGGGATCGGCGCCGTGATGGGCATGAGGAACGGCTGGGTCGCCTCGGACTCGTCCTCCTCGTCGATCTCCGGCTCGGGCTCGGGGTGCTCGCCCATGACGGTCTCGACGATGGTGCGCAGCGCCTCGGCGAGGACCTCGGCGGGGAGCGCCGGCCCGGGCGCACCCATCTCCGGGGTCGCCGGCAGCTGCACGAGGCCGCTGGGGACGCCCCACTCGGCCAGCTCGCGCTGCATCACGTAGAACACGTGGTTCGCGAGGCCGCTGCCGGCGTTGAGCGACAGCCGTGCGGGCAGCCCGCGCTCCGCGAGCGCCGCGACGATGTCCTTGCCGGGCAGGGTCGACCACAGCGCCGCGGCGGCGCCCTCGACCACCGGGGCGTCGACGGGCTGGGCGCCGTGGGCGTCGGGCGTCGCGGCGTCGTCGAGGTTGACGGCGAGGCGCTCGATCGTGACCGCGTCGGCGCCGGGCGCGGTGGCCACGACGATGACCGCGTCGGGGAGGTGCTTGGCCACGGAGGCGCGGAGGCGGCGCGCGGCCTCCTTGTACGCGGGCTCCAGGTCGCGGTGCACGATCTCGGCGCTGCCGTGCCAGGTCTCGGCGAGGATCCTGACGGCATCCGCGGACGCCTCCGCGGTGGCGCCGGGCATCGGTTCGAAGGCGGTGATGAGGACGCGGGCCATGCGTCCAGGGTAGGCCGTGGCACGCCGTCGGAGGTCGCGACGCCACCGGTCCCGCGCATCGTCCCTGGTGGCGTGCGCGGGACCCGATGTGAGAACGCCCACACCGCCCTTCCCGCGGCCCGCGGGCTTCCGTACGGTGGCCCCGTGATCGATCCGATGAGCGTGCGCCTCGCGCTCGCCGTCGTGGTCGTCCTCGCCGCGGTGCACACCGTGCTCGTGCTCCGCCGCACGTCGCACGCGCCCGTGGTCGGATGGTGGGCGTGCGCGCTCGCCGCGTACGGCTCGAGCACGGTGCTGTACCTGGGCAACGGCTCGCCGCTGCAGGCGATCACGGTGCCGCTCGCCAACACCGCCGGCGTGCTGGGCGGGCTGTGCGTGGTCGGCGCGGCGCGCTCCCTGCGCGGTCGACCGCTCCCGTGGTGGCTCGCCGCCACGGTGCTCGCGGGCGCCCTCGGCACCGCCCTGGCCGGGGACCCCGCGCACGAGACCTGGGCGGGCGGCGCGTACTTCCTCGCGGCCATGGGCGCGACGGTCGGCGTGGCGGCGCGGGAGGTGTGGCGGCTGTGGCGCGACCGGGACGCCGCCCCGACCCAGGCGCACCCCTCGGCGCGGGGCGCGCTCCTCACCTTCGCGGTCGCCGGCACCGTGTACGCGGCGTTCTACGCCGTGCGCTGGGCGCTCTACGTGGTGGAGGGACCGCGCAGCGAGCTCTTCACCTCCGTGGGCGGCACCGGCCTCACGACGCTCATCCTCATCGCCACCGTCACCGCGGTCACGCTGGCGGTCACGCACCTCGCTGACGCGGGCCACCGGGACGAGCTGCGGCGCCGTGCCACCACGGACGACCTCACCGGCGTGCTGGGCCGCGGCGAGCTGCTCGCGCGGGCGGCGCGCCTCCTCGCCTCACGCCCCGCCGGACGCGAGGACGCGATCGTCGTCTCCGACCTCGACTTCTTCAAGCGGGTCAACGACACCCACGGCCACGCGGAGGGCGACCGGGCGCTCGTGCGCTTCGCGCAGGCGTGGCGGCAGGAGCTCGGCCCCGGCGATCTCATCGGACGCATGGGCGGCGACGAGTTCGTGGCGGTGCTGGTCGGCGTGAGCCCCGCGCGGGCGGCGGAGCGCGCGGACGCCGTGACGCGGCGCTTCGTCGCGGCCCAGGACGGCGGCGGTCCGGGCTCGCCGACCGCGAGCCACGGCGTCGCCCGTGTGGAGCGGGGCGTCCCGCTCGAGGCGCTGATCGCGCGCGCCGACGCGGCGCTGTACGAGGCGAAGGCGGCAGGCAGGGACACGGTGCGCGTGCACGGCCAGGAGCCCGAGCGAGCCCTGTGAGCGGCCCCGCGACACTCCGGGACACGCCGCCGCTTGACTCGAACGCTCGACGCCCCTAGCGTGACCCATAACCTGAATCGCCTTTCAGGTACGCAACTTTCAATGGCGAAAGGGCAGTTCCCATGCGTAAAGAGAAGGCGGCGCTCATCGGCGCCGTAGCCGCGTTGACCACCATCCTGGCAGCCTGTGCTCCCACCTCCGAGTCTCCCGGCACCGAGCCGTCGAGCTCGTCCTCCTCCTCGTCGGGGATGTCCCAGGCGACCGAGGTCACCGTCGGCGTCATCACCAGCGAGTCCGGCGTCCTCGCCGGCTACGGCGAGCAGTTCCTCGCGGGCTTCGAGGCCGGCCTCGACTATGCGACGGACGGCACGAACATGGTGGGCGACACCACCATCGTGATCGAGAACCGCGACGATGCGGGCGACGCCGACAAGGCCGTCACCGCCGCCAAGGAGCTCATCGGCTCGGGCGTCAACATCCTCACGGGCACGGTGTCCTCGGGCGTCGCGCTCGCGGTCGCCGAGCAGGCCGCCCAGAACCAGGTGCTGTACATCTCGGGTCCCGCGGCCGCGGACGCGATCACCGGCATCAACGAGTACACGTTCCGCTCGGGCCGTCAGAGCTCGCAGGACGTGGCCACCGCCGGTACCTTCCTCGACGACGTCGAGGGCAAGAAGGTGCTCGTGTTCGCCCAGGACACCGCGTTCGGCCAGGGCAACTTCGCCGCGGTCGACGCGATCCTCGGTGCTCAGGGTGCGAAGGTCGACTCGATCCTCGTCGCCGAGGACATCACCGAGTTCACGACGTTCGCCCAGCAGGTGCTCGACGCCAAGCCGGACCTGGTGTTCGTGGCCTGGGCCGGCGCGACCTCGGGCGCGATGTGGCAGTCGATGAGCCAGCAGGGCGTGCTCGACGAGGTCCCGGTCGTCACCGGCCTCGGCGACGTCGCCACGTACGGCGCGTACGGTGAGGCCTCCGAGTCGATCAAGTTCCTCAACCACTACTTCGCGGGCGCGACCGACAACGAGGTCAACGCCGCGATGGTCGAGCACATCGAGGCCGCGGGCGGCACCGCCGACCTGTTCAGCCCCGACGGATTCAACGCCGCCCTCATGGTGGTCCAGGCCATCCAGGAGGGCGCCGGCGACGTCGACGCCATGATCGCGGCGCTCGAGGGCTTCTCGTTCGAGGGTCCCAAGGGCACCATGACCGTCCGCGAGGGCGACCACGCCCTGCTGCAGGACATGTTCCAGGTGAAGCTCGTCGCCGACGGCGACTCCTACTCGCCCGAGCTCGTCGCGACGGTCCCCGCCGCCGACGTGTCGCCGGCCGAGGCGGAGTAACCGGACGCATGAGCACCGCAGTCCCGTCCGCGCTCCGTATCGAGGGCCTCGGCCTCAAGATCGGCGGCGCCACCATCCTCGACGGCATCGACCTCGACATCCCGCCCGGCTCGCTCGTCGGCGTCATCGGCCCCAACGGGGCCGGCAAGACGACGCTCTTCAACGCGATCTCCGGGGTGGTGACGCCTACGTCGGGCCGCGTGCTGATGGACGACCGTGACATCACGGGGACCTCGGTCCCCGCGAGGGCGCGGGCGGGACTCGGCCGCACGTTCCAGACCTCGAGCAACTTCCCCCGGCTGAGCGTGCTCGAGAACGTCCGGGTGGCCGCGCAGGCCTCCCGCGGCGGCAGCTACTCGCTCCTGCGCTTCCCGCGTGGGGACGATGCGGCGACGGCGGCCGCACGCGACGCCCTGGCCCAGGTGGGGCTCGAGCACCGCGCGCACGTCCCGGCCGGGGACATCTCCCACGGCGACAAGCGCAAGCTCGAGATCGCCGTGCTGCTCGCGACCGACGCGCGGCTCGTCCTCCTCGACGAGCCGATGGCGGGCGTGGGCTCGGGCGACGTCCCCGGCCTGGTCGAGCGGATCCGCGACCTGCACCGGGTCAAGGGCTGCACCGTGCTGATGGTGGAGCACCACCTCGAGGTCCTCATGGGCCTCGTCGAGAAGGTGGCGGTGCTGGTCGCAGGCCGCATCGTCGCCTTCGACACGCCGGAACGGATCATGGCCGACCCGCGGGTCCAGGCCGCCTACCTGGGGAGCGCCGCATGAGCACCATCCTCGAGGTCGAGGGCCTCCACGCCTCCATCAACGGCCAGCAGGTCGTCGAGGACGTGTCGTTCACCGTGCCCGCCACGGGCATCACGGCGGTGCTCGGCCGCAACGGCGTCGGCAAGACGTCGACCCTCCGGGCCATCCTCGGCCTCATCGACCGCGGCGGCGAGGTGCGCCTCGCGGGGGAGCGCATCGACGGCCTGCGCACTCACCGCATCGTCCGCAAGGGCGTCGGCTACGTGCCGGAAGACCGCGAGGTCTTCGGCAGCCTGACCGTCGAGGAGAACCTCCAGCTGGCGGTCCGCCAGCGCCAGCCGCGCCGCGAGCTCGTGGACGCCCTGTTCCCGGACCTCGTGCAGCGGCGCCGCCAGATGGCGGGCACGCTCTCGGGCGGCCAGCAGCAGATGGTGTCGCTGGCCCGCGCGCTCATCAACGACAACCGGCTCCTGCTGGTCGACGAGCCGACGAAGGGCCTCGCCCCGCTCATCGTCGACCAGGTCGCCGACGCGCTCGAGGAGGCGTCCGCCACCGTGCCGATCCTCCTGGTCGAGCAGAACCTCGAGGTCGTCCGTCGCCTCGCCACCGACGCGATCGTCATCAGCGGCGGCCGCGTGGTCCACACCGGCCGCGCCGCGGACATCCTCGGCGACGAAGAGCTCACGCATCGCCTCCTCGGCGTCGGCGTGGCGCCCGCGACGGGAGGCGCCCGATGAGCACCCTCGTCCTCGTCCTCCTCACCGGCATCGGCCTGGGCGCGCTGTACTTCCTGGTCGCCTCCGGCCTGAGCCTCATCTACGGCCTCATGCACGTCCTCAACTTCGCCCACGGCGCGTTCCTCACCCTCGGCGCCTTCATGGGCTTCGAGGTGGCCCGGCGCCTCGACTCCACCTCGTGGTGGGCGTTCGCGGTGTCGATCCTGGTCGGCGGGCTCGTCGGCGCGGGCGTCGCGGCCCTCACCGAGCTCGCGCTCATCCGGCCGCTGTACGAGCGACACATCGAGCAGGTGCTCGTGACCGTCGGCCTCGCGTTCGCCGCGGTCGCGCTGTACGAGGGCATCTGGGGCTCGGACCCCATCTACATCCAGGCGCCCGCGTGGATGCGGGAGACCACCGGCGTGCTCGGCGCGCAGGTGCCCAACACGTACTGGGTGCTCATGGCGGCCGCCACGGCGCTGCTGATCTCCCTGGTGGTCTTCCTGCGCTACACGCGCTTCGGCACGATCATCCGCGCCGGCGTCGAGAACCGGGCCATGGTCACCGCGCTCGGCATCGACGTCCGCACCGCGTTCCTGCTGGTCTTCGCAATCGGCGGCTCCGCCGCCGGCGTCGGCGGCGTGCTGGCCGCGCACTACACGGGCTACGTGTCCGCGCACCTCGGCTCGACGCTGCTGATCTTCGCGTTCATCGTCACCGTCATCGGCGGGCTCGGCTCGCTGCCGGGCGCGGCCATCGCGTCCGTCATGGTCGCGGTCCTGCAGCAGTTCGCCAACTACTACCTGGGCGGCACGGGCGACATCATCGTCGTCGTCGCCCTGGCGGGCGTGCTGCTCGTGCGACCGTCCGGCCTTCTCGGAAGGAGGTTCGCATGACCGCCGCCGTCGCGGCCGCGCGCCGCATCCCCGTCCCGCTCGTCGTGGGCGTGGGGCTCGTCATCCTCATGGCGTGCCTGCCGCTGCTCAACATCTCGGTGCCCGGCGTGCTGCCCACGCCCACCTACCAGCCCGGCACCCTCGCGCTGCTGTCGCTCGCGATGATCTTCGCGGCGCTGGCGCTCAGCTACAACATGCTGCTCGGCACCGCGGGCATGCTCTCGTTCGGTCACGCGCTCTACTTCGGCGCCGGCGCCTACGGCCTCGGCATCGGCCTCGAGAACCTCGGGGTGCCGCTGTGGCCCGGCGTCTTCGTCGCGCTGATCGGCGGCCTCGTCATCGCGCTCGTCACGGGTGCGGTGTCGATGCGGGTATCCGGCATCCCGTTCGCGATGGTGACGCTCGCCTTCGCGCAGGCTGGCTCCGTGCTGGTGCGACGGAACTCGTCGGTGACGGGCGGCGAGGAGGGCCTCAGCCTCAACACGGCCGGCGTGCCCGACTGGCTGGTCGGCGTGGTCAACACCCGCAACCTCTACTGGGCGACCCTCGCGGTGCTCCTCGTCGTGTACCTCGTCTCGGTCTGGGTCGACCGGTCGCGCCTGGGCCACCTCGCACGGGCGACCCGCGAGAACGAGCTCCGCGTGCGGGTGCTCGGCCTCGAGCCCTCGCGCGCCCGGCTCCTCGTGTTCGTCATCGCCGCGCTCTGCGCGTCGCTCGTCGGCGTGGCGTACATGCTGCTGCAGTCCGGCACCGTGCCCCGCTCCGTGTCGGCGGACCTCACCATCACGGTGCTCGTCATCGTGGTGCTGGGCGGCGTCGGCTACCGCTGGGGTGCGATCGTGGGCGGTGTGGTCTACACGATCCTCGACCAGCGGCTCACGGTGCTCGCCGGCTCCGACATGATTGAGTCGCTGCCGTCGGTGCTGCGGGTGCCGCTGTCCGAGCCGCTGTTCATCCTCGGCGCGCTGTTCATCCTTGTGGTGATGTTCCTGCCCGGCGGCATCGCCGGCACCGTCGACTCGTGGATGAGCCGGCGTCGGGCGGGCAGCGCGCACGGCGACGCCGAGATGTCGGACGATGCGCCGGCCGGGCGGATCGAGGGCGCCGAGCAGGTCCTGGAGACGGCGGGGCAGGAGGCGCGGTCGTGACCGCGTCGCACACCGTCGGACGCTGGCTCGTCGACCGCGCGGCGCGCTCGCCCGAGCGCATCGCGATCGACGACCGCGGCCTCACCGTCGACTACCGGACGCTGGCGGACCGCGCCGTGGCGCTCGCCGCGCGGCTGCGCGACGCCGGCTACGGCCCCGGCGACCGGATCGCGACCGTGTCCGCGAGCTCGGCCGACCACGTCACGCTGTTCTTCGGCTGCGCCCTCGCCGGCGTCGCGTTCGTCCCACTGTCGTGGCGGCTCACCGCCGCCGAGCTGGGGGAGCTCCTCGCCCGCACCCGTCCGGCGATCGTGGCGGCCGACGACGAGCACGCGACGCTCGTGGCCGAGGCCATGCAGGCCGCCGGCTGGGACGGCCAGGCGCCGCCCGTCGCGACGCTCGGCAGCGCCGGGCTCGAGGCCCGGGTGCCGGCCTCCGGCCGTGACGGCACACCCCGCGCGGTGCGCGACGGCGACGCGCTGCTGATCGTCTACACCTCCGGCTCCGAGGCCGAGCCCAAGGGCGCGATCCTCACGCACGAGGGCTGCTTCTGGAACAACCTCGCGCTGTCCGGCGCCCTGCCGCTGCATGAGGACGACGTGGTGCTCGCGATGCTGCCGCAGTTCCACGTGGCGGCGTGGAACGTGCAGCCGCTGCTCGCCTGGTGGCGCGGCGCGACCGTGGTGCTCGAGAGCACCTTCCAGCCGTCGCGCGTGCTGCGCCTCATCGCCGAGCGCGGCGTCACCTGCACGATGGGCGTGCCCACCCAGTACCGGCTGCTCGCCGACGACCCGGGCTGGGACGCCGCGGACGTGTCCTCGCTACGGCTCGCCGTGGTCGGCGGCGCGACCGCCGCCCCGGACCTGCTCGCGGCCTGGGCGGACCGCGGCGTCGCCCTGACGGCGGGCTACGGGCTCACCGAGGCCGGCCCGAACGTGCTGTGCCTCCCTGCCGCGGAGGCGGAGGCGCACGTCGGCGCCGTCGGCCGGCCCTACCCGCACGTCGAGGTGAGGCTCGTCGACCCGGACACCGGGCTCACGCTCGACGGCCCGGCGACCGGCGAGCTGCAGGTGCGCGGACCGAGCGTGTTCGCCGGCTACCTGGGCGACCCCGAGGCGACCGCCCGCGCGCTCGAGCACGGCTGGCTGCGCACCGGCGACCTCGCGGCACGCGACGCGTCCGGCGTGTACCGGGTGGTCGACCGGCTCAAGGACATCTACATCTCGGGCGGCGAGAACGTCGCGCCCGCCGAGGTGGAGCGGGCGCTCGAGCGCCACCCGCTCGTCGAGGCCGCGGCCGTGGTGGGGGCGCCCGACCCGGTGTGGGGCGAGCGCGGCGTCGCGTTCGTCGAGCCGCGGGCCGGGGCGCTGGTGTCCGAGGACGAGCTCCTCGCGCACGCACGCACCCAGCTCGCCGGCTTCAAGGTGCCGGTGCGGATCGTGCTCGTCGACGAGCTGCCCCGCACCGGGTCCCAGAAGGTCCGCCGCACGCTCTTGAGGGACCGTGCTGCGCGCGTCGCGAAGGAGGTGTCCCGTGAGCGTGGATGAGATCGAGGAGCCCACGTCGGCGGCCGGCAAGCCGCTGACCAAGCGGGGCGAGAAGACCCGCGGCCGGCTGCTCGAGGCCGCGGAGCACGTGTTCGCCGACCAGGGCTATCACGACGCGTCGATCGTCAAGATCACCGAGCGCGCCGGCATCGGCCTGGGCACGTTCTACCTCTACTTCGACTCCAAGCAGGCCATCTTCGAGGCGCTGGTGCTCGACCTCAACCGGCGCGTGCGCCACGCGATGAGCGAGGAGATGGCGGGTGCGAGCACCCGCATCGAGGCCGAGCGCGCGGGCTTCGCCGGCTTCTTCCGGTTCACCTCGGAGCACCCCGCGCTGTACCGGGTGGTGCGCGAGGCCGAGTACGTCTCGCCGGGGACGATGCGCGAGCACTATCAGCGCATCGTCGCCGGGTACGAGGACGGACTGCGCCGCGCGCAGGCCGACGGCGACGTCGACCGCGGCCTCGACCCCGAGGTCACCGCGTGGACGCTGATGGGCATCGGCGAGCTCATCGGGATGCGCTACCTGCTGTGGGAGCGCACCGACGAGGGCGCCCCGCGGCTGCCCGACGACGTGTTCGAGTCCGTGATGAGGGTGGTGCGCAACGCGCTGACCGCCGGGGAGGAAGGGTGATGGCGACCGATCTCGAGGGCCGCAAGGCACTGGTCACGGGCGGCGCGAGCGGCATCGGGCTCGCGTGCGCGCGGGAGCTGGCCGGCCGCGGCGCCCGCGTCGTGGTGGCGGACATCAACGCGGAGGCCGCGGAGGCCGCGTCCGCCGAGATCGGCGGCGAGGCCTGGCACGTCGACCTGTCCCGCACGCGGGAGCTCGACGCGCTCACGCTCGACGTCGACGTGCTCGTCAACAACGCGGGCCTGCAGCGCGTGTCGCCGATCGACGAGTTCGACCCGGACACGTTCCGTCTCCTGCACGACATCATGCTGATCGCGCCGTTCCTGCTCATCCGCGCCGCCCTGCCGCACATGTACGAGCGAGGCTGGGGGCGCATCGTGAACGTCTCGTCGGTGCACGGGCTGCGGGCGTCCGCCTACAAGTCGGCGTACGTGTCCGCCAAGCACGGGCTCGAGGGGCTGTCCAAGGTGACGGCGCTCGAGGGCGGCCCGCACGGGGTCACGAGCAACTGCATCAACCCCGCGTACGTGCGCACGCCGCTGGTGGAGAAGCAGATCGCGGATCAGGCGCGGGTGCACGGGATCCCCGAGGACGAGGTGGTCGAGCGGATCATGCTCACGGAGACCGCGGTCAAGCGCCTGGTCGAGCCCGAGGAGGTGGCGTCGCTGGTCGGCTGGCTCACGTCCGACGCGGCCGGCATGGCCACGGGTGCCTCGTACACGATCGACGGCGGCTGGACGGCGCGATGAGCGCCCCCGGCTACCGGCGCATCACGGTGCCCGTCGAGGGCGGAGACCTCGCGGTCGGCGTGTGGGAGCCCGCGGGCGAGCCTACGGGCACCGCTCTGCTCGTGCATGGCGTCACCAGCTCGCACCTCGCCTTCACGCACCTCGCGCGGCGGCTCCCCGGCATGCGGCTCATCGCGCCCGACCTGCGCGGCCGCGGCGGCAGCCACGGCGTGCGCGGGCCCGCCGGGATGGAGGCCCACGCCCGGGACCTCGTCGCGGTGCTCGACGCGTTCGGCCTCGACGAGGTGCCCGTGGTGGGCCACTCGATGGGCGCGTTCGTCGCGGTGGTGCTCGCGCATCGTGCCCCCGCGCGGGTGTCCCGCCTGGTGCTGCTGGACGGCGGCCTGCCGCTCGCGGTGCCCGAGGGGCTGTCCGCCGAGGACACCGTCGCCGCGATCCTCGGCCCGACGGCGGCGCGGCTGTCGATGCGGTTCCCCGACGTCGACGCCTACCTCGACTTCTGGCGCGGGCACCCCGCGTTCGCGCACCACTGGACCCGCGAGCTCGAGGCCTACTTCGCGTACGACCTCGTGCCCGGCGACGGCGGCCTGCGGCCGGCGACCAGCTACGCCACCACGGTCGACGACACGATCGACCTCAACACCGGGGCCGCGCTCCGGGAGGCGCTCGCGGCGCTCGACAAGCCGACGCTGCTCATGACCGCGCCGCGCGGCCTGCTCGACGAGGAGCCGGGCCTGTACGAGGAGTCCCGCCTGGAATCCATGCTCGCCGACCTGCCCGCCATCCGGCACGTGCGGGTCGACGACGTCAACCACTACACGCTGGTGATGTCACCGGAGGGCGCCGACGCCGTCGCCCCCACCGTGGCAGGCGCCTTGGCAGGGGAGAGGAGCACCGCATGACCGCCACGCAGGAGGACCGCATCGCGCCGATGGAGGGGCTCAGCTCGCGGCTCGTGACGACGCCCCGGCTCGTCGCGCACGTGATCGAGCGGGAGGCGGCGACGCCGCGGCACACCGTCGTCTTCGTGCACGGCAACGTCTCCTCGGCGCTGTTCTGGCAGCCGACGATGCTCGGCCTGCCCGCGGACGTGCGCGCGCTCGCCATCGACCTGCGCGGCTTCGGCACCTCCGAGACGCTGCCGGTGGACGCGACCCGCGGCGTGCGGGACTTCTCCGACGACGTCGCCTCGGTGCTCGACGAGCTCGGCACGGGCCCGGTGGAGCTCGTCGGCTGGTCCATGGGCGGCGGCGTCGCGATGCAGCTGCTCCTCGACCGGCCCGAGCTGGTGTCCGGGCTGACGCTCGTGGCACCCGTGTCTCCGTACGGCTTCGGCGGCACCGCCGGACCCGAGGGCCGGCTGCTGCGCGAGGACTGCGCCGGCACCGGCGGCGGCGGCGCCAACCCGGCCTTCGTCGCGGCGATCGCGGCGGGGGACCGCACCGCGGATCAGCCGGTGTCGCCCCGGTCGGTGTTCCGGACCGCCTACGTGGCGGCCGCGGCGGAGCCCGCGGTGCTCGAGGACCTGTGGGTCGAGTCGATGCTGACGACGGCTACCGGCGAGGACAACTACCCCGGGGACGCGGGTCCGGCGGAGGGCTGGCCGGGCTTCGGTCCGGGCCGGCGCGGCGTGCTCAACACCATGGCGCCGTGCTGGTTCGACGTGTCCGGGATCGCCGAGTCCGAGGCGAAGCCGCCGGTCCTGTGGGTGCGGGGCGAGCAGGACGCGATCGTCTCCGACACTTCGCTGTTCGACCTCAACCACCTGGGCGCGCTCGGCGCGATCCCGGGCTGGCCCGGCGAGGACGAGGCGCCCGCGCAGCCGATGATCGCGCAGACGCGCGCGGTGCTGGACCGCTACGTGGCGAACGGCGGCACCTACCGCGAGATCGCGTTCGACGGCTGCGGGCACTCGCCCCACCTCGAGCGTCCGGGCGCGTTCCTCGACGCGCTCGTCGAGCACCTGGGCTGAGCCGGCGGCTCAGCCGTCGACGGCCTGCTCGACGCCGTCGACGGTCGCGATGAGCCCGCGCTCGCGCAGGCCCTGCAGGTAGCGCTCCTGCCCGCGCTCGCCCTTGCCGCGGAACAGCGGCATGAGCCGGGGCAGGGCGTCCGGGACCAGCATGGCCGCGCGCACGAGCCACGACTCGCTCGTGCGCGGATACGCCTCGAGCCGGGGCCGGTCGAGCAGGCCGATCATGGTGCGCGCGACGTGCGCGGGGGACTGCGGCGGGTCCTGGAACTGGAGCGTGTTGCCGCCCTCGAGCGCCTCCTGCCGCAGCATGCGGGTGTCGGTCGCGGACGGCAGCACCGAGCTCACGGTGATGCCCTTGTCGCGCAGGTCGAGGCCGATCGACAGCATCGCGCCGCGCAGCCCGAACTTGGACGCCGTGTAGATGGGGGTCTCGCCGAGCGGGAAGATCCCGCCGAGCGAGACGGTCGTGAGGACGCGCGGGTCGTCGGACGCGCGCAGCAGCGGCACGGCCAGGCGGGTGAGCACCAGGGGAGCCGTGAGGTTGACGGCGAGCTCGCGTTCGATGCTCTCGACCGAGCGCACGTCGAATCGGTCGGCGCTCGTCATGCCGGCGTTGTTCACGAGGACGTCGATGCGGCCGTGCCGGTCGCCGATGTGCGCGAGCAGCGCCTCGACCTGCGCGCGATCGGTGAGGTCGCAGGACTCGGCGGCGTGCCGGCCCTCGTCGCCCGGGAGGGACGCGACGGCCGCGGCCGCCGCATCGTCCCGCACGTCGACCACGACGATGCGTGCGCCCCGCTCTGCGGCGAGCGCTCCGAAGGCGCTGCCGATGCCGCCCGCGCCGCCGGTGACCACGACGATGCGGTCCGTGAGGTCCATCCGCCGCCTCACGGGATGCTCCAGCCCATGCGCTTCGCGGTGCGTTCGAGGTACTTGGTGATGGCGACCCCGTCGACGTAGCCCGCGTGGCGGGGCGAGTCGACGAAGCGGATGCCGCGCGTGAGATCCGGCGTGTCCGTGGCGATGAGCGTCTCGAACTCGCGCCACCGTGCAGGGCGCGCGGTGCGGTCCTCGATGTGCTGGGCGACCATCGCCGCGAGCTGCGCCATGAGCACGTAGGCGGCGCCGTTGGTCTCGACGAAGCCGAGGCCGTATAGGCCGGCATGGCGGGAGAACGCGGTGAGGTAGAAGTCGGTCTGCGGGCCGTCGCCGACGAGTTCCGGCGCGTAGGGCACGGCGTGCTGGTAGCCGGTGGCCAGCAGGATGAGGTCGACCTCCTCCTGGGTGCCGTCCGTGAAGGTGACGGTGGTGCCCGCGGCGTCCGCGATGCCCGGGCGGGCGGTGATGTCCCCGTGGCCCAGGTGGTGCAGCAGCTGCGTGTTCATCAGCGGGTGCGTCTCGAAGACCTTGTGGTCGGGCTTCTGCAGCCCGAGGCGCGTGACGTCGCCGTTGAGCACGCGCAGCAGGGCGCCGAAGACGCGCTGCTCGAGCCACATCGGCATCGTGGGACCGCCGTCCGCGAAGACGTCGGACGGGACGCCGAAGACGTGCTTGGGGATGAAGTGGTAGCCGCGCCGGAGGCTGATGACGGCGTGGTCGGCGGAGCGGGCGGCGTCGCACGCGATGTCGGCGCCGGAGTTGCCCGCGCCCACCACCAGCACGCGGCGGCCCTCGAGCTCGCGTGCGCTGCGGTGCGTGACGGTGTGGCGGATCTCGCCGTCGAAGGTGCCGGGCAGGTCGGGGATGTTCGGGATCCACTGCACGCCCGAGGCGATGACCACGTGCGCGTGCTCGGTGGCCCGCCCGTCCGCACGGGTGACGCGGTAGCCCTCGGGGGTCGCCTCGACCCGCTCGACCGCGGTGTCGTACTCGATGCCCTCGTCGAGGTCGTTCTCTGAGGCGAAGGCGCGCAGGTAGGCGAGGATCTGCCGGTGGTCCGGGTAGTCGGGGTAGTCGTCGGGCATGGGGAACGACGGGAAGCCGGACAGCGTCTTGGAGGAGATGAAGTGCGCGGACTCGTACATGGGGGTGCCGGGGGCGTCGATGTCCCACAGCCCGCCCACGGCCGTGTGGCGCTCGAGGTGCGTGTAGGGGAGCCCGCGCTCCTTGAGCGCGTGGGCGGCGGCCAGGCCCGCGGGACCGGCGCCGATGATGGCGGTGTCGAGCACGGTTCTCCTCGTCGTTGAGCAGTACCGCGATAGTAGGGGCTGCCTGGGGTTTCGCGGGAGGGGTCGTGCGTGTCGGCGGATCCAGGGGTGACCAAGTTATCCGGGGGATTCTTTCCGCGAGTGGGCGGAAGTGGTCAGCGGCGCCGTCGGATTCCGATATAGTTATCGGGCTGTCACGGGCTGTGGCGCAGCTTGGTAGCGCACCTGACTGGGGGTCAGGGGGTCGCAGGTTCAAATCCTGTCAGCCCGACGTGTAGCAAGCGGAAAGTCCTGGTAACTCACGGGTTGCCAGGACTTTTCTTGTTGGTAGGGCACGGCCCCTCATCGCAGGCTCATCGACGCGTCGAGACGGTGACGGTGAACTTGGCGTTGCGGGCGACCTGCTCGGTGGGGCCGATCGCGCGCTCGAGCAGCGGCCGATACCTGAGTCCGGAGTTCCACACGCACCAGAGCTGACCCCCGGGGCGCAGGACCCTGGCCACGTCTCCGAACATCCGTGGCGCGATGAGGTCGGTCACGGCCGCGGCTGAGTGGAACGGCGGGTTCAACGCGATGAAGGACGCGCTGGCGGAAGGCCTGGCGCCCAGCATGTCGTCGCGCACCACCGTGACGCGGTCCTCGATGCCGTTGGCGAGCATCGTCGCGTGCGCCGACGCGACCGCGACGGACGACTGATCGCACGAGTGCACGTGCGCGCCGGGATACCGCGTCGCCATCCACGCACCGATGATCCCCGTGCCGCAGGCCAGATCGATGAGGGGATCATCCGGCGTCCCGCCGACGGGTGCGTCGGGGAGGTTCTCGAGGAGCAGCCGGGTTCCGATGTCGAGCCGCGCCCCAGCGAAGGCACCGCCGAACGCGCGCACCTCAAGACCATCGACATGAGCGGCGGCGGGAGTGGGGTCTCGGCCATCCCGGGGCGCGCGGGCGATGAGCACCCGCGACTTCTGCCGGGCATGGCTGATATCCAGCTGCCCGAAGTTCTCGCGCAGCACCGCGTTCATCGACACCGACATGTGCTTCAGGCGCCCGCCCGCGAAGACCACCACGCTCGGATCGGCATGCGCGGCGATCAGGCCGGCGATGTCGCGCAGCGCGTCGACGGTGCGGGGCAGGCGCAGCAGGACGATCCGAGCCCCGTTCACCAGCTCAGCGTCGAGAGGGACGGAGCGGAAGTGGCCGCTGAGGTCCACGCGCGAGGCATTGGCCTCGAGCGCGCGCTCGCCGGTGATCGCGTCGATGTGCGTGCGTATCCCGCTCGCGCCGGCATGGGCCGCCCCGAGGGTGAGCGCGCCGTAGGAGTCGTTGATCACCACGATGTCGCCTGGCAGGGCGGACGCGCGCCGCTCTGCGGACTCGTCCAGGATCAATCGATCCGCCGCGTCGACGGCGACCAGGTCCGGCGCCTCGACATCGGGCCAGCGCCGCAGCGCGTCGAAGATCGCGCTCACCGCATCACATCGCCGTCCTCGCACCGAGCCGCCAGGGCAAGGGCGAGCGGGCGCGTACGGATGCGCGTGGGGACGATGCGGGGGTGGGGGCCGATCACCGTGAAAGCCTAGCCGTGGACGGTCTTCGGACGCCCCGTCAGACCGCGGTGAGAATCTCCTCGCGTCGCGCGAGCAGCGCGGTGATGCCGGCAGCGTTGTCCCGCGCGTGAGCGGCGAGCTCGTCGGCCAGATCAGCGAGGCGATCGCGCAGATCGTAGGCGCGCGACCTGGCTTGCGCGATCCGATCCCTCACCATCCAGTCGCTCACGATGTTGTCGAACAGCACATCGAACACCGCCAGCGTGGTCGAGATGTCCACACCGTCGAGCGCGGATACCCCGATGTCCGCCAGCTCCACCGACAGCCGCTCGAGCGCGCGATTCACCCGTGTGAAGGCCTCCGTGGCGGCGTCGATCTTGAAGTGCTTCACCATGTCGGCCACCAACCCACCCCCGAAGAAGGTGTCGTACGTCGACCAGCCTCCCGCACTGTCCAGGCTCTCGAGTGCGCGGCCGAGCGCCTGCCGGGTGTCCTGCAGCGCGCCGACGGCCTCCGTGATCTCGCGCCGACGCGCGCCAGCGGTGCCCAGGTCCTCGGCGATAGTCGTCAGCTCCGCCGCACCGCGTCCTCCAGCCGCGCGGAGCGCGGACTCGTACTCGGCGAGCGCATCGGTGTACGCGCGGTCGACACCGCTCAACCCATCGTGCTCGCGACGCACCTTGGTGTACTCGCGATGGGCGCTGTCGAACCGTCTCTGCGCTGAGGCCACGGCCAGCGAGGCCGCGTCAGCCTCGGCCCTCTCGACGGCCAGGCGATCGGCGGTGTCTCCGCGCAGGGCCGCCCAGATTCTCGTCAGCGACAGCTGTTCGAGACGGCCCACATCCGCGCGCTCCGCCTGCAGCGTGCGCTCGAGCTCGGCCAGCTCATCCCGTCGCGTGGCGACCAGAGTCGCGGCGGTCTCAAGCTGCGCAGCGACATGCCTGCGGCGTGCGCGGTTCTCCGCTGCGACACGGACGGCCTCTGCAGGTGCCACCAGGGAGGATTCGCTCACCCCGCCAATCTGTCACACGTGCGCGGCGGAGAGCGGGACCTCGAACGCTGCGCGACCGTGGCGACGCAGGCGCGGGCGGCGATCACCCCAGCGCGCAGTCACTCGCGCGCCGGCAGCACCTCCTTCGCCGCGATGATGGTGTCGCCGACGATCCGCGCGGTGCCGCGCTTGGTCTCCACCACCACCTCCTCGGCGGTCACGCTCACGAGGTCACCGAGCGCATCGGTCGCCTGGCCGGTGGGCAGGACGTAGCGCACGACCACCCTTTGGCCCGGCGCGGGGAGGCGGATCATGCGCTCACCACTTCGACGGCGCGTAGTCCTTGAGGAACACCCCGAAGAGGTCCTCGCCCGCCTCGCCGCGCACCACGGGGTCGTAGACCCGAGCTGCGCCGTCGACCAGGTCGAGCGGTGCGTGGAAGCCCTCCTCGGCGAGCCGCACCTTGGTGGGGTGGGGACGCTCGTCGGTGATCCAGCCGGTGTCGACGCTGGTCATGAGGATCGAGTCCGTCTCGAACATCTCCCGCGCGCTGGTGCGCGTGAGCATGTTGAGCGCCGCCTTCGCCATGTTGGTGTGGGGGTGGCCGGGGCCCTTGTAGCCGCGCTCGAACACGCCCTCCATCGCGGACACGTTGACCACGTAGGAGCGGCCGGTGGACGATGCGGCGGCCGCGGCGGCCAGGGATGGGCGCAGGCGGTTGATGAGGATGAAGGGCGCGGTCGAGTTGCACAGCTGCACCTCGAGCAGCTCGAGCGGGGTGACCTCGCCGACCGCCTGCACCCACGAGTTGGTGTCGTGGGTATCGGGCACCAGCCCGCCGGCGTCGATGGCCGTGCCGTCGGCGAGCCGCTCGAGCGACGACGACCCCGGGGCGAGTGCCAGGTCGGTGAGCCGCTGCGCCTCGCGCACGCCGGTCTCCGCCGCATGCGCCGAGGCGAGGAGCGGGTGCGCCGTCGCGGAGGCCTCGATGCTCACGGGGTGCGCGTCGTGGGTGCGACCCAAGGTCAGCAGGCTCGGTCCGGAGCCCTCCTGCCAGAGGCCCGGCGCGAGCGGTGCGTTCTCGGCGTCCACGAGCGGCGCATAGGCGCCGGGGGAGCGACGCACCGTCTGCGCCGCGTTGTTGATGAGGATGTCGAGCGGTCCGTGCGCCGCGACCGAGTCCGCGAGAGCGACCACCTGGGCCGGGTCCCGGAGGTCGATGCCGACGACGGTGAGGCGCGACAGCCACTCGGGCGCATCAGGCATCGCCGCGAAGCGGCGCACCGCGTCGCGGGGGAACCGGGTGGTGAGCGTGAGGTCCGCGCCGTCACGCAGGAGACGCAGCGCGATGTGCATGCCGATCTTGGCCCGACCGCCGGTGAGCAGCGCGCGACGGCCGCGCAGATCCGCACGTGCGTGGCGCTTGGCGTGTCCTGTCTCCGCGCACGCGGGGCACAGCTGGTGGTAGAACGCGTCGACCTGCGTGTACTTCTGCTTGCAGATGTAGCAGGGGCGCGCCTTGACGTAGTCGCCGACCGTCGGCGCGGCGGCGCGCGCGGTGAGGGTCAGCCCCCGCGTCTCGTCGTCGATCCGGTCCGCCGCCCCGGTCGCGGTCGCGGCGACGATGGCGGAGTCGGCGACGTTGATGGCGTTGCGGCGCTCGCGGCGACGCGCGCGCTTGACGGACTTGATCATGCTCGCGGTCGCGTTGCGCACGGCGGTGAAGTCGGGATCGTCCTCGTCCACGTCGCTCAGCGCCGCCAGCACCCGCAGCGTGACCTCGAGGTCCGCGGGATCGATGACGTGCGGGGCGGATGCGGGGGCGGGGGTGTCGGGCACTCGGTCGATGGTACCGGCGACACCGCCCGCGTCGCCGACCGGGAGCGGCGCCGCGGCCGGGTCGTCACGGACCGTCTACATCAACGCGGACGCGAGAGCCTCGAGGGTCTCTGTGGTGCCGGCGTCGATCTTGACGTCGGCACGGCCGTCGCCCTTGGTGCCGCCGCGGTTGATGATCACGATCGGCGACCCGCGCCGATGAGCGCGCGACACGAGCCGGAGACCGGAGTTCACGGCGAGCGACGATCCCGCGACCAGGAGGGCCTCCGCATCGTCGACGACCTGTTCTGCCACGCGGGTCCGCGCGGCGGGCACGAGCTCCCCGAAGAAGACCACGTCGGGCTTGAGGATCCCTTCGCACACGGTGCAGTCGGGCACCGTGACGTCCTCCCACGACTGCGGCAGCACGTCGCCGTCGGGTCCGAGCGCGACACCATCGGGGAGCGCGAGCGCCGGGTTGTCGCGCTCGAGCCGCCTGGCGACCAGCTCGCGAGGGAAGCGGGTGCCGCACGCGAGGCACGACACGCTCCGCATGTCCCCGTGCAGCTCCACCACCGCGCGCGAGCCCGCCCGTAGGTGGAGCCCGTCCACGTTCTGGGTGACCAGGCCGGTGACCGTGCCAGCGGCCTCGAGCGCGGCGAGAGCGCGATGCCCGCGGTTCGGGCGCGTGGAGGAGAAGGACCTCCAGCCCAGGTGCGAACCGACCCAGTAACGTCGTCGCTTCGCCTCGTCGCCCGTGAACTCCTGGAACGTCATGGGCGTGCGCCGAGGGGAACCGTCGCCGCGGTAGTCGGGGATGCCGGAGTCGGTCGACACGCCCGCGCCGGTGAGGACCGCGATGCTGCGTCCCGCGAGCGCCTCGAGTGCGCGCGAGATCTGCGACGCCACGAGCTCAGAGCTCTCCGTTCCCACTGCTGCCACGTGGATCCTCCTGATGGTCCATCGCATCGTGCGCTGCTGACGATGGTCGCACGCCTGCCGCGGCGAGGCGCCACGGCGGACCGTCTCGCGGTCCTCGTGGTGCCCGGCACGACCGCACGGCGCAGTACTGCTGGCGCGGGTTCCGCCGCATCGCGCGAGTGTTCGCTCAGAGCAGAATCTGCGGCGGTTGCATCCAAACGGCCGCCTCCGTCGGAAGTACGGGGTGAAGCGGTCGCACCGGGCGACCGCCGATGGAAGGAGAAGCCCAATGAAGCGCATCATCGCCACCGGATTCATCACCGCTCTCGCCGTGGTCGGCTTCGCAGGCACCGCGAACGCCGCGCCCGCCGACGCCGCCTGCTTCGGCCAGATCCACAAGGCGGTCGACGTCGGCCCGCTGGTCCAGTCCTTCGACGACAAGGGTCAGGGCAAGAACGCGCTGGCGCGCGCCCTGGCCGCGGACGGGTTCTGCGACTGACGCGCGTTCGCGCACCCTGGACCGCTGCGGCGGCTCGGACCCTCGGGTGCGAGCCGTCGCAGCGGTGCGGGGAGACGGAGCGAGGTCCGGTGCGATGCTCTCCGGCCTCCCGTCTCGGCCCGCCGCCCAAGGAAGGACGCGACTGGCTACCCTCGTCATCAGCGGTCCGCCCGACTCTGCGCCTGCGGGGTGGGCGGCCACGTGTTCTGCCGTGGGGCGCCACTCGATGAGGAGGATGCGATGCCGACCGGAGCAGCTGATGCCTTCGACACCACCGTGCCGCCGAGCGGGCCCGGTTGCCTCGAGTGCGAGCAGACCGGTGGCTGGTGGTGGCACCTGCGGCGCTGCGCCCGGTGCGGTCATGTCGGGTGCTGCGACGGATCGCTGAGCACCCACGCCCGCCGGCACGCCGCCGCGACGGGCCACCCCGTGGTCCAGAGCTACGAGCCCGGGGAGGACTGGTGCTGGGACTACCCGGGCGAGGCCTTCCTCGAGGGGCCGCCGCTCGCCGAGCCCACGAGCCACCCGGAGGATCAGCCCGCTCCCGGGCCCGCGGATCGCGTGCCGGAGGACTGGCGGGACATCCTCGCGCGTCGATAGCCCCGACACCGTCGCCGACCCCGGCCCGCCGACCGCGCCGGGAGCGCGCCCTCCTAGACGGTCTCGAGGTACCGGTGCACCGCGCTCACCGCGACCGAGCCCTGGCCCACGGCGGACGCGACGCGTCTCACCACGTCGTGTCGCACGTCGCCCGCGGCGAAGATGCCCGGGACGCTCGACTCCATCAGCAGCGGGTCACGCTGCAGGTGCCAGCCGCGCGGGCGCCTGCCGCCCGCGATCAGGTCCTGTCCGGTCAGGACGAAGCCCGCGGCGTCGAGCTCGACGAGGTCCGCGACCAGGTCCGACCGCGCGACCGCGCCCACGAAGATGAAGATCGCGTCGGCCGGCATCGTCGTGCTCTCTCCGGCCCCACGGTCCACGAGGGTCACGGTCTCGAGACGCGCGTCGCCGGTGACGGCGCTGATCTCCGTGCTCGGTCTCACCGCGATGTTCGGCGTGCGCTCGATCTGGTCGATCAGGTACTGGGACATGCTGTGGCGGAGCGAGTGCTTGCGCACCAGGATGGTGACGCTGCGCGCGAATCTCGACAGGAACAGCGCGCCCTGCCCCGCGGAGTTCGCGCCCCCGACGACGAGCACGTCCCGGTCGCGGTAGTTCGACGCCTCCGATGTGGCCGCGCCGTAGTAGACCGATGCGCCGAGCAGCGGCTCGAGCCCGGGGACGTCGAGGGTCCGGAGGGTCACCCCGGTCGCGATCAGCAGCGCATGACAGCGAAGCTCGCTGCCGTCGTCGAGCGTGACGATGCGGTACGGCCCCTCCAGGCGCACCCCCGTGACCTCCTGCGCGACCAGCAGCTCCGCGCCGAGCCGCCTCGCCTGGGTCGCGGCGCGCCTCGCGAGGTCCGCCCCACCGATGCCCTGGGGGAATCCCAGATAGTTCTCGATGCGCGCGCTCGTCCCCGCCTGGCCCCCCGGGACCTCCCGTTCGACCACCACCGTGCGCAGTCCCTCGGAGGCTCCGTACACCGCGGCCGCGAGGCCCGCGGGGCCGGCGCCGATGACGATGAGGTCGTAGAACGGCTTGAGCGCCGGCGTCCGCAGCCCCACCTTGTCGGCCAGCACGTGCAGGTCGGGGTCCTCGAGCAGGGTCCCGTCGGGGAAGAAGAGCACGGGGACCACGCTCCGGTCCCCGGTGGACGCCTCGACGAGGGCGCGCGCCTCGTCGTCCTTCTCGATGTCGAGCCACTGGTACGGGATCTGTCCGCGCGCGAGGAACTCCTTCACCGCGTGCGAGCGAGGCGACCACAGCGTGCCCGCCACCCTGATGCCGTCGTAGGGCACCGGGACGTCCGCGGCCCAGCCGTCCAGCAGGTCGTCGAGGACGGGGTAGAGCTGCTCCTCGGGAGGATCCCACGGCTTCATCAGGTAGTAGTCGAGGGCGACCTCGTTGATGCTGGCAATCGCTGCGTTGGTGTCGGCGTACGCCGTCAGCAGCACCCGCTTCGCGTCGGGATAGAACGTGATGGCCTCGGTCAGCAGCTCCACGCCGCTCATCCCCGGCATCCGCTGGTCCACCACGAACAGGGCGACCGCGTTGCCGCGCCGCTTGAACTCCTGGACCGCCTCGAGGGCCTCCTGCCCGGACAGCGCCTTCACGATGCGGTAGTCGCCGCGGTAGCGCTCCTGGAGGTCGCGCGCGACGGCGTTCAGGACGTGCGGCTCGTCGTCGACGGCGAGGATGATCGGCTTGGCCATGGTGAACCCCTAGAGCTCCGGCGGCGTGTAGTCGACCGGGAGCCTGACCTCGAAGCAGGTCTGGCCTGGCCGCGAGGTGACATCGATCTCGCCGTGATGCTTCTGCACGACGATCGACCTCGAGATGTTGAGACCGAGGCCGGTTCCCTCACCGGGGCCCTTCGTGGTGAAGAACGGGTCGAAGATCTGCGACCTGACCTCGCGGGGGATCACGGGGCCGTCGTTCTCGATCTGCACCACCACCCACGGGTCGCGGTGGAACGCCCGCACGACGATCCGTCCCTCGCCGTTCATGGCGTCGACGGCGTTGTCGACGATGTTGGTCCACACCTGGTTGAGCTCGCTCGCGAACGCCTGGATCCGGGGAAGGGCCTCCTCGTACTCCCGCACGACGGTCACGCCCTTCTTGAGCTTGTTGTGCAGGATGATCAGGGTGTTGTCGAGCCCCTCGCGAACGTCCGTCTCCCGCACCGGTGCCTGGTCCATGTAGGTGTAGGTCTTCAGCGCCTTCACCAGCTCGACGATCCGGCTCGTGCCGACGGCGATCTCGGAGAAGAGGGAATGGACCGTGTAGGTGAAGCCGACCCACTCGACCACCGTCGGCATCGCCGCATCGTCGAAGGTGGAGCGGAGTCGTTCCAGGTCCTCGGTGGTGAACCCGAGGCTGACGAGCGATGCGGCCACGTCGCCGGCGACCTCGCCGTCGAGCTCCTCGAGCCACTCCTCGAGCTGCTCCTCGCGATCGCTGCGCGTGACGGCGTTGAGCTCCGCCGGACGCAGCGCCCGGTCGACGATGAGGGTGTCGAGCCGATCGATCTCCGCGTGCTGGGGCGGGGTCAGACCGACGGCGCACAGCCGCCGGTGGATCCGGTCGAGCCGCGTGAAGGCCGCACGGAGCTGAGCCGCTCCGCGCTGCGCGGACGCCGCTGGATTGTTGATCTCATGCGCCATCCCGGCGCTGAGCTTGCCCAGCGAGGCCATCTTCTCCTGGATCACCAGCTGGTCCTGCATCTCGTTCAACCGGGCCAGGGTCTCCACCAGCGCATCGTTCTTGCGCCCGAGCTCCTCGGTGCGCTCGCGCAGCTCGGCCTCGCTGGTACGCAGCGCGTCCTCGGCGCGCTTGCGTTCGCGGATGTCGCGGATGATGCCTGTGTAGTAGCGCGTGTCCCGCACCGTCCAGGTCGACAGCGACAGCTCGATCGGCAGCTCCTCGCCGGACCGGTGGATCGCGGCGAGCTCGACGGTCTTGCCGATCACGTGCGCCTCGCCGGTCGCGGTGAAGCGTGCCATGCCCGCGCGATGCGCCTCGTGGAACCGTGGCGGGATGATCATCTCGAGCCGGTGCCCGACCACCTCGTCCTCCGTGTAGCCGAGGATCCTGGTGGCGGCCTTGTTCCAGCTGATGATCTCGCCCGAGTGGTCCGCCGAGATGATCGCGTCGATCGCCGACTCGGTCACGGACCGGAACTTCTCCTCGGCCTGCTTGCGCTCGCTGATGTCGCGGATGATGCCGGTGTAGTAGCGCGAGTCGTCGAGGAACCAGGTCGCGAGCGACAGCTCCACGGGGAACTCGGTGCCGTTCGCGCGCAGCCCGGAGAGCTCGACCGTCTTGCCGATCACATGGGTCTCGCCGCCGCCCGAGACGCGGTCCACGCCGGTACGGTGCTGCTGCCGGTAGGTCGGCGGGATGATGAGCTCGAGCGGGCGTCCGATCACCTCGTCCTCGGTGTAGCCGAACAGCGCCGCCGCGGCCGTGTTCCACGACCGGATCCGTCCGCGGGCGTCCGCCGAGATGATCGCGTCGATGGCGGACTCCATCACGGACCTGAACTTCGCCTCCGACTCGCGCAGCGCCATGCGCACCTTCGACACGGTGACCTGGCGCTCCACCCGCGCGAGCACCTCGCGGGGGTCGAAGGGTCGGCTGATCAGGTCGTCGCCCGCCTCGAGTCCGAGCGCGCGCGAGGTCGGGTCGTCCGCGTTGGCGATGAGGATGACGGGGGTGTCCTGCGTGCGGGGGTTCGCCTTGAGGTCACGGATGAACGTGGACGGGTGGACGCCCGAGATGCTCGGATCGACCATGACGAGGTCGGGGGAGACGCGCATGACGGCGTCGATCGCGAAGGCGCTGCCGGCCGCGGTGGTGACCGCGTAGCCGCCGGCCTCGACGACCTCCTGCAGCTCCGCGGCGCAGGCGGGGTCGTCTCCGATGATGAGGATCAGGCCGGTGTCAGGAATGGCGGCGCTCCTCGCTGGAACGGCGCGGCGTCGCGCGGATTTCTCCTCAACGTACGTGCGCCCTGGCAGACCGTCAAAAGATGCGCGCCGACGGGGCTTTCGTCCTTGGCCGGGCGTGTCCGACCCGGCGGCGACGCAGGAGGTGCCCGTGGTGAACCGTCCCGATCCAGATCTCGAGGCCGGCGCCATCGTCGCGCCGGCGGAGCCGGACTCGATCGCGGTCCAGACGGCACGCCGGTGCGGCCGCCCGCGCGAGCGGGCTCCCGGGGCGATATGCTCCCGCTACCAGCGACGTCGTCATCGAGGACCGCGCGCGGGACGGGGGCATCATGGTGGGATCTGAGCGGCGCGCGGCGCGGACGATCGTGGTCGTCGGAGCGGTTGTCCTGGCGGGGTGCTCGAGCGCCGCGAGCGACGCGAACGCCTTCGAGCTCACCGACCCGACGGTGGCGATCGTCGCCACCGACGAGGGCCCGGCGCTCCGCATCGGCGGCACGGTCGTCAACGTCACGGATGTCGTGCTGGATGACGTGGCCGTGGCCGTCGTCCTCGACGATGCGCTCGACGCGTACATGCCGGCAGGTGCGGCGACGCTTCCGGTCGACGGCGTCGACCGCATCTATCCCGCCGACACGCCTCGCGACGAGGTGCCGTCCGAGGGCGCGGTCGGGATCGAGTTCGAGGACACGCGGCACCTCGACGGCGCCGGCGACTACCTGGCGGAGGTGGCCGACCTCGCAGACGAGGTCGTCGTCAACGTGACGTGGGACGGCGGAGAGCAGACCATCACCGCCGCCGCCGAGGTCCTCGACCAGGACGGGCTCCTCGACCGCTGACGGCCCCCGAGGGGTGCCGCCGAGGCCGCGCGAGGCGGGGTTCGCGGTGCCAGGATGGAAGGAGGGGGACCCGCCGCCGGCAGGGGGTGGCCGATGCGTGGCATGACAGCGGTAGCGATCGCCGCAGGCCTCCTGTGCGCGGCGGGCTGCTCGGCTCAGGAAGGCCCGTCCGCGTGCCCCACCGAGGGCTGCGAGCTCGCCGAGCCGCGCACGCTGGGCTACACCGAGCCGGCATCGGTGCTGCGGGAGATGACCATCATTGGTCCGGCGGACGACGGGAGCTGGCCCGTGGTCATCCTCGCGCACGGCTCGGTGCAGCACCGCTCGGCCGTGAGCGACTGGGCCACCGGGATCGCCGCGGGCGGCGCGCTCACCTACAACGTGGAGTGGCCGTCCGGCGTCGGGCCCGCGGAGGAGGCCGTGGACAGCCTCGCCTGCGCGATCAGCGTCGCGGTGGACGATGCGGCCGCGCACGGCGGCGACACCGCCAGGGTCGTGTACGTCGGGCATTCGCTCGGCGCCGGGATCGGCGCAGCGGCCGCGCTCGGCGGCGCCGCTCATCTCGACGGCTGCGCGGTCGGGGCGGAGGCCGACCGGCTTCCCGACGCCTTCGTCGGCTACGAGGGGCCCTACGACGTCGCGACCGTCGACTACACGAACGACCGCGCGCCGCTCGACCCTCCGGGCGACGAGGCCGCGGATCCGTACGCGCAGATCGGCGGGAACCCCGATCTGGTGCTGCGCCTGCTCCATGGTGACGCCGAGGACTTCTCCTGGTTCGACATCCCGTTGAGCGCCTCCGAGGACTTCGCCGATGCGCTCCGCGCGGCGGGCTACGACGCCGAGGTCGTGCTCGTCGAGGGCGGCGAGCACATCGAGATCTGGGAGGACACGCCTCCGCAGGTGGCGGTCGTCGCCCAGGTGCGCGAGCTGCTCGACGAGCTGTGAGGGTCGAGAGCGCTACCGCCGCCGCGCCGGTGCCGCCACCGCGAGCCGCGACAGCGCGATCGCCGCGGCGGTCAGCCCCGCCGCGGCCCACACGTTCATCGGCAGCACGGCCACGTGGCCCACGTATCCGGTCGTGACGCCGCGGAATCCGACCACCGCGAAACCGAGCATGCCCACGATCGCGCACGCGACCGAGAGGCCGGCGACGCACGCGCGCCACGCCGACGGCCCCGCCAGGTCCGTGCGCCCCGGCGGCCGGTCGAAGCGCCGCCACGCGAGCACCAGGACGGCGACGAGGGCGAGGAACGCGGGAAGCATGGCGAGCTTGGCCCACCAGAACGGTGCGGCGGTCGGGTCGCCCGCGAGGTCCACGCCCACGCCCCAGAGGCCCGCGTGCACCGCGACGAGCGCGGTGAAATGCCACAGGAACGCCGTCATCGCCACCGCGCCGCCGGCGACCACTAACGTCCAGACGCGGCGCCGTTCGAGCAGGCGCCGGGCCGGCTCGCGCAGCAGCAGCGCGAGCCCCGCCTGGGCGCACGCGAACGCCAGCAGGGCGACCGTCGGCGGCGCGAGGTTCGACAGGGGCTCGCCGTCGTACGAGACCATCGACCAGCCGTACGGTCCCCACGCCACCAGGGCGGCCAGCGACGCCGTGCCCAGCCCGAGCATCGTCCCCCCGAGCCTTCGCGGACCGACCCGCTCCGCGACGCCGTCGGCGTAGAAGAAACCGAGCTGGTGGATCGCGAGCCAGACGAACGCGAAGTTGAGCCACTTCACCCCGTCGAGCCCGGCCGCCAGCCGCAACGCGTCCACGGCCACAGCGGCCCCCACGAGGACGGCGAGGGTCCACCCGCCCCAGCGGTCGTGCGCCGCGAGCAGGGCGGGCGCGAAGGCCGCCGCGATGAGGTAGATCCCGATGAACCACAGCAGCTGGCCGGAGATCTGAAGCAGCGGCGCCGTCGCGGGGGAGTCGGGCCAGAGCAGCTCGACGGCGGCGCCGAGGACGAGCCAGACCCCCACGAACACGGCCGTGGGCAGGAGAAGTCGACCGATGCGCGCGTGCACGAAGTCGGCGTAGCCCCCGCCCCGCGCGCGCAGCGATCGCCAGGACGTCGCGTGCGCGAAGCCGCCGACCACGAAGAACAGCGGCATCACCTGGAACGCGAGGGTGAGCGGGCGCGTCCACGCCGCGGTCTCGAGGACGTTCGCGACCTCGACGGTCCCGGTCGCGTGGTCGAGCACCACGGCCGCCATCGCGAAGTGGCCCAGCACCACGCCGAGCAGCGATCCCACGCGGACCAGGTCGACGTAGCGGTCACGCGTCGCGGGCGTCGCCGCCACGGCGGCCTCCACCGTCATGTCCCCCATGGGGCGATGCTAGCGAGCGCCCGCCGGCGCGGGGTGGAGCGACCCTGCGGGCTAGTACCGCCGCGGCTTGCGCGGCCCGCGGTCGTCCCGCCGGCCGCGGTCACGGTCGCCGTAGCCGCCGCCGTCGCGCCTGCCGCGAGACCCGCCGCTCCGCGACGGCCCCCCGCCGTCGGGCCGGATGTCGATCAGGCGACCCGAGATGCGGGTCCCGCTCAGCCGGTCCAGCGCCGAGGGCGGCAGCGTCGAGGGGAGCTCGACGAGCGAGAACTCGGGCAGGATCGTGATCTTGCCGAAGTCGCCGCGCGACAGGCCGCCCTCGTTCGCGAGCGCGCCCACGATCTGGCGGGGCTCGACCTTGTGACGCTTGCCCACCTCGATGCGGTAGGCGGTGAAGCCCTCGCCCGGGGCGCGCGACGCGCGGCTGCCGCGGTCCTCGCGCCCGCCGCCCCGCGCATCGTCCCGTCGGTCGCCGCGCTCGTCGCGCGACCGGCGGTCGGGGGCGAAGGACTGCCGCTTGGGCTCGTCCGCCGGGTCGAGCAGCAGCGGAGTCTCGCCCTGCGCGACCACCGCGAGCGCAGCGGCGACGTCCGCCTCGGGCACGTCGTGGTGCTCGACATAGTGGGCGATGATGTCGCGGAAGCGGCTGATGCGGTCGCTCTGCTCGAGCGCCGACGTGATCGAGTCGTCGAAGCGCGCGAGCCGGGTCGCGTTGACCTCATCGGCGGACGGCCAGTGCATCTCGGTGAGGGGCTGGCGGGTCGCCTTCTCGATCGCCGTGAGGAGGCGACGCTCGCGCGGCGTGATGAAGCTGATCGCGTCGCCCGTGCGGCCCGCGCGGCCCGTGCGGCCCACGCGGTGGACGTACGACTCGGTGTCGATGGGGATGTCGAAGTTGACGACGTGGCTGATGCGGTCGACGTCGAGGCCGCGCGCGGCGACGTCGGTCGCGACCAGGATGTCGAGCTTGCCGTCCTTGAGCTGCTTGATGGTGCGCTCGCGCTGCGCCTGCGCGACGTCGCCGCTGATCGCCGCCGCCGCGAGGCCGCGGGCGCGCAGGCGCTCGGCGACCGTCTCGGTGTCGTTCTTGGTGCGCGTGAACACGATCATCGCCTCGAAGTTCTCGACCTCGAGGAGACGCGTGAGCGCGTCCATCTTCTGCTGGTACGACACGATGAGGTAGCGCTGGGTGATCGTGGACGAGGTGGTCGTCTTGCGCTTGACCGTGATCTCGGCCGGATCGTGGAGGTAGCGCTGGGACAGGCGGCGGATCTGGGCCGGCATCGTGGCCGAGAACAGCGCGACCTGCTTGTCGTCGGGCGTGGAGGCGAGGATCGTCTCGACGTCCTCGGCGAAGCCCATCTTGAGCATCTCGTCGGCCTCGTCGAGCACCAGGTACTTGAGCTCGGACAGGTCGAGCGTGCCCTTGTCGAGGTGGTCCATGATGCGCCCGGGGGTGCCGACCACCACGTGGACGCCTCGCCGCAGCGCCGACAGCTGGACGCCGTAGCCCTGGCCGCCGTACACGGGCAGCACGTGGACGCCCTTGAGGTCGGCGGCATAGCGCTCGAACGCCTCGCAGACCTGGAGCGCGAGCTCGCGCGTCGGGGCGAGCACGAGCGCCTGCGGCGCCTTCTGGCCCTTGTCGAGGCGCGCGAGGATTGGGAGCGCGAAGGCCGCGGTCTTGCCCGTGCCGGTCTGCGCGAGCCCGACCACGTCGCGGCCCTCGAGCAGGAGGGGGATCGTCTCCGCCTGGATGGCGGACGGCGTCTCGTAGCCGACGGACTTGAGGGACTTAAGGATCGGCCCGTCGAGGCCCAGATCGGCGAAGGTCTGGGTGGGTCCGTCGGTGGCCTCGGCGGAGGCGTCATCGGAGGTCATGACACCACCGTAGGCGTTCAGGAGGCATGAGGGACGATGCGCGGGCCGCGCACCCTCGTCAGCGGGCGTGCAAGTTCTCGACGGATGGCGGGCGCGGCGCGACAATCGAGACGTGACCCGGAGCGCGTCGATCGACATCGCGGCCCCGCCCGCCCGCGTGTGGGAGGTGCTGAGCGACGTCGCTCGATGGCCAGAGTGGACCCCGACGGTCACCTCGGTGCGGCGCGCGGACGAGGGCGCCTTCGCGGTGGGAAGCCGCGCGACCGTCGTGCAGCCGAGGCTCGCCGATGCGGAGTACGTCGTCACCGACCTCATCGCGGGATCCGGGTTCACCTGGGTGGCGACGCGTCCTGGACTGGTGACGACCGCCACGCACCAGGTCGAGCCGCTGCCCGGCGGCGGCGCCCGCGTCCGCCTCGCCGTGGCGCAGTCCGGCGCCCTCGGCGCGATCATGGGAAGGCTCTACCGCGGGCTGACCGACCGCTACCTGGCGAACGAGGCCAACGGGCTCAAGGCGCGCTGCGAGACCGGCGCATCGGCGACTTGAGGGCGCCCGCTACGCGCCGTCGTCCGTCCCCGGCACCCGCCAGGAACCGTCACCGCGTCCCGGCTCGTCGAGCCGCCGCATCGCCTCGCGTACGGTCGGTCCCACGAGGTCCTGCTCCTGGTCGAGCTGGCGGTCCAGCACGATCGCGGCGTTGATGAGCGCGAGGTGGCTGAAGGCCTGCGGGAAGTTCCCGAGCTGTTCGCCCGTCAGGCCGATCTCCTCGGCGTAGAGGCCCAGGTGGTTGGCGTATGTGTGCATCTTGCCGAACGTCAGCTCCGCCTCCTCGAGGAAGCCCGACCGGGCGAGCGCGTCGACGTAGAAGAACGAGCACAGCGTGAACGTGCCCTCCGAGCCGGCCAGGCCGTCCGGGGAGGCCGCCGGGTTGTAGCGGTACACGAGGCTGTCCGAGACGAGCTCGTCCTTCATCGCGCGGAGCGTGGAGAGCCACATGGGGTCGAGCGGCGCGACGAAGCCCAGGATCGGCATGAGCAGCAGGGACGCGTCGAGCACGTCGGTGCGGTCGTGCTGGACGAAGGCACCGCGGCCGCCGTCCCAGCCGCGCTCCATCACCTGCCGGTAGATGGCGTCCCGGGCCTGGGTCCACGCGTCGAGCGGCGCGGGCCGGCCGTGCAGGCGGGCGAGCCGGATGCCGCGGTCGAGGGCGATCCAGCACATCACCCGGCCGTAGGTGAAGTTCTGCGGGCCGCCCCGCGTCTCCCAGATGCCTTCCTCCGGCTGGTCCCACTGCTCGCTCACCCAGTCGAGCAGGGCGGTGAGCTGGCTCCAGCCCGCGTGGGAGAGCTCGAGCCCGGCCTCGGCGGCCACGAACAGCGCGGCGAGCGCCTCCCCGTAGATGTCGAGCTGGACCTGGTCGGAGGCGCCGTTGCCGATGCGGACCGGGCGCGATCCCTTGTATCCGTCGAGGTGGTCGAGGCTCTCCTCGACGAGGTCGCACGTGCCGTCGACGCGGTACATGATCTTGAGCGGCCCGGACCGCTCGCCGACGCTCTCGTGCACGCGGTCCATGAGCCACACCCCGAAGGCGGCGGCCTCCTCCGTGTAGCCGAGGCCCAGCAGCGCGTGCACCGACAGCGACGCGTCGCGGACCCACGTGTAGCGGTAGTCCCAGTTGCGCTCACCCCCGACCTGCTCGGGCAGGCCGGCGGTCGGGGCCGCGACGAGCGCGCCGGTGGGCGCGTACGTCATGAGCTTCAGCGTCATGGCGGAGCGGGCGACCGTCTCGCGCCAGCGACCGCGATAGGTGGAGCGTCCGTTCCACTCGCGCCAGAAGCGGCTCGTCTCCCGCAGCAGCGCCTCGACCTCGTCCGGCGCGACCCGGGCGGGCGCGGCCCCGCCGGTCTCGAGCACCGCGCCGGTGACGTCGCCCTCGTGCAGGGTCCCGGTGAGGCGCAGGCCGTCGCCCTCCGCCACCATGCCGCCGGCGCGCTGGTCGCCGTGCATGACGACGTCGCCGATGCGGTGCACCGTGAGGGACTGGTCGCCGGCGGTGAAGACGGCGCCGTCCTCGCTCAGGTTGTCGAGGGTGTGCCCCACACGTCCGTAGTCGAAGCGCGGCTGGATCTCGCCGGTGAACTCCATGGTGCCGCGCACCACCCGGACGAGGCGCACGATGCGGTGCCGCGCGGTCGGCTCGGTACCGACCACGGGCATGAAGTCGACGACCTCGCCCACCCCGTCGTCGGTGAGGAACCGGGTGACCAGGATCGCGGTGTCCGGCAGGTAGAGCTGGCGCGTCACGTAGTCGTCGACCGTCGGGCGGATCCGGCAGTGCCCGCCCCGCTCCGCGTCCAACAGGGAGGCGAAGATGCTCGGCGAGTCGAAGCGGGGGGCGCAGAACCAGTCCAGCGTGCCGTCGGTCGCGATGAGCGCCGCCGTCTGGAGATCGCCGATCAGGCCGTGGTCCTCGATGCTCGGATAGTCCGTCACGTATCCCTCCCGGCCGTCATCCTCATCGTGGCACACGGGAGCGGGCGGCACCCGGGCGCCCGTGACCCGTCGGGTGCCTCACGCGTCGGCGGCCGGTGCCTGCTCGGCCTCCGCGACGATGCGGTTGACCATGCCGCTGAAGACGAGGCCGTGGAAGGGCAGCATCGAGAGCCAGTAGAGCCGCCCGGTGAGCCCGCGGGGGAAGAACACGGCGCGCTGCCAGTACTCCGAGCCGTCCGCGCTCGGATCGACACCGAGCTCGAGCCAGGCCTTGCCCGGCACCCGCATCTCGGCACGCAGCCGCAGCAGCCGTCCGGGCTCGACCCGCTCGACCCGCCACACGTCGATCGCGTCGCCCTCGGTCACCTGAGCGAGTGTCCGCCGCCCCCGCTGCGCGCCCACGCCGCCCGTCACGCGGTCGAGCAGGCCTCGCGTCGCCCACAGCACGGAGGCCGAGTACCACCCGGTCGCGCCGCCGATCTGCGCGATCACGCGCCACACGGCGTCGGGGTCCGCCGTCGTGCGTCGTCGGCGTGCGTCCTGGAAGACGGTCCGCCCCGCCCATTCCGGGTCGCTCGGCATCGGGTCGCTCGGCGCGCCCGTGACCCGGGCGTCGACCCAGCTCGTCTCCACCTGGTCGATCTCGATACGGCCCAGCGCGAGCCGCACCGCGTCGCGGTAGCCCGTCAGCCCCTCCGGCGGCGGCGGGATCAACGCGTCGATCGCATCGTCCTTCACCACGCACGAGTGCAGGAGCGACTCGACCAGCGGGCGCGCGATCTGCCGCGGCACCGGGGTGACGAGCCCCACCCAGTGCGACGCGAGGCTGGGGGTGAGGACCGGGAGCGCCGTGATGCCGCGCCGGGGCAGCCCCGCCACCTCGGCGTAGCCGTTCATCATCTCGGAGTACCGCATCACGTCCGGCCCGCCGATGTCGTACTCGCGGTTGAGATCGCCCTCGGCCCGCGCGGCCGCCAGCAGGTAGTACACGACGTCTCGCACCGCGATCGGCTGGATGAGGTTGCGCACCCAGCGCGGCGCGGGCATGTACGGCAGCACCTCCGTGAGGTGCCGGATCATCTCGAACGACGCGGACCCCGAGCCGATCACCACGCCCGCCTGGAGGACCAGCGTCGGCGTGGCCGAGGCGATCAGGATGTCGCCGACCTCCTGGCGCGACGCCAGGTGCGCCGACAGCTCGACGCCCTCGGGATGGAGACCGCTGAGGTAGACGATGCGCCCGACCCGGTGCGCCGCCGCCGCCTTCGCGACGGTGAGGGCGATGGCCCGATCGAGCCGGCCGTAGTCGCGGCCGCTGTGCATCGAGTGCACGAGGTAGTAGACGAGGTCGACGCCGTCCATCGCGCGGTCCATCGCGCCGACGTCCGCCGCGTCGCCCTCCACCACGTCGACGTCGTCCGCCCACGGCAGGGCGGCCACGCGCGCGCCGGACCGCGTGAGCGTCCGCACGCGATAACCGCCGGCGAGCAGGCGCGGCACGAGCCGGCCCCCGATGTAGCCGGTCGCGCCGAGCACCAGCACGAGCGGGGTGCGGCCGTCCTCGCCGGGCACGGCGCGCAGCGCGTCCTCGGTCCCGAGCGGGCTGCTGAGCAGGGGCGTGACGTCCGACGCGTCGGGTACCTCGCTCATGACCGCCCTCCCGTCCCCGCGGCCGGCGCCCGTGCCGGCCCGTCGTGTTCAGGGCAACCGGGACGATGCGCCGCGGTATTCCCGGGCGCCCCGTCCCGGCGCGTGGCTCGGTCCTACGATCGAGAGGTGGGGTCGTCGCGCGGACAGCACGCGCGGTCGCGCCGGGGCCGACCGCGACGGTGGTGGGCGCTCGCGGCCGCTGCGATGCTCCTCGCTTCCGCCTGCGGCGGTGGTGACGGCGTCGACGAGGCGCCCTCGCCCGCGGAGGCGGGCCCGCTCGCCGACCGCCCGTACGAGGTCCACGTACCGCCGTCCTACGACGGCTCGGAGGCGGCCCCGCTCCTGGTCCTGCTGCACGGCTACGGGATGACGGGGGAGGAGCTGGCCTACATCTACGACGTGTCCGCCCTGGCCGACGAGCGGGGCGTGCTCTACGTCGCGCCCGACGGCACGGTCGACGCCGACGGCGAACGCTTCTGGAACGCCACCGACGCCTGCTGCAACGCCGGCGGGATCGACGTCGACGACTCGGGCTACCTCGCCGCGGTGATCGCCCAGGTCGCGTCCGACTACCGGGTCGACGAGGACCGGGTGGTGGCGCTCGGGGTGTCCAACGGCGCCTTCATGGCCTACCGGCTCGCGTGCGACCACGCCGACACGGTCGCGGCGATCGTGAGCATCGCGGGCGCCACCTACCTGGATCCGCAGGACTGCGCACCCTCGGAGCCGGTGAGCCTGGTCGAGGTGCACGGCACCGCGGACGAGATCATCGCGTTCGACGGCGGCGCGAACATCGACGCGGCCTACCCGTCGGCCCCCGAGTCGGTGGCCGCCTGGGCGGCCTACGACGGGTGCGAGGGCAGCCTCGCGCCGACGGGTGAGAGCCGCGATGCGGACTCGTCGGTGCCCGGCGACGAGACGGAGGTGTCGGCCGTCTCGGGCTGCCCGACCGGCATCGGGCTCGAGCTCTGGACCGTCGAGGGCGGCGACCACACGATGGACTTCCAGCCCGACGTCGTCCCGGACCTCATCGACTTCCTGCTCGCGCACCCGCGGTCGTAGGCGCGGCGCCGTCCGGGCTCCCGCTCGCCCGCCGCTACTGTGGGCGCAACGAGGGAGGACGCTGTGATCCGTGTGGTGCGCATCGGCTCACGGCTGGACGTCGCGGGAGCGACGGTCGGCCTGGTCGCCATGGCGGTGTCGCTGACGCCGTCGCTGCTGCCGCGGCCCGCGTGGGGCCAGGGCCTCGTGTCGGGGCTCGCGTTCGCGGTCGGCTACGGCGTGGGCGTGCTGCTGTGGAGGGGCATCGCCCGGCTGTCACCGGGACGTCTGCCCGATGCGGCGGAGGCGCGCGCGTGGATCGTGGCCCTCATCGGCCTGGCCGGCGCCGCGGTGATCATGCCGTTCGCGCTCGGCTGGCAGAACTCGGTGCGCGAGGCCGTGGGGATGCCCGACACGAACGGATTCGACTGGCTGGTCGCCGCGCTCGGGTTCGCCGCGGGCTCGTGGCTCGCGTTCGCCATCGGTCGTGGCGTCGCCGCCGGCTACCGCCGCCTGTGGGCGCTCATCTCGCCCCGCATGCCCGGGCGTGAGACCCGCCCGCGGCTCGCCGCGGTCGCCTCCGGCGCCACCACGGTGGTGGCGATGCTGGTCGTGGCGTCGCTCGGGCTGTCGGCGCTGTCGCTGCTGCTGACGCTCGCCTCCCAGCACGCGAACCGGCAGTACGACCCGGAGTACGCCCAGCCGACCAGCCCGCTCCGCTCGGGCAGCCCCGACAGCCTCGTCGCGTGGGAGGAGCTCGGGCAGGCCGGTGTGAAGGTCGTGGCCGGAGGACCGACCGCCGCCGAGATAGAGCTCGTCACCGGCGTCCCCGCCGAGGAGCCGGTCCGCGTGTACGTCGGCGTCGACGTGCCCGGCACGTTCGAGGAGCGGGCCCAGCTCGCGGTCGACGAGCTCGAGCGCACCGGGGCCGCGGACCGCTCGGTGCTGATGATCGCCGGGACCACGGGCTCCGGGTGGCTGGACCCGGCCGCGATCGACGGCTTCGAGTACCTGCACGCCGGCGATACCGCCCTCGTCGCGCTGCAGTACGGCGCCACCGGCAGCCCGGTGTCCGCGTTGCTCACGCCCGACCTGTCGCAGGACGGCACGTCCGCGCTCGTCCACGCCGTCACAGAGTGGTGGGCCACGCTCCCCGAGGACGATCGGCCGCAGCTGGTCGTGTATGGGCTCAGCCTCGGAAGCTTCGGGATCCAGGCCGCTTACGACGACGCGGCGGACCTGCTCGCCTCCACCGAGGGTGCGGTGCTGGCCGGCACGCCGTCGTTCACGCCGATCTGGAGCCAGGAGCAGGACGCCCGCGACGAGGGCAGCCCGTACACCCTGCCGGTGCTCGACGACGGCGAGCACGTGCGGTGGGCCGATGCTTGGGGCGGGCTCGAGACGCTCGGGGGAGCGTGGGACTCCACGCGGCTCGCGTACCTGCAGCACGGCAACGACCCCATCGTGTGGATCGGCCCGCGCGTGATCTGGGCCGAGCCGGAATGGCTCAAGCCGGGCCAGCGCTCGGAGTCCGTGAGCGACGACATGGTGTGGATCCCGGTGGTCACGGCGTTCCAGGGCGTCGTCGACCTCATCCTGTCGACGGCGGTGCCTGAGGATGCGGGACACAAGTACGGCAACCTCGCCGTCGACGGCCTCCACCAGGTCACCGGCGACGCCGGGCTCGACGCCGACGCGATCGACCGCATCCGGTTCGTCATCGAGCAGTACGACACGTTCTCGCCCGTCGCGAACTGACGCGCTCGCGCGCCCGTACGAGGACTCTTGACCCTCGCGGGACCGCGCGCCGGGGGTAGATTCGAAGAAGATGGGCGACCGGGACGCCCGCGTCGCCGCTCGCGCGAGGAAGAGAGATGCGCTGGCAGGAGATCCTCGACCGCTTCCGCCCGGCGACGGCGCCGGGAGGCGCGGCTGAGTCTGCCGCGCATGCCGCCGCACGCACGGGGATCGCGCTCGAGCTCGCTCCCGTGTTCGCCGCGCTCGACGAGGACCTCGCCGCCGCGGCCGCGCTCGCCGCATCCGGTGAGGCGAGCGCCGAGGAGCGCGTCGCACGGGCACGTGCCGCGGGTGCGGAGGTCATCGCCGCGGCGCGCGCCGAGGCGCCGGGCCGTGAGGCGGTCGCCGCGGCGGCGGTGCGGGACGCGGCGGAGGCCGCGGACGCGCGGCTGCTCGAGGAGGCGCAGGCGCGCGCGGACGCCCTGCTCGCCTCGCGCTCGCCCCGGATCGACGAGGCGGCCGACGCGGTGGTCAACCGGCTCGCCGCCGGGTTGCGAGGGACCTCGTGAGCGCCGCGTGGGTCGGCGCCGCGGTGCGCGTGCGCGCGCTGGCGGCGGGCCGCGCGGGGCCGCAGGGGGCCGCCCGGCTCGCGGCGGCGCCGACGCTCGACGAGGCGGCGGAGCTGATGCGCTCCTGGAGCTACGGTGCCCGGGTCGTGGGACCGTCGACGCCCGAGGGACTCCAGCGCGCGGCGCGCGAGACGCTGCTGTGGCAGCTGCGCGTGCTCGCGGGATGGGCGCCCGCAGGCGGCACCCGCCTGATGCGCGCGGCCGCCGCGGACTTCGAGCGCGACAACATCCTCATGCGGATGCGGGAGCTCCGCGGCGGCGCCCGCGAACGCCCGTACGACCTCGGTGCGATGGAGACCTCCTGGACGCTCCTGAGCAGTGCCGAGGGCCCGGACGAGCTGCGATCGCTGCTGGCGCGCAGCGCGTGGGGCGAGGTGCCGGACGAGGACGAGGCGCAGCTCGCGGACATCCTCGCCGCCGCGTCGCTCGAGCGCCGGGCGAGTGCCTCTCCGGCGGCCCGCACGTGGGCGGCCCGCGGCGCCGCCCTGCTCGCCGCCCGCATCGTGGCCGTCGGCCGGACCGTGCCCGCGGCCGTCCTCCGCAGACGGCTGCGCCCCCTGCTCGGAGGCGGCTGGGAGCGTGCTGACGACCTCGGGTCGCTCGCGGCGGCGCTGCCCGGACGGGTGGCGACGGTGCTGGACGGCGTCGACGGGCCGCACGACCTGTGGCGCGCCGAGTCGCGCCACCATGCCCTGATCGAGGCCGAGGCGGCCGCGCAGCTGCGCGCCGGCACCGCGCGGTCCGAGGTTGTCGTGGCCGGGATCGCCCTGCTCGACGTGGATGCGTGGCGGGTCCAGGCCGCCGTCGCCGCGGTCGGGTCCGGCCGGGCCGGCTCGGAGGTGCTCGATGCCGCGGCGTGAGCACGGGGGCCCGGTGGCCATGGAGCGCGTCGCGATCGTCGCGCTCGCCGAGGACCGCGAGCGCGCGCTGGAGACGGTCGCACGCGCCGGCGTCGTGGAGCTCGACCTCAGGGACGCGCCGACCGGTGAGGCCGACGAGCTGCGCCGCGCCGCCGGCGCCGCGGTGACGCACGACCGCCTGGTGGGGTGGGTCGGGTGGATGCCCCGGCGCGAGCACGATGCGCTGGCGCGGTCGCTTGCGGAGGCCGGCGGGTCGCTCGTCCCGTTGCGCGCGCCCGCCGGCGAGCAGCCGCCGACGCTCATCGCGCATGCCGAGGGGGACACCTCCCGCGCGCTGGTCGACACGTACGGCGTCGTCCCCTACGCCGACGTGGACCCCGCGCGGACGGCGGCGTTCGCGTACATCCTCATGTTCGGGATGATGTTCGGCGACGTCGGGCACGGCGCGCTGCTGGTCGCGGTCGGGCTGGTGCTGCGCGCCGGCTGGATCCGGCGGCTCCGCGGGCTGCGCCGCATGGGGGGCTTCGTCACGCTCGCGGGCCTCGCCGCGATCGTGTGGGGAGCGCTGTACGGCGAGGCCTTCGGCCCCACCGGCCTCGTCCCGGTCCTCTGGCTCAACCCCATGGACGAGCCGGTGCCGCTGCTGATCGCCGCCGTCGCGATCGGCGCGGTGCTGCTCGCGGGGTCGTACGCGACGGGCGCGGTCAACCGCGTCCGCGAGGGCGGCTGGGGCTACGCCCTCTACGCCCGCTCCGGGCTCGCGGGCGCCGGCCTGTTCGTCGCGCTCGCCCTGCTCGCGTGGGGCCTCGCCGCCGCCATCACGCCCCTGATCGTGGCCGGCGCCGCGCTGGCGCTCACCGCGCTGGTGCTCATCTTCATCGGCGTCCTGTCCAGCTCCGGCGGCGGTGCGGCCGGGGTCCTCGAGGCGGGCATCGAGTCGTTCGACAGCGTCAGCCGCCTCGCCTCGAACGTGGTGTCGTTCGCGCGTCTGGCCGCCTTCGGGCTCACCCACGCCGCCCTCCTCGCCGTGATCTGGGCGGGGACCACCGCGCTGTGGGGGCCCGGCTGGGGCGCC
Source organism: Demequina maris (assembly GCF_000971155.1). Taxonomy (GTDB): domain Bacteria; phylum Actinomycetota; class Actinomycetes; order Actinomycetales; family Demequinaceae; genus Demequina; species Demequina maris. Next base: position 288,533 of record NZ_BBLX01000001.1, on the reverse strand, counting down.
GTGGCCGCCGTGCTCGTGTTCGTGATCGGCAACGCCGTCACGTTCGGCCTCGAGGCGCTCATCGCGGGGATCCAGGCCCTGCGGCTCGAGTACTACGAGCTCTTCTCCCGCGTGTTCGTCGGCGAGGGCCGGGCGTTCCGGCCGTGGCGGCCGGCGCTGCCCGCATCCGACCCCGGCGACCTGGTGCCGCACCCCCGGCCAACCGAAAGGACCGAGCCATGACTGTCTGGTGGGCGGCGCTGCCCGTCCTCGCGATCGTCGCGGTCGCCGCGACGATGCTCCTCCGACGCCGCCGGAAGGCGGGCGTCGTCACCCTCCTCGCCGCGAACCTCGCGGTGCTCGTCGGCGCCGCGCTGGTGCTGCTGACCGGACCCGCGGCGACCGCGGCCGCACCCGCCGCGGCCGCGGCATCCGATGCCGCGAGCAGCGGCGCCTCGGGCTCCGCCCTCATCGCGGCGGCGATCGCCGTCGCCGGCTCCTCGATCGGTGCCGCGATCGCGGTCGCCTACACCGGCTCCGCTGCGCTCGCCGCGATGAGCGAGAGGCCCGAGATGTTCGGCCGTGCCATGGTGGTCGTCGGCCTCGCCGAGGGCATCGCGATCTACGGCCTCATCATCGCGATCATCCTGATCGGACAGGCATGAACGATCCGGTCCCGCGCGTGGAGGGTGTCGTCGTCGCGCTCGGCGACCGCCCGGCCGTCGGCGCGCTCGCGCTGGCCGGCGTCGACGTCCGCGTGGCCGCGTCGCCCGACGAGGTCCGCGCGGCGTGGGACGCGCTCGGCCCCGGGGTGGGGCTCGTCGTCCTGGCGCCCGCCGCGGCGTCCGCGCTCGGCGCCCGCGTCGACGACCTCGGGTCGCCGCTGACGGTGGTGATGCCGCCATGAGCACGCTCGCCCCGGGCGCGGACGCGTCGCTCGCGCCGCTGCGCGCGACGATCCGCGCGCGAGCGGAGGCCGCGGCGCGGGAGGCGGACGCGGAGGCGGAGAGCCGAGCCCGCCAGCTCCTCGACGACGCGCACGGCGAGGCGGAGGCGATCGTCAGGCGCGCGGTCGAGGCCGGGACCGCCGCGGCACGCTCCGACGCGGCGCTGCGCTCGGCACGAGCCCGCCGCACCGCGCACGAGCGCGAGCTGCGCGGTCGGGAGGACCTGCGCCGGCGCCTCGAGGCCCGGATCCTCGAGCGCGCCTCCGCGCTGCGGGCCGATCCCGCGTACCCCGGGCTGCGTGACGCGTTGGCGGACCGCGCGCGGGCCGTGCTGGGCCCGGCGGCCGTGGTCGAGGAGGCCCCGGAGGGAGGCATCGTCGCGACCGCGGGCACGCGCATGCTCGACCTGCGGCTGCCGGTGCTCGCGCGGGCGACGCTCGACTCGATGAGCGACGAGGTGGCGGCGCTGTGGACGTCGTGAGCGGGTCGACGTCCGCCCCCGTCGGTCAGGGCCGCACGGTCCGCGTGAGCGGCCCGCTGGTCGAGGCCGGCGGGCTTGCAGGCGTCACGATGGGGGAGATCCTGCACCTGGGCGCGGGCCGCATCAGCGCCGAGGTCGTCGCGATCGAGGGCGATCGCGCAACCCTGCAGGCATACGAGTACACGGGCGGCCTCCGTGTGGGGGACCCGGCGCAGCCGAGCGGCCGTCCCCTGACCGGGCTGTTCGGCCCGGGGCTTCTGGGACGGGCGTTCGACGGCCTCATGCGCCCCCTCACCGACGCGCCCGTGTGGCTCGGACCCGAGCGATCCGTCGAGGCCGCGGACGCGGGCGCCGAGGCCCGGTGGAGGTTCGTCCCGTCGGCGCGGGTGGGGGACACGGTCCGCGAGGGCGAGATGCTCGGCACCGTGCCGGGCGCGGGCGCCGTCGAGCATCGGGTCATGGTGCCCGCGGGGCACGGCGGCACGCTCACCTGGCTGGCCGAGGAGGGGGAGCTCGGCACCCGCGATCACGTCGCGACGGTCGCCGGGCGCGAGGTCCGTCTCACCGAGCGGTGGCCGCTCCGGCGGCCGCGACCGGTGCGCGAGCGGCACTCGGACGTGGCCCCGCTGCATACCGGGCAGCGGGTGCTCGACCTGCTGTTCCCGGTCGCCCGCGGTGCCGCGACGGCGGTGACCGGCGGGTTCGGCACCGGGAAGACCATGCTGCTGCAGCAGATCGCGAAGTGGTGCGACGCCGACGTGATCGTCTATGTCGGCTGCGGCGAGCGGGGGAACGAGATGGCCGACGTGCTCGACGACTTCGCTCGCCTGGTCGACGCGCGGACCGGCGGCAGGCTCATGGACCGCACCGTGGTCGTCGCCAACACGTCGAACATGCCGATGATGGCCCGCGAGCTGAGCATCTACACCGGAATCGGGATCGCCGAGTACTACCGCGACATGGGGTACGACGCGGTGGTGATCGCGGACTCGACGTCGCGCTGGGCGGAGGCGCTGCGGGAGTTTGCGAACCGCCGGGGCGAGCTGCCCGCCGAGGAGGGCTTCCCCGCGGACCTCGCGTCGGAGCTCGCCGCGTTCTACGAGCGTGCGGGCCGCGTCACGACGCTCGGCGGGCACGATGCGTCCGTCACCGTCGTCGGCGCCGTGTCGCCTCCCGGCGGCGACCTCTCCGAGCCCGTGACCACCATCACCCAGCGCTTCGTCCGGTCGATGTGGACCCTCGACCGCGACCTGGCGTACGCGCGTCACTATCCCGCGGTGCACTGGGGCGGGTCGTTCGCGCGCGACGCTGAGGGCCTGGCCCGGTGGCAGGCCGTCCAGGGCGACGCCGAGTGGGCGGCCCGCCGCGCGACCGCGCTGGAGATCCTGGCGGAGGCGGACCGCCTCGCGTCCCTCGCCGAGGTCATCGGGGTCAACTCCCTCCCGGGCCGGGAGCGGGTGATCGTGCTCGGGGGGCGGCTCCTGCGCGAGGCGGTGCTCGCGCAGAACGCGCTCAGCACGAACGACGCGACGTGCTCCGACCGCAAGGGTGCGGCCCTGCTCGACCTCGTCCTCGCCTGCGTCGACGCGTGCCACGCCGGGGTCGCGCGGGGCGTCACCGCCACCGCCATCGAGGCGGTCGACGTCGGGCCGGTGCTGCGGGCCGCTCAGGCGGTCGGTCCCGACGACGCCGACGGGGTCGCCGCGATCCGCGAGCGGATGCTCGCCACGATCGGGGGCCTGCGATGACCGCCGGGTCGCGCGCGACCGACACCGGGACGTGGACGGTGACGCTCGCCGGGACCCGCGTCGCGCATCGGGACGTACGGGCCATGCGTGGGCCGCTGCTGGTCGTCGGCGGCGCCGCCGGTGTGGGGTGGGATGAGTCGGCGGACGTGGTGGCGGCCGACGGGGTGCGTCACGGGCTCGTGCTCGAGCTCGACGGCGACGAGGCGACGGTCCAGGTGTTCGAGGGCACCGCGGGGATCGCGCCCGGCGCGGTCGACGTGCGCTTCGCGGGGCAGCCGCTGCGCATCGAGGTGGGCCCCGGGTGGCTGGGCCGCGTGTGCAACGGCCGCGGCGCGCCCCTCGACGGCGGCCCGCCCATCACCGGCGGGCGTCTCGCCCCGGTGACGGGATCGCCGCTCAACCCGGTCGAGCGTGAAGCGCCGCACGAGCCGGTCGTCACGGGGGTGTCGGTGATCGACGCGCTCACCACGCTCGTGCGCGGCCAGAAGCTGCCGATCTTCTCGGTGGCGGGCCTGCCGCACCTCCGGCTCGCGACGCAGATCGCCGCGCACGCGACCTGCGCGGGGGAGCAGTTCCGCGTGGTCTTCGCGGCGCTGGGCCTCACGCACGCGGACATCGCATACGTGCGCGACCGGCTGGAGGAGCGCACCGCCACCGGCGAGCTCGTGCTCCTGCTCAACGCCGCCGACGATCCCGCGATCGAGCGCATCCTCACGCCCCGCCTCGCCCTCACGGTGGCCGAGCACCTCGCCTTCGAGGAGGGCGCCGACGTGCTCGTCGTCGTCTCCGACATGACGAACTACGCCGAGGCCGTGCGCGAGGTCTCGGCCGCGCGCCGCGAGATCCCCGCACGGCGCGGCTACCCCGGCTACCTCTACAGCGACCTCGCGAGCCTGTACGAGCGGTGCGGGCGTGTGCGGGGCCGTGACGGCTCGGTCACCGTCGTGCCCGTGCTGACGATGCCCGCCGGCGACATCACCCATCCCGTCCCCGACCTCACCGGCTACATCACGGAGGGGCAGATCGTGCTGTCGCCGGAGCTCGCGGCGCGCGGGGTGTACCCGCCGGTCGACACGCTCGGCTCGCTGTCTCGGCTCATGCGCCACGGCGCGGGGCCCGGACGCACCCGGGACGACCATCTCGACGTGGCGGCACAGGTGCTCGCGGCGCTCGCCCGCGCGCGGCAGTCCGCGGCCCTCGCGGAGCTCGTCGGCGCATCGGCGCTCGGGGAGACCGACCGGCGCTACCTCGCCTACCGCGACGCGCTCGAGAGGGGTCTGCTGCAGCAGGGCGACGACGAGACGCGCACCCTCGACGACACCCTGGACCGCGCGTGGCGCGCGCTGGCGACCCTGCCGCGCCAGGAGCTCACGATGGTGCCGACCGACATGCTCGAGCGCCGCCTCCCGATCGACGAGGAGGAGGCCCATGGGTGACGTCGGACGGGCAGCCCGGCTACGGGTGCGCCGACGCCTCGCGGTCGCGCGGCACGGGGTCGGGCTGCTCGAGCGCAAGCAGCGCATCGTCGCCGCCGAGCACGAGCGCCTCCTGCTGCGCGCCGACGACCTCCGCGCGGAGTGGGAGGACGCGGCCCATGAGGCGGACCGCTGGGCGCGACGCGCCGCCGCCCTCGACGGGTGGCACGCGCTGCACGCGGCCGCGCCGGCTCGTCCACCCCGGGTGACCGTGGAGCCCGGCCGGGTCATGGGCATCGAGTTCCCGAACGAGGCGCGCCTCGACGGCACCCCGCCGCGACCGGCCGGCGGCGGCTCGGCGCTCGCGTACGCGTCCCGTGCGATGGGTGCCGCGCTCGAGGCGGCGGTGGCCTATGCGGCGGTGCGGCGCGCGGCGGTCACGATGCACGCGGAGCTGGTGGCGACCCGGACCCGGCGACGCGCGATCGAGCACCGGTGGATCCCCGCGCTCGAGGCCGAGCTCGAGCGCATCGAGGGCGCGCTCGAGGAGCTCGAGCGGGAGGAGAGCCTGCGCGTGCGGTGGGCCGCGGACGGCGCGCGTCCCGCGCGACAGCGGGGGACCCGTGAAGGGGCGACGCCGTGACCACTGTGCTCGTCGGGATCAACGACTCCGCCGCATCGTTCGCGGCAGCCGACGTCGCGATCGCGCACGCGCGCCGCACCGGCGCGAACCTGCGGCTCGTGGCCGTCGTCGACCACGAGGGCGCGGCGCACGGGCTCGCCGCCGAGGAGGCCCTCATCCGCGGCCACGAGCGCGCGTGCGAGGCCGCGCTCGCGCACGTGACCCGGCGCGCCGAGGAGGCGGGAGTCGCCACCGAGGCGGTGCTCCATCACGGGCGGATAGCGTCCCGCCTCCTCGCGGAGGCCGCCGCGTGCGGGGCGAGCATGATCGTGCTCGGGCGCATGGAGCGGCCGGGCCACGTGCTGCCGGGCATCGGCTCGCACACCCTCCACGTGATCGAGTTCGCGCGCGTGCCCGTGCTCGTCGTGCCCGCGGACTTCGTCCCGCCCGTCTGAGCGCTCAGGCCGGCGGGATGTTGTTGTTGACGCGGAACAGGTTGCCGGGGTCGTAGCGGCGCTTGACCTCGCGCAGCCGTCCGTAGTTCGCGCCGAACTGCTCGTGCACCACCTGACGGTCCGACGCATCGTCCCCGACGAAGTTGAGGTAGGTCCCGCCGGCGCCGTCGAGCTCGCGCGCCGCCTCGACGCTCGCGCGCACCCAGTCGCGCACCTCGGCGAGCTTGGCGGGGTCCTGCGTCATGCCGTCGAAGCTCAGCATGAACGGCGCGCTCCGATCCCCGAAGGCGGTGGCGTCCGCGGCCGTGCGCGCGCACGCGCCGCCCATCGCGGGGATGTGTACCAGGATGCTCGGGTCCGGGCGCTCCAGCGCGCGCGCGTAGATGAAGGCGAGGGCGTCGTCGGTGAGGCGGTCGAGGTAGAGCGACTTCCAGTACGAGTGCACCGGGGTGTCGTCGCCGTCGAACGCCGACTGGAGGAACCGGTAGTCGGTGAGGAGCTCGCTCATGTCGACGAGCGGCTCGCCGAGCGCGCGGTACGGGGCGAGCACCTCCCGGCCCTCCGCGGCGTCGCCCGCATAGACGGCGCCGATGATGAGGACCTCCTTGCCGCGTGCCGGCGGCGGCACGGTCTCGTCGTCGGCCATCGCCCACAGCATGGCGCGCGAGGTCACCGTCTCGTCGGCGTCGACGGCGAGGTCCCGCCAGCCGCGCAGCACGTCCTCGGAGCCGGCGAGCGGATGGAGCACGAAGGCCGCCGCGATCTCCGGCCCGAGCGGGTGCGCCCGGAACGTCAGCTCGACCGCGACGCCGAAGTTCCCGCCGCCGCCGCGGATGGCCCAGAACAGGTCCGCGTTCTCGGTCTCGCTCGCGGTGACGAGCTCGCCCGAGGCGAGGACCACCCGGGCCGAGAGCAGGCTGTCGCAGCTGAGCCCCCACCGACGGACCAGCCATCCGACGCCGCCGCCGAGGGTGAGGCCGCCCACGCCGGTCGACGACACGATGCCGCCGGGCACCGCGAGCCCGAAGACCTGGGTCTCGCGGTCGACCTGGCCCCAGGTGGCGCCCCCCTGCACGCGGACGGTGAGGTTCGCGGGATCGACCCAGACGCCGTTCATGTCGCGCAGGTCGAGCACGATCCCGTCGTCGACCGAGCCGTGCCCGCCGACGTGGTGGCCGCCGGAGCGGATCGCCAGGGGAGCGCCGGTGGTGCGCGCGAGGTTGACGCCGTCGATGACGTCGGCCGGTCCGGTGCACCGGATGATCAGCGCGGGGCGGCGATCGATGGCGGCGTTGTCGAGCCGCCGAAGGTCGTCGTAGCCGGGGTCGCCGGGGGTGACGAGGGGACCGCGGAAGACCGCGCCGAGCTCGCTCAGCCTCTCCGCGTCGACCGAGAAGGGGGTGGGGGTGCTGCTGGTGGTGGTGGCCATGCTGGGGACCGTTCCTGTGGGGTGCCGGCCTCGTCTCCGGGGATGCGCGCCCAGGCCGGCATCCGGCCGCTGACGGCCTGGGGTTCGGGCGCGGCGGTCGAGGCCGCACGCGCGGCGCGCCTCGCGCGCCGGTGCCGCTCGAGCGGGCGGGGGAGGCGGGTCGCGGACGCAGGCGCCATCGTCGGCACCTCGAAGGCGTGCTCGTTGCTGCTCATGCGCTTCCCGTCCCCCCTGGTCGGTGCGCCGGCGTCGCTGCGTCCCGACCATTCCAGCACCGGTGCCGCGGCTCCGCAAGGCGGTCGGGTCCGACGTAGCCTGGGTGCGGAGGAGCCATGGTTCGTCTGACGAAGGTGCGCGGCGGCCCCGGGACGCGCGCGATCATGTTCTTCACGCGGCGCGGGCTCGCGGCCGCCTCGGGGCGGAACCCCGAGCGCGCCGTCGAGCCCCTCGAGGTGTACGCGCACGCCCCGCGCCTCCTGCGCGCGTACGGGCGGATGGAGCAGGCCTCCGCGCGGCCCATGACGGTCGACGACCGGTACATGGCGCTCGCGACCCTCAAGGCGTCGACGATGGTCACCTGCCCGTACTGCATCGACCTCGGGTCGCAGATCGTCCGCAACCGCGGGCTCAGCGACGACGAGCTGCTCGCCTTGCCGCGTTATAAGACCAGCGACCTGTTCGACGAGACCGACCGGCTCGTGATCGACCTCGCGGTCGGGATGACGCGGACCCCCGCGGTGGTGCCGGACGAGCTGTTCGCGGCCCTGCGCGAGAGGTTCACGGAGCGGCAGATCCTCGAGCTCACCCACCAGGTCGCCCTCGAGAACATGCGCGGCCGCTACGGCGTGGCGCTCGACCTGGGCGCGGCGGGCTTCTCGGAGGGCGCCGTGTGCGCGCTGCCCGAGCCTCCCGCGTAGGCCCGGCTACGACGGACGCGGTACATCGCGAAGCCTGCGGGTGGACGATGCGGCGCGGACCCGCGCTCGCCAGGCTGGTCTCGTCGCCGACCGGCGGCGCGGGCACGAGGGAGACGGGACGACATGGCCAGCACGGACGGCGGCGGAGGACTGAGGAACGGGAGCGTGCTGGGGGTGGCGGTCGCGCTCGCGGTGACCCTGGTGGCATGCGCGATCCCCGGCGGCGGCCCAGTCGGGGTGCCGGGGGCCGCAGTGGCCGCGGCACCGGCAGCAGCCGCGGTGGGCAGCGCGCTGGATCGCGCGTTCGACGCGAACATCGCCGAGGTCGAGCACTTCATCGACCTGGGCGGCCGGGTCGCCGACACCGTGGACGGCCTGCTGCTCCTCGATGCCGACGGCGCGGTCGCGCGCGCCGAGCTCGTCGCTCTCGCGACGCACCTCGCGGACACGCTGGGGGTCGACCCCGCCATCGTCGACGAGGCCATCGCCGCGGCCGGGTCCGTGCGGCCCGAGCGTGCGACCGGGCTGGCGACCGGCACGGCCGAGCGCGACGGACTCGTCCTCATCTGCACGTCGGCGCACGGCGGCATCACGCTCGGCTTCGACGACCGCCGGGCCTGATCCCCGGATGGATCGGGGCCGGGACCAACGTCCCTTGCGGGGCGCAGGTGCGCGAGAAGTCTGGAGAGCGAGGGCGGTGCTTCGATGCCGCCGCGTCCTCCGGCGGCACGCCGTCCTGGAGAGGAGGCGACTGCCATGGTCGCCAGCAAGCATCACCACGTGATCGGGGTCGACGCGCCTCCCGCGAAGGTGTTCGCCTACGCCGCGGACCCGGCCCACCTGATCGCCGCCATGCCCGAGAGCTATCACATGCACCTGGGTGAGGTCGCTCGCGCCGAGGACGGACACGTGAGCTCGTACACGGTCGAGTACCGCACCATGGGCATGCGCCGTCACGCCACCTTCACGCGGGAGGAGTTCCTGCCCGGCGAGCGCGTCGTCGACCACTCGTCGCGCGGGCCGGTCTTCACCTACGCCGTGAAGCCCGAGGCTGGGGGCACCGCGCTGACCTTCGACTGGGACGCCTCGCGACTGATGAAGGCGTTCGACGCCGTGCTCGGACACGGGGATCGGGACGTCGAGGACGCGCTCGAGACGTTCAAGCGCGAGATCGAGGCGATGGCCTAGCGGCCTCGTCACCGTCCGGGCCGCGGGTGCGGCCCGGACCCGTGCCCCGTCAGACCCGCGACCACAACCGCTCGATCGGCACGTCGCGGCCGAGGATGCGCTCCGCGGCACGATGCCCCGAGAGCATCGCGGCGGGCACAGTCGCGGGGTCGTCGGTCCAGGTCGCCTCGCCGGCCACGTGCAGGACGCCGCCGACCGGCGTCGCGAGGTCGTCGTGGTCCGCCGTGGTCGCGCCCACCGTCATGTAGGCGTAGGAGCCTCGCGCGAACGGGTCCGCGTGCCATGCCGTCACCTGGACGGAGGTCGGGTCCTCCGCCGCCTCGCCGTAGAGGCGCCGGAGCTGCTCCATCACCGAGGCGGCCACCCGCGCATCGTCCCAGCCCTCGATCTCGCGCGCCGTCGGGCCGGCGGCGAACGTGAGCAGCGTCGGGGTCCCGTGCAGCGGCGTGAGGTCGTACCACGAGTGCCAGCGGCGTCCCTCGGGCCCCTGCTGGCGGATCGCGTAGACGTCGTCGCCCCAGAAGCGGGTGGGGAAGCGCAGCACCACCTTCTCGAAGCGGTTCATCGTGAGACGCCCGAGCGCGCCCGCGACGGGCGCGGGCAGCGGTGGCTCGATCGTCAGGTCCCCGCCCTGCAGCACCCCGACCGGCACCGTCAGCACGGCGGTGGCGGCGCGGCGCTCGCCGTGCACCGTCGCGACGAGCACGCCGTCGTCCGACCATCGCACGCGGGTGACGACGTGGCCGAGCCTCACGTCGAGCCCCTGGGCCAGCGCGCCGGGGAGCCGGTCGTAGCCGCCGGGGAAGACCACCTCGTCGCCGTCGACCGCGTCGTCGTCGAGCCCGTGCGCGGCGAGGTCCTCGATCCACGCGCCGTACTGCTCCTCCGTGCGGTGCTCGAGGAACTCCCGCACCCGCGCGGCGCGCTCCTCGTCCCAGCCCTGCGCGGCCAGCGCCCGCTCGGTGACGTCGCGGTACGAGTCGAGCGGCTCCGAGCGCTCGATCACGTCGCGCAGCGTCGCGTCGACCGCCCGGACGTCGGCGGCGAAGGCCCGCGCCGCATCGTCCGGTAGGCGGCTGCCGTCGGGGGAGAAGTATGCGATCGGACGGCCGTCCGGCTGATAGCTGCCGACGGTGAACTCGATCGTGCGCATCCCGAACGCCTCGGAGGCGGCGGCGACCGGGCAGCCGTCCACCCCGTGGATCCACGAGGCGCCCAGGTCGGTGACGTTCCCGGCGGACCGGTCCGTCCAGACCCGCCCGCCGACGCGGTCCCGGGCCTCCAGGACGGCGACGCGGCGCCCGGCGCCGTGCAGCAGCCGGGCCGCGGTGAGGCCGGCGACGCCGGCTCCGATGACGATCGTGTCGAGCTGTTCCATGCGTGCCGTGGCTCCGTCGCGAGTGGTCCGTGGGTGAGCGTGACACTAGCGGATGCGCCCGCGGGTGGCCGCCCCGAGCCGTCCTGCGCGGCCGGGCGAGCGGCGGGACAATGGAGGCGGGTCCCCGAGGAAGGGGACCATCATGCGATCTCCGACGATCCTGGCAGCGGTCCTGGTGCTCGCCGCGTGCGGCGGGTCCGATCCCGGCTCGACATCGGTGCCCGAGGGGGCGACGCCGGTGAACGGCACCGCGATCTGCGACCCCGCCGGCAAGACCGTCCGCGACAGCGGCGAGGAGATGACCGTGACCGCCCGGTGGACATGCGAGATGGACGCGACGGACGCTCGTGTGTCGGGCCTGCTCGAGATGCAGGTCGACGAGACGGTCGCGGACGCCGCCATCGGCGGCTGGGCGAGCAGCGACGACGCCGTCCTCACGGCGGACGACGGCACGTGGAGCGGGGAGCTGGCGGCCGCGATGAGCTACAACAGCGTGCTCCCGCAGGCGCGCTACATCGACCCGATCTGGATGGGGCAGGCGCGCTTCACCGGCGACGACGGGCTGGAGGGGCTGGAGCTCGACCTCTACGTGGCGGCCGGCTACTACGACCAGCAGATCCAGCTCGGCTTCGCGGGCTGGATCGCGGACGCCGGGTGAGCCGCCCGCACGCCGTCGACGCGCCACGGACGTAGGCTGGAGAGGTGGGCGCACCACCACCGTCTCGGTCACGAGAGGGGGTGAGCAACATGACTGTGACGCAGCCCTACTTCGCGCTCTCGGCCCACGTCGACGCACCCGTGCACACGGTGTTCGAGTACTGCCGTGACCCGCGCAAGCTCCACGACGGCGACCCGATCGAGGTCGTCGACGCCCAGGTCACCGAGAAGGGTCCCGGCACGACCGCGCAGCTGCGGTACCCGGCCCCGTTCCCGTTGGACGAGGATGTCGCCTTCACCTTCACGGAGGAGGTCCCCGACGAGCGGATCGTCTTCGAGGCGGTTCCGACCCTCTGGATGCGGGGGCACCACGCACCGCACCACGGCTTCCCGCCCGACACGTTCATCTGGACGTTCATGCCGGAGGACGGGGGCACGCGGATCGGCGTCGAGGTGCGCGTGCCCGACGTGACCCTGAGCTACCGGCTCGGCCGGAAGTCCATGATCGCGCGCGTCCAGGCGCGACTCGACCGCGTCGTCGACCACATCGAGCACCCTGCGGCGGCCTAGCGTGCCGTCCTCCGGGCCCCTCCGCGAGGAGGGGCCCGTCGTGCCGCCCCGCCGCACGCCGCGCCCCGCCCGCGCATCCGACCTACAGTGGAGGGGATCACCCTTCGCAGCGGGGCCAAGGGGGTTGTCATGGCAGGCGTGCGCGGCTGGTTCAGGCGGTGGGTCTATCACGACGCGACGGCGACGCCGCGGTACTCGGCGCTGTGGGCGCTCTTCCTGTCGGCCGTGATCTCCGTCGGCGTCCTGGGGGCCTCGGTCTACCTGCTCGGACGCCTCGCCACCGAGACGCAGGACAGCCCGGAGGCCGCGCTGTCGCTGGTCTTCGTGGCGGCGGCCGTGGTGCTCGTCCTCGTGATCTCGGCGCTGGCCGTCGTCCTCAAGCGACTCAAGCTGCACGACGCGTCGCAGGCGATGGGCCTGCCCGCCGGCAGCATCCGCGCGGTGATCGCGCTGCTGCTCATCATGCTGTTCTTCATCGCCGCGATCTTCATCTTCAACAGCACCCAGCAGACCGCCGACACCGCCGACGTGCGCGAGCTCACCGGCATCACTCAGGACCGCTACAACGGCATCCCGACGGAGCTCCTGAAGGAGGCCACGCCGCGCCTCGTCGACGGCGAGACGGTCTACGACGTGATCCTGTACCCGCCGTCGCGCAACACCGCGACCTCGGACGACATCGCCAAGCAGCTCGTCACCACGGTCGGCACCCTCGTGACCGCCGTCGCGGCCTTCTACTTCGGCACGGCGACCGCCGCGCACTCGGCGCAGGCCGGCGCCCTCGCCGCGAGGCGACGCGAGGACGACGACGCGGACGACGGTGACGGTGGGGACGCGAAGGGCGACGGGGACGCGTCGCGCGACGATGGAAAGCATGGCGGCAGCAAGGACGACCACGGCGGGGACGGCGGCTCGAAGACGGGCGACGGCGCGCGCTAGGGTCGGAGGCGAGCCCCCCAGCAGTCGAAGGAGACACGCATGCCCACGCTCGCCATCGTCGGAGCAGGACCCGGACTCGGTGCCGCCGTCGCACGGAGGTTCGCCCGCGAGGGCTTCTCCGTCGCGCTGATCTCGCGCGACCAGGGCAGGCTCGACGCCCTCGCGGAGGAGCTCGCCGCGGACGGCGTCACGGCTCGCGGCTACGCCGCCGACGTGCGCGACGGCGACTCGCTCGAGGCCGCGCTCGGCCGCGCCGCCGCGGAGCTCGGCCCGGTGACCGCGCTCCAGTACAGCCCGCTGCCGTCGCGGGACTACCTCAAGCCCGTCCTCGACCTCACGCCCGACCTCGCGCTCGAGGCGCTCCGGTTCTCCGCGCTCGGCCTCATCCACGCCGCCCGCGCCGTGCTGCCCGCGATGCGAGCGGCGGGCGAGGGCAGCATCGTCCTCATCAACGGCGGGACGTCCGTGCAGGCGCGTGCGGGCTTCGCCGGCACCTCGGTCGCGTTCCCCGCCGAGAGCGCGTACGGCGAGATGCTGCACGATGCGCTCGCGGAGGAGGGCGTGCGCGTGGTCCAGCTGGTCATCCCCGGCGCGATCCCGAAGCTGCGCTACACGCTCGACGAGGTCGCGGACCGCATCTGGGCGCTGCATGCCGGCGCCGACGAGTTCCGGACCATGCTGATCCCGCTCGACGAGGGCCGCGAGTAACGCGCGACTCTCCGCATCGTCCCTGGCATCCCTCGCGCGGCGGCGCTACCGTGGCCGCACCGACGTCATTGGAGCACACCATGGCACTGCCGCCCGTTGCCGAGGGGTACACGCGCTACCTGATGAAGAGCAAGTTCGGCATGGGACGCGACTTCGCGATCCTCGAGCCGGAGACCGAGGAGCAGCTCTTCTTCGTGGACGGCAAGGCGGGGCCGCGGCCGCGCGCCGACGTGCAGGGGCCCGACGGCGCGCTGCTGTTCGAGGTCACCGGGAGGATGTTCGGCATCCCGAAGCGCATGGACGTCACCGATCCCGAGGGGACCCAGGCGGCCCACCTCCACGCGCAGCCCTTCAAGTTCGTCAAGGACAAGATCGAGGTCTCCCTTGCCACGGGCGAGGAGTGGCTGCTCGAGGGCAACGTGATCGAGAAGGACTACACGCTGCGCAAGGAGGACGGCACGGTCGCGGTGCAGATCACCCAGAAGTGGGTGACCGTCCGCGACAAGTACACGATCGACATCCTCGACGGCGTCGAGCCGGGGCTCGCGTTCGCCCTGGTGTGGGCGATCGACCGGTGGGTCGAGCGCGACTGAGCCGGCCGATCTAGGGTGGCCTCATGTTCGTGCTGATGTCGGTCCATCACCCCCACCCGGAGCACCGCGAGGCGCTCATCGACTCGATGCACCGCTACGGCGCCGCGATCCGCGGCCAGGCCGGGCTCACGTCGATCCACACGCTCGCCGACGCGGGCTCGGACCGGCTCGTGGGGCTCGCGATCTTCGAGTCGCGCGAGGACTTCGAGCGCCTCGCGCCGATCGCGCGCGCCGCGGTCGCCGACGACCCCTTCGACGAGTGGGAGCAGCGCGACATCGACGGGCTCGCGCTCACGGAGATCTAGCGCCGCCGCGGCTCCCGTTGCCGCGACCATCGGCCGGGCGTAGCCTGACGAACGCGCAGCATTCGTGACGATTCCTCTCACTGGGGCGCCTCCCCGCCGGTGCGAGCGGAGCGAGGTGAGCCGATGTCCGCGATGCTCTTCGCCCTGGGCCGGTGGGCCTACGAGGCGCGTCGGCTCGTGCTCGTGGGCTGGATCGTGGTGCTGGGCGCCGCGATCGCGCTGTCCGCCGCGGTGGGCACCGGCACCAACAACAGCTACACGTTCCCCGGCACCGAGTCGCAGGACGCGCTCGACGCGCTCGCGCGCACGTTCCCGCAGTTCTCCGGGACGTCCGCGCAGCTGATCGCCGTGGCACCCGCCGGCGGCGACGTCACCACCGAACGCTTCCGGGACGCCGTCGAGCACGCCGTCGCGCAGATCGCGCAGATCGACCAGGTCGCAGGCGCGACGTCGCCGTACGGGGACACGACCAGCAGCAACATCGCGCCCGACGACGCGGCCGCGCTGGTGCCCATCCAGCTCGCGGTCCAGGTGCCCGAGGTGCTGCCGTCGACGGAGTCCGCGCTGCAACGAGCCGGTCGCCAGCTCGAGAAGCAGCTTCCGGACGGGTCGCAGGTCGCGGTCGGCGGGCAGCTGTTCTCGCAGACCGACCCGGGCATCGGCGCGAGCGAGGTCACCAGCCTCGGCCTCGCCTACGTGGTCCTCGCGATCACGTTCGCGTCGCTCGTCGCGGCGGGGATGCCGCTGGTCACCGCGACGCTCGGCGTCGGCATCGCCGTCGCGCTGGTGTTCGCGGTGACGCGGTGGGTCACGATCACCTCGACCGCGCCGCTGCTCGCGGTCATGCTCGGGCTCGCCGTCGGCGTCGACTACGCCCTGTTCGTCATCAGCCGCCATCAGGACCAGCTCCGGCGGGGCATGACGCCCGAGGAGTCCGCGCCCCGCGCGATCGCCACCGCGGGCTCGGCGGTGGCCTTCGCCGCGACCACCGTCATCATCGCGCTGGCCGGGCTGTCGGTCGCAGGGATCCCGTTCCTCACGGTGACGGGGATCGCGGCCGCCGCGGGCGTGGCGGCCGCGGCGCTCATCGGGCTTACGCTCACGCCGGCGCTGCTGGGCTTCGCGGGCTGGCGCGCCGTCGGGAGACCCTTCCGACCGGGGCACCCCCCGCCCGAGGAGGCCGCCGACGCCGGGGACGATGCGGCGGGCGGCGACGCGGTCCCGCCGGACGATGCGCGGGAGACGGAGGGCGCCGACCCGCCCCCGCCAGCGGAGCCGCCGCCGGAGCCGCCCCCCGAGGCGCCCGTCGGCGGCGTGTTCGGGCACTGGGTCCGCGCCGTCACGCGGTGGCCGGCCGTCACCGTGGTGCTCGTGGTCGGGCTGCTCGGCGCGGCGGCCCTGCCCGCGCTCGACCTGCGGCTCGCCCTGCCCGACGCGGGCTCGCTGCCCGACGGCACGCCGGGCCGCACCACGTACGACCTCATCGGCGAGCACTTCGGACCCGGCTTCAACGGACCCCTGCTCGTGACCGGCTCGGTCATCCAGAGCACGGACCCCGTCACGCTCGTCGACGACATCGCCGACCAGATCGCCGACGTCCCCGGCGTCGCGTCCATCGCCCTCGCGACCCCGAACCAGACCGGCGACACCGCGATCATCCAGGCGATCCCGGACGGCGCGCCCGACTCCGAGCAGACCGAGCGCGTGGTCCACGCGTTGCGCGCGCTGGAGCCGACCTGGCTCGAGGACTACGCGGTCGAGCTCTCCGTCACGGGCTACACCGCGGTGGGGATCGACATCTCGGACCAGCTCGGCGGCGCCCTCGTCCCGTTCGCGCTGCTCGTGGTCGGGATCTCGCTCGTGCTGCTGGCCATGGTCTTCCGCTCGATCGTCGTCCCGGTGACGGCCGCGCTGGGCTACCTGCTGTCCATCGGCCTCGCGTTCGGCGTGACGTCGCTGGTCTTCATCGACGGCGCGCTGACCGGTCCCCTCGAGGTCGCCCACGTGGGCTCCATCATCAGCTTCATGCCGATCATCGTGATGGGCGTGCTGTTCGGGCTCGCGATGGACTACGAGGTGTTCCTGGTGAGCCGCATGCGCGAGTCGTACCTCGAACGACCCGAGCCGCGCCGGGCGATCCACCACGGCTTCGTCGGGTCGGCGCGGGTGGTCACCGCGGCGGCGATCATCATGACCGCGGTCTTCGGTGGCTTCGTGCGCGGCGGCGAGGCCTCGATCCAGCCCATCGCGCTCGGGCTCGCCGTGGGCGTCGCATGCGACGCGTTCCTCGTGCGGATGACGCTGATCCCCGCGGTCTCGGCGCTCTTCGGCCGCGCCACCTGGTGGTTCCCCGCCGCGCTCGACCGGATCCTGCCGCACGTCGACGTCGAGGGCACCGGGTTGACCGCCGAGGACGCCCTCGCGGACTGGCCCCAGCCGGGCGCGGACCTCGCCCTGGCCCTGGAGGGCGTCCGGGTCGCGGGCGTGCCCGAGGACGCGCGACCGCTCGCCGCGACCGTCGCACCCGGGGAGGTGCTCGTGGTCGAGGGCGGGTCCGCCGCCGAGCGGACCCGCGTGCTGCTCGGGCTCACGGGACGCGTGCCCGTGGTCGCCGGCTCGGCCAAGGTGGACGGCCTGGTGCTGCCCGTGCGCGCCGCGTCGCTCCGGCGCAGGTCCGGCTACGCGAACCTCGCTGTCGCGCGTGATGTGGCCGATGCGCTGGCGGATGCGGCGGCGGGGGCGCGCACCGCGATCGTCGCGATCGACGGCATCGGCACGATGCGCGACGCCGCGGACCGGCAGGCGCTCGCGCGCGCTCTGGACGGCATCCGACGGGACGTCTCCGCACGCGCCGGTGCGCCGCTCACCGTCGTGGTCGCGAACGAGCACGAGGTCGACATCGTCGGGCTCCTCCCGGCAGGCGTGAGGATCCACACGGCCGACCTCGGCCGCGTGCCCGTCGTGGCTGTCGCGGGGGCGCCCGCATGAGCGCCCGGCCGTTCGACGGCACCGCCGGCGCGGAGACCTGGTCCTGGAGGACCCTGCTCGGGATCCTCGCGGTGCCGCTCGCGGTCGCGGGCCTGCTCGCATGGGCGCTCGCCGCGCCGTCCGGGGACCTCGAGCGCGTCACCGCGGCCGTCGTCAACGCGGACACGCCCGTCAAGGTGCAGGGGCAGCTCGTGCCCCTCGGCCGCGAGTTCGCCGGGCAGCTCATCGGCGGGCAGGCGGGTACCGGCGCGCCCGACGACCCGGGACCCGACGCGTCGGCCAGCCCCGCTCCGTCGACGCCCAACTTCACCTGGGTGCTCACGAACCAGACCGACGCGGACGCCGGGCTCGACGCCGGCCGGTACGCCGCGATCGTGCGGATCCCGCCGTCGTTCTCCGCCGACGCGACGTCCCTGTCGGGCCCGGCCAAGGATGCGGTCGCGGCGACGATCCACGTGCGGACGACGCCCGCGACCGCCTTCCTCGACCCCGCGCTGACCGACGTCGTGGCCGAGGCGGCCGTGGCGAGCCTCAACGCCCAGCTCACCGCGCGCTACCTCGCGAACGTGTACGACGGCTTCAACCAGATCCAGGACTCGGTCGCGCAGGCCGCGGACGGCGCGGCGCAGCTCGCCGCGGGCGCCGACTCCCTCGCGGAGGGAGCCGCCGAGCTCGCCGACGGCGCGGACGAGCTGGCCGCGGGGCTCGACTCGCTGGACGCGGGCGCGGCGGCGCTGGCGACGGGGCTCGGCACGCTCGCGGCCTCGGTCCAGGCGCTCCCGGGCGAGACGGCGCGGCTCGCGACGGGCGCGGCCGAGGTGGCGGCGGGGCTCGACGCCGAGGCGGTGCTGCTCGCCGGTGCCGCGGAAGCGCTCGGTGGCCTGGTCGACGACCTGTGCGCGCGCCCCCGTCAGCCGGGCTGCGCACGCGGGACGGTCCTCGAGGGCCGCGTGCGGGCCGCGCAGCAGACGGTCGCGACGCTGGCGGGCGGCGCGGATCGGGTCGCGGCGGGCGACGCGGCGCTCGTCGCGAGCATGCCGGACCTGGTCACGGGCGTGGACGATGCGGCGGCCGGCGCGGACGAGGTGGCGTCCGGTGCCGCGGACTCGGCGGCCGGGGGCGCCTCGGTGGCGGAGGGCGCCGCTTCCGTCGACGAGGGCGCGGCCTCGCTCGATGACGGGGCGGGCCAGCTCGCCGACGGGCTGGACGAGGCGGCCGCCCAGATCCCCACCTACTCGAAGAAGGACATCGCGACCCTGTCGACGGTGGCCGCACGGCCGGTGGACGCGGTCGTGGACCCGGCGCCGGACGGCGTGGTGTCCGTGCCGCTGTTCGCCGTCCTGGGCCTGTGGGTCGGGGGGATCGCGCTCGCGCTGGCGCACCGCGCGGTGCCGCGCCGGCGTCTGATGACCGCCGCGTCCACCGGGGCGATCGCGGGCGGGTCGATCCGCTCCGCGGGCCTGGCCGGGCTCGCGCAGGGGGTGGTCGTGGCGGCGGCCGTGGTGTGGTTCGTCGATGCCGGCCTGGGCTCACGGGTGGCGTTCGCGGCGGCGGCCGCGGCGATCGGCGCGGTGTTCGGGATCGCCCACGCGGGGCTCGCCGCGGCCCTCGGAGGGGTGGGACGCGTGGTCGCGGTCGTGGTCGCGGTCGCCACGCTCGCGGTGGGGACCTCCTCGACGGTGCCTGCGGCGCTGGACGGGGTCGCGCTGCTGCCGACCCAGGCCGCCCGCCGGCTCCTCGCGTCATGCCTCGGCTTCGGGCCCGCCGGCGGGGCGATCGCGGGACTGGTGGTCGTCGCCGCCGTCGGGTGCCTCCTCGTGGCCGTCGGCGTGGCACGTCGGCGCACGGTGTCCTGAGCGGGGACGACGACGCCCCCGGACGTCGAGGCGTCGCGGGGGCGTCGTGCGAGCGTGGCGGCTCAGCGCAGGCGCATGCCCCAGGCGAGCGTGTGGGTCGCGCCGGGCTCGATCGTGACGAGGTGCTCGCCGGTGCGGAACGCGTCGGCGATGCAGGACATCGGCTCGATCGCGACGCCCGCGCGGCGCACGCCGGGCACCTCGTCGCCGGTGCAGATCTGCCACGCCGTGGCCTCGGAGTCCGCCCAGATCTCGACGGTGGAGCCGTCGGCCCAGCCCAGGCGGGCCCACGAGCGGCCGTCCGCGTCGAGGATCGGGTCCACCCACGCATCGTCGAAGGCGACGCCGGGCAGCGCGCGCGGCTCACGGAGGTCGAAGTCGCCGTCCACCGGCACGACGTCCGCGGGCAGCAGCCGCTCGTCCACGGTCACGCGGGACGCGGCGTCGAGCTGCAGCGTGCAGTCGTCGAGCGGGGTGCCGCCCGGAGCGAACCAGGGGTGGAAGCCCACGCCGTAGGGGAGGGGGGCGTTGCCGCGGTTGCGGGCGACCGTGGTGATGGTGAGGCCCTCGTCGGAGAGCGCATAGGTGGCCTCGAGAGCGAGCTGGAACGGGTAGCCGGGGCTCGCGGGGAGGTCGAGGCTCAGGGTGGCCGAGGACTCGCCGGACGTCGCGACGGTCCAGTCCTCCCAGCACACGAGGCCGTGGAGAGCGGTGCCGCGCGCGGGCTCGGTGAGCGCGACCTGCAGGTCGAGGCCGCCGAAGGAGTACTGGCCGTCGCGCAGGCGGTTCGGCCAGGGCGCGAGCACCATGCCGTGGAAGGCCGGTGCGATCTCGTCCGCGCCGAAGGGCACCACGACGTCGCGCCCGCCGACGGTGTACGCGCGCAGCGCGGCGCCGACCGTGGCGAGCGTGGCGACCTGGTCGCCGTGGGTGAGGGTGAGCTGGGTTCCGGACACGTGGGTCATGGCGCGACCGTATCGCGTTCCGGCCGGGACCGCCGACCGGTGCCGACGCGCCTGCGCGACGCGTTGCGGACCGTCAGTACCGCAGGAAGACCGGGCTCGACTGCCAGATGCTGGTCTGCTGGACGCCGCTGCCGGGACCGACGGCCTCGACCTGCTGGCCGTTGCCGAGGTAGATCGAGACGTGGCCGGGCGACCAGATGATGTCGCCGGGCTGGGCGTCGGCAGAGGAGATGACGGTGCCGGCGGCGCGGATGGCGCTCGACGAGTGCGGGACGCTGATGCCCACCTGCGCGTAGGCCCACGACACGAGCCCCGAGCAGTCGAACGCGCCCGGCGTCGCCGAGGCGTAGGCGTAGGCCGACCCGACCTGGGAGAGGGCCGCGGAGACGATGCTCGCGTAGCTTCCCGAGGCCGCGGCCGAGCTCGTCGAGGCGCTCGAGGAGCTCGACGTGCTGGCGGTCGCGGCGGTCTCGACGGCCTCGACCACGTAGTCGTCGAGCAGGCGGGTCGCGATGAAGCCCGTGAGGCCGTCCTCGGTGTACACCCGGGTGAACTTGCCCTGCGTGACCGCGTCGGCGTCCGTGCCGAGCTCCGCGCCCTCGGGCACGATCGTCAGCGAGTCGGCCTTGAGCGACGCGTCCGCCCGCAGGTGCACCGCGGCGGTGGCGACCACCTCGGGGTCCGACGCGAGGCGCCGGGCCTTGGCGATCTGCTTGGGCTGCTCCCACAGCGGCGTGACCTCCACCTCGGGGATCTCCGCGCCGCCCCAGCTGGCCTCGGTGTCGGCCGAGATCGGCGCGACGGTCAGCTCGGCGGTCTGCGCGGTCTCCGGGTGCTGTGCGGGCAGGTCGCCCGCATCGGCCGGGGTGCCCGCCGGCGAGGCGAGCGCGGCGGTGGCGTAGCCCAGGCTGATCGCGCCGGTGGCGACGGTGGCGGAGGCGGCGCGCTGGGCGCGGCGGGGGAAGGGAAGGCGGGTGAAGAACAAGCGGTACTCCTCGAAGATCTCGAAAGAAGATAACAAATTGATTACGAGAAGCAACTTCGCGTCGCCGATGCGGTAGGGAATCCGGGGTGCCTGCGACCGGTGCGCACGGACGCTCGCGCCGCCGTCGTGGGACCTCCCGTCCTACAGTCGAGGCATGGACGATCGGCCGCGCGACGAGGTGTCTCCTCGCAGGTACATCCGGCTTCGGGCGGAGGCGTGGGGCTTCGGCCTCGGGTCGCTGTGCTTCATCGCCGGGGCGCTGCCCTGGTACGCCGAGGCCGTGGGCGCGGTGGCGACCGGTGTGACGTTCTTCACGGGCTCGCTGCTGTTCACCGCCGCGGGCCTCATCCAGCTGCTGCTGAGCGGCCGCCGCCCGCCCCATCGGGGCGCCTCGACGGCGGACCGCTACGACTGGTGGTCGGCCGCCGTGCAGTCCGTCGGCACCGTGCTCTTCAACGTCAGCACGTTCGCGGCGCTCCTCGCGGCGATCGCGGCTCCGGACGCCGTCGGCATCGGGTGGCGGTCGAACGCGTGGGGCTCGCTCGCCTTCCTCGTGTCGGGCGGCCTCGCGCTCGCCGCCTCCCGGAGGCGGCACGAGCTCTGGCAGGTGCGGGCGCGCACGCCGCAGGCGGCGTGGCTCAACATGGTCGGGTCGGTCGCGTTCGGGGTGTCGGCCATCGGCGCGTACGTGGTGCCCGACACCACGACCTTCGTCAGCCTGTTCTGGGCGAACCTCGGCACGGTCCTGGGCGGGCTGTGCTTCCTCGCCGCGGCGGTGCTGGTCCGCCCGGGCGCGACCGCGGCCGTCGCGCGCGCGTGAGCGTCAGTGGTGGAAGGCGGAGCCCGGCCGTTCGACCGGGATGGGACCGTCGAGCCCGTCCAGGTACTCGACGCACGCCCGGAAGTCCTCCAGGAAGTCGCGCGCCACGGCACGGCGCCCGCGCCGGACGACGATGCGCTGGACCGTGACGTCCTGCATGTCCTCGGGGAGCGGATAGGCCGGCACCTGCCAGCCGCGGGCGCGCAGCTTGTCGGAGAGGTTGTAGAGGTCCCAGTTGTCGGTGTGGCCCTCCTTGAGCCGCCAGGCGAAGACCGGGATGTCGCTGCCGTCGCTCACGAGCTCGAAGGGCCCCATCGCTCCGATCTGCCCCGAGACGTAGAGCGCCACGTCCCGCGTGTGCCCGTGGACCTCGGCGTACCCCTCGCGTCCGAGGCGCAGGAAGAGGTAGTACTGCAGCAGCACCTGCGCGCCCGGCCGCGAGAAGTTGAGCGCGAGCGTGGGCATGTCGCCGCCGAGATAGCTGACGGAGAAGATCATGTCGTCGGGCAGGTGCTCGCGGGTCCGCCACACCACCCAGCCCAGCCCGGGGTAGACGAGCCCGTACTTGTGGCCGGACGTGTTGATCGAGACGACCCGCTCCACCTGGAAGTCCCACGCGAGCTCCGGCTGGATGAAGGGCGCGACCATGGCGCCCGAGGCGCCGTCGACATGGATGGGCACGTCGAGCCCCGTATCGGCCTGGACGCGGTCGAGCGCCTTCGCGATCGCCGCGACCGGCTCGTACGCGCCCGTGTAGGTCACCCCCATGATCGCGACGACCCCGATGGTGTTCTCGTCGACGTACGAGCCGAGGTCGCTGCCGTCGAACGTGGGATGCGCGAGCGACACCGGCACGAGGCGGGCCTCGACGTCCCAGTAGTTGCAGAACTTCTCCCAGCACACCTGCACGGCGGCGCTCATGATGAGGTTTGGACGGTCGGTCGGCTTGCCCTCCGCGCGCCGGCGCGCGCGCCAGCGACGCATCAGCGCCAGCCCGGCGAGCATCGCCGCCTCCGACGAGCCGATGGTGGAGGTGCCGATCGCGTGCTCCGGGTCGGGCGCGTGCCACAGGTCGGCGAGGATCCGCCAGCACCGCGTCTCGATCTCCGCGGTCTTGGGGTACTCGTCCTTGTCGATCATGTTCTTGTCGAACGTCTGCGCGTACAGGCGGTTGGCGTGCTCGTCCATCCACGTGCCGACGAACGTCGCGAGGTTGAGGCGCGCGTTGCCGTCGAGCAGCGCCTCGTCGTGGACGATCTGGTACGCCATCTCCGGCGGCATGCTGTCCGGGGGCATCGTGTACCACGGCTCGGCGAAGTCGTCGAAGTCGTTGGTGAATGCGCGGCGCCCCGGCGCCCCGTCCTCGTGGTCGCCCTGCTCGGATGCCATCGCGAACCTCCTCGGCCGTGCTGCCAGGTGGGATCCCCCCTGAATCAACGTAGACCCGGCGGGCCGCGGGTGCAGGGCGAGCCCGCGCATCGTCCTGAGGGCCGAGGTGGCGCCCTCAGTCGCGAGGAGCCCGCGCGTTCACGCGCGCACGCACCGGGACCGGCCAGAAGGTCGCCGGCCTGAGCACCGCGAGCACGCGCAGGAGGCCGGAGACCCCGAGCCCCACCGCGGCGATCGCGCCCAGCGTCGCCAGGATCGCGGCGAGGCCGCGCGCCGGGTCCAGGAACGGGTAGGGCACCCAGCCGTCGAGGAACGCGCGGAAGAGCAGGTAGGACACCCAGACCGCCGGCAGGCCGAGGACGCTCCACAGGGTGCTCAGCGGCAGCCTGCGGCGGCCGCCGATGAGGATCCAGTCCAGCACCAGGATGAGCCCCGAGCCGCCGTGCAGGATCGCGTTCGCCCACGGGTAGTACGGCGTGGTGAACGGTGCGAGCAGCGCCCAGTAGACCGCGCCGACCACGACGAGGTACGTCGCCGAGTTCACGCGCAGCACCGTGACCCAGCGCGCCTCGGGCCGGCCGCGCCGTGCGGCCGCGAGCAGCGCCACGATGCCCGCGAGGTTGGCGAGCGGCGTGAAGTAGCCCGGCAGCTGGCCCCACGTGAAGGTCCCGTAGGAGAGGTCCGCCCACGCCTGGAAGCCCAGCGCGGACAGGATGATGGACGCGCCGATGAGGCGCAGGGTCCGGATGGTGGCGTCTTTGCTCACGCCAACGGACGTTACCAAGTCTTTACGTCGATTTGAAGGATCTCCGCGCGTGTCTTCGCTCACACATGGCGCCGAGCCGGGGAGGGACGCGTTCAGGCCTCGGGGGCGTGCTGCTCGAGGAACTCGTAGACGGCGACGCGGTCGATCCCGGTCGCCGAGCCGGACGGCGTCGCGGCCAGCAGGGACGAGTTGATGCGCGCGGCCGGGCGCGCGGCGTCGGTCCAGCGCTCCGCGAGGCCGGGCGCGGGCTCGCCGCAGCAGCCGGGCTCGGGGCAGCTCGAGTAGCGGCGCGTGGTGGTGTCGCGTCCGCGGAACCACTTCGAATGCGCGTACTGGGTGCCCACCGACACCGAGAAGTCCCCGCCGGCATCGGTCTGCACCGCCGACGTGCACCAGTAGGTGCCGTTGGGCTTGTCCGTGTACTGGTGGTAGATCCCGTAGCGGTCGTCGCGCTCGAACACCTGGCGCGCGCTCCACTGGCGGCACACGCGCTGGCCGAGGACGTTGCCCAGCGCGTCCTGCGGGAACCGCACGTCGTCGTTCTCGTACGCCTTCGACAGCACGCCCGAGGCGCTCACCTTGAGGAAGTGCACCGGCAGCCCGAGGTGCTCCGTCGCGAGGTTGCAGAAGCGGTGCGCCGCGGCCTCGTAGCTCACCGAGAAGGCGTCGCGCAGGTCCTCGACGGACAGCTCCTTGGCCGCCTTCGCCTCCTGGAGCATCCGGATCGCGGAGTCCTCGGGCATCATCAGCGCCGCCGCGAGGTAGTTCGCCTCGACGCGCTGGCGCAGCAGCTCCGCGTAGCCGCCGGGCTCGTCGTGGCCGAGCACCGAGGCCGCGATCGCCTGGAGCAGCACCACCCGGCGGTCCCCACCGTCGTGGCGGATGGGCAGGTAGATGCGGCCGTGGCGGCCGTCCGTGACGGACCGCGTGGTCACGGGCAGGTCGTGCACGTAGTGCACCGAGTAGCCGAGGTGGCGCGCGAGGGACGATGCGGCGGAGTGGGAGAGCGGGCCACCGCCGTGGTCGATCGCGCCCAGCAGGTCGCGCGCGGTCGCCTCGAGCGCGGGGTAGTAGTTCGCGCGCTCGCGCTGGGCCGCGCGCAGCTCGGTGTTGGCCCGGCGGGCCTCCTCGGGGGTCGTCGCCCGCCGCTCGTGCAGGCGCACCAGCTCGGCGTGCAGCGCCAGCACCGTCTCGATGGCCTCGTCCGGAAGCGACCGGCGCACGGCCAGCGGCGGCAGGTCGAGCGAGGCGAACAGCGGCCCCTCCTGCACGCGCTGCAGCGCGAGCTCGAGCGCGTCCCGGCGCGAGGGCGGGGCCGGATCGAGCAGGTCGTCGAGCGTCGCGCCGAGCGCGGTGGCGAGCGCGCGCAGCTCGGAGACCCGCAGCTCGCGACGGCCGTTCTCGATCACGGAGATCTGCGAGGCCGCGCGCCCGATCGCGGCGCCGAGCTGGCTCACGGTCATGCCGCGGGCCTGACGGAGGCTGCGCACGCGGCGCCCGATGGTGAGGGGGGTGGGGCCGGCCTCGTCGTCGAGGGCCGTCTCTGGCGTGCTCATGCGGCGATCCTGGCACGGTAACGTTCCGGAAGCCAGAATTTCGTGAGAAGTTCTGCCCTGGAGCCCGGCGCATCGTCCCTGAAGTGCTGCCTACGGTCGTGTCACGCCCACGACGACGTGGGGAGAACAGGAGCCGACCATGGACATGACGATCCGCCCCGGGGATCAGCACCAGACCGCCGCCGAGCTGGAGGCCGAGTGGGCCTGGGACCCGCGCTGGTCCGGCGTGCGACGCGACTACACCGCCGAGGACGTCGTCCGGCTGCGCGGGCCGGTCCGTGAGGACGCGACCCTGGCGCGCCGCGGCGCCGAGTCGCTGTGGGACATGATCGAGACGAACCGCACCCGGCCGGAGCAGTGGGTGTCCGCGCTCGGCGCGCTGACGGGCAACCAGGCCGTGCAGCAGGTCCGCGCGGGCCTCAAGGCCATCTACCTGTCCGGCTGGCAGGTGGCGGCCGACGCGAACCTCGCGGGTCAGACGTACCCCGACCAGAGCCTGTACCCGGCGAACTCCGTGCCGGCGGTCGTGCGGCGCATCAACAACGCGCTGCTGCGCGCGGCGCAGATCGAGCACGCGGAGGCCGGGCGGACGAGCCGCGAGTGGCTCGCGCCGATCGTCGCGGACGCGGAGGCCGGCTTCGGCGGCCCGCTCAACGCCTTCGAGCTCATGCAGGGGATGATCGCCGCGGGCGCCGCGGGGGTGCACTGGGAGGACCAGCTCGCCTCGGAGAAGAAGTGCGGTCACATGGGCGGCAAGGTGCTCGTGCCCACCTCCCAGCACGTGCGCACGCTCAACGCCGCGCGCCTCGCGGCCGACGTCGCGGGCGTCCCGTCGGTCATCATCGCGCGCACCGACGCGCTGGCCGCCAACCTGCTCACCTCCGACGTCGACGAGCGGGACCGCGAGTTCCTCACCGGCGAGCGGACGGCGGAGGGCTTCTACGAGGTGCGCGGCGGCATCGAGCCGGTGATCGCGCGCGGGCTCGCGTACGCGCCCTACGCGGACATGCTGTGGGTCGAGTCGTCGACGCCCGACCTCGACCTGGCACGCCGCTTCGCCGAGGCGATCCACGCCGAGCACCCCGAGAAGCGCCTCGCGTACAACTGCTCGCCCAGCTTCAACTGGCGCCGCCACCTCGACGACGCGCAGATCGCGTCGTTCCAGCGCGAGCTGGCGGCGATGGGTTACGCGTTCCAGTTCATCACCCTCGCGGGCTTCCACTCCCTCAACCACGGCATGTTCGAGCTCGCGCAGGACTACGCCGCCACCCAGATGAGCGCGTACGTGCGGCTGCAGGAGGCGGAGATCGCCGCCGAGGCCCGCGGCTACACCGCCACCAAGCACCAGGCGGAGGTGGGCACGGGGTACTTCGACCAGGTGTCGACCGCGCTCAACCCCACCGCGTCGACGCTCGCGCTCGTGGGCTCGACCGAGGCCGAGCAGTTCTAGGAGGAGCCATGTGCCACACCCGCATCGAGATCGCCGGACCCCTGGGGGACCGGTACGACGAGATCCTCACCGACGACGCGCTGGCCTTCCTCGCGCTCCTCCACCGCCGCTTCGCGGGCACCCGCGCGGAGCTGCTGCACGCCCGTCAGGAGCGGGCCGAGGCCATGGCGGCCGGCGCGGACCCGGGCTTCCTGCCGGAGACGCGCGCGATCCGCGAGGACCCGTCGTGGCGTGTCGCCGGGCCCGGCCCGGGGCTCCACGACCGGCGCGTCGAGATCACGGGGCCGACCGACCGCAAGATGACCATCAACGCGATGAACTCCGGCGCGAAGGTGTGGCTGGCGGACCACGAGGACGCGAACACCCCCACCTGGGCGAACATGATCGAGGGCCAGCTCAACCTCAAGGACGCGATCCGGGGGACGATCGCGTACACGAGCCCCGAGGGCCGGGAGTACCGTCTCGGCGACACGACGCCCACGATCGTGTTCCGCCCGCGCGGCTGGCACCTGGTCGAGAGCCACCTGCTGCACGTGGACCCCCATGGGCACCGCCACCCGGCGTCGGCGTCGCTGGTCGACTTCGCGCTCTACGTGCTCACCAACGCGCGCACTCTGGTCGAGTCCGGGTCGGGGCCGTACCTCTACCTGCCGAAGATGGAGAGCCGCCTGGAGGCGCGGCTGTGGGACGAGGTGTTCACCCTCGCCGAGGAGCACCTGGGCCTCGACCACGGCACCATCCGCGCGACCATGCTCATCGAGACGCTGCCCGCCGCCTTCGAGATGGAGGAGATGCTGTACGAGCTGCGGGACCACTGTGCGGGCCTCAACGCGGGGCGCTGGGACTACATCTTCTCGATGATCAAGTGCTACCGGGCGCGCGGCGCCGCGCACGTGCTGCCCGACCGGTCGGAGATCGGGATGACCGTGCCCTTCATGCGCGCCTACACCGAGCTCCTCGTGTCCACGTGCCACCGCCGCGGCGCGCAGGCGATCGGCGGCATGAGCGCGTTCATCCCGAACCGGCGCGACCCGGAGGCGACGGAGCGGGCCCTCGCGCGCGTCGCCGCCGACAAGCGGCGCGAGGCCGGGGACGGCTTCGACGGCAGCTGGGTCGCCCACCCGGGCCTCGTGGAGGTGGCCCGCGCCGAGTTCGACGCCGTGCTCGGCGACCGCCCGAACCAGATGGACCGCCGGCGCGACGACGTCCACGTCACCGCGGAGGACCTCCTCGATGTCAGGATCGACGGTGCCCGGGTGACCGCGGCGGGCGTGCGTGCGAACGTCGCCGCGGGGCTGCGCTACGTCGAGAGCTGGCTGCGCGGCACGGGCGCCGCGGCCATCGACAACCTGATGGAGGACGTCGCGACCGCGGAGATCAGCCGCTCCCAGCTGTGGCAGTGGATCCGCCTGCGCGTCGTCACGGCCGAGGGGAACCTCGTCACGCCGTCGTACGTGGGGCGCGTGCTCGACCAGGTGCTGGCGGGGCTCCCTCGCGGCGAGGCGGATCGCTTCGACGACGCCGCGGACCTCTTGCGCGAGCTCTGCCTGGGCGAGGACTTCCCGACGTTCCTCACGCTTCCCGCGTACGCGCGCTTCCTGCGCGAGCCCGCGCCGGCGGCCGCGTGAGCGGCGGGGGAGGCGGCGCCCGGTTGCGGGCGTCCGCCTCCCCGGTGACGATGGACGGGGGTCCGGCGCGGGTCCGGACGCACGGGGGGATGCCATGGAGCTGTCGACGCGCGCCCGGGCCGCGGAGGACGAGATCGGGCCGGTGACCCGGTTCCTGGCGGAGGTCTCCGCCCGGGC
Organism: Demequina maris; assembly: GCF_000971155.1. Classification (GTDB taxonomy): domain Bacteria; phylum Actinomycetota; class Actinomycetes; order Actinomycetales; family Demequinaceae; genus Demequina; species Demequina maris. The sequence goes on along the minus strand of NZ_BBLX01000001.1, from coordinate 259,622 downwards.
GGACGAACCCGGGATCGCCGACCTCACCTTCGGCAACCCGCATGAGATGCCGCTCGCGGGCCTCGTCGACGCCCTGCGCACCCAGGTCGAGCCACGGTCGGAGGCCTGGTTCGCGTACAAGACCAACGAGGAGCCCGCGCGGGCGACGGTCGCCGCGGGCCTGCGCGACGAGCTCGGGCTGCCGTTCGAGGGCGCCGACATCGCGATGACCCAGGGGGCGTTCGGCGCGATCGACCTCGCGCTTCACCTGGTGGCGGACGAGGGCGACGAGGTGATCATCCCCGTGCCGGGCTGGTTCTGCTACGCGCCGATGCTGCGGGTCAGCGGCCTTGTGCCGGTCCCGGTCGCGCTCGACGCGGACACGTTCGATCTCGACGTCGACGCGATCGTCGACGCCGTCACGGACCGCACCCGCATCGTGATCGTGAACTCGCCGGCGAACCCCACCGGACGGGTCTACCCGCGCGACCAGCTCGCGCGCCTCGCGGCCGCGCTGGACGAGCGCTCCGCCGCGATCGGGCGCCGCATCTGGATCCTGTCGGACGAGCCCTACCGGCGGATCCGGTTCGACGGCGTCCCGTTCACGAGCCCCGCCGCGGTCTACCCGTGGACGCTCATCGACTACAGCTACGGGAAGGTGCTGCTCGCCCCCGGGCAGCGGCTCGGCTACCTCGCGATCGGCCCGTTGATGCCCGACGACGTGCGCGCCACCCTGCGCGACGCGCTGGTGCCGACCCAGCTCGCGATCGGCTGGGGGTTCCCCGACGCGCTCATGCAGCACGCCGCGCCCGCGCTCGAGGACGTCACCATCGACGTCGAGGAGCTCCAGCGCCGCCGCGACCGGCTGCACGCGGCCCTCGCCGACGCCGGCTTCCGCGTGACGCGGGCCGAGGGCACCTTCTACCTGTGGGCGGAGGCGCCGGACGGCGACTCGGACGCCCTGGCGCGGCGTCTGGCGGCGCGCGGGGTGCTCATCATGCCGGGCACGCTGTTCGACCGGCCGGGCCACTTCCGCCTCAGTCTCACCGCGACGAACGAGGCCATCGAGAAGGCTCTGCCGGCCCTGCTCGACGAGGCTCCCGTCCGGTCGTGACCGGTCCCAGCGCGTTTGCCGACACGCGGCGCGACCGGGCAGAATGGCCGCGCCGCCGCGCATCAAACGAGGCCTCGGATCCACCACGGGTGGGCATTGCGGGCGGGTCGTCACTGCACGCCGGGCGGGCCGTGTGCCCGCGCACCGATTCGATGCGAGCGCCGTGGGCGCGCGCCAAGGAGCCTCGATGTCCGAGCTGACCATCCAGACCACCACCGCGGGCTCGCTGCCGCGATCGCCCGAGCTCGTCGCGGCCACCGCCGCCCTCGAGGTCGCGGAGGACGGGTTCACGCTCGTCCAGACCGACGAGTACAAGGAGCTCGCGGGCCAGGCGGTCCGTGACCTCGTGCAGCGTCAGGTCGACGCGGGCATCACGATCGTCGGCGACGGCGAGTACGGCAAGGCGATGACCGCCTCGCACGACTTCGGCGCCTGGTGGTCGTACTCGTTCCAGCGCACCGCCGGTCTCGCGCTGCCGCCGAAGGACGCGCCGATGCCCGAGCCGGTCCGCTCGTCGCCGGGCAACGTGCGTCTCACGTCGATGAACGACCGTCGCGACTGGGTGGCCTTCCAGGAGGCGTACTTCGACCCGACCTCCGGCGTCCTCATGGGCGAGCCGCCCTTCTGGCCCATCGCCGTGGGCCCGCTGTCCTACCGCGGTCAGGACGCGATCGCCGCCGACATCGCGCACCTGCGCGGCGGCCTCGACGCCGCGGGCCTCGAGACCGGCTTCATCACGTCGCTCGCGCCGGGCAGTGCCGCGCGCATCGGCAACGCGTACTTCGCGTCCGAGGAGGAGCACATCTGGGCGTGGGCGGACGTCATGCGCGAGGAGTACCGGGCGATCGTCGACGCGGGCCTCACCGTGCAGCTCGACGACCCGTCGCTCGCGGAGAGCTGGGACCAGATCAACCCCGAGCCGTCCGTCGACGACTACCGCGCGTTCCTGCGCACCCGCATCGACGCGATCAACCACGCGATCGAGGGCCTGCCGCGCGACCAGGTGCGGATCCACCTGTGCTGGGGCTCGTGGCACGGCCCGCACACCACGGACCTCGAGCTGCGCCACATCGTCGACCTCGTCGCGGAGATCAACGCCGGCTCGATCTCGTTCGAGGCGGGCAACGTGCGCCACGAGCACGAGTGGAAGGTGTGGCGCGACGTCGAGCTCCCCGCCGGCACGAAGCTCCTCCCGGGCGTCGTGAGCCACGCCACCAACGTGGTCGAGCACCCCGACCTGGTCGCGGACCGCATCGTCCGCTTCGCCGAGATCGTCGGCCCCGACAATGTCGTGGCGTCGACCGACTGCGGCCTCGGCGGCCGCGTCCACCCGCAGATCGCGTGGGCCAAGCTCGAGTCGCTCGGCGAGGGCGCGCGCCGCGCCGCGACGCTGCTCAACGGCTGACCGACGCCCGGTCGCCCGCGACCGCTCTCCACACGCGTGATGCAGCTGCGGCCGCGAACCTCGAGGTCCGCGGCCGCAGCTGCATCGGTAGAGCGTTCACACCAGCCCGCGTGTGTGGAGAGGGGCGGGGCGGGAGCCGTCAGCCGAGGGTGTCGAGCACCTCGCACAGCAGCTCGTACGTGGTGAGCGGGTTGATGATCGCGAAGCGCAGCACCGGCTCGCCGTGGTGGGAGCTCGGCACCACGAACGCGCGCTGATCGCCCAGGAGGCGCGCGGACCACGCGTCGTAGTCGGCGCGCGTCCAGCCGTCCTTGCGGAACACCACGACCGACAGCTGCGGGCGTCGCACGAGCGACAGACCGTCGCGGCGCTCGATCTCGTCCGCGATGCGCCGTGCCATGTCGATCCCGCGGCCGATGGCGGAGCGGTACTCGTCCGTGCCGTAGGTCGCGAGCGAGAACCACAGCGGCAGACCGCGGGCGCGCCGGGTGAGCTGCACCGACAGGTCGGACGGGTTGGTCTCGGGCGCCTCGGTGAGCGTGTCCAGGTACGACGCGTGCTGGGTGTGCGCGCGGCGGGCGATGCGCGGGTCGCGGTAGAGCAGCGCGCATGCGTCGAACGGCGCGAAGAGCCACTTGTGCGGGTCGACGATGAGCGAGTCGGCATGCTCGACGCCGGCGTAGGCCGGGCGCATGCGCTCGACCAGCATGCCGGCGAGGCCGTACGCGCCGTCGACATGCAGCCACACGCCGTGCCGCCGTGTCACCTCGGCGATGCCCGCGATGTCGTCGACGATGCCGAAGTTGGTGGTGCCCGCGGTGGCGACGACCGCCACGACCGCGTCGCCGTGCTCCGCGAGCGCCTCGGCGACGGCGTGGCCGTGCAGCCGCCCGTCGTCATCGGGGTGGATGCCGACCACGTCGATGTCCATCACGGCGGCCGCGGAGGCGACCGAGGCGTGCGACTCGGCGCTGCACACGACCGCCCACCGCGCCGGGTCCGGGCGGCCCGCCTCGCGGTTGCGTCGGCGCGCCTCGTCGCGCGCGGCGACGAGGGCGGAGAGGTTGCCGATCGTGCCGCCCTGCACGAAGACGCCGCCGGCGGTGTCCGGCAGCCCGAACTCGGAGGCGAGCCACGAGAGCACCTCGTTCTCGGCGAAGACCGCGCCCGCGCCCTCCAGCCATGAGCCCGCGTAGATCGACGACGCGGAGACCACGAGGTCGAAGGCCGACGCCGCCTTGCTCGGCGCGGACGGGATGAAGGCGAGGTAGCCGGGATGGTCGGTCGACAGGCACGTGGGGGCGAGCACGTCGCCGAACAGCGCGAGGGCGCGCGTGGCGCCGATGCCGGTCGCGGTGATGGACCCGGAGGCCACCTCCGCGAGCTCCGCGGGCGTGGCGGGGACGTCCAGCGGGATGTCCTCGTACAGGGCGCGCCCGCGGGAGTAGTCGAGCACCGCCTCGACGATGGCGCGGCTCTCCGCGGAGACGGCGTGCATGCGCTCGGGACGGATGTCCTCGGGGCCGGGGTTGGGGATCACCGAGTCAGGATAGGGGGCCACAGACGCACGAGACCGGCGCTATACCTGCGTAATGGCGGCAGTATCGTGCGTCCTCGGCGTCAGCGCGCTGGAATCCGCTGCGGACTGCGGGGCGAAGACCACGGCCCGCTGGACGCCGTACGACAGCGCCCACAGCGAGAGGTCCGTGACCAGCTTTGCGGGCAGGAGCGGCACCCCGAGCTCGGTGAGCGTGCGCAGCGACGCGTAGCTCAGGAACAGCAGCAGCAGGGCGAGGGCCGTGTAGCGCGCCGCCTGACCGGTCACCCCGCCGCGGGCACGGAAGACGGCCCTCCGGTTGACGGCGAAGTTCGTCGTCGCGCTCAACACCCGCGCGCCGACGACCGCGACCCCCAGGGAGCCCGTGAGGGCGGACAGCACGAGCACGGCGACCGTGTCGATCGCGAAGGCGAGCAGCGAGGACGCCGCGAAGAGCGCGAGCGGCCACATCACGCGCCACGAGTCGACGAGGGGACGGAAGTGCGACGAGGCGTTGCCCTCGAGGTAGACCGTGCTGATCGGGACCTCGACCACGGGGATGCCCGTCCGGCTCGCGTCCAGCAGCAGCTCGAGCTCGTAGGCGAAGCGTTCGCCGCGCACGCCGAGCGCCCAGGGCAGCAGCCCCGCCGGGTAGCCGCGCAGGCCGGTCTGGGTGTCGGAGACCCGGCGCCCGGTCGCGGCCGCGAGGAGGGCGGCGGTGGCCCGGTTGCCCGCGCGCGACCGTAGCGGGACCTCGCCCGTGAACGCGCGCGCGCCCAGCACCACCGCATCGTCCCGCCGCGCGGACGCGCGCTCGTGCAGGACGGAGGCGACGCGGCCGATGTCCTCGGCCGTGTGCTGGCCGTCGCTGTCGGCGCACACCACCGCCTCGCCCGGGGCGTTCGCCACCATCCACGCGAAGCCGGTCCGCAGCGCCCCGGCCTTGCCGCGGTTGTCCGCGTGGCGCAGCACGGTGGCCCCGCGGGCCGCGACGGCCGCGAAGACGGGCGCGAAGCGATCGCCGGAGCCGTCGTCGACCACCACCACGCGGTGCGCCGGCAGCAGCGCGTCGATCAGCGCGACGAGGCGCTCGTCGGGCTCGTAGGCGGGGATCAGCACGCGCATGTCAGCCGACCCACAGGATGTCGGACGTGCCGCGCTCCTCGCCGCGGCCGCCCGGCACGTTGACGACGGTGCCGTCGCTCACCATCGTGGAGGACCCGCCGCCGTCGAGGTTGTACGCCTCGGTGGCGCCGAGGTCGAGCATGATCTGCGCGAGCTCGGTCAGGGTGACGCCCGCGCTGGTGCTCGAGCGGCCGTCCACCACCACGAGGACGTAGTGGTTCGCGTCGATCATGCCGATGGCGGTGCGGGGCTGGTCGCCCTGGATCGAGTGGTTGCCGAAGTTGGTGTCGACCTCGACCGCGTCGATCCCGTCGACGATCTCCCCGTCGTCGACCAGCGCGGGCCCGAAGGACAGCGTCTGCCACGCTCCCGCGTCGAGCAGCTCCTGGGCCGACGTGGTGGTCTCGTCGTAGACCTCCATCGTGCCGTCGGCCCAGATGACCGCGCCCTCGCGCGCCGGCTCGTCCCGGTAGACGACGCCGTTGCGGATCTCGATGCCCGTGGTGCGGAAGCCGTAGTAGTCGCCGTTGATCGCGAGCGGCGCGCCGACGTCCGCCGCGATGTCCGACGGGTACTCGACGATGTTCTCCCCGAAGGCGTCGTCGGCGAAGGCCGAGCGCAGCTGGGTGATGTCGCTCAGCACGACGTCCGCCACGTAGTAGGTGGCCTGGTCCGCGCCGCTGCCGTACGTGTGCTCCGTGACGGTGATCTCCGGCGCGTCCTCGTCGGTCGCGTCCTCCGTCGTCGTCAGCGCCGCATCGTCGCCGTCGTCGTCGGATGCGGCGTCCGCCGCGGCGAGCTCGGCCTCGTACGCCGAGGCGTTCGCGACCTCGACGTGGTCGACCACGTAGCGGTCGAGCGCCCACGCGGCGATCGCGGCGAGCACGAGAAGGAACGTGGCGACGCCGGCCACGATGCGGCGGCGGAGGCGATGAGGGCGGGCGGGGATCGTCGAGGTCATGCCGGCCAGGCTAGGAAGCGTGTACCGCGTTTTCCCTGGCACCCGGCTCAGGGTTTGCCGAGAGCCGGTCTATGCGGCGAGGCCGGCGAGGGCCGCGAGCCTCCTCATGGCCTCCGGGCCATGGTGCGCGATCCTCTCCCGCGCGTCGTCGAGCGCGGGCGACGCCGAGCCCGCGGGGACGCGCGCCGGGTTGAGCGCCACGCTGTCGGCCCACGCGCGGATGTCCGGCTCCGCGAGGAACGCCGCGGAGGAGCGTGCCCCGCGCAGCGTCATCTCCGCCCAGTCGGCACGCGTGTCGCCGTACTGCGTGGGCGGGCACAGCGCGTTCTTGCGGGCGTCGTCCGCGCGCGTCGCCTCGACGTACCCGACGAGCGCGGCGCCGAAGCACGGGAAGCCCGACCGGATGGGTTGGAGCGTGATCGCCTCGGGAGCCCACACGGGGATCCGCGGCGGTCGCGGCAGCCCGTCCGCGGCGCAGTGGATCACCGCCGTGCCCGCCGGCACGGCGACGTCGCCCTCGGCGAGCACGATGCGGCGCGCTCCGACCGATCGCACGTGCCCGAGCCGGACGACGTGCTCGACCGAGCGCAGGAGCGCGAGCTCCCAGCGGCCGAGCGTGGGGCACTTCGCCATGGTGGGCGTCACCGCCGGGTCGATGCGCATCATCACCCCGGCGGCCTCGAGCCGGGTGAAGAGGTCGTCGAGCGTGCGGGCGGACGCGGCCGCCTCCCACGTCGCGGCGACCATGCCCTGGAACACGGCCGGGTCGGGCTGGATGACGGCGCGGTCGAGCATCCAGGGGTCGCGCGGGCGGATCCACGCGATCCGGTCCGGGTCGGTCCCGCGGTCGAGCAGGTGGACGATGGCGTCGGTCGCGGTCTTCCCGGAGCCGACCACCACCTGCCGGGGCGCGTCGAGCGCCTCGTCGATCCGGCCGACCGGGAGCACGCGGGCATCGTCGGCGACGGCGAACGGCGGGGGAGCGAGCGCGGGGATGACGGGGGAGAGGTAGCGCGCGTCGACGATGCGGCACCCGGGCCGCACACGCACCTCCTGGCCGCCGTCGGCGGGGACGATGCGGCCCTCGCCCACGTGCCGCGCGCCGCCGAGGAGCGTCGCGCGGCCCGTGCCGACCAGGCGCGCCACCACGGCCTCGTAGTAGGCACGGATCTCCGCGCCGGTCGCGCGTTCCTGGAGCCCGGCCTCCGGTCCGGACTCCTGCAGCGCGCCGCCGAGCACCGTCGACGCGACGCCGTAGAAGGTGGAGGCCTGATGCAGGCGCACGAACGGGTACGCGTCCCGCCAGTGCCCGCCGGGGGACTCGCGCGTGTCGACGATCGCCACGGTCGCGTCGGCGTGGTCGACGAGGGAGTCGACGAAGGCGAGGCCGGCCGCGCCCGCGCCGACCACGAGGTAGTCGACGTCGAGCACCGGGGTCACCTGCCCAGCGAATCACGCGCGCGGCCCGCCTGCACGGCGCGGCCCCGAGGTCCCGGCCACGGCGTTCCGCTCGCCGCTAGCCTCGAGCCACGATGACCTGGTTCTACGATCCGCGCCGCACGTACGACGACAACTACGCGCACGGCCCCTTCGGGCCGCTCGCCGGGCCGGCGGACGGCCTCGAGGCGCCCGTGCGGACCGAGACGTTCCTCGGGCTCGAGGTCGCGCGGCCCTTCGGGATCCCCGCGGGTCCGCTGGTGAACGCCGCGTTCGCCGCCGCCGCGTTCCGTCACGGCTTCGACGTCAACGTGTACAAGACCGTGCGCACCGGGGCGCGCGCGTCCCACCCGTTCCCCAACGCGCTCGCCGTGCACGTCGACGGCGACCTCGCGGCGGACCGCACCGAGCCTCTCGTGGCCGACGGCGACCTCGACGGGGCGACGAGCATCTCCAACTCGTTCGGCGTGCCGTCGCGAGATCCCGATGCGTGGCAGCCCGACATGGCCGCCGCCGTCGCGGCGGCCGGTGAGGGCCAGCTCCTGGTGGGCTCGTTCCAGGGCACCCATCCGCCCGTCGGGGTGGCGGACCGCGAGACCGCGTACGTGGCCGACCACGTGGCGGCGGCACGGCTCGTCGCGGAGACCGGGGCGCCCGTGCTGGAGATGAACCTCAGCTGCCCGAACGAGGGCACGGGCGCGCTGCTGTGCTTCGACGCGGCTCAGGTGGCCCGCATCTCGGGGGCCGTGAAGGAGGCGGTCGGGGACGTGCCGCTGATCCTCAAGCTGGCCTACGTCCGGGACGATGCGGCGCTGGCGCGGTTCGTCGACGCGACGGCCGGCATCGTGGACGGGTACGCGGCGGTCAACACGCTGCCCGCGCGGCTGGTCGACCGTGCCGGCGGGCCGGCGCTGCCCGGAGCGGGCCGCGAGGTGGCGGGCGTGTGCGGCGACGCGATCCGATGGGCCGGTCTCGAGATGACGGCCCGGCTCGCGCGCCTGCGCGACGCGGGGGCGGGGGAGTTCGCGATCGTGGGCGTGGGCGGCGTGCTGACCGCCGCGCACTACGCCGCCTACCGCGCCGCCGGCGCGGACGCCGTCATGAGCGCCACCGGGGCCATGATCGACCCCGGGCTCGGCGCCGCGGTGCGGGCGGTGCCCGTCTAGCCCTTGAGCGAGCTCGACACCTTCTTCATCAGGGTCGGCTTGGACGGCATGTTCACGGTGATGTCGGGCGCCACGAACTCGAGGTGCCACGACTCGGGCTTCGATCCGCCGGGACGGGCCCACAGGGGGTGCACCCAGCCGTACTTCTCGCCGTTGGCGGACATCCACGCCGCCGAGGCGGGCGCGAAGTCCGCGGCCATGCCCCAGCCGTGGTTCGAGGTGCCGGGCGTCGCGGCGAGGTAGCCCTTCGAGGCCTTGGTCGCGACCTGCGCCCCGTACGAGCGGTACGACGAGCTCACCGAGAGGTGGCTGCCGGTCTGCGCGTAGTAGGCGTCGTCGGCGCGCTCGAGCGCCTCGGCGGCGTCGCACTGGAGCTGGTGGCCCGCGGCGAACGACAGCGAGCACAGCTGCGACGACGGGACCTGGCCGTTGCTGTACGAGATTCCGGACGGGGCGCCCGACCAGCCGTCCTGGCGGGCGGCCGCGGCGTTCGCGTACTGGGCGTGCGCGTTGGCGTACGCCTTGTCCACCTGGCGCTCGTACGTCGCGAGACGCTTCTTGTTGATCTGGGTGCGGCGCTTGTTCTCGGACTTCACCCACGCGTGGTGGGACTTGTACAGCGCCTGCTCGGCGGCCTCGACGTTGAGCGTCGCGTTCCGCACGTCCGTGATGAGCACCTCGACGGCCTCGGCGTCGTCGCGGTCGACCTCCGTCTTGCGCAGGTCGAGCAGGGTGCGGCGGGCCTGCGTGAGGTCCGTGATCGTCGACTTCTTGGCGACCTTGCCGTCGACCGCCTCGATCATGTCCTTCGCGGAGTCGCCGACGGCCTTCACGGCGTCGAGCTTCTGCTCGAGCGTGAGGTTGGCGCGCTCGAGCGCGGCCTCGGCCGTGGCGGCCTCGAGCACCGCGGTGGTGCCCTCGATGCGGCGGGTGGCGGCGTCGAGCTGCGCGGCGGCCTGCTCGAGCCGGGTGACGGTCGCGGCAACGGTCTCGAGGTCGTCGATCTCGCCGAGCAGCACCTGCGCCACCTCGGAGTCGTCGATGAGGGTGGCGAGCGCGGCCGCGTCCTCCGCGGCGGTCGTCTCGGTGGGCTCCGCCTCGGGCGACGCGCTGGGCTCGGCCGAGGGCTCGACGCTCGCGTCCGCGGACGCGGAGGCGCTCGGCGAGGGCTCGGTGGAGGCGCTGGCCTCGACCGAGGGAGAGGCGCTGGCCGTCGCGCTGGGCTCGGTCGACGGCGAGGCGCTGGCGGACGCGTCCGGCGAGGCCTCGACAGTGGCGTCGGACGTCGTCGCGTCGTCGGCCTCGTCGGAGACCGCGGCCTCGACCTCACCGAGGACGGCCGCCACGTCGACCTCGAGCGACGGGGTCGCGGCGTACGGGCCGCGCGCCGTCTCGACGCCGAGGGGGGCGTTCGCCCACGCCGGCGGGACCACGGCGGACGCGCTCACGAGGATGTTGTGCTGCTCGGCAGCGAAGGCCGCGGAGGTCGCGGCCTGCGCGAGCTCGGCCGCCGCCGAGGCGACCAGGTCCTCGTCGGCGACGGACTCCGAGACCTCGGAGACCTCGCGCGCCTTGGCGAGCGTCAGCTCCAGCTTCTCCCGCTCCTCGTCGAGGAGACGTGCCTGCGCACGTGCCTCCTCGACGGCGCTTCCCACGCGCTGCTCGTGCACGCCGAGCGCGACGGCGATGCCGCCAAGAAAGCAGCAGACGGCGAACGTCGTCGCCGTCTGCCATCGGAAGGGCAGGTGAAACTTGCGCACATGTCTCCAGGGTGGGGGTCAAGGACTGCCTGATGCACCGAGCTGCCGCGGCCGTGCCAGCGGCGCTTCGTGGTGCGAGGGCTCGTAAGACCATAACTGCGATATCCGTGCGTGCCCGTGCACGATTCGTGCTCGGCGCCCGGTGCGGCCGGGGTGCCGGGTGAGGTGAGCCTTCCCATCGGGGGTGTATGCAGGGGCGACATCTCCCCGGGGGCATGCGGCGGGGTCGCCGTGTGATCTCCGTCTCACAGTGGCGGATATGTCAACCGTCGGTGCCGGGTGGCACTAAGGTGCGCGGCCTCGGAGCGAAGGCGGCGCGTGTCGCACGCGACACGCCGGGGGGCGGTGGATCCGCCCGCGCCCTCTTCGGCCCCCGCCCCGCACGGCCGACCGCCGCATCGTCCCCGAAGAGGCCTGCTTGGGACCAAGGGCCCAGTCTCCCGCGACCACGAGATCTAGTGTTCACATGCGACCGGAGGCCCTAGATGTTGTGTTGAGGGGCGGGCCGGCGGGATGACAGGACACGAAGGGGAGCCCTCATGAGCATCACCGAGCTGGACCGGACGCACACCGACGAGGGGGACGACCGCCCCGTCCTCCGGGTCGTCAAGCGCGACGGACGCACGCTGATCTTCGACGACCGCCGCATCGCCGCGGCGCTCGCCAAGGCCTTCACCGCGGTGCACGGCGCGCTGACGCCCGCGCAGGAGGCGGCGCTCGACGGGCTCGTCGCGCGCGTGGACTCCGAGCTCACGGCGCGCTTCACGGACACCGTGAAGATCTACGAGATCCAGAGCGTGGTCGAGCACGAGCTGCTGGAGGCGGGGGAATACGACGTCGCGCGTGCCTACATCGACTACCGCGTCGACCGGGACTTCTCTCGCTCCAAGGCGATGGACCTCAACCACTCCATCACGCGGCTGATGTCCAAGGACTCGAGCGTGGTCCACGAGAACGCCAACAAGGACGCCGAGGTCTACAACACGCAGCGCGACCTCACCGCGGGCATGGTGGGCAAGGCGATCGGCCTGCGCATGCTGCCGGCGCACGTGGCGAACGCCCACCAGAAGGGCGACCTCCACTACCACGACCTCGACTACCACCCGTATGCGCCGATGACGAACTGCTGCCTCATCGACTTCAAGACGATGCTGTCGGCCGGCTTCCGCATCGGCAACGCACAGGTCGAGCCGCCGCGCTCGATCCAGACGGCCACCGCGCAGATCTCGCAGATCATCGCGAACGTGTCGTCGAGCCAGTACGGCGGCTGCACGGTCAACCGCATCGACGAGCTGCTCGCGCCCTACGCCGCGCTCAACCGCGCGAAGCACGAGGCCGACGCCGCCGCCTGGATCGACGACCCCGCGCGCCGCGAGGACTACGTCCAGGAGAAGACGCGCAAGGACATCTACGACGCGATGCAGTCGCTCGAGTACGAGATCAACACGCTCTTCACCTCGAACGGCCAGACGCCGTTCACGTCGATCGGCTTCGGGCTCGGCACCGGCTGGTACGAGCGCGAGATCCAGAAGGCGATCCTGCAGATCCGCATCCGGGGGCTGGGCCGCGAGGGCCGGACCGCGATCTTCCCCAAGCTGCTGTTCACGGTGAAGCGGGGGCTCAACCTCGCCGAGGACGACCCCAACTACGACATCAAGGCGCTCGCCGTCGAGTGCGCGACCAAGCGCATGTACCCGGACGTGCTGAGCTACGACAAGATCGTCGAGATCACCGGCTCGTTCAAGGCGCCCATGGGCTGCCGCTCGTTCCTGCAGGGTTGGGAGGACGAGGACGGTCAGGACGTGGTCGAGGGGCGTATGAACCTCGGCGTCGTGACGCTGAACCTGCCGCGCATCGCCCTCGAGTCCGAGGGCGACCAGGCCACCTTCTGGCGGCTGCTCGACGAGCGGCTCGAGACGATGCACGATGCGCTGAGCTACCGCATCGAGCGGTGCAAGGAGGCGGTGCCGGGCAACGCGCCGATCCTCTACATCCACGGCGCGTTCGGGAAGCGGCTCGCGCCGGCGGAGGACGTCGACTCGCTGTTCCGCGACGGCCGCGCCACGGTCTCGCTGGGCTACATCGGCCTGTACGAGGTCGCCACCGCGTTCTATGGCGGCGAATGGGAGTCCAACCCCGAGGCGAAGGAGCTCACGGTGCGCGTGCTGCGGACGCTGCGGGAGCGCGCGGCCGCGTGGAAGGCCGCCTCCGGCTACCACTTCAGCGTGTACTCGACCCCGTCCGAGAGCCTCACCGACCGGTTCTGCCGTCTCGACAAGGAGCGCTTCGGCTCCGTCGCGGACATCACCGACAAGGACTACTACACGAACTCGTTCCACTACGACGTGCGCAAGAACCCCACGCCGTTCGAGAAGCTCGACTTCGAGGCCGAGTACGCGCCGCTGACCTCGGGCGGGTTCATCCACTACTGCGAGTACCCGGTGCTGCAGCAGAACCCGAAGGCGCTCGAGGCGGTGTGGGACTACGCGTACGACCGCGTCGGGTACCTCGGCACCAACACGCCCATCGACCGCTGCTTCGCGTGCGGCTACGCGGGCGACTTCGACCCGACCGCACGCGGCTTCGCGTGCCCGGCGTGCGGCAACGACGACCCGCGCACGTGCGACGTGGTCAAGCGCACGTGCGGCTACCTCGGCAATCCGCAGCAGCGGCCCATGGTGCACGGCCGCCACCAGGAGATCTCCTCGCGCGTCAAGCACATGGATGACGACGTGCGGGTGCCGCTGTCGGCGCTCGACCCGTGCGAGCGGCTGGCGCGCACGCAGGAGGGCTGACGATGCACCGCGCGCCGGTGCGCGAGTCCTGGCTGGCCTCCCGGGTCAGCCAGGGCCACGTCGCCGACTACAAGCCCTTCGTCTTCGTCGACGGCGAGGGCGTGCGGTGCAGCCTGTACGTGAGCGGCTGCCTCTTCCAGTGCGAGGGCTGCTTCAACGAGGACGCGTGGAGCTTCCGCTGCGGCGAGCCCTACACGCTGGAGCTGGAGGAGCGGATCCTGTCCGACCTCGCGCATCCCGCGGTGCAGGGCCTGTCGCTCGTGGGCGGCGAGCCGTTCCTCAACACCGGCACGTGCCTGTCGCTGGTGCGGCGCATGCGCGCCGAGCTGCCCGGCAAGGACGTGTGGTGCTGGACGGGCTACACGTTCGAGGAGCTGCTGGGCGAGAGCGAGGACAAGCGGGCGCTGCTCGCGCAGGTCGACGTGCTGGTCGACGGCCCGTTCGAGCTCGCCGAGCGCGACCTCTCGCTGGCGTTCCGCGGCAGCCGCAACCAGCGCGTTCTTGACGTGCCGGGCTCGCTCGCGGTCGGGCACGCGGTGCCGTTCGCTCGTCTGGGCTAGTGGTCCGGATGTGCACGGCCGCAGATGTCCTTCCAGGGCACGACCACGTCCTCACCTGCCGCGTTCTGTGTGGCGAGCCCCACGACGTTGCCCTCGTCGTCGGTATGCGTGAGGCATAGCTCGAGGAATCCCACGTTCGGGTCGCTCAGCGTGAACACGACGGTGGGCTCGTCGTTCGCATCGAACGCCGCCGGCGCGATCGCGGGCACCTCTACGGCGTCGTAGTGCACGTCCTCGCCCGACGCGGTGACATCCGTGAACTGGCGCCCGGGCAGACTGCTCGCGAAGTCGATGCGCAGGATGTAGCTGTAGGTCGCGGTGCCACTGTGCGTACCACCACCTGCGGACCTTCCGCCTTCGGCGGATGCGCTCGCGTTGGCCGGGTCGCCGGGCATCATGACGGACCCGAGGAAGAAGGCCTGGAACGGTGCGTGCTGGATGCCCGCGTCGTACTCCTTGGGATTGTCAGGAACGAGCGTGGTGAGAGGCAGGCCGTCGACCGAGAAGCTCGTGACCAGCCCATTGCCGTCATGCTGGAACTCGGTGATCGTATGGGTGACGTTCGCATCGCCGAACCCGCCGGCGGCGAAGATGCAGACGGTCCGCTTGCCGATGCTGAAGTTGGGGCGGTCGGGGGGGGCAAACGGGCGCGTCCACCTCGACCTTCGCGTCCTCCGCCGCACGCCAGATAAGAGCGAGTCGCTCGAAGAACACATCGGCGGGGGAGTCGGGCGCAGTCACGCTTCTGCCTGACATGAGCTCGTTGATGGTCTTCGCGCCCAGTGCGCCCGCTATCACCTCCTGCGTGTGCGACTTGTGGACCGTGGGTGCGAAGAAGGCAAGGCCGCTCACCGCGAGGGCGAGCACCGAGACCGAAAGCGCAACCCAGTCGTGTCCGTTGGGGCCATCCTTGCCGGTGCCTGTTGACGATGTCTCCGCTGTGAGGTCCTCGCGACGACGCTTGCTCCCACCGAACATGATCGATCCCCCTTGAACGACCCGCTCAGCTGATCCCGTTGTATCAACGCTCGTGCCTTGTTCGAAGAAGCCAGGCCGCCGTGTCGCGTACTCGCACGCTCGGCGTTTTCATGCAGTTGCGGCGCGGGGCGCGGGCGGTTCGCTGCTCAGCCGCCTAATGACGGGAGGGCGGCCGTCGATCTAGCAGGGTTTTCGCAAGGCGCCGGCGGCTGTGCCCCGGCGTTGCATCCGCGGGATGCGCCTCCACGCGTGCAAAGTGCATGAAAACGCCGAGGGGAACGGCAGGGTGTACGGCTCAGGCCTCGATCGCGGGCTGCTGCTGCGTGATGCAGTGGATGCCGCCGCCGCGGTCGAAGATCGGGCGGGCGTCCACCGGCACGATCTCGCGGCCCGGGTAGGCCGCGGCCAGCACCTCGAGCGCCTCGGAGTCGTGCGGGTCGTCGAACACGCACGCGACGACGGCGCCGTTGAGCACGTAGTGGTTGACGTACGACCAGTCGACCCAGCCCTCGTCGTCGCGCAGCGTGGCCGGCGCCGGGATCGGGACGAGCTCGAGCGGGCGCCCGTCCGCGTCCGTGGCCGCCGCGAGCACCTCGCGGACCTGCGCCGAGACCTCGTGGTCCGGATGCGCGGGGTCGCGCTGGTCGTGCACCAGCACCTGGCCGCCGGGCGTGAAGCACGCGACGATGTCGACGTGGCCGCGCGTGCCGTAGCGCTCCGAGTCGCGCGTGAGGCCGCGCGGCAGCCAGATGACCTTGCGGGCGCCCACGGTGCGGGCGAGCTCGTCCTCGACCTGCGCGTGCGTCCACCCGGGGTTGCGGCCCGGATCGAGCTGCACGGTCTCCGTGACCAGGAAGGTGCCGCGGCCGTCGGTGTGGATGCCGCCGCCCTCGTTGACCAGCTCGCTCGCGATCCGCGGCACGCCCGCCGACGCGAGCGCGGCCCGCGCGGCGAGCGCGTCCTTGTCCCAGGTCGCCCAGTCCTGCGCGCCCCAGCCGTTGAACACCCAGTCGACACCGGCGAGCGCGCCGTCGTCGACGACGAAGGTCGGCCCGGCGTCCCGGAACCATGCGTCGTCCAAGGGCACCTCGAGCAGCACGATGCGCGGGTCCAGCCACGCGCGGGCGACGTCGACCGCCTCGGGCGACACGAGCATCGTCAGGGGCTCCCGCGCGACGACCGCATTCGCGACCTGCGACCACGCGCGCAGCGCCTCCTCGGGATCGCCGCCGCCCTCCTCGAGCAGGTAGCCGGCGCTGGGCCAGGACATCCAGGAGCGCGAGTGCGGCTCCCACTCGGCGGGCATGCGGCGGGTCATCGTGCCTCCTCGGGCTCGGGCAGTCGGGGGGTGCGGGGCGGCGCCACGCGGCGGGGCGCGAGAGCCTCGAACGCGCAGCCCAGGCGCAGCAGCGCGCTGTCGTCGTACGCGCGCCCCGCGAACGTGAGCCCGACGGGCATCCCGGAGGAGCGCATCGTGCCCATGGGGACGGTGACGGTCGGCACGCCGAGGTGGCGGATCGCGAGGTTGCCGTTCGCGATCCACACGCCGTTGCGCCAGCCGTCGTCGGCCGACGACGGGTTGACGTCCATGTCCGCGCGCGCCACGTCCGCGACCGCGGGGAACACGAGCGCGGCGAGCCCGAGGCCGTCCAACCAGTCCTCGAGGTCGGCCTCGCGGATCGCCTCGAGGCCCGCGAGGCCCTCGGCGAGCGTCGGGATGCCCTCGAGCCGGGTGCCCGGGTGCGCGCGCACCCACGCGGGGTAGTCGGCGATGTCGTCGTCGAAGCCGTCGTACCGGTCGGGAAGGGCGCCCGGGGGCGCGGGGAAGATCGTCGCGCCGTCGACATCGGCGAGGGTGCGCAGCGCCGGGTCGCCGTTCGCATCGAGGAAGTCCTCCCACGCCCACGCGGACAGGTCGAGGATCTCGCGGGCGAGGAAGCCCGGCGGCAGCTCGGCGCGGTCGCGGATGGTGGGGGAGCCGGGCCGGTCGCCCTCGTAGCGCGACACCATCGGCAGGTCCACCTCGACCACCGTCGCGCCGGCCGCCTCCAGGTCCGCCCGCGCACGCTCCCACAGCGCGATGACGTCCGGATGCGTGACGATGCGCGCGCCGGTGGGGCCGCCGATGCCCGGGGACGATGCGGTGCCGGCCTCCGGGTCGGCATTCACGTACATCCGGGGCACGCCGAGCGTCAGCCCGGCGAGCGCGGCGGCCGGGTTCGCCGGGGCGAGCGCGGGGTAACGGTCGGGGCGGACCTCCGAGGCGCGGGGCAGGTCGACCCACGGCTGAGCGCGCCACAGGTCGCCGCGGGTCTCCGGGTCGTCGGCGACGACGACGTCGAGCACCTCGAGCAGGTCGGCCATCGTGCGGGTGTGGGGCACGACCACGTCCATCGTGGGCACGAGCGGCCAGTTGCCGCGCACCGAGACCACGCCGCGCGACGGCGTGTACGCGCACAGCGCGTTGTGGGAGGCCGGGCCGCGCCCGCTGGACCACGTCTCCTCGCCGAGCCCGAACGCGCCCATGCTGGCCGCCGTCGCGGTGCCCGAGCCGTTCGACGAGCCCGAGGCGAACGGTGCGGTGAGGAAGCCAGCGTTGTAGGGGCTCTCGGCGCGGCCGTAGAGGCCGCGCTGCATGCCGCCGTTCGCCATGGGGGGCATGTTGGTCAGCCCCAGGCAGATCGCTCCCGCGGCGCGCAGGCGCCCGATCGTGAAGGCGTCGCGCTGCGCGACGAGGTCGGCGAACGCGGGGCTGCCCGAGGCGGCCGTGAGCCCCCGCACCAGGTAGGAGTCCTTCGCGGTGTACGGGATGCCGTCGAGCGGTCCGAGCGTGGCGCCCGCCGCGCGGCGGGCGTCCGAGGCCTCCGCCTCCGTGAGCGCGTCGGGGTTGCGCACCACGATGGCATTGAGGGCCGTCGCGGTGCCGGGCGCGTCGTAGGCCGCGGCCCGCGCCTCGTAGGCGCGGACCAGGTCGACGGCGGTGGCGCTCCCGTCCTCGAGCGCGGCGCGCAGGTCGGCGATGCTGGCCTCGACGACGTCGAACACCCGGTCTCCTCACGTCCGATGCTTCCCGACCCACCGAGTTGATCGGTTGATCAATTGGGCGAGACGCTACAGAATCGTGCCCATGCCGTCAACGACTCCCGCCGCGACGACCCGGCTCGCCGGACCCGAGCGCAGGGCCGCGATCCTCGCGGCCGCCACCGAGCTCGCGCTGTCCGAGGGCCTCGCGTCGCTCACGCTGCGGCGGGTGGGCCTGCGCGCCGGGGTCGCCTCGGGCCTGGTCGCACACTATGTCGACGGCATGGACGCGCTCGTCGCCGAGGTGTTCACCGGGATCTCCGCGCGCGAGCGCGACGAGGTGGAGGCCGTGGTGCGCGACGCCGGGCCGGGGCTGGACGGCGTGGTCGCGCTCGTGCGGACGTTGACCGACGGCAGCCGCGACGCCGTCACCCTCGTGTGGGTGCAGGCGTGGGCGGGCTCGCCCGCCAACGCCGAGCTCGCGCGCGCCGTGCGCGCCGAGATGGACGCGTGGCAGGCGCTGCTCGAGCGTCCGCTCGCCGATGCGGGCGTGCGGGACCCGGCGCCGGCGGCCAGGACCCTGCTCGGGATGATCGACGGCGTCAACGCGCACGCCCTCGCGGGCTGGCGTGACCGGGCCGACCACGCGCCGCTGCTGCTGCGCTCGCTCGAGGCGCTGCTCGGGCTGGGCGCCGGGGCGCTCGGCTGAATCAGGCGCGGGCCGCGAGGCTCGCCGCGACGGTCCTGGCGACCACCTGGGCGCGCACCGGGTTCCCCGCGTCGTCGAGCCCGGGGGAGTAGGCCGCGAGCGCGCCCGCGCCGGGGGCCACCATCACGAGGCCGCCCGCGATCCCGCTCTTGGCGGGCAGGGCCGCGGTCGCCATCCACCCCGAGGTCGCCTCGTACAGGCCCGCGAGGGCCATCGCGTCGACCGCCACGCGGGCCGCCTCCCGGCTCACGACGCGGTCGCCGCCGACCGGGTCCGTGCCCTCCGCGGCGAGCACCGCTCCCATGCGGGCGAGGTCCCCGACCGTGACGCCGAGGCACGACTGGTACGTGTAGAGGTGCAGCGCGTCCTCGAGACCGCACCCGAGCAGCTCCCGCTCGGCGAGCAGCCCCGCGAGCACCCGGTTCCGCTGGTTCGTGGCGCGGATGGCCTCGACCATGACGGCGTCGGCGGCGAGGGGCCGCCCCGCGAACGCGGACAGCCCGTCGCGGATGGCGGCCTCGCCCGCGCGCACGTCGCCATTGCCGAGCAGGCTCGCCGCCGTGATCGCGCCCGGGTTCACCATCGGGTTCGTGCGCCCGCCCGGATCGTCCGTGATGGCGGCCGGGTCGTTGAACGCGCGGCCGGTGGACCGCATCCCGGTGAGGGACAGCACGCGGTCCGCGCCGGCCGCGTCCACCGCCAGGGCGAGCACGAAGGCCTTCGCCACCGACATGAGGATGAAGCGGGCCTCGACGTGCCCAGCGGCCGTCGGCGGTCCGTCGAGCGGCTGCCACGCCGCCGCGAGCAGCGCGGGATCCACCGTGGCGAGCGCCGGGTAGACCTCGGTGACGCGGCCCGCCGGCGCCTCCCGCGCATCGTCCACCGCGGACGCGAGCGGGACGGGGAGGGCCGGGGTCACGCCGACGATCGTGCCACAGCGGGCGTCAGGCGTCGGCGCCCTCGTGGCGGGACGCCTCCAGCTCGCGCAGCTCGCGGCGCAGCACCTTGCCCACGTTGTTCTTGGGCAGCACGTCGATGAACTCGATCTCGCGCGGGCGCTTGTAGCCGGTGAGGCTCTCCTTGAGGAACGCGCGGAGCGTCGCCTCGTCGAGGGAGTCGTCGCGGCGCACCACGAACAGCTTGGGCACCTCGCCCGAGTGCTCGTTCGGGATCGGGATCGCGCCCGCCTCGACGACGCCCGGGTGCAGCATGGCCGCGTCCTCGATCTCGCCGGGGTACACGTTGAAGCCGCCGCAGACGATGATCTCCTTCTTGCGGTCGACGATCCGGAAGAAGCCGTCCTCGTCCTCGATGGCGACGTCGCCCGTGAGCAGCCAGCCGTCCTCGGTGAGGACGCGACGCGTCTCGGCCTCGTTGTTCCAGTAGCCCTGCATCACCTGCGGGCCGCGGACCGCGAGCTCGCCGCGCTCGCCTAGGGGCAGCGGCCTCGCCTCGTCGTCGACGATGCGGACGTCGGTCGACGGCAGCGGCACGCCGATGGTGCCGATGCGCGGGGGCACGTGGGTGGGGTTGACGCTCACCACGGGCGACGCCTCGGTGAGGCCGTAGCCCTCGGTGATGTCGTGACCGGTGACGGCCTTCCAGCGGTCGGAGACCGAGGAGCGCACCGCCATGCCGCCGCCGACCGTGAGGCGCAGGCGCCCGAAGTCGATGTCCTTGAAGCCGTCGGCGTCGAGGAGGGCGCCGGCAAGCGTGCTCACGAGGATGAGGCCGTCGGGCTTGACCGCGCCGAGCGTCTTGACGAAGCCGCCGAGGTCGCGCGGGTTGGTGATGAGCACGTTGTGGGAGCCGAAGCGGAAGAAGCCGATGCAGTTCACCGTCAGGGAGAACACGTGGTACAGCGGCAGCGCGGCGATGATGACCGACTGGCGCTCCTCGCCGAGCGTGTTGCGGATCTGCGCCATGAACTGGTCCTGGTTGGCCAGCAGGTTGCCGTGCGTGAGCACGGCGGCCTTGGCGCCGCCGCCCGTCGTGCCGCCCGTGTACTGCAGGAACGCGACGTCGTCGTGGGTCAGGCCGGGGTCGGTGAGGCGCTCGTGCGCGCCGGCCGCCATCGCCTTGGTGAAGGGGATGGCCTGCGGGAGGTCGTAGTCCGGCACCATCTTCTTCACCTTGGCGGCGACGAAGTTGGTGATCGCCCGCTTGGGCTGCTTGAGCAGGTCGCCGACCTGGGTGACGATCACGTGCTCGATCGTGGTGTCGGCGACGATCTCCGCGACCTTGTCCGCGAAGTTGGCGAGGACCACGATCGCCTTGGGCTCGGCGTCGCGGAACACGCCCTCCATCTCGCGCGCGGTGTACAGCGGGTTGGCGTTGACGACGATGAGGCCCGCGCGGAGCGCGCCGTAGAGCGCGACCGGGTACTGCAGCAGGTTCGGCATCTGGATGACGATGCGGTCGCCCTTGACCAGGCCGAGGTCGTGCTGGAGGAACGCGGCGAAGCGCGTCGCCAGGCGGTCGACGTCGCGGAACGTCAGCGTGCCGCCGAGGTTGGAGAAGGCCACCTTGTCGCCGTGGTTGCGCGCGGCCTCCGCGACCATCTCGCCGAGCGAGGCCTCGTGGGCCGGCTCGATCGCGTGCGGCACGCCCGGGCCGTAGTAGCGGTACCAGGGACGCTCGTCGCCGTTGACGGGGTCGTAGGCCGGGGGGAGCTGAGAAGCCATGGGGAGTGTCATCCTCATCGATGGGTGGATGGTGCTGGGCTGCATCGTGGCATCCGGGCGCGGGCCCGCGCCAATCAACGCGCGGGGCCGACGTCCATCAGTACGTGGGGTTTCGCACCGTCCTTGGTGGTCACCGCCAAGCGGAGGCCCTCAACGTTGGGGGATACCGCAAGGCCCACGGTAGCGGGCAGCAGGATGGGCTTGAGGAAGGCCACGTCGGCGCGGTGCGCCTCGGGCAGCCGCCCCTCGACCGCGGCCAGCGCGCGGGCGTGGGTCCACATGCCGTGGATGATCGGCCGCGCGAAGCCGAACGCGCGCGCCGCGACCCGGCTCGTGTGGATGAGGTTCGGGTCCTGGGACACGCGGCGGTAGCTGCGGCCCAGGTCCGCGGGCAGGCGCCAGCGGGCGATCGGCTGGACGGGCTCCCACGGCTCGCGCTCGACGGCGGCGGCCTCGCCGGGCGCCGTCATGCCCGTGGCGAGGTACGTGGAGACGCCCTCCCACACGGTCTCGCCCTCGACCTCGGCGCGGCCGACGAGGTCCAGCATCGCGCCGCGCGCGTGGGGGCGCAGATTGTCGGCGTGCACCTCCAGCGACAGCCGCTCGCCGACGCCCACGCTCCGGCGCATCGTCATCGTGTTGGTCGCGTGCACCGCGCCGACGAGCCGCACCGACGACCGACGGTCGCCCAGCAGCGCCACATGCAGGGGGAACGTCAGCACGTGGATCCAGGTCGCCGGCACGGCGTCGCGCAGGGTGAAGCCGCACACCCGCGCGTAGTCGGCGAAGCGGTCCAGGTCCTGGGCCACGCCGTCGACGCGCACCGCGTGCCCGGGGATCCGCGCCTCGGTGGCGCGGCTCGGCACGAGCGCCCGCGCGAACGCGGCGCCCATGGCGGGCAGCGCCTCGAACGTCTCGACGTCGCGCGCCATCAGGCACCCACCATGTTCTGCCCGCACACCCGGACGACCTGGCCCGTCACGCCCTGCGACGCCGGGTCGACGAGGTAGCCGATGGTCTCGGCGACGTCGATGGGCTGACCGCCCTGGTTGAGGCTGTTGACGCGGCGGAAGATCTCGCGCTGCACGAAGGGGATGCGCGCCGTCATCTCGGTCTCGATGAACCCGGGCGCCACCGCGTTCGCGGTGATGCCGCGCTCGGCGAGGTCGGGCGCCATCGCGGCCACGAGCCCGGCGACGCCCGCCTTCGAGGCCGCATAGTTGGTCTGGCCCTTGTTGCCGGCGAGGCCCGAGGTCGACGCGACGCCGACGATGCGGCCGTCGTCGGCCATGCCGCCCGCGACGTCGGGGTCGAGCAGCACCGCGTTGATGCGCATCTCGGCCGCGAGGTTGACGTCGAGCACCGAGGCCCAGCGCGCCGCATCCGTGTTGACCAGCATCTTGTCGCGCGTGATGCCGGCGTTGTGCACCATCGCGTGGATCCGGGCGCCGCGCGCGGCGACGTGCTCCGCGATCCGGGCGCCCGCGTCGTGCGCCGTGATGTCGAGCTGCAGCGCGGTGCCGCCGATCTCGTTGGCGACGGCGGCGAGCGACTCGCCCGCCGCGGGGATGTCGACGGCGACGACGGTGGCGCCGTCGCGCGCGAGCGTGCGGGCGATGGCCGCGCCGATGCCGCGAGCGGCGCCGGTGACGACGCACACGCGGCCCTCGAGCGGGCGGTCGGCGAGGCGCTCGACGGTGGCGCCGCCGTGCCGGATGTGCCACGACTGCCCGTCGACGAAGGCCGAGCGGCCCTGGAGCACGAAGCCGAGCGTCGACACGAGGTCGCCGGCCTCGACGCCCTCGTGGGCGTAGATCAGCGTCGCCGTCGCGCCGCCGCGCAGCTCCTTCGCCACGGTGCGGTTGATCCCGTCGAGGGCGCGGGCCACGGCGTCGGCCTCCCAGCCGCGGCCGGTTGAGGGACGCGCGATGAGGACGATGCGGCCCGAGCGCTCGATGCCGCGGACGGCCGGGCGCAGCACGGCGCGCAGGCCCTCCAGCTCGGCCACGGTGCCCACGTCCGTCGCGTCGACGACCAGGGCGCCGATCCGGTCCCCGTAGCCCGGCGCGTCCGCGCCCGCGTCGACCACCGGCGCCTCGTGGGCGCGGCCGAGGAGCGTGAGCGCGTCGGCGACGAGATTCGACGACCCGAGCGGTGCCAGCACGATCGGGCCGTGCGGGAACTCGCGCCCGCGGCGCAGGCGCGGCGGCTCGGCGAGGCCCGCCTTGGCCGCGACCTTGCGTCCGGCGGGGGAGTAGTAGGCCTTCTCGACGATGCTCATCACACGGCCTCCAGGATCGCGACGACGCCCTGGCCGCCCGCGGCGCACACCGAGATCAGCCCCCGGGTGCCGGGCCCGCGCTCGTGCAGCAGCTTGGCGAGGGTGGGGACGATGCGCGCGCCGGTGGCGGCGAACGGGTGGCCCGCCGCGAGCGACGAGCCGGTGACGTTGAGGCGGTCGCGGTCGATCGTGCCGATCGGGCCGTCGAGCCCGAGCGCGCGGCAGTAGTCCTCGTCCTGCCACGCCTTGAGCGTCGCGAGCACGGTCGAGGCGAAGGCCTCGTGGATCTCGAACAGGTCGATGTCGTCGACGGTGAGGCCCTGGCGGGCGAGGAGCCGGCCGGTCGCGCCGACGGGGGCGAGCAGCAGGTCCGCGCCGCCCGGGTGGTCGACCGCGGCGACCTCGGCGTCGACGATGCGCGCCCACGGGGTGAGGTGATGCTCCGCGGCCCACTCCTCGCTCGCGAGCAGCACCGCGGCGGCGCCGTCCGACAGCGGGGTCGAGTTGCCGGCCGTCATGGTGCCGTCCGGGCCGCCGAACGCGGGCTTGAGGGTGCCGAGCTTCTCGACGCTGGTGTCGGGACGCAGGACGGCGTCGCGCGTGACGCCCAGGTAGGGCGTGACGAGATCGTCGAAGAAGCCGCGGCCCCAGGCCTCCCCGAGACGGTGGTGGCTGGCGGCGGCGAGCTCGTCCTGCGACGCGCGGTCGATGTGCCAGCGGGTCGTGGTGAGCGCCTGGTGGTCGCCCATCGACAGGCCGGTGCGCGGCTCGGCGACGCGCGGCGCGGCCGGCGCGAGGTGCGCGGGACGCACCTTCGCGAACGCGGCGAGGCGCTCCTTGGCGCTGCGGGCCCGCGAGGCCTGCAGCAGGATGCGGCGCAGCGGGTCGCTCACGGAGATGGGCGCGTCCGAGGCCGAGTCCACGCCCGCGGCGATGCCGTTGGTGAGCTGCCCCAGCGCGATCTTGTTCGCGATGTACATCGTGGTCTCGAGGCCCGTCGCGCACGCCTGCTGGAGGTCGCACGCCGGCGTCTCGGGCGCCAGCGCGGAGCTCAGCACCGCCTCGCGGGTGAGGTTGAAGTCGTTCGGGTGCTTGAGGACGGCGCCGCCGGCCACCTCCCCGAGGCGCTCTCCGGCGAGCCCGGCGCGGGCGACGAGCCCGTCCAGCGCCGCCGTGAGCATGTCATGGTTGGAGGCCCGCGCGTACGGGCCTCCCGCCTTGGCGAAGGGGATCCTGTTCCCGCCGACGACCACGACCTTGTGGTGCATAGCTCCTCCGATACGTCTCGGTGACTAACCGATACTGACGGTAGCAGATACCGCGAGTACTGGTTATGGTGGTGCCATGGCCACCGATGGCAGGGACACCCGCTGGGAGCAGCATCGCGTCGACAGGCGCCGCGAGCTCGTCTCCCACGCCCTGCGCGCGATCCGCGTCCACGGACCCGGGGTCGGCATGGAGGACATCGCGTCGCGGGCGGGCACCTCGAAGACAGTGATCTACCGCCACTTCGGGGACAAGGCGGGCCTCTACGGCGCGATCGTCGAGGCGGTCCACGACTACATCCACACGGGCCTGATGGCGGCGCTCGAGCTCACCGACCCGGCGGACCTCGGCCGCATGGCCGGGGACCTCGCCGACGCCTACCTCGGCCTCGTCGAGCACGACCCCCACATCTACCGCTTCGTCATGGCCGCGCCCGCGGCGCAGGGCTCGCCCGAGTCCGACCCGGCCGGCGCGATGCCCGAGATCATGGGGCGCCACGTGTCCGCTGCGATCGCCGAGCGCCTCGAGCTCTCGGGGCTCGACGCCTCGTCCGCCCCGATCTGGGGCCACGGGCTCGTGGGCTTCATCCGCGCGGCCGCCGACCAGTGGATGCTCACCGAGCCGCGGCCCCCGCGCGCCGAGGTCGTCACCCACATCACCGCACTCTTCACGCCCGGCTTCAAGGGCGCGATCGCCCCCTGACCCCTCACGAGATCGAAGGAGCAACAATGACGTTGACCGACGAGACCCCCGCCCCGCTCGCCGAGGAGCGCCTCACCACGCTGGGCGCGGCCCTGCGGAGCGCGCTCGACGGGCCGTACGCGGCCGAGCGCGCGGTGAACCGGGCGACCTTCCCGGCCGAGGGCGCGCTGCGCCCGGTCGAGCTGGGGATCGAGGCGTCGCGCGACTGGACGCTCGCGCGGCTGCGGGCGCTCGACGAGGCGGGCTTCGGGTCGGCCGGCGTGCCCGAGCGGCACGGCGCGCATGCGGACCCGCTCGAGGCCGTGCTCACGTTCGAGACCCTCGCGCAGACGGACCTGTCGGTCACCATCAAGTCGGGCGTCCAGTTCGGGCTGTTCGGCGGCGCCATCGCGAACCTCGGCACGGCGTGGCACCACGACACGTTCCTGCCCGGCGTGACGTCGATGGAGCTGCTCGGCTGCTTCGCGATGACGGAGCTCGGCCACGGCTCGGACGTCGCGAGCCTCGAGACCACGATCACGTACCTGCCGGAGACCGACGAGCTCGAGGTGCACTCGCCGACGGACGCCGCGACCAAGGCGTACATCGGCAACGCCGCGCGCGACGGCCGCATGGCGGCGGTGTTCGGCCAGCTCGTCGTCGCGGGGGAGCGGCACGGGGTCCACACGATCCTGGTGCCCATCCGCGATGAGGAGGGGCGCGACCTGCCCGGCGTCACCAGCGGCGACCACGGGCACAAGGGCGGCCTGCTCGGCATCGACAACGGCACGCTCCGCTTCGACCGCGTCCGGGTGCCCCGCCGCATGCTCCTCGACCGCTACGGCGGCGTCGACGCGGACGGCACGTACCGCTCGGAGATCGCCGACCCGAACCGCCGCTTCTTCACGATGCTCGGCACGCTGGTGCGCGGCCGCGTGTGCGTCGGCGGCGGCGGGGCGATGGCGGCGCGGCGCGCGCTGTCCATCGCGACGCGCCACGCGCTGCGGCGACGGCAGTTCCCCGCCCCGGGGCGTCCCGACGGCGTGCTGCTGCTCGACTACGTCGTGCATCAGCGGCGCCTGCTCCCGCTCGTCGCCCGCGCGTACGCCTTCGGCGCGGCGCAGAACGAGCTGATCGGCGCGCTCGTGCACGTGCAGGGCGAGGACGAGAGCACCGAGCGTGACCAGCGCGAGCTCGAGACCTTCGCCGCCGGCATGAAGGCGATGCAGACTTGGTTCGCCAACCGCGCCGTGCAGGAGGCGCGCGAGGCGTGCGGCGGCGCCGGGTACCTCAGCGAGAACGAGCTCACCGCGCTGCGCGGCGACGTCGACATCTTCGCGACGTTCGAGGGCGACAACACCGTGCTCATGCAGCTGGTGACCAAGGCGCTGCTCACCGACTACAAGCACGCGTGGGGCGCGCTCGACCGCTCCGGCGTGGTGCAGGCCACCACCAAGGCGGTCGGCGAGATGGTGATGGAGCGCACCGCGGCGGGCCTCATGCTCGACCGCCTCGCGAACACGGCGCGCCGGCGCCCGGAGGAGACCACCCTGGTCGACCGCGGCTGGCACGCGCTCATGTTCGAGGACAGGGAGCGGCACTCGCTGGAGTCGCTCGCGCGGCGCATGCGCGCCGCGGCGAAGTCCGGCGGCGACCAGTTCGAGGCCTTCAACCGGCTGGGGCCGCACGTGCAGTTCGTCGCGCGCGCCCATATGGAGCGTGTCACGCTCGCCGCGCTGGTGAAGCTCGTGGACGCGTGCGAGGACGCCGAGGCGCGCGACGTGCTCGAGCGCGTGTGCAGCCTGTACGCGCTCTCCAGCATCGCGGGCGACCGCGCCTGGTTCCTCGAGCACAACCGCGTGACCGCGGCGCGGTCCAAGGCGATCGGCGACCAGATCGACGCCTTGTGCCGCGAGCTGCGGCCGCACGCGCTGGCCCTGGTCGAGGGCCTCGGCATCCCGCGCGACTGGCTGACGGCGCCCGTGCTCGACGCCTGAGGACCCGGTCGGCCCGCCGTCGCGCGGGAATCGTTGCCGTCCGCCCGTGGTTCACTGGTCGGGCGGGGCGCCATCCCCCCTCCGCGCCCCGCCCCCGCTCGACGACGAGCGAGTCCCAGCTCCTCGTCACAGATCGGGCCCGCATGACCACGCTCAGCCCCGCGCGCACGCGCCTCGCCCTGCTCGCGCTCGCCCTCGGCGGCTTCGGCATCGGCACCACGGAGTTCGTCGCGATGGGGCTCCTTCCGGACATCGCGCGCGACCTGCTGCCGAGCCTCTACGCGCAGGACCCCGACGCCGCGATCGCCAAGGCGGGCATCGTCATCTCCGCGTACGCGATCGGCGTCGTCATCGGCGCGCCCACGATCGCGGCCGTGGCGGCACGCTTCCCGCGCAAGGCGCTGCTCACCGTCCTCGCCGTGGCCTTCACCGTCGGCACCGTGGCCTCCGCGCTGGCGCCCACGTTCGAGACCGTCGTGGCCGCCCGTGTGCTCGCGGGGCTGCCGCACGGCGCCTACTTCGGCGTCGCTGCCCTCGCGGCCGCCGACCTCATGGGGCCCGGCAAGCGCGGGCGCGCGGTCGCCTTCGTGCTGTCCGGGCTCACGATCGCGAACGTGATCGGCGTCCCCGTCATCACCTGGGTCGGTCAGCAGTCGGGCTGGCGCGTCGCCTACCTCGGCGTCGCGGCGATCTTCGCGCTCACCACGCTCGCGATCGCCCTGCTCGTGCCGCGGGCGCCCGGCGACCCCCACGCGACCGTCCGCCGCGAGCTGTCGGCCTTCGCGCGCCCGGCGGTCTGGTTCGCGCTCGCCACCGGCGCGCTGGGCTTCGGCGGCTTCTTCGCCGTCTACTCGTACGTGTCGCCCCTCGCCACCGAGGTGACGGGCACGAGCGAGGCCTTCGTGCCGCTCGCGCTCATCGTGCTCGGCCTCGGCATGACGGTCGGCAACCTCGTGGGCGGCCGCATGGCCGACGACGGCGCGATGCGCGCCGTGTTCCGCCTGTTCGGCGCCTTCGCGGGGTCGATGCTGATCCTCGCCCTCGCCTCGGGCACCGTCCCCGGGCTGCTGCTCGGGCTTTTCCTCGTCGGCGCGACCGCCTCGGCGATCTCCCCGGCGATCCAGACCCGCCTCATGGACGTCGCCGGCGACAGCCAGACCATCGCCGCCGCCGTCAACCACTCCGCCCTCAACCTGGGCAACAGCCTCGGCGCGTTCCTCGGCGGCGCCGTGATCGCCGCCGGCTGGGGCTACCTCGCGCCCACCTGGGTGGGCCTCGCGCTGTGCGTGCCCGGCGTCCTCGCGGCCGTCGCCGGCTGGGCCGTCACCCGGGTCCCGGCGGACGATGCGGTAGCCTCCTTGGCGGCCGACGACGACCGGGTCGCCGCGCGCCCCGGGTCCTGAGACCGGCCGCCGCCCCGACCCCGAAGGGGGCGACCCGCACGCCCGCGCATCACCGGAGGACCCCGTGACCGTCATCGAGCCGCCCGTCGACGTCAAGAAGCATGCCGTCTGGGAGGACGTGCTCGCGCTGCTGATCGGCTCGTTCCTCATGTCCTGGGGCATGTACCTGCTCAACGCCATCGACGGCGTGACCGGCGGCCTCGCGGGCGTCGCGTTCCTCACGAGCTACGTGTCCGGCTGGCAGCTGGGCGTCGTCTACTTCCTCATCAACGTGCCGTTCTACTGGCTCGCGGTGCGCCGCATGGGCTGGGCGTTCACGCTGAAGACGCTGTCCGCGGTGGCCCTCATCTCGGTCGGCGTGGGCCTGCACCCGCACTTCATCGACGTGGCGGGCATCGACCCGATGTACGCCGCGATCTTCGCGGGCCTCGCGGTCGGCACCGGCATGATCGTGCTGTTCCGCCACGGCGCCAGCGCCGGAGGCTTCGGCATCCTCGCGCAGTACCTGCAGAAGACCCGCGGCTGGCGCGCCGGCTACGTGCAGCTCGCGCTCGACATCGTGGTCATCGGCGCCTCGGTCGCGCTCGTCGAGCCGTGGATCCTGGTGTGCTCGGTCGTCGGCGGCGTGCTGCTCAACCTCGTGGTCGCGATCAACCACCGCCCGGGGCGCTATTTCGGCTGAGCCGGCACGGCGGCCAGCGCCGCCCGCACGTCCGCCGCGATCGACGCGGGATCGGTGGTCGGTGCGTAGCGACGGATCAGGCGCCCGTCCCGGCCCACGAGGAACTTGGTGAAGTTCCACTTGACGCGGCCGCCGGTGACGCCGCGCGTCTGCGCCTTGAGCCACCGGTAGAGCGGATGCGCGTCGCGTCCGTTCACGTCGATGCGCGCGAACATCGGGAAGGTCACGTCGTAGCTGCCGCGGCAGAACTCGCCGATCTCCTCCGACGTGCCGGGCTCCTGGCCCGCGAACTGGTTGCACGGGAAGCCGAGCACGACCAGGCCGTCGTCGCCGAGCTCGCGGTACAGCGCCTCGAGGCCCTCGAACTGGGGCGTCAGCCCGCACCGTGAGGCGGTGTTGACGACCAGCACCACCCGGCCCTCGTACTCGGACAGGTCGCGCTCGGACCCGTCCAGCGCGGTCGCGGAGAAGTCGTGCAGCGTGCTCATCGCTCCATTCTGGCACCGGCGCGTGCGGCGGCGGAACCGCCCCTGGGCAGGCAGGATGGAGGCGAGCACGGAGGGAGCGGCCATGGATGCGAGCGGGTGGCGCCTCGCCTTCGTGCGCTTCTCCCGGCGCCTGTGGGCGCGCCTCGCGGCCTTCGCCGCGGGTGCCGTGGCGGTCGCGCTGCTCGCGGGCGCGGTGGGCTCGTGGCCGTCCTCGGTGCTGCCGGTGGACCTGGGCGAGGACGCGGTCCAGACGCTGCTGCAGATCCTCGCCTCCTCCATGCTGGCGGTGACCACCTTCTCGCTGACCGTGATGGTGTCCGCCTACGCGTCGGCGGCGTCGGTGTCGACGCCGCGCGCGACCCAGCTCCTCGTGCGGGACCAGACCTCGCAGCACGCGCTCGCGACGTTCCTCGGCGCCTTCGTGTACTCGATCGTGGGCATCGCGGCGCTGTCGACCGGCTACTACGGCGAGGACGGGCGCATCGTGCTGTACGCGGGCACGCTCGTCGTCATCGCGATCATCGTGGTCACCCTGCTGCGCTGGATCCAGCACCTCGTCGACTTCGGGCGCATGTCCGACGTGCTGGATCGCGTCGAGGCCGCCGCGTGCGAGGCGGCCACCGCGTCCGCCCGGCGCCCGCACCTCGGCGGGGTGGCCCCCGTCGCGGTCCCGCCGCAGGCCTGGGCGGTGCCGGCCGAGGACGCCGGGGTGGTCACGCACGTCGACATGGCGGCGCTGTCCGCCGCGGCCGACGGCTCGGCGGTCCGGATCCATGTGCTCGTCCGTGCCGGCGCGGCGGTCGCCCGGGGCGAGGACCTCGCGCGCGTCGAGGGGCCCCGCGCGGACGACGCCGAGGCGGAGGTCCGGCGTGCCTTCATGATCGAGCGGCACCGGACCTACGACCAGGACCCGCGGCTCGGGCTGGTCGCCCTCGGCGAGATCGGAAGCCGCGCGCTCTCGCCGTCGACCAACGATCCGGGCACCGCGATCGAGGCGCTCAACGCGATCCAGCGCGTGCTCACGGCGGCGCTCACGACGGAGCCCGAGGCCGAACCCTCGCATCCCCGCGTCCACGTGCCGGCCGTCTCCTTCGCGGACCTGGTCGAGGACGGCGTCCGGCCGGTCGCCCGCGACGGGGCACCTCTCGTGGAGGTCGGCCTGCGGGTCCAGCGCGTGATCGGCGGGCTGCTGCGGATCGCGCCGCCCGCCGAGGCCGAGGTGCTGAGGGAGGCCTCGCGACGGGCCGAGCGCCGCGCGGTGGCCGGCCTGGCGGACCCGGGCGACGAGGACCTCGTGGCGCGGGCGGCGGCCCGGGCGCGCGGCGAGGGGGACGCGTGAGCCGCCCGCCTCGGCTGCGCGCCGATCGCGATCCGGGCGACAACTGGGCGGTCGCGCCCGACGGCACCCGCTACTGGGGCGCGTTCGGGGCGGCGGGGCTGCTCGCCCACGACCCCGAGCGGGGGATCCTGCTGCAGCATCGTGCCGCGTGGAGCCACCACGGTGGCACGTGGGGCATCCCCGGCGGCGCGCGCCACCAGGGCGAGGCGGCGCTGGCGGCGGCCCTGCGGGAGGCCGCCGAGGAGGCGGGAGCGCCGGCGAGCGCCCTGCGCGCCGAGGCGGTCCACGTGCTCGACCGCGAGGTGTGGACGTACACGACCGTCGTGGCCCATGTCGCGACCCCGTTCGAGCCTGTCGCTGGCGACGAGGAGAGCCTCGAGCTCGCGTGGGTGCCGGTCGACGAGGTCGCGACGCGCGAGCTCCACCCCGGCTTCGCCGCCTCGTGGCCGCTGCTGCGCGACACCCTGGGCCTGCGCCCCGCGCTCGTCGTCGACGCGGCGAACGTGGTGGGCGCGGTCCCCGACGGATGGTGGCGCGACCGGGCCGGGGCCGCCGCCCGGCTGGTCGGCCGGCTCGAGGCCCTCGCGCGCGCGGGCGTGGCGGCCGAGGACTGGGCGCTGCCGCTGCACCGCTGGTTCCCGCGCATCGTCGCCGTCGTCGAGGGCCGCGCCCGCGGCGTCCCCTCGGCTCCCGGCGTCGAGGTCGTCGACGCGCCCGGCTCCGGGGACGATGCGATCGTCGCCCAGGCGCGCGCGCTCGCCGCCGCGGGCCACGCGGTCACCGTGGCGACCTCCGATCGCGGGCTGCGGGCGCGGGTCGAGGAGGTGGCCGCGACGCGTGGCGCGGGGTGGCTGCTCGACGCGCTGCCGGACGCCGATCAGCGCGGGTGATGGAGCCGGTAGAACCGGAAGAACGCGAAGTCCTCGATGGGCAGGATCGTGACGTCGGCGAATCCCGCGTCCGCGGCGTAGCCCCGCAGCACGGCGGGCCGCATCACCGTCCCGGTGGCGGCCGTCGGGGAGGCCGACATGCTGTCCGGCAGGCACACGAGGATGCTGTAGCCGTACATCAGCCGCTCGACGTCGTCGCCGGGCTCGGCGGGCTGCTCGGCGACGGCCTCGTCCATCACGACCACGGCGCCGTCCTCACGCACGGCGGCGCGGATCGCCTCGAGGACCTCGACGGGCTGGGGCATGTCGTGCAGGGCCTCGAGCACGAAGGCCGCGTCGTAGGGCCCCTCGAGGGCACCGGCGTCCTGGTGCAGGAACTCGACCCGGTCGGCGAGCCCGGCGGCCTCCGCGTTGGCGCGGGCCTGCACGATCGACGGCTCGTCGACGTCGATCCCGGTGACGCGGGCCTCCGGGTAGGCGCGGGCGAGCGCGAGCGCCGACCATCCCGCGCCGCAGGCGACGTCCGCGATGCGCGCGCCGGGACGTCGCAGGATCGCGTCGAGGTCGGGCACGGCGGCGAGCGCGGGCGCGAGCATCGTGTCGAACCACGGCCGGTTGACCTCCGCCTGCGCCCATCGCGCATCGTCGCCGAGGTCGGCCCAGCTCACGCCGCCGCCGCGTCGGTACGCCTCGAGCAGGGCGGGCATCTGGGTCGCGGCGGCGGCCACCATGCGCGCGATCGGCGCCGCGTAGGCGAGCGACGTGCCGTCGGTGAGCGCCTCGGCCGCGCCCGGCGGCAGCGTGTACGTCCGCTCGCCCGCGGGCCCGCTGGCGATGACCATGCCCGCGACGGCCTGGTGCTCGAGCCACTCCCGCGCGTAGCGCTCGTGGGTGCCGGTCGTCTGCGCGAGGGACGCGGCGGAGTGCGGCCCGGACTCCGCGAGCGCGCGGTACCAGCCGAGCCTGTCGCCCAGATGGATCGCGAGCGTCTCCATCGCCGCCATCGCGGAGCCGACCACGTGGTCCGCCCACTCGTCCGCGGGGGCATGCGCCTGGGGTGACATGCCGGCTCCTCCCCGTCGCCCCGGGGCGGGCGACCGCCTGCCTCCATCGGAACCCAGCCGGCGCCGGTCGTCAAGCGGGGAGGTGCGTCTCCAGGAACGCGCGCACGTCCTCCATCTCCTCCTCGCAGATGGAGTGGCCCAGCCCCGGGTAGACGTGCGCGTCGACGGTGGCGTGCGTCGCCAGGAACGCGCGGGTGCGGGCGACCGCGTCCGGCCAGATCACCGGGTCGGCGTCGCCGCGCCCCCAGAACACCGGCGGCCGTGCCGCCGCGAGCGCCGCGTCCTCCGCCTGCGGGGCCTCGGGCACGAACCCGGCCAGGACCACGGGCGCGATCACGCGCGCCGGCCGCGTGCGCAGCAGCTGGAGCGCCATCAGGCCGCCCTGGGAGAAGCCGATCGGCACGATCCGCGCGTCGTCGGCGAGGTGGACGTCGACCCACGCCCACACGGCGTCGGTCGCGGTGTCGATCGCGTCCTGGTCCATCGCGCCGTCGGGCGACAGCGGGAACCACGCCGCGCCGCCGTAGCCCATCTCGAGCGGCGCGCGCAGGGAGGCCCACGGCAGGCCCGCGGGCAGCCAGCGGGCGATGCCGGGAAGGTCGCGCTCGTGCGAGCCGAAGCCGTGGAGCAGCAGGCCGACGGCGGGCGAGGCGGCGTCGGGGAGGACGGGGGAGAGGACCGAGCGGAGGTGTGCCACGCGCCCAGTATCGCGGTTCCCCGGCGGCGGACGTGCGCGCGCGTACGATGCGGTGGCATGAGCGAGCACACCCCCGGCGCGGACGAGGGTCGCGACATCGAGCGCGCACGCATCGTCGCGTACCTGGCCTTCCACGAGCACAGCGCCCGCGCCAAGGCCACCGCGGCGCAGTCCGACGAGTCGCGGATCTACCAGACGACGATCGCCAACGCGATGCAGGCCATGCGCGAGGCGATCGAGGGCGGCTTCCACTGGAAGGCCGACCTCTAGCCGCTGCCGTCGGGTCCCGTTGCGCCGCTCCCACCGCGCGCCTAGGGTCCAGATGACGGCTCCCACGGGCGCGCAACGGCGCGCGATCCCACGACAGGAGGCCCAGTGCACCGCGAAGTGACCGTCTTCGGCAGCGCGAACGCGGACCTGCGGGTGCTCGTCGACGCGCCGCCGCTGCGGGGCGAGGTGAAGGTCGCGCACGACCTCGAGATGGGGCCCGGCGGGAAGGGGCTCAACCAGGCCGTCGCGGCGGCGCGCATGGGTGCGCGCACCGCGTTCGTCGGGGCCGTGGGCACGGACGACCACGGCGCGATGCTGCTGCGAT
Organism: Demequina maris; assembly: GCF_000971155.1. GTDB lineage: Bacteria > Actinomycetota > Actinomycetes > Actinomycetales > Demequinaceae > Demequina > Demequina maris. The sequence goes on along the minus strand of NZ_BBLX01000001.1, from coordinate 225,008 downwards.
GCCTCGCCGAGTCCGGCGTCGAGGCGTGCGTCGACGAGATCGAGGGGCGCGCCACCGGCGCGGCCCTCATCGCGGTGGACGACGCCGGCGACATCACCGTGATCGAGCTGCCCGGCGCCAACGCGACGCTCGACGTGCTGTCGGACCGCGCGGACCACATCGTGTCCCACACCTCGGTGCTGCTGCTGCAGCTCGAGAGCCCCGTCACCGGCTCCGCGCAGGCGGCGTCGCTCGCGCGCGAGGAGGGCGGCCTGGTGGTGCTGAACGCGGGTCCGCGCGGCGGCACCGCCGCCGGCATGCTGCACCTGGTCGACGTCCTGGTGGCGGAAGAGGAGGAGGCGGCCGAGCTGGCCGGCATGACCGACGCCGGTCCGGAGGAGATCGCGGCCGCGCTGGCCGCGCGCGTGCCGTCCGTCATCGTGTTCGGGAGCCTGCGCGGCTCCGTGCTGGCCGACGTCGCGGGCGTGCGCGCGCTGCCGCGCTACGTCGCCCACGCGCTGGACGCCTCGGCCGTCACCGACACGTTCTGCGGGGCGCTCGCCGCCGGGCTCGCGCGGGGCGAGAGCGTCGACGAGGCGGCGACCCGCGCGGTGGCGGCCGCCGCGCTGGCGGTCCAGCGGCCGGGCTCCGCGGACTCGATCCCCACGCGGGAGGACGTCGAGGACTTCCTCGCGTTGCAGCAGGCGGGCTGATCCGGGGTCCGCGCGGTCGTGAGAGGGTGGCGCCATGCCTACGCCTCACATCCGCGCCGAGCGCGGCCAGATCGCCGACCGCGTCATCATGCCGGGCGACCCCCGCCGCGCCGAGCGCATCGCCACGGACTACCTCGAGGACGCCGAGCTGGTCACCGACGTGCGCGGCATCCTCGGCTTCACCGGCACGTGGGAGGGGCGGCGGGTCACCGCGATGGCCTCGGGGATGGGCGCGCCGTCGATCACCATCTACGCCACCGAGCTCGCGCGCGAGTACGGCGTCCGTCAGATCGTCCGCGTGGGCACGTGCGGCGGGATGAGCACGGACGTCGCGGTCCGCGACGTCATCATCGCGACCGGGGCGCACACGGACTCGGTCATGACGGCCAGCCGCATCCCGGGCGTCCAGTTCAGCCACCTGGCCGACTTCTCGCTCGCCCGCGGCGCGGTCGCGGAGGCGGAGCGGATGGGAGGGGACGCCGCGATCCACGCGGGCGCGGTGTTCACGTCCGACCACTTCTACCTCGAGCGCCCCGCGCTCACCGAGGCGCTGACGGCGCACGGCACGCTCGCGGTCGAGATGGAGGCGGCGGCGCTGTACGCCGTCGGCGCGGCGGAGCGGATCCGCACGCTGGCCGTCGTCACGGTGTCCGACCACCTCGTGACGGGGGAGAGCATGACCTCCGAGGAGCGCGAGACCCAGTTCGACGTCGCGGCCAGGATCGCGCTCGCGCTCTAGGCGCGGGGGTCAGCGCGCGGCGTACGCGCGGGCGGCGGCCACGAAGCCGTCCCACACGGCGGTGAGCTCGTCGTGCTCCGGGTGCCACTGCAGCGCGAGGCAGAACACCTGCTCGGGATCCTCGATCGCCTCGACGAGCCCGTGAACGCTGCGCGCCGAGACGACCAGGCCCTCGCCGATGCGGTCGATCGCCTGGTGGTGGTACATCGGCACCTCGCGCTCGAGCGGGTGCAGCCTCGCGAGCAGGGTGTCGGGCAGGACGCTCACGCCCAGCTCGCGGAAGATCGCGTCGCCCATCTGGTAGTCGTCGTGACCGACGACGTCGGGCACGTGCTGGTGGAGGGTGCCGCCGCGGGCGACGTTGAGCACCTGCGCGCCGCGGCACACGCCGAGCACGGGCATCCCTTGGGCCAGCGCCTCCCGCACGAGCGCGATCTCCCAGGCGTCGCGGCCGGCGCGGGGGGCGTCGCACGCCTCGTGCGCGGCCGCGCCGTAGGCGGCGGGGTCCACGTCGTAGCCGCCCGTGAGGTACAGCGCGTCGACGCGCGCGAGCACGTCGGCGACGTGCGCCGGATCCTGCTCGGGCAGCACCGCGACGAGGCCGCCGGCGGAGCGCAGCGGGGCGATGTAGGCGTCGGGCAGCCACACCGCCTCCATGTCGTGCCAGATGCCCGTGCTCGACTCCTCGACGTACGACGTGACGCCGATGACCGGTGCTCCCATGGCTTCCCCCCGGGGTGGTGGCGCGCACGCGCCCCCTTGGTGGAGGAATCTAGCGGTCCTGGGAGGCGCCGAAGACCACCCTGCAGCCGGGCGGGCGGCGCATCGTCCCCCGGCTAGGCTGGAGTCCGCCGACAGACCAGGAGGGACGATGACCCACGCCGACGCGTTCCACGTGCCGGACGGCCCGCACGACATCCGGCTGGTGGTGTGCGACATGGACGGCACGCTCCTCGACGGCGCCAAGCGCATCCCCGACGCGCTCTGGCCGCTCGTCGAGCGCATGCGCGAGCGCGGCATCCTGTTCGCGCCGGCCTCGGGGCGTCAGCATGCGACGCTCGCGCGCCAGTTCGCGCGTCTCGGGGAGGGGCTCGTCGTGATCGCGGAGAACGGCTCGTACGTCCGCCGCGGCGACGCGGAGATCTCGTCCTCGCCCATGCCGGCGGGCACCGTGCCCGAGATCGTCGCGGCCGTGCGCGCGCACGCTGCCGCGGGCTACGACGTGGGCGCCGTGCTGTGCGGCAAGCGCTCGGCGTACATCGAGCGCTCCGACGACGCGTTCCTGTCCCGCTCGCAGCCGTACTACGCGGCACTCGAGGTCGTGGACGACCTGGCGGCGGTCGACGACGACTTCCTCAAGGTCGCGGTCTACGACTTCGGCGACGCGGCGCACGACACCGCGCCCGTGCTGGCACGGTTCGACGGCGACCTCAAGGTCGTCGTGTCCGACCGGCACTGGATCGACATCATGGGCGCGGGCGTCGACAAGGGGGTGGCGGTGCGGCGCCTCCAGGAGGCGCTCGGCATCACGCCGTCGCAGACGGTGGTGTTCGGCGACTACCTCAACGACCTCGAGATGATGGACGCCTCGGAGCTCTCCTTCGCGATGGCGAACGCGCATCCCGACGTCGCCGCGCGCGCCCGGTACACCGCGCCGTCGAACGAGGACGCCGGCGTGATCACCACGCTGCGCCGGCTCCTGGACCACCCCGTCGGCTGATACCCCCTGGGGTATGCTCTCCGCGTGGACGTCCTGATCTCCCTGCGCCGCTGGCCGGCGCGCCGCTGGCTGGTGGCGCTCGGTACGGCGGTCGCCACGTACCTGTTCATCGCGCTGCCGACGGACCTCGTCCCGAACCCCGTGTTCGGGCGCGAGATCCCGCCCACCGCCTGGTCGTACTGGGCGCTCGCGCTGTCCGCCGTGCTGTCGGGCCTGCTCGCGGCGACGTACGTCGCGACGCCGGAGGAGGCGAAGGCGCAGCGCGACGGCAGGCTCGGCATGGCGGGCGCGTTCGTCACGTTCTTCGCGGTGGGCTGCCCGGTGTGCAACAAGCTCGTGCTGCTCGCGCTCGGCTACACGGGCGCCATCCAGTTCTTCGAGCCGATCCAGCCCTACCTCGCGGTGGGTGCGATCGTGCTGCTCGGGTGGGCGCTCGTGTCGCGCGTGCGCAACGAGTACGCGTGCACGCTGCCGACGCGCGAGCGCGTCGACGCCTGAGGGGCTAGGAGCGCGCCGCCGCGCGGAAACGCCCCACCGCTCCCAGCGCCGGCAGCAGCAGCACCGCGGCGAGCAGGAACGATGCGCCCATGCCCGAGCCGGTCGCGATGAGCCCGGGCAGCACCGCGCCGATGAGCGAGCCCGGGTACGTGAAGAGGTTGACGCGGGCGACGATCTCGTCGCTGCGGCGCGGGTCCAGGTCGCCCGCTGCCGCGTACGCGAGCGGCACCAGCGCGCCCACGCCCAGGCCCGCGAGCGCGAAGCCGGTCAGCGCGCCCCACTCGGTGCGCACCAGCCCCGCGACCACGAGCCCCGCCGCGGCGACGGCGACCGTCACGACGGCGAGCCGCGCCCGCCCGTAGCGGCGCACCACGAGGTCCGAGGTCAGCCGCGTGAGCAGGGTGAAGCCGGCGTAGACCGCGTAGCCGAGCGGGGCGACCGCCGCCGACGCGCCCACACCGTCCGTGAGGTGCACGGCGGACCACGTGGCGACCGTGGAGTCCGCCGTGAACGCCGCGAACACGACCATGCCCACCACGACGAGGCCGCGCCACGGCAGCGCGGCCCGGGCCTCGTCCGCGACGGCGGCGCGCTCGCGCGCGGGGTCGAGCAGGCGCGTGCCGAGCAGCGCGATCGCGCATGCCACCACGCCCGCGGTCGCGAGGCCCATGCCCGCGCCGGCCGACGTGGTCGCTCCTGCGGACATCACCAGGGCGCCCACGATCGACGCCGCCGTGTTCGCGGCGAAGAACGACGCCATCACCGCCACGCCCGCGCGCCGCTGCACGATCACGCCCTGCATCGCGGCCGACGCGTCCACGCAGCCGAGGCCGAGCCCGTACACGGCGAACAGCGCCCAGAACACCGGCAGCGGCACGGGCGCGGCCACCGCGAGCAGCGCGACGGCCTGCAGCGCGAGGCCGAGGACCACCGCCATGCGGGAGCCGAGCCGCACGGCGACCCGGTCGGCGAGCATCGAGCCCGCGGCCGCGCCGATCACGACAGTGAGGGTGATGAGCGAGACCGTGTCGTCGCTGATGGCGTAGCGGGCCTTGAGCTGCGGCAGCGCGGTCACCACGGTCGCGTAGCCGAGGCCCTGGGCGGCATAGGCCGCGTAGACGCCGGCGCGCGCGGTGCGCAGGGACGATGCGATGGCGGGGGACGCGCTCACGGTGCTCCTATCCGGCGGCGACGACGGCGAAGGCCTCGTCGGCGATCTCGAGCGTACGGGCGAGGTCCGCGTCGGTGAGGGAGGTGTTGAGGAAGTGGTTGTGGTGCGAGGTGAACCACACGCCGCGCCGCACGCACTCCGCGACCCACCGCTGGTGGAGGGCGAGCGAGTCGTCGTCGGCGAGGCGCAGGTAGAACAGCGCGGGCTCGCCCGAGGCGACGAGGGTCAGCCCGTGCCCGGCCGCCGCCTCCACCAGCCCCGAGGTGAGCGCGGTGCCGAGGCGCCGGAACATCGCGGGGGCGTCGAGCTCCTTGAGCCGCGTGATCGTCGCGATGGACGCGGCGAACGGCACGGCGCTCATCCAGTACGAGCCGGTGTAGGTGAGCGAGGCGACGGTCTCCCGCAGCTCCTCCCGGCCGCACAGCGCCGCGAGGTTGTAGCCGTTGCCGATCGCCTTGCAGAAGCAGATGAGGTCCGCCTCGATGCCGTAGTGGTGGTCCGAGCCCGCGAGATCGAGGCGCCACCCGGCGCGCACATCGTCCATGATGAGGACGATGCCGTGCTCGTCGCACAGGCGTCGCACGCCCTCCCAGTAGCCCTCGGCGGGCAGCTCGTTGTCGACGAAGTCGCCGTGCATGTACGGCGTCGAGATGAACGCCGCGATCTCGCCCCGGTGCTCGCGGAACAGGGCCTCGAGCGCCGCGAGGTCGTTCCACGGCACCATCAGGTTGTGCGCGACGTCCTCCTCGAGCACGCCGGGGTAGTCGAGCTTCTGCGTCCACGGCGCGACCCCGTGGTAGTAGCCCTTGACGAACACGACCTTCTTGCGGCGGGTCGCGGCGCGCGCGGTCATCACGGCGAGCGTGGTGGTGTCGCCGCCGTTCTTGGCGAAGAAGGCCCAGTCCGCGCTGGCGACGGTGTCGACGAGCAGCTCGGCCAGGTCGACCATCGTCGCCGACGGGATCGTGACCACGTCCTCCAGGGCGGCCTGGCGCCGCGCCGCCGCGTCGACCACCGGGTCGGCGTAGCCGAGGACGTTGGGGCCGTAGCCGCACATGTAGTCGAGGTACTCGTTGCCGTCGACGTCCCAGAAGCGGCTGCCCTGCGCCCGCTCGCTGAACAGCGGGAACGCGGCCTGCGGGATGTAGCAGCCCTCGGACGGGCCCTGGTGGCCCGGGATGCCGGCGGGGATGACGCGCTGGGCGCGGGCGAAGGCCTCGCGGCTGCGCGTGTAGGTGTACGGGGTGGTGGCGGTGACGGTCATGTCAGTCTCCGAGGTAGTGGCCGACGCGGTCGAGGATCCGGCTCACGTTGTCGATCATGGGGATGAAGCCGCGCATGGCGAGGCGGCCGTCGCTGAGGCACGCCAGCGCGCTGGCGCGGCCGGCGAGCACGTCGCCGGCCACGTCGAGGTCGCGGAACGCGAGCGCCGCGCGGGCGGGGGACGAGGCGGGGGCCGGATCGAAGGTCAGCGCGTGGTCGCGCGCGTGGAGGCGCAGGCCGATCCCGTCGCCCACCTCGACCCCGATCTGACCGTCGGGGATGTGCGCGGCCGAGAACCGGCCCGAGCGGTCCGTGTTCGCGACCTGGGCGACCGCGGCGATGGCGACGTGCAGCGTGAGGCGGGCGCTCGTCGCGCGGAACGCGGGGTCCGCGAGGTCCTCGTCGGACGGCTTGAGGTAGCGGCCGAGGAGGTCCGTCATGGGCGCGAAGACCCGCGTGAGGAAGCGCAGGCCCGCCAGGCCGGTGAGGGGGAGGGGCTGCGCGGCGCCGTCGACCATGGCGTTGAGGTGCGCGGGGGAGCGCAGCAGGAGCACCGCCTCGCGCTTGCCCGCGCCGCCGGCGGTGATCGCGCCGTCCGTGAACAGCAGGGGGGTCTCGGCCATGCCGCGCACCCGCAGACGGACCACGGTGGGCCGGTCGACGGCGGCGAGGATCGCGGCCGCCTCCGGGGCGTGCGCCGCGAGCGCGGGGAGCGCGCCGAGCACGGCGAACAGGTTGATGTGCGCGAGGACGCGCGGATCGGTGTCGGTGAGCATCATCCCTCCGGTGCGGTGACGCAGGCGGCGAGCGCGCGTGCGAGGAAGCGGGCCGTCGCATGGGCGGCGTCGGTGTCGTGGTCGGCGAGCCAGGTGGTCGTGATCCCGTCGAGCATCGCGACGGCATGGCGGGCGAGCGCGTCGACCGGCTCGCGCCAGCGCACTCCGGCCGCGGCCGCGGCGGCGGCCAGCAGCTCGGCCATGAGCGCGAGGGCGGGCGCGTAGCCGCCGGGTGCGGGCGGGTCCCCGAGGCGGCTCCGCGAGGCCTGGAGCGTGAGCTCGAGGAAGGCGAGCTCGCGCGCGGGGCGTGCGGCGAGCAGGTCGACGTAGGCGGACAGGCCGGCCGCGAGGGCGTCCTCGAGGCCGGCGCCCGGCGCGGCCAGCAGGTGCTGGACCGCGAGGCGCTCCTGCTCCGTGACCGCCGCGGCCGCGGCCGCGAGCAGGTCGTCCAGGGAGGCGAAGGCGTAGTGCAGCGCGCCGAGCGGCATCCCCGCCTCGGTCACGATGGCACGCGCCGACGCCCCCGCGAGGCCGTCGCGCTCGACCACCGCGAGCGTGGCCTCCACCAGCGCGGCGCGGCGCTGCTCGACCGGCATGCGGGTCATGGCGGCGCCTCCCTTCATGTTGGACGGTCGTCCAACTTGAGAGGACCGTGCCATCGGCGTGGGAAGTCCCGCAAGAGCGCGCGCAAAGGTTTAACAGGGACGTAACGTGGGAGGTGGAGGGTGGACACCGGTCCGGCGGCACCCGTCGGCGGACGCGCATCGAGGCGAAGGAGGAGACCATGGAGGTCTCGAGCAAGGCGAGTGTGGACTGGTACAGCGGGCTCACCACCGGTCAGGGCAAGGCGACCCTGGCCTCCGGGAACGGGGAGTTCGAGGTCGACTGGAAGGCCCGCTCGGAGGGCCGCGCGAACGCGACGACGCCGGAGGAGCTGCTCGCGGCGGCGCACGCCTCGTGCTACTCGATGGCGCTGTCGTTCGCGCTCGAGCAGAACGGCACCCCGCCGCACTGGGTCAAGGTGGAGGCCGAGGTCAAGTTCGAGGCCGGCGTGGGCGTGAAGTCCAGCATGCTGACCGTGCACGCGAAGGTCTCGGGCATCGACCAGCTCGAGTTCTCGCGCTTCGCCGAGGACGCGAAGGACAACTGCCCGGTCTCGAAGGCCCTCGCGGGCGTCGACATCTCGCTCGAGAGCGCGACGCTCGAGGAGTCGATCATCTAGAGCGCGGCGTGCGTCACCCGTCCGCCCACGAGGGTGAGCGCGACGGGCAGGGTCCGCAGCGCATCGCCGGCGGCGGTCCACGGGTCGCCTTCGAGCACGGCGATGTCCGCGGGCGCGCCGGGCGTGAGCGCGGTGCGGGCGCTCGCCGCGAGCGCCTCGTCGACCGTCAGCGCGTGCTCGGCGTGCCACGCGGGACGCTCGCCGCGGGTGCGGCGCACGGCGGCGGCGATCGCGATCCAGGGATCCAGCGGTGCGACGGGCGCGTCCGACCCCAGCGCCACGGTGGCGCCCGCGTCGAGGAGCGCGCGCAGGGGGAATGCGCGGTGGGTGCGCCCGGCCCACAGCTCATCGGCGACGTCCCGGTCGTCGAGCGCGTGCTCCGGCTGCACGCTCGCGACGACGCCGAGCCGTGCGAAGCGCGCGACGTCCGCGTCGGCGAGCAGCTGCGCGTGCTCGATGCTGCCGCGGGCGCGCGTCGCCTCGAAGGCGTCGAGCGCGATCGCGTTGGCCGCGTCGCCGATCGCGTGGATGGCGCACGCGATGCCCGCGCCCGTGGCCCGCAGCATGAGCTCGCCGAGCGCCGCCGCGTCGACGTTCTGCATGCCGACCCCGCCATCGGGGTACGGGTCGCAGCAGTGCGCGGTGCGCGTGTTGAGCGACCCGTCCGCGATCACCTTCAGCGGGCCGTGCCGCAGCAGGCCGCGCGTCCCGGGGACCGCCAGGCCGGAGCGGGCGCCCGCCGCCACCCGCGCGTCGAGCAGGTCCGAGTAGAAGCCGGCGTCGACGCGCAGGCCGTCGATCCCCGCGCCGATGCGCGCGGCCCACTGGTCGACCGTATCGGCGAACTCGAGGTCGACCACGCCGACGACCCCGCGTGCCGACGCGGCCCGGACCGCGTCGGCCACCGCTGACCGGGGGAGCGGCACCGCGTCGAGCGCCACCTCGGCGGCGAAGGCCTCGTCCTCCCGCAGCAGCCCCGGCCGGCAGCCCAGCGCGAGCGCCGCGGCCGTGTTGACCCACGCCGTGTGGAGGTCCCCCGACAGCAGCACCGTGGGCGCCGGGCGCGCGGCGTCGAGCGCCGCCGCGGTGGGAGGCGTGGCCCAGGTGGCCCAGCGGAAACCGAAGCCGACGAGCATGCCGTCGGGCGCGGCCGCACGCACGGTCGCGCAGGCGTCCTCGACGGAACCGGCTCCCGACACGTCGAGGCGGCCCCGGGTGCGGGCCCACTGGCCGAAGTGCACGTGCGCGTCCCAGAGCCCGGGGACCACCCGGCGCCCGCCGAGGGCGAGCTCCTCGCGGCCGCGGCCCAGCCCGTCGCCGAGCGCCGTGATCCTGCCGTCGTCGATCGCGACGTCGAGCGGGCCGTCGTGGCCGCGCACGCGCGCGTCGCGCAGGATGAGGTCGTGCATGGGTGCTCCTCGCCGGATCCGCCCCGACCATCGGGCGCGCTGCGCGTCACTGTAGCCGCCGGGACACCCCGCCGTTAGCATCGGCGCCATGCCTCGAGCCAGCGCCGTCTCCTCCCGCGCGCGGGAGGTCGCGCTCGGCGTCCGCGCGGTCGTCGACGGCCTGCGCGCATGGGGGCGCGCACCGCGGCTGCTCGCCCTCGGCATGGTGCCTGGCCTGCTCGTCGCGACCGCGTTCGGCGTCGCCCTCGGCGTGCTCGCGGTCAATGTCGGCGCGATCGGCCGCGCCATCGCGGGGGCGCTCGGCGCCGACGACGGCTGGATCGCGTCCGTCGCCGCGGTGACCGCGTCCATCGCGGTGCTCGCCGCATCGTCCCTGGTCGCCGTCGCGTTGTTCGCGACGCTCACGCTGACGATCGGCCAGCCGTTCTTCGAGGCGATCTCCCGCCGCGTCGACGCCGAGCTCGCGGATGCCCCCGCCGACGAGCCGTGGTGGCCCGCGCTCGTCCGCGGGATCGGCGAGGGGCTCGTCACCCTCGCGATCTCGATCGGCGTGTCGCTGCTGCTGCTCGGCATCGGCCTGCTGCCGGTGGTGGGCTCCGCGACGGCCTTCGCGCTCGGCGCGCTCGTCGGCGGGCGCCTGCTGGCGATCGAGCTGGTGGCGTACCCCATGGCGAGGCGGGGGATCGTGGCGCGGCGCGACCGGGTGAGGGCGCTGCGGCCGCATCGGCTGCGCGTCATCGCCTTCGGCGCGACGGCCTTCCTGATCTTCCTGCTGCCGCTCGGCGCGGTGCTCGCGATGCCCGCGGTGGTGGCGGGCGCGACGCTGCTGGTCCGCGGCCTCCCCGCCCCACCTCCGTACGCTCCGCACGGATCTGGGACCGACACGCCGGACTGATCGGTCTGCACGGCCCTGATCCTCGGCGTGTCGCCAGCGGTTCCGTGCGAAGCGAACCGTCGCTTGCTCAGGTGGCGGAGGCCTCGAGGGCCGCCCGCACCGCCTCCACCGAGGCGTCGCGACGCGAGCTCGCGCGCATCGCGGTGAACACGGTGCGCCGCGGCCCGCCCTCGAGCGGCAGCACGCGCGCGTCGATGCCCGCGTACGCGACCATCAGGCCGGGGAGGATCGCGACGGCGAGCCCCTTCTGGATCAGCTGCACGTGCGCCTGCAGGTCGGAGCTCTCGAAGCGGACGTCGGGCTCGAAGCCGGCGACGCGGCACGTCTGCTCGGCGAAGTGGCGCGTGGCCGTGCCGGCGGGCTCCATCACCCACGCGGCCTCCGCGAGATCCGCCACGGTGGACGCGCCGGCCCACTCGCCGCCGACGGCGAGCAGCAGCTCGTCCCGCACGAGCGGCCGACGGACGATGCCGGGGTAGTGCGGGGCGGAGTGGTGCGGGTACTCCTCGGCCACGACGAGGTCGTACTCGCGCGCCCACGTGTCGGCGAAGGCCTCCTCGGGCTCGGTCTGCGTGACCTTGACGCGGATGCCGGGGTGGGACTCCCGCAGGCGCAGCAGCGCGCCCGTGACGAGGGTGAGGGCCGCGGACTGGAAGACCGCGAGCCGCACCGTGCCGGTGACGCGGCCCGAGGCGGCGCTGAGCTCGTCCTCCGCGGTCTCCATGATGTCGAGCAGCTCGTGGGTGCGCCCGACCAGCCGCTCGCCCGCGGGCGTGAGGATCACCCGGCGTCCCGAGCGGATCGTGAGCGGCACGCCGGCCTCCCGCTCGAGGCCCGCGAGCTGCTGCGACACGGCCGAGGCGGTGTAGCCGAGTGCGTCGGCGGCGGCGGCGATGGTGCCGCGCAGCGCGAGCTCCCGCAGGGCGACGAGCCGGACCAGATCGAGCATGTCGAAAGCATAAGCAGCGCTTACGGATATTCGTAAGTCTGGCGCGCTGGTGCTGTGGGGTTGTGCGGGCCGACACTGATGCCTTCACCGAAGGAGTCCCATGACCATGTCCCCCCTGGCTCCCGAGCGCCTCCACACCGCCGACGACACCGTCGCGCAGGTGCGGGCCTGGCTCGAGGCCGCACAGTCGCACCGCGTCGACGGCTCGGCGCGCCTGCTCGCGCGCATGCTGCGGGATCCCGAGGGGCTGCCGTTCCTCACCGACTTCGTCGACGGCATCGTGCGCCCCGAGGACACGGCGGTCGCGGCGGCGAGCCTGCGGCGCATGGCCGGACGGGACCACGCGTTCCTGCCGGGCTACCAGCGGATCGCGCTGCGCGCGGGCGCCCTCGCCTCCCACGCCGTCCCCAGCCTCGTGGTCGGCGTGTGCCGGCGCGTGGTCAGGGAGATGGTCGGTCACCTCATCGTCGACGCCACCGAGGACCGCCTCGGCCGCGCGCTCGCGAGGCTGCGCGCGCAGGGCAGCAACCTCAACCTCAACCTGCTCGGCGAGGCCGTGCTCGGCGGCGCCGAGGCCGACCGGCGCCTCGAGCGCACCCTCGCGCTGCTCGCGCGCCCGGACGTCGACTACGTGTCGCTCAAGGTCTCGGCCGCGGTCGCGCCGCACTCGCCGTGGGCCTTCGACGCCACCGTGGACGCGGTGGTCGAGCGCCTGGCGCCCCTCTACGAGCTGGCCGCCCGCAAGGACGGCGCGTTCGTCAACCTGGACATGGAGGAGTTCCGGGACCTCGACCTCACGGTCGCCGTCTTCACCCGGCTGCTCGAGCGGCCCGGGCTCGAGGGCCTCACCGCGGGCATCGTGCTGCAGGCCTACCTGCCCGACTCGCTCGGCGCGATGCGCCACCTGCAGGACTGGGCCGCGGCGCGCGTCGCCCGCGGCGGCGCGCCCATCAAGGTGCGCCTGGTCAAGGGCGCGAACCTGTCGATGGAGCGCGTCGACGCCGAGCAGCACGGCTGGCCCCTCGCGACGTGGGGCTCCAAGGAGGAGTCGGACGCGCACTACAAGCGCATCCTCGACCTCGCCCTCACGCCCGAGCGCCTCGCATGCGTGCGCCTGGGCGTCGCCGGGCACAACCTCTTCGACATCGCGCACGCGCTGCTCACCGCGCGCGAGCGCGGGGTGACCGACGGGCTCGACTTCGAGATGCTGCTGGGCATGGGCGAGCATGTCGCCGCCGCGGTCGCGGAGGACACGGGCCCCCTGCGGCTGTACACGCCCGTGGTCCACCCCGGCGAGTTCGACGTCGCCCTCGCGTACCTGGTCCGACGCCTCGAGGAGGTCGCGAGCCGCGAGAACTTCATGTCCGCGCTGTTCGACCTGGACGACGCGCGGACGTTCGCACGGGAGGAGGCGCGCTTCCGCGCGTCGCTCGCCCGGGTGGACGATGCGGTCCCCGCGTCGCACCGCGACGCCGCCCCCGCACCCGCGCCCACCACCGGGTTCGCGAACGCGGCGGACACCGACCCGTCCCTCGGGTCGAGCCGCGCGTGGGCCCGCGGCATCCATGGCCGCGCCGCCACCACCGAGGCGGGCCTCGCGACGCTCGCCGCCGCCCGGGTCGAGGACGATGCGGCCGTGGCCGCCGAGGTCGACGCCGCCAAGGCCGGCGCCGCCGCGTGGCAGGCGCGGTCGCCGGAGGAGCGCGCCGCGATCCTGCACGCCGCGGGCCGCGCCCTCGAGGCGCGCCGCGGCGACCTCGTCGCGGTGATGATGGCCGAGGCGGGCAAGACCATCGACCAGTCGGACCCCGAGGTCTCCGAGGCCGTCGACTTCGCGCACTACTACGCGGAGCGGTCGCTCGACCTCCACCGCCTGGCGGGCGCGCGCCCCGTGCCCCGCGACGTCACCGTCGTGACGCCGCCGTGGAACTTCCCGGTCGCGATCCCGGCGGGCTCGACGCTCGCGGCCCTCGCCGCCGCATCGTCCGTCGTGCTCAAGCCGGCCGAGCAGTCCGCCAGGTGCGGCGCCCTGCTCGCCGAGATCCTGTGGGAGGCCGGGGTCCCGCGCGACGCGCTGCGCCTCGTCGACATCTCGGCGGACGGCATCGAGGTCGGGCTGGGCGACGCCCTGCTGGGCCACCGGGCCGTCGACCAGGTCATCCTCACCGGCGCGTACGAGACCGGCGCGCTGTTCCACCGCGTCGCGCCCGGGCTGCGGCTCTTCGCCGAGACGTCGGGCAAGAACGCGATCGTCGTGACGCCCAGCGCCGACCTCGACCTCGCCGTGCGCGACGTGGTGCAGTCCGCGTTCGGCCACGCGGGCCAGAAGTGCTCGGCGGCCTCGCTCGCGATCCTGGTCGGGTCCGTCGCGACCTCGCGCCGCTTCCTCACGCAGCTCGAGGACGCCGTGCGGTCGCTCCACGCCGGCCCGGCCGACGACCCCACCACGCAGATGGGGCCCGTCATCGAGCCCGCTGGGGGCAAGCTGCTGCGCGCCCTCACCAGCCTCGAGCCGGGGGAGCGGTGGCTCGTGGAGCCGCGCCGCCTCGACCACGAGGGCCGGTCGTGGACGCCGGGCGTGCGCCTCGGCGTGGCACCGGGCTCGTGGTTCCACCTCACCGAGTGCTTCGGCCCGGTGCTCGGCATCATGACCGCGGACACGCTCGACGAGGCGATCGCGCTGCAGAACGGCGTCGACTACGGGCTCACCGCCGGGCTCCACTCGCTCGAGGCCGAGGAGATCACCCGCTGGCTGGACACGGTCGAGGCGGGCAACGTCTACGTCGACCGCGGCATCACCGGCGCGATCGTGCAGCGCCAGCCCTTCGGCGGCTGGAAGCGCTCGGTGGTCGGACCGACCGCGAAGGCGGGCGGCCCGTCCTACCTCGTCCAGCTCACCGGCTGGGAGCGCGCGGAGACCACGGAGGAGGCCGTCGCCGCACGCCTGCCGCTGCTCGACGACGCCCCGGCGTGGGTGCGCGCCGCGGCCGCCGCCGACCAGCGGGCCTGGGCGCGCACCTTCGGTGCCGCCGTGGACCGCAGCGGCCTCGCCGCCGAGCGCAACGCGCTCCGCTACGCGCCGGCGACCACCGAGATCCGCTGGGACGGCGTCGACAAGGCCGCGCTGCAGCGCGTCCTCGCGGCGCGGCTGCGGGCGGGCGGCACCGGCGGGCTCTCGTCCGCGGTCGAGCTCACCCCGCGCTTCCGCGCGCTCCTCGAGGACGCGGGCCTCGCGGTGACGGTCGAGACCGAGGAGGCCCTCGTCGCCCGCGTGTCGGGTGACGGCGCACGCGTCCGTGCGGTCGGCGCGGCGCCCGCGCAGCGGATCGACCTCGCCGTCTACGACGCCGCCGTGACCGGGGCGCCGGAGGTCGAGCTGCTGCCTTTCCTCAAGGAGCAGGCCGTCGCGGTGACGATGCACCGGTTCGGCACCGCCTGGCCCGTGGCCGACGCGGTGGTCGCCAGCCTCTAGACGAGCCGCGTGATCGGCGGAGGCGCACGGCGAGAGGGGCGCCCCCGCCGATCCACGCGGGGCTAGCCTGAGGGGATCCCGAGACAGGGGAGCGCCCATGGGCACGGTGGTCATGTACGGCTCGGTGTCGGTCGACGGCTTCATCGCCGACGACCACGACCGGCCCGGACCGCTGTTCGACTGGCTGGTGTCCGGGGACGTGCCGCTGGACGACGGCGGCGTCCTGAAGGTGTCGCGGGCCTCCCACGACTACACGCGGGCCTACTGGGACCGGATCGGCACGACCGTCGTCGGCCGCCGGTCCTTCGACCTCGCGGACGGCTTCGACGGCACCCCTCCGAGCGGGGTCGGCCACGTCGTCGTCGTGACGCACCGGGCCGCGCCCGCCGGCTGGGATCACGGGGCGCCGTTCGAGTTCGTCGAGGGGGTGGAGCCGGCGGTGGCGCGGGCGCGAGAGCTGACGGGCGACCGCATCGTCGAGGTCGCGGCCGGCGACGTCGGCGGCCAGGCGCTCGCCGCGGGGCTGGTCGACGAGGTCCGGATGGACGTCGTCGCCGTCGTGCTCGGCTCCGGCAGGCGCTTCTTCGGGGCGGTCAGCGCGCCGCAGCTCCTGGACGGGCCGGACGAGGCGGTCCAGGGGGACCGCGTGCTGCACCTGCGCTACCGGGTGCGTCGCTAGCGGCCGAGGATGTCCGCGATCGCCTTGGCCGTGGTGCGCGCGGCGCGGTTCGACGAGATGGTCGACGCCTGCGGGCCGTAGCCCGCGAGGAACAGCCCGGGCTCGCCGGGCACGCGGCCGTCCTCGACGACGATGCCGCCCGCGTCGTTCACCACGCCCAACGGCCGCAGGTGCGCGATCTCGGGGCGGAAGCCGGTCGCCCAGATGACGGCGTCGAGCGGGATCTCGGCGTCCTCGCGCGTGATCACGCCCGTCTCGGTCATCTCGGCGAACATCGGGAGCCGCTCGAGCCTGCCGGCGGCCTCGAGGCGTCGCACGAGCCCGGACCGCGGAAGGCCCGTGACGGACACGATCGACGGCAGCGGTCGCCCGGCACGCGCCGCCTCGTCCTGGATCGCCACCGCGACGCGGCCGCGCTCGGGGGAGAGCTCGACCTCCTCGTCGTGGAACGTGGGGGTGCGGCGCGTGAACCACAGCACCTCGGACGCGACGTCGCCGACCTCGTCGAGGAACGTGAGCGCGGAGGTGCCGCCGCCGACGACCGCGACCCGCAGCCCGGCGAAGGGGGCCGCACCGGTGTACGCGGCCGTCGTGACCTGCAGCCCGCGGAAGCGGTCGCGCCCGGGCATGAACGGCATGCGGGGGCTCGTCCAGGTGCCCGTGGCCGACACCACGACACGCGCGTCGACCTCCTCGACCGCCGAGCCGGTCGCCGCGAGCACCCGGTAGCGGTCGCCGGAGCGCTCGACGCGCGCGACCGTGACCGGACGCAGCACCTCGATCCCGTGGCGCTCCTCGTAGCTGCCGTAGTACTCGGACACGACCTCCCGCGCGGGCCGGTCGCCCGGCGCGGTCGAGAACGACAGCCCGGTGTCCGCCATGCCGGGGAGGTCATGGAGGTGGTGCGTGCCACCCAGCGTGAGGGACGACCAGCGGTGCTGCCAGGCCCCGCCGGGGCCCGGACCGCGGTCGAGCACGAGCACCTCGCGGCCGCTCATGAGGCCGCGGCGGCCGAGGTGGTACGCGACGGCGAGGCCGGCCTGGCCCGCCCCGATGACGACCACGTCGGCGGTGCGGTGCGTCCGGTCGGGCATAGGTCAACAGTACGTGGTCAGCGAAGGGATTCCGGCAGGCTCACGGCCGTCAGGAGGGGTAGCCGGCGGCCCGCAGCCCCAGCTCGACGCCGAGGCGGTCGATCTCGGCCTGGCAGCTCGTCGCCGGCGACGCGTCGAGGACGCGCAGGGCCACGCGGCCGACCACCTCGGCCTCGTCCTCGGGCACCACGTCGACGAGACCGTGCTTGAGGTGCGCGGCGAAGACGGGGAGGGCGTCCGCCAGCGCGCCGCGGCCCGCATCGTCCATCTCCACCCAGGTGCCGCGGTGGTCCTCGACGCAGGTCACGCGCTTCACGAGCCCGCGCGCCTCCATCCGGGACACGTGGTGCGAGATCCGCGACTTCTCCCAGCCGAGCATCTCGCCGAGCGAGCCCGCGCGCAGCCGGCCGTCGGGCGCGGCGTCGAGCGCCATGAGGATGTCGAGGTCGGGCACGGAGATGCCCACCTCGGCCTGGAGACGCTGCTCGAGGCCGGCCACGAGGCGGCGTCCCATCAGCGCGAGGGCTCGCCAGAGGGCCCAGTCGCGCGGCTCGAGGGCGGGGGTGGTCACGCCACCATGCTAGAGGCGGCCACGTGCCGTGTCACGGAGGCCGCGCGCCGCCCTCGCGCGGCGCCCGGGCCCGGCCTAGGCTGGAGACGTCCCTTGGACCAGCGATGGAGGTGGATCATGAGCGACGACAAGGTCCTCGACACCCGGCACTACAAGTTCGAGCAGATCAAGGCGAAGGAGCTCGCGCGGGGTGCGAGCGAGGATGAGGCCACCCGGATCGCGGCGGCGACCGTCGACAAGGTGATGGAGCAGGAGTCCTCGTCCTGACATCCCTCTAGACTGTGCGGCGTGGAAGCCGTCGAGCACCCTCGCCATGGGCACGTCCACCCGGTCCCGTCGACCGCGGTGTGGACGATCCCCAACGCCATCAGCGGCGTCCGCCTGCTGCTGATCGCGGTGTTCGGCGCGCTCCTGAGCGCGGACCGGGACACGTGGGCGATCATCGCGCTCGCCGCCGCCGGCATCAGCGACTTCCTCGACGGCTACCTCGCGCGCCGCTGGGGCCAGGTCACCCGTCTGGGCCGCCTGCTCGATCCCGCGGCGGACCGGCTCCTCACCGTGGCCGTGGTCCTCGGGCTCGCGTTCCGCGACATCATCCCGTGGTGGCTCGTCGCGCTGCTGCTCGCGCGCGACATCATGGTCGGCACCGTGCTGCTCATCGCGCATCACCACCACGTGCCGTCGCCGCAGGTGACGTTCGTCGGCAAGCTCGCGACCGCGCTGCTGTACCTGTTCCTGCCCATGGCGTACCTCGTGAGCGTCGCGTTCCCCGAGTGGGCGGTGCTCCACGGCGTCGCGATCGCCGGGGCGTCCGTCGCCGCGGTCTTCTACTGGTACTCGGGCGTGGGCTACGTCCTGGATCTGCGTGCCCGGATGGCGGCGCAGCACGGGCGTGGCGAGGTGTCGCCCGAGGGCCCCGCGGGCCTAGGATGAGCAGCGAACGGTCGAGCTGAAGGAGGCGTCATGACCTATGACGAGAGCCCCGTCGAGCGCACGATGTCGCTCGACTCCGCAGCCCCCGTGGACGAGGCGGCCCCGCACCGCCTGAGCTCGCAGGACCAGGCCGCCGTCGAGGCGCTCGGCCCGGACCACGCGCTGCTCATCGTCCACCATGGCCCCAACCTCGGAGCCCGGTTCCTGCTGGACGTCGACGTCACCACCGCCGGCCGGTCGGTGAAGTCGGACATCTTCCTCGACGACGTCACCGTGAGCCGCGAGCACGCGCAGTTCATCCGTGACGGCCACGCGTTCTTCGTGCGCGACCAGGGGTCGCTCAACGGCACGTACGTCAACCGGGAGAACGTCTCGGAGCGCAGGCTCGAGGCCGGCGACGAGGTCCAGATCGGCAAGTACCGCCTGACGTTCCACCCCGGCTCGCAGGCCTGACGGATGGCGCAGGCCGCACGTCCCCAGGCGGCGCCGGAACGCGTCGCGCAGGAGCCCACGGGATGCGAGGCGCCCGCGGCGCTCGTCGGCACGTGGCCGCACGCGCTGTCGCACGAGCCGATGCTCCGCGTGAGCGACGTCCTGGGCCTCGTGCAGCCGCAGTTCCCCACGCTCACCACGTCGAAGCTGCGCTTCCTCGACGCGAACGGACTGGTGTGCCCGCAGCGGACGTCGTCGGGCTACCGGCAGTACTCGCCGGCGGACGTCGAGCGCGTGAGGTTCGTGCTGCGCCAGCAGCGCGACCACTACCGCCCGCTCACCGTCATCCGCGAGCAGCTCGACGCGCTCGACTCCGGGCTCCTGCACGAGCCCGTCACCCTCACCGAGATCGGCGAGGCGCCCGACGACTACCTGACCGCGCAGGCGGTGGCCGAGCGTGGCGGGGTGACCCTCGCGACGCTGCGCGAGCTGGAGGACGCCGGCATCGTCGGCGCGTCCGTGCCGGACGGCTACGAGCCCGGCGTGCTGACCGTGGTCGTGGCCGCGGCCGCGTACCTCAACGCCGGCGGCGACGTGCGATCGCTGCGCACGCTGGTGCTGGCCGCCCGCCGCGAGGCGGACCGCGCCGAGGCGCATGCCGCGCCGCTGCGCCGCCGAGGCGGGGGAGAGGCCGAGGCCGCCGCCGCGGAGTTCGGCGAGGCGTCGATCGCCGCATTCTCCGCCGTCGTGCGGCACCAGGTGGGAGGATAGGCACGACGTCGCGCGACACGTGCGCGCGGTCGTTGACCCGGCCCCTCACCAGCCCTAACGTTTGAGTGAAGGTTGAACCTAGGAGGACAGATGACCGACGGACCCGGCCACCGCACACCTCCGCGGCTCGATCAGGGGGTCCTCTTCGACGACGGCCTCCCGCCGCTCGACGAGAACGCGGGCTACCGAGGTCCCACGGCCTGTAAGGCCGCCGGCATCACCTACCGCCAGCTCGACTACTGGGCCCGCACCGGCCTGGTCGAGCCCACCGTGCGCTCCGCGACCGGCTCGGGCACGCAGCGCCTCTACGGCTTCCGCGACATCCTCGTGCTGCGGGTCGTCAAGCGCCTGCTCGACTCGGGCGTCTCGCTGCAGCAGATCCGCAGCGCGGTCGAGCACCTGCGCGAGCGCGGCGTCGAGGACCTGTCCCGCATCACGCTGATGTCGGACGGCGCCTCCGTCTACGAGTGCACGTCCGACGACGAGGTCATCGACCTCGTGCAGGGCGGCCAGGGCGTGTTCGGCATCGCGCTGGGCAAGGTGTGGCGCGAGCTCGAGGGCTCGCTGTCCTCGCTGCCCGCCGACCGTGCCGACGACCCCGCGCGGGTCTCCGCGGTCGACGATCTCGCCGAGCGTCGCGCGCGCCGCAGCCAGGCCGGCTGAGCCTCCTCCCCGCATCGTCCCCGGGGACGATGCGCGCCCTCCTGCCCGCGCATCGTGCGGGCGGGGCGGCGCCCCGACACGCCCCGTCTCACCTGGTGGACGGCGGCTGACTGCCGTCCCGAAACCTGGCAGGATGGCCCCCAACGACGAAGGGAAGCAGATGTTCGCCAAAGTCCTCGTGGCCAACCGTGCAGAGATCGCCGTCCGAGCCTTCAGGGCCGCCGTCGAGAACGGCGCCGGCACCGTGGCCGTGTTCCCCTACGAGGACCGGATGTCCGAGCACCGCGTCAAGGCGGACGAGTCCTACCAGATCGGTGAGAAGGGCCACCCGGTCAAGGCGTACCTCGACATCGACGCGATCCTCGACGTGGCCAAGCAGGCCGGCGCCGACGCCGTCTACCCGGGCTACGGCTTCCTCTCCGAGAACGTCGACTTCGCCCGGCGCTGCGCCGAGGAAGGCGTGACGTTCGTCGGCCCGCCGCCGGAGGTGCTCGCCAAGGCCGGCGACAAGGTCGCCGCGCTCAAGGCCGCCCGCGAGGCCGGCGTCCCGGTCCTCGACTCGTCGGAGCCGTCGCGCGACGTCGACTTCCTCGTCGGCGAGGCCGACCGGATCGGCTACCCGGTGTTCGTCAAGGCCGTCGCCGGCGGCGGCGGTCGCGGCATGCGTCGCGTCGAGCGCCGCGAGGACCTCGTCGAGATGCTGTCGGCCGCGATGCGCGAGGCCGAGAACGCGTTCGGCGACGCCACCGTCTTCCTCGAGCAGGCCGTGCTGGGCCCGCGCCACATCGAGGTGCAGATCCTCGCCGACGCCGAGGGCAACGTGGTCCACCTGTTCGAGCGCGACTGCTCGCTCCAGCGCCGCCACCAGAAGGTGGTCGAGATCGCCCCGGCGCCTGCGCTCGACCCCGCGATCCGCGACGCCCTGTGCGCGGACGCCGTCAAGTTCGCCCAGAGCCTCGGCTACGTCAACGCGGGCACCGTCGAGTTCCTCCTCGCCACCGAGGGCGAGCGCGCCGGCCAGCACGTGTTCATCGAGATGAACCCGCGCATCCAGGTCGAGCACACCGTGACCGAGGAGGTCACCGGCGTCGACCTCGTGAGCTCGCAGCTGCGCATCGCCGCCGGCGAGACGCTCGAGGACATGGGGATCCGCCAGGAGGACATCCGCGTCAGCGGCTTCGCGATCCAGACGCGCATCACCACCGAGGACCCGGCCAACGGCTTCCTGCCCGACACCGGCCGCATCGTCGCCTACCGCTCCCCGGGCGGCGCCGGCATCCGCCTCGACGGCGCGACCGGCATGGCGGGCAACGAGATCACCGGCCACTTCGACTCGATGCTCGTCAAGCTCACGTGCCGCGGCCACGACTTCGCGACCGCGAACCGCCGCGCCCTGCGCGCGCTCGCCGAGTTCCGCATCCGCGGCGTCACCTCGAACATCCAGTTCCTGCGCACCGTGCTCGCGCACCCCGACTTCCAGACGGGCGGCTTCACCACGTCGTTCATCGAGACGCACCCCGAGCTGCTCGACCTCGCGACCACGCCGGACCGCTCGACCAAGCTGCTGGCCTTCCTGGGGCACACCACGGTGAACCGCCCGCACGGCGAGCACGCCGAGGTCTTCGTGCGTCCCGCGGACAAGCTGCCGCAGATCGACCTGTCGACCGAGCCCCCCGCGGGCTCGCGCCAGCGCCTGCTCGAGCTCGGGCCCGAGGGCTTCGCCCGCGCGCTGCGCGAGCAGAACGCGCTCGCCGTGACCGAGACGACGATGCGCGACGCGCACCAGTCGCTGCTCGCGACCCGTGTCCGCACGTACGACCTGCTCGCGGCGGCCGGACACGTGTCCCGCATGACGCCCGAGCTGCTGTCGATGGAGGCCTGGGGCGGCGCGACCTACGACGTCGCGATGCGATTCCTCTCCGAGGACCCGTGGATCCGGCTCGAGGACCTGCGGGCCAAGATGCCGAACATCGCGATCCAGATGCTGCTGCGCGGCCGCAACACGGTCGGCTACACGCCGTACCCGGACGAGGTCGCCGTGGCGTTCGTCGAGGAGGCGGCCGCCACCGGCATCGACATCTTCCGCATCTTCGACGCGCTCAACGACGTCGAGCAGATGCGCCCGGCGATCGAGGCCGTGCGCGGCACAGGCACCGCGGTGGCGGAGGCGACGCTCTGCTACACGGGCAACATGATCTCGCCGTCCGAGAAGCTGTACACGCTCGACTACTACCTGCGCCTCGCCGAGCAGCTGGTCGAGGCGGGCGCGCACATGCTCGCGATCAAGGACATGGCGGGCCTGCTGCGTCCCGCGGCCGCGGCCATCCTGGTCTCGCAGCTGCGTGCGAACTTCGACCTGCCGGTCCACCTGCACACGCACGACACGGCGGGCGGCCAGATCGGCACGCTCCTCGCGGCGGCGGAGGCGGGCGTCGACGCGGTCGACGTCGCCAGCGCGGCCATGGCCGGCACCACGTCGCAGCCCCCGATGTCCGCGCTGATCGCGGCCCTCGAGCACACGACGCGCGACACCGGCATGTCGCTGGCGGCCGCGCAGGACCTCGAGCCCTACTGGGAGTCGGTGCGCCGCCTCTACGCGCCGTTCGAGTCCGGCCTGCCGGGCCCGACCGGTCGCGTCTACCACCACGAGATCCCCGGCGGCCAGCTCTCCAACCTGCGCCAGCAGGCGATCTCGCTGGGCCTCGCGGACAAGTTCGAGGCGATCGAGGACATGTACGCGGCGGCGAACCGCATCCTCGGCAACCTCGTGAAGGTGACGCCCTCGTCCAAGGTGGTGGGCGACCTCGCCCTGCACCTCGTGGCAAACGACGCGGACCCGGCCGACTTCGAGGAGAACCCGGACAAGTACGACCTGCCCGACTCGGTCATCGGCTTCCTCGCAGGCGAGCTGGGCGACCCGCCCGGCGGCTGGCCCGAGCCGTTCCGCACCAAGGCCCTCCAGGGTCGCGACGTGGAGCGGAAGATGGCGGAGCTCACGGACGACGACCGCGCCGTGCTCGCGGAGCCGGGCGAGGCCCGTCGCCGCCGGCTCAACCACCTGCTGTTCCCCGGGCCCGCCAAGGACTTCGACCAGGCGGTCGACAAGTACGGCGACATCTCGGTGATCGATACGTTCCACTACCTGTACGGCCTGTCGGTCGGCTCGGGTGAGGAGGCCGTGATCGAGCTGCACCGCGGCGTGAAGATCATCGCGACCATCGAGGCGGTCGGCGAGCCCGACTCGCACGGCGAGCGCACGGTCATCTTCAACTACAACGGAGGCATCCGGCCCATCCAGGTGCGCGACCTGTCCGCGAAGGTGGACGTGGTCGAGCGGGAGCGGGCGGACGCCTCGAAGCCGGGCCACATCGCCTCGCCGTTCACGGGGCTCGTGACGCCGCGCGTGGCGGAGGGCGACGAGGTCGAGGCCGGCCAGACGGTCGCGGTGATCGAGGCGATGAAGATGGAGTCCTCCATCACGTCCTCGGTGGCCGGCACGGTCACGCGGGTCGTGATCGGCGGCTCGCAGTCGCTCGCGGGCGGCGACCTGGTGCTCGTGGTCGAATAGAACCGGTGGTCGGGGACCATCGTCCCGTCGGCGTGACGACGCGTCACGGGACGATGGTGCCGTTCA
Organism: Demequina maris; assembly: GCF_000971155.1. GTDB lineage: Bacteria > Actinomycetota > Actinomycetes > Actinomycetales > Demequinaceae > Demequina > Demequina maris. The sequence goes on along the minus strand of NZ_BBLX01000001.1, from coordinate 201,425 downwards.
CCCCGGAGGAGGTCACCATGAAGGTGCTGGTAGCGGTCGGATCGAAGTACGGAGCGACCCGCGAGGTCGCGGAGCGCATCGCGGAGGAGATCCGCGATCACGGCTTCGAGGTCGACCTGCAGGACGCGTGCGACGTGCAGGGCATCCACTACTACGAGGCCGTGGTGCTGGGCTCGGCCGTCTACGGCGGGCTGTGGCGACGCGACGCCTCGGGCCTGGTGCGCGAGCACCGCGACGAGCTGCGCGACAAGGACGTGTGGATGTTCTCGGTCGGCATGGAGACGGTGGTGCAGCCGGGCCAGCCGCTCGACGAGGCCGACGGCTTCGCCGAGGACATCCAGGCCCACGACCACGCCCGCTTCCCGGGCGCGCTCGACTGGGACAAGCTCAACGTGGGGGAGAAGGCGCTGATCCGCGTCCTCAACCCGCCCAAGGGCGACTTCCGCGACTTCACCGCGGTGCGCGAGTGGGCGTCGGGCGTCGCGACGCAGCTGGAGTCCATCGCCGCCGCGTAGCGCGCCACGTCGGAAGGGCCGCTCCCCATCGCGGGGGAGCGGCCCTTCCGCGTCCCCGGCGACGGCACGATGCGACACCCGGGTGAGGCGTCCATCGTCGCCGCCGGGCGCCGCTACGCTGGGGAAAGGTCCCCGCCTGGCAGCGGGGCCGGTGCGATCCATCGGTCCTCGCGGAACGACTCGATGGAGAGTTCATGTTCACCGCAACCGCGGCGGCCGTCACCCTCAGCGCCGCCACCACGCCCGCCACCTCGTTCGCCCCGGGGTTCTACCTCATGCTGGCCCTGCTCGCCGCCGGCATCGTCGGCACCGTCACCACGGCCGTGCAGAACCACCACCGGCGCCACCGCTGATCAGCAGCAGCCGCCGTCGTCCGTCGAGCACACGCCCGTCGCGGGCAGCACGAGCTCCACGACCTGGGCGGCCGCGACGTCGCCGGCGATCCAGGCCACCACGGAGCGGACCTGCTCGTAGCCCGTCTTCAGCAGGAACGTCGGAGCGCGCCCGTACGACTTCATGCCCACGATGAACAGCCCCTGCTCGGGGTGGGCGAGCTCGCGGAAGCCGTGGGGCTCGACCGTGCCGCACGAGTGCTCGTTGGGGTCGATCAGCGGGGCGAGGCGTCGCGGCGCCTCCACGACCTCGTCGACGTCGAGGCGGATCTCCCGGTAGAGCGAGAGGTCCGGCCGGAACCCGGTCGCGTTCACGACGAGATCGGTGCGGTGCGTGACGAGGTCGCCGCCGCGGCGGCCCACCAGTGCGACCGAGTCGCCGTCGCGGCGCGCGCCGACGGTCTCGAAGCCGTCGAGCAGCGCGACGCGGCCGTCGGCGACGGCGCGCCGCGCGCGGGCCCCGAGCGAGGCGCGGCCGGGCAGGCCGTCGGCATCCGAGTCGGTAACGCGGTCCGGGCTCGCGCTGCGGATGGCCCAGGTGACGCGCGTGCCCGGCTCGTCGCGCGCGAGCGAGGCGAGGGCCAGCACGGTGTTCGCGGCGGAGTGCCCGGCGCCGATCACGGTGGTGTGGCGGCCGGCGAAGGCCTCGCGGTCGCGGCCGAGGACGTAGGGCAGGGCGGGCAGGACACGCTCGGCCACGTCCTCGAGGCCGGGCAGCACCAGGCCGTTCGAGGCGACAGAGTTGGGCGTGAGGTACGTCCCCGAGGCGTCGATGACCGCCCGGTAGGTCGTGTCGACGACCGTGCCGTCGGAATCGCGGGTGCGGACCACGAACGGCGCGGCGGCCCGGCCGCGCGTGCGGGTGCGGTCCATGCCCTCGCGCGTCACGTCGGTGACGGCGACGGCCAGGCGCAGGCGCTCGGCGATGCCCGGCAGCGCGGCGAGGGGCACGAGGTACTCGTCGACGAGCTCGGCGCCCGTGGGGGCACGGTCGGGCCTCTCGAGCGTCCAGCCGCGCACCTCGAGCAGCTCCTGCGCCACCGGGTCGACGAGGTGGCGCCACGGTGAGAAGAGCCGGGTGTGGCCCCACGCGCGGATGCTCGCGCCCACCGCGTCGCCCGCCTCGAGCACCACGAAATCGATACCGCGGCGCAGCAGGTGCGCGGCCGCGGCGAGCCCGATGGGGCCGGCGCCGATGACCGCCACCGGGAGGTGGTCGTTGGCGGGCCGGGTCGCGGTCCGCGGGGTGAGGTCGAGCAGGGTCATGACGCCTCCAGATGTCTTCGGTCGTCGAGTCTGCCTCGCTCTATCGATCTCTGTCAATATCGACTATCGTCGATGTCATGACCGAGATCGAGATCACGGACGTCACCGCCGCGTGCGGCACGTCGCTCGTCGGCGAGCCCCTCAGCGAGGCGGCCGCCGCGGACCTGGCCCACACCATGAAGGCGCTCGCCGACCCCGCCCGGCTGCGCCTGCTGTCGATCGTGGCGGCCTCCGCCGGGGGAGAGGCGTGCGTGTGCGACCTCACCGGACCCGTCGGCCTCAGCCAGCCCACCGTGTCGCACCATCTCAAGGTGCTCACCGAGGCCGGCTTCCTCAGCCGGTCCAAGCGGGGCACCTGGGCGTACTACGCGCTGGTGCCCGGCGCGCTCGACCGCGTCTCGCGCGCGCTGGGCGCCGCATGAGCGCCGCGCGGGCACGCGCCCTGCTCGCCGAGCTGCTCGGCACCGCACTGCTCGTCACCGTCGTCGTCGGCTCCGGCATCGCCGCGGCGGAGCTGTCCCCGCACGACGTCGGCCTGCAGCTGCTCGAGAACGCGATCGCGACCGCGCTCGGGCTCACGGTGCTCATCCTGATGTTCGGCCCGGTGTCGGGGGCGCACTTCAACCCGGTGGTGTCGCTCGCGGACTGGTTCCTCGGTCGCCGCTCCGGCCACGGGCTGTCGCTCGGCGAGGTGGGCGCCTACTCGGTCGCGCAGATCGTCGGCGGCATCGGCGGCGCGATCCTCGCGAACCTCATGTTCGACGTCGACACGCTGCTGTCGACGAAGGACCGCGCGACCGGCCCGCACCTGCTGGCCGAGGTCGTCGCCACCGCCGGCCTCGTCCTCATCATCTTCGCGCTCGCCCGCTCCGGGCGCGGCGCGCTGGCGGCGCCCGCGGTGGGCGCGTACATCGGCGCGGCGTACTGGTTCACCAGCTCGACGTCCTTCGCCAACCCCGCCGTGACGATCGGCCGCGTCTTCTCGGACACGTTCGCCGGCATCGCGCCCGCGTCGGTGGCCCCGTTCATCGGCGCCCAACTCGTGGGGCTCGCCGTCGCGATCGGCCTGGTGCTCGCGCTCTATCCCGATGCGGGCGAGGCCGCCGACGACGTGGTGGTGCCGCACGACGAGGCGGCCGCGCGGGACTGAGCCGCGCATCGTCCGCGCGTGTCAGAGCCGCGCGCGGAGATGCTCCCGCAGGTAGGGGAGCGCGAAGTCGACCTGGCCCCGCCCGACCTGAACGATCACGCCCGCGTCGAGCAGGCGCCGCCGGTACGTGTCCGCGTTCTGACGGGCCATGCCCGTGCGCTCGGCCAGGTCGACCATGCGCGACGGGCCGCCGTCGAGCGCCATCGCGCGGAGCATGTCGAGGTCGCGGGGCGACAGGTCGGCCAGCGCGGTCTCCGTGACGAGGGTGCCGAGCCGCTCGCGCGCGGCGTCGATGCCCGCGTCGACGTCGGCGCGCGTGATCCGGTCGCCGGACGCGGCGCGCCACACGTGGAAGCCGACGAGCTGGATGAGGAACGGGTAGCCATGCGTCGCCTCGGCGGCGGCGCGGGCGGCGTCCTCGTCGATGGTGCGGCCGTTGTCCGTGACCGTCTGGACGAGCGCCTCGTGCACCTCGTCGATGTCGACGTCCGCGAGCACGTGCTTGTCGGCGCGACGCAGGAACGTGAGCACGCGGCCCTGGGTGTCGCTGCGCAGCAGGTCCGACACCGCGGACGGCAGCCCCGCCATGACGATCGCGAACTCGCGGCCCTCCCGCACGAGGTGCTGGGTGATGAGCGCGAGCTCGCGCAGGTCGTCGGAGCGCGCCTGTACCTCGTCGACCGTGATGAGCAGGCCGGTCCCGTCCTTCTCCAACGTGTCGAGCAGGCGGCCGATGCGATGGCGCACGCCCTCCGTCAGCTGGGGCGTGAGCTGCGTCTCGACGGAGCCGAGCCCGCCGATCGACACGCCGGTGACGCGGCGACGCGCGCGCGGGTTCACCCCGTCCAGCAGCCGGTCGACGGCCTCGCCGATGCGCGCGAGCATGCCGGGGGAGGCCGACTCGTCGATGACGAGCCAGCCGTGCGCCATCGCCCGGTCACCCGCCTCGGTGAGCATGACGGTCTTGCCGGTGCCACGGGCGCCGGTGAAGATGGTGATGCGCGCGGGGTGCCCCGGACCGGCCTGGATGCCCTCGTCCACCTCCGCGAGGGGGGCGTCGCGGCCCACCAGCAGGGGAGGGACCGCGCCCGCGGTCGGCTTGAAGGGGTTGACCGCCATCGCCGCCTCCTTATGACGCCTTGTTACATCTTGGTACTTTGCCACGGGGGTCCGACAGCGGGACGATGCGGCGCCCGGCTTGCCCCTGAGCAGGGGTTACGCGTCGCAGCTCTCGTACGCCGCGCGCGTCACGTCGACGTGCAGCTGCGCGTGGCCCGCGTACTCGAGCGCGGTGTCGAGGTCGTCCGTGGCGAGCGTCAGGGTCGCCCACCCCACCACCCGCTGCGGGTGCGACGCGAGCGACGGGAAGGTGTTGTTCGTCTCGGTCCACGCGCCGATCGCGTCGATCACCTCGGCCCAGCGGGCCTGCGGGCGCTCCCACGAGCCGCCCAGGACGTCGCGCTCGACGCACGGGTTGACCGCAGGGTCGTGCACGAGCCCCGGCTCGCCCGCGTCGCCGGGCAGCAGGCCCAGCTCGGACTCGCCGGCGATCACGCCGTCGCCGTCGGCGTCGCCGTAGAGCGGGCCGCCGGGACCCATGACGAGGTTCCGCGAGGCCTCGGCGGCGGCGTGCGCCTCCTCGATCGTGCCGGCCTCCGACCACTCCTGGACGGCCGTCTCGAGCTGCGCGAACTGCGCGGCGACGTCCTCGGGCATGTCCGACGGGGTGCTCGACGAGCACGCGGCGATCGCGAGCAGCGGGATCACCATGAGCACACGTCGCATGACGCTCACCCTATCGAGAGGGAAGGTCGACCACCCGGATCTCGCCCGCCCGCGCGGCGATCGCGCCGCCGGTGTGGGCCGCGAGATCGGCGTCCAGCGTCGCGATGTCGTCCTCCGCGACCCAGAGTGACAGCGTCGCCGCCTGGCCGTAGGCGGGGGAGTCCAGCACCGCATCGTGCGTCCCGACCCACTGGTGGAGGAACGCGAGCACGCGCCCGGCCTCCGCGTGCGGGACCTCCATCGTGACCTGGGTGCGCAGCGCGCGGCCGACGATCGTGGCCTCGTCGAGCGCCGAGGCGACCGCGGTGCCGTAGGCCCGCACGAGGCCGCCCGCGCCGAGCAGCACTCCGCCGAACCACCGGCTCACGACGGCGACGACGTCGGTGACCTCGCGTCGGCGGAGCACCTCGAGCATCGGCACCCCGGCGGTGCCGGCGGGCTCGCCGTCGTCGTTGCTGCGCTGGCGGTCCGCGTGGGCCCCGACCACGAGCGCGGTGCAGTGGTGGCGCGCGTCCCAGCGGAGCTTGCGGATCGCGGCGATGACCTCGTCGGCCTCGTCCATGCCGGCCACCGGCGCGAGGTGCGTGAGGAAGACCGACCTCTTGATCTCGAGCGTGTGCTCGACCGGCGCCGCGATGGTGCTGGGGAGGCGGCCGGTGGTCACCCGGGCAGGGTAGCGCGGCTCACGCCGCCTCGCGCAGCTGCTCCTCGACCGTGGTGAGCGCGCGGGACAGCGCCGAGACCGCGGGGGCCGTGGCGTCGTCGTGCGGGCTGCGCCAGCGCGCGGCCACCTCGATCTGCAGCCCCGCGAGACCCAGGTGGCGCTGCGCGAGGCTCGTCACCGTGTAGTGCGGGCGGGCGTCGAACGGCGCGTCGACCGCGACCTCGAAGTCCTCGAGCTCGGCACGCAGCACCTCCACCGCGAGCTGCTCGAGCGGCCCCGGCCGCGGTCCCGTGCCGAGGCAGAAGTCCGGACCGTGGTGGTCGCCCATGCCGTGGATGTCGATGAGCATCCGGGCCGGCTCGCGCAGGTCGCGCAGGTGGCGGGCGAAGGCGTCGTCGCGCTCGTCCCACGTGTCCCACTCGGCGCGCGCGCCGGCGGAAACGACGGCGGAGACCCGGGCGACCTCGCCCGCGAGGAGCGTGAGGGAACCGGTGTGGAGGTCGGCCGCCTTCATCGCGCCGGCGCGGTAGTGCTTCGTGCCGTGCGGGGCCGTGAGGACCAGCGCGCTGCCGCGGTCGACGAGCAGGGCGGGGTCGTCGTCCCCGGCACGCTTGCGGGCCTTCCCGAAGCGGGCGTCGAGCTCGCGCCAGCGGGTGGAGATGTCGATCACGTCGGCCGCGGGGGAGTCGTGCACGGTCTCGTCGGAGTGGGTCATTCGCCAGGTCCTCCAGCCTTCTCAGGGTGGTCCGCACGGATGCGCCGGTGGCCCGAGACTACCCGCATCAGCACCGATACCCCTTCAACCTGGGGTTTTCCGGCCTCCGCGCCGTCTTCGGGGTGGCGCCGGGGGAGAAGGGTCATGATGGGGCCATGAGGACGATGCGGTGGGGCTGGCTGCTGGTGGCGGCAGGCATCGCGCTGGCGGGCTGGGTGGTGTTCGGGTTCGCGTCGGTGCGGTCCTGCGCCTCGGGCGAGACCGCGTGCACCGGCGACGGCGCCGTGGACCTCGTCCAGGCGGTCTTGATCGTGGCCGCGACGGTGGCGGGCTCGGGCTGGGCGATCCGCCGGGCCTTCGGCGGGCGGGAGCCCCAGGACCCGCTGCGGTAGCGACGCGTCGGTGCACGGCCCGCTAGGCACCGGCAGGTACCGTGAGCGCACCGGCGCACGCGTGAACACCCAGGCAGATGCGCCATCGAGGGGGCCGTTCATGTTTCAGACCCGATCGCTCACGGGCTCGGCGGACGCGCTCGTCGCGCACCTGGACGACGAGATCGTGCGAGGAAGCGCCTCGGCATCGCTCGAGCACCAGGACGAGCTGTCCATCGGCGACGCACGGATGCTCCTGCGGACCTACGAGCGGTACAGCATGACCGGTTCGAACCGCGTGACGCTGTCGGCGAGCATCCTCGCCGTCGGCGACCGCATGGAGGTCGCGTTGACGACCTCGGGCGGCAGCGAGGCCGTCTTCTTCAAGATCAACACGTTCGGCGAGGAGGCGTTCATGGACAAGGGCCTCCAGGCGCTCGCGTCGTTCCGAGGGCGTTGAGGGGAGACCCCTTCCGCCACCCTCCGCACGTAACCTGACATAATGCGCATTATCGGCGGTATGCGGGAGTGGGACGATGCGCCCGGAAGCGGCCGCCGACCGGCCCGTCCGCGCCCTACAGGAACGCCCGGAGCTCGATCTTCCGGTGGCATGCCTGGGACGCCTCCGCGGCGAGCATCATCGCGGCGTCCCGGTCGGCCGCCTCGATGACCCAGAAGCCGACGACGAACTCGTCGGACGCGACGGCCGGGCCGGTCGTCACCGACGACCGTGCGCCGCGCGCGTCCACGACGGCGCTGTCGGACGGCGCGGCGAGGCCGGCCGCCATGACGCGTTGGCCCGACGCCTCGATCACGACGTTGAACGCGTCGATCGCCGCCATCTCGTCGTCCGACGCCGGCTCGGTGCTGTCGTGCACCACGTTCATGAGGAACCTCATCACGCACCGCCTTCCGCAGCGTCGCCCAGGACGCGCCCGAGCGCCTGGAGCCCGCCCAGCAGCGCGTCGCGCTCGTCCGGGCTCAATCCCGCCAGTATGCGCGTCTCGTTGGCGGCGTGCGCGTCGTGGGTCGCCTCGTGAGCCGCACGGCCCGTCTCCGTGAGACGCACCCGCACGATGCGCCGGTCGTCATTGTCACGACGCCGCGTGACGAAGCCTCGCGCCTCGAGCCGCTGCACCCGATGCGTCGTGGTGCCCGACGTGATGAGCAGTGCCCGGTCGAGCTCACCCGGCGTGAGCTCGTACGGCGCGCCCGCGCGGCGCAGCGCCGACAGCACGTCGAACTCCCACGACTGCAGGCCATGCTCGGCGAACACCGCGTCGAGCCGCGCCTGGACGAGCGCCGCGTAGCGCGACAGCCGCCCGATGACCGCCAGCGCGCTCACGTCGAGGTCCGGCCGCTGGACCGCCCACTCGTCGAGGATCCGGTCGATCGCGTCCCGCTGCCTCGTCTCTCCCATAGCTCCCATCCTGCCAGCGGAATATCTTGACGTCGAGATATGTCTGATATCTTGATATCAAGATGTTTGGACGGAACGCATGACCCCCGCACGTACCCTCGCCCTCACGGCGATCGCCCCGCTCACCTGGGGCACCTCCTACCTCGTCACCACCGAGCTCCTGCCGCCGGACCGGCCGCTGCTCACCGCGACGCTCCGCGCCCTGCCAGCGGGGCTCCTCCTCCTGGCGATCATCCGGCTCCTCCCCCGCGGCGCGTGGTGGTGGAAGGCGGCGATCCTCGGCGCGCTCAACATCGGCGCCTTCTTCGCCCTGATGTTCGTCTCCGCGTACCGGCTGCCCGGCGGCGTCGCCGCCACTCTCGCGGCGGTGCACCCGCTGCTGGTGACCGCCCTCGCGAGCGGGGTGCTGGGCGAGAGGGTCGCTCCCCTGGCGCGCATCGCCGCAGGTACGGGCGTGGTCGGCGTCGCCATGCTGGTGCTCACGCCCGGCGCCCGTCTCGATGCCTGGGGCGTGCTGGCGGGCCTCGGCTCGGCCGCCACGACGGCCGCGGGGGTGCTGCTCACCAAGCGGTGGGGCCGCCCGGTGCCGATCCTCGCCTTCACGGGCTGGCAGCTGCTCGCGGGCGGGCTCGTGCTGGTCCTGCCGACGCTGGCGCTCGAGGGCCCGCCGCCCGCGCTCACGGCCACCAACGTGCTGGGCTACGCATGGCTCGCCATCCCCGGCACGGCGCTCGCGTACCTGGCCTGGTTCTCGGGCATCCTGCGGCTCCCGGCGAGCCGGGTCAGCCTGCTGAGCTTCCTCACGCCGCTCACCGCCGGCGCGCTCGGCTGGGCGATCCTGGGACAGTCGCTCTCGCCGCTGCAGCTCGCGGGTGGGGTCACCATCCTGGTCGCGGTCGGCGTCGGCGCGTATGCGGGACGCGAGCAACATCGTCCCCCCGTCGTGGACGCCGAGGCGCCCCGCCAGCGCGAGCTGGTCGGCGCCGGCACGTAGGCCCCGAGAAACGCGCCCTTCCCGGCGAGAACCAGGAACAACTCAAGCGCTACGCTCGTTATGTCCGCGTGCAGGCGCCCGCCTGCCGGAAGGAGGACGCCCATGGCCGACCGCGCGCTTCGAGGAATGCGACTGGGCACCCAGTCGATGGAATCGATCCACAACGCCGAGCTCGCCGAGCGCGTCGAGGTGCACTACGACTGCCCCAACGGTCACGTGCTCGCGATGCCGTTCTCGGTCGAGGCCGACGTCCCCCTCTCGTGGGAGTGCCACTGCGGAGCGCTCGCGCTCCTGCGCGATGGCGACCGCCCCGAGCCCAAGGACGTGAAGCCTCAGCGCACCCACTGGGACATGCTGCTCGAGCGTCGCACGATCCCGGAGCTGGAGGAGCTGCTCGAGGAGCGTCTCGAGCTTCTCCGCGCCAGCCGCCGCTGAAACTCGAATCGAAGGGACCCTCGCCACGGCGGGGGTCCCTTCCTCGTGTCCGGGCCGCTCAGCCGAGCGTGACCGCGGCACGATGCGGGAGGTCGCCCCGCGAGAGCCCGACGTGCACGGCGTACGTCCCCGAGGCCGGCGCGAGCGACTCCCCGGACCAGGTGGCGAGCGCCGCAGCGTCCACCTCCACTCGCAGCGTGCGCCGCTCGCCGGCCGCGAGGCGCGCCACCGCGAACCCCACGAGCTTGAGCGTCTCGCCGTCGGCGGGCCGGGCGTAGAGCTGGACCACCGCCTTGCCGCCCCGACCGGGCCCGCACGCGAGCGTCGCCTCGACGCCCTCGCCCGATGACGCGGCGCTCACCAGCGCGATGTCGGCGTAGCCCAGGCCGTGGCCGAACCAGTACGCCGGCTCGACGGACGCGCGCTCGTGCCCGCGGTAGCCGATGTCAACGCCCTCGGCGTACACGAACCGGTCCTTCTCGTCGAACGCCTCGCGCGGGACGACGGGCGGACCGGCGGGCCACGTGAGCGGCAGCCGGCCGCCCGGCTCCGCCTCGCCCGCGAGCACGCGGGCCAGCGCCTCCGGCAGCCGCTCGCCCGCGAAGCCGACGTGCAGCACGGCCGCGACCCTGTCCCGCCAGGGCAGGTCGATGGGGCCCGAGCCGTGCGTCACCACCACGACCGGCACGCCCGTCGCCGCGACCGCCTCGATCAGCTCCGCCTGACCCGCGGGAAGGCCCAGCTCCTCGGCGTCCATCCCGCCCCCGGTCGGACGCCCGGCGAGCACGACGGCCACGTCCGCCTGGGCCGCGTCCCGGACCGCGGTGTCGAACGCCGGCTCCCAGGGCACGACGCCGAGCGACAGGTGCGGGACCAGGCCCACGCCCGGCGAGACGAAGGCGGGGCCCGTCCGGTAGTGGACGGTCAGCGTGCGCGGCCGATCCGCGGGCGGGGCCACGCCGCCGAGCACGTAGGGCGGGCCGCCCAGCAGCGGCGACGCGTCGCGGAAACCCCGCCCGATCACGTCCCCGTCCAGCAGCAGCTCGACCTCGCCGGCGAACTCGACGGCGACCGTTCGGTGGTGGGGCGAGGGCGGAAGGGAAGCCGTGAGGGTCGCCTCCCACGGCGCCGATGCGTCGGCGGCCTCCACCGGCAGCACCGCCTCGGTGAGCCTCAGCTCGCGGGTGCCGGCGGCGTCCGTCAGCACGCACCCGAACGTCTCGCCGGCTGCGGCGCGCAGGGGTGGGGCCGGCACCGCGGGAAGCCCCTCGGACTCGGCCGCCACCGTGAGCCCCGCGTCCGCCAGCCGGTCCGCAATGGACGCGAGCCGTGCCGGCGTCAGCATCACGGCCGCGGCGCCGCCCATGACGATGCGGTGCTCGAGCTCCTCCGCGCCGATCAGCGCGACCCGCGACCCCGCGGCGAGCGGCAGCGCGCCGTCGTTGCGCAGCAGCACGGCGCTCTCGATCGCGAGACGCTCGGCCAGCTCCAGGTGCGCCGCCGAGCCGATGGCGGCGGGGTCCAACCCCGCGTCCGGCGCGGCGGTCCGGACCGCCGCGAGGGCGCCGCGCACGTGCGCCCCGATCGCGGCGAGCGTGGCGTCCGGGGCGGCGTCGACCATGGCGTCGGTGCGTGGCGAGTACGGGTCGAGCTCCTCGGGCGCCTCGATCGCGAGCCGGGGCAGGTCGAGCCCCGCCTCGAGCGCGGCGCGCGCGTCCCGCACCGCGAACACCATGTCCGGCAGCGTGAACCCGGTGAAGCCCCACCGCCGGCGCGGGATCTCCTGCAGCTCGCGCGACTGCGACGGGTACTCGCCGTTGACGCGGTTGTAGCAGCACAGCATGCCTTGCGCGCCGTACTGCTGCGTGACCCGTCGGAACGGCTCGAGGTAGAGCTCGTGCAGGGTGCGCGCGTCGACCACCACGTCGCGGGCGGGCGTGCGGAGCGGCTTGGGGCCCTCGCCCGTGCGGTTGCGCTCGAACTGGTAGGCCGGATAGTGCTTGAGCACCGAGACGACGCCGCAGGACTGGACCGCGCGCGCGACGTGGCCGCCCAGCGTGCCGGCGAGGAGCGGGTCCTCGCCGAGCGCCTCGCCGAGCCGGCCCGCCCACGGCGTGCGGGCGATGTCGAGCCCGGGCGCGAGCAGGACGTTGCGGCCCGCGGCCCGGGACTCGGTGCCCAGCAGCGCGCCGTACTCGTCGGCGAGCGCGACGTCGAAGGTCGAGGCGAGGTTGAGCGAGCTCGGCACCGCGGTCGCGCCCGGGTGCGCGGTGACCCCGCACGGCCCGTCGCCCACGTGCACCGGCACCGCTCCCCCGCCGGCGAGGTCGTTCAGCGCGATCCTGGCGTCCTCGTGCCTACCCATGGCGGCTCCCGTCGTCGGCGAGGGGTCACGGCCAGGTTAGGAGGGACGATGCGGCGGGGTCAATCGCGCTGGGCGGACCGGCTCCTGCCCGGCAGCAGCTCCGCGAGCTGGTGCACGCGGTGCGCGACGCCCCACGCGGTCACCTTGAGCAGCGCCTCGCGGATGATCGCGCCGCTCATCTTCGAGGTGCCGACCTCGCGCTCGACGAACGTGATGGGCACCTCCACGACGGTCCCGCCCGCGCGGACCACGCGCCACGCCATGTCGACCTGGAAGCAGTAGCCCTGCGACTCGACGTCGTCGAGCGCGAGACGGCGCAGCATGTCGGCGCGGTAGACGCGGAAGCCGGCCGTCGCATCGTGCACGCCGAGGCCGAGCGCGAGCCGCACGTACGTGTTCGCGCCGGTGGACAGCAGCAGCCGGTGGCGCGGCCAGTTGACCACCTCTCCCCCGGGCACCCAGCGCGAGCCGATCACCAGGTCGGCGGACGATGCGCGGGCGAGCAGGGCGGGCAGGTCGGCGCCGCGGTGGGAGCCGTCGGCGTCCATCTCGCACAGCAGGTCGTAGGCGCGGTCGAGCCCCCAAGCGAAGCCGGCCAGGTAGGCGGCGCCGAGGCCGTTCTTGGCGGTGCGGCGCAGCACGTGGACCCGCGCATCGTCCCTGCTACGGGCCTCGGCCCAGTCTCCGGTGCCGTCGGGAGAGCCGTCGTCGACGACCAGCACGTCGACGTCCGGCGCCGCGGCATGCACGGCCTCGAGCTGGCGCGGCAGCGACTCCCGCTCGTTGTACGTGGGGATGATGACGAGCGTGCGGGTCACCAGTCGTACCTCTCGCCGATGCGGCGGCGGATCGCGAGCAGCACGATCACCGTCGGGACGATCACCATGCCCCAGCCGATGAACCAGCCCAGCCGAACCGCGGGCGTGAGCTCGCTGCGCAGCCCGACCCGCTCGACGAGCTGGTCGGCGGTGAACAGCTCGGTGTCGTCGACGATGCGGCCGCTCGGGTCGACCACCGCGCTCACGCCGACCGTCGAGATCTGGATGGCCCAGCGTCCCGTCTCGATCGCGCGCATGCGGGTCATCTGGAGCTGCTGCGTGCTCTCCGCGGTGTGACCGAAGGACGCGTTGTTGGTGGGCACGATGAGGAGCTCGGCGCCCTTGGCGACGGCCTCGCGCACGATCGAGTCGTACGCGACCTCGAAGCAGATGGGCGTCGCGATCGTCACGGTGCGGTCGAGCGAGGCGATCGGCACCTGCATGACGGCCGCGCCGGTGCCGGCGAGCATGTCGGTGACGTTGTCGACCACCGGCGCGACCTGGCGGGCGATGCTGCGCAGCGGCACGTACTCGGCGAACGGCGCGGGCCGCTGCTTCGAGTACGTGTCCAGGATGGCGCCGCTGCCGCCGAACAGGAGCATGGTGTTGTAACGGCCGTCGACGGGCGTGTAGTCCACCGTGCCGAGCAGCAGCGGCGCGCCGGTGGCGGCCTGCGCCTCCTCGACGGCCGCGAGGGTCTCGTCGTCGACGCGCGGGTCGAGGTCCGCGGCGTTCTCCGGCCACACGACGAGGTCGACCGGGTTGTCGGCGGTCGCCTCGGCCATCTCGAGGGTGCCCGCGAGATGGTTCTCCGTGACGAGCCTGGCCTGCGAGAAGGCCTCGAGCCCGAGGTCCGGCACGTTGCCCTGCACCGCGCCCACGCGCATCGTGCCGTCCTGCGCCTGGTTGTCGAGCGGGATGAGGTAGCCCGCGCCGAGCACCACGATCGCGAGCACCGGGGCGAGTGCCGCGGTGACGCCGCGGCGCAGCCGCGCCGACTCCCACGCGAGCCCGAGCAGCGCGCCCGCCAGCACGACCGCGAAGGACACCAGGGGGACGCCGCCGGCCCACGCGAGGCGCGCGACCGGTGCGTCCACGAACGCGTAGCCGACGCGGCCCCAGGGGAAGCCGCCGAACGGCACCATGCTGCGGAGCTGCTCGGCGGCGACCCAGATGGCCGCGAAGGTGACGGTCTCGGCCCAGCGATGCGCCTCGAGGATGTTCGAGCGGCGCACGTGCGCCCAGGCGGCGCCCACGAGCGCCCATGCGAGGCCCTCGGCGACGCTCAAGGCGATCCACGGGATCAGGCCGACCGCGACGTTGGCCCACCACACCTGGGTGAGCATGAAGGCGGTGCCGTAGGCCCAGCCGAGGAGGAAGCCGCCCCACGCGCCGGCGCGCTCGAGGGCCCACCACAGCACCGCGATCGACACGGGCGCGAGGTACCACCAGCCCGTGTCGGGGAAGGCGAGGTTGAGACCGGCTCCCGCGGCGACCGCCAGCAGGAGGTTCCTCAGTCCGGTCAGCACCCGCCAAGGGTATGCGAGGACACCGGGTGCCTCGCGCAGGCGCGGCGGCTAGTAGGCCACCACTCCCCTGCGCATGCCCTTGATCGCCTGGAGCGCGGCCGCGCGCACCGTGGCGCTGGGGGCGACCTCCGCGATCTGGTCGAGCGCGTCGATCACCTGCTTGCACCAGCGCACCATGTCGCCGGGCGCGATCTCCGCGCCCTTGAGGACCGTGTCGAGGCCCTTGCCCTGGGTCCAGCCGTGGATGGGGCCCACGATCCCCCAGTGCGGGGCGGGCAGGTCGGGCAGGCCGCGCTCCTTCTGCATGTCGTCGACCTTGGACCACAGGCGCACCGTGTCCTTGAGGGCGCCGCCGAGCACGCCGCCGGGACCCCCGGGCACGCGCGGCGGCCGCGTCTCGTCATCACGTCGTCCCTGGTAGAGCAGCGTTGAGACGACTGCCGCGAGGGCCGGCGGGTGGAGCTTCTCCCACGCGCCGGTGCGCAGCGCCTCCGCGATGACGATGTCGTTCTCCGCGTAGAGGCGGCGCATCATGAGACCCGCGCGGGTGAGCTCGGGCTCGCCGTCGACCATGTCGAGGTAGCCGAGCGCGTCGAGGATCTGCAGGCGCTTGTCGAACACCCGCGCGATCGATCCGGTGGCGCGCTGGATCTCGTTCACCACCCGGTCCTTGTCCCGCAGCGCGCGGTGGTAGCGCTCGGCCCAGCGGGCGTGCTGCTCGCGGTCCGGGCACTGGTGGCACGGGTGCTCGCGCATGAGCCGGCGCACCTCGAGCTCCTGGGCGGCGCCGTCGTCGGCCGCGGGCGCGCGCCGCTTGGCGCGGGCGAGGTCGAAGTCGCGGCGCGAATCGACGATCACCTGGGCGACCTCGCGGCGCGAGCGCGCGTTGCGCGGGTCGAAGCGCTTGGGGAGCCGGACCACGCCGACCTTCTCGAGACCGTGGTGCAGCTCCGAGATCGCGAGCCGATGGACCCGCGCGTGCTCGGTCACGACCACAGGTCGGGGCGCCACCGGGTTGTCGTCGGGCTCGACCACCGCGGCGAGGCCCGCGCGGCGCCCGCCTCCCACCTTCACGACGTCGCCGCGCCGCAGCGCCGCGAGCGTGGAGGCGGTGGCCTCCTGGCGCGCGCGGGACGCGGCCTTGGAGGCCTGCTTCTGGATCCTCGCGAGACGCTCGCGCAGCGCCGCGTACTCCATGAAGTCACCCTTGTCGCAGGCCGCGGCCTCGGCGTAGCCCTTGAGCGTGGAGTCGAGCTCGCGCGCCTTGCGGGCCTTGCCGACCACGGACTGGTCGGCCTGGTACTGCGCGAAGGACATCTCGAGGACCTCGCGGGCCCGCGCGGCGCCCAGCTGCGCGACCAGGTTGACCGCCATGTTGTACGACGGCTGGAACGAGCTGATGAGCGGGTACGTGCGCCGCGACGCGAGCCGGCCCAGCTGGGCCGCGTCGAAGCCCGGGTGCTCGACCACGACGGCGTGGCCCTCGATGTCGATGCCGCGGCGACCGGCGCGGCCGGTGAGCTGCGTGTACTCGCCCGCGGTGAGGTCCTTGTGCGCCTGCCCGTCCCACTTGACGAGCTTCTCGAGGACCACCGAGCGGGCGGGCATGTTGATGCCCAGCGCGAGCGTCTCGGTCGCGTAGACCACCTTGATGAGGCCGGCCGCGAACAGCTCCTCGACGACCTCCTTGAACAGCGGGATCATCCCGGCGTGGTGCGCGGCGATGCCCGCCTCGAGGTGGTCGCGCCAGCGGTGGTAGCCCAGCGCGCCGAGGTCCTCGCTGGGCACGCCCTCGCAGCGCTCCTCGATGATGTGCGCGATCTCGTGCCGCTCGGCCTCGGTGGTGAGCACCATGCCGGAGGCCCGCACCTGGTCGACGGCGTCCTCGCAGCCCGCGCGGGAGAAGATGAACACGATCGCGGGCAGCAGGCCCTGCTGGTCGAGCACGTCCACGACCGCGAAGCGCGGCGGGGCGCGCCTGCCGGCGGGCCGGCGGCCCCCGCGGGTGGGGCGGGCGCGGCTGTCGTCGAAGCGGGACCGCTTCGCGATGGCCTCGAGCTCGGGGTTGAGCGCGGGCGTCGGCCCGGGGTCCTGCGGGTCCTCGCCCGGCGCGTACAGGTCGAAGATGCCCTCGCGCAGCAGCACGTGCGGCCACAGCGGCACGGGACGATGCTCGGACACGACCACGCGGGTGTCGCCGCGGACCTCCCCCAGCCACGCGCCGAACTCCTCCGCGTTGGACACGGTGGCCGACAGCGACACGATCGAGGTGCGGTCGGAGAGGTGGATGATGACCTCCTCCCACACCGAGCCGCGGAAGCGGTCCGCGAGGTAGTGCACCTCGTCGAGGATGACCACGCCCAGCGAGTCGAGCGTGTCGGAGCCCGCGTAGATCATGTTGCGCAGCACCTCGGTGGTCATCACGATGATGTCCGCCTCGTGGTTGAGCGTCGTGTCGCCCGTGAGCAGGCCCACGTTCTCGGGGCCGTAGACCTTCGCGAGGTCGTGGAACTTCTGGTTCGACAGCGCCTTGATCGGGGTCGTGTAGAACGCCTTCTCCCCGCGGTTCCAGGCATGGCGCACGGCGTACTCGCCCACGAGCGTCTTGCCGGCGCCGGTGGGGGCGGCGACCAGCACGCTGTGGCCCTCGGCGACCGCCTCGCAGGCCTCCCGCTGGAACGGGTCGAGCGGGAAGGACAGCTCGGCCTCGAACTCGGCGAGGTCGGCGTGGCGGGCACGCGCGCGCGAGGCCGCGTACCTCTCGGCGGGGCTGGTCATGCCGCCAGGCTACTTGCCTCCCAGGACGGTCAGGGCGCGCGGCGCGACGGTGATCGTCAGCGGCGTGGCGCCCACGAGCTCGCCGTCGGCGAAGGCCGGCGGCAGCGGCGCGCCCTCGGCGCTCTCGGGCACGATGGTGACCGACTCGACCCGCTCGATGTGCACGAGCGGGTCCGTGGTGTGGCTGCCGTCGCGGAGCTTGGAGAACAGCCGCAGGATGTCGCGTTTGGTCATCCCGTCGGCCGTCACCAGCTCGAGCCGTCCGTCCGTCACCGAGGACTCCGGCGAGATCACGAGGCCGCCGCCGAAGACCGCGGCGTTCGCGACCGCGACCAGGGTGCAGCGCATCGTCCGCTCGCGGCCGTCGGCCGTGACGCGCACGCCGTACGGCCGGAAGCGCGGCACCTCGCGCATCGTCGCGACCTTGTACTTCAGCGGGCCGCGCGGGAACGAGATGGCGCGGGCGTACGACGCCACCGCGGCGTCGAGGCCCGCGGACAGCACGGCGCCGAAGTAGCGCGGGCTGGCGGGCTCCTCGATGGAGGCGCCCGTGACCTTGCCGACGTCGGTGCGGAGGACGTCGCCCCGCAGGCCCGCCTCGATGCGCGCGACCGCGGCCGGGATGTCATGACGCGGCAGGCCCACCGATGCGGCGATGTCGTCGCCAGAGCCCGCGGCGACGATGCCGAGGGGCAGCTCGGTCTCGGCGCACACCTGCAGACCCAGGTGCGCCATCCCATCGCCGCCGACGACCACGAGGGCGTCGAGGGAGGAACGATGCGCCATAGCGGCCTCGTACGACGCGGCCCACGAGCCGCGCGAGAGGTCGATCAGGTGGTGCCCGCCGGCTGCCAGCGCGGCCTTCGCCTCGGCTCCCCTGCGGGCGCCCCGCCCCGACCCCGATGTCGGATTGGTGATGATGCCGACGGTCCTCATGCCGCGGGGGTCCTCCTGGCGACCGCGCGTTCCCGGAGCACCCCGACGCCCACGGCCGCGAAGTAGAGCGCGACCATCGGTCCCGCCATGAACAGCATCGTCACCGCGTCGGGCGTGGGCGTGAGGATCGCGGCGGCGAGGAAGATGAGGAACACCGCCCAGCGCCATCCGTGCAGCCACGTGCGGGCCTTGACCAGGCCGGTCCAGGTGAGCGCGATCATCACCACCGGGAACACGAACGCGAGCCCGAAGGCGAGGATGAGGCGCATCGCGAACGTCATGAACGTCTGCGCGTCGAGGAAGTTCGCGGCGCCCTCGGGCGTGAAGCCCGTGAGGATCGTGATGGCGCGCGGGAACACCCACCAGCCGAACAGCACGCCCGCGGAGAACAGCGGGATCGCGGCGCCGAGGAAGCCGAACGTGTAGCGGCGTTCGCGGCGGTGCAGGCCCGGGGCGATGAACGCCCAGAGCTGGTACAGCCACCACGGCGCGCTCACGATGAGGCCGATGAGCAGCGACATCTTGATCTGCATGTCGAGCGCGGTGGCCACGCCGGAGAAGTTGACGGTGACGAGCGCATCGTCGCGCGCGGCCGCGTCGAGGACGGGGCGCTGGAGTGCCTCGAAGACCGGGGTGTAGAGGAACCAGCCCGCCACCATGCCGACGGCGAGGCCGGCGACGGCGAGGACGAGTCGCTTGCGGGCCTCCCTCAGATGCTCGGCCAGCGGCATCCGAGCATCGGGATTGCTCCCGCGCGCGCTACTTCTGGCCGTCACGCGGCTCGTCCGAGGACGACGTCGCGGGCTTGTCGTTGTCGGACTCGGACTTCTTGTCGTCCGTGAGGGAGCTCGTCTCGTCCTTGAGGATGCGCAGCGACTGGCCGAGCGAGCGCGCGAGCTGCGGGAGCTTCGGCGCACCGAACAGCAGCAGCACGATCAGCAGGATGATGAGGATCTCGCGGGGTCCCATGATGCTCCTTAGGGCGGGTGGCTGGCGGCCAGTCTAGCGCTGGACGTCGAGCACGGATTGCGCCTGACGGCGAAGCTCGTCGACGAGGCGGTTCGGGGTGACCGAGCGCAGGTGCGGGGCCACGGAGAGCAGCCGGCCGGCCACGAAGGCCGCGTCGGCGACGTCGAAGGTCGCGATCACGTCCTCCTCGGCGTCCTCGATCACGACCCCCGGCATGTCCTCGAGCGCCCAGCGGCCGGAGCGGGCGATGCGCACCGTGGCGCGGAACGCCGGCGTGAGCGTGAAGCCCGCGGTGTCCGTCGGCGGGTGCTCGACGGCGCCGTCGAGGACGGTGACCGACGCGATGCGGTCGAGGCGCAGCACGCGGTAGTCCTCCGCGCGCCGGCAGAAGCACTCGAGGTAGGCGTGCCCGTCGATCACGACGAGCCGGTGCGGGTCCACGACACGGGTGCTGCGGCGGTCCTGCGCGTCGACGTACTCGACCTCGGCGAGGCGGTAGCGGCGCATCGCCTCGAGCAGCGACTCGCGGATCTCGGGGGCGACGTGGTCGTCGCCGATCACGGTGACCGGCTCGGCGAGCGCCTCGCGGAGCTTCGCGAGCACCTGGGTGCCGGCCTCGGGCAGCGCGCCCGCGGCGCCCATCGTCGACAGCGCGCCCACGAGCGCGACCGCCTCGCGCGGCGAGAGCCGCACCTGGGAGACGCCGTCGTTGCGGACGAGCGCCGCGATGTCCGCCTCGTAGGCGTCCGCGGAGAAGTCGATGGGGAACCACGAGTCGCCCGGCTCGGACGCGACCCACAGCGCGTTGAGGTCGGCGCGCACCTGCGCGACGCTCACGCCGAAATGCTCGGCGAGCTCCGCGAAGGGGGTGTCGCCGTGCTTCTCTACGTACGTGAGGATGCCCAGCATCCGCACCAGCCGGTCGGTCGCCTGCTCAGCCACGCTCCACCTCCAGCGCCGCGGTGGCGGCCTTCGTGACGGCCTTCGCGAGCCCGGCCGGGGAGACGATGCGCGCTCCCCCGGCCAGCGCGAGCACCTCCGCGACGAGCGCGTCGGCGTGGGCGTACTCGACGTCGTACAGGTCCCAGCCGCCGTCGGCGCCGGCCGCGGTGCCGCGACGACGCAGGGCGTGCCCGGACTCGGGGCGCACCGCGACGCGCGCGGTGGCGACGTCGCCGCTCTCGGCGAGGGCGCCGAGCGGGATCTCGTCGGGGATGTCGTACGCGCCCGGCTCGCCGACGGGGGTGACGGCGCCGCCGATGCGCTGCACCCGGAAGGTGCGGGCGGCCTCGCGGTCGCGGTCGAAGCCGATGACGTACGCGACGCCCGCGCGCAGCACGACGCGCCACGGCTCGATGGTGCGCGTGCCGGCGCCCGAGCTGGACGACGAGTATTCGAAGCGGACCGTCTGGCGGTCGGCGACGGCCTCGACCAGGGCGGCCACCGCATCGTTCCCCACCGCGGGCAGCGCGGCGAAGGGGAGCTCGACGCGCGGGCCGTGCTCGGCGGACGAGGCGAGCTTCGCGACGGCCTGCGTGGCGTCGGAACCGAGGACGGCGCCGCGCCAGTAGTCGGTGGCGACGCCCAGCACCGCCAGCTCCGCCGCGGTGAGGTCGAGGGCCGGCATCGCGGCCTCCGCCGGGCGGATCCGGTAGCCGATCTCGTCGCCGTGGACGGGGTCCTCGACGGTCTCGACCGGGACGCCGAGCTCGCGCAGCTCCTTCTTGTCGCGCTCGAACATGCGCTCGAAGCTCTGCTCGGCCTTGCGGACCTCCTCCTCGGAGGCGCCGTGCGGCAGCGGCTCGTAGCCCTCGATCGTGTCGCGGATCTGGTCGCGGGTGAGGCGGTGCCTCGTGCTCGAGAGGCCGATGATGAGGTTGAGCAGGCGCTGGTGCTTGGGAACCGCCATCAGACGCGGACCGCGAGCAGCTCGGTGGTGAGGATCGCCCGCGCCCCCACCGCGTACAGCGCGTCCATGATGTGGTTCATCTCGGCGCGCGGCACCATCACGCGGACCGCGTGCCAGTCGGAGCCGTGCAGCGGCGTCACGGTGGGCGCCTCGAAGCCGGGGCTCACCGCGATGGCCGCGTCGAGGCGGTCCGACGGCACGTCGTAGTCGACGAGCACGAAGCGGCGGGCGGTGAGCACGCCGCGGAGGCGCCCGGTGACGATGGCGATGTCCTCGACCGGCGCGTCCTGCGCGCGGATCAGGATCGCCTCGGAGCTGAGGATCGGCTCGCCGAAGATCTCGAGGCCCGCGGCGCGCAGCGTCGTGCCGGTGGAGACGACGTCGGCGACCACGTCGGCGACGCCGAGGCGCACCGAGGACTCGACCGCGCCGTCGAGACGCACCACGCTGGCCGTCACGCCGTGCGACGCGAGGTGCTCCTCGACCAGGCGCGGGTAGCTGGTGGCGACGCGCTTGCCGTCGATGTCGCGGATGTCGGAGGCCACGCCGGGCGCGGCCGCGTAGCGGAAGGTCGAGCCGCCGAAGCCGAGCTCGAGGTGCTCGACGGCGTCGGCGCCCGAGTCGATGAGGAGGTCGCGGCCGGTGATGCCGGCGTCGACCGTGCCGGCGCCGACGTAGACGGCCACGTCGCGCGGACGCAGGAAGAAGAACTCGACGTCGTTGCGCTCGTCGACGAGCACCAGCTCGCGCGGGTCGCGGCGCTGCTTGTAGCCGGCCTCCTTGAGGAGCTGCACGGCGGGATCGGACAGGGAGCCCTTGTTGGGCACGGCGATGCGGAGCACTTCTCTCCCCTAGAGGTTCTTGTAGACGTCGTCGAGCGTGAGGCCCTTGGCCACCATCATCACCTGCGCCCAGTAGAGCAGCTGGGAGATCTCCTCCGCGGCCTCCTCGGGCGACTGGTACTCGGCGGCCATCCAGGACTCGGCGGCCTCCTCCACCAGCTTCTTGCCGATGGCATGGACGCCCTTGTCGAGCATCGCGACGGTGCTCGAACCCTCGGGGCGCTCCAGGGCGCGGCGCTGCAGCTCTTCGAACAGGCTCTCGAACGTCTTCACGTCGGCCAGCCTATCGGCCCTCGGGGCGCTACAGGCCCTTCAGCACCAGCGCCGTCGCCAGCGCGGCCTCGACGGCCTCCGCGCCCTTGTCCTCGCTCGAGCCGGGCAGGCCCGCGCGGTCGAGGGCCTGGGCGTCGTCGTCGGTGGTGAGGATGCCGAAGCCGACCGGCGTCGCGTGGGTGCGCGCCACGTCCGTGAGGCCGCGGGTGACGGCGTCGCACACGTACTCGAAGTGCGGGGTGCCGCCGCGGATCACGACGCCGAGGCACGCGATCGCGTCGGCGCCCTTGCGGGCGAGGGCCTCCGCCACGACGGGCAGCTCGAAGGCGCCCGGCACGCGGGTCACGCGATAGGCCGCGCCGGCCTTCTCGGCGGCGCGGATCGCGCCGGCGACGAGGCCGTCCATGACCTCGGTGTGCCACAGGCTCGCGACGATCTCGACGGTGAGGTCGCTCGCGTCGACCTCGACGACGGGTGCTCCGGCACCGCTCATGCGTTGTCTCCCAACAGGTGGCCCATCCGCTCGATCTTGGTGCGGAGGTACTGCTCGTTCTCGGGGTGCGCGCCCACGCGGTGCGGGATGCGCTCGATGCAGTCGACGCCCGACGCCCGCAGGCCCTCGACCTTGGCCGGGTTGTTCGTCAGCAGCCGGATCCGCGTGAGGCCCAGGTCGTGCAGGATCGAGGCGGCGGCGCCGTACTCGCGACGATCCACCGGCAGCCCCAGGTGGGTGTTGGCGTCGACGGTGTCGAGCCCCTTGTCCTGGAGCGCGTAGGCCTGGATCTTGGCCGCGATGCCGATGCCGCGTCCCTCGTGGCCGCGCAGGTACACGACCGCGCCGCCGTCCTCGACGATGCGCGCGATGGCCGCGTCGAGCTGCGGGCCGCAGTCGCAGCGCTGCGAGCCGAAGGCGTCGCCGGTGAGGCACTCGGAGTGGACACGCACCACGGGCACGGTGCCGTCCTTGGGCGGCACGACCAGCGCGACGTGCTCGTCGCCGGTGCGGGCGTCGCGGTACGCGTGGATCGTCACCTCGCCGTGCTTGGTCGGCAGGCGCGACTCGCCCACGTGGAGCACCCGCTCGGGCCGGGCCGCGATCGGCGGCGGCTGGTCGCCGACCGCGCGACGGTAGTCGATGAGGTCCGCGATGGTGAGGAACGTCAGCCCGTCGCGCTCGGCGATCGCGGTCGCGTCGCCCTGGCGCATCATCGTGCCGTCGTCGTTGACCATCTCGCCGATGACGCCCACGGGCGACAGCCCGGCCAGGCGGCACAGGTCCACGCAGGCCTCGGTGTGGCCGGGACGATGCAGGACACCGCCGGGCACGGCGCGCAGGGGCAGCACGTGGCCGGGACGGATGAGGTCGTCGGCCGCGGAGTCGGGGTTCGCCAGCACCTTGAGGGTGGTGGTGCGGTCCGCCGCGGAGATGCCGGTGGTGACGCCCGCTGCGGCGTCGACCGAGACCGTGTAGGCGGTGCGGCGGGGGTCCTGGCTGCTCGGCACCATGAGAGGCAGGTTGAGCGCGTCGGCCCGCTCCGTGGGCATCGGGGCGCACAGGTAGCCGCTCGAGTGGCGGATGCCCCACGCGATCCAGTCCACGGTCGCGGTCTCGGCGGCCATGATGAAGTCGGCCTCGTCCTCGCGGTCGCGCGAGTCGGACACGAGCACGGGCTTGCCGGCGCGCATGTCCTCGAGGGCCTGCTCGACGAGGGCGATCGGGTCGACGGTCATGCGTGGGCCGCCACGAGCTTCTCGACGTACTTCGCGACCACGTCCACCTCGACGTTGGCACGGTCGCCCACCCCGATGGTGCCGAAGGTCGTCTCCGCGAGGGTCGTCGGGATGAGGGACACGGTCACGCGGGTGCCGTCGATCTCGGCGACGGTCAGCGACACGCCGTTGAGCGCGATCGAGCCCTTGCGGACGATGTAGCGCGTGAGGTCCTCGGGCACCTCGAACGTGAGGTCGGTCCACTCGGGCTGCGCGTCGCGCTCGACCAGGACCGCGACGCCGTCGACGTGCCCCTGCATGATGTGGCCGCCGAGGCGGCCGCCCGCGGGGGTCGCACGCTCGAGGTTGACGCGGTCGCCCGGCTGCAGGCCGGCGAGGGCGGTGGTCTCGAGCGTCACGCGCATGACGTCGGCGGTCCACGTGGAGCCCGCGTGGTCGGCGACGGTGAGGCAGACGCCCTGGACGGCGATGGACTCGCCGTGGACGAGGTCGGTGAGGCCGGGGGCCTCGAGGGTGAGCCGCGAGCTCGCCCCGGTACCGGTCACCTCGGTGACGGTGCCGAGGGACTCGACGATGCCGGTGAACATCTACTGCGGTCCTCTCTGGAAGAAGGCGGTGACAAGCGTATCGACGCCCAGGGCGGTCGCCGTCACATCCTGGCCCCTCAACGCTCCGCCCATCGTCCCGATTCCCAGGTCTCCCACGGCGTTCGTGCCGGAGCCGAGGATCGCGGGAGCGATGTAGGCGTGGACCTCGTCGACGAGGCCCGCGCGCAGGAACGCCGTGGTCACGGTGCCGCCGCCCTCGACCACCACGGTACGCACCTCGCGGGCCTCGAGCGCCGCGAGGGCCTCGTGCGGGTCGTGCGAGCGGATGGCGATCGCGTTCTCGTCGCGCCAGACCTTGGCGCCGAACGTGTCGGACATGCCCAGGACGGCGCGCAGCGGCTGGTGCGGGGACTCGACGTGGGCCGGGCGGGCGGACAGGGCCGGGTCGTCGGCCTTGACGGTGCCGGTGCCCACGAGGATCGCGTCGACCTCGGCGCGGACGGTGTGGGCGTGGGCGCGTGCCTCCTCGCCCGTGACCCAGAAGCTCGTGCCGTCGGCCGCCGCGGTGCGGCCGTCGAGGGTCTGCGCCCACTTCGCGATCACCCAGGGACGGCCGTGCGCGACCGCACCGATCCAGCGCCGGTTGACCTCCCACGCGGCGCGGAGCGGGGCGTGGCGGGCGTCGATGCCGCGCGAGCGCAGCACCTCTCCCCCGCCGGAGGCGACCGGGTTGGGGTCCTCGACGGCGTAGCGGACGGCGCCGATGCCGGCGCGGGTCAGCGCGTCCGTGCAGGGCCCGGTGCGGCCGGTATGGGCGCACGGCTCGAGCGTGACGTACGCCGTCGCCCCGGTGACGTCGAGGCCCCGGGCGCGCGCATCGTCCAGCGCGGCGGGCTCGGCGTGCGGCGTGCCGGCGCCCCGGTGCCAGCCCTCGCCCAGGACGGTGCCGTCGGCGCCGACGATCACGCAGCCGACGCGCGGGTTGGGCCCGTACGCCGGGCCGCGGAGCGCGAGCTCGACGGCGCGGTCGAGGTGATCAGCGATGGTGCACCGCCTCGCCCAGCGCGCGCAGCGCGGCGATCTCCGCGCCGCGGTCGTCGGCGCCGTAGATCGCGGATCCCGCGACGAGGACGTCGCCGCCCGCCTCGACGACGGTCTGGATGGTCTCGCGGGCGACGCCGCCGTCGGCCTGCAGCCACAGGTCGCGGCCGGCCGCCTCGGCGGCGGCGCGCAGGGTGCGCAGCTTGGGCATCATGTCGGCCATGAAGGCCTGGCCGCCGAAGCCCGGCTCGACGGTCATGACGAGCACCATGTCGAGGGTGTCGATCAGCGGCAGCACGTCCTCGACGGCGGTGCCGGGCTTGATGGCGCACGAGGCGCGGGCGCCCATGCTGCGCAGGTCCGCGGCGATGGTGCGCGGGTCCGCGGCGGCCTCGAGGTGGAAGGTCACCGAGGTCGCGCCGATCTCGGCGTAGCGCGGCGCCCAGCGGTCCGGGTCCTCGATCATGAGGTGGACGTCGAGCGGCAGCGGCGACACCTGGGCAAGGCGCTCGACCACGGGCAGACCGAGGGTGAGGTTGGGGACGAAATGGCCGTCCATGACGTCGACATGGAGCCAGTCGGCGTCGCTGACGGTCAGGATGTCCCGCTCGAGGTTCGCGAAGTCGGCGGACAGGATGCTCGGAGCGATCTGGATGCCCATGGGAACGAGCCTAGCGGCGCAGTCCCCCCGACCTGAGCGCGGTCGCGAACGACGGCACGAGCGGCAGCGCGGGCAGCAGGGCCGCCTGATACGCGTGGTAGACGTCGGGCTTGCCCGGCCACACGGTGCCGGCGGGCCGGTTCTGCGGGTCGAGCTCGTGGTGCCACGAGCCGCGCTCGTGGTCGATCAGGTGGCGGTCCGCGTACTCCCACCACCGGGCGGCGTCCTCCGCGTAGCGGTCCTCCCCGGTGACCTGTCGCAGCGCCTCGGCGGCGTTGACGGCCTCGGCGAGCACCCAGTGCATGCGCTCGCGGACCACGGGGACGCCGTCCCAGCCGGTCGTGTAGACGAAGCCGGGGGCGCCGTCGGCGTCCCAGCCGTCGGCGACGGCGCGGTCGTAGAGCGCCATGGCGGCCTCGCGCAGCCCGGGTGGCGCGTCCTCCCACAGCGTGAGGTCGACGCTGAGCAGCAGCCGCGCCCACTCGAGCCCGTGCCCCACGGTCGCGCCGTACGGCCGGAACGGGTGGGCGGGCTCGTCGCGGTGGTGCTCGAGCATGGGTCGCCACGCGGCGTCGAAGTGCTCGGGGATCCGCCACTCGTTGTCGCGCGCCCAGCCGGCGACCCGGGCGGAGATGCGTCCGGCCCGCTCGTGCCACTCGCGCTGCCCGGTGACGTCCCCGGCGGCCAGGTACGCCTCGACGGTGTGCATGTTGGCGTTGACGCCGCGGTAGCGGTCGAGCTTGCGCCAGCCCGCGTCCCACTCCTCGACCGAGAGGCCCTCCTCCTCGTCCCAGAAGTGGGTGAGCGACACCTCAAGGGCGTCCTCGAGCAGCTGGCGGGCCCCGGTGACGTCGGCGGCCACGGCGGACGAGGCGGCGAGCACCACGAACGCGTGCCCGTACGCCTGCTTGGTGGTGACGGTGGGGACGCCGTCCGCCATCGCGGCGAACCAGCCGTCGTGATCGGGGTCGCGCAGCCGGCGGCGCAGGGCGCGCACGCCGTGGGCCGCCATCGCGCCGAGCGCCGCGGCGTCAGGGCCGCCCGGCGCGGGTGGCTCCGCGGCCAGCATGCCTAGGGCCGCCACGTGGGTCATGCGGCACGTGATCCACAGCTCGACCGGGCGGTCGGGGTCGAGGCGGCCGGACTCGTCGAGCCAGCCGAAGCCGTCGGGGGCCGCCGCGCGGTGCGCGAAGCGCAGGAGGTCGGCGCGCTGGGCGGCGAGGTAGGCGGCGTCTCCCGGCGTCATGTCAGCCCCACAGCTCCGCGAGGAAGCGCGCCTGCCGCTCCTGCTGATACCCCTCGCCGCCCTCGTGGGCGTTGAAGCGGTAGGTGTCGATCTCCTTGGGCCCGCCCCACGCGGCGTACGCGGCGTAGACGGTCGAGGGTGGGCAGGTGGGGTCGCGCAGGGCCGCGGAGAAGAGCGCCGGCGCCGTCGCCCGGGCGGCGTGGTGGACGCCGTCGACGTACGCGAGCGTCCGCAGCGCCGCGTGCTCGTGGAGGCGGTGGACCGCGAGGTAGCGGGCGACCTCCTGGTACGGGTCGGTGTCCGCGATGTCGATGCCGCGCTCGATGTGGCACAGGAAGGGCACGTCGGCGAGGACGGCGGCCACGTCGGCGAGGCCCGCGGCGGCGATCGCGATGCCGCCGCCCTGGCTGGCGCCTGCGACGGCGAGCCGGTCCCCGTCGACGACGGGCAGCGCGCGGGCCGCCTCGACCGCGCGCACGGCGTCGGTGAGCACGCGGCGGTAGTAGTACGTGTCGAAGTCGAGGATGCCGCGGGTCATGTAGCCGGGGTGCGCGGGACCGGCGGCGTCGCCCCCGCCGGAGGCGTCCGGCGTGTGCCCGCCGTGGCCCCAGGCCGAGCCCTGGCCGCGCGTGTCCATGACGAGGTGCGCGTACCCGGAGGCGGCCCAGAAGAGGCGCTCGTGCGGCAGCCCGCGGCCGCCGCCGTAGCCGCAGTACTGGACGATCGTGGGCAGCGGACCGGTCGCGCCGGCCGGTGTGACGAGCCACGCGCGGATGCGGTCGCCGCCGAAGCCCGCGAAGGTGACGTCAGCGACGTCGACGAGCGCGAGCGGCGTCGCGACCGGCGTGACCTCGACCTCGAGCGGGTGCTCGCGCGCCTCGTCGAGCGTCGCCGCCCAGCGGTCGTCGAAGTCCGCCGGCGCCTCGAGCACGGGGGCGTAGCTCCCGAGCTGGTCGAGGCTCATGTCGATGTACGGCATCCGCCCTCCTCGGCGTTCGTCTGTCGCGAGCGTATCGCGGGGGTCAGACGCCCGGCTTCTCGAGCAGCGCGAGGTACATCGAGTCCGTGCCGTGGATGTGCGTCCACAGCTGCACGTGCGGGCCCGCGCCCCACATGCGCGGGGTCGTCCCGGTGACGGCGGCGACCGCCTCGCGGGCGTCGAGCTGGCGCAGCGTGGTGCCGGCGACGATGTCGCGCGTCTCGGCGAGCACCGGCGAGCACGTGATGTACGCGAGTAGCCCGCCCGGCGCGAGCAGCCGCTCGGCGTTCGCGAGCAGGCCCTTCTGCAGCGGCACGAGCTCCTCGAGGTCCTCGGGTTGACGTCGCCAACGGGACTCGGGGCGGCGGCGCAGCGCGCCCAGGCCCGAGCACGGCGCGTCGAGGACGATGCGGTCGTACGTCCCATCGTCGCCCCACGTGGTGCCGTCGCCGGTGTGGATCGTGACGACGCCCTCGGGCACGGCGCGGGTGGAGCGGCGCACCAGGTCGGCACGATGCTGGTGCAGCTCGACGGCGTCGAGCGTGGCGGCGCCGTCCGCGGCGAGCGCGCCGAGCAGGGCGGCCTTGCCGCCGGGGCCCGAGCACAGGTCGAGCCAGCGCTCGCCGGGCTCGACGGGCTGCGCGGCCA
Source organism: Demequina maris (assembly GCF_000971155.1). Lineage (GTDB taxonomy): Bacteria > Actinomycetota > Actinomycetes > Actinomycetales > Demequinaceae > Demequina > Demequina maris. The sequence goes on along the minus strand of NZ_BBLX01000001.1, from coordinate 172,445 downwards.
CGAGGGCGGCGGCGACCACCTGGCTGCCCTCGTCCTGGACCGCGGCGGTGCCCTCCGCGACGGCCTCGAGGTCGCCCGGGCGCCCGCCCGGCAGCACGACGGCGTACGGCGAGTACTCCCCCGCCTCGCCACCGGCCTGCTGGATCAGCTCCTCGCGGTCGATGAGCCCGGGTCGGGCGACGAGGGTCACGCGCGCGGGCGAGTTGTCGGACTCGAGCAGGGCCGCGACCTCGCCGGCGTGCCCGTCGGCGGCGAGCGCGTCCTCGAGCTCGCGCACCACCCATTCCGGGTGCGAGTTGCGGGTCGCGAGGGCCTGACGCGAGTCCCCGGGGGCCACGAGCGCGAGCCACGCCTCGGCGTCGCGCTCCGTGACGCGCCGCATCACGGCGTTGGCGAGCTTGGAGGCGCCCTGACCGCGCTCGCGGCGCACCTGGGAGACGGTCTCGTTGACGGCCGCGTGCGGGGGCACCCGCATGGCGAGGTGCTGGTGGATGCCGAGCCACAGCGACACGCGCACCTCGGGGTCGAGGTCGCGCGGGTCGCGTCCGGACGCCTTCTCGATGATCGCGTCGTAGAGGCCGCGCATGCGCAGCGTGCCGTACGCGAGCTCGGTGGCGAAGCCGGCGTCGCGGCCCTCGAGCCGCATCCGCTCGAGCAGCGACGGCATCAGGAGGTTCGCGTACGCGCCCTCGGTCGAGACCGCCATGACGCAGTCGTAGGCGACGTCCCGTGCGCGGCTCATGCCTCCCCCAGCTGGGCGCTCTCGCCCAGGCGTGCGCCGCGCCACCAGGCGGCGGCGTCCATCGGCCGCTTGCCGGCCGGCGCGATCCAGCCGAGCGCGACCGGCTCGGTGCCCGTCCCGACCAGGACCTCGCCCTCCTCGAACCGCACCTGGCCCGGCGCGGTCCGCGACCGCTGCAGCCGCGGCGACACCGGACCGAGCTTCGCGACGCTGCCGTCGGGCAGCGTGGTCCAGGCGCCCGGCGCGGGCGTGCAGCCACGGATGCGGCGGTCCACCACGTGGGCGGCGAGGTCCCAGCGGACGTACGCGTCCTCGCGGGTGAGCTTGTGGGCGTAGCTGATGTCGTCCTCGCTCTGCGGGGCGGGACGGGCGATGCCGGAGTCGAGCGCCTCGAGCGACTGCACCATGAGCGGCGCGCCGAGCTGCGCGAGCCGCTCGAGCAGGTCGCCCGCGGTGTCGGTCGCGCGGATCCGCTCGGTGAGCGTGCCGATCACCGGGCCGGTATCGAGGCCCTTCTCGATGACGAACGTGCTCGCGCCCGTGACGTCGTCGCCGGCCATGATCGCGCGCTGCACGGGGGCCGCGCCGCGCCACGTGGGCAGCACCGAGAAATGGAGGTTGACCCACGCGAGCCGGACCGCCGCGAGCAGCGCGGGGCGGAGGATCTGGCCGTACGCGACCACGGCGGCGGCGTCGACCTCGAGCGCCTGGATCCGCTCCACGACCTCGGGCGCGGACGCCTTCTCGGGGGTCCACACGTCGAGGCCGCGCTCGAGCGCGTAGGCCTTGACGGGCGACGGGTGGAGCGTGCGGCCCCGCTTGCCGCGGGCGTCGGGCTGGGTGAGGACGGCCACGATCTCGTGGCCCGCGCCCTCGAGGGCGGCCAGCGTCGGGACGGCGATCTCGGGCGTTCCGGCGAAGATCAGGCGCATCCCTCCATCGTAGTGGCGGGGCCGCCTCGCACGGTCCGTCGGGGACTGCTACGAGACGGGGTCGAGCGGCGCGTCGACGCGCATCCGCAGCTCGCCGTCGCCCGCCTTGGAGAACTGCTGCTGACGGCGGCGGAGCGTGTCCACGACGGCCTGCGTGGCCCGCCGAGTGACCAGCAGGATCACGCCGCCCTTGGCGTCGACGATCGCGACGTCGCGGTGGCGCTCGAGCCGCTCCCCCTCGACCGTCTCCGACAGCGCGAGCGTGAGGACCGGCGCCTCGCCCCACAGCCGGATCGCGCGGCGGAACGGCGGCAGCGCGAGGTCGGCGCGTTCGCCGTACGCGTCCCAGGCGGCCTCGGCGGCGTTCCAGCCGACCAGCGCCTCGCGCACCACGGGTGGCAGCTCGCCGACGGCGATGACCTCTCCCCCGGCGCCGCGCGGGCGCGCGAGGGCGGCGATGGACAGCCACCAGCGCATCGCCTGCAGCTCAGCCCCGAGAGCGCCACCGGCCGGCACCTCGGCGCCCACGATCACGATGCGCGCGTAGCCCCCGGTGACGGCCGGCAGCGCGGCGGGGGTCGCCACCACCAGGCCCTCGGTGACCTCGCCGTCGGCGACCGTCCCGGTCGCTCCCGCGGACAGCGTCACGGGCACGGACCCGGCCATGGCGCGCACCTGCTCGGCGATGCGCTCGACGCCCTGGCGCAGCTGCTTGGTGGCCGGCGAGCCGCACTCGGCGCAGTGCCAGTGCGGGTGCTCGGCGCCGCAGCCGGCACAATGCAGGGTCGCGACGGCGGACTCCTTGCGCAGCGGCCCGCCGCACTCCCCGCACGAGGCCCACTCGCCGCATCGTGCGCACGCGGTGGCCCGCACGTAGCCGGCGCGCGGGACCACGATGCCGACGGGGCCGTCCTCGAGCGCGGCCCGGGCGCGACGCCACACCTGGCCGGGCATCCAGTGCCAGCCGGACGCGCCCTCGGCCTCGCGGCGCTGGTCGTCGATGATCGTGACGAGCGGCGTCGCGGCGCGGACGTCGGCGCGTGGCACCGCGGCCCGCTCGGCCCAGCCGTGGGCGACGAGCGCCATCGCCTCGACGGATGGCGCGTAGCCGGCGAGCAGCACGCCCGCGCCCGCCTCGTCGGCGCGCATCGCGGCGACCGTGCGGGCGTGCGGGTAGGGCGCGTGCGGGTCCTCGTAGACGGTCGAGCCCTCGTCCCACATGACGAGGAGACCCAGGTTCCTGACCGGCTGCATCGCGACGGGCCGGGTGCCGAGCACGATGCGGGCGTGGCCATGCATGGCGGCCAGGTACGAGCCGAAGCGGACGGCCGGGCCGTCGTCAGCGTGCAGGACGGTGAAGTGGCCGCCCGAGCGCGCGGTCCAGCGGGACAGGCCCGCGCGGGTCAGGGCGTCGGCGGCCGCGGCGAGGGCGCGCGCGTCCGGCAGGATCACGATCGACGTGAGTCCGCGCGCGGCGACCTCCGCGGCCGGCGCGAGCAGCGCCTCGATGGGCAGCCCGTGCCTCAGCGCCGGGTCGGGCACGGCCTCCCAGACGATGCGCGCACCGCTGGCGACCGCCGCGGACGGCAAGGAAACCGCCTCCGCCGCCGGGGCCAGCGTGGCGTGCGCCTCGCGGAAGGCCTGCTCGTCGTGCTCGACGGTGGACCAGTCGCGCTTCTCGACGCCGGCGACGCGGGGCGGCGCCATGAGCCGCAGCACGTCCCACAGCCCGCCGCCATACCGGCGCGCGACCTGCTCCGCGAAGGCGATCGCCTCCGCGGTGTAGGACGGCACCGCGGACGACGAGTGGATCGGGGTGAGCCGGCCCTCGAAGTCGCTCGCGCCCGCCGTCGACACCACGACGCCGTTGACCAGCCGCCCCGCGAAGCGCACCCGGACGCGCGAGCCCACGTCGACCGTGTCGGCGAGCTTGTCCGCGATCGCGTAGTCGAACGGCCGGTCGAGGTGCGGCATCGCGCTGTCGACGCAGACGCGGGCGACGGCCACCGTTAATGCGCCGCGGCCGCGAGGTCGTCGGCGCGGTCGGTCCGCTCCCACGTGAAATCGGGCAGCTCGCGGCCGAAGTGCCCGTACGCCGCCGTCTGACGATAGATCGGGCGGCGCAGGTCGAGCGCGTCGATGAGGGCGCCGGGGCGCAGGTCGAACACGTCGCGGATCGCGGACACGATGCGGTCCTCGGCGACGGTCGCCGTGCCGAAGGTCTCGACGTACAGCCCCACGGGGTGCGCGGTGCCGATCGCGTACGCGACCTGGACCTCGCAGCGGTCCGCGAGCCCCGCGGCGACCACGTTCTTGGCGACCCAGCGCATCGCGTAGGCCGCCGAGCGGTCCACCTTGGACGGGTCCTTGCCGGAGAACGCGCCGCCGCCGTGGCGGGCCATGCCGCCGTACGTGTCGACGATGATCTTGCGGCCGGTGAGACCGGCGTCACCCTTGGGGCCGCCGATCTCGAAGCGGCCGGTGGGGTTGATGAGCGAGCGGTGGCCGGACGCGTCGAGGTCGTAGCGCGCCAGCACGGGGGCGATGACGAGCTCCTCGACGGCGGCGCGCAGGTCCGCGGTCTCCACGGACTCGGCGTGCTGGGTGGACACCACCACGGTGTCGACGGACACGGCGCGGTCGCCGTCGTAGCCGATGGTCACCTGGGCCTTGCCGTCGGGGCGGAGCCCCAAGACCGCGCCCGAGCGGCGCACCTCGGCCAGGCGCGCGGTCAGCCCGTGCGCGAGGTGGATGGGCAGCGGCATGAGCTCCGCCGTGTCGCGGCACGCGTAGCCGAACATGAGGCCCTGGTCGCCCGCGCCGAGCTCGTCGACGTCGGAATCGGTGGCGTGGCCCACGCCCATCCAGATGTCGGGCGACTGCTCGCCGATCGACACCGAGACGCCGCACGAGTCGCCGTCGAAGCCCACGTGCGAGGAGGTGTAGCCGATGTCGTTGACGACGCCGCGGATGATGCCCGGGATGTCGACGTACGCCTCGGTGGTCACCTCGCCGGCGACGTGCACGAGGCCGGTGGTCACCATCGTCTCGACCGCGACGCGCGACAGCGGGTCCTGGCGGAGCATCTCGTCGAGGATGGCGTCCGACACCTGGTCGCAGATCTTGTCGGGGTGGCCCTCGGTGACGGACTCGGACGTGAAGAGCCTGTTCATGGCGGCCAGCCTACTGGCGGGCTGAGACAACGGCGTCGAGCACCGCGTGCGCGACCGCGAGCTTGCTGCCGGCGGCCCGGGCGATCTCGGCGCCCTCGCGGTCGAGGATCGTCACCTCGTTGGGGACGTCGCCGAAGCCCTTGCCGCCGTCCACCGGGTTGAACACCAGCAGGTCGGCGCCCTTGCGGCGCGCCTTGGCGCGCGCGTGGTCCAGGGCGGACGCCGCATCGTCCCCGGTCTCGGCCGCGAAGCCGACGACGGTGCGGCCGGGGACGGCCTCCTCGACGAGGCCGCGGAGGATGTCCTCGGTCTCGACGAGCGCGAGGGTCATGCCGCCCGAGCCGTCCTTCTTGATCTTGGTCGTGGACGCCGCGACCGGCCGGAAGTCGGCGACGGCGGCGGCCATGATGACGACGTCGGACGATGCGGCGGCGGAGCGGACCGCCTCGGCCAGCTGCGCGCTGGTCTCGACGTCGGTTCGGGACACGCCCTCGGACAGCGGCAGGGTCACGTTCGCCGCGATGACGGTGACGTCGGCGCCGCGCTCGCGGGCGGCCTCGGCGAGGGCGAAGCCCTGGTGGCCGGACGAGCGGTTGCCGAGGTACCGCACGGCGTCGAGAGGCTCGCGGGTGCCGCCGGCGGTGATGACGATGCGCGTGCCGACGAGGTCGCCCCAGGCGCCGCCGGGCGACAGGGTCTCGGGCGGCAGGGCGCCCTCCGCGACGGCGTAGGCGGCGGCGACGATGTCGTCGGGCTCGGGAAGGCGGCCGGGGCCGGTGTCGGGGCCCGTGAGGCGGCCGACGGCCGGCTCGATCACGGTGATCCCCCGCGCGCGGAGGGTCGCGACGTTGGCCTGCGTGGAGGCCTTCTCCCACATCTCGGTGTGCATCGCGGGCGCCACCACGACGGGGGCGCGGGTCGCGAGCAGGGCGTTGCCCAGGAGGTCGCGCGCCTCGCCGTGGGCGAGCTGCGCGAGGAAGTCGGCGGTCGCGGGGGCGACCAGCACGAGGTCCGCCTGCTGGCCGAGCCGCACGTGCTCGACCGCGGGGACGTTGTCGAACGTGTCCGACGTGGCGGGGAGGCCCGACAGGGCCTCCCACGTCGCGCGCCCCACGAACTGCAGCGCGGCAGGCGTGGGGACGACGCGGACGATGTGCCCGTCCTCCTTGAGGCGTCTCAGCACGATGGCGGCCTTGTACGCCGCCACCCCGCCGGTGACGCCCAGGAGGACGCGCACGGGCTACTGCTGCTCGGCGGAGTCGCCCAGCTCGAGCAGGTCGCCCTGGTTGAGCTCACGGAGCGCGACGGACAGCGGCTTGTCGGTGGTGTCGGCCTCGACCAGCGGGCCCACGTTCTCGAAGTGGCCCTCGCCGAGAGCCTCGTAGTACGAGTTGATCTGGCGGGCACGCTTGGACGCGTAGATCACCAGGGCGTACTTCGAGTCGACCTTGTCGAGCAGCTCGTCGATGGGCGGGTTGGTGATGCCGATGGGGTTCGCGACGGTTCCGGCCACGGTTGCTCCTTAAGGTTTGAAAAAGACTTCCGGCATTCTACCGGGTTCCACGGACCACGGACAGGAGCTCCGCGGCGGCGCGCTCGACGGTGTCGTTGACGATGACCTGGTCGAACTCCTCGACGGCGGCCATCTCGTCGCGCGCGGTGGCGAGCCGACGCTCCCGCTCCTCCTCGTCCTCGGTGCCGCGGCCGACGAGCCGGTTGACCAGCTCGTCCCACGACGGGGGCGACAGGAACACGAAATGCGCGTCGGGCATCGTCTCCTTGACCTGCCGGGCGCCCTGGAGGTCGATCTCCAGGAGCACCGGCTCGCCCTCGGCGAGACGCTCGTCGACGGGGCCGCGCAGGGTGCCGTACTTGTTCTGCCCGTGCACGGTCGCCCACTCGAGGAACTCGCCCGCCTCGATGCGGCGGTCGAAGTCGTCCCGCTCGATGAAGTGGTAGTGCACGCCGTCGATCTCGCCGGGACGCGGGGCGCGCGTGGTGGCGGAGACGGAGATGTAGACCTCGGGTGCCATGTCGCGCAGCGCGCGCACGACGGTGCCCTTGCCGACCGCGGTGGGGCCGGCAAGGACGACGAGTCTGCTCACCGGCGCTCGCGCTCGATGAGGGCCTCCACCTGGTGCTGGCCGAGCCCGCGGATGCGGCGGGCGAGGGAGATGCCGATCTCCTCCATCACCAGCTGCGCGCGCTTCGGGCCGATGCCCGGCAGGCACTGCAGCAGGTCGCGGACGCGGATGCCCGCGAGGGCCTCGTCCGCCTTCGCCTTGCGGATCGCCTCGGCGAGGCTCATCTCGCCGCGCGTCAGCTGCTCCTTGAAGACGCGGCGCGCGGAGCGCACCGCGGTGGCCTTCACCAGCGCGGCCGCGCGCTGCTCATCAGTAAGTTCCGGGGTGGCCATGGCCTCTCCCTTTCCCCTGCGGCTAGCGCAGGATGCTCCGTGCTGCGGCGGACGCCTCGATGACGGCCTCGCGCAGCTTCTCGACAGTGGGGCCGGCCTTGAGCACGCCCCTCGACTGATTGACGAGCACGCGACCCCGCGCGTTCCCGAAGACCAGGGACAATTCCGCTGGTCCGGCCCCTTGTGCCCCCACTCCGGGGGAAAGGATAGGACCATTGACCCGGTCGAGATCGATGCCGAGACGCTGCACCGCGTCCCCCACCGTCGCGCCGACCACGAGGCCGACGTCGCCCATGGGGCTGGCACCGCTGTTGAGCGCGGCCGCCTCGTCGGCGACCACGGCCGCGACGGCACGGCCGTCCGGCGTGATGGCGTGCTGGACCTCGGGCCCCTCGGGGTTCGAGGTGAGGGCCAGCACGAAGATGCCCTTGCCGTGCTCGCGCGCGAGGTCGAGCGCGGGCGAGAGTGAGCCGAAGCCGAGGTACGGCGACACGGTGAGCGAGTCGCACTCGAGGGGCGCGCCGGGGCGCAGGTACGACTCGGCGTAGCCCTGCATCGTCGACCCGATGTCGCCGCGCTTGGCGTCGAGGACCGTGAGCAGGTCCAGCTCACGGGCGCGGCCGAGCACGTGCTCGAGGGCGGCGACGCCGGCGGAGCCGTGCCGCTCGAAGAACGCGGCGTTGGGCTTGACGGCGGCGCACTCCCCCGCGCTCGCCTCGAGCACCGCGTCGCCGAACTCGCGCAGCGATGCCGCGGTGTCCTCCATGCCCCAGGACGCGAGCAGCCCGGGGTGGGGATCGATCCCCACGCAGAGCGGACCGAACCGGTCCATCGCGGTCGCGAGACGGGCGCCGAACGCCATCCCTACCTCCCTCATGGGCTACCCGAAATGTGCAGCCGTTGTCACTCTACCTGCGATGTTGAGCGGGCGCGCGGGCGCGCCCGGGCGGGTCGCGCATCGGTCATGCGCGACCCGCGGTGCCACTTCTAGGCGCGCGCGGCGTCCTGGAGGCTGAGCACGTCGAACGGGCCCGCCTGGAGCGCCTCGATGGCCAGGACGGCCGCCGACAGCTGCTGGGTGGTGGTCACCATGGCGATGTCGGCCGCGGTCGCGGCGGCGCGGATCTCGTAGCCGTCCGCACGCGCGCCCTGGCCGGACGGCGTGTTGACGATGAGGTCCACCTGGCCCTCGTGGATGAGGTCCACGATGGTCGGCTCGCCGTTGGGGCCGCGTCCCTCGGAGTGCTTGCGCACCACGGTGGACGGGATGCCCATGCGCTGGAGCACCTGGGCGGTGCCGGCGGTCGCGAGGATCTCGAAGCCGAGCTGGCGCATGCGGGCCACCGGGAAGGTGATCGAGCGCTTGTCGCGGTCGGAGATCGACACGAAGAAGCGGCCGCCGGTCGGCAGGCCGCCGAAGGCCGCCGACTGCGACTTCGCGAAGGCCAGCGGGAAGGTCTCGTCGAAGCCCATGACCTCGCCGGTCGAGCGCATCTCGGGGCCGAGCACCGAGTCGACCGCGATGCCCTCGTGGGTGCGGAAGCGCTTGAACGGGAGCACGGCCTCCTTGACGGCGATCCGCTGGCCCATGTCGATGGTGGCGGCGTCGTGCTCGGGCAGCATGCCGCTCGCACGGAGCTCCGCGATCGTGGCGCCGGCCATGACCTCGGAGGCGGCCTTGGCGAGCGGGATGCCCGTGGCCTTGGCGACGAACGGCACCGTGCGGGACGCGCGCGGGTTCGCCTCGAGGACGTAGAGCACGTCGGACACGAGCGCGTACTGCACGTTCATGAGGCCGCGCACGCCGATGCCGCGGGCGAGGGCCTCGGTCGAGGTGCGGATGCGCTCGAGCTCGGCCTTGGACAGCGAGAACGGCGGGAGCACGCAGGCCGAGTCGCCGGAGTGGATGCCGGCCTCCTCGATGTGCTCCATGACGCCGCCGAGGAACATCTCCTCGCCGTCGAACAGCGCGTCGACGTCGATCTCGATCGCGTCGTCGAGGAAGCGGTCCACCAGCAGCGGCGCGTCGGTGGCGTGGTCGCCCACGTCGGCCATGCGGGTGCCGTAGTCCTCGAGCTGCTCGCGGTCGTAGACGATCTCCATGCCGCGGCCGCCGAGCACGTACGACGGGCGCACGAGCACCGGGTAGCCGATGCGCTCGGCGATCTCGATCGCCTCGTCGATGCCGTGCGCGGTGCCGTAGGCCGGGGCCGGGAGGTTCGCGGCGTCGAGGACGCGGCCGAAGGCGGCGCGGTCCTCGGCGTTGTCGATCGCCTCGGGGGTGGTGCCCAGGATCGGCACGCCGGCGTCCTCGAGGCGCTGCGCGAGCGACAGCGGGGTCTGGCCGCCCAGCTGGACGAACATGCCCTTGACCGGGCCCACGGCCTTCTCGGCCTCGTAGACGGCCATGACGTCCTCGAACGTCAGCGGCTCGAAGTAGAGGCGGTTGGCGGTGTCGTAGTCGGTCGACACGGTCTCGGGGTTGCAGTTGACCATGATGGTCTCGTAGCGGTCCTTGAGCGTGAGGGCCGCGTGCACGCACGAGTAGTCGAACTCGATGCCCTGACCGATGCGGTTGGGGCCCGAGCCGAGGATGATGACGGCCTCGCGGTCGCGGGGCTGCACCTCGGTCTCGGCGTCGTACGAGCTGTAGTGGTACGGCGTGCGGGCCTCGAACTCGGCGGCGCAGGTGTCGACGGTCTTGAAGACCGGCAGCACGCCCATGGCCTTGCGGATCTGGAAGACCTCGTTGACCTTGAGGCCGCGCAGGTCCGCGATCTGCTGGTCGGACAGGCCGTGGCCCTTGGCCTCGCGCAGGAGCTCCGCGTCGAGGGTCGCCGCGGCCTTGACCTTCGTGGCGACCTCGTTCATCAGCAGCATCTGGTCGAGGAACCACGGGTCGATCTTGCACGCGCCGAAGACGTCCTCGAGGGTGAGGTGGCCGGCCTCGACGGCGCGCAGGCACTGCTGCACCTGGACGAAGCGCTTCTCGGTGGGGACCTCGATCTGCTTGAGGAGGTCCGCGAGGGCCGCGCCGGTGGGCACGGGGCCGTCCCAGTGGAGGTTCATGCCCTTCTTGTCGATCGAGCGCAGCGCCTTGCCGAGGGCCTCGGTGAAGGACCGGCCGAGGCTCATGGCCTCGCCGACCGACTTCATGGTGGTGGTGAGGACCGGGTCCGCGGCCGGGAACTTCTCGAACGCGAAGCGGGGCACCTTGACCACGATGTAGTCGAGCGTGGGCTCGAACGACGCCGGGGTCGAGCCGGTGATGTCGTTGGGGATCTCGTCGAGCGAGTAGCCGATCGCGAGGCGCGCGGCGATCTTGGCGATCGGGAAGCCCGTCGCCTTCGACGCCAGCGCCGACGAGCGCGACACGCGCGGGTTCATCTCGATGACGATGAGGCGGCCCGTGTCGGGCTCGATGGCGAACTGGACGTTGCAGCCGCCGGTGTCGACGCCCACCTCGCGGATGATCGCGATGCCGACGTCGCGCATGCGCTGGTACTCGCGGTCGGTCAGCGTGAGCGCGGGGGCGACGGTGACCGAGTCGCCCGTGTGGACGCCCACCGGGTCGACGTTCTCGATCGAGCACACGACCACGACGTTGTCGTGCTTGTCGCGCATGAGCTCGAGCTCGAACTCCTTCCAGCCGAGGATGGACTCCTCGAGGAGCACCTCGGTGGTCGGCGAGTAGTGCAGGCCGGCGCCCGCGATGCGGCGCAGGTCCTCCTCGTCGTACGCGAAGCCCGAGCCCAGGCCGCCCATGGTGAACGACGGGCGCACCACGACCGGGTAGTTGAGCTCCTCGGCGGCGGCGAGGCACTCGTCCATCGTGTGGCAGATGACCGACTTGGCGGAGTCCGCGCCGCAGCGCTCGACGACGCCCTTGAACAGCTCGCGGTTCTCGCCCAGGTGGATCGCCTCGAGGTTCGCGCCGATGAGCTCGACGTCGTACTTCTCGAGGATGCCGGCCTCGGCCGCGGCGATCGCGGCGTTGAGCGCGGTCTGGCCGCCCAGGGTCGGCAGCAGCGCGTCGGGGCGCTCCTTGGCGATGACGCGCTCGATCACCTCGGTGGTGATGGGCTCGACGTAGGTGGCGTCGGCGAACTCCGGGTCGGTCATGATCGTGGCCGGATTGGAGTTGATGAGCACCACGCGGATGCCCTCGGACTTGAGGACCCGGCACGCCTGGGTGCCGGAGTAGTCGAACTCGCAGGCCTGGCCGATGACGATCGGGCCGGAGCCGATGACGAGGACGGACTTGATGTCGTCGCGCTTAGGCATGCTGGCCCTTCATGAGGTCGAGGAAGCGGTCGAAGAGGTACGAGGCGTCGTGCGGACCGGCCGCGGCCTCGGGGTGGTACTGGACCGAGAACGCCGGGATGTCGACGCACTCGAGGCCCTCGACCACGTCGTCGTTGAGGCACACGTGGCTGACGCGGACCTTGCCGTAGCCGTACGGGGAGTCGGACTCCCCCTCGAGCGGCGCGTCGACGGCGAAGCCGTGGTTGTGGGCGGTGACCTCGACCTTGCCGGTGGTGCGGTCCATCACCGGCTGGTTGATGCCGCGGTGGCCGAACTGCAGCTTGTAGGTACCGTAGCCGAGCGCGCGGCCCAGGATCTGGTTGCCGAAGCAGATGCCGAAGAACGGCACCTTCGCGTCGAGCACCTCGCGCAGGGTCGCGACGGTGGCATCGGCGGCGCCCGGGTCGCCGGGGCCGTTCGAGAAGAACACGCCGTCGGGGTGCATCTCCAGGATGGACGATGCGGGGGTGGTCGAGGGCACGACGGTCACCTTGATGCCGCGCTGGGCCATCTGCTGCGGGGTCATCGCCTTGATGCCGAGGTCGACGGCCACGACGTGCGCGACCTGGTCCCCCTCCGGCTCGACGGTGTAGGGCTCGATGACCGAGACCTCGTCGGCCAAGTGGGCGCCCTTCATCTGTGCGCTGGTGCGCACCTTCTCGACCAGCGCATCGTGCCCGGGAAGGTCCTCGCCGGAGAAGATGCCGGCGCGCATCACGCCCGCCGTCCGGAGCACGCGGGTGAGCTGGCGGGTGTCGATGCCGGAGATGCCGACGACGCCCTGCGCGACGAGGTCCTCGTCGAGGCTGCGCTGCGCGCGCCAGTTAGAGGGGCGGCGTGCGGGGTCGCGGACCACGTAGCCGGCGACCCAGTAGCGGCGCGACTCGTCGTCCTCGTCGTTCACTCCGGTGTTGCCGATGTGCGGCGCCGTCATCACGACGATCTGCTTGTGATAGCTCGGGTCGGTGAGCGTCTCCTGGTAGCCGGTCATGCCGGTGTTGAAGACGATCTCGCCGAGCGTCTCGCCGGTCGCGCCGTACGCGCGGCCCTCGAACGTCTGGCCGTCCTCGAGGACGAGCACTGCCTTCATGCGAAGGCTCCTTCCAGCTGCGGGTCGAGATGGGTGGGGACGCCGCGCAGCAGGGTGGCCACGGCGCGGCCGGGCAGCTCGATGCCGCCGTACGGGGTGTTGCTGGCGCGGGAGGCCAGCTGGGCGCCGTCGACAGTCCAGGCCGCCGTCGGGTCGACGAGGGTGATGTTGGCGGGCTCGCCCTCGGCGAGCGGGCGGCCGTGCTGGTCGTCGACCTTGCCGATGCGCGCGGGGGCCTCCGACATGAGGCGGGCCACGTCGCGCCAGGTGAGCGCGCCGGTGTCGACGAGCGCCTTCTGGATCACGCCGAGCGCGGTCTCGAGGCCGAGCATGCCGAACGAGGCGGCGGCCCACTCGCAGTCCTTGTCCTCGGCCGCGTGCGGCGCGTGGTCGGTGGCGATGATGTCGATGGTGCCGTCGGCGACCGCCGCACGGAGGGCATCGACGTCGGCCTGGGTGCGCAGCGGCGGGTTGACCTTGAACAGCGGGTCGTAGGTGCGGGCGCTCTCGTCCGTGAGGAGGAGGTGGTGCGGGGTCGCCTCGGCGGTGACGTTGATGCCGCGGGCCTTGGCCCAGCGGATGATCTCGACCGAACCGGCGGTGCTGAGGTGCTGGACGTGGACGCGGGAGCCGACGTGCTCGGCGAGCAGCGCGTCGCGGGCGACGATCGACTCCTCGGCGACAGCCGGCCAGCCGGCGAGGCCGAGCTCGGCGCTCACGACGCCCTCGTGCATCTGTGAGCCCTCGGTGAGGCGCAGATCCTGGGCGTGCTGGACGACGGCACCGTCGAACGTCTTCACGTACTCGAGGGCGCGGCGCATGATGACCGGGTCGTAGACGCAGACGCCGTCGTCGGAGAAGAGGCGCACCTTGGCCTTCGAGTCGGCCATGGCGCCCATCTCGGAGAGGTGCTCGCCCTTGAGGCCCACCGTCACGGCGCCGACCGGGAACACGTCCACCAGGCCGATCTCGCGGCCGCGGCTCCACACCTGCTCGACCACGCCGGCGGTGTCGGCGACAGGGTTGGTGTTGGCCATCGCGAAGACGGCGGTCCAGCCGCCGCGGGCGGCGGCGCGGGAGCCGGTCTCGATGGTCTCGGCGTCCTCGCGGCCGGGCTCGCGGAGGTGGGTGTGGAGGTCCACGAGGCCCGGGAGGGCGACGAGGCCGGTCGCGTCGATGACCACCGCATCGTCCGGTGCGTCGATGGCGTCGGCGATCTTCGTGATGACGCCGTCCTCGATGAGGAGGCTGGCGGTGATGTCCCCGTACAGGGACGCGTTCTCGATGACGATGGGGCGGCTCACTGGGCGCCCTCCTCTCCGGCAAGCAGCAGGTACAGGGCGGCCATGCGGACGGCGACGCCGTTCGCGACCTGCTCCACGATGACGGAGCGGGGCGAGTCGGCGGCCTCGGCCGAGATCTCGAGGCCCCGGTTCATGGGGCCGGGGTGCATGACGATGGCGTGGTCGGGCAGGCGGCGCAGGCGGTCGCCGTCGAGGCCGAAGAGGCGCGTGTACTCGTTGGGGCTCGGGAAGAAGCCGCCGCCGGTCATGCGCTCGCGCTGGACGCGGAGCATCATGAGCGCGTCGATGTCGTAGGACTCGATCGCCTCGTCGAGGGTGTGGACCACGTCGCAGGGCCAGGGCTCGACGCCGACAGGCACGAGCGTGGCGGGCGCCACGAGGACGACCTTCGCGCCGAGCGTGTGCAGCAGGTGCACGTTGGAGCGGGCGACGCGGCTGTGGAGCACGTCGCCGACGATCGCGACGGTGAGTCCGGCGAGGTCGTTCCCCATCGGGTCGGTGACGAGGTGCTTGCGGATGGTGAAGGCGTCGAGCAGCGACTGGGTCGGGTGCTGGTGGGTGCCGTCGCCCGCGTTGAGGACGGAGCCGTGGAGCCAGCCGCCGTGGGCGAGCTGGTAGGCGGCGCCGGAGGCCCAGTGACGGACCACGACCGCGTCGGCGCCCATGGCCTGGAGGGTGAGGGCGGTGTCCTTGAGGGACTCTCCCTTGGAGACGCTCGAGCCCTTGGCGGAGAAGTTGATGACGTCCGCGCTGAGGCGCTTGGCGGCGGCCTCGAACGAGATGCGGGTGCGGGTCGAGTCCTCGAAGAAGAGGTTGACCACGGTCTTGCCGCGCAGGGTCGGGAGCTTGCGGACCTCGCGCTCCTGGGTGGCGGCCATCTGGGCCGCGGTGTCGAGGATGAGGATCGCGTCGTCCCGGCTGAGATCCTTCGTCGAGAGGAGGTGGCGCATCGTCACTCCCCCTTCCGCAGGATGACGGCGTCCTCGCCGTCGATCTCCTCGAGGCGCACGTCGACGCGCTCGGAGCGGGCCGTGGGGATGTTCTTGCCCACGAAGTCGGCGCGGATGGGCAGCTCGCGGTGGCCCCTATCCACCAGCGCGGCGAGCTGGACGGCGCGGGGCCTGCCCAGGTCGCGGATCGCGTCGAGGGCGGCGCGAATGGTGCGCCCGGTATGGAACACGTCGTCGACCAGGACCACCACCGCATCATCGATGCCGGCGTCGGGCACCGAGGTGGTGCCGATGGTGCGCGTCGGGTTCTTGAAGAGGTCGTCGCGGTACATCGTGATGTCGAGGGCGCCGCAGGCGTGCTCGGCGTCGTAACCGGGCTCGATCTCCGCGATACGGGCGGCGAGGCGGTGCGCGATCGGGAGGCCTCGGGTCGGGATGCCCATGAGGACCACGTCGGCGGCGCCGTCGTTGCGCTCGACGATCTCGTGCGCGATTCGAGTCAGGGCGCGCGAGATATCCGCCGCCCCCATGATGGTGCCAGTCACCTGGCGACCTCCTTCCCCGCCTCTCTGGACGGTCCTTAAAGGATGTCTGGGTTGCGGGTCACACACTACCTGACGCGGAGCCTCACGGGGGCCCGGGGCTCTCCCCCACGCTCACCTCCTCTCTCGCCCATGTCACCTGGTGTCGATACCCGGGCCGGGGCCTTCGTTCGGGATCCACGGCTGCCGGCGGCACGAACTCCGGTCTCCCCTCCCGTATCCGCACCTCCCACCGGTCCCGGTGGACCCAGTGATGACAGGCGACGCAGAGCATGATCCCGTTGGCGAGGTCCGTTCGGCCGCCGTTCTCCCAGTACCGGAGGTGGTGGACGTCGCAGTGGCTGGGCGGGGCGCCGCAGTGGGCGCAACCGCGATCCCTTTCCGCGATGGCCCGTCGCTGCGCGGGCGTGAAGAGCCGCTCTGCCCTTCCGTGGTCGAGGATCTCGGAGCGCCCGCCCAGCACGGTCGGGATGATCTGGGCGTCCGCTGCATGGCGCCGCAGCACGCCGGCGGGCACCGGTGCCGCCACGCCATCCACGGTCCCATGCCCGTCGCCGCCCACGAGGTCCTCGAGGGTCATGCGGATGGAGATGGTCGTCTTGATGCCGTCGTGGGCGGCGCGGCAGCCGGTGGCGTGGCGCCCCAGCCAGCCGAGCGCGTCGGCGCGCAGCTGCATGGGCGTGCGCTGGTCGCTGCCATCGCCCTCGCGGCGGGCGCGGAACGCCTTCTTCACGTACCCGTCCATCGCGGCGATCAGCGGCGCCGCCGTCATCGGATCGAGGAGCGCGGTGAGACGGATCATCCCGTCGCTCTCCTCGGTGGTCATCGCCATCCGACGGCGGAACTGGTCGTCGTACCGCTCCTCGGCGGTCTTCCGAGGCGTGAGGTCCGCGCGCAGGTTGGCCACGAACGCCCTCACCCGCCGCAGCGGCAGGCTCACCGCCTTGTCCACCGCCGTCCTCTCCACCGTGCCGAGCGGGAGGCTACCTAGGCGCGTGCTCCGCGCCGCATCGTCCACCGGCATTCCGGCCCGTTCGCGCGCCTCGGGGTGGAGCATGAGCACGTCTCTCAGCAGCGAGACGGCGTCGGGGCTCAGGCGCCCGGCGCGCGCGACGCGGGCGAGGTACGGCAGGACGGGCGGCTTGGGCCGAGGCCGGGCCTTCTCCTTCGCGCCCCCGCCGCCCGCGGACTCCTCACCGCCCGGCCCGTCCGGCGCATCGTCCTCACCCTCGTCGATCGTCTCGCCGAGCTTGCGGATGCGCTCAGCCTCGGCGAGCGTGCCGCCGAGGCTGTGGGCGAGCGCCTGCGCGGTGCTCCTGTGGCCGCGCCGCTTCGCGAGGCCCCGCTTGTCCGAGTGCGCCGTCAGCAGCGCGAGCAGGATGTCCGTCTCGCGACGCACCCCGACGACCTCGCCCTGAAGCGATTCGAGCTCCCGGTCGGTGAGCCCGCCCGCCGCCTCGACCCGCGCACGCAGCCCCTCGAGGGGATCGGCGGCGGTCGGCTCGGCCATGTGACAAGTCCACCACCGCCCTCAGACAACGAACCGGATAATCCGGACAGTTGTCCACAGGCTGCCGCCAGGGCAAAGAAGAAGGGCCCGCACCAAGGTGCGAGCCCTACCCCGACAGCCGAACTAGTCCGCGTGCCGCAGCGCCGGCGCCTCGCGCGCGATCGTCCCGAGGATCCCGTTCACGAAGCCCGGCGAGTCATCCGTCGACAAGTCGGCGGCGAGGGACACGGCCTCGTCGATCGCGACCGCGGTCTCGACCTCGTCGTTGCAAAGGATCTCCCACGCGCCGATGCGCAGCAGCGCACGGTCGACGGCGGGCATCCGCGAGAGCTGCCACTCGGGCGAGGCGGACTGGATGATCGAGTTCAGCTCCGGCCACCACGCCACGACGCCGCGCACGATCTCGATCGAGTACGTCGGCAGCGGCGTCTCACGCCCCGAGTCGAGGACGCGACGGTCCAGCGCGGCCAGCACGTTCTCGCCGCGCTGATCCGCCTCGAAGAGGACGTCGAGGGCGCGCTTGCGCGCCTTGGTACGGGCGGCCACTAGTCGTTGACGCGGGACTGGTACTCGCCGGTCGAGGTGTTGACCTTGACCTTGGTGCCGGCCTCGAGGAACAGGGGGACCTGGATCTCCTTGCCGGTCTGAAGCGTGGCGGGCTTGGTGCCGCCCGACGAGCGGTCGCCCTGGAGGCCCGGCTCGGTGTACGTGACCTCGAGGACCACGGAACCCGGGAGCTCGAGGAAGATCGGGTTGCCGTTGTGCGAGCCGATGACCGCGGACTCGTTCTCGAGCAGGTAGTCGGTCGCGTCGCCCATGACCGCCTCGGAGACGGGGATCTGGTCGAACGTCGAGGGGTCCATGAACACGTACGAGGTGCCGTCGAAGTACAGGTACTGCATGTCGCGGCGGTCGACGGTCTCGAACTCGACCTTGGCGCCCGCGTTGAAGGTCTTGTCGACGACCTTGCCGGTGAGCACGTTCTTCAGCTTGGTGCGGACGAAGGCGCCGCCCTTGCCGGGCTTCACGTGCTGGAACTCGATGACGGACCAGAGGTTGCCGTCGAGGTTGAGCACGGAGCCGTTCTTGATGTCGTTCGAAGTCGCCACAGGGGTGTCCTTACAGAAGTAACTGGGATTAGTCCGCAGACGATTCTAGCCGACGCGCCGCGCGACGGCCTCGAGAGCGAGCCGGTAGCCCTCGACGCCGAAGCCCGCGATGGTGCCGGTCGCGACGCCGGAGATCACACTCGTGTGGCGGAACGTCTCGCGCGCGTGCGGGTTGGTGAGGTGCACCTCGACCAGAGAGAGGTTCGCCGCGGACACGAGCGCGCACGCGTCGCGCAGGGCGTACGAGTAGTGCGTGAAGGCCGCCGGGTTGAGGACCACATGCCAGCCGGCGTCGACGGACTCGTGCATCCAGTGGACCAGGTCGGCCTCGTCGTCGGACTGCCGCACCTCGACCTCGAGCTGCAGGTCCGCGCCCCACTGGGTGACGAGCACGGCGAGCTCGTCGTGGGTGGTGGTGCCGTACTTCTCGGGCTCGCGGGTGCCGAGCCTGCGCAGGTTGGGACCGTTGACGACCAGGACGTTCATGGTTTCAGCGTATCGGGGGACGATGCGCTCGCTCGGTTTGGGCGCGCGGCGGGACGATGCGCCGGTTCAGTCGGCGATCGCCGAGTAGGCACCCTGCACAAGCGCCGGGTCCGGCCCCTCGAGACGGATCGGGTTGCCGATCCCGGCGAGGATGACGAAGCGCAACAGATCGCCGCGGGTCTTCTTGTCCCGCTTCATCGCGGTGAACAGCGCGTCCCATCGGTGACCCGGGTAGGACGTCGGCAGGCCCAGACCCGACAGGATCGCGCGATGGCGCTCGACCTCGGCCTCGGACAGGCGGCCGGCGAGGTGCGCGAGCTCGGCGGCAAAGACCATGCCGACCGACACCGCGGCGCCGTGACGCCACTGGTAGCGCTCGGTGTACTCGATCGCGTGGCCGAACGTGTGGCCGTAGTTGAGGATCTCGCGGAGGAAGGACTCCTTGAGGTCCGCGGCGACCACGTCGGCCTTGACCTGGATCGCGCGGGCGATGAGCTCGACGAGGACGGGGCGAACGGCATCGAGGTCGGCGTCGCGGAGGCCGTCGAGGTTCGCCTCGACGATCGCCAGGATCTCCTGGTCGCGGATGAACCCGCACTTCACGACCTCGGCCAGGCCCGGCACCAGCTCGTTCCGCGGCAGCGTGTCGAGGGCACGCACGTCGCAGAACACGGCGAGCGGCTCGTGGAACGCGCCGACGAGGTTCTTGCCCTCGGACGTGTTGATGCCCGTCTTGCCGCCCACCGCCGCGTCGACCATCGCAAGCAGCGTCGTCGGCACCTGGATGACGCCGACGCCGCGCAACCAGGTGGCGGCCACGAAGCCAGCGAGGTCGGTCACCGCTCCCCCGCCGAAACCGATCACCACGTCCGATCGGGTGAAGTCGGACTTGCCCAGTACCTGCCAGCAGAAGGCGAGGACCTCCGCGGTCTTGCCCTCCTCGGCGTCGGGCACCTCCGCGATGACGACGGTGAGTCCGCGGGCGTCGAGCAGCGCCTTGAGGTTGCCGACGTGGCGGCGCAGCGGCGCGGCGGTGACGACGAGCACGCGCGTCGCGGCCTCCGGGACCGCGGCCACCACCTCCGGCAGCAGGTTCTCCCCGACCGTCACGTCGTAGGGCGCGGCGGTGGCGACGGTGATGGTCCGGTGGGCGGTCATGCACGCTCCTTGAGGGCGGCGTCGATCTGCGCCGCGACGTCGGTCGGGCTGGTCTTGTCGGTGAGCACCTGGACGGTCGCGAGGCGCTCGTAGATGGGCCGGCGGGCGTCCATCAGCGCGACCCATTGTGCGCGCGGGTTTCCCACGAGCAGCGGGCGCGAGGCGTTGAGACCGACGCGCGGCGCGGCGGCCGCGAGGGAGACGTCGAGGAAGACGACCGCTCCCCCCTCGCGCGCGTAGCCCTCGAGGAGCGCCTGGGTCTCGGGCGCGAGGACCGCGCCGCCACCCAAGGCGAGTACGCCGTCGTGGGTGCGCAGCGCATCGTCCACCGCCTCCCGCTCGATCTCCCGGAAGCGTGCCTCGCCGTCCTCGACGAAGATGTCGGGGATGGGCTTGCCGGCCCGCCTCTCGATGTCGGTGTCGGTGTCGCGGCGCGGCACGTCCCACAAGCGTGCGAGTGCCTTCGCGACCGTGCTCTTGCCCGATCCGGGCGGGCCGATGAGGACCGCGCGGGGTGCCATCAGCGCAGGTGCTCCGGGATCTGCGCGACGTAGGCGTCGATGTTGCGGCGTACCTCGGCGACGGAGTCGCCGCCGAACTTCTCCAGCAGCGAGTCCGCGAGAGTGAGCGCCACCATCGCCTGAGCGACGACGGCGGCCGGCGCGACGGCGCACACGTCGGAGCGCTGGTGGATCGCCTTGGCGGCCTCGCCGGTCGACGTGTCGATCGTGTCGAGCGCGCGCGGGACGGTGCTGATGGGCTTCATCGCGGCGCGGACGCGGAGCGGCTCGCCGTTGGTCATGCCGCCCTCGACGCCGCCGGCGCGGTTGGTACGGCGCTGGACTCCGTTCTCGCCGTACTCGATCTCGTCGTGTGCCTGCGAGCCGCGGCGGGCGGCGGTGCGGAAGCCGTCGCCGACCTCGACGCCCTTGATGGCCTGGATGCCCATGAGCGCGGCCGCGAGACGCGCGTCGAGCCGGCGGTCCCAGTGCACGTGGCTGCCGAGGCCGACGGGCACACCGTAGGCGACGACCTCGACGACGCCGCCGAGGGTGTCACCCGCCTTCTGGCAGTCGTCGATCTCGGCGAGCATGGCGCGCGACGTCTCGGCGTGGAAGCAGCGGATGGGGTCGGCGTCGAGCGCGGGGGTAGCGTCCGCGGGCGGGAGCGGCGCATCGTCCGGCGTGGCGACGGGGCCCACCTGGACGGTGTGCGCGACGAGGCGGATGCCGGCGGCCTGCTCGAGGAAGTTCTCGGCGACCTGGCCGAGCGCGACGCGCGCGGCGGTCTCGCGCGCGGAGGCGCGCTCGAGGACGGGGCGGGCGTCGTCGAAGCCGTACTTGGTCATGCCGACGAGGTCGGCGTGGCCGGGGCGCGGGCGCGTGAGCGCGGCGGCGCGGGCACCCGTGAGCTCCTCGGCTTCGACCGGGTCCGCGGACATCACGGTCTCCCACTTGGGCCACTCGGTGTTGCCGACCATGACGGCGACGGGTCCGCCCTGGGAGACGCCGTGGCGGACGCCTCCGAGGATGGTGACCTGGTCCTTCTCGAAGGACATGCGCGCGCCGCGGCCGGCGCCGAGGCGGCGGCGGGCAAGCGCGTCCTGGACCTCGCTGCTGGTGATGTTGACGCCGGCCGGAAGGCCCTCCAGCGTGCCGACCAGCGCGGGGCCGTGCGATTCTCCTGCGGTGAGCCATCGAAGCATGGTCGTCATTCTTCCACGAGTGGACCGCCGGTCCGGATGGTGAGACGGGACGTTGCGCGGGCTCGGTAGACGCGAAGGAGGGCCGCCCCGGTTGGGACGGCCCTCCTGATTCGGCTCGTGGCTGTGTGTCAGCTGGCCGAGGCCGCGAAGGCCCCGTCCTTCGGCGTCGCCTTCTTGAGCGAGGACTGGTCCTGGATGCTCAGATCGGCATTGTGCACGTAGAGCGCACCGATGATGGTGACCGTCAGGTCGTCGTCGCTCGGCTCGGCACCGTCAAGCGTGTCCGTCGGGCCACCGACCGTCTCGGTCACGTCGTACACCTGGAAGATCTGCTCCTTGACGTCCATGAACTTCGACAGGAACGCGTCCACCTCGGATGCCGTGCCAGCGATATCGAGGGTGACATCGACCATGCGGATATCTCCCGCGACGGGACCTGGCTCCGTGTTCGGGGTGATGACAGGCGTCCATGCACCGGGAGCGGTCGTGGCGGCGTCGGTACCTTCGGTGTCCGTCGTGGTTGTCTCAGCCGAGGCCTGATCGGCTGTGCCGGCGACCGGACCGGTACCGAAGAGGCTCGCGACCTGGTTGGACACGAGGATTCCCGGTTCGGTCTCCCACCCGTCGACCGCCTGGCCGGTGCCGAGCGCGTAGGAGATCACGTCGACGTTCGCACCGTCGGCGATCTTCCACAGTCGCGTGCGGAACGCGTCCATGTCGAGCCGGGAAGGAGCGTTGAGTGCGATCGCGTCCGCCGTGCTGTCATCCTCCTCGAGAAGAGACTGATACTCGTCGAGCTTGGCGGAACTCGCCTGGATAAGCACGGTGTTGTCACGGATGCTCGTGGCCTGCGCAGAGGCCTCGCTCGCGGCGTTCAACTGCGGCTTGATGGCGAGGAACCATCCGAGCACCGCTACCAGAACGACGCCGAGCACAGAGATGGCGATCACGGGTGCGTAGCGTGAGCTCAACATGTCAACCCTCCTCGGTCGCGGTCGGCTCGGGCGACGGGCTCGCCGAGGCCTCCGCATCAGGCTCGACGATCGGCGCGAGCACGCCCGCGACATCGGAGATCCCCTCGGTGGGGATGAGCCGGTTGGTCAGCAGCAGGTCGGTCAGCACCGCAGTGCCCTCGATCTGCCAGTAGTTGCCCGCGCCGTCCGACCCGATGCTCTCGGTAGCGCCCCGCACGTTCGCCAGACCGGGAACGTTCTCGAGCCGACGGAGCAAAGCCGTCGCCGTCTCCAGGGTGGTGGCACGAGCGGTGAACTCGACGGTACCGATCCCGGTGCCGTACACGTCGCCGTCGCCGCCGGCCTCCACGATGCCCTGGGCGTTGGGCCCGACCACGTGGATGACCTCGAAGGATGTGTCGTCATTGGCGGTCTGCTGAATCGAGGCAGCGAGGTCGGCCTGGTCGATCTCGCCGTACCCGATCTGCGCGAGCGTGAACTCTTCCTGTTCGCGCGCGAGGACGTCGTAATACACCTGCGTCTTGGCATCGCGTTCGACCAGGGCGGTCGCCTCGTCTTGCGCCGCGGTGTCACGGTCTGCCTCGACCGCGATCTTGGCCACGAGCGCGGCGCCGAATGCTACAGCCACGAGCGCTGCCGCCACGATCACTGCCATCACCGCCGCCGTGATGACGGCGCGCATCTTCTTGCGCTCGGCGATCTCGACGGGGATGAGGTTGACGCCCGCGAGCGGCGGCGCGCCGTACTTCTGAGCAGTGGCGTTCACTTGGTGCTCCTCATCGCCAGGCCGACGACGGTGGCGAGCTCGTGCTCGCGACCCTGGATCGACGCGGTGTTGACCTTCTTGCCGAGCCTCAGCCCAGCGAGCGGCTCACCGATCACCGCAGGAAGCCTTGTTGCGCTCGCAAGGGCCTGTCCGAGCCCGCGCGTGTAGGCGGCACCGCCCGTGAGCACGAGCCTCTCGACCGCGCCACCGGGATTGGAACTTGCGAAGTACACGAGCGTGTTGCGGACCGATTCGATCAGTGGCGAGAGCGCGTGCGACGCGGCCTCCGCGAGTCCGCGTCTGTCCTGGCCCACGCTGAGGTCCAGGCCAACTTCGCGCTTGAGCGACTCCGCGTCGACACTCGCACCCTTGAGAGCGAGCGAGATCGCCTTGGTGGCGTCCTGCCCGCCCTGCGACAGGGTTCGCACCAGCCGCGTCACACCGCCCTGCGAGATCACCACGGTCGTCGTCGCGGCGCCGACGTCGACGAAGGCGACCTTCGCGTCCATGTATACGCCACGCGACCCGCTCCGCCAGAGGCCGAGCGCCGAGTGGTCGACAGCACCGACTTGAAGGCCCGCCCGGTCGAAGACAGCGATGGTGTCACGAACAAGCTCGCGCGGAGCGGCGACGAGCAGACCCCTCAGCGTCTCTCCGCCCTGAGCCTCGATCTCAGCCGTCGGGTAGAAGTCAAGGATGGCCTCATCGGCAGCCATGGGAAGCTGATCCTGGACGTGGAAGGCGAGCGACTGACGCAGCTTGTCCATCGGCTGGGCAGGGATATCAACCTCGCGTACCACGATGCTCGGGTGTCCGAGCCCCACTGTCACGTGCTTGGTCGAGGGCTTCGCGTGGACGAAGGCTTCGTGAATGGTCGACGCCAGCGCTTGCGGCTCCTGCACCACGCCATCACGGATGACGCCGGCCGGGACCACCGCCTCGGCGAAGGCATGCAGAGTCGCACCCTCCCGAGGATCCTGTCCGCTGCCGAGCTCGACCTCAGCAATCCGCACCGTCGACGTGCCGACGTCGACCGCTACTGTCCTGGCGCCCATGAGGGAACCTCCTTCACCATCTTCTGAAACATCGGCACGACCCTCTCCCCTCTCAAGGTCAAAATCCCATCAATCCGAGATACCAATCGGCGATCACGTCGCCCATGAGGATTCCCGTGAGGGCACCAACGAACATCCATGGGCCGAAAGGGATGCCTACACCCTTGCGCTGGCGCTGCCGACTCATCGCCACGACGCCAGCGATCGCTCCCCAGAGAAATGCTGCGAACGCCCCGACGATCAGCACAGGCCAACCCAGGAAGCCGAGAGCGGCCCCGATAGTCGGCGCGAGCTTCACGTCGCCGAGTCCCATGCCCCTCGGATAGATCACGAAGGCGAGTCCGTAGATGAGGCCCAATGCAACTGCGCCCACGAGTGCCCGAAGGCTTGAGTCCCACGAACCGGTCACCACACCTGCCGTGAGAACGGTCACCGCAGTCACGATCGCGTAGGCGGACGTCAGCGCGTTCGGCAGACGATGGTGCTCCAAGTCGATCGCGCTCAGCACGATGCCGAAGTACACCAGCGCGAGACCGATGAGCGACTCGAACGTGAGCCCAGCGAGCAGCACCACGAGGAAGAAGGCGATACCCGTCGCGAGCTCGACGAGCGGATAGCGTCCGCTGATGGGTGCGCGGCACCCGGCACATCGTCCTCGGAGCCATAGCCAACTGATGACCGGAATGTTCTCGCCGGGACGAATCGCCCGGCCGCAACGCGGGCAGCGGCTCGCAGGCCGCACGACCGACTCACCCAGAGGGATCCGGTGGATCAGCACGTTTGCGAACGAGCCTAGGAGGAGTCCAAAGACTCCTGCGAGGACCGCTGCGAGCGGTGTCAGATCTTCCACGTCAGTTGAACAGGTCGTAGCGCGAGATGAGCTGCATATTCGCCGGCTTGGTCAGCGCGGGGGTCTTGTCGGCATTCGAGGGGATACCGATGGTGGACATCTGCATGTCGAAAGAATTGTGGAGATCAACGGTGCCCGAATAGATCTGACCGGTCCACGGATCCGAGTTGGTGTCCCATCCGGTGTCCTGCTGGAACTCACACGGCGTGTACGCGAACATGTCGACGCCCTTGACCTTGAACTTCTGAAAGTAGAGGTCCTGAGTGACGCCCGTGCTGGTGGTACGGGTGGCTGTGCTGGTGCACACCGGCGTCGTCTGGCTCGCCTCGGTCGTGGGACCCCAGGTAATGTTCGGCGAGTCCGCGGGGACCATCCACACCAGCTCCGGACGGGTGCCCGTGACAGTCGTGGCGATGTCGACCTGGTTGTCGACGTGGAAGCCCGAGGTCGACACGAGCCCGAGGTTGCCCTTGACGCTGAGATTCGAGTGCTGTGCGAAATACACGGGCTTGGTGCAGCCCTTGAAGATGACGAGGGCCTTGCCCTGGTCGCCGTAGTCCGCGCTGTTGATCGCGTTCAGTGCAGCGGGGCTGTCGCATGCGGTGGTCTCCGTCACCTTGTACCCGTCCGCCTGCCAAAGCGCGATGTCGTCGGCGTTCATGGTGAGGTACGGGAACTGCTCGCGCGGAGGTGCGACAACCTCGGTGGGGTAACCGAGCGCTGCAGGAAGGCCCGCGATCGACGGCCGCGATGCGGTGCCGATGACCTTGCTGCCCGCGGTGAGCTTCGCGCCGATGATCGGTGCGGTCGCGGTTCCGGTGACCTTGTTCTTGTTGTCGTTGGTGGTCGCGATCTCAGTATTCGAGGCAGCGTTGCCCGAGATGAGCGCACCGTTGTTCATCGTCAGTTTGAGCGCAGCGTGTGCGTTCTTGGTCACTACGGTCTTCGAATACATGTCGATCTTGTTCGCAAGCGAGACGACGTTGCCGCCGACCTCTGCATCGAGCTTGATCGAACCGTTCGAGATGATCGAGCCGAGCACCTCAGCGTTGGTGTTCTGGATGTTGATGGCGGGATCCGCCGTCGACGCAGAGTACACGTCGCCGTCGACTACGGTGCCAGAGTCGAACATGACGGTGCCAGACGCCCAAACCGATAGCTTGATGTCGCAGTCGTTCTTGAAGTACACGTCGCCGTGTGCCGCGTAGATGCTGCCCTCGATGGCGTCCTGCGTCTCGCAGTTGAAGCCACCGTTGGTGTAGATGAACGCGTCCTTCGCGCCTGACGTGCTCTCCTGGATGGTCGTATTCGACGTCACCGTGGTCGTTGCTTCGGAGAAGATCGCCTTGTCGAGGGGCACCTCTTCGGGCGTTGCATAGAGAACTGCCTCGACGGTACGGGAGACGATCTCGTTGGCCACCGGCACATTGGTGGAGGTCGCGGTGGACTGAACCGTCAGGGTCCGAGTGATCTGCGAGCTCGTCGGGCACGTTGTCGTGGTCGTCCCGGTACCGCTCACCACCTCGTACTTGGTGGTGACGACAACGGTGTCGTTGTTGATCACGTAGTTCATCGGGCCGCACACCGTCGAGAGGTCCGCGTAAGTCTTGCCGTCCAGCAGGCCCATGATCATGTCGATGCCCGAGTCCGCAGAGGCGAGCACGCGCATATCAGCCCGACTCTTCGCGCTGAATCCGGTGTTAAACACGGTCACGATTACGAGAGTGGTGATGATGATCGCACCGACCGACATGATCATGAGGGTCATGACGAGTGCCATGCCGAAATCGTCCGACGCGACCGCGAGCCGCTTCCTCATCTGTCGAATACTCATCGCAGCAGGCTCCCTCACTTGCACGACAGGGTCAGGTCAGCTTGCTTGCGCAAGGCGACGCTCTTCACGAAGTCGATCGGGGCTCGACCTTCAAATGCCTCTGCGCGCAACTGAATTGTCACGGCCTTGCCTGCCCCGTACTTGTCTTCTAGACCGAACACCGCTGCACCGTCGATGCTTGCCATATCCGTGCGCACCAACGGCCACGTGTCAGTCGCCGCTCGAATCGCGGCGGTAGACGTCGCCGAGATTGCCGGAGCGGTATCGATGTTGTCGGTGCGCGTTGTTCGTCGGAGCTCACCCGTTGTCTCGTCGTAGTAATAGCCGACGCACTGCGCCACATTCGAACCGCTCGACGACGCCTTGCGCGTCAGGATCACGACGAGATCTCCGTCACCGCTGACATCTGCCCAGTCCGCGCTTCGGAGGTCGTACTCGAGTTCTCGGAACACGGTTTGAATTTGGTTGTTTGCCTCAGCCGTTGCGCGCGCGTAGCGCTCGTGGTTAATCACATTGATGAATAGCGAACCGGCAATGATCATGGCCACAACCAGGACGACCATGTAGATAATCAACTCCACGAGCGTAAAACCGGACTCGCGATCGGGTACTGCCATTGCCGCGCTCATGGCTGGAACTTCACAAGAATATCGGTGGTCGTGGTCACCACGGGGTTGCTCGCGCCTGGCGCGGCCGAATCAGCTTCGACCGTCAAACGCAACACCTGGACAGGGTCGCGATCCCCTGATGTCGCTGCTCGCACGCACGTGGAGGCGAGTGAACCGGAGATGGTAATGTCGACGCCTCTTCCGTCGGTCACCGTGGTAACAGGCAGCGCCGCGCCCTCGAGCACGTCGCAGTCGCCTGCGACCGACGCCGCGCGCACGTCCTCGATCCGCTGTTGCACGGCCTCCGCCGCGGTGGAGCCCGTCGCGTTGCTAGACGTCACTTGCAGTGCCGCAATGACGGCAGAAATCATGGCAACCATCACGATGAACAGGACGAGCATGGCAATCATGACCTCCGTGAGGCCGAAGCCGGCTTCGTCCTTCCTGATGATCGTCATCATCCCTCCCCCAAGACAAGATTCGCAGGGTGATGCTGCCTGGAAAGCGCTCGCGCGCTTTCCAGGCAGCACGAGCCCAAGTTACGGAACGATCGTTCCGGTGCAGTCGGCAGACTGGTACAGGTTGCCGCTCTCGTCGGACGAGATGGCGCCACCGAGGGTGCCGTTCGGGTAGGACGCCGAGATGCAGAAGTCGCCAACGTTCGGCGAGTTGTAGGCCGCAACAGCCATGGTGTTGTTCGGGCTACCCGAGAAACCGATGGTCGTCGCCGTCGGCGCGGTCGTGGCGTTCGGGTTGTCAACCGCCCAGGCAGCGGTCATGGTGCGGAACGACGCAAGGTCGGCCTTAGCAGCGGAATCCTTCGCCTTCGCCTGCTGGTTGAGGTAGATCGGGATGGCGATGGCGGCGAGGATGCCGATGATGATGATCACGACGAGGAGCTCGACGAGGGTGAAGCCCTGGTCCTTCTCCTCCATGGACTTGCGGATGCGAGCGAGCATGATGCTCCCTCCCTTTCATTGTCTTCTCTATGGGTTGATGCGAACTGAACCCTCAGATCCAGTTCATCCACCGCACGGCGTACCGCACGGAAGTCTCATTGAATGAGGTCGAATACCTTGAATAGCGGCAAGTACAAAGCGATGACCATGCCACCGATCATGGCCCCAAGAAACGCGATCATGAGCGGTTCGATGAGGCTTGTCAGCTGCTCGGTCGTGGATTCGACTTCCTGGTCATAGAAGTCCGCAACTTTGTCGAGCATCTCGTCGAGAGCGCCAGTGTCCTCACCGACCGCTATCATCTGCGTCACCATCGGGGGGAATACCTTGTGATTTGCGAGTGGACCCGCCAGTGACTCGCCCCGTCGTACGGAGTCCTGCACATCCTTGGTTGCCCGCTCAATCACGATGTTCCCGGAAGCCTGGCCAACGATGTCCAGCGCTTGCAGAATCGGAACACCCGAGCGCACCATCGCGCCGAAATTACGCGTGAACCGCGCCACAGCGATCTTCTGAATAAGCGATCCAAAGACCGGGAGCTTGAGATAGACGGGTTCCACCTTGTCTCTAATCTCATGGCGGTTCTTGTTGCGCTTCCACCACATGGTGAACAACACGAGTGCAATCACGAACGGGATCGCGCCGACCTTGACGAGACCCGAGAGCATTACGAGGAACTGGGTCGGAGCCGGAAGTTCGCCGCCAAGACCTTCGAACACGCCCGCAAAGACCGGCACAATGAAGATCAGCATCGCTGCTGTTGCGAGAATCGCGATGAAGAACACCACCACGGGGTACGTCATCGCCGACTTGATCTTGCCGCGCAGCGCGACTTCCTTCTCGAAGTTCTCGGCGATAGACACGAGAACCTGGTCGAGGAATCCACCAATCTCACCCGCCTTGACCATGTTGATCATGAGCGGGGGGAAGACCTGCGGATGGCGTGACAGCGCGACGGAGAATGCCTTGCCGGTCTCGACGTCGGTGCGCACGTCCGAGAGCACCTTCTGAAGCGCCTTGTTTTCGGTCTGCTCCGTGAGGATCGTCATCGCGCGAATCAGAGAGAGCCCCGCACCGATCATGGTCGCGAGCTGGCGCGACATGATGGCGATGTCCTTGAGACCGATCTTGTCCCCGAGTCCCGGGATGTTGATCTCGGCCTGCAGACCCTTGCCTCCAGCCTCCTCCACGGAAAGCACAGTGAAGCCGCGCTCACGAAGTCGCGCCGCCACGGCCTGCGAGGTCGGCGCCTCCATCGTGTCCTTGCGGACCTTGCCAGCGGCGTCGCGTGCTTCGTAGTCGAACTTCTTAACCGCGGTCGCAGTTGCCATGACTCCCCCTCGCCCCCGCTACCGGCCGTGCCGTCCGCAGAGGCGGTTGAACTCCTCGTACGACTGCGCCATCTCGACGGCGACGTCGTAGTCGACCTTCCCGGACTTCACCAGCTCCGCGAGGTGGGAGTCCATCGTCTGCATGCCCTGCGACGCGCCACCCTGCATCGAGGTGAAGATCTGGTGCGTCTTGCCCTCGCGGATGAGGTTGCGGATACCGGGCGTCGCGACCATGACCTCGACGGCGACGGCACGGCCCGGGCCGTCCGCGCGCTTGAGAAGCGTCTGACAGAGCACGCCCTGGATCGCGGCCGCGAGCTGCGTGCGCACCTGGCCCTGCTGCTCCGGCGGGAACACGTCGATGATGCGGTCCATCGTCTGCGGCGCGGACTGCGTGTGCAGCGTCGCGAACACGAGGTGGCCGGTCTCCGCGGCGGTCAGCGCCACGGAGATGGTCTCGAGGTCGCGCATCTCACCGATGAGGATGATGTCCGGGTCCTGGCGCAGCACGTGCTTGAGCGCCTTGCCGAACGACCGGGTGTCCGCGCCGACCTCGCGCTGGTTCACGATCGACCGCTTGTGACGGTGGAGGAACTCGATCGGGTCCTCGACCGTCATAATGTGGGCGCTGCGCGAGCGGTTCGCCAGGTCGACGAGCGACGCGAGCGTGGTCGACTTGCCGGACCCGGTGGGGCCGGTGACGAGGACCAGACCACGGGGCAGCTGCGCGAAGTCGGCGACGACCTCGGGGATGCCGAGCGCCTCGAGCGGCTTGATCTCGTAGGGGATCACACGGAACGCGGCACCGAGCGAGTCGCGCTGGCGGTACAGGTTTACGCGGAAGCGAGCCTCGCCCACCACCGAGTACGAGAAGTCGAGCTCGAGCTCCTCCTCGAACTTCTCGCGCTGTGCCTGCGTGAGGATCCCGTAGAGCGAACGGTGGAGGCTCTCGGGTGTCAGCCGGCCGAAGCCCTCGAGCGGCGTCAGGCCGCCGTCGAGGCGCACCATCGGCGGGACGCCGGTGGTGAGGTGAAGGTCCGAGGCCTTGACCTGGATCATCTGCCGCAGCGCGGCGTTGATGTCGAGGTCGCCCTCCTGGCGCTCGTTGTTCGCACCGATGCGCGAACGGCCCGGCGTGGTGACGGCCGTGGCCTTGGGCTGGGCGGGAGCCGGCTTCTCGGGCTGCTCTTCCTTGACCGGCTCGTCGGCAGGCATGAACGCCCGCTGCGACGAGGGCAACTGCTCCTGTGCGGCCGCCGCGAAGGCGGCAGCGGCGTCCGCGCCGGCCGGGGCGCCCACAGGGGCCGGAGCGGGAACACGTGGCGTGGTGGGCGGCGGCGTCTGCTGCATCGCCTGGGCCGAGTGCGGTCGCTGCTCCTCGAGGAACGGCGCGCGGCGCAGCGCCTGGCCGGTCGGCGCGCTGTGCAGCGCCGGGCCGGTGGGAAGCGTGGGGTGCTGGGGCGCGGGCTGCTGCGAAAGCGCCGGAGCGGCGGGCTGCGAGGCCGGCGCGGCAGGTGCGGCGGAGGGAGGAACGGGCGCGCTCGAACTCGGCTGCGGCGCCGCGGCCGGCTGTGCGGCGGGCGGCTGTGCGGCGGGCGGCGGCGTGGGCCGCCAGGGCTCGCCAGGCGTGAACTCGTTCACTTTTCCTCCCTCAACTGGAAGCAAAAACTACGCTTCCTTCGCATAGAGATATCGGCATTTACGTGGCGTGTCTGTAGAGATGTGACTTATTTCACGACTCGGAGCAATTCCTCCAAGGAAGTCGTGCCGTCCATGACCTTCGCCCACCCGTCCTGGATCAGCGTCTCCATGCCGGCGTCGACCGCGGCGTTGGCGATCTCCGCGGAAGAGGCGCGAGCGACGGTGAGCCGCTCGATCTCCTCGTTGATCGGCATGATCTCGTGGAGCGCGACGCGGCCTCGGTAACCCGTGTTCGAGCAGCGCGCGCACCCCTCGGGCCGCATGATCGGCGGGATCGCCTTGTTCGGGTCCCACTTGATCGCCGGCGGCAGGTCGTACGGGTCGACCTGATGCTCGACCGCGCAGTGCTCGCAGAGACGTCGCGCGAGGCGCTGGGCGACGACGCAGTCGATCGCGGACCCGACGAGGAACGGCTCGATGTCCATCTCGATGAGACGCGTCATCGCCGACGGCGCATCGTTGGTGTGCAACGTCGAGAGCACGAGGTGACCGGTGAGCGCCGCCTCGATCGCGATCTGAGCCGTCTCGCCGTCACGGACCTCGCCGACGAGGACCACGTCCGGGTCGGCGCGGAGGATGGAGCGCAGAGCAGCTGCGAACGTCAGACCCGCCTTGGGGTTGACCTGCACCTGGTTGATGCCCGGGATGCGGTACTCGACGGGGTCCTCGACAGTGATGACGTTGACCTCGGGGCGCGAGATCTGGTTGAGCGTCGCATAGAGGGTCGTCGACTTTCCGGAGCCGGTCGGTCCGGTGACGAGGATCATCCCGTAGGGCTTGCTGTACGCCTCCGCGTAGATCGACTCGTTGCGCTCACGGATGCCCAGGTCCTCGAGCGCGAGCCTCGCGGTCGAGTTGTCGAGGATACGCATGACGACCTTCTCGCCCCACACCGTCGGAAGGGTCGCGACGCGCAGATCGATCTTTCGTCCCTGGTGGTTGACCGAAAGGCGGCCGTCCTGAGGCTTGCGGCGCTCGGCGATGTCGATGTCCGACATGATCTTCAGGCGCGAGATCACGCCACCGGTGATCGCCTTGGGCGCGCGCTGCATCTCGTGCAGCACACCGTCGATGCGGTACCGGACGCGCAGGTCGTGCTCGGCGGGTTCGATGTGGATGTCAGACGCGCGGTCCTGGACGGCCTGGGTGATGAGCAGGTTCACGAAGCGCACGATGGGCGCGTCGTCGTCCGCGACGGAGCCGATGTCCTCCTCATCGATCGAGGCCTCGGTCTCGATCGACTCCTGGAGGTCCTCCATCTCCGCGTCGGAGCGGCAGTAGCGGTCGATCGCGGTGGCGACGTCGTCGTGCGCGGCGACCACCGGGACGACCCGCATGCGGGTGATCGTGCTGATGTCGTCCACCGCGACCACGTTGCCGGGGTTGGACATCGCGACCTTGACGAGGCCGTCCTCCACCGAGATCGGCAGCGCCATGTGGCGGCGGCACACGGCACCCGGGACGAGCGCGACAGCGGCGCGATCCACCGGGTACTCGGCGAGCTCCACGAACTCCATGCCGACCTGTGAGGCGAGCGCGCGAACCAGCTGGCCCTCGGAGATGAAGCCGAGCTCGACGAGCGTGCGGCCGAGCGACTGCCCGCGCGCCTGCTGCTCGTCGATGCCCTCAGCGAGCATCTCCTCGGTGAGCGCACCATCCTCGAGCAGGATGGTCCCCAGCTGCTTCATCTGCCGCCCCCTCATGCGCTCGATGAACGATCGTGAACCTACCATCGGCAGGGAGGGGTGAAGGCTGAAGTGTTACCTATTCAACATTTCTCGTAGAACGGCATCCATTGCATTAATCGGCGCCGACTTTCCCGTCATGAGTCGTACCTGCTCAGCGGCCTGATGGAGCAGCATCCGCTCCCCGCCGATCGCAATTCCACCAAAACCGGCAAATCGGATACTTAGCGGAGTGATAAGCGGTTCATAAACGACATCGAGCAGCGCCGCACCCTCCCGAATTCCGGAAAGGGACGATGCGATCTCCGCCCCCGCCGAGGCCGGCACGGTGGACACGACGACGTCCGCAAGAGGCATCGCGGCGGGGATCTCGTCGAGCCCGATGAAGCGCGGCGTCACGCCCATCTTGGTCGCGGCGCGCAGCAGACCGCCGGCCCGCCCGCGGGACCGCACGGCCACGAAGGGCGCGGTCACCCCGAGGGCCCCGAGCGCGGCCATCGCGGAGGTCGCCGTCGCTCCCCCGCCGATGATCAGACCGGACGATGCGGTGGACACCCCGGCCTCGCGGAACGCGGCCTGGACGCCCCACACGTCGGTGTTGGCGCCCACCAGCTGGCGCGAGCCGCCGATGTCCTGCACCAGCACGGTGTTGACCGCGCCCACGAGCTTCGCCATCGACTCGACGAAGTCCATCAGCGGGACGGCCTCCACCTTGAGAGGCATGGTCAGCGACAGCCCGGCCCACGCATCGTCCATCCCCGAGAGGAAGGACGCGAGCCCGCCGGACTCGACGTCGTACGCGTCGTACTCCCAGTCGAGCCCCAGCTCGCGGTACGCGGCCCGGTGCAGCACCGGGGACAGCGAATGCGCGATCGGGTGCCCGAGCACGCCCGCGCGCCGCGGGCCGGGAGCCGCCCCCACGTCAGGAGTCGTCGGACTGGTTCGCGGCGACCCAGTCCTGCAGCTGCTGGACGTTCGCGAGGTGGTCCGTGTACTCCGACGCGTAGAGCGTCTCGCCCGTGTCGAGGTTGACCGTCACGAAGAACAGGTAGTTCGTGTCGGCGGGCTTGACCGCGGCCTTGATCGACGCCTCGCCCGGTCCGGCGATCGGGCCCGGCGGGAGGCCGGTGTACATGTACGTGTTGTACTGCGAGTCGGTGTTGCGCTCCTCGTCGGAGGTCCACACCCCCTCGGACTGGGTGAGGTACTTGACCGTCGAGTCGAGCTCGAGCTTCATGTCGATGTCGAGGCGGTTGTAGATGACCGACGCGATCTGCGCGCGGTCCTCGTCCAGCTTCGCCTCGCGCTCGACGAGCGACGCGACCGTGAGGATCTTCTCGCGGTCCTCGATGGCGACGTCGTACTTGTCGAGCACCTTGACGGTCTGCTGGATCATCTTCGACATCACCTCCTGCGGGGTGACGCCGGGGTTGAACTCGTACGTCGACGGGAACAGCCAGCCCTCGAGGTTGCCCTCGGCCTCCTCGGGAAGCCCCAGCGCCTCGGTGTCCTCGGCCGCCGCGGCGACCTCCTCCTTGGTGGTGCCGGTGAGGTTCGCGATCGACTGGAAGTAGTAGTCGAGCGTCTTGCCCTCGGGGATGGTGATCGACCGCACGTCGCGGTTCGAGGGGTCGAGCAGCGCGGCGAGCGCGTACTCGGCCTTCATCTCCTTGTGCATGAAGTAGTAGCCGGGCGTGATCGACGCCGAGTCGGGGTTGTCGTTCGCGGCGATGATGAACGACTGCGGCGAGGCGATGACGCCCGCGTCGTACAGGGTCGACGCGATGTCGGCGCCGGTGGCGCCGCTCTCGATGACCACCTGCACGTTGCCCTGTCCGGGGCCCTCGTAGTCGGCGACCTCGTTGGACGACGTCTCGAAGCCCTGGAGGAAGTTCCAGGTCACGGACGCGCCGAGCGCGAACACGACGAGAGCGACCGCCGTCACGACGAGCGTGAGCCGGCGGCGCGCGGCGCGGCGCTTCTGGCGCTGCAGCCTGCGCAGGTCAAGCGACGTCGTGGTGGTCGCCTCGGCCTCGAAAAGGTCAGTCATCATTCCCCTGTCGCGGAACCTCGATGGTCACAGCCTCGAGGTTACCGTTCCTGTCTACGTCCAAGGCGTTCTCGAGGATCACCACGGCCGCGGCCTGGTCGATCACCTGCCGCTGCTTCTTGGCATTGCGGCCCGCGCTGCGCATCGCCTGGGATGCGGTGGCGGTCGAGAAACGCTCGTCGATCAAACGAACCGTGCCGGAGCACAGTTCCGCGAGCCTGGCGGCGAACCCGCGCGCGTCCTCCGCGCTGGTCCCCTCCTGGCCCGACAGCTTGCGCGGCAGCCCGACGAACACGGTGATGGCACCGCGCTCCTCGGCGATCGCCGCCACGGCCTGCGCGTCCCCGTCGCCCCGCTGCACGGTGTCGACGGGGAACGCCATGAGGCCGTCGGGGTCGGACGCCGCCACGCCGATGCGGACGGTGCCGACGTCGACCCCCAGTCGCGCGCCCCTAGCCACGCGCCGCCACGGTGGCGCGCACGGCCTCGAGGGCCGCGCCGATCTGCGCCGGGTCCTGGCCGCCGCCCTGCGCGAGGTCCGGCTTGCCGCCGCCGCCACCGCCCAGGACGGACGATGCGGCCTTGACGAGGTCGCCGGCGCGCAGGCCCGCGTCGCGCGCGCCCTGGTTCGTGGCGATCACGATCTGCGGACGGCCGTTGAAGGCGCCGGCGATCGCGACCACGGCGGGCGCGGAGTCACCGAGGCGGCCGCGCACGTCCGTGACGAGCGTGCGGAGGTCGTCGCCGTCGGCGGCGTTGGTGGACTCGTGCGTGACGACACGGACGCCCGCGACGTCGACGGCCTTGCCCACGAGCTCGCCCGCGACCTGCTGCATCGCCTGCTGACGGTAGCCCGACAGCAGCTTCTCGGTCTCGGCGAGGCGCTCGAGGAGCTTCTCGACCCGGCCGCGCAGCTCGCCCGGCTGGACCTTGAGCGTGGTGGTGAGCTCGGAGACGAGCGCGCGCTCGGCGGCGAGCCTCTGGAACGCCTCGATGCCCACGGTCGCCTCGATGCGGCGCGAGCCCGAGCCGACGGACGACTCGCCCATGAGGGCGACCATCCCGACCTGGCTCGAGTGCTCGACGTGCGTGCCACCGCACAGCTCGCGCGACCACGGGCCGCCGATCTGGATGACGCGCACGGTCTCGTCGTAGGTCTCGCCGAACAGCGCGACGGCGCCCCAGTCCTTCGCCTCGGGCAGCGTCATGTACTGCGCGGACACGCCCAGGTCCGCGCGGATCGCGCGGTTGGTGACCTCCTCGATCTCCGAGCGGGTCTCCGCGGACAGCGCCGAGGGCCACGAGAAGTCGAGGCGCAGGTAGCCGGGCTTGTTGTACGAGCCGGACTGCAGCGCGTCGGGGCCGAGCACCTCACGGAGCGCGGCGTGAAGGATGTGCGTGCCGGAGTGCGCCTGACGGGCACCGATGCGCCACTCGGGGTCGACCTCGGCGGACACGGCGTCGCCCTGGGCGACCTGACCCTCGACCACGCGCGCGGTGTGCACGATGAGGCCCTTGATGGGGCGCTGCACGTCGATGACCTCGAGCGTGCCGTGCGCCGAGCGGATGGTGCCCGAGTCGGCCTCCTGGCCGCCGGACTCCGCATAGAACGGCGTCTGCGGGAGGATGACCTCGACGGTCTCGCCCTCGCTCGCCACCGGCACGGACACGCCGTCCTTGATGAGCGCGGTGATCTCGGTCGCGGTGGTGAGCTCCTCGTAGGCGCGGAACTCGGTGGCGCCCGCGTCCTCCTTGATGCCCTGGTAGACGCCCACGTCCGCGTGGCCGCCCTTCTTGGCCTTCGCATCGGCCCGGGCGCGCTCCTTCTGCTCCTTCATGAGCTCGCGGAACTTCGCCTCGTCGACCTGGACGCCCTGCTCGGCCGCCATCTCGAGCGTGATGTCGATCGGGAAGCCGTACGTGTCGTGGAGGGTGAAGGCGTCGGCGCCGGACAGCGCGGGGGTGCCGGCCTCCTTGGCCTTTCCGACGGCGACGTCGAAGATCGTGGTGCCCTGCGCGAGGGTGCGGCGGAACGCGTCCTCCTCGGTGTAGGCGACGGCCTCGATCTTGACTCGGTTGGCCTCGAGCTCGGGGTACGACGCCTTCATCGCGTCGAGCGAGACCGGCAGCAGCTTGGGCATGGTGCGCTCGTCGACGCCCAGCAGCTTCATCGCGCGCACCGAGCGGCGGATGAGGCGGCGCAGCACGTAGCCGCGGCCCTCGTTGCCGGGGGTGACGCCGTCGCCGATGAGCATGAGCGAGCTGCGGACGTGGTCCGCGATGACGCGCATGCGGACGTCGTCGGTCGTGTCGGCGCCGTAAGTGCGGCCCGAGAGCTCCTGCGCCTTGGCGATGACCGGGAAGACCTCGTCGATCTCGTACATGTTGGCGACGCCCTGCTTGAGGTACGCCAGGCGCTCGAGGCCGGCGCCGGTGTCGATCGCCTTCTGGTCGAGCTCGCGGATGAGCGGGTAGTCCTTGCCGGCGCCCTCGCCGCGCAGGAACTGGTCGAACACGAGGTTCCACACCTCGAGGTAGCGGTCGCCGCCGGGGTCGACGGTGCCGCCCACCGCCTCGGGGCCGAACTCGGGACCGCGGTCGTAGTGCCACTCGGCGCACGGGCCGGCGGGACCGGGCTGGCCGGTGTCCCAGAAGTTCTCCTCGCGCGTCAGCTTGACGATGCGCGACGGGTCGACGCCG
Source organism: Demequina maris (assembly GCF_000971155.1). Taxonomy (GTDB): domain Bacteria; phylum Actinomycetota; class Actinomycetes; order Actinomycetales; family Demequinaceae; genus Demequina; species Demequina maris. The sequence continues at coordinate 134,510 of NZ_BBLX01000001.1, read as the reverse complement.
ACGTTCTTGAGGTGGCTGAACGCGGCCTCGTCCTCGTTCCAGATGGTCACCCAGAAGCGCTCCGGGTCGAAGCCGAGGTTGCCCTCCGACTCGGGGCCCGTGAGGAACTGGAAGGCGAGGTCGATCGCGCCTTCCTTGAAGTAGTCGCCGAACGAGAAGTTGCCCAGCATCTGGAAGAACGTGCCGTGGCGGGTGGTCTTGCCGACCTCCTCGATGTCCTTGGTGCGGATGCACTTCTGGACCGAGGCGATGCGCGGGTGCGGCGAGGTGTCCGTCCCGATGATGTACGGGATGAACGGCACCATGCCGGCGACCGTGAACAGCAGCGACGGATCGGGCGAGACGAGCGAGGCGCTCGGCTGGATGTGGTGGTCGTTCTTCGCGAAGTAGTCGACCCACCGCGTGGCGATCTCAGAGGTCTGCATGCTTGCTTCTAGGTCCTTCTCGTCTCCGGGGCCAGGTGCGCATCGTGCGCATCCGCCCACCCTGCCATGGTGCAGAAAAAGCCGCGGTGCACCACCCCGAGGGGCGGCGCACCGCGGCCACTGCATGTGCGGCCCGTCAGGGCCTCACGGGTGCGCCTTAGCGAGCGTAGTACTCGACGACCAGCTGCACGTCGCAGGTCACGGGGACCTCGGCGCGCTTCGGGCGGCGGACCAGCGTCGCGGTGAGCTTCTCAAGCGTGACGTTGAGGTACTCGGGCACCTGCGGGAGCACGTCACGGTGCGCGCCGGCGGCGGCGGCCATGTAGGGCTCCAGCGTGACGGCCTTGGGCTTGACCTGGATGGTCTGGCCCGGCTTCACGCGGAACGACGGGCGGTCGACGATCTTGCCGTCCACGAGGATGTGGCGGTGCAGGACCGACTGACGCGCCTGAAGGATCGTGCGAGCGAAGCCCGCACGGAGCACGAGGGCGTCAAGGCGCATCTCGAGAAGCTCGACGAAGGCCTCACCGGTCAGACCGGTCTCCTTCTTGGCCTCGGCGTAGGTCGAGGTCATCTGCTTCTCGCGAAGGCCGTACTGCGCGCGAAGACGCTGCTTCTCGCGCAGGCGGACGGCGTAGTCGCTCTCCTTGCGGCGGGCGGTGCGGCCGTGCTCGCCCGGGGGGTACGGGCGCTTCTCGAAGTGCTTGACGGCCTTCGGGGTCAGGGCGATCCCGAGGCTGCGCGACAGGCGGACCTGGCGACGTGCCTTCTGAACAGAGGTCATGATTTCCTTCACAGCTCTCCGGGCGCGCGGATGCGACCGGAGAAATGATCGTTGCTTTGCTGAGTTCGCGGCGACAGCAGCCAACCGTCCGCGAGGGCTCCACAACTATACCAGGGCCGCCCCGCCCCGGCTATGGGGAACACACCGACGGTTTCAGGAGGTTTGCTCCTCCTGCGGGGAAGCCAGCGACGGTCCTACGATCGTAGCCATGTCCTTCCAGGCGTACCTCGACGCGGTCGAGACGAAGACCGGGCTCACGCCCCGCCAGCTGGTCGACCTCGCGACGGAGCGCGGCTTCGGCCCCGGCACCAAGGCGACCCCGATCATCGAGTGGCTCAAGGATGACTACGGCCTCGGTCGCGGTCACGCGATGGCGATGGTCCACGTCATCACCAAGGGCGACCAGATCTCGGACAAGCACGTCGACTCGGGCGGCACGCACTCCGACCCCAAGGACCACCTCTGGCTCGACGGCAAGGACTCCAAGCCCGAGGGCTGGTGAACCCCCGCCCCGCTCCCCCGAAGTGGTAGGTGGAAGTCGGTTCTGGCAGGTTCGTGCGTGCCATGGGTACGTCACTGTCGGTCCCACCAGGCGAGCGACAACCGCCTACCACTGAGGCGCCGCCACCCCGTGAAGGTGACCACCACCTACCAATTCCGGAAGGCGGGCACCCGGGCACTCACCGCCCGAGCAGCCTCCGGATGGTCCCGAGCCTCTCCCCCAGCGCGCGCTCATAGCCGTGCTCGGTGGGCTCGTAGTAGCGCGAGCCGCGCAGCGTCTCGGGCAGGTACTCCTGGGAGGCGACGCCGTGCGGGGCGTCGTGCGCGTACACGTACGCCTTCCCATGGCCCAGCCGCTCGGCCCCCGCATAGTGCGCGTCGCGCAGGTGCTCGGGCACCACGCCCGCCTTGCCGGCCCGCACGTCCGCGATCGCGGCGTCGATGGCCCGGTACGAGCGGTTCGACTTGGGCGCGCTCGCGAGGTACGTGGTCGCCTCGGCGAGCACGATCCGCCCCTCCGGCATGCCGATGAAGCTCACCGCGTCCGCGGCCGCCTGCGCGATGACGAGCCCCTGGGGGTCCGCCATGCCGATGTCCTCGGCCGCGAGGATCACGAGCCGCCGTGCGATGAAGCGCGGGTCCTCCCCCGCCACGACCATGCGCGCCAGGTAGTGCAGCGCGGCGTCGACGTCCGACCCGCGCACCGACTTGATGAACGCGCTGATGACGTCGTAGTGCTGGTCGCCCGACTTGTCGTACGCGACGAGAGCGGCGTCCATCGTCGCCTCGGCCAGCTCCGCGGTGATGACACCATCCTTGCCCGCGGCCTGAGCGATCGACTCGAGCAGCGTGAGCGCCTTGCGCGCGTCGGCGCCGGCGACGCGCAGGATGTGCTCGCGGGCCGCATCGTCCAGCGACACGCTCCCACCGAGCCCGCGCGCGTCCGCGACAGCCCGTGCGAGCAGCGCCGCGATGTCCGCGGAGGCGAGGGGCTGCAGCACGAGCAGCAGCGAGCGCGACAGCAGCGGACCGACGACGGAGAACGACGGGTTCTCGGTGGTGGCCCCGATGAGCGTGACCCACCGGTTCTCGACCGCCGGCAGGAGCGCGTCCTGCTGCGAGCGGGTGAAGCGGTGGATCTCGTCGATGAACAGAACGGTCTCGCGCTCGCCGGTGGCGATGCGGCGCTTCGAGTCGTCGACGACCGCGCGCACGTCCTTGACGCCCGCGGTGACGGCGGACAGCTCGACGAAGCGCCGGTTCCCGGCCACGAGGTAGGCCAGCGTGGTCTTGCCCGTGCCCGGCGGGCCCCACAGGACCACCGACGTGGCCGGCGCATCGTCCCCGATGAGGCGCCGCAGCGGCGATCCCTCGGTGAGCAGGTGGGTCTGCCCCACGACCTCGTCGAGCCCGCGCGGCCGCATCCGGACCGCGAGGGGCGCGTTGCCGAGCGTCTCGGGGACGCCCGAGGCGTCGGTGCGCGCCGCGTCGAACAGATCCATGGGGCCAGCGTAGGCGTTCCCTCCGACAACGCGGACGGCCCCGGCGCTCTCGACGAGGAGAGGGCCGGGGCCGACGCGGTTCAGCGGGAGGCGAGACGTCACATGGTGACGCGCGCGTACTCCGCCGGGTTGTACCAGGACCAGATGTACGACAGCGGGCGGGCGCGGTAGAACACGCCTCGCGTCTTGTCGCCGGTGCCGTCGGTGGTGTTGCCCTCGACCAGGTACACGTAGCCGCCCGACACGTGGTCCACGATCGCGGTGTGCTTGGGGCCGTCGCCGAGGCCCCAGTCGAGCAGCACGACCGTGCCCTTCTTGAGCTCGGACGCGGTCGGCGTCATGTCCATGATGCCGAGCTGGCGGAGCTCCTTGGCGTACTCGCGGAAGGTGTCGTGCTTGGGCACGCCCGCCGCGTAGTCGGACTTGTCGAAGACCCACGACACGAAGACCTCGCACCACGGGTTGGCGCCGCCGATCCAGGTGTTGTACTTGTTCACCTGGAACGCGGGCTCGCGGTAGCCCACCTGCGAGTGGGCGACCTCGAGGATGCGGTCGACGTCGTAGTACCCGCCGACCCACAGCAGGTTCTCCTGGGCCCAGGACGCCTTGCCGTCGATCTTGACGCGCCACCAGCCGTTCGACTTGAAGCGCATGTAGTTGCCGACCGTGCCACGCGGCGCGGTCGCGATCACGTTCGCGTCCTTGCTGGGCTTGGCGCGGAGCTTGATGCTGGTGGGCTTGGTGCCCACCTTGGTGGCCTTGCGCCACCCGGGCTTCTCGGTGGTGAGGTACTCGGCGGGCGCCCAGGCCTTGAGGCCGGCGGCGTTGACCTGGATGAAGCCGTTCTTGGCGTTGCCGGTGGCGACCACGCGCGCGTCACGGAACCCGGACAGGCGGGTGTTGCTGTTGAAGCTGGGCTTCCAGCGGAAGCTGAGCCTCCACTTGTCGACGAAGAGCACCTGGCCCGACGCCGGGGCGGCCGCCAGGGGTGCGGTGCTGAGGTCGGTGCCGGCGGGTGCGGCGGAGGCGGCGGGAGCGGTGGCCAGGGTGGCCGTCACGAGCAGTCCGGCGATCAGGCCGGCGGCGCGACGTCGCGTCGAGGTGGCGGTCATCGATGAGTTTCCTTCCGTTGAGACGCCAAGCCCTCCCCGGCGTCCGTGCGGGGCTGCCCCTCGCCAGCCCTTGAGCCCGTGACGTTAGCGTGACATAAGGGACGAGTCCAGCCGCCGTGCTGTATCTCACGCACTTCACGATGTCGCACCCCGGGCCTAGCCTGGAGGCCATGGGGGGCTTCGCCCGTGTCGGGCGTCTCATCGCCCGCGCGCCGCGCCTGGTCGTGCTGCTCGCGGTCATCGGCACGCTCGGGTTCTACGCGCTCGCCACCGTCGGCGTGAACGGCGAGGGCCTCTTCCAGCGCGTCACCACGGGCCCGCCGCTCGTCGACGGCTCCGACTCGTGGGAGGTCTACGAGGCCTTCGAGCGCACCGCCGACGACACGGTGGGCCCCGGCGTCACCTCGTACGTCATGGACGTACGGATGGACGATGCGGCGGTCAAGGAGGCCACGGACGAGGCCGCCGCGCGCATCGCGGAGATGGACCTGGTCACCACCGTCGTCTCGCCGTTCGGCGTGGTGACGGGCCCGGCCTTCGACCCGGCCGCCGCCTCGTCCGCGGGGTCGGGCGACCCGACCGCGGGCCTGGTGGACGCGGACGGCACGGGCTTCCTCATCGACGTGGGCTTCACGTCGTTCGGGGACGAGGACCCGCTGCCCGTCCACGAGGAGGTCGCGGCCATCGTGGCGGACGCGGTGGACCAGATGCGCGCCACGAACCCCGACGCGACCGTCGCGACGTCCTCGAACCCGCTGGTCTTCGACGACTTCACGGCGCAGCTCGAGCAGGACCTGGTGACCGGCGAGATCATCGCCCTGCCGGCGGCCCTGGTGGTGATGGTCTTCGTCTTCGGCGGCTTCCTCGCCGCGGCGACCCCGCTCACCGGCGCGATCGCGTCGATCGCGGGCGGGCTCGCGGTGCTCTACGGCTTCTCGTTCCTGCTCGACCTCGACCAGAGCGCCGTCAACGTGGTCACGGTGCTGGGCATCGGCCTGTCGATCGACTATGGGCTCCTCATCGTGTCCCGCTTCCGCGAGGAGATCCACCGCCTCGGCGGCGGCCCGCGCGAGGCGCGCGCCGAGGCGATCGAGATCACCATGGCGACCGCGGGCCGCACGGTGACGTTCTCCGGCATCGTCGTCGCGATCGCCGTCGGCGGCATGCTGCTGTTCGAACCCGTCATCATGCAGGGCATCGGCGGCGCCGCGGTCGGGGTCGTGACCACCGCGATGATCGCGGCGCTCACCATCGTGCCCGCGGTGCTGTTCCTCCTCGCACCACGCATCGCCAAGCCCGGGATCCTGTCGCGGGTGCCGGGGCTGCGCCGCATCCTCGCCACGACGTCGAACGTCGACCGCGAGGAGGGCGCGTTCTCGCGGCTTGCGGCGTGGGGGCAGCGGCGCCCGTGGCTCGTGGTGATCGCGTGCGTCGGGCTGCTGCTCGTGCTCGCGAGCCCGGTCCTCCACCTCACCCTGCGCAACTCCGACATCGAGGCGCTGCCCCCGGGCAACGAGCGTCGGGAGTTCGTCACCGAGTTCCGGGAGGGCTTCCCTGACCTCGGCGAGCCCGCGATCTGGATCCACACGCTCGAGCCCGCGGACTCGCTCGACGGCTGGCTCGACGAGGTCGCGCAGGTGGACGGGGTGCGCGCCGTCGACGCGCCGCTGGTCCGCGACGGCGAGACGTTCGTCGGCGTCCGGCTCGACTCGACGGACCCGTCGGGCCCCGAGGCCGTCGACGCCGTGACGGACGTGCGCGCCCTCGAGGCGCCGGTCGAGGTCCATGTGGGCGGGGTCGCGGCCACGCAGATCGACTTCCTCGACGCGATCGTCGAGGGCGCGTTGCTCGCGGGCGGACTCGTGGTGCTCGCGACCCTCGTGCTGCTGTTCCTCATGACGGGCTCGCTGCTGGTGCCCATCAAGACGCTGGTCATCAACACGCTGTCGCTCGCCGCGACGCTCGGCGTGGTCACGTGGATCTTCGGCGAGGGCCACCTCGAAGGCACGCTCGGCTTCAGCTCGACGGGCGGCATCGAGACCTACGTGGCGGTCATCATCGCGGCCTTCGGCTTCGGCCTCGCGATGGACTACGAGGTGTTCCTGCTGTCGCGCGTCAAGGAGTACGTCGACGCCGGCGAGGACAACGACGCGGCCGTGCGCAAGGGCCTGCAGCGCTCGGGCCGCATCATCACGTCCGCCGCCGCGGTGATCGTGCTCGTGTTCCTGGGCTTCGCGCTCGGCGAGCTGCTGATGATCAAGGAGGTGGGCGTGGGCCTCGCCTTCGCGGTGCTGCTCGACGCCACCGTGGTGCGCATGCTCCTGGTGCCGGCCACGATGACGCTGCTCGGCGACTGGAACTGGTGGGCGCCCGGTCCGCTGCGGCGCCTGCACCGGCGCATCGGCCTGTCACACTGAGCGGCGATGTCCCCGACCCCACCCGCCGAGGCCCCCGCGACCGCGGCCGCGCTCGTCTCGATCCGTCGCCGCTTCGTCGCGCTCACCGCGCTGCGCTGGCTGCCCACGGGCTTCGTCGTGCCGGTGACGGTGCTGCTCCTGCGCGAACGGGGGCTCGACCTGCCCACCATCGGCCTCATCGTCGCGGTCTACAGCGCCGCGACGCTGGTGCTGGAGCTGCCGACCGGCGGCCTCGCCGACGTCATCGGCCGCCGGCCCGTGCTCGCGACGGCCGCGCTCGTCGCCGCCGTGTCCAGCCTCACGCTCGCCTTCGGGCGCGGCGCCCTCGTGCTGGCCCTCGGGTACCTCCTGGGCGGCATCGCCCGGGCGCTCGACTCGGGACCGCTGCAGGCGTGGTTCGTCGACCGCACCCACGAGGTGGACCCGGATGCCTCGCTCCGGACCGGGTTGTCGCGCGCGGGCGTCGCCGAGTCGGTCGCCCTCGCGGCGGGCGCCCTCGCCGGCGGCGGGCTCGTCGCGATCTCGCCCCTGCCGACGAGCGGCGACGGGCTGGTGGCGCTGTCGACGCCGTTCCTCGTCGCGGCCGCGCTGTCCGTGCTGCACGCGGTCCTCGTGCTCGTGTGGGTGCGGGACCCGGCACGCCCCGCGGACGCTCCCTCACCGGGGACGAGGCGCGGGCTGGGCGAGACCATCGCCGCCGGCCTGCGCCTCGCGCGCACCCACCCGGCGCTCCGGCGGATCCTGCTCCTTACGGCCGCCGTGGGCGCGGCCCTGTCCGGACTCGAGCTGCTGGCGCCGCCGCGGTTCGCCGCGCTGCTCGGAGGCGAGTCCGCCGCGGCAGGCGCGTACGCGGTGCTCGTGACCGCGGGCTTCCTGGGCTCGGCGTCCGGCTCGGCGCTCGCGCCGGCGGTCGCCCGTCTCACGCGCGGCCCGTCGCGCGCGGCGCTCGTGGGGGTCCTCGGCGCGGCCGTCGCCCTCGCGGCGGTGGCGCTGCCGGCGCCGCTCGCCGCCGCGGTCGCGTTCGTCGCCTTCTACGTCCTGCTGGGCATCGCGGTACCGCTGGTCGAGGAGCTCACGCATGCCGCCGCATCGTCCGCGCAGCGCGCCACCGTGCTGTCGCTCAACTCGATGGCGATGCAGGGCACGGCGATCGTCACGACCGCGGGCCTGGGCGTGCTCGCGGGAGCCACGTCGAGCGCGGCCGCGCTGTGGCTGCCGGCCGCGGTGCTGGCGATCGGTGCGCTGGCGCTCGCGCGGTGGCCGCGCCTCAGCTGAGCCCGGCGCCCACGTCGGCCAGCGCGTCGAGCACGGCGCTCACCGCACGCCGCGCGACGCGGTCGTGCCGGCCGATCGCGACGATCGCGCGCGTCGCCCTCACCCCGGTGAGCGGCACGAGACGGTAGTCCTCGGACGGCGGCGTGGAGAAGCGCGGCAGCAGCGCGAGCCCGAGACCCCGGCCCACCAGCGACTCGACGAGGCGATTGTCGCGGATCTCGACGATCCGCTCGAGCGTCGCCCCCGTCGCGGCCTCGACGCCCTCGAGCACCGTCGCGAACGGGAAGCCGCGCGGGACCGCGATCCAAGGATGGCCCACGACGTCCTCGGGGACGAGGCTCGCGCGCGCCGCGAGCGGGTGTTCCGCGGGCACCGCCACGTCGATCGGCTCGCGCGCGACCACACCCGAGAACAGTCCTTCGGCGCCCGCCGGCACGTCCGCGCTGAGGCTGTGCGCGATGACGAGGTCGTGGTCGAGCGTGCGGCCCGCGTAGTCGGCCTCGGCGAGGTCGAAGTCCTCGAGCGCGATCTGCAGCCGCGTGCCCGCGAGCCGTGCCATGACGCCCGGGAGCAGCGCCGCGCCCGCGCTCGGCAGGGTGCCGATGCGGACCGTCCCGCTCGGTTCGCCCCTGCCCTCGTCGAGCGCGGCCTGCACACGAGCGAGGGCCGACAGCACGTCGTCGGCGCCGGAGGCGAGGATCTCCCCCGCCCACGTGAGCCTCAGCCCGCGCGACGCGGGCTCGACGAGCGCGACGCCGAGCTCGCGCTCGGCGGTGCGCAGCTGCTGCGACAGCGCCGACGCGGTGCGGTACGTGGCCGCCGCGACGGCGCCGAGCGTGCCCCGCTCCTTCAGGTCGCGGAGCAGCTCGAGATGACGGACCTCCATGTAGGCATCCTAAACATCACATGTACGACAATGCGCTTGTCCTACATGCACGGCGGTTACAGACTGGCGCCATGCCCCTCCGCCACACCGCCCTCGCCGTCCTCGTCGCGGTCCTCTGGGGACTCAACTTCCTCGCGATCCACGCGTCGCTCACGCACTTCCCGCCGCTGTTCCTCGTCGCGCTGCGCTTCGCTATCATCGCGATCCCCACCGTCCTGCTCGTGCCGCGCCCGCAGGTGCCCGCGCGCTGGCTGATCGGCTACGGGCTCGGCTTCGGGACCCTGCAGTTCCTCTTCCTCTACCTGGGCATGAACGCCGGCTTCCCCACGGGCCTCGCGTCGCTCGTGCTGCAGGCCTCCGCACCCTTCACGGTGGTCCTCGGCGCCGTGCTGCTGCGCGAGCGCCTCGGGGTGCGTGCCATCGCGGGCGTCGCGGTCGCGACGGCCGGGCTCGCGGTGGTCGGCCTCAGCTACGGGACCTCGGCGCCGGCGGGACCGTTCCTGCTGGTGCTGCTCGGGGCGCTCGGCTGGGCACTCGGCAATCTCGCGAGCCGCCAGGCGCGGGCCCCGCGGCCGCTGCACCTCGTGCTGTGGATGAGCGTCGTGCCGCCGCTGCCGATGCTCGCGCTGTCGCTCGCGGTCGAGGGCCCGGCCGCGATCGGCGACGCGCTGGCGACGTCGCTCACGGCCGCCGCCGTGCCCGCGTGGCTCGGGCTCGCCTACACGGTCCTGCTCGGCACGCTCGTCGGCTCGGGGATCTGGGTGTGGCTCATGGCACGCCATCCCGCGGGCCGCGTGGCGCCGTTCTCGATGCTGGTGCCGGTGGTCGGCATCGCGACCGCCTGGCTGGCGCTCGGCGAGCGTCCCGCCGCGCTCGAGCTGGCCGGCGGCGTGCTGGTGGTCGGCTGCGTGCTCTGGGCGTCGCGCCCGGCGCGGGCGCGCATCGTCCCGGCGGGCCCCGGGCCGGCCGCCCGGCCGTTGCCCGTACCCGGGCCCGCACCCGCGCTCAGGCGATGACCTCGGATCCGCGTATCAGCCCTGGCTGAAACAGCGCCCCCGGCGGTGCGCTGTTCCCGCTCGGCACGCGAGGCCCCGGCCGCCCATGTCAGCTCACGCTGACACACGCGAGAGGGTCCATGGCGAACGCGGCGCGACACGCCCAGGACACACGCCGAGGGCGGGACCCCGCACCGGGATCCCGCCCTCGTGACGTGCGGTGAGCTCTACGCCTCCGCGCCGGCCTCCTCGGCCTCGGGCACGAAGTCCACGCCGGCCTCAGCGCGCTGCTCCGAGGTGATCGGGGCGGGCGCCTGGGTCAGCGGGTCGTAGCCGCCGCCCGACTTCGGGAAGGCGATCACGTCGCGGATCGAGTCGGCCTTGGCCAGGAGCGCCGTGACACGGTCCCAGCCGAGCGCGATGCCGCCGTGCGGCGGGGCGCCGAACTGGAAGGCGTCGAGGAGGAAGCCGAACTTCTCCTGCGCCTCCTCGGGGCCGATGCCCATCACGTTGAACACGCGCTGCTGCACGTCCTGGCGGTGGATACGGATCGAGCCGCCGCCGATCTCGTTGCCGTTGCAGACGATGTCGTAGGCGTACGCGAGGGCCGGGCCCGGGTCCGTGTCGAACGTGTCCATGAACTCCGGCTTGGGGCTCGTGAACGCGTGGTGCACCGCCGTCCAGGCCGAGGTGCCCAGCGCGACGTCGTCGTCGTCCACGTCGACCGGCTTGAACAGCGGAGCGTCGACGACCCAGCAGAACTCGAAGCGGTCCTCGTCGATGAGGCCGACGCGGCGGGCGATCTCGTTTCGGGCGGCGCCGAGCAGCGCGCGCGACGCGCCCGCCTTGCCCGCGGCGAAGAAGATGCAGTCGCCGGGGTTGGCGCCGGTCGCCTCGGCCAGGCCGGCGAGCTCGGTCTCGGACAGGTTCTTGGCGACCGGGCCGCCGAGCGTGCCGTCCTCCTGGACCAGCACGTACGCGAGGCCCTTGGCGCCGCGCTGCTTGGCCCACTCCTGCCACGCGTCGAGCGTCTTGCGGGGCTGCGAGGCGCCGCCGGGCATGACGACCGCGCCCACGTACTCCGCCTGGAAGACGCGGAACGGCGTCTCGCTGAAGTACGAGGTCAGCTCGGTGAGCTCGAGGCCGAAGCGCAGGTCCGGCTTGTCGGTGCCGAAGCGCGCCATCGCGTCGTTGTACGTGATCCGCGGGATCGGCAGCGACACCTCGTAGCCGATGAGCGACCACAGCTCGCGGACGAGCTCCTCGCCCAGCGCGATGACGTCGTCCTGGTCCACGAAGCTCATCTCGATGTCGAGCTGCGTGAACTCCGGCTGGCGGTCCGCGCGGAAGTCCTCATCGCGGTAGCAGCGGGCGATCTGGTAGTAGCGCTCCATGCCCGACACCATGAGCAGCTGCTTGAACAGCTGCGGCGACTGCGGCAGTGCGTACCAGGAGCCGGGCGACAGGCGCGCGGGCACCAGGAAGTCGCGGGCGCCCTCGGGGGTCGAGCGCGTGAGGGTCGGGGTCTCGATCTCGAGGAAGTCGTGACGCTCGAGCACGCGGCGGGCCGCCTTGTTCACCTCGGACCGCAGCACGATGTTCGCGCGCGGCTGCGGGCGGCGCAGGTCGAGGTAGCGGTGCTTGAGGCGCGCCTCCTCGCCCACGTTGACGTGCTCGTCGATCGGGAACGGCGTGGGGGCCGACTCGTTGAGGATCACCACGTCGGTGACGGCCACCTCGATCTCACCCGACGGCATGTTCGGGTTGGCCGAGCCCTCGGGGCGCAGGCGCACCTCGCCGGTCACCTGGATGACGTACTCGGTGCGCAGCGCGTGCGCGATCTCCTCGCGGAGCACCACCTGCGCGAGGCCCGAGGCGTCACGCAGGTCGATGAACGCGACGCCGCCGTGATCGCGGCGGCGGCCCACCCAGCCGGCGAGGGTGACGGTGGCGCCGGCGTCGGCGGCGCGCAGGTTTCCAGCGAGATGCGTGCGGAGCAAGTCAAGGCCTTTCTATCGCGCGGAGGCGCGCGGGGTTGTGAAGAGCGGGTCTCAGTCTAGCCGCGGACGATGCGCGGGTTCAGGTCCTCGGTCGGGGGCGCCCAGACGTCCGCGTCGGCGGGCACCTGCTCGCCCGACCGGATGTCCTTGACCTCGCCGTCGGGCGACGTGCCGTCGCCGGCCGCCGGGAACCACACGAACGGGATGCCGCGACGGTCCGCGTACTGGATCTGCTTGCCGAACTTGGCGGCGTTGGGCGACACCTCGCACGCGATGCCGCGGGCGCGCAGGCGGTCCGCGATGGCGGACGATGCGCCGCGGTGCTCCTCGTCGGTGACCGCCACGAGCACGGCCTGGGGCACCGAGCGGCTCGCGGTCGCGAGGCCGGCGCCGAGCATGCGGCTGACGAGGCGGCTCACGCCGATCGACATGCCCACGCCGGGGAAGCCTCCGCCGGCGACGAGCGAGTCGTAGCGGCCGCCGGAGCAGATGGAGCCGAGGTCCTCGTGGCCGTCGAGCACCGTCTCGTAGACGGCGCCCGTGTAGTAGTCGAGGCCGCGCGCGATGCGCAGGTCCGCGATCGCGGTGTCGGGCACGGCGGCGTTGACGGCGTCGACGAGCGTCGCGAGGGAGCGCGCGCCGCGGTCGAACTGCTCGCGGGCATCGTCGGCGTCGTCCACGATCGGCGAGTGGTCCCACAGCGCCTCGACGAGGTCGACGAACGAGCCGTCGGTCGTCTGGATCGCCGCGAGCTCGAGGATCGCGTGCACGGACTCGGGGCTCACGCCCTTGGCGTGCAGCTCCTCGGCGACGCCCTCGGGGCCGATCTTGTCGAGCTTGTCCACGCTGCGCAGCGCGCCCGCGATGTCGACGATGCCGACGCCGCGGTAGAAGCCCTCGACCAGGCCGCGGTTGTTGAGGTGCATGCGCGCGGGCGGCAGCGGCAGCGCGCGCAGCGCCCGAGCCATCACGATCGCGACCTCGGCCTCGAGGTGCTCGGGCAGGGTGTCCCGGCCCACGACGTCGATGTCGGCCTGGTAGAACTCGCGGAAGCGACCCTCCTGGGGACGCTCGCCGCGCCACACCTTCTGGATCTGGCAGCGCCGGAACGGGAACTGCAGGCGGCCCTGGTTCTCCTCGACGTAGCGCGCGAACGGGACCGTGAGGTCGAAGTGGAGGCCGAGCTTGGCCTCGCGGCCGGCCTGCTCGTCGGCGTTGAGGCGGCCGATCGCGTAGATCTCCTTGGACGCGTCCGAGTCGCCCGCGAGGCGCTCGACGGGCTCGACCGCGCGCGTCTCGATCTCGCCGAAGCCATGGAGGGCGAAGACCTCGCGCAGGGTGCCGATCACGTGCGCCTCGACGAGGCGCTCCTGCGGGGACCATTCGGGGAATCCGGAGAGGGGTTGCACGCGTGCCATGCCCGCCATTGTTCCGCATCGTCCCCACCTAGACTGACCTGGCACATCCGCGGCACGGGAAGGTTCGATGACAACCAAGAAGCAGGCGAAGGCCAACGCCCTCAAGAAGCAGCACGCCTACGAGGCGCGGGTGGCGGCCAAGCGGCGCCGCCGCGAGCGGATCATCCGCGTCACCGCGCTCGTCACCGCCGGGGCGCTGCTGCTCGGCGGCGGGCTCGCGGTGCTGCTCATCGCGATGCACGAGAACAACCAGGCCAAGGCGGCGTCGACCACCGAGGCCACCGCATCGTCCACCGCGGACGACGAGGTGACCCTCGAGTCGGGCTGGGCCGTCTCCCCCGAGCCGCCGGACCCGTCCTACGCCGAGGACCGCACCTGGACCGCGACGCTCGCGACGAGCCAGGGCGACATCGTGGTGGAGCTCGACGGCGCGGCCGCGCCGCAGGCGGTCGCGAGCTTCGTCGAGCTGGCCAAGGAGGGCTACTTCGACGGCACCGACTGCCACCGCCTCACGACGTCCGGCATCTACGTGCTGCAGTGCGGCGACCCGACCGGGACGGGCACCGGCGGGCCGGGCTACCGCTTCGGCCCGGTCGAGAACGCGCCGGCAGACGACTTCTACCCCGCGGGCACCGTCGCGATGGCCCGCGTGGGCGGCGACGGCGAGTCCATGGGAAGCCAGTTCTTCATCGTCTACCAGGACTCCACCATCCCGTCGGACAGCGCGGGCGGCTACACGGTGCTGGGCCAGGTGGTCGAGGGAAACGGTAGTGTGAGCCGTGTTGCCGAAGCAGGCACCATCACCGGGGACACCGACGGTCCGCCGGCCATGTCCGTCATCGTGAACGAGGTATCCGTCTCATGACCGAGTCGCCCGACGCTCAGGCGTCGAAGACCGAGGCCGCCGAGGCCCCGTCCCAGTCCACCCCCGAGCCCGCGGCCGAGGCCGTGACCGAGGAGGCCGCGCCCGCCGCGGAGGCCCCGGTCGAGGAGGCGCCGGCAGCCGAGGAGGCACCCGCGGAGGAGCCCGCCGAGGCGCCTGCCGCCGAGGCCGATGCTCCGGCTGAGGAGCCGGCACCCGAGGAGCCCGCTTCCGCAGAGGAGCCCGCCGCAGAGGCTCCGAAGGCGCCCAAGGCCCCCCGCGCGCCGAAGCCGAAGGCCCCGAAGCCCGGCGCCTTCAAGGCGCCGTCGCCGGTGGCCGTCGCGAAGCAGACCACGCACACCGTGGTCGCCGTGCCGGTGGCAGCCGAGGTGCCGGAGGAGCGCTTCGAGGAGGCCCTCGCGCACGGGCTCGTCGAGGACGGGAAGGCGTTCGTCATCGTGGCCGAGGAGCGCGTCGAGGTCGGCCCCGCCGCCGACGACGAGGCCCTCAAGCCCTACGCCCACGCGTTCTTCGAGCTCGAGGCCGCGGTGGAGCGCTTCCATGCGCGCCTCGCGTCCGCCGAGCTCTCCCCCAAGGACATCGACGAGTCGATCGCGACCATCGAGGCCGTGCTGACGCCGCCGAGCGTCGTGGGCGACCTCGACACGCTCGTCGAGCGCTACGCCGCGGTGAAGTCCGAGGCCGAGGAGACCCGCACCCGCATCCACGAGGAGCGTCGTGTGGCCCGCGAGGCGGCGATCGCCTCCCGCGAGGAGATCGTCGCGACCGCCGAGGCGCTCGCCGCGAAGCCCGAGGACAAGGTCCACTGGAAGAACGACACCGCGACGCTGCGCGGCCTGCTCGACCAGTGGAAGGAGGCGCAGCGCTCCGGCGCCCGCATCCCCAAGGACGTCGAGCGTGCCCTGTGGACGCGCTTCACGCACGCCCGCTCGGCCTTCGAGAAGGCCCGCAAGCACCACTTCGCCGAGCTCGACCGCTCCAACGCGGACGTCGCGACGCGCAAGGAGGACCTGGTCGCCCGCGCCGAGGCGCTCGCCCAGACCACCGACTGGGACCACGGTGCCCGCGGCTTCCGCGACCTGATGAACGACTGGCGCAACGCCGGTCGCGGCCGCCGCTCGGTCGACGACGCGCTGTGGAAGAGGTTCCAGGCCGCGCAGGACTCGTTCTTCGAGGCCCGCCGGGGTGCCGCCGACGCCGAGGACGAGGCGCTGTCGGGCAACGTCGAGGCGAAGGAGGCCGCGGTCGCCGAGGCCGAGGCGCTCCTCCCGGTCAAGGACCTCGCCGCCGCCAAGCAGGCGCTGCGTCCCATCCAGGACCGCTTCGAGGCCGCCGGCCGCGTGCCGCGCGCCGACATCGCCCGCCTGTCCAAGCGCATGGCGGCGGTCGAGAAGGCCGTCCGCGACGCCGAGGACGCCGAGTGGAACTCGCGCAACCCCGAGCTCGAGGCCCGCGCCTCGGGTGCCGCCGCGCAGCTGCACTCCGCGATCACCGCCCTCGAGGACGAGATCGCCGAGGCCAAGGCCGCCGGCAAGAACACCAAGAAGCTCGAGGAGTCGCTGGCCGCCCGCCAGGCGTGGCTCAAGCAGATCGAGGGACTGGCCTAGCGCCGCATCGTCCCGAAGGGCCCCGTCACCGCGAGGTGGCGGGGCCCTTCGCTTCCCCGGGGCGCCGTCCACAGGGGGTGGCCCGGCACGCCCCCGCACGCGACGCTGGGAGCGTGATCCTGCTGCGCGCCGACGACGTGGGCCGGCCCGCGTTCGCGCGCCTGCTCCGCCAGCGCATCGTCGCGCCGCACGGCCCCGGCGCCGCCCGTCCGCGCGACGTGCCCGACTCCCCCGGCCTGCGCGCCCTCGCGGCCGCGCCGCGCGTCCCGGCCCACGTGGTCCTCACCGGGACCGCGGCGCTGTGGGTCCACGGCTGGGTGGACGATGCGCCGGTCGGGTGGCACGCGGTGGGCCTGAGGGGCCTCTACCGGCCGCCGGGCACGGAGGTCGCGCTGCACTCGGGCGTCACGGCCCGGCTGGGCGTCCGGGTCGGGGGCGGCCTCCTGCTCGCTCCCCCGGCACGCGCGTGCCTCGACGCGCTGCGGTGGGAGCCTCCCGCCGACGCCCTCGCGGCGGTGTGCGGCGCGATCGCCGAGGGCCGCATCGTCCCCGCGGACCTCCGGGACGCCCTCGTGCCGGACTCGCCCACGGGGAGCGGCTACGCGCGGCTGGCCTCCCTGGTCGAGGCGGTCGCGACGACCACGCCGGCTACGGCCGCTTCGCCCCGGTGACGCGGCGCGCGTCGTAGACGCCGTCGATGCGGCGCACGGCCGACAGGATGGCGCCCAGGTGCGACGGGTCGGCCATCTCGAACTGGAAGCTCGACATCGCGACCCGCTCGCGCGTGGTCGACACGTTGGCGGACAGGATGTTGACGTGGTGGTCGGACAGCACCTGCGTGACGTCCGACAGCAGGCGGTTGCGGTCGAGCGCCTCGACCTCGATCTGCACGAGGAACGTGCCGGCGCTGTGGCCGGTCCACTCGACGTCGATGAGGCGCTCGCTCTGGTTGTGCAGCTGCGCGAGGTTGTCGCAGTCGGCCCGGTGCACCGAGACGCCCGAGCCGCGGGTGATGAAGCCCTGGATCGGGTCGCCGGGCACCGGGGTGCAGCAGCGCGCGAGCTTGACGACCACGTCGGTCAGCCCGTGCACGGACACGCCGGGGTCGCCGCGGCGCGCGGGGCGCGCGGCGGGCAGGCCGGGGCGCGTGATCTCGGTGAGGTCCTCGTCGGCGCCCTCCTGGCCGCCGACGGCCTCGGTCATGCGCGCGACGACGTCGGCCGCCTGCTCCTTGTGCTCGCCGATCGCCGCGTAGAGCGCGTCGACGTCGTCGTAATGCATCTCCTTCGCGAGGGCGAGGAGCGTGGGACGGCTCATGAGGCGCTGCATCGGCAGCTGCTGGCGGCGGATCGCGCGGGCGAGCATGTCGCGCCCGGTCTCGATCGACTCCTCGCGGCGCTCGCGCGTGAACCACTGGCGGATCTTGTTGCGCGCGCGGGTGGACTGCACGAACTCGAGCCAGTCACGCTTGGGATGCGCGTTCTCGTCCGAGGTGGTGAGCACCTCGACGGTGTCGCCGTTCTCGAGCGTCGAGTCGAGCGGCACCAGGCGCCCGTTGACCTTCGCGCCGATGGTCTTGTGGCCCACCTCGGTGTGGACCGCGTACGCGAAGTCCACGGGCGTGGCGCCCTGCGGGAGCGACAGCAGCTTGCCGCGCGGCGTGAAGACGTACACCTCGGCCTTGGAGATCTCGCCGCGCAGGCTGTCGAGGAACTCGGTGGGGTCCGCGGTCTCCTGCTGCCAGTCGGCGATCTGGCGCAGCCAGCCCATCTCGCCGCCCTTGGACGGCTGGCCGGTCTTCGCGGTCTCCTTGTAGCGCCAGTGCGCCGCGAGGCCGTACTCGGCGCGGCGGTGCATGTCGTACGTGCGGATCTGCAGCTCGACGGGCTTGCCCGTGGGACCGATGACCGTCGTGTGGAGCGACTGGTACAGGTTGAACTTGGGCATCGCGATGTAGTCCTTGAACCGGCCCGGCACGGGCTGGTAGCGGGCGTGCATCGCGCCGAGGACCGCGTAGCAGTCGCGCACCGTCTCGACGAGGATGCGGATGCCCACCAGGTCGTAGATGTCGTTGAGGTCGCGGCCCCGGACGATCATCTTCTGGTACACAGAGTAGTAGTGCTTGGGGCGGCCGGTGATCTCCGCCTTGATCTTCATCTGGCGGAGGTCCTTCTCGATCTCCGCGCGGACCTGCGCGAGGTACTTCTCGCGCTCGGGGGCCCGATCCGTGACGACGTCGACGATCTCCTGGTAGATCTTCGGGTACAGCGTCTGGAAGCTGAGGTCCTCGAGCTCCCACTTGATGGCGTTGAGGCCCATGCGGTGCGCGAGCGGCGCGTAGATCTCGAGCGTCTCCTGCGCCTTCTTGCGCGCGGACTCCGGCGCCACGTACTTCCACGTGCGGGCGTTGTGGAGGCGGTCGCACAGCTTGAGCAGCAGGACGCGGATGTCCTTGGCCATCGCGACGACCATCTTGCGGACCGTCTCGGCCTGCGCGGCGTCGCCGTACTGCACCTTGTCGAGCTTGGTGACGCCGTCGACGATCATCGCGACCTCGTCGCCGAACTCCTGCTCCATGCGCTCGAGCGGGTACTCGGTGTCCTCCACCACGTCGTGCAGCAGCGCCGCCGCGATGACCGTGTCGGTGAGGCCCAGGTCCGCGATGATCTGCGCGACCGCGATGGGGTGCGTGATATACGGCTCGCCGCTCTTGCGCTTCTGGCCGCGGTGCGCCTCCTCGGCCACGCGGTAGGCGCGCTCGATGAGGCCGGTCCGTCCGCGCGGGTACATGCGCCGGTACGTGTCGAGCACGCCGTCGATCGCGCTCGCCTCGCGGCTCCCCCGGCGGAGGAACCCGAGCCCGAGCGTCCCGGTCGAGGGACGGGTCTCAGTCACGCGCACCTCCGAGGCTGGTAGACGGACAGTCTATCCGCGCATACCCCCTCAGGGACACGCCCCCATACGCGACGAAGGGGACGATGCGGCTGCCACCGCATCGTCCCCTCGCCGGAGGCCTGGTGTCAGGCCTTGCGCTTCTTGCGCTTGGGCTGCGCCGCGGCGCCCTGGTGGCGGCCCTTGTCGACCGCGCCCACGCGGACGTCGCCGGTCGCGGAGATCGCGACGTCGGTGTCGCCGGCGGCGCGCAGCTCGAGCACCTTCGCGGTGTGCTGCTTGATGCGCTCCTCGTTGTCGCGCAGCTGCACCTCGACGGGCGTCGCCACGAAGATCGACGAGTACGTGCCGACCGCCATGCCGACGAACAGCGCGAGCGAGATGTCCTTGAGCGTGCCCGCACCCAGCAGGAACGAGCCGATGAACAGGATCGCGCTCACGGGGAGCAGCGCCACGACGGACGTGTTGATCGAGCGCACGAGGGTCTGGTTGAGGCCCAGGTTCGCGAGCTCGTCGTACGTGTAGCGGTGCTGCGCGGTGAGGTTCGCGGTGTTCTCGCGGATCTTGTCGAAGACCACGACCGTGTCGTACAGCGAGTAGCCGAGGATCGTGAGGAAGCCGATCACGGACGCGGGCGTCACCTCGAAGCCCACGAGCGCGTACACGCCCGCCGTGATGATGAGGTCGTGCGCCAGCGCGACGAGCGCCGCGACGGCCATGCGCCACGCGCGGAAGTACAGCGACATCACGATCGTCACGAGGACGAGGAACACGATGAGGCTGGTGACCGCCGCCTTGCCCACGGACGCGCCCCACGTGGGGCCGATCTGCGTGAAACTCACCTGCGCCTCGGGCACCTCGTACGCGTCCGCGAGGGCGGTGGTGATGTCGCGCGCGGTCTGCGTGTCGACCACGCCGATCTGGATGCGGACGTCGTTCTCGCCCAGGATCGTCACGCGCGCGGTGGACTCGGGTGCGAGCTCCTCGACGACGGCCTGCGCCTCGGCGGGCTCGGAGATCTGGGTGTCGGTCACGCGGAACTCGGTGCCGCCGACGAAGTCGATGCCCGGGTTGAGGCCCTTGGTGAAGAGCAGCAGGAGCGACAGCGCGACGAGCACGCCGGACACGATGAACCAGCGCTTGCGCTGCTGGACGATGGGGTAGGTCTTCTCCCCCGAGTGCAGCTTGTTGCCCCACTGGGCCAGGTTGAGCTTCATCAGTTCTCCTCCCCCTCGGGGCGGGTGTCGTCCTGGGCCGGGGCCGAGGCGGCGCCGATGCCGGCGGCGGCCGCCTTGCGCTCGGCGAGGGTGGGCTGGCCGGTGGGGACGATGCGGCCGCGGCCCTTGTACATCGTGTCCCGTCCGAGCTGGCGCGGGTCGAGGCCCGACCACTTGTGGCCGTGCGCGAAGAACGGGCGCTTGCTCAGCAGCATGAGGATCGGGTGGGTGAAGAGGAACACCACGAGGATGTCGACCAGCGTGGTCAGACCCAGCGTGAACGCGAAGCCGCGCACGCCGCCCACCGCGAGCATGTAGAGCACCACCGCGGCGAGGATGTTGATCGCGTCCGAGGCCAGGATCGTGCGGCGGGCGCGACGCCAGCCGTGGTCGATCGCGGCCTGCAGCGAGCGGCCCTCGCGCAGCTCGTCCCTCACGCGCTCGAAGTAGACGATGAAGGAGTCCGCCGTCACACCGATCGCGACGATCAGACCCGCGACACCGGCGAGCGAGAGGCGGTAGCCGATGGTCCACGACAGCAGCGCGATGAGCACGTACGTGATCGCGCCGGCGATCGCGAGCGAGCCGACCGTGACGAGGCCGAGCGCGCGGTACTGGATCAGCGAGTAGATGACGACCAGCAGCAGGCCGATCGCGCCGGCGATGAGGCCCTTCTGGAGCTGGTCGGCGCCGAGCGTCGCGGAGATCTGCTGCTCGGACTGCACCTCGAGCGTGAGGGGCAGGGCGCCGAACTTCAGCTGGTTGGCGAGCTGCTGCGCGCTCTCCTGCGTGAACGAGCCGGTGATGGACGCCTGGCCGCCGGTGATCGAGGTCGACACGCTGGGCGCCGAGATCACGACGCCGTCGAGGACCATCGCGAACTGGTTGCGCGGCGACTCGAGGTCCTTGATGCGGCCGGTGATGTCGGCGAACTTCTTGCCGCCGTCGTTGGTGAGCTCGAGGCGCACCTCGTAGCGGCCGGTCAGCGAGCCGGTCGAGTTGTACTCGGGGCCCGAGGTCGCGGTGTCGACGTCGGTGCCGTCCATCTCGACCGGGCCGAGGATGTACTTGGCGAAGCCGTCCTGGTCGCAGGCCACGTCGGCCTTGGTCGGGTCGCCCGGGGTGACGCCCGAGAGGTTCTCGGGGTCGGTGCAGTCGAGCGCGTCGTACTTGGCCTGGACGTCGTCGGTGATCCAGTCGAGCGACGAGGCGTCGGTGCCCTCGGCCGGCTCCGTGGAGGACGCGTCGGACGAGGCGTCGGCGCTCGGCTCCGCCGAGGCGGAGGCCTCGGCGGTGGGCTCGGCCGAGGCGCTGGCGTCGGCGGAGGGCTCGGCGGTCGCCTCGGCGGACGCGGAGGCGCTCGGCTCGGCGGTGGC
This sequence comes from Demequina maris, assembly GCF_000971155.1. Classification (GTDB taxonomy): domain Bacteria; phylum Actinomycetota; class Actinomycetes; order Actinomycetales; family Demequinaceae; genus Demequina; species Demequina maris. The sequence goes on along the minus strand of NZ_BBLX01000001.1, from coordinate 113,220 downwards.
GCTCGCGTCGGTGGCCGTGGAGGCGGCGGGCGAGCCCGCGACGAGCACGGGGCGGAACTGCAGCTGTGCGCTCTGGCGCACGAGGTCCACGGTCTCCTCGGACGGGTTGCCGGGGAGCGCGACGACGATGTTCTGACCCTGGGTGCTGATCTCCGCCTCGGCGACGCCGGACGCGTCGATGCGGCGGCGGATGATGTCGACGGCCTGGTCGAGGTCGGCCTGGTCGATCGTCTGGTCGCTGCCCTCGGCCAGCGTGGGCGCGAGCACGATCTCGCGTCCGCCGGCGAGGTCGAGCGCGAGGGACGGCGTCCACGACGCGCCCCCGGTCAGCACACCGATCGCCAAAGCTCCATAGAGGCCGACGACGATCGCGCCCAGCCAGGTCAGCGCTCGACGCGCCTCGTTCTTCACACGTGCCACAGGAATCCTCACGGTCTCGGCTCGATTCGAGCCCCGAGCGATTCTAGCCAGCCTGAGGGGGCACCAGGTGCCGCCGGGCCGGGCTCAGTCGAAGAGACGCCCGCCGGCCTCGCCGCCGATCGCGTCCGCCGGCGGCGTGAGCCCCAGGTGATGCCACGCGTCCGCGGTGGCGATCCGGCCCCGCGGCGTGCGGCTCATGAGACCCTCGCGGACCAGGAACGGCTCGGCGACGGTCTCGACCGTCTCGGTCTCCTCGCCCACCGTGACGGCGAGCGTGGACAGGCCGACCGGCCCGCCGGCGAAGCGCGTGCACAGCGCCTTGAGGACGGCCCGGTCGAGGCGGTCGAGGCCGCGCTCGTCGACCTCGTACACCGTGAGCGCCTCGCGGGCCGCGTCGAGGTTGGCGCGGCCGGTGCCGTGCACCTCGGCCCAGTCGCGCACGCGGCGGAGCAGACGGTTCGCGATGCGGGGGGTGCCGCGCGAGCGCGACGCGATCTCATGCGCCGCGTCGTGCGTGATGGACAGGCCCAGCCGGCCCGCGGAGCGCACGACGATCGCCTTGAGCTCGTCGTCCTCGTAGAAGTCCAGGTGCCCGGTGAAGCCGAAGCGGTCGCGCAGCGGCGCTGGCAGCAGGCCCGCGCGCGTGGTCGCGCCCACGACGGTGAAGGGCGGCAGGCTCAGCGGGATCGACGTCGCGCCCGCGCCCTTGCCCACGACCACGTCGACGCGGAAGTCCTCCATCGCGAGGTAGAGCATCTCCTCGGCGGGGCGCGCGAGGCGGTGGATCTCGTCGAGGAACAGCACGTCGCCCTCGTCGAGCGAGGACAGGATCGCGGCGAGGTCGCCCGCGTGCTGGATCGCGGGGCCCGAGGTGACGCGCAGCGTCGAGCCGAGCTCCGCGGCGATGATCATCGCGAGCGTGGTCTTGCCCAGGCCGGGCGGGCCGGACAGCAGCACGTGGTCGGGCGGGGCACCGCGGCCGGTGGCGGCGCTCAGCACCAGGCCGAGCTGCTCGCGCACGACGCGCTGGCCCACGAACTCGTCGAGGTTGACGGGCCGCAGCGCGGCCTCGTTGGAGCGCTCGATCGCGTCCGCGTCGGGGCTCACCACCCGGGTCTCGTCATCCACGCGTGCCTCCCAGGTGCTTGAGCGCGGCCCTCAGGGTCGCGGCGGTCTCCCCCGGCGCCACGGGTTCCTCGGCGACGGCGTCGACGGCGGCCTGCGCGCTCTTGAGCGGGTAGCCGAGCCCCACGAGGGCCTCGACCACCTCGGCGCGCGCGTCCGCGGCCGGGGCGCCCGGCGCATCGTCCGGCAGCACCAGCCTGCCGCCGAGCTCGAGCAGCAGGCGCGCCGCCACCTTGGGCCCGATGCCGGGCACCTTGGTGAGGGCCTTCTGGTCGCCCGCGGCGACCGCGCCGGCGAGCGCCTCGGGCGAGTGCACGGCGAGCATCGCGAGGGCGAGCTTGGCGCCGACGCCCTGGACGTTCTGGAGCTGCTCGAACGTGTCGCGCTCCCCCGACGTGAGGAAGCCGAACAGCGTCATCGAGTCCTCGCGGACCACGAGCTGGGTGTGGAGCGTCGCGTCCTGGCCGGTGCGCAGCTCGCCGAGCGTGGCCGGTGTCGACAGCACGCGGTAGCCCACGCCCTGGACGTCCAGCACGAGCGAGGCGGCCCCCGCATGCGCGACGGTTCCCGACAGCTGCGCGATCACCCGGCTCCCCTTTCGAACACCTGTGCGAACAGGCTAGCGGATGGGTGGGACGTCTCCGCCTCGGGCGGGCGGGCGTGTCTCAACCACGACGCCGCGCCGCCTTCTCGGCCTCGGCCCACTGCCGCTGGGCGGGCGTGGTCGCACCCGAGCCGACGGGGGCGGCGCCTCCGCGCCAGGCGTGCGCGATCGCGATCGCGAGGGCGTCCGCCGCATCGGCCGGGCGCGGGGCCTCCGCGAGCCCGAGCAGGCGCGTCACCATCGTGGTGACCTGGGCCTTGTCGGCGCGGCCGTTGCCGGTGACGGCGGCCTTGACCTCGGACGGCGTGTAGAGCGTCAGCGGGAGCCCGCGCCTCTCGGCGGCGAGCATGATGACGCCGGAGACCTGCGCGGTGCCCATGATCGTGGACACGTCGGAGCGCGCGAAGATGCGCTCCATCGCGACGGCCTCGGGCCGATGCTCGTCGAGCATGGCCTCGAGGACCGTCGCGATCTGCGCGAGCCGCGCGGGGGTCTCGTGGGTCGAGGGGGACGTCGCGACGCGCACGTCGAGCATCGTGACCCGGCGCGCCGATCCGGACTCGACCACGCCGAGCCCGCACCGGGTGAGGCCGGGGTCGACCCCCAGGATGCGCATCGTCCCCCTGCCGGCTGCCGTCAGGCCTGCGCGGCCTCGAGCACCTCGTCCGACGCGTCGAAGTTCGCGTAGACGTTCTGGACGTCGTCCGAGTCCTCGAGGGCGTCGATGAGGCGCAGCATCTTGCGGGCGCCGTCGACGTCGAGCTCGACCTTCATCGAGGGCATGAAGGTGGCCTCCGCGCTCTCGTAGTCGATGCCCGCCTCCTGCAGCGCGGAGCGGACCGAGACGAAATCGGTGGCCTCGGAGATGATCTCGAACACGTCGCCGAGGTCGTTGATCTCCTCGGCGCCGGCCTCGAGGGTCGCCTCCATGAGCGCGTCCTCGGTGACGTCGCCCTCCTTGGACACGATCACCTGGCCCTTGCGCGAGAACAGGTACGAGACCGAGCCCGGGTCCGCGAGCGTGCCGTTGTTGCGGGTGAGGCCCACGCGGACCTCGGTGGCCGCGCGGTTGCGGTTGTCGGTGAGGCACTCGATGAGGATCGCGACGCCGTTGGGGCCGTAGCCCTCGTACATGATCGTCTCGTAGTTGACGCCGTCCGCGTCCTCGCCCGAGCCGCGCTTGACCGCGCGGTCGATGTTGTCGTTCGGCACGGACGACTTCTTGGCCTTCTGGATCGCGTCGAACAGCGTCGGGTTGCCGGCCGGGTCGCCGCCGCCCACGCGCGCCGCGACCTCGATGTTCTTGATGAGCTTGGCGAACAGCTTGCCGCGCTTGGCGTCGATCGCGGCCTTCTTGTGCTTGGTCGTCGCCCACTTGGAATGCCCGGACACGTGTGCTCCTCGTCGAATGTCGGTCTGGAATCCCGTCCAGTGTAGTGCGTGCACGGAGGGACGATGCGGCGGCTGGGCCGCGCGGGAGCCGTGCCTCCGCCGCCGGGCCGCCGCGCGGTAGCGTGCCCTCATGCGCGTGCATCCCGCGGCCGTGGCGCCCCTGGTCGTGATGGCCCTCGCGGCGTGCGCGCACCCCGCCGAGCGCGGGCCTCAGGAGATCACCGGCTGGTCCAACGGCGGGGACGTCATCAACGTGGACGTGCACACGTGCGACGGCGACCCGGTGGCGTCCGTGGTGGAGGACGAGACGACCGTCACGGTCACCGTCACGTCGACCGACTCCGGCTGGGGTGCTGAGTGCGTGGAGGACAGCCTCAAGGTCGAGCTGGACGCGCCGCTCGACGACCGTACGGTCATCGACGGCGTCACCGGCGAGGAGCCGCCCGGCATCGAGGGCTGAGGACCGACACTCACCTACCCATGGGGCGCGGCGATCCCCGAGAAGCGACCACCAGCTACCACTTTCGTGGGAGCGACGGGAGGGGCGGGGGCCGGGCGGCCGGGGCTCAGATCAGGTCGAGCAGCAGCCGGTGCACCCGGTCGTCGTGGACCGCGCCGGGCGCGGCGATCTCGGGGTGGAAGCTCGTCGCGATCGCGGAGCCGTGGCGCACGGCCACCGGGTGGCGGGTGCCGTCGGGGCCGGCCGCGGTGGCCAGAAAGTCCACGGCCGGGTCGCACGACTCGACCCACGGCGCGCGGATGAAGGTGGCGTGCATGGCGGAGCCGTCGGGCTCCCACACGAGCTCGGTCTCGGCGGAGTCGACCTGGCGGCCGAACGCGTTGCGGCGCACGGTCATGGGGATCGCGGCGAGTGACTGCTGGCCCTCGATCCCGCCCACGAGGTCGGTGGCGAGCATGATCATGCCGGCGCAGGATCCCATCACCGGCATCCCGGCGTGGATGCGCTCCTTCAGAGGCGCGAACAGGTCGAAGGCGCGCAGCAGCTTGTCGATCGTCGTGGACTCGCCGCCGGGGATGATGAGCGCGTCGACGGACTCGAGCTCGCCCAGGCGGCGCACGCCGATCGCGGTGGCCCCCACCCGCGTCGCCGCGGCCAGGTGCTCCCGCACGTCGCCCTGCAGGGCCAGCACGCCAACGGTGCTCATTCGTCCACCTCTCCCAGGTCTCGGGTGACGCCGTCCCACTCGAGGAACCACGCCCACGTCTCGCGCAGCTGCGCGGGGAACACCTCGATGGGCGACTCCCGCAGCTCGCTCTCGGTCAGCCAGGCCACCTCGTCGATGGTCTCCAGCTCGATCTCGGTCCACTCCTCCGCGGTGCGGTCGCGCCGCTCGGCGTGGACGTGCAGCCCGACGAAGATCTCCTCGAACTGCGTATACGGCCGCGACGCGAAGTCGAAGACCGCGGTGCGGCGCCACACCGGCCCGACCAGCTCGTGGGTCTCGAGGACGTGCCCCGTCTCCTCGGCGAGCTCGCGGACCGCGGCGGCGCGCATCGTCTCCCCCTCCTCGAGCCCGCCGCCCGGCGTGAACCAGAAGTAGCGGTCGGGGTCGTGCGGGTCGTGGCCGCGCACCATGAGGAGCCGGGGCTCCCCGGCGGAGTGGGAGACGAGGAGCACGCGGGCGCCGCGACGGTGGATGCGATCCCCCGACGCGGCGCCCATACGTCTCCGTCTACCGGCCGGTGCTTACCAGCCGCGCTCGGCGAGGCGGTGCGGCTCGGGGATCTCGTCCACGTTGATGCCGACCATGGCCTCGCCCAGGCCGCGCGACACGTCGGCGATGACCGCCGGGTCGTCGAAGAAGGTGGTCGCCTTGACGATCGCCTTCGCGCGGGTCGCCGGGTCGCCCGACTTGAAGATGCCGGAGCCGACGAACACGCCCTCGGCGCCGAGCTGCATCATCATCGCGGCGTCGGCCGGGGTGGCGATGCCGCCCGCGGTGAAGAGCACGACGGGCAGCTTGCCGGTCTTCGCGATCTCCTGGACCAGCGGCAGCGGGGCCTGGAGCTCCTTGGCCGCGACGTAGAGCTCGTCCTCGGGCAGGGCCGTGAGGGCCTTGATCTCGGCGCGGATCTTGCGCATGTGGGTGGTGGCGTTCGACACGTCGCCCGTGCCGGCCTCGCCCTTCGAGCGGATCATGGCCGCGCCCTCGGAGATGCGGCGGAGCGCCTCGCCCAGGTTGGTGGCACCGCACACGAACGGCACGGTGTAGTTCCACTTGTCGATGTGGTGCGTGTAGTCCGCGGGGGTGAGCACCTCGGACTCGTCGATGTAGTCGACGCCGAGGCTCTCGAGGACCTGCGCCTCGACGAAGTGGCCGATGCGCGCCTTCGCCATGACGGGGATCGAGACGGCGTCGATGATGCCCTGGATCATGTCCGGGTCGCTCATGCGCGAGACGCCGCCCTGGGCGCGGATGTCGGCGGGGACACGCTCGAGCGCCATGACGGCGACGGCGCCGGCGTCCTCCGCGATCTTCGCCTGCTCGGGGGTGACCACGTCCATGATGACGCCGCCCTTGAGCATCTCGGCCATGCCGCGCTTCACAAGGTCGGTGCCTACCTGGGGCTTCGTGGTCTCATCGGTGGTGGTCATGGGGTGCTGACGTCCTTCGTCGGATGGGGATGGAACTCGGCGTCCATCCTAATGGCGTCGCGGTACGTCTCCTCGACGCGTGGCGCGACATTGGACCAGTCGAAGGCGGCCGCGCATTCGCGTCCGCGCTCGGCCAGCTCCTCGCGACCCGCCGGGTCGTCGAGCAGCTCGTTGATGCGTGCGGCGAGCGACGAGGGGTCGCCCACCGCGTGATGCGCGGCCGCGTGGCCGCCGTCGGCGATCGTCGACACGTCCATGAAGGCCGTGAGGTCGGAGGCGACGACGGCGGCTCCCGCCGCCATCGCCTCGACCAGGACGATGCCGAAGCTCTCGCCTCCCGTGTTGGGGGCGCAGTAGATGTCGACCGAGGCCATGAAGCGCGCCTTCTGGTCCTCGTCGAGCTCGCCGACGACCTCGGCGCCCGCGCGGGCCGCCTTGGCGGCGATCCGGTCGGAGAACCGCCCGGCGACGAGGAAGCGCGCGTGCGGGTGGCGCGCGCGGACCGCGGGGATCGCGGCGAGCAGGTCCTCGAGGCCCTTGCGGGGCTCGTCGAGGCGGCCGAGGATGCCGATGGTGGGCGCCTCGCGGGTGCCCTCCCAGCGCGTGTCGGCGCGGGCCCGCACGTAGCGGGAGGTGTCGACGCCGTTGGGGATGATGTGGGTCGCCTGGACGCGCAGGTGGTCGCGGATGGTGGCCGCCGCGGAGGGCGACACGGCGATGCGCGCGTCGAGCTCCTCGTAGCCGGGCTTGATCCACGGCTTGCCTAGACGCATCGCGAGCGACTCGGATTGCGACGAGTGGAAGGTCGCGACCGTGGGGCCCACGCGGGCCCACATCGCGATCACGCTGAGCGACGGCGCGCCGGGCTCGTGCAGGTGCACCACGTCGAAGTGGCCCAGCTTGAGCCACTCGCGGACGCGGCTCGCCGCCATGAGACCGAAGGTGAGGCGCGCGGTGGAGCCGTTGTAGCGGATGGGCACGGACCGGCCGGCGCTCGAGACGTACGCGGGCACGGGGGTGTCCTTGGCCGCGGGCGCGAGCACCGAGACCTCGTGGCCGCGCTCCATGAGCGCCTTCGCCAGGTCGAGGACGTGGAGCTGGACGCCGCCGGGCCGGTCGAGCGAGTACGGGCAGACGATGCCGATCCTCACCCGTTGGTCTCCGTCCACCCGAACCGCTGCAGCATGTGCCAGTCCTCGGGGTGGTCCCCGATGGCCTCGCTCATGAACTGTACCCACGCGCGCGACAGGTGCCCGACGCGGTCGTCGGCGGGCGCGTCGGCGGGCTCGATCACCGGGCCGAAACGCAGCACGACGCCCCAGCGCGAGCGCGCGCGCAGGCGGGCGCGGCCGCGCAGGCGCTCATAGTGCACGTGCACGGGGAACAGCGGCGCGCCGGTTGCGGCGGACAGCGCGGCGGGGCCGGGCGCGACCTTGACGCCGTGGCCCCACATGTCGACCTCGATGCCCGAGCCGGACAGGTCGCGGTCGGCGAGCAGGCACACCAGGACGTTGTCGGTGCGCGCGATGCGGATGAGCTCGCGGAAGGTGGAGCCGCCCTCGTGGCCGAGGATGCGCATGCCGACCTTCTCGCGCAGCGCGACGAACTCGTCGAACACCTCGCGCGGCTTGAGGACCTCGGCGACGGACACGACGGGCAGGATGTGCCGGCACGCGAACGCGCCCACGAGGTCCCAGTTGCCGGAGTGCGACAGCGCGAGGACCGCGCGGCCGTCGGCCTCGATACGGGACATCGCGTCGTGCGGGTCGTCGAGCCGGACCCGCGCGTCCACGACCGCGGGCGTCATGCGCCCGAGCTCGAACGTCTCCGCGTAGTAGCGCGCGGTCGAGGCCATGCCCCGGCGCGACAGGGCGCGCAGCTCCCCGCCCTCGAGCCCGGTCACGCGGTGGAGGTTGTCCTCGAGCCGGCGCGCGGGCTTGGCGCGCCTGGCCCACTGCAGCATCGTCCCCGACCACAGCAGGCCGCGGGTGAGCGAACGGGGCGCGTACCGCGAGGCGCGGAACGCGAGGAGCATGCCGTTCATTCGTGCGGGTACGGCTGGGGCTGGCCGTCGAGCCGCGCGTTCCACTCGGGGTGCTGGCGCGCCTGGCGCACCACGGCCCAGATGCGCTGGCCGACGGTGATGGCCGCGAGCACCGTGAGGATCCACAGCGCCGCGGTGAGCACCCACAGCGGGAACAGCCCGAGACCGTAGAAGCCGGTGGCGACCAGCGAGATGACGAGGCGGTCCGAACGCTCGGCGAGGCCGAAGTTCGCGGCGACGCCCATGCCCTCGGCCTTGGCGCGCGCGTACGGCACGAGCGAGCCGATCGCGAGGCACAGCAGCGCGCCCAGCGCGGTCAGGCGGTCGATGTCGATGAACACCCACGTGAGCGTGCCGAAGATCGCCGCGTCGGCCACGCGGTCGAGCGTGGAGTCCAGGAACGCGCCGAGCCGCGAGCTCTTGCCGCCCAGGCGCGCCATCGTGCCGTCGAGCATGTCGGTCACCACGAAGAACGTGATGAACAGCGTGCCCCAGAACAGCCAGATGCCGCCGTGCGGGAAGAACAGCAGCGCGCCCAGCACCACGCCCACCGTGCCGATCACGGTCATGACGTTGGGGTGGATGCCCCGGGCGAGCAGGAAGCGCGCGGGCGCCTGCCACAGGGCGGCCATGTAGGGCCGGAGCCTGCCGAGCATTCAGTCGTCCTCTCTCCAGGCGTCGCTGACGCGCCGCCACGTGTCGTCGAGCAGCTGGGGGATGGCCTTGGTCTGCGCCACGATCGGGAGGAAGTTGGTGTCCCCCTCCCACCGCGGCACCACGTGCTGGTGCAGGTGGCCGGAGATGCCGGCGCCGCCCGCTCCCCCCTGGTTGATGCCGATGTTGTAGCCCTGCGGACCGCTGACCTTGGCCAGCACCCGCATGGCCCGCTGCGTGAGGGCGCTCATCTCGTCGCGCTCCGCGTCGGTGCACTCGGTGTACCAGGCGAAGTGGCGGTACGGGCAGATCATGAGGTGGCCCGGGTTGTACGGGTACAGGTTGAGCACCACGTAGCAGTGCTCGCCGCGGTGGACCACGAGGTGCTCGCGGTCGTCCGACTCGGCCTTCTTGCACAGCGGGCAGCCCGCGGGGCGGTCCGCGGGCTTCTCGCCCTCGACGTACGCGAGACGATGCGGCGTCCACAGACGCTCGAAGCCGTCCGGGACCCCTCCCATCGTCTCCGCGTCGAAGGCCTCCGTCACGTCGTCAGACCTGCGCCTTCGTGCGCACGGCCTCGACGATGCGGCGGACGGCCTCGTCGACCGGCACCTGGTTGTCCTGGCTGCCGTCGCGGTAGCGGAACGACACGGCGTTCGCGTCCGCGTCGTCTCCGCCGGCGATCAGCGTGAAGGGGATCTTCTCCTTGGACGCGGTGCGGATCTTCTTGGGGAACCGCTCGTCCGAGGCGTCGAGCTCCGCGCGGATGCCCTCGGCGCGCAGCCGGACGACGACCTCGCGGAGGTAGTCGTTGAAGGGCTCGGCGACGGGGATCGCGCGCACCTGGACCGGGGCCAGCCACACCGGGAAGGCACCGGCGTAGTGCTCGGTGAGGATCGCGAAGAAGCGCTCGATCGAGCCGAACAGCGCGCGGTGGATCATCACGGGGCGCTGACGCGAGCCGTCCGAGGCGGTGTACTCGAGCTCGAAGCGCTCGGGCAGGTTGAAGTCGAGCTGGATGGTCGACATCTGCCAGGTGCGGCCGATCGCGTCGCGCGTCTGCACGGAGATCTTGGGGCCGTAGAAGGCGGCGCCGCCCGGGTCCGGGACCAGCTCGAGACCGGAGGCGACCGCGACCTCGCGCAGCGTCTCGGTGGCCTCGTCCCACACCTCGTCGGAGCCGACGGACTTCTCGGGGTTCTTCGTCGACAGCTCGAGGTAGAAGTCCTCGAGGCCGTAGTCCTTGAGCAGGCCCAGCACGAACTCGAGCGTCTTGGTGAGCTCGTCCTTCATCTGCTCGCGGGTGCAGTAGATGTGGGCGTCGTCCTGCGTGAAGCCGCGCGCGCGGGTCATGCCGTGCACGACGCCGGACTTCTCGTACCGGTACACGGTGCCGAACTCGAACAGGCGCAGCGGGAGCTCGCGGTACGAGCGGCCGCGCGAGTCGAACACGAGGTTGTGCATCGGGCAGTTCATGGGCTTGAGGTAGTAGTCCTGGCCCTGCTTGGTCACGTTGCCCTCGGCGTCGCGCTCCTCGTCGAGGTGCATCGGGGGGTACATGCCGTCGCGGTACCAGTCCAGGTGGCCCGAGACCTCGAAGAGGTGGCCCTTGGTCGCGTGGGGCGTGTAGACGAACTCGTAGCCCTCCTCGACGTGGCGCTTGCGCGAGTACTCCTCCATCTCCATGCGGATGACGCCGCCCTTGGGGTGGAAGACCGCGAGACCGGAGCCGATCTCGTCCGGGAAGGAGAACAGGTCCATCTCCGCGCCGAGCTTGCGGTGGTCGCGGCGCTCGGCCTCGGCCAGGCGCTCCTTGTACGCGACGAGCTCCTCCTTCGAGGGCCACGCGGTGCCGTAGACGCGCTGGAGCTGCGGGTTCTTCTCCGAGCCCTTCCAGTACGCGGCGGCCGAGCGCATGAGCGACCAGCCGTTCTGCAGGACGCGCGTCGACGGCACGTGCGGGCCGCGGCACAGGTCCTTCCATGCGACCTCGCCGCCGCGGCGGACGTTGTCGTAGATGGTGATGTCGCCCTCGCCGATCTCGACCGACGCGCCCTCGGCGCCCGCGGTGTCGTGCGTGAGCAGCTCGCACTTGAAGGGCTCGTGGGCGAGCTCGGCGAGCGCCTCGTCCTTGGTGACCTCGCGGCGCACGAACGCCTGGCCCTCCTTGACGATGCGCTGCATGGCCTTCTCGAGGGCCTTGAGGTCCTCGGGGGTGAAGGGGGTCTCGACGTCGAAGTCGTAGTAGAAGCCGTTCTCGATGGGCGGGCCCACGCCGAGCTTGGCGTCGGGGTTCACCTGCTGCACGGCCTGCGCGAGCACGTGCGCGGTCGAGTGGCGCAGGACCATGAGGCCGTCGGGGTCGGCCGTGGTGACGGCCTCGACGTCCGCGCCGGCCGGGACCTCGCGCGCGAGGTCCCACAGGGCGCCGTCCACGCGCATCACGACGACGTCCCTGCGGTCGCCGAACAGGTCGGTGCCCGTCGTGCCCGCCTCGAGCTCTCGCTCGACGCCGTCGATGGTCGCATTCACGCTGGGCACAGGTCACTCCCTAGAAGGTTCGGTTGTACGGGACGATGCTACCGAGCCGGCGGGCCTCGGGTCACCGCCGCCGCGGGCCGCGCCTACAGCCCCTGTCCCCCGTCCCACAGGCGCTCGGACGCGCCGGAGACGAGGTTGGCGACCGACATCGCCTGCGCGTCGGACAGCGACGCGACGTAGTCGATGATGCCGCGCCCGGTCGCGTAGCGGCGCAGCGCGCTCGCGTCCGTGGTCGGCAGCGACCCCGGGCGACGGTCGCGGACCTTGAGGTAGTCCTCGGCCGCGAGCTCGACGAGGTCGAGCAGGCGGCGCGGGGCGCGGCGCACCTCGTCGTCGTCGTCGAGCCACGCCGCGAAGCTCGTGACGAGCCGCTCGATCACGCTGGCCTGGCCGCGCTGATAGAGCGCGAGGTCGGGGCGGTGGAGCACGAACCGCTCCTGGAGGAACTTCAGCACCGCGACGTCGTGGAAGGCCGCCGCGTCCAGGCTGACGTGGCCCGAGCGCACGTCCGGGTCGCGCGACACCGAGATCGAGTGCTGCAGCCGCGCGATCCATCCGGCCATGAAGACCGCGAGCGCGCGGTCGGCCGCCAGGGAGCCGTCGTACGGCACCGACAGCAGCCCGTCCACGACCTCGTCGGCGACGCGGGCGACCGACTCGCCGAACGCATCGTCCCCCGCGACCCACGGGTCGTGGCTGACGAGGCGGCGCCGCAGCAGCTCGAGGCCGTGGCCCGGCGTTCGGCGAGCGCGCAGCAGGTCCTCGCGCGGGATGCGCGCGAGCGCGGCGCGGTCCCGGATCCAGGTGCGGAACTCGGCGGACACGGCCGCCTGGTTGAGCAGGTCCGCGCGGTAGAAGTCGTCGAGGTCGTGCAGCGAGTAGGCGATGTCGTCGGCGATGTCCATCACCGAGCACTCGACGGTCTGCTGGAGGCTGCCGATGGCCGGGAAGGCGGAGCGGGCGGCCTCCATGTCGTCGAGGTCGAGCGTGTAGGCGGAGAACTTGCGGGCGCCTTCCCCCGGCCGGCGGGGCGCGAGGCCGCGGGGCGTGCCGGACCCCGGCGTCCAGCCCTCGCCCTCGGCGCGCGTCCACGGGTACTTGAGCACCGCCGCGCGCACCGCGGAGGTGAGGTTGAGGCCCGAGCCGGCACGGTCGTACTCGTCGAGGCGCGTGAGGATGCGGAACGTCTGCGCGTTGCCCTCGAAGCCCTCCTCGAGCCCGAAGCGCTCGCGCGCGAGCCGGTCGAGGGTCTGCTCCCCCAGGTGGCCGAACGGCGGGTGGCCCAGGTCGTGCGCGCTCGCCGCGGCCTGCACGACGACGGCGTCGCAGCCGCCGAGGTCGCGCACCAGCGCGCCGCGCTCGCCCCAGTCACCCGCGAGCGAGACGGCGATGGCGCGGGCGACGGCGGTCACCTTGACCGAGTGCGTGAGGCGGTTGTGCACCGCGAGCCCGGCCCCCGACTGCGAGATCACCTGGGTGACCGCGGACAGGCGGGAGAAGTACGGCGAGAAGCGGATGCGCTCGAGGTCGACGCGGTACTCGGGCCGGTACTCGACCAGCTGGAACTCGTCGAGGCCCTCCGGCACGGAGCGCGCGACGCGCGGGTCGGTCGCGGCGGGCGTGTTGGCGGTGTCGATGGGCTGGGTGTCGACCGCCTCGGCGCCCGGCATCTCAGGCGGCTCGGGGGCCCGTCCGCGTCCCGCGGTCCTTGCCATGCGCGCCTCCCCGTCCATCCCTTACGGGGACGCTAGCGACGCGCGACGATGCGGGCAAGCGTCACGCGGCGGCGGCGCCCGGTCCGGCGAAGGGATGGGTGGAGAGCACGCGGTAGCGGACGCCGGGTCCCGGCTCGCTCGCGACCACGTGCAGGGCGGCGGGCTGCCATGGCACCGCGATGGGCGCGTGCCGCAGCGCGTCGTGCGCGGCGGCGCCGCGGATGCGATGGCGCGAGCGCCCCACCGTGAGGTGGCCCGTGAAGGGCCGGTCGCGGACGGGCAGCCCGGCCTCCGCGAGCGCCGCGTCGAGGCTGTCGGCGGCGCGATCGGCGCCCTCGACCGGCAGCGCGACGACGCGTGCGGTGAGCGCGACCGCGAGCGGGCCGATGAGGAGCCGCGGCGGGCCCGAGGCCGCGGCCGCGAGCGCGGCGGCGGCCTCGATGTCGGCGCGCGACTCCGTCTCGCCGATGAAGCGCAGCGTGACGTGGCGCTCGTCCCGCGGCGTCCACCGGTCGACCCCGGCCTCGCGCGCGCGGAACACGACCGCGGCGTCGAGGACGGCGTCGAGAGCGTCGTCCACGGCGTCGGGCGTCATGATCCCCACGAAGAGCCGCACACCTCAGCGTAGGACCAGGGCGTCGACCCCGGCGTGACGAGCGCGCATCGTGCCTGGAAAAGCCGAGAGGCCGTCCGGATGATCCGGACGGCCTCTCGTCGTGGTGGGCGATACTGGGATCGAACCAGTGACCTCTTCCGTGTGAAGGAAGCGCGCTACCCCTGCGCCAATCGCCCCTTGCGGTGCGGAGACCACTATAGCGGCTATTTGGAGTGCCTCGGTGCAGGGTCCGCGTCCCGCGCGGCGTGCACGTCGAAGACCGCCGCCAGCTGCTCGAGCAGCGGGCCCCTCTCCACGAGCGTGCCGTCGAGCGCGGTGAGCGGCTGGACGCGGCGCGTCGAGGACGTGACCGCGGCGAAGGCCTCGCCGCGCACCACCTCGTCGAGCACGCCCATGTCGAGCTCTCCCGGCGCGGCGGCGCGGATCGGGATCCCGGCGTCGGAGCCCCACTCGAGCGCGAGGCCGCGCACGATGCCGGGCAGGCAGCCCGAGGCCAGCGGCGGCGTGACGATCTCGTCGCCGCGCTCGATGAGGATGTTGCTCGCGGTGCCCTCGCACAGGTGGCCGTGGGTGTTGGCCATGAGCGCCTCGTCGGCGCCGCGCGAGCGCGCGAACTCCATCATCACGACGTTCTCGGCGTACGACGTGCTCTTCACGCCCGCGATGGGCGAGCGCTCGTTGCGCCGCCACGGCACGCGGACGGCCCGGCACTCGGTGAGCGCGGGCCCGTCGTTCGCGGTCACGACGATGGTGTGCGGTCCCGTCCCGCGGGCCGAGGACATCGGCCCCGGACCCGAGGAGACCGTCACGCGCACCCGCGTGAGCCCGGTCCCGGCGGCGAGCACCTCGCCGATCGCCTCCCGCACCGCGTCCTCGTCCACGGGCTGCATGCCCATGCGCGCGGCCGAGTAGGCCAGCCTCTTGAGGTGTCGGCGCAGCGCGAACGCGCGGCCGCCGACCACCTCCATCGTCTCGAACACGCCGTCACCGACGGTCCATCCGTGGTCCCCCGCGCGGACGATCGGATCGTCCTCGGCACGCAGGAGCCCCCCAGCCCACACCAGCGTTGTCATGGCGTCATTGTGGTGCCCGAGGCCAGGCCGATCAACCGACGCGCCTTGAGCTCGGTCTCCTCCCACTCCCCATATGGGTCAGATCCCCACGTAATGCCCGCACCGGTGCCGAAGCGGAGGCGTCCGCCCTGGTCCGGGGACCACGCGAAGGTGCGGATGCCGACCGCGAGCTCGGCGGTCCGGGTGTCCGCGTCGATCCAGCCGATGCCGCCGCAGTACGCACCGCGGTCGGTGGTCTCCTCGCGGTCGATGATGCGCAGCGCCGACGACTTCGGCGCGCCCGACACCGAGCCGGGCGGGAACGTCCCGTCGAGCAGCGCGGGCCACAGCTCCGGCGTCCAGTCGTAGGCGGGCGCGAGCCGGGCCTCGACGGTCGACTGCAGGTGCACGAGGCCCGGGTGCTCGTGCAGGCCCAGGAACTCCGGCACCGTGACCGATCCGGGCATCGCCACGTGCGAGACGTCGTTGCGGATGAGGTCCGTGATCATCACGTTCTCCGCCTCGTCCTTGGGCAGCATCGACTCCCCCGGCGCGCACGTGCCCTTGATCGGGCTCGACGCGACGCGGGGGCCGTCCACCCGCAGGTACAGCTCCGGCGACGCCGAGACGACCCAGGCGCCCGGCCACGACTCCGTGCGCGGGATGACGATGCGCGAGGCGAAGCGGGCCGGGTTGCCCGTCGCGAGACGATGCGCGAGCGCGACCGCGTCGGGGCCGGGCTCGGCGGCGGGCAGGGCCGCCTCGAGCATGCGGCACAGGTTGACCTGGTAGACCTCGCCCTCGCGGATGTCGGCGCGGATCGCGTCCACGCCCGCGACGTAGGCGTCCCTGTCCAGGGACGTGGTCCACGCCTCGGGCGACGGGCCCTCCCACTCCCGGCCGGGCGCCGGCTCGGGCACCGCATCGTCCCTCTCGACGTCGGCCATGCGCCACGCGTCGAGGCGGCCCTCGAAGGTCGCGACGACGACCCAGAACCCGCCCTCCGCCACCCGCGCGGCGTGCCGCGCGAGGTCGACGTGCTCGACCGGCCGGGACGCGCGAACGCCCCGGAACGCGGCGCTGCCGGACCGGCGCGGATCGTCCTCCCATCGCATGCCGCCCACGCTAGCGGTGGCGGTGAACGGGGGCCGAACGGGGCGACACGCTCAGCCGCCCGCCGATTTGGTTTCGCGCGCCGATATCCGCTAAGGTCTATCTCTCGTCAGGGCAACAGCCCAGACATGCGGACGTGGCTCAGTTGGTAGAGCATCACCTTGCCAAGGTGAGGGTCGCGGGTTCGAGTCCCGTCGTCCGCTCGGAGCGTCGTAGCCCTAGGTTACGGCACTACGGTGGAGTGGCCGAGAGGCGAGGCAGCGGCCTGCAAAGCCGTATACGTGGGTTCGAATCCCATCTCCACCTCGGGCGATTGGCGCAGCGGTAGCGCGCTTCCCTGACACGGAAGAGGTCACTGGTTCGATCCCAGTATCGCCCACCACGAGGTTCCTTCGGGATCCTCATGAAGTCCGAGGCTTCTGCCCCGGCAACGCGGACGTGGCTCAGTTGGTAGAGCATCACCTTGCCAAGGTGAGGGTCGCGGGTTCGAGTCCCGTCGTCCGCTCCAAGGACCGCCGGTCTCCCCCAGGGGAAGCCGGCGGTCGCTCCGTCTGGAGAAGACGGGCGATTGGCGCAGCGGTAGCGCGCTTCCCTGACACGGAAGAGGTCACTGGTTCGATCCCAGTATCGCCCACCACGCACGAAGGCCCCCGGGTTCGCCCCGGGGGCCTTCTGTCGTCTCCAGCCCGCGCGCCCGGCGGCGCGCCGCTCGATGATGGAGGCATGCCCGTCTCGCAGGATCCGCTCGAGGCGCGCCCGACGCTCTCCGAGCAGCTCCGGCGCGGTCGCGAGCTCCGCCACGCGCTGAGGCGGCGGGACCACGCCGCGCTCGACCTGCCGGACCGGGACGTCATCGGCCTGCTCGAGGAGCAGCACGCGACCCGCATGCCCGACATGGTGCCGATCCGCGTGGGGCGCATGATGCAGTCGCCCTTCGCCTTCTACCGGGGAAGCGCCGCCCAGATGGCCCACGACCTCCGCGACGCCCCGCGCACCGACGTGCGGGTCGTCGCCTGCGGGGACGCCCATGTGGCGAACTTCGGGCTCTACGCCTCCCCCGAGCGCCGGCTGATGTTCGACCTCAACGACTTCGACGAGGTCACCGTCGCCCCGTGGGAATGGGACGTCAAGCGCCTCGGCGCGAGCATCGTGCTCGCCGGCAGGGACGTCGGCGCGTCGGAGGACGAGTGCGGCGATGCGGTGGCGGAGGCGGTGCGGGCCTACCGTCGCGCGCTCCACCGGCTCTTCGAGATGACCGCCCTCGAGCGCTTCTACTACCGGGTCGAGGCCGATCGCCTCGAGGAGTCGGCCCGGGGCACCGCGGTGCGCGACCTCATGCGCAAGGCCGAGCGGAAGGCGCGACGCCGCACGTCGACCCGCGTGCTGCGCTCCATCACCACCGAGGGCTCGGGGACCGCGCTGCGGATCGTCGATGAGCCGCCCGTGCTGCGCCACCTGGGCCTCGTGGCGCCGGAGGCGGCCCTGCGGCTCATGGAGGCGTACCGGGACACGACGGCGCCCGACGTGGTCGCGCTGCTCGAGCAGTTCACGGTGGTCGACGGGGCGTTCCGCGCGGTCGGCGTCGGGTCGGTCGGGCTGCGTGCCCACATCGTGCTGCTCGTCGGCCCGTCCGGCGAGCCCCTGTTCCTCCAGGCGAAGGAGGCGCGCCCCTCGGTGCTCGTGAGCCACGGCGGGATGCCCTTCGCCCAGGCGCGGCGCGCGCTCTCGACGCCGGGCGGCCCAGGCCGCGAGGGCTGGCGGGTGGTGACCGGGCAGCGCGTCATGCAGGCGGTGTCGGACCGATTCCTCGGCTGGTTCGCGTACGACGGCCACGACTACTACATCCGCCAGTTCCGGGACATGAAGGGCGCGGTCGACCTCGAGGCGCTCACGCCCGCGGCGCTCGCGGGCTACGCCGGGGTGTGCGGCGCGCTGCTGGCAAGGGCGCACGCGCAGAGCGCCGGCGCGGGCGCCATCCGGGGCTACCTCGGCAACGGCACGACGTTCGACGAAGCCATCGCGGTCTGGTCCCGGCGCTACGCGGACGTCGCCGAGCGCGACCACGCGGCGCTGGTCGCGGCGGTGCGCACCGGCCGGCTGGAGGCGGTCGAGGGCGTGTAGGGATCCGACCGGACGCGACGAGGGCCGCCGGCTCCCGCCGACGGCCCTCGCGCATCGTCCCAGGTCAGCCCACGGACACGCCCAGGAGCGAGCGGTACAGCGTCTCGAACTGCGCGACGGTGGTCTCGCGGGGGTTGCCTCCCGCGCAGACGTCGTCGAACGCGGCCTGCGCGAGCGCCGGGATGTCCTCCGACCTGGCCCCGATCTCGTCGATGCCGAGCGGGTTGCCCAGGTCGCGCGTGAGCTGCGCGACGGCGTCGACGGCGGCCTCGCGGGCCTCGTCGAGCGGCATGCCGTAGGCGTTCTCGACGCCGAAGGCAGCGGCGATGTCGCGGTACTTCTCCCCCGTCTCGGGTGCGTTGAACGCCATCACGGGGGCGAGCAGGATGCCGTTGGCGACGCCGTGCGGGGCCGCGTAGAACGCGCCGAGCGGGTGCGCCATCGCGTGCACGATGCCAAGTCCCACGTTGGAGTAGCCCATGCCGGCGATGTACTGCGCGAGCGCCATGCGCTCCATCGCCTCGCCGTCCCCGTCGGCCGCGGCGCGCAGCGAGGCCGCGATCACCTGGATGGCCTTGAGGTGGAAGAGGTCGGACAGCTCCCACGCGCCCTTGGTGGTGTAGCCCTCGATGGCGTGCGTGAGCGCGTCCAGGCCGGTCGCGACCTTGAGCGCGCGGGGCGCGGTGGCCATCATGTCGGCGTCGACGACCGCGAGGATCGGGATGTCGTGGGGGTCGACGCACACGAACTTGCGGTTGAGCTCGACGTCGGTGATGACGTAGTTGATCGTGGTCTCCGACGCGGTGCCCGCGGTGGTGGGCACCGCGATGATCGGGACCGAGGGGTTCTTGGTCGGCGCCACGCCCTCGAGCGAGCGCACGTCCGCGAACTCCGGGTTCGCGATGATGATGCCGATCGCCTTGCAGGTGTCCTGCGGCGAGCCGCCGCCGACCGCGATGAGCACGTCGGCGCCCGCGGTCGTGAAGGCCTCGACGCCCGCCTGGACGTTCTCGATGGGCGGGTTGGGCAGCACGTCGGAGTACACCTCGTACGGGAATCCCGCCGCGTCGAGGAGCGCCGTCACCTTCGCGGTGACGCCGGACTCGATCAGGACCTTGTCGGACACGACGAACGCCTTCGAGAAGCCTCGCGACTCGAGCTCTCCGGGGATCACCTCGATGGCCCCCGCGCCGAAGTAGGCGGTCTGGTTCCAGATCATCCGATGTGCCACGTCGCACCTCCATTCCCGGGCCCGCGCGCGGCCGACACCGCTGGAGACGCGAACACCTGACGTGAATCGTTTCACCGCTCGAGGGGCCGCGAGAGGGCCGGAGGTCCCAGGGACGCGGGCCACGGCACGCCGCATCGCCGACCGCCCACATCCCCGCCCGCTCCCCTGCACCGCCCCGGGACCTGCGCGTACGGTGGCAGGGAGGGCGTCGCGGCCTGGGCGCCCGGAGGAGGCGGAGCATGTCACGCGAGGAACGGCTCAAGACGGCGGCGAGGGCCGCCACCGGCGACGACAGCATCATGGACGTCGCCGAGTTCATGCCGGAGACGGCGCTCGACGACCCGATCTGGAACGGCCGCGCCGACAGCCACGTCGCGCACGACGACACCGGCGCGCCCGAGACGGTCGCGGCCGGCGCGCACCTCGGCGAGGACCTCGCGGCCCACCATGCGGAGCTGCCGCCCCACGTCTGCCTCGCGGTCACGCCCACGCAGGTGCACGTGCTCGGCCTCCCCCACGGCTTCTTCGCGGCGCACCCGGAGCGCGCCTACCTCATGGGCACCTTCGCGCGCCACGGCCTCGAGGTCGAGGTCACGGGGCGGCTCACGGACATCGTGCTGCGCCTCACGGACGTCGGCACCGGCGCGGTGATGTCGCTCGTGGCCGACCGGCTGTCCGCCTACCACCCCAAGACGGTCATCGAGCTGCTCCGGATGTCCGCGGCGCACCACGACTCGCTCGACGATCCGGCGGCGGACCAGCCCCAGACCTAGCCCTCGACCGGCACGTACAGCTCGCCGGCCTCGACCGCCACGGCGAGGGTGTTGCCGGGCCCCGGCAGCGGGCACACCCAGTCCGACGAGTACGCGCACGAGGGCTGGTAGGCGAAGTTGAGGTCGACCACGAGCGCGTCGCGCGTGCCGCCGAGGTCCGCTCCCTTGACCGTGTCGAGGACGTACCGGCCGCCCCCGTACGTGCGGGGCGAGCCGTCCTTGAGCGGCACGAAGATCCCGCCGCCGTAGCTGTCGAGCCACCACACGTCGAGGCCGCCGACGCCGGGAAGGCTCACGCGGCCGACGCGCTCGAACGGCACCACGCCGTCGGTCGGCGTGGGGACCTCGCGACGCTCCGGCGCCGCCTCCTCGACCGGGACGACGAAGCGCAGGGCCGGGTCGTACGGCGCCACCTCGGGGGTGAACGATGCGCGGGCCGCCGCCGGCACCGGCGTCGCCGGGTGGTCCCGCAGCAGGGCCGCACGCCCGTGCGCCCACATGCGGTGGGCGACCTCGGGATCGGGCTCGCTCCTGACCTCCGCGTAGAGGTCCGCGACGCGGACGCGCCAGTCCCGCACCTCCCATGCGTCCGTCACGACGCGTCCTCGACCCCGTCGCCGACCGCTTCGTCGACGGCGTCGTCGACAGCGTCGTCGACGAGCGCGCCGATCGCGCCCGCGAGAGCGCGGGCCACGCCGTCCGGGTCGTGGTCGAGGTAGCCGGCCACGAGCGCACCGTCGCGCAGCATCATGATCTGCTCGGCCAGCGCGGCACGCTCCCGCACGCCACGGCGCTCCAGCCACGCGTCGATCGCCCCCAGCATGAGGGCGCGGAAGTCGGCGACGACGCGGCGCACGGGGTGCTCGGGGTCCGGGTACTCGGCGGCGGCGTTGATGAACGGGCAGCCCCGGAAGTGGGGCCGGCACATCTCCTCGGTGAGGGCCGCGGACAGCGCGCCGAGGTCGATGTCGTCCGCGGCAGACGCCTCGATCACGGCGCGCACGCGGGCGAGCTCGCGCTCGAGGTAGGCGACCACCGCATCGTCCTTGGTCGGGAAGTGCCGGTAGAAGGTGACCTTCGAGAAGCCCGCCTCCGCGAGGATGCGGTCCGCGCTCACCGCGCGGATGCCGTGCTCGGCGAACTGCGCGGCGGCGACGTCGAGGATCGCGTCGCGCACGCCGGAGCCGCGCACGGGGCGCGGAGGTCCGGCTGTCACGGTCGTCATCACCGCTCCTCTCGCGAGATTCGTTCGCTCCTCCGGGAATCCATCCTGCCCCGACTTGCGTTCGGCTTCATGTAGACGTACTAGTAACTCTACAACCGTCGGTCCATTCCGGCGGTGGGACCCCCACGACCCCAGGAGGAGCGCATGACCGAGCAGACCGACACCGTGGCGACCGAGGACGCCGTCGACATCACCCCCGGCGAGGAGACGACGCACGACGGCGCGCCGCGCCGGCCTAAGGCGTTCTACACCGCGGAGGCGACCGCGACGGGCGACGGCCGCAACGGCCGCGTCGCCACGAGCGACGGGCTGCTCGACCTCGACCTCGTCATCCCCAACCCGCTCACCAAGCCCAAGAAGACCAACCCCGAGCAGCTGTTCGCGTCCGGCTTCGCGGCGTGCTTCAACTCCGCCTTCCAGGGCGCGGCGAAGCTGCTCAAGGTGAAGCTGGTCGAGTCGCGGGTGACCGCGCGGGTCGGCATCGGCCCGGTCGCCCTCAACCGCTTCGGGCTCGGCGTGCGGCTCACCGTCACCGCGACCGGCCTGGACCAGGAGACCGCCGACCGGGTCGCCGAGAAGGCGGAGCAGATGTGCCCGTACTCGAACGCCACGCGCGGCAACATCCCGGTCGAGATCGAGGTCAGGGTGAAGTAAAAGCCCTCCCAAGGGAATACCAGCCTCCCCGGGGCGTGTCTGTCATGATGGTCACACCCTGAGGAGGCTGGTTCTCTCTATGACGACAGACGTCACGCACGATCGATCGAGGAGCACGAAGAGGCAGGGGCACCGCGTCGGCGCACAGGTCCCCGTGTCCACCTACCGCCTGCAGCTGAGCGAGGACTTCACCTTCGCGGACGCGGCGGCGCGCCTCGACTACTTCGCATCGCTGGGCGTCTCGCACCTGTACCTCTCCCCCATCCTCACGGCCGCACCGGGCTCGACGCACTTCTACGACGTGGTCGACCACTCGCGCATCGCAGAGGTGCTCGGCGGCGAGCAGGGGCTGCGTAACTTGTCGTGGCAGGCCGGCGAGCGCGGCATCGGGCTGGTCGCGGACGTGGTCCCCAACCACATGGCCGTGCCGACGCCCGTGTTCCACAACAAGGCGCTGTGGTCGGTCCTGGAGCACGGGCTCGAGTCGCCGTTCGCGCACTGGTTCGACGTCGACTGGGAGTCCGGCGAGCCCGTGCTGATGCCGGTGCTCGGCCAGCGCATCGGCACCGTGCTGTCCGCGGGCGAGCTGTCCGTCGACCACATGGTCGTGCCCGGGCTCGAGGACCGCGGCGAGGTGCCCGTCCTGCGCTACTGGGACCACGTGTTCCCGATCCGCACCGGCACCGAGCACCTGCCGCTCGCGTCGCTCGTCGAGGAGCAGCACTACCGGCTCGCGTACTGGCGGGTCGCGAACGAGGAGCTCAACTACCGGCGCTTCTTCGACGTCGGCTCGCTGGTGGCGGTGCGGGTCGAGGACGAGGACGTGTTCGACGCGACCCACGAGCGCATCGTCGCCCTCATCAACGACGGCACCCTCCACGGGCTCCGCATCGACCACCCCGACGGCCTGGCCGACCCGGAGGGCTACATCGCCCGGCTGTCCGAGGCGACCAACGGCGCGTGGATCGTGGTCGAGAAGATCCTCGAGGACGAGGAGCGGCTGCCGACCACGTGGCGCTGCGCCGGCACCACCGGCTACGACGCCTCGTGGCGGGTGGGCGCGCTGCTGCGCGACCCCTCCGGCGCCGCACCCCTCGCCGGCACGCTCCACCGGGTCGCCGGCGACGCCATGGGCGAGCTGCCCGACATGATCGACGCCGCCAAGTGGGAGATCGTGCGCGAGTCCCTCTCGAGCGAGGTCCACCGCCTCGCGACGATCGCGCACAACATCTGCACCACGGACGTCCGCCTGCGCGACCACACCTGGCGGGCGCTCTACGACTGCCTCCGCACACTGCTCGTCACCTTCGACCGGTACCGCGCCTACGTGGTGGCCGGCGAGAAGGCGCGCCCCGCCTCCGCCGAGGTCATCGACCACGCCGCCGAGCGGGCCCGCCGGGTGCTCGACCCCGAGCGTCACGAGACGCTCGACGTGGTGGTGGACCTCATCAAGGGGGCGGAGGTCGGCTCGGCCGGCCGCACCACGGACGCCAAGCGCGCCGAGCTCATCACCCGCTTCCAGCAGGCCTGCGGCGCGGTGATGGCGAAGGGCGTCGAGGACACCGCCTACTACCGGTGGACCCACCTGCTGCCGCTGTGCGAGGTCGGCTCCCCCGCCGGCCGCTTCGCGATGCCGCCCGCCGCGTTCCACGCGTGGGCCCACGAGCAGCAGCAGATCTTCCCCCACGCCATGACGTGCCTGTCGACCCACGACACCAAGCGCTCGGAGGACGTCCGGGCGCGGCTCGGCGTGCTGTCGGAGGCCGCGGACCAGTGGGACGAGCTGGTCCAGCACCTGCGCGCCATCACCGAGGAGCTGCGCCCGGCCGAGCTCGACGGGCGCACCGAGAACCTCTGGTGGCAGACCCTCGTCGGCACGTCCGACGAGGACGGCCTCATGGCCTGGGACCGCCTCGAGGGCTACCTCCTCAAGGCGATGCGGGAGGCGAAGTCCCACACCACGTGGACGTCGGTCAACGAGACCTACGAGTCGCAGGTGCTGTGGTTCGCGCAGACCACCCACGCCGACCCAGCGGTGCGCGAGGCGGTCGAGGGCTGGAACCGGCTCACCGCGACCGGCGTGCGCGCCGCGATCCTCAGCCAGAAGCTCCTGCAGCTCACGATCCCCGGCGTCCCGGACGTCTACCAGGGCACGGAGCTGCTCGCTCCCAGCCTCGTCGACCCCGACAACCGCCGCCCCGTCGACTTCGACCTGCGCGACGAGACGCTGCGCCGCCTCAGCCGGCGGGCCAAGCCGCGCGGCCTCGCCGAGGAGAAGCTGCTCGTCACCTCGGCGGCGCTGCGCCTGCGCCGCGACCACCCCGAGGCGTTCATCGGCGCGCAGGCGGGCTACGTGCCCCTCGCATCCTCCTCGGGTCACGCGGTCGTGTTCGCCCGCACCGCCGGCGACGAGGTCGAGTCCATCACGGTGGCGACGCGCGCCGCGCTCGAGCTCGAGCGCCTGGGCGGGTGGTCCGAGCACACGGTCCAGCTGCCCGAGGGCCACTGGCGCGACGTCATCGGCCGCCAGGTGATCGAGGGCGGCTCGGCGCCGCTCGCGCAGCTGCTGAGGAACCACCCGGTCGCGCTCCTGGAGCGGGTGTGAGCGCCCCGGTGCGGGTCTGGGCGCCCGCCGCGACCAAGGTCGAGTGCCGCATCGGCCCGGCGGACGCTCCCGTCACGGCCGCCATGCGGCCGTCCGCCGACGGCTGGTGGGAGGGCCCGCGGCTGCCGGCACGGACCGACTACGCGTTCGTCGTCGACGGCAACGGACCGTTCCCGGACCCCCGCAGCGCCTGGCAGCCGCACGGCGTGCACGGCTCCTCGCGGACGTTCGACACCGCCGCCTACGCGTGGGCGGACGATGCTTGGGCCGGCCTGGACGCCCGCGGAGCGGTCCACTACGAGCTCCACGTGGGCACCTTCACCCCCGGCGGGACGCTCGACGCGATCGACGGCCACCAGCTCCGCGACCTCGCGGCGCGGGGCGTCGAGATGATCGAGCTCATGCCGCTCGCGGCCTTCCCGGGCGACCGGGGCTGGGGCTACGACGGCGTCGCGCTGTACGCGGTCCACGAGGCGTACGGCGGCCCGGCGGCGCTGCAGCGGTTCGTCGACCGCGCGCATCAGCACGGGCTCGGGGTGTGCCTCGACATCGTCTACAACCACCTGGGCCCGGACGGCAACTACCTCGCCCAGTACGGCCCCTACTTCACGGACGCGCACGAGACGCCCTGGGGCTGGGCGGTCAACCTCGACCAGCCCTCGGCCGAGGGCATGCGGCGCTTCATCGTCGACAACGCGCTGCGGTGGTTCGAGGGCTTCCACATCGACGCGCTCCGCCTGGACGCGGTGCACGCACTGGTCGACGACTCCGAGCGCCACATCCTCGCGGAGCTCGCCGACGAGACCGCGGCGCTGGCGGCGCGGCTGGGGCGACCGCTCTCGCTGACCGCGGAGTCCGACCTCAACGACGTCGCCATGGTGACCCCCGTCGCCGACGGCGGGCTCGGCATGACAGCCCAGTGGGCCGACGACGTCCACCACGCGCTCCACGCGTACCTCACGGGCGAGCGCCACGGCTACTACGGCGACTTCGGGACGATCGAGGCGCTCGACAAGGTCTACCGCGACGTGTTCCTGCACGACGGCGGCTTCTCCACCTTCCGCGGCGAGGACTGGGGCAAGCCGGTACCGGCGTCCACCGACCGCCGGCGCTTCGTCGTGTTCGCCTCGAACCATGACCAGGTGGGCAACCGCGCGCTCGGGGACCGGCCGGCGTCGCGCCTGTCCCCCGGCGGGCAGGCCGCGTCGCTCGCGCTGGTGCTGCTCTCGCCCTTCACGCCGATGCTGTTCATGGGCGAGGAGTACGGGGAGACCCGGCCGTTCATGTTCTTCACGGACCACGACGAGCCGCTGGGCTCCGCGGTCTCCGAGGGGCGCATGAGCGAGTTCGCGGGTCACGGCTGGGAGGAGCTGTACGGCGGGTCGATCCAGGTCCCCGATCCGCAGGACCGGCAGACGTTCCTGCGGTCGAAGCTCGGGTCCGGGGTGTCGGCCTCCTCCGCGTCGCATCGGCTCATCGAGCAATGGGTCGCCTCGGTCATGGAGGCGCGCGCGCTCACGCTCTCGGCCGAGGCCTGGGCCGCGCACCCCGCGGGCGCCTCGGAGCAGGCGCCGCGCCAGCTGACGATGCACGGCCCGGTGCGCGTGCACGCGAACCTGTCGGACGCGCCGATGCTCGTCGCGGCCGCCTCCGCGGCACTCGCGACCTTCGGGTCGGTGGAGGCGACCGAGGACGGGCTCGTGCTCGCGCCCGATGCGGTGGCGCTGGTGGCGGCGGAGTAAGCCTTGCCGCGCTGATCGCCCCACGCCCGCTCGTAGCGCCTTCCGGGCGTGCCGGTGCGGCGCCTCCCGGTTGGGTGGGCGCCGTCGGGGCGGGGTCATCTGGGTGGGGCGGTGGTGCTGGCGCGGGTGGTGCTGGCGAAGTTGACCTCGAGGGCGGCTTTGCCGCCTTGGCGGGGTCGCTGCTGGGGGTCGACCGATGTGGGCGGGATGAACCACACCTTGGTCGCGGTGGCGCGTACCTGCCAGCCGTCGTCGTGAATGCGGTGGTGGCATCTCGTGCAAAGGAGCACCCCGTTGGACAGGTCGGTGGGGCCGGCGTGGTCCTTCCACCAGGCGATGTGGTGGGCGTCGCACCAGGCGACGGGGGCGTGGCAGAAGGCGCAGCCGCCGTCACGTTCGGCCAACGCGTGGCGTTGGGCGGGGGTGAAGAAGCGGCGGGCGTAGCCCACGTCGAGGACCTGGGAGCCGCCGCCGAGAACGATCGGGAGCACCTTCATGTCGACGGCCAGGCGTCGCGTCTGACCGGCCGACAACGGCGTGGACACCGCATCACAGGAGCCGAGCCCCACCCCGGTGCGCAGCGCGTCGTGGTCGATACGGATCACGACCTCCGTGGACACTCCTGAGCCGGGCGCCTCGCAGCGCATCCCGTGGCGGGTGAGGTCCACGAGCGCGTCGACGCGGATCCGGCCGGCCTCACCTGCCGGGGCCGCTCCCAGGCCTTCCTCGCGGCGTTGGCGGAAGGCGGCCTTGACCTGGGCGTCGAACCACGTCTTGATCGGTGCCGCCGACGCCGGATCCAACAGCCCCGTGATGCGGACCATCCCGTCGGCGTTCTCCGTCAGCGCCAGGTAGCGTTCGCCGCGCTGGCGCTTCTCGCGCTCGGACCACCGGTCCTGGTCCCACCGTGCCCGCAGCGCCAGGCACGCCTTGCGCAGGTCCGCCAGCGACAGCTTCAACGCCTTGGCCACCAGTGCCTGCTCGACCTCCTCGCCCGCACCGTCCAACGCTTCGAGGGTCTCGATCAGCAGTGCGGCCTGCGCGCTTGAGAGGTCGCCGGCCTTGACCGCGGCCGCCACATGCGGGAACGGCACGGACTCGCTGCCCCCGGAGTTCTCGTCACCGTCACCGTCGCCGTCGTCGCTGCCGAACAGCCCGCCGGTGGCGATCGCATCGTGCGCCTGACCGGCCGACCCGCCCCGCTGCTTGGCCACCAAACCCGCGGCGTTGCGGTGCCCGCGCCTGCGCGCCATCCCACCCCCGGGCTTGTCCTTGGAACGGCGCTGGACCTCCGCGGCGAGCATCACGCTCGGCACGTCCGCCAGCCGTGCCAGCTTGCCGGCGACCTCCAACGCGGTCGCGAGCTCGTCCTCGGACAGCGTGCGCAGGTCACGCTGCTCGAAGGGCTTGAGCGGCACCAAGCCCTTCGCGACGTCCAGCACCGAGAACTCCATGGAACCAGTCCACCACCAGGGTCCGACAACGCCACAGCAGCATCGTCCCTGGTATGTGGACAATTTCCAGCGCGCACAGGCCCGGGGACATCAGCCCGCCAAGGCGGCGCGGGCGCACGCCAACACACCCCCAGGACGCAACCGACCCACGCGACCGCTCAGGTCTCGCGCCGCCTCTACGCGTTGAGCGCCTCGAACACGTCGTAGATCAGGAACGCCGGCCACACCAGCGCCTGCAGCAACGCGCCGACGTGCTCCCAGAACCCGTCGGCCTGCTGCCAGAACCACACCGCCGACCCGACGATCGCCAGGAAGTACGTGCCGCCCCATCCGGCGTTCGCACCCGTGTTGCTCGACATGACTGTTCACCCCCCGAGGCTCCCGGTGGGCCTCACCACCCGGTTTAGCAGGAGCCCCACCGCTCCGCGACCGGTGGGGCGCCGTTATCGTGGGCTGTTAGGACGACGTTCAGGGAGGCGCACGTGGCAGCTCCGGGATGGCGGGGGCGCCCGTCGGACATCCTGCGTGTGGGGGACGACTTCGACCTCGGCTCGTTCGACACCCGCGCCACACCCGGCTTCAGCGGCGGCAAGACCGAGGGCAAGGCCGCCATGGCGAGGCTGGGCACCCGGCTGTCGGACCTCCAGGAGATGCTTTTCGCGGAGGGCCGGTCGGGCGGCTCGCGCGCCATCGTGCTGGTCCTCCAGGGCATGGACACGTCGGGGAAGGGAGGCATCTCACGGCACGTGCTCGGCATGGTCGACCCGCAGGGCGTCGCGGTGCGCTCGTTCGGCGCGCCCACACCGGAGGAGCTCCGCCACCACTACCTGTGGCGCGTGCGCCGCGCGCTCCCCCGCCCCGGCCGCATCGGCGTGTTCGACCGCTCCCACTACGAGGACGTGCTGATCGCGCGCGTCGCCGGGCTCGTCGACGGGGACCCGTGGCAGCAGCGCTACGCCGAGATCAACCGCTTCGAGCGCGAGACGGAGGCCGCCGGCATCACGGTGGTGAAGGTCGCCCTGATGATCTCGCCCGGTGAGCAGCTCGGACGCCTCGCCGAGCGCCTCGAACGCCCCGAGAAGTTCTGGAAGTACGACCCGAGCGACCTCGACGCGCGCGAGCGCTGGGACGAGTACATGCATGCCTACCAGGACGTCTTCGACGCGACCTCTACCCCCTCGATGCCCTGGCACGTCGTCCCGGCCGACCGCAAGTGGTACGCGCGGCTCGCCGTCACCCAGCTCCTCGTCGACACCCTCGAGGACATGGACCTCGGGTGGCCGCCGGCCGGCTTCGACGTGGCGGCCGAGCGGGCGCGCCTCGAGGCGCTTCTGCCCCCGGACGATGCGGGCGGCAAGGGCGGCCAGGACGGCGAGGGCGGCGCGGACGATGCGGCGCCCGCCTCCGCCCCGCAGGCGAAGAAGAACAAGAAGAAGAACAAGAAGAAGAACAAGAAGGAGCGCTGACCGGACCCGTCACACGGGCCGCGTGTGCTCCAGCGCCGCGTGGGCCATCGACTCGAGCCGGGACAGCGCGCGCAGGTACTTCTTGCGGTATCCGCCCCGCATCATCTCGGGCGTGAACACCTCGGGCAGCGGCACACCCGACGCCGCGACCACCGCGTCGCGGTCGTACAGCCGGTCCACGAGCGCGACCACCCGCAGCGCCTGGTTCTGATCCTCGAGCGGCGCGACACCGCTGATCGCGAGCCGCTCCACCCCGTCCACGTACGCCCCGTAGCGGGACGGATGCACATGCACGAGGTCGGCCACGATCGCGCCCCACGTCACCGAGGCACCGCCGTCCCCCGCCGCCAGCTCGGCGAGCACCTCGTCCGAGGACGGTGCCGGGAAGTCCAGCGAGCCGCGGTGGCGGTAGTCCGGACCGTCGATCCTCACGGTCTCGAACACCCGCGCGACCGCCTGGATCTCCCGCTGGAAGTCGTCGGCGGCGAAGCGCCCCTCGCCCAGCGCATCGGGCAGCGTGTTCGACGTCGCGGCGACGCACGTCCCCGCGTCGGTCAGCTCGCGCATGAGCCGCGCCATGATGAGCGTGTCGCCTGGGTCGTCGAGCTCGAACTCGTCGATGCACACGACCCCGAACTCGGACAGCGCCTCGCGCGCCTTCGCGAAGCCGAGCGCGCCCACCAGGTTCGTGTACTCCACGAACGTGCCGAAGGCGGCGCGCGACGGCCCCAGCGCGTGCGCGAGCGACGCGAGCAGGTGGGTCTTTCCCACCCCGAATCCGCCGTCGAGGTACAGCCCGATGCCGGGCCCCTTGCGCGACCGGAACCGTCGCAGGTGAGGCGCCGCGAACTCTCGCACCTCGGCGAGCGCGGCGCCCTGCGACGGGTGGGCCGGGTCCGGCACGTACGAGTCGAACGACGCCGACGCGAAGTGCGGCGGCGGGACCAGCGCGGCGATCAGCTGCTCGGGGGCGACCTCGGGCCTGCGCCCCACCAGCTCGATGCTCACCCGGCCCAGCCTAGAGGCCCCGGCGATGCCCGCCGACACACCGCATCGTCCGGTGGGACGATGCGCGCGCCGGGCACGCTCAGCACCCACCCCACGCCCGGGAGACGCCGCACGGGGCGCCGGCCGCAGCCGACGCCCCGTGCGGGAGCAAGCAGAAGGCCTGTTACGCCTCGACCTCGGTGCGGTCGCCCGACCACAGCGTGTGGAAGGTGCCGTCCATGTCGACGCGCTTGTAGGTGTGCGCGCCGAAGAAGTCGCGCTGACCCTGGATCAGCGCGGCGGGCAGGCGCTCGGCACGCAGCGAGTCGTAGTACGACAGCGACGACGAGAAGGCCGGGGCCGGCACTCCGGTGAGCGCCGCCTGGGCGACCACGCGGCGCCACGCGCCCACGCCGTCGGCGATCGTGTCCGAGAAGTACGGGTCCACGAGCAGCGTCGGCAGGTCCGCGTCGCGCTGGAACGCGTCCGTGATTCGGTCGAGGAAGCGCGCGCGGATGATGCAGCCCGCGCGCCAGATCTTCGCCATGTCACCGAGCGTGATGTCCCAGCCGAACTCCTCCGAGGCGGCGCGGATCTGGTCGAAGCCCTGCGCGTACGCGACGACCTTCGAGGCGTACAGCGCGAGGCGCACGTCCTCGACGAAGCCCTCGCGGTTGTTGATGTGGAAGTCGCCGGTCGACGCGGTGAGCACGTCGCGCGCGGCCGCACGCTGCTTCACCTGGGACGAGATGGCGCGGGCGAAGGTCGCCTCGGCGATGCCGGTGACCGGCACGCCCAGGTCGAGCGCGGACTTCACGGTCCAGCGGCCGGTGCCCTTCTGGCCCGCCTCGTCCTTGATGACGTCGACGAGCGCCTTGCCGGTCTTGGCGTCGGTCTGGCGCAGCACCTCGGCGGTGATCTCGATGAGGAAGGACTCCAGGTCGCCCTGGTTCCACTCGGCGAAGATGTCCGCGATCTCGGCGGGCTCGAGGTCGAGTCCGGTGCGGAGCAGGTCGTACGCCTCGCCGATGAGCTGCATGTCGGCGTACTCGATGCCGTTGTGCACCATCTTGACGAAGTGGCCGGCGCCGTCGGGGCCCACGTGCACGCAGCAGGGGGTGCCGTCCTCGGCCTTGGCGGAGATCTTCTCGAGGATCGGGCCGAGCGTCACGTACGACTCGGCGGGACCGCCGGGCATGATCGACGGACCGAGCAGCGCGCCCTCCTCGCCGCCGGAGACGCCGGAGCCCACGAAGTGCAGGCCCTTCGCGGCGAGCTCCTTCTCGCGGCGCATCGTGTCCGTGTAGAGCGCGTTGCCCGCGTCGACGATGATGTCGCCCTCCTCGAGCAGCTCGGTGAGCTGGCCGATGACGGCGTCGGTCGGGCCACCGGCCTGCACCATGATGACGACGGTGCGTGGCTTCTGGAGCGAGGCGACGAAGTCCTCGAGCGTCTCCGAGCCGATGAACGTGCCCTCGTCGCCGTGCTCCTCGATGAGCGAGTGCATCTTCTGCGGGGAGCGGTTGTGCACCGCGACCGTGAATCCGTTGCGAGCGAAGTTGCGTGCGAGGTTGCGGCCCATGACCGCGAGTCCGGTCACACCGATCTGAGCGAGCGCCATCGTCTCCATCCTTCGGGAGGGTTCGGGGATACCCGCCCAGCCTAGACGCTCGCACCGAGCGTGGCGTACGCGCCGACTGCCAGGCACGGGGCATAGGCTCCGTTTATGGCCGGCGATCTCAGCGCGGCGCCCGCGGACTTCCGCGAGGCGCTCCTGTCGTTGCGCGACGCGCCCACCCACCCGTCGGTCCGCCTCACCGAGGTGCCCGCCCCTCACCGCATCGCGCCGTACGCCGCCGCGATCAGCGGGGAGGTCGAGGGCGAGGAGGCGTCGGGCCGCTTCGTGATCCTGCACGACCCCGACGGCCAGGCCGCCTGGGAGGGGACGATGCGCATCGTCGCCCTCGTGAA
Source organism: Demequina maris (assembly GCF_000971155.1). Lineage (GTDB taxonomy): Bacteria > Actinomycetota > Actinomycetes > Actinomycetales > Demequinaceae > Demequina > Demequina maris. Next base: position 81,098 of record NZ_BBLX01000001.1, on the reverse strand, counting down.
GGCGTCCGCCGATCCCGAGGTCGGGCGGGACGAGCTGTGGGGCGATGTCGCGTGGTCGTGGCTGTCGGACGCCCTCGCGGGTGCGCCTCACCGCGCGCGCGGCGGTACCGTGACCAAGGTGACCTCGTCGTCGTTCGGGGAGATGTCCGACCGACCGGACGAGGTCAGCATCGAGCTACGGGCGTCGTGGACGCCCACCACCACCGATCTGGCCCCGCACATCGCGGCGTGGACGGATCTCATGGCCGCGTGCGCCGGCGTCCCTCCGACGCCGGAAGGAGTGCGCACGCTGCCGGGAAGGACCCTGTGACCGAGCCCACCGCCGCATCGACCCCGGAGGACGATGCGCAAGCCGCCATCCCGCTGACCGAGCCCGCGGATGGCGTGCCTCCCCTGATCGACACCCCCGAGGCGCTCGCCGCGGCCTGCGAGGCCTTCGCCGCCGGGACGGGTCCCGTGGCCGCCGACGCCGAGCGCGCCTCGGGCTTCCGCTACGGCCAGGGCACCTACCTCGCGCAGTTCAAGCGCGCCGGCGCCGGCATCGCGCTCATCGACACCGCGGCGCTGCCGGACCTGTCCAGCTTCGGCGAGGCGCTCGGTGACGCCGAGTGGGTGTTCCACGCGGCGAGCCAGGACCTTCCCGGCATGCGCGAGCTGGGCATGAACCCGGCCAAGGTGTTCGACACCGAGCTGGGCGCCCGCCTCCTCGGCTGGCCACGCGTGGGCCTCGCCGCGGTGGTCGAGCGGGAGCTCGGCTTCGCGCTCGCCAAGGAGCACTCGGCGCAGGACTGGTCAACGCGACCGCTCCCCCACGACTGGCTCGTGTACGCCGCACTCGACGTCGAGGTGCTGCTCGATCTGCGCGAACGCCTGGTCGACCACCTCATCGCCGCCGGCAAGCTCGAGTGGGCCGAGCAGGAGTTCGAGGCCGTGCGCCTCGCGCCGCCGCCGGAGCCCCGCGAGGAGCCGTGGCGCCGCACCTCGGGATCGCACCAGGTGCGCGACCAGCGCGGCCTCGCGATCGTGCGGTCGATGTGGGAGGCACGCGACCGCGAGGCGCGCCGTCGCGACATCTCCCCCGGCCGCGTGCTGCGCGACCAGGCCATCGTCGCCGCCGCGCTCGCGAAGCCGACATCCCTCGACGGGCTCCTGGGCGTCCGCGAGTACCAGTCGAAGGGCACCAAGCGCCGCGCACCCCAGTGGTACAAGGCCGTCGAGGAGGCCATGGCGCTGCCGGACAAGTCGCTTCCCTCGCGTCGCGCCCCTCAGGGCGACGGCCCCCCGCAGCAGCGGGTGTGGAAGGAGAAGCGACCGGAGGCCTTCGCGCGTCTGACCGGCGCGCGGGAGCGCATCGCCGCCCTGGTCGACCGCCTTGAGATCCCCGCCGAGAACCTCCTCCAGCCCGATGCGCTGCGCCGCACGTGCTGGGAGTACACGGACGGCGGCGAGGAGTGGATCCGCACCTTCCTCGCGGGCCGAGGGGCACGCGCGTGGCAGATCGACCTGGTCGCGCCGGAGCTCGCCGGGGCCTTCGCTGAGTCGGCGGTGCCGTCGGAGGGCTGAGCCCCGCCTCCAACCCCTCACCCCTCACCCGAAGTGGTAGGTGGTGGTCGCTTTCCGGAGGTCTCCGCGCGTCATGGGTACCTGGTGGTCGCGCGGCGGATGAGACGCGCCGCGCGGGTGCTTCCCGCCGATCGACACTGAGCTGCCCATGAGGCGCAGGAACCTCGGAAAACCGACAACCACCTACCACTTTCCCAAACGGGGTGGCGGTGCAGCGCGCCCGCTCAGTCCTGCTGGAGCTGTGCGAGCGTGTCCGCGGCGATCGCCGACGGGTCGAGGCCCAGGTCGTCGATGAGCTGCGCGCGCGAGGCATGCTGGAGGAACTCGCGCGGGATGCCGTGGTGGGCCCACTGCGCGGTGAGCCCGCGGAGCCGCGCGTAGCTCGCCCACTCCTGGCCGATCCCGGCGTCGGTGAGCCCGTCCTCGACGGTCACGACCAGCTCGGCGCCGCCGATCAGCTCGGACAGCCCGTCCGGGACCGGGTGGACCCAGGTGGCGGTGGCGGCGAGGGTGTCGATGCCGTCGGCGGCGATCTTGTCCGCCGCCTCGATCGCGGTGCCGGCCATCGGCCCCAGGCCCACGACCACGACGCGCGGCGCGGCGCCGTGCTCGGCGAGCACCTCGAGCCCGCCCACGGTGCGGATCGCCGGGATCGGGTCGCCCACGGCGCCCTTGGGGTACCGCACCACGGTGGGCGCGTCGTCGACGTCCAGCGCATCGCGGAAGGCCTGGCGCAGGGTGTCCGCGTCGCGCGGCGTCGCGAGCTCGAGCCCCGGCACGTGGCGCAGCAGCGCCATGTCCCACATGCCGTTGTGGCTGGGGCCGTCGTCGCCCGTGAGGCCCGCGCGGTCCAGCATGAACGTCACGCCCGCCTTGTGCAGCGCGACGTCCATGAGCACCTGGTCGAAGGCACGGTTGAGGAAGGTCGCGTAGACCGCCACCACCGGGTGGAGGCCCGCGTACGCGAGGCCCGCCGCGCTGGTGACGGCGTGCTGCTCGGCGATGCCGACGTCGATGACCCGGTCGGGGTACGCGTCCGCGAACGGCTGGAGCCCCACGGGCGCGAGCATCGCGGCCGTCAGCGCGACCACGTCGGGACGCTCCTCCGCGACCGCGACGAACTCGTCCGCGAACACGCCGGTCCATCCGAATCGCGACGGCTCGATCGGCAGCCCGGTCTCGGGGTGGATCCTGCCCACCGCGTGGAAGCGGTCGGCGGCGTCCTGCTCCGCGGGCGTGTAGCCGCGGCCCTTCTCCGTGAGGACGTGGACGATCACGGGCCCCGCGAAGTCGTGCGCCTGCTGGAGCGCGCGTTCGACCTGCGGCAGGTCGTGCCCGTCGATCGGCCCGATGTACTTGAGGCCGAGGTCCGCGAACACGCCGTCGTCGGTCAGCAGGCCCTTGAGCGCACGCTTCGTGTGCATGACGGTCTGGTACGTCCAGCCGCGCACCGGTCCGCGGTCCTGGAAGGTGCGCTTGCCCCAGCCGAGGAACTCCTCGTACCGGCGGTCCGTGCGGATCCCGTCCAGGCGCCGCGCGAGGCCGCCGATGGTGGGCGCGTACGAGCGCCCGTTATCGTTGATCACCACGACCACGCGGTCCTGCGACGCGCCGAGCGAGTTGAGCGCCTCCCACGCCATGCCGCCGGTGAGCGCGCCGTCCCCGATGACGGCCACGGTCGAGCGCTCGGTCTCGCCCTTGATCGTGTGGCCACGCGCGATGCCGGCCGCCCACGAGAGCGCCGTCGACGCATGGGAGTTCTCGACGATGTCGTGCACGCTCTCCTGGCGCGCGGGATAGCCGGCGAGCCCGCCGCGGCGGCGCAGCGACGAGAAGTCCTGGCGTCCCGTGAGGAGCTTGTGCACGTACGCCTGGTGGCCGGTGTCGAACACGACGGAGTCGTACGGCGAGTGGAACACCCGGTGGATGCCGATCGTGAGCTCGACGACGCCCAGGTTGGGGCCCAGATGGCCGCCGGTCCGGGACACGTTGTCGACCAGGAAGTCGCGGATCTCGGCGGAGAGCTCCGCCAGCTCCTCGTAGGTCAGCCCGCGGAGATCCCGCGGCGACCCGATGCGCTCCAGCACCCGTTGCTCCTTACTGCTGTTGACGATCCACTTTACGGCCTCGCGGTCCCGACGCCCTGCGGGCCCGTCCCGGCCTGGCGCCCCGCGCATCGTGCGCGGACGATGCGGGACGCACCGCGCGTACAAGGCCAGCGGCCCCGCCCGGCGAGCGCCGGACGGGGCCAACGGGGCCGGGCGGCGCTCAGGACACGAGCGACCGCAGCACGTACTGCAGGATGCCGCCGTTGCGGAAGTAGTCCGCCTCGCCGGGGGTGTCGATGCGGACCACCGCGTCGAACTCGACGACCGAGCCGTCCGTCCTCGTCGCCTTGACCGGCAGCGATCGCGGGTGCTCGCCGGCCGAGAAGGCGGCCACGCCCGCGATGTCGAAGGTCTCCGTGCCGTCGAGGCCGAGCGACGCCGCGCTCTCCCCGGCCGGGAACTGCAGCGGCAGGACGCCCATGCCGATGAGGTTCGACCGGTGGATGCGCTCGAAGCTCTCGGTGATGACCGCGCGCACGCCCAGCAGGCGGGTGCCCTTCGCGGCCCAGTCGCGCGACGAGCCGGAGCCGTACTCCTTGCCCGCGAGCACCACGAGCGGCACGCCGGCCTCCTGGTACGCGACCGAGGCGTCGTAGATGGTGGTCTGCTCACCGGTGAGGAGGTTGCGCGTGTAGCCGCCCTCGACCACCAAGCCGTCCTCCTGCTGCAGCAGCAGGTTCTTGAGGCGGATGTTCGCGAACGTGCCGCGGATCATCACCTCGTGGTTGCCGCGGCGCGAACCGTAGCTGTTGAAGTCGCGGCGCTCGACGCCGTGCTCCGCGAGATACACGCCCGCGGGGCTGTCCGCCTTGATCGAGCCGGCCGGCGAGATGTGGTCGGTGGTGACCGAGTCGCCGAGCAGCGCGAGGACACGGGCGCCCGCGATGTCCTGGACGGGCTCGGGCTCGAGGCCCATGCCCTCGAAGTACGGGGGCTTGCGGACATAGGTCGAGTCGTCGGCCCACTCGAAGGTCTTCCCGGCCGGCGTGGGCAGGTTCTGCCAGCGCGAGTCGCCCGCGAACACGTCCGCGTAGTCCTTCTCGAACATCTCCTGCGTGATCGACGAGCCGACGATGGCCTCGACCTCGGCCGCGTCGGGCCAGATGTCGCGCAGGTACACGTCGTTGCCCTCGGAGTCGGTGCCCAGCGGCTCCGTCTCGAAGTCGTGGTCCATCGTGCCGGCGAGCGCGTACGCGATGACCAGCGGCGGCGACGCGAGGTAGTTCATCTTCACGTCGGGGTTGATGCGGCCCTCGAAGTTGCGGTTGCCCGACAGCACCGAGACGACGGCGAGGTCGTTCTCGTTGACGACGTCCGAGACCTCCTGCGGCAGCGGGCCCGAGTTGCCGATGCACGTGGTGCAGCCGTAGCCCACCAGGTGGAAGCCGAGCGCCTCGAGGTCGGGCCACAGGCCGGCCTTCTCGTAGTAGTCCGTGACGACCTGCGAGCCGGGCGCCATCGACGTCTTGACCCACGGCTTCGACGTGAGGCCCTTCGCGTTGGCGTTGCGCGCGAGCAGCGCGGCCGCGAGCATGACCGACGGGTTCGACGTGTTGGTGCACGAGGTGATGGACGCGATCACGACCGCGCCGTGGTCGAGCGCGGTCTCGGTGCCGTCCGCGAGGGTGACCGGCGCGTGCTTGTGGGGGCGCGTCTTCGTGACGGTGGACGATGCGTGGGCCGGCTCGGGCGCATCGTCCGCGTGGGCCTCGGCGGCGATCGGGTCGGAGGCCGGGAAGGTCTCCTCGACCGACTCGTCCAGGCCGTGCAGCTCCTCGTGCTGCGCGTAGTCGAGGATCGAGCGGCCGAACGACTCCTTGGCCGCGGTGAGCTCGATGCGGTCCTGCGGGCGCTTCGGGCCCGCGATCGACGGCACGACGGTCGACAGGTCGAGCTCGATGTACTCGGAGTACGCCGCCTCGCGCGACGGGTCGTGCCAGAGGCCCTGCTCCTTGCAGTACGCCTCGACGAGCGCGACCTGGTCGGCCGAGCGGCCGGTGAGACGCAGGTAGTCGACGGTGACGTCGTCGATCGGGAAGATCGCGGCGGTCGAGCCGAACTCGGGGCTCATGTTGCCGATCGTCGCGCGGTTGGCCAGCGGCACCGCGCCCACGCCCTCGCCGTAGAACTCGACGAACTTGCCGACCACGCCGTGCTTGCGGAGCATCTCGGTGATGGTGAGCACCACGTCGGTGGCGGTCGCGCCGGCGGGGATCTCGCCGGTGAGCTTGAAGCCGACGACCTTGGGGATGAGCATCGACACGGGCTGGCCGAGCATGGCCGCCTCGGCCTCGATGCCGCCCACGCCCCAGCCGAGCACGCCGAGGCCGTTGATCATCGTGGTGTGCGAGTCGGTGCCGACGCACGAGTCCGGGTAGGCCTGGGTGGTGCCGTCGACGTCGCGCGTCATGACGCCGCGCGCCAGGTACTCGAGGTTGACCTGGTGCACGATGCCGGTGCCCGGCGGGACGACCTTGAAGTTGTCGAACGCCGTCTGGCCCCAGCGGAGGAACTGGTAGCGCTCGCGGTTGCGCTCGTACTCGAGGTCCGTGTTGCGCTCGAGGGCGTCGCCGCGGCCGAAGATGTCGATGACGACCGAGTGGTCGATCACCATCTCGGCGGGAGCCAGCGGGTTGATGACGGTCGGGTCGCCGCCGAGCTCGCTGACGGCCTCGCGCATCGTCGCGAGGTCCACGACGCAGGGCACGCCGGTGAAGTCCTGCATCACCACGCGCGCGGGGGTGAACTGGATCTCGGTGTCGGGGTCCGCGGTGGGCTCCCAGCCGGCGAGCGCGCGGACGTGGTCCGCGGTGATGTTCGCGCCGTCCTCGGTGCGCAGGAGCGCCTCGGCGAGGATCTTGAGCGAGTACGGCAGGCGCTCGAGCCCTGGAACCGCGTCGAGTCGGAAGATCTCGTACTGCTTCTCGCCAACGTTCAGCGTCGACTGGGATCCAAGGGTGTTCGCGCTCATGCGTCTCCTCCGTGGTTCGGGGTCTCCCGGCGATGGGTCTGCGCCCATCCTAGCCACGGCCCCACCCCGGGAGATGCACGGGAGACGCGCCTGGTCGGCGGCCCGATGCCGCGTCAGCGCGTGAACGTCGCGACGGTCTCCACGTGGTGCGTCATCGGGAACAGGTCGAAGGCCTGCGCCTCCTCGAGCACGTAGCCGTGGTGGCCGAGCAGCGCGGTGTCCCGCGCGAGCGCGACAGGGTCGCAGGCCACGTAGACCAGGCGGGCCGCACCCACGGCGGCCAGCGCGTCCACGGTCTTCCCGCCGGCGCCCGAGCGCGGCGGGTCGAGCACGATCGCGTCCGGCGTGTCCGGTCCCGCCTCGAGGTACGCGCGCGTGTCCCCGTGGACGATGCGCGCGTCGGGCAGGCCGTGCACGTTGCGGCGGGCGTCGCGCGAGGCCCGCGCGTCCGCCTCGACCGACGTGACGTGCCGCCCCGCCGATGCGAGCGCCACCGTGAAGAGCCCCGCGCCCGCATAGAGGTCCAGCACGGTCTCCGCGTCCCCGAGGCGGTCGAGCACCGCCTCGACGAGCACCGTCGGCGCCTCGCGGTGCACCTGCCAGAAGCCCTCGACGTCGACCTGGTAGGTCAGCGCGCCGCGCGACGTCGTCACGGTCTCCCGCACGCGGCGGGGTGCGTTGTCGCGCTTGTCGGGCCGGCCACCGCGCCACGGCGTGCCGTCGACGACGAGCCTCGGCGCCTCTCCCCCGGGTGCCACGCCCATGACGTGAGCGCCCGCCGGGTAGCGGGTGCCCAGCAGCAGCTCCTCAAGCGCCGGCGCCGCGATCGGCAACGCGGACAACGGCCGGAGCTCGCGCGAGCGGTGCACGTGCATCGACGCGCGCCCGTCGGGCCCCGCGACCGCGGTGACACGGGTCCGATAGCCCAGCCCCCCGCGCTCGTCGTCGCCCGGGGCGGCATGGACCTCGCCCGGGAAGTCGCGGTCCGCGAAGCGCAGGAACGCCTCGCTCAGCACGTCGTGCTTCCAGCGCCGCTGGGCCGGCAGCGCGACGTGTGCGAGCTCGCCCCCGCCGACGCCGCCGGCTCCGGCCTCGGGCCATGCGGAGGGGACGCGGTCGGGCGACGCCTCGAGCACCTCGACGGCGTCCGCGCGCCACAGCCGCGCATCGTCCCCCGCCTCGGTCAGCCGCGCGCGGACCACCTCGCCGGGCAGCGCGTGCCGCACGAAGACCACCCGGCCCTCGTGGCGGGCGACGCAGTGGCCGCCGTGCGCGACGGCGCCGATCTCCAGGACCAGGTCACCCACGCGTGGCCGCCTCCTCGTTCTCGTCCTCCGCCGGCGCCACCCGCGGGAGCTCGCGCGTGAAGTCCGCGCCCTCGACCGTGTCGAGCGAGGACTGCAGGTGCCACGGCACGGCCGCGACCACGACGCGCGGGACCGACAGGAGCCGCGCGCGCAGGCGCAGGGTCGCCCGGTTGTGGAGGAACCTCTCCCACCAGCGTCCCACGATGTACTCGGGCACGTACACGACGACCATGTCGCGCGGCGACAGGCGGTGGATCGAGCGCACGTGCTCGAGCACCGGTCCCACCATGTCGCGGTACGGCGAGTCGAGGATCACGAGCGGCACGCCGAGCCGCAGCTCGCCCCAGCGGCGCTGGAGCTCGCGGGTGGCCGCGGGGTCGACCTGCACCGCGACGGCCTCGAGGGACGAGTGGCGCGCGGCCTTCGCGTACGCGATCGCGCGCAGCGCGGGCCGGTGCAGCTGCGCGACCAGCACGATGCCGTGGGTCGCGCTGGGCCGGGCCGAGGCGCGGTCGTTGGGCTGGATCGTGAGCTGGCGGCGCACGTCGCCGTAGTGCGAGTGGATGCCGCGCATGAGCAGCACGAGGCCGGCGACGAGCACGAGCGCGAACCACGCGCCGGCGGCGAAGTTGAACACCGCGATGACGATCCACACCGCGGCCGCGACGATGGCGGCGGCCACGTGCAGCACGCGGGTCCCCTTCATGCGCACGCGCGGGCGACCGGTGGGCTCGACCGCGATCCGCGCGGACTGCAGCCGCACCATCGCGAACTGGCTCAGCACGATCGCCGCGAACGCGCCGATGAGGTACATGTGCACGAGCTGCTCGAGCCGCGCGCCCGTGGCCACGACGATCGCCGCGGAGGCGCCGGCGACCCACAGCACGCCGCCGCGGAACACGAGGCGCTCGCTCTGCTGCGACAGCTGGCGCGGCAGGTACGAGTCGCTCGCGAGCAGCGAGGTCAGGCGCGAGAACCGGCGGAACACGGTCGAGGCGGCGGCGTACAGGATCGCGACGGTCGGGATCGCGACCACCCACACGGGCCACGAGGCCTCGAAGATGCGGTCCGTGGCCTGCAGGAGCACCGGGCCCGACTGCCAGCCGGAGACGCGGTAGCGCCACACCATGAGGGTCACGGCGAGGAACGCGGCCGCGCCGGTGAGCACCGCGAGGATCAGGGTGCGCCCCGCGCGCTTGGCCCGCGGCTCGGCGTGCTCGGGCGCGGACGACGCGAGGTGGTCGATGCCGGTGAGCATGACCGCGCCGGACGCGATCGCGCCCGCGAAGGCGATCGCCGAGGACCACGTGGGCTCCGGCGGGTTCGCGGGCGGCACCACGTCGCCGCGGCTCGCGCCGAAGCCGATGACGAGGCCGATGACGAGGAGGAAGCCGAACCACACCGCGAGGCTCACGCGCGCACGCTCGACGACGCCGCGGAGGTTCGCGAGCGTCATCACGAGGATCGAGGCCACCGCCACGGTGGTGTGCCGGTCCCCCACCGCCGGCACCACGTACGCGACGAACTGCGCGATCGCGGCGACCGAGACGGCGACGGTGAAGATGTAGTCGACCAGCAGCGAGGCGCCGGTGATGAGCGCCGCCGTGGGCCCCAGCTTGTCGGACACGAGCCCGTAGTCGCCGCGCTCGTCGGGCCGTTTGCGCACGTTGGAGCGGTACGCGTAGCCCAGCAGCACCATGATCGCCACGACCGCCAGCGCCATCACCGGGAGGGTCGACTGCACGCCTCCCTTACGGAGGGCGTCGACCACCGCGTCGGGGGCGTACGCGACCGTGGACAGGAGGCCGGCGCCGAACACGGGCAGCGCCAACCGCGTCTTCAGCCCGACGCGCTGCGCGCGCTCGGTCGCGATGGGACGCCCGAACACCAGCAGTTTCAGGCTTTCGAGAAACCTCTGCACGTCGCACCATCCTAGGCTCAAGGGGTATACCGTGGGTTGCCGTGCACATCGTGATCATGGGCTGCGGCCGCACCGGGGCGACGCTGGCGACCGAGTTCGAGGCCCGCGGCCACACCGTAGCGGTGATCGACCAGTCGGGCGACGCCTTCCGCCGGCTCCCTCCCACCTTCGAGGGCCAGCGCATCACGGGCATCGGGTTCGACCGCGACACGCTCGTCTCCGCGGGCGTCGAGGACGCGTACGCGTTCGCCGCGGTCTCCGACGGCGACAACTCGAACATCCTCGCGGCGCGCGTGGTGCGCGAGACCTACGGGATCGACAACGTGGTGGCCCGCATCGCGGACTTCGGGCGTGCCGAGGTCTACCGCCGGCTCGGCATCCCCACGGTCGCCCCCGTGCCGTGGACCGCCGCGCAGATCGTCTCGCGGCTCCTGCCGGGCGGCTCGGACGCGCTCTACGACGACCCGAGCGCCGGCGTGAGCCTCAGGCGGCTGGCGGTCGACTCGGGATGGGTGGGCCACCGCTACACCGAGCTCGAGCGGCGGGCCGGCGCGCGCGTCGCCTACCTCGTGCGCTTCGGCGAGCCGCTGCTGCCCGACCCGGACTGCCTGGTGCAGGAGGGTGACGAGGCCTACTTCACGATGGTGCCCGCGTCGGGCGCCGACCCGGCCCGCGTGACGGGCCGTTCCCCGGAGGTGTCGAAGTGAAGGTCATGATCGCGGGCGCAGGCTCGGTGGGTCGCTCGATCGCGCGCGACCTCCTCGAGCACGGCCACGAGGTGCTGCTCGTCGACTCGAACCCCGCCGCCATGCGCGTCGCGCAGGTCGCGGAGGCGGAGTGGATGCTCGCGGACGTGTGCGAGATGTCGGCCCTGAGGGACGCCCAGGTCGAGACGATGGACGTGGTGGTCGCCGCGACCGGCGACGACAAGGCCAACCTCGTCGTGTCGTTCCTCGCGAAGACCGAGTTCGGCGTGCCGCGCACGGTCGCCCGCGTGAACAACCCGCGCAACGAGTGGATGTACGACACGCAGTGGGGCGTCGACGTTGCCGTGTCGACGCCGCGCATCATGACCGCGATGGTCGAGGAGGCGGTCGCGATCGGCGACCTCGTCCGCGTGTTCACCTTCCGCCAGTCCGGCGCCGCGATGGTCGAGGTGACGCTGCCCGCATCGTCCCCGGTGGTCGGGGTGCCGCTCAGCGAGATCCAGTGGCCCGTCGACATCGTGCTCGCGTGCATCATCCGCGGCGACCGCACCATCGCACCCACCCCGGACGACACGCTCGAGGCTCATGACGAGCTGCTGTTCATCGTGTCGTCGGAGGCGGATCCTGAGTCTCTCGAGCAGCTCCTGCGTCGCGGGCCAGCAGCCATACGCCCCACAGCGTGAGGGCGAACAGCGGCAGCCCCATCGCGAGCTTCGCGGTGCCGAGCGCCGCGACGGCACCGGCGAGGTAGAGCGGCACCTGCACGAGCAGGCGCAGCGCGAACATGCCGGCCAGCACGGCCGAGGCGAGCTGGTAGCGCTTCCGCTCGGCGCGGTCCTGGCGCCAGTGCGTCCCCTCGCCACGGATGAGTCCCACGACGATGCCGACCACCGGCCACCCGGCGATCATCGACACGAGGATGCCCGCGAGGTACGCGGCGTTGAGCCACAGGCCCGGCACGAAGTAGCCGGAGGCGTCGCCGGCGCGCCACGCCCAGATGGCGCCGATCGCGACGCCGACCGCGCCGGAGGCGGCCTGCACCACCGGGGTGCGCTGGATGAGGCGGATGATCACGAGCACGGCCATGACGGCGCCCGCCGCGATCACGGGGACCCGGAAACCGCCCCACGCGATGTAGGCCGCGACGAACACGATGCCGGGCAGCGAGGACTCGAGGAAGCCCCGCCAGCCGCCGATCGCCTCGTGGAGGTCGAAGGTCTCCCCGCCCAGCAGGCGCGCCGCGCGGCTGTCCGCGGCGGGCTGCTCGCCGCTCATGCGCTCGGGACGAGCTCGTAGCGGGGGTTGTACAGGCGCGGGAGGGCCTCGGACTCGCACACGCGGCCCTCGAGGCTCAGGAGCGTGCCGGGCGAGATGCCCGGCACCTCGCGGCGGCCCATGAAGATCGCGTCGATGCGGCCGGTGGCGTCCTCGAGCCGCACGGTGAACGCCGGCGGCGCGTCCGAGGGCTCCACCTGGATCGCGACCACGCGGCCGGACACGCGGGCGATGCCGCGGGGCTGGACGTCGGCGATGTTCACGGTGGGCGCCTCGGTCACGACGCGGCCGTCGCGGTCGTCACGCCGGTGGAGCCGAAGCCGCCGTCGCCGCGGTGCGATCCCGGGAGGGACTCGACCGCCACGAAGTCGGCGCGCTCGACGCGCTGGATCACCAGCTGCGCGATGCGGTCGCCGCGGGACAGCGTCACCGTCTCGCGGGGGTCCGTGTTGAGCAGGGTGACGGCGATCTCGCCGCGGTACCCCGCGTCCACGGTGCCGGGCGCGTTGACGATCGTCACGCCGCGCTTCGCGGCGAGGCCCGAGCGCGGGTGGACGAACGCGGCGTAGCCGTCCGGCAGCGCGATCTTGAGGCCGGTGGGGACGGTCGCCCGCTCCCCCGGCTCGAGCGTCACGTCGATGCGGGTGGTGACGTCCGCGCCCGCGTCACCCGGGTGGGAGTAGCGCGGGAGCGGCACGTCCGGCTCGGTCGTGCTGACGAGGATCTCGAGGTCGGCCATGCGTCAGGCCGCGCACTCCGAGCAGATCGGCTGGTCGTTCTTGAAGCTGGCGAGCTGGCTGCGGTGGTGCACCAGGAAGCAGGACATGCACGTGAACTCGTCCTGCTGCGCGGGCAGCACGCGGACCGAGAGCTCCTCGCCGGACAGGTCCGCGCCCGGGAGCTCGAAGCCCTCCGCCGCCTCGGTCTCGTCCTCGTCGACCACGCCGGAGGTCTTGTCCGCCCGACGAGCCTTGAGCTCCTCGATCGAGTCGGCCGAGATCTCGTCGTCGGTCTTGCGCGGCGCGTCGTAATCCGTTGCCATGCGGCTTGCGTCCCTTCCTCGATGCTTGCGGGGTTTCAATGCCTCACAGGGGCGATTTGTTCCCGCGCGGCTGACGCATTGTGCACCATCGCGGGCCGGATTGCATCTCGTGGCACCGCGCGAGCCGGCCGACGGCCGTCAGAACGGGCGCGCGCCCGCCTCGGCGAGCACGTCGCGGAGCCGCTCCCAGGCCTCCGGCATGGCCGCGATGAGCATGTCGCCGTCCGCCGGTCCGCCGTCCATGCCGGCCACCCTGACCCCGGCCTCGGAGGCGATGAGGGCGCCCGCGGCGAAGTCCCACGGGTGCAGGCCCTGCTCGTAGTACGCGTCCACGAGCCCGGCCGCGACATGCACGAGGTCCACCGACGCGGACCCGAGGCGACGGATGTCGCGCACCTGGGGCAGCAGGGCGGCCACGACCTGCCCCTGCAGGGCGCGCCGCTCGGCGACGTACTGGAAGCCCGTGGCGACGAGCGTGCGGTCCAGGTCCGGCGCATCGTCCCGCCGCAGCGGCTCGCCGTCGCGCCATGCGCCCTCGCCCCGCGCGGCCGTCCACAGCACGCCGGAGCCGTCCATCACCGCGCCCGCCTCGACCGTCCACCGGCGCGGATCCGGCGGTCCGCTGACGGCCGCCACCGACACCGAGAAGTGCGGGATGCCGTACAGGTAGTTGACGGTGCCGTCGATCGGGTCGACCACCCACGTGATGCCCGACGTGCCGACGACGTCGTCGCCCTCCTCGCCGAGCACGCCGTCGTCCGGCCGCAGCTCCGCGAGGCGCTCGCGCAGCAGGCGCTCGGCGGCGATGTCCATCTGCGTCACGACGTCGACGTCGGAGGACTTGGTGAGGGCGACCCGCGCCTGGGCGCGACCCTCGATGATGAGCCGGCCCGCCTCGGTGGCGAGCGCGGACGCGACGTCGAGCAGCACGGTCGGCGTGGTCATGGCCTCATCGTAGGGGCCGGGGCAATCCACGTGAACCGGGGTGTCGCGCATCGGCTCGGGGTCGCGCGTGGCACCCTGATGCCATGACTCGCCTCACCCTCGTGGGTCCCTCCGAGGACGGCCTTCACCTCGTCGTGGAGGCCGAGTCGGGCGACCGATTCGAGCTCCCCCTCACCGACGAGCTGCGCCACGCCGTCCGCTACACCAGGCCCGCCCGTCCCGCCGCGCAGGCGCCCGAGGAGGCCGAGGCCCCCACGATGACGCCGCGCGAGATCCAGCAGCGCATCCGCGCCGGCCTGACCGCCGCCGAGCTGGCGGAGCTCACCGGCATGAGCCTGGCCGCGATCGAGAAGTACGAGGGCCCGGTCGCCGCCGAGCGCCAGTACATCGCCGACCTCGCACGCGAGACCCGCATCGGCCGCGACCCGAGCGCCCCGCAGCTGGGAGAGCTCGTGACCGACCGCCTGGCGGCCCGCGGCGTCGACCCCGAGTCCGTCGAGTGGGACGCGTGGCGCGAGGTGGACGAGCCGTGGAAGGTCGCCGCCGACTACCGCGTCTCCGGCCGCGGCGTGCGCGCGCTGTGGACCTTCGACCACACCGCCCGCACCGTCACCGCCGAGGACGAGGAGGCCCGCTGGCTCTCCGAGACCGAGCTGCTCGACGTCCCGATCCCCCGCCGCCACCTCAGCGCCGTCCGCGAGGGCGGGGACGATGCGGCGCGCCCCCTCCAGGCGACGCGCCCGCCGGCCCCCGCCACCGACGCGCTCCCCGTGGTCACGGCGGACGATGCGGCGGCCGAGGAGATCTCGCTGCCCCCCGTGCCGGAGCAGAGCGCGACGGAGCTGCTCCTCGACGACCTCGAGCTGCGCCGCGGCACCCGCGAGTCCGTGGCCGAGGACGAGGAGGACGAGGAGGAGTTCGAGGGCTTCGGTCCCGCGCGTCGTGCGCGCGAGGCCGAGACCGGCTTCGCCCAGCCCGCCGGACGCGCTCGTCGCGAGGAGACGCCCGCCGCGGAGGCGCCGACCGCCAAGGCGGACGAGCCCGTCGAGCGCCGCTCCTCCAAGCGCGGTCGCGCGTCGGTGCCGAGCTGGGACGAGATCGTCTTCGGCGCCAAGAACGACCAGGGCTGAGCACCACCGGCCTGCTGACCGCTCTCCACACAGGCTCTGCAACTGGGCGCCGGTCACCCGCGTTTCAGTACGGAAGTTGCATCGTGTTCGAGCTCGATCGGGCTCGGTGTGTGGAGAGGGGCTGGGGCGCCTACGCCTCGCTCGCGACGAGCAGCGGCACCTGGAGCTCCTCCGGGGTCAGCGAGCCGTGCACGCCGATGAGCGCGAGCGCCTGATCCGACTGCGTGCGCGAGTCGACGACGGTCGCGCGCCCGGCCATCGCGACGACGACCTCGCCGATCCGCTCCTCGACGTGCCCGGACACGGGCCCGAACAGACCCAGGCCCACGGCCTCCTCGCGCAGCAACACCGCCGCATCGTCGCCCAGGATGTCGCGCCAGCGCTCCGCGACCGCGGGGGCCTCCGCCGCATCGTCCATGTGGAGGTGCAGCGCGCGCGGCTCCCCCGCCACGAGGCGGACGCCGCGCGAGAGCTCGGGCACCTTGGCGACGTCCCAGCGCGGCGCGCCGGTGACGTCGATCATGCCGTGGTCCGCGGTCACCACCATCGCGGCGTGGCGCGGCAGGCGCACGCGCAGGCGGCGCAGCTCCTGGTCGGCGTCCTCGAGCGCGGCGACCCACGGGTCGGACTGCCAGCCGTGCTTGTGACCCGCGGCGTCGATGTCGCCCCAGTACAGGTAGGTGAGCCCCGGCCGGCGGGCGCGCTGGATCGCCTCGTCGACGCGGTCCGACAGGCGCTCGGCGCCCACGAAGTCGCCGCCGGCGAGCGCGGCGCGGGTGAGGCCCGAGCCGGCGAAGCGCCGCTTGCCCAGCGAGGCCACGGCGAGGCCGCCCTCGTGCGCGACGCGCATGAGCGACGGCTCCCGCTGCCAGTCGTCCGGGTCCCCCGCGCCCTCCCAGGACACGAGGTTCGCGGCCGCGCCGGTCGCCGGGTTGTGGGCCGTGTAGCCGGTCATCCCGGTCGCGCCCGAGGCGCGTCCCGTGCCGAACAGCGCGAGCGACGTCGCGGTGGTGGTCGGGAAGCCGGCGGTGATGATGCCCGACTCGGTCGAGCGCAGGAACGGCGCGTGCCCCTTGCGGGCGTCGAGCTGGTGGTGGCCGAGCCCGTCGAGGAGCACCACGACCACGTGGTCGGCCCGCGGGATGCCGAGCCGCAGGCGATCGGCCTCGGCGTCGCGTGCGGCGACCGCGTTCGCGGCGCCTACCGCGGCGAGCGCACCGGGCAGCACCGCGCCGAGCTCGAGCCCGCCGTACGCGGGGAGCGAGAGCCCGGCGGCGGCCAGCCGCCCGGCGGGATTCACCCGCGCGCCCCGATGGCCCCCTGCAGCACGCCCGCGAAGTCCTGCAGCGCGCGGATCGAGTCCGCGCCGTCCGCGATGAGGCTGACGCGCACGAGGATGTCGTCGGAGGTGAGGGTGCCGGTGTAGCCGTGGTCGGCCTCGCAGCTCTCGTCGCCGCACGTGGCCGGTTCGAGGTCGACCCGCGAGTGCACCGAGCCGCCCACCGCGAGCACGAGCTCGCTCGGCAGGTCGCCCTCGGAGAAGCGCTCGGGCTCGTGCACCACGTGCGTCATCGCCGTGTTGCGGATCGCGCCGAGCGCCGTCGTCTCGACCGTCGCGGAGGCCTCGTGCGCGGCGCCGGCGCCCGCGTGGCCCGCGCCGTCGTCCATGTGGACGCGCAGCAGGCGCGTGTCGGTGATGACCAGCACGGTCATGTGGCGACGGACCTCGCGGTCGTCGAAGGTGGTCTCGGCGTGCACGAAGTGCGCGCGCACCGTCTCGGTGCCGATCGCGGAGTGGAGGACGGAGGTGGCGAGCGCCGGGTAGTACCCCGCGATCTTCACCGCCTGGTCGAGGGTCTGGGCCATGGCCGATATTCTCTCACCTTCGTGGGCACCCGACCCCCGCCGTCCGCAGGGACGATGCGCGGTCCGGCCGGGCGCCCCGCGAGCCTGTGCGCGCGTGTCCGACGGACGCGAGACAATACGGGCTGGATCCGGACCCCGAAGAGACGAGGTGGCAGATGTCCGACGCGCCCGACGCGCAGATCGTCGACATCGACGTCAGCGCCGAGATGGAGGCGTCGTTCCTCGAGTACGCGTACTCGGTGATCTACTCCCGCGCGCTTCCCGATGCCCGTGACGGCCTCAAGCCCGTCCAGCGACGCATCGTCTACATGATGCAGGACATGGGCCTGCGCCCCGAGCGCGGCTACGTGAAGTCCGCGCGCGTGGTCGGCGAGGTCATGGGAAAGCTGCACCCGCACGGCGACAGCGCGATCTACGACGCGCTGGTGCGCATGGCGCAGTCCTGGTCGCTGCGCCTGCCGCTCGTCGACGGCCACGGCAACTTCGGCTCGCTCGACGACGGCCCCGCGGCCTCCCGCTACACGGAGTGCCGCCTCGAGCCCGCCTCGCTCGCGATGACGGCGGACCTCGACGAGGACGTCGTCGACTTCGTCCCCAACTACGACAACAAGCTCACGCAGCCGTCGGTGCTGCCGGCCGCCGTGCCGAACCTGCTGGTCAACGGCGCGGCGGGCATCGCGGTGGGCATGGCGACCAACATGGCGCCGCACAACCTCGTCGAGGTCGTCTCCGCGGCCCGTCATCTACTGGGCAACCCCGGCGCCTCGCTCGACGAGCTCATGCGCTTCGTGCCGGGCCCCGATCTGCCCACCGGCGGCAAGATCGTCGGCCTCGACGGCGTCAAGGAGGCCTACGCCTCCGGCCGCGGCAAGTTCATCACGCGCGCCACCACACGCATCGAGAAGGTCACGCCGCGCCGCCAGGGCATCGTCGTGACCGAGCTGCCGTACATGGTGGGCCCCGAGAAGGTCATCGAGAAGATCAAGGACGCCGTCTCGGCGAAGAAGCTCGAGGGCGTCTCCGCGGTCACCGACCTCACGGACCGTCACCACGGCCTGCGCCTGGTCATCGAGATCAAGAACGGCTTCAACCCCGAGGCCGTCCTCGAGAAGCTGTACCGGGTCACCCCGCTCGAGGAGTCGTTCTCGATCAACAACGTCGCGCTCGTCGACGGCGAGCCCCGCACGCTGGGCCTCAAGGAGATGCTGCGCGTGTGGGTCGACCACCGCCTCGAGGTGGTGCGCCGCCGCTCGGCCTTCCGCCTCAAGGCGCGCCAGGACCGCCTTCACCTGGTCGACGGCCTCCTCATCGCGATCCTCGACATCGACGAGGTCATCCAGATCATCCGCGCCTCGGACGACGCCGCGACCGCGCGCGAGCGCCTGCGCACGGCCTTCGACCTGTCCGAGATCCAGGCCGACTACATCCTCGAGCTGCGTCTGCGCCGCCTCACCAAGTTCTCGCGCCTCGAGCTCGAGAACGAGAAGGCCCAGCTGCTCGCGGAGATCGCCGAGCTCGAGGAGATCCTCCGCTCCGACGCCGTCCTGCGCGACGTCGTCGGCCGCGAGATGGACGCCGTCGCCTCGCAGTACGGCACCCCGCGCCGCACGATCCTCCTCGCCGACGGCGGCGCCGTGTCGTCGGCCGCCTCCGTGGCGACGGGCGCGAAGACGGGCGCCAAGGCGCCCGCGCTGTCGCTCGAGATCGAGGACACCCCCTGCTACGCGATGCTGTCCACCACCGGGCTCGCCGCCCGCACGGCGGAGGACGAGGCGCCGGCACGTGAGGGCCGCCGCTCGGCGCACGATGCGCTGCGCAGCGTGGTCCACGCCTCCGCCCGCGCGGACGTGGGCGTCGTGACCAGCCTGGGCCGCATCGTCCGCCTGTCGCTGCTCGACGTGCCCGCGCTGCCCCCGAGCCAGGAGCCGCCGTCGCTCGGCGGCGGCACGCCGATCGGCGAGATCGTGCTGCTCGAGAAGGGCGAGGAGGCCGTGGGCCTCGTGCCCCTCGACGGCACCACCCCGATCGCGATGGGTACCCGCCACGGCGTGGTCAAGCGCGTCAAGGCAGACGACATCCCGAACAAGGACGCGTGGGAGGCCATCGCCCTCCAGGACGGCGACGTGGTCGTCGGCGCGGGCGCCGGCGCGGACGGCGACGACCTCGTCTTCATCACGGACGACGCGAGCATGCTGCACTTCGACGCGAAGAACGTGCGCCCCCAGGGCCGCGCGGGCGGCGGCATGGCGGGCATCAAGATGGCCGCCGGCGCCAAGGCGATCTTCTTCGGCATCGTCCGTGCGGGCACCGAGGGCGCGGTCGCGACCATCGCGGGCCCGTCCGACGGCCTGCCGGGCGTCGCCGCGGGCTCCGCCAAGTGGACCCCGATGACCGAGTTCCCCGCCAAGGGCCGTGCCACGGGAGGCGTGCGCGCGCACCGCTTCCTCAAGGGCGAGGACGTGCTGCTGCTGGCGTGGGCGGGTCCCACTCCCCCGCGCGCCGCGACGTCGGCCGGTCAGCCGGTCGACCTTCCCGAGGAGCCGGGCAAGCGCGACGGCTCCGGCGTGACGCTGCCGACCCCGGTCGCCGGCCTGGGCTGAGGCACCGATGACCGGGCCCGTCGAGTACCGGACCGATGCGCGACCGAGCGCGGAGGCGTACATCGACGTGGTCCGGCGCTCGGGCCTGGGCGAGCGGCTCCCGGTCGACGACCCCGCCCTCATGCAGGCGGCCCTGGACGCGTCCGACATCGTCGTGACGGCGTGGGACGGCGACCGGCTGGTGGGCTTCCTGCGCGCCGTGACCGACTTCGCGCTCATCTGCTACCTGCAGGAGCTGGGCGTGGACGCGGCCCGTCAGCGGGACGGCATCGGGCTGGAGCTGCAGCGTGAGATGCGGGCGCTCCTCGGGCCGCGCTGCAAGATCCGCGTGTCGGAGGCGCCGGGCGCGGCCGGGTACTACGGACGGCACGGCTACTCCCGCCACGACCGCTCGTGGGAGCTGCTGCCGGGCGAGCCGCTGGTCTGACCGGCTTCTCGCGCCCCGCGCCCCACCCGGCCATTCACGCAACCGGCGTACATCCGCGGTCTCGCGCGCATCGTCCCTGGTCCCCCACCGCGAGGTCGCGCTGATACGCCGGTTGGCGCGCGGCGCGGCGCGCTCAGGCGGCGAGGTGGAACGTGCTGGCGAACCGGTCGAGCAGCGCGTCGGGCCCGCGCAGCACCTCGACCACGCCGGTGGCGATCGCCCGCTCAGGCGCGAGCTCGCCCGAGATGACGTCGCGGATCCCGGGGCCGGCGGCGAAGGCGAGGTCGGCCGGTCCGTCGCCGCGGACCACCTCGAGGGCGCGCCCGTCGACGCGGATCAGCAGGTCGGCGGGGCCGAGGCTCGCGGCGTACGCCGTGGCGGGCAGCGTCGCGGACACCTGCGGCCGGAAAGCGGTCCGCAGGGCCATCGTCATCGAGTCGGGCGTGATGACCTGCTCGTCGCGCGGCTCCCCCATCGCCTTGAAGCCCCACGCGCCGAGCGCGAGGACCACCGGCTCGAGCTCGCGTCCGTAAGGCGTGAGCTCGTAGACGATGGTGCGCAGGCGCGGGATGCGGCGGATGACGCCCGCGGCCTGCAGCTCCTTGAGCCGCGCCGCCAGGATGTTGCTCGGGATCCGCGGCAGGCCCGCGGCGAGCTCGCCGTAGCGGCGCGGCCCGACCAGCAGGTCGCGGATGATGAGCAGCGCCCAGCGCTCGCCCACGAGCTCGAGCGCCCGCGTGACGCCGCAGTACTGTCCGTAGTCGCGTGCGGCCATGGACCTCAGGCCTGCTGGTTCATGAAGGCCTCGGGGCCCTTCTCCGCCGCGACCGGATCCATCCAGCCGAACTCGAGGATGTTGCCGTCGGGGTCGGTGAGCTGGCGCTGGTACATGAAGCCGTAGTCCGACGCGGGCTTGTCCTCGGTCCCGCCGGCAGCGAGCCCCGCGGCGACGGTCGCGTCGACGTCCTCGCGGCTGTCGAGGAAGATCGCCGTCGAGACCGATGCGGTGACCGCCGGGTCGCCGATCGGCTTGTCGGTGAAGGTCTGGAAGAACTCGCGGACCAGGATCATGAAGTAGCTGTGGTCGTCCTCGACGACCACGCACGCGGCGTTGTGATCGGTGAACAGCGGATTGATGGTGAACCCGACCGATGTATAGAACGCCTTCGCGCGCTCGAGGTCGGTCACCGGCAGGTTGACGAACATCGCGGTCATGGTGATCCCCTCCCCAGGGTTGTGAATGTCACCACCGCCCACACTTGCAAAAAACAAGTAGAGCGTCAAGGCCCTCGCACGCAACCGGCGTACACCAGCAGGTTCGCACGCGTCGTCCCTGGTCGCTCGGGTCGAGAGCGTCGTGGTACGCCGGTTGGAGCAGGCGGAGCAGGAGCGGTGTGCCGGCGCGCTCAGACGAGCGGCGCGTCGTCCTCCGCTGCCTTCACGCGGGCCTGGCGCAGCCGCACGCCGTCCGCGACCAGCAGCACGTCGCCGCGGAAGAACCGCAGCAGCCACAGCACGGCGTCGACGTTCGGGTCGTGCTGGATCCGTGCGGGGGCGCCCACGCCGGCACGCGCGGACCGGCTGCCGATGACGTCGAGCACCGAGTGGACCGCGAGCGTGTACTGCCCGCGCAGCACGGTCTCGAGGGGGCGCGCCACCTTGCGGTAGCGGACCTTGACCCCGGCCTCCCCCGCCTCGACGTCGGCACGATGCCCGACCTCGGCGGTGCGGCGGACGTACAGGCCCTTCTTGGGCAGGATCCGCGCGACGGCCACGCCCCGGCGCATCGCGATCTCCAGTGCGAAGGCCAGGCCGTAGCCCGAGGCCTCGCCGGTGTTGGAGAACACCGCGACGTCGCCCTCGACCTCGTGGGGCCGCATCACCAGCACCGCCACCGTGGGATGCCCGCGCTCGGCGGCGTCGATCGCGCCGTTGACCGCGAGGTGGAGGAAGCGGCGCCGCCGGATCGGCTCGGGGACCGCGAGCAGCCGGCAGCCCAGGTCGGCGGCCCGCACGATCGCCTCGCGCACGTCGCCGCGGACGAGCCCGCCGTCCACCAGCTCGACGTCCGGCACGAGGTCGCGGAACCGCTCCCCGTCGTCGAACAGCGCGTCGCTGCTCAGCACCACGATCGACGCGGCCGCGCTCGCGAGCCGCGCCACCGCCCGGTCGCTCAGCCGGTGCGCGTCGAGCACCGCGATGCGGCGCGTCGGCTCGATGACCCGGGTCATGCCGCACCCGACCCGAGGACCGCGAGGCGGGTCTCGATGACCGCCTCCCATTGCCGAGCACGCCGTCGGGTCTCCACGACGACGAGGCCGGAGCCGCCGGCCACCGCGACGGCCCACGCCGCCTCGCGGCGCCTCCCGAGCATCGTCAGGGCCGCCGCCCCGGCGATCCCCTGCACGATCCCGCCGAACGTGCCCGCGTACGAGCGCGCATACGCCAGCATCAGCCCGAGCGCGACGGGGTCCTCGGCGGCCATCACGGCCCGCGCATCGTCCGCGCGCAGGCGTCGCGGCCCCAGCACGCTGCGTCCCATCCACGGCAGGTCCGGATCGATGGCGCGATAGCCCGACGGTCCCACGATCGCCTCCGCTCCCGGCGCCACGCGCCGCCTCAGGACTGGTCGAACGCCCACTTGGGGTCGGTGATGAGCTTGCCGATCACCAGTCCTACCAGGATCGACAGCACGACGAGAAGCACCTGCAGGATCGAGGCGATGGTCGCGTTGTAGTCGCCCTCGTTGAGGCTCACCACGGACTGGAACGCCATGACGCCCGGGATCATCACGAGCACGGCCGGGACCTGCAGGGTGATGATCGGCGACGGCGTGCGCGGGGCGGCGGCCGCGGCGAGCACGCCCACGAGGACGCACGCGATCACGGTCGCCATCTGGATCATGACGCCGTGGTCGATGAGCAGCAGGCGGGCCGTGTTCGAGACCATGCCGATGAGCGCGGCGGACAGCGCCATCCTCGCCGGCGAGTTGAACATCAGCGCGAAGCCGAGCACGCCCACCAGGCTGGCGATCGCCATCATCGCGTAGTGCGGGAAGGCGTCGAGCGGGATCGGCTCGCGCGCGCTGGTGTCGAGCGCGCCCACGAGCGTGATCGCCCACACCGACAGCGCCGCACCCACGATCATCATCGTGGCGAACACCAGGCGCGATATCCCCGCGGAGAAGTCCAGCTTGGCCAGGTCGAGCGCGGCCGTGATGAGCGGGAAACCCGGCAGCAGGAACAGCGTGCAGGCGATGTAGCCCGACGCGTGCACGTCGACTGCCGCGCCGAAGATCCCGTACAGGGCGACCGACGCGAGGTAGATCCCGCAGGCCAGCGCCGCGGCCACCATGGTCGTGCCGAACGGGTTGAAGGAACGATGCGCGAGGGCCCGGCGCAGGAACTGGCCGCCGGTCGCGGCGATGAGGACCGCGAGCACCTCGAGCGGGCGCGCGTTGTTGAGCACCGCGAAGGCCGCGCAGGCGGCGCCGGCCGAGAGCGCGTTGACGGCCGGGTGGTACAGCGCCGGCTTGGTCTCGATGCGGTCGAGCGCGGCGTGCACCTCGTCGACGGTGGTCCGCTCGGGGATCGCGGTGCGGAAGTCGTCGAGCAGCGCGATGCGCTCGGCGTTCACGCCGAACTTGCGCACCTCCGTCACCTCGGTGCGGAAGATGGACCCGCGGTGGGTCGTCGCGGTGATCTCGGTCAGGGTGACCGCGGCCGTGTGCCGGTCGATGCCGAGCGCGCTCGCGACGGCGGCCATCGCCTCCTTGACGCGGTAGCTCGCGGTCCCCGCGGCGAGCATCATGCGGCCCACGCGCAGGATCGCCCCGGACTGCTGGATGAGCCCGACGGGCTCGAGCGAGTGCTCGTGGTCGCCCGGGTTCACACGTTCGTCGGCCATCTCATCCCTCTGGTCGGGGACGCGGCTGACCGCATCCACGACGTCGCTTGTCTGGGGGGACTTCGGACTTCATTGTGGCAAAGGTCCGCCGGGACCCGCCGGATGGACGCTAGCGCGGCGTGCCGACGCGGCGATGCCAGTCGCGCACCCGGCGCAGGCGCTCGCGGTGGATCGCGCGGTCGGCCCGGTCGAGGCCGATCACGACGGCTCCGCCGACCAGCACCGCGGCCACGATGGCGACGGTGCCCGCGGCGCCGAGCACGAGCGCGATCACGACGGCGGCGACCAGCGCGACGCCGAGCAGCGTCAGCCCGAAGCCCCGCGCGGCGCGCTCACGCATCCACAGCTCGTCGATGAAGTCGACCTCGCGGTCCGCCTCGTCGAGCTCGTGCTCGAGCTGCGGGCAGCGGGCGGGGATGCCCACGGGCGACGCGTCACGGAAGACCGTCGCGCTGCCCGCCGGGCGCACCCTCGCACGGGTGTGGAAGCCGTAGGGGTGGACGGGGCACGGCGGCGCGCCCTCGTGCGTCTCGGGCGCCCGGCCCGGCAGCCCGCTCATGCGTCGATCCGCGAGTGGTCGAGCGAGGCGGCCCCCGCGATGATGAAGTCGCGACGCGGCGCCACGTCGTTGCCCATGAGGAGCTCGAAGACGCGCTCGGCCGCCGCCGCATCGGCGCTCGTCACGCGGCGCAGCGTGCGGTGCCCAGGGTCCATCGTGGTCTCCGCGAGCTGGTCGGCGTCCATCTCACCCAGGCCCTTGTAGCGCTGGATGTCCTCCTTGTACTTCCGGCCCGCGCGCTTGAGGTCGCGCAGCGTCTCCTGCAGCTCCTTCTCGGAGTACGTGTAGATGTACTCCTTCTCGCGGCGCGCGGAGCCCGACACCTCGACGCGGTGCAGCGGCGGCACGGCGGCGAAGACGCGGCCCGCGTCGACGAGCGGGCGCATGTAGCGGAAGAACAGCGTGAGCAGCAGCGTGCGGATGTGGGCGCCGTCGACGTCGGCGTCCGTCATGAGGATGATCTTGCCGTAGCGCGCGGCGTCGAGGTCGAACGTGCGGCCCGAGCCGGCGCCCACGACCTGGATGATCGACGCGCACTCGGCGTTGTGCAGCATGTCCGTGACGGAAGCCTTCTGCACGTTGAGGATCTTGCCGCGGATGGGCAGCAGCGCCTGGAAGTCCGAGCGTCGCGCGAGCTTCGCGGTGCCGAGCGCCGAGTCGCCCTCGACGATGAAGAGCTCCGACTGCTCGACGTCGTTCGAGCGGCAGTCCGCGAGCTTCGCGGGCAGCGACGAGGTCTCGAGCGCGTTCTTGCGCCGCGAGATCTCCTTCTGCTTGCGCGCGGCCACGCGGGCACGCATCTCGGCGACGACCTTCTCGAGGACGGTGTTCGCCTGCGCCTTGGTGTCGCGCTTGGTTGAGGTGAGGATCGCGGTGAGCTCCTGCTCGACGACCTTCGCGACGATGCCGCGGACGGGCCCGGTGCCGAGCACCTCCTTGGTCTGGCCCTCGAACTGCGGCTCGGGGATGCGGACCGTCACCACCGCGGTGAGGCCCGCCATGATGTCGTCCTTCTCGATGCGCTCCGCGCCGTCCTTGCCCGTGAGCTTGAGGCGGCGCGCGTTCGCGGTGATCTGCGCGCGCAGCACCTTGACCAGGCCCGCCTCGAAGCCGGCGAGGTGGGTGCCGCCCTTGGGCGTCGAGATGATGTTGACGAACGAGCGGGTCTCGGTCTCGTAGCCGGTGCCCCAGCGCAGCGCGACGTCGACCTGGCACTCGCGCTCGACCTCCTCGGACACGAGGTGGCCGTTGGGCTTGAGCACGGGCACGGTCTCCGTGTACGTGCCGGTCCCGGTGAGCTCCCAGGTGTCGGTGACCGCCGCATCGGCCGCGATGAAGTCGACGAAGTCGCGCGCGCCGCCCTCGTAGCGGAACTCCTCCTCGTGCGGCTCGGCGGGGTTGCGCTCGTCGCGCACGACGAGCGTGAGCCCGGGCACGAGGAACGCCGTCTGGCGGGCGCGGACCAGCAGGTCCTCGTAGGTGAACGATGCGGTCTTGTTGAAGATCTGACGGTCCGCCCAGTACCGGATGCGGGTACCGGTGCGCGCCTTCGCGACCTTGCCGACGATCGCGAGCTCGGAGCCGGTGACGAACGGCACGAACTCGGCGTCGGGCACGGGACCGGTGGCGGGGTCCTTGAAGTAGCCGGGCTCGCCGCGGCGGAAGCCCATGTGGTGCGTCTTGCCGCCGCGGTCCACCCACACGTCGAGGCGCTCGGACAGCGCGTTCACCACCGACGCGCCGACGCCGTGCAGGCCGCCGGACGCGGCGTACGAGCCGCCGCCGAACTTGCCGCCCGCGTGGAGCTTGGTCATGACGACCTCGACGCCGGTCAGCCCGGTCTTGGGCTCGACGTCCACGGGGATGCCGCGGCCGAGGTCGCGCACCTCCACCGAGTCGTCGGGGTGCAGCACGACCTCGATGCGGTCGCCGAAGCCGCCGAGGGCCTCGTCGACCGAGTTGTCGATGATCTCCCACAGGCAGTGCATGAGGCCACGCGAGTCGGTGGTGCCGATGTACATGCCGGGTCGCTTGCGCACCGCCTCGAGGCCCTCGAGGACGGATAGATGCCTAGCGGAGTAGTCGTTCGCCACGGCGGACATCCTAGTTGCGCCGTCCGACGGCGGCGCGCCGCCTCACCGATGAGCGTGCGGATGATCTCGGGACGTGGGAGCGTTAGCCCTGGCAGGAAGGGGACAACGTGACGATGACGGTGGAGCAGGAGATCTCGCCCTGGGCGGTGGCCGAGCGCGCGCTCGTCCTGGTGGGCGCCGTGGTGGCGATCCTGGGCGCGGCGTGGGGCTCGGGTGCGTTCGGCGGCACCCCGATCGAGGAGGCCGCCGGGGGCGTGCTCGCCGCCGATGCGACGCTCCTCGCGCCCGCGACCCCGGCCTTCGGCGTCTGGTCCGTCATCTACGCCGCCCTCGCGGTGTTCGCCGTCGTCCAGGCCCTCCCCACCCTCGGCTCGAGCCCGCGCCTGCGGGCGATCGCGTGGCCGGTCCTCGCCGCGATGCTGCTCAACGCCGCCTGGATCTACGTGGTCCAGCGGGAGTGGCTCGCCGCCTCGGTCGGCGTCCTCGCCGCGATCCTCATCGCCCTGGGCATCGCGGCGGCACGGCTCGGGCGCGGCCGCCCGGCCTCGCTGCTCGTGGCCGCCGTCTCCGACGCGCCGGTGGGCCTCTACCTCGGCTGGGCGACCGTCGCCACCGTCGCGAACGTCACGGCGGTGGTCGCATGGTGGCTCGGCAGCGACCCGGAGGACGGCATGCCGGCCGCGGTCGGCGTGCTGGTGGCGACCGGCTTCCTCGGGATCGCGATGGTCCGCGACCTGTCGGTCTCCCCCGTCCTCGCGTGGACCACGACCGCGACGCTCGCGTGGGGCCTCGCGTGGATCGGCGAGGGACGCCTCTACGGCACGCCGGAGGACACGGTGGTCGGATGGACCGCGATCGGCGCGGCGGGCGCCATCGTGCTCACGACCGCGGTCGCCACCGTCGCCGCGCAGGTGCGCGCGCTGCGCTGGGCGCGGCGGCAGCGCGACCGCGGCTCGCAGGTCGGCTAGACCGGGCCCTGCCCGCGCGGGCGGCGCCGCACGGACGTCATCGCGACGTTGTCGTGCTTGATGAAGAAGCCGAGGTCCTGGTAGAGGTGCAGGCCCGCAGGGCTCGCGTGCAGCTCGACGACCTCGATCCCGCGCCGGTCCGTCTCGTCGAGCAGCGCCTCCATGATCGCGCGCGCGTAGCCCTTGCGCTGGTGCTGCGGGGCGGTGGACACCCACTGGATGTAGCCCATCGCGTGCGCGTCGGCACCGGGACGCGCGAGGCGCGGCGCCACGTTGACGAGGCCGCACGCCGCCAGGCCGCCCTCGGGTGCGTCGATCACCATGCCGAAGAGGTCCCTGCCGAGCCGCTCGCGCACCATGCGGGTCGACTCGACCGCCCACGTGGGCGTGGGCTTGGCGCCCACCGCCTTGTACATGAGCGCGCCGAGGTGGACGATCTCGGCGGCGTCCGCCGTGACGGCCGGGCGGACCTCGATCACGTCAGCGCCACGCGACGGCCACGACGATGTTGACGACCGTCAGGCCGGTGACGATCCAGAACGGCGTGACGGGGTTCTCGCGCTTGCGCGTCGCCTCCGCGATGCCGACGATCGCGAGCGCCACGAGCAGCTTGACCGCGATCTTCACGTGGTCGACCTCGAAGTCCTCCTGGCTCGCGCGGATCTCCGCGAGCGCCACGAGGCCCAGGCCGGTCACCAGCTGCGCCCGCGCGCCCCACACCATCGCCATCGTGATCCGCTTCGTGTCGGCCTTGAGCTGGTCGAGCGCGGGCCCGAGGATCGCGGCGAGCCCCACGAAGTGGAGGACGAGCAGGGCGTAGCGAAGGGCGTTCACGATGGGACTCCTCGGGTCGGGACGGACGGCACGATGCTACTGCCTCGCCGGGCGGTTGCCTGCGGGTTCGCCGCCGCCCGAGCACCTACGCTGACGCCGTGGCCCTCCCGCACCGCTCCCCCGCGCTCGGCGCGACGTTCGCGCTGACCGGCGCGGCCCTGTTCGGCATCAACGGGTCGATGTCGAAGGTCGTCATGGCGGCCGGCATCACGCCCGAGCAGCTCACGTTCGCCCGCGCGCTCGCCACGATGCTCATCGCCGGAACGGTCCTGCTCGTGTCCGACCGCGGCCAGTTCCGCGTGACCCGGCGCGAGCTCGGCTTCTACGCGCTGCTGGGCATCGCGGGCCTCGCGATGATCCAGTGGCTCTACTCCGTCGCGATCGCCCGCCTGCCCGTCGGCGTGGCCCTCCTGTTCGAGTACACGGCGGTGGTGCTGGTCGCGCTGACGGCGCTGCTCGTGTTCAAGGAGCGCGTGCATCGCCGCCTGTGGTGGGCGATCGGCGGCGTGCTGCTCGGCCTCGCCGTGGTCGCGGAGCTCTGGGACTCGAGCCTCGACGGCGTCGGCGTGCTCGCGGGGCTCGGCGCCGCGACCGCGTACGCGTTCTACTTCCTCGCGGGCGAGCGCAGCGTCGCGGTGCGTCCGCCGCTCGCGGTGGCCTTCTGGGCGTCCACCTTCGCCACGGCCTTCTGGGCGGCGTTCTCCGGCTGGTGGCGGATCGACCCGGCGCTGCTCGTGGAGCGCATCTCGATGGACGGCGCGCTCGCGGACGTCGTGCTCCCGCTGTGGGTGCCGCTGCTGTGGATCGTCGCGCTCGGCGGCTTCGCCCCGTTCGTGCTGATCTTCATGTCGCTCCGCCACGTCAACGCCACCGCCGCCGGCATCCTCGCGTCCTCCGAGGTGCTGTTCGCGTTCCTCATCGCGTGGCTGTGGCTCGGCGAGACGCTGGCCCCGCTGCAGCTCGCGGGCGCCGCGGTGGTCCTGGTCGCGATCGTGGTCGCGCAGACCGCCCGCGACCGCGAGGCGGCCGAGGTCGCGACCCCGGAGGTGCCGCCCGAGGTGCCCTGACCTCCCTCGCCCGCCGTCTCCGCCCTTCCACCAGGCGCGTCGCGGTGCGACGATGGGCCCATGGCGCATGACGCGCCGGGACGCGGGGGGCGTTTCTCGTGCGGCCGGCCGCAGCACCTCCTCGCCCGACCCGGCGGCGCAGGGGGAAGGCGCGCACGCTCCCGGCGAGGGACCTCCCGGTGACCGCCATGCGCGAGGCGCCGGCGCTCGTGGGCCGCGAGCGCGAACTGGCCGTCCTCGACGAGGCCCTCGCGTCGGGCTCCCGCGGCGAGCCGTCGGCCGTGATCGTCAGGGGCGAGGCGGGCATCGGCAAGTCGCGCATCGTCCGCGAGCTCGTGGCCCGCGCCCGCGCGCTGCCGGGCGCCGTCGTCGCGACCGGCGAGTGCATCGACGGCGCGACCGTGGGCGCGCCGTTCGGCGCGGTGCGCCGCCTCCTGCACGACCTCGCGCGCGAGGTCGGCGTCGACGCCCTGGGCGACGC
This sequence comes from Demequina maris, assembly GCF_000971155.1. GTDB lineage: Bacteria > Actinomycetota > Actinomycetes > Actinomycetales > Demequinaceae > Demequina > Demequina maris. Next base: position 51,328 of record NZ_BBLX01000001.1, on the reverse strand, counting down.
GGCGGGCAGCCCCCGCGTCCGCGCGACCCTCGCCCGGCTCGTGCCCGAGCTCGACGACGGCGCGGAGGCACCGCCTCCCAGCGGCGCCGACTTCGTCTCCGAGGCGGTCGAACGTGTCCTCGAGAACCTGTCCGCGGCGCAGCACCTCGTGCTGGTGCTGGAGGACCTCCACTGGGCGGACGACGCCACCCGCTCGCTGGTGCGCACCCTCGCCGGGACGCTGCGCGGCTCACGCCTCACGCTGCTCCTCACCTACCGCGCGGACGACGTCTCGCGCGGCCACCCCCTGCGTACCGTGGTCGCCGAGCTCGAGCGCAGCCGCGCGGTCCGCACGGTAGGGCTCACCCGGCTCGAGCGCCACGAGGTGGCGGAGCAGATGCGCCTGCTCACCGGCGTCGACCCGTCGGCGGCGACGGTCGCCGCCGTCCATGCCCGGTCCGAGGGCGTCCCCCTCTACGTCGAGGAGCTCGTGCTGGGGGCCGACGGGCCCCTCGCCGGCACCCTCGAGGACATCGTCCTCGCCCGCTACGAGCGGCTCGGGGCGGAGGCCCAGGCGGTGGCGCGGCTCCTCAGCGCCGGCGGCGAACGGGTGGACGATGCGCTGCTCGCCGAGGCGTGGGAAGGCGACGACGACGAGCTTGCCCGGGGGCTGCGCGAGGCCCTCGCCGCGGGGGCGCTGCGCGCCGACGAGTCCGGCCTCGCGTTCCACCACGCACTGCTGCGCGAAGCCGTCTACGGGGAGCTCCTCCCCCGCGAGCGCGTCGCGGCGCACCGTACCTTCGCCGCGATCGTGCAGCGCCGCGTCGACGCGGGCGACCGGGCGCTTGCCGCGGCCGCCGCGCACCACTGGCGCGCGGCCCACGACCCGGACCAGGCGTTCGCGGCGACCATCGTCGCGGTCGAGGCGGCGCGCGCGGAGTACGCGGTGGCCACGGCGGCACGGCTCGGCGAGCAGCTGCTCGAGCTGTGGGACGAGGTCGCGGACCCCGCGGGGATGCTCGGGCGAGACGAGCTCGCGCTGCGGTGCGAGGTCGCCGAGGATCTGCGCGACGCGGGTCAGAGCCGCGCCGCGATGCGCATGATCGAGCACGCGCTCGCGTCGGCCCCCGCGGACGGCGCCGCCATCGAGAAGGCCCGGCTCCACGCCGCGGCGATGTCGCTCGCGGCGGAGCACGTCGGCACGGCGGCCGCGATGGTCCACCTCGCTCCCATCGAGGCGCTGCTCGGCGACCGCACGGATGCCGCCGCGCTGCCCTACCGCGTGCAGGCTCTCGCCGCCCGCGCCCATATCTCGGCCGAGCCGGAGCAGTCCGCGCTCACCGACGCGTGCGTGACCCTGGCCTCGCGGTCCGGCGACCCCGCCGTGATGTCGATGGCGCTGTGCAAGCGCGCCGTGCTCCGCCTGCACGCCGGCGGGTACGAGACCGCGCTCGCTGACCTGCGGCACGCGCTCGAGATCGACGAGGGCGCCATGCTGTGGGGACGATGCGCGACGGCCAACGTGGTGGACATCCTCAACCGGCTCGGCCGCTTCGACGAGGCCGTGGAGGCCGGCCTCGCGTCGCTGTCGGAGGCGTTCGAGGAGGGGCTCGAGCGACGCATCGGCGCCCCCATCGCCGCCAACGTCGCGGAGGCGCTCGTCAACGCGGGCCGCGGCGATGAGGCGGTGCCGCACCTGCGTCGGTCGGCGGCGCTGCTGCGCGGGGAGTCGCCCCGATGGGAGGAGTTCCTGCTCGAGCTGGAGGCGATCGCGACCCTCTGGGACGACCGGCTGGACGACGCGGAGGAGATCCTCGCCCGCGCCGAGCCGCTGGTCGCGTCGCCCGCGGACGACGCCGAGGGGGCGTTCAACTGGCAGGCGCTGTCGATCGACCTCGCGCTCGCCCGCGCCGAGGCGGCGGCCCCTGTCGCGGCGCGCCGCCTTCGCGAGCGCGCGCTCGCGGACGCCCGGCTGCTGCTCCACCCCGACGCGGTGGTGGACGCCACGGCGTCGCCCATGCTGCTGCTGTCCACCTGCCGCGCGATCTCCTCGGCCCGCGCCGCCCGGCTCGACGTCGACCCTGAGCTCGAGGCCCGCGCCCGCGAGGTGGCGGACGCGCAGCCCACCGACGCCGGCCCCCCGTACCTGCCCGCCATCGCCGCAGCGATGCTGGCGGCCGGCGACGCCACCGCCCGCTGGCGCGCGGCCGTCGAGGCGTGCGAGGCCGGCCGCCCGCCTCGCCGGCTCCTCCACGAGGCGCGCCTCCGCCTCGCGCTCGCCGCGCGCCGCGACGGCGATCGTCGCGCGGCCGAGGACCTGCTCGCCCGGGTCGCGCGCGAGGCGCCCGCCGAGGGCGCCGCGCTGATCGGCCGCTGGGCCGCGGAGGCGCTCCGCCGCCGCGACGAGGAGGCCGACGCGCTCGGGACGCTCACCGCCAGGGAGCAGGAGGTGCTCGCGCTGGTCGCGGCCGGGATGACCAACCCCCAGATCGGCAGCCACCTGCACATCGCGGCCAAGACGGCCAGCGTGCACGTGTCCGCGATCCTCGCGAAGATCGGCGCCGCCAACCGGGCCGAGGCCGCCGCGTGGTTCGCCGCGCATCGTCGCGACGCCGCATGACCCCGCTTCCGGCTCCCACCAGGCGCTTCGCCGCCGGACGGCCTAGCGTGAGAGTCCTATGAACGCGCTCGAGGACTGGGTGGTCTCGTCCACCGACACGCTGTGGACCTGGCTGGTGCTGCCGCTCGTCATCGTGCTCGCGCTGTACTTCACCGTCCGCTCGGGCGTGGTGCAGGTGCGCCTGCTCCCCCGCATGCTCAAGGGCCTCACCGACCGCACCCCCACGGACGCCGACGGCCGCCCCCAGTCCCTGTCCGCGTTCCAGGCGTTCACGGTCTCCGCCGCATCGCGCGTGGGGATCGGCAACATCGCGGGCGTGGGTACCGCGATCGCGGTGGGCGGCCCGGGCGCGGTCGCGTGGATGTGGCTCATGGCGATCTTCGGCGCGGCCACCGCGTTCGTGGAGTCCACGCTCGCCCAGCTCTACAAGCACCGCGACGCGGACGGCTTCCGCGGCGGCCCCGCGTACTACGTGCAGCGCGGGCTCGGCTCGCGGTGGCTGGGCGTGGTGCTCGCGGTGGTGCTCATCGTCGCCGCCCCGTTCGCGGTCACGATGCTGCAGTCCTTCACCATCGCCGAGACCGTCACCGACAGCTTCCCGTCCGGCGCGCCGGGCTGGGTGGCCCCGGCGGTCGCGATCGTCGTGGCGGTCCTCACCGGCGCCGTGATCCTCGGCGGCGCGCACCGGATCGCGCTCGTGACGGAGACCGTGGTGCCCGCGATGGCGCTGCTCTACCTCGGGCTCGGCATCGTCATCGTGGTCCTCCACGTCGACGCGATCGGGCCCGTCGTGCAGGCGATCCTCGAGGACGCGGTCAGCGGACGGGCGGTCGCGGGCGGCGCGCTCGGCACGGTCATCCTCACCGGCGTGCAGCGCGGCATGTTCTCGAACGAGGCGGGCTTCGGCACGGCCCCCAACGCCGCGGCGAGCGCCGCGACCACGCATCCCGTCAAGCAGGGCCTCGTGCAGTCCCTGGGCGTCTACTTCGACACGCTCTTCGTGTGCTCGATCACGGCGTTCATCATCCTGGTGACGCGGCCCGACCTCGAGACCGCGGAGCCCGGGGTCGCCATGACGCACGATGCGGTGGTGGGCTCGCTCGGCACGTGGGCGGGCGCGCTGCTCTCGCTCATCGTGTTCCTGCTCGCGTTCAGCACGATCCTCGGCCTGAACTTCTACGGCGAGTCGAACATCGAGTACATCACCGAGCGCCGGTCGGTGCTGATGGGCTACCGCGGCGCGGTGGTCGCGGCGGTGCTCGTGGGCGGGCTCGTGTCCGCGACGCTCGTCTGGTCGCTCGCGGACCTGCTGCTCGGCGTGCTCGCGCTGCTCAACCTGCTGGCGCTCGCGCCGCTGTCGCGCCACGTCTTCGCGCTGCTCAAGGACTACACGGCACAGCATCGTGCGGGCCGGGATCCCGTCTACACGCGGGACCGCATCCCGGGCATCCCGGGCGTCGAGGTGTGGGAGGACGAGCGGTCCGTCACGGGCCTGCCGCCCCAGGACGACGCGACGCGCCCCTGACCACCCAGGTCGCCAAAGATAGGGCACCTGCCCGATGCCGGAGGCACGCCTCAGAGCGCAGGCTCGGTGGTGTCGGGACGCCGGAACGGCCGGCGCCGGCAAGGGGGAGCATCATGAACGACCTCGGAATGAACGCCCTGTACCTCGAGACCCGCGCGGCCGACCTCGACCGCCTCGCCGAGCAGCGGCGCGAGCGCCTCGAGGCGCTCCGCGAGGCCCGGCCCAAGGACCGCCGCGCCACCGTGCGCGCCTGGGTCATGCACCCCCTGCGCGCCATGCGCCGCAGCCTCGCGATCCGCCGCGCCTACGCGTGACGGCGGGCCGCCGACGCGCCGGACACCGCTGCGGGGAGGTCAGCGACGGCTCCTGCAGGTCCGTCACTCCTGCGGGGAGCCGAGAGACGCCCCGACGCGACGAGGCCGCCCTGCCCGAGGGGGGAAGGGCGGCCTCGTCGCGCGGGTGATCAGTCCAGGTAGTCGCGGAGGACCTGCGAGCGCGACGGGTGGCGCAGCTTCGACATGGTCTTCGACTCGATCTGGCGGATGCGCTCACGCGTGACGCCGAAGACACGGCCGATCTCGTCGAGCGTCTTGGGCTGGCCGTCCGTGAGGCCGAAGCGCATGCCGACCACGCCGGCCTCGCGCTCGCTGAGCGTGTCCATGACCTTGCTCAGCTCCTCCTGGAGCAGCGTGAAGCCCACGGCGTCCGCGGGGACCACGGCCTCGGAGTCCTCGATGAGGTCGCCGAACTCGCTGTCGCCGTCCTCGCCGAGCGGGGTGTGGAGCGAGATGGGCTCGCGGCCGTACTTCTGGACCTCGACGACCTTCTCGGGCGTCATGTCGAGCTCCTTGGCGAGCTCCTCCGGGGTGGGCTCGCGGCCCAGGTCCTGGAGCATCTGGCGCTGGACGCGCGCGAGCTTGTTGATGACCTCGACCATGTGCACCGGGATGCGGATGGTGCGGGCCTGGTCCGCCATCGCGCGGGTGATGGCCTGGCGGATCCACCACGTGGCGTACGTCGAGAACTTGTAGCCCTTGGTGTAGTCGAACTTCTCGACCGCGCGGATCAGACCGAGGTTGCCCTCCTGGATGAGGTCCAGGAACAGCATGCCGCGGCCGGTGTAGCGCTTGGCGAGCGAGACGACGAGGCGGAGGTTCGCCTCGAGCAGGTGGTTCTTGGCGTGACGGCCGTCGTTCGCGATCCACTCGAGCTCGCGACGGAGCTTGGGGGCGAGCTTCTCGCCCGAGGACAGCTTCTCCTCCGCGAACAGGCCGGCCTCGATGCGCTTGGCGAGGTCCACCTCCTGCTCGGCGTTGAGGAGCGCGACCTTTCCGATCTGCTTGAGGTAGTCCTTGACCGGGTCGGCGGTCGCGCCGGCGGTCATGACCTGCTGGACGGGGGCGTCGTCGTCGCCGGTGCCGAGGACGAAGCCCCGGTTGTCCGACTCCTCGTCCGCACCCGCGCGCTTGGTGCCCGAGCCCTCGGCGGCCTCCTCGTCGGCGACGGCCTTGACCTCGGCGTCGTCGACCTCGAGGTCGTCCTGGTCGACCTCGGCGGCCTCGTCCTCGGCGTCCTTCGCCTTCGCGGCGGAGGCCTTCGCCGTGGTCTTGGTCGCACGCTTGGGGGCGGCCCTGCGCTTGGGCGCGGCGGTCGCCTCGGTGGTCTCCTCGACCTCGTCGGCGGCGGCCTTCGCGGCGCGCTTGGGGGCGGCCTTGGTGGAGGCGCCGGTGGACTTGGATGCGGCTGCGGTAGTCGTGGCCTTCTCCTTCTCGGTTGAGCTGCCGGCAGGCGGCAGCGAAGCGTCGGACGATGCGGGGGTTGCGCGGACGGGACGTCTCTTCGGACGCGTCTCCGCACCGACGGTGGAACCGTCGGCGCGACCCGGCTGCTTCGGCGACACGGCTACCCTCTCGACCTGTCACGGAGTGGATGGTGAGGCCCCGCTGATCGCCTCGCGCAAATCCATTAGATTGTAACGCCCATGTCAACGAGATCGTTCCGCGACACGGCAGACGATCCGCGTGCCGCGCCCGCCCGGGCGTCTCACCGCCGCGGCTCCGCGGCGTCCATGAGCGCGAGCACGAGCACCGCGAGACGATACCCCGGATCGTGGTCGAGCGCGATCGCGCACCACGCGCGCGCGACGTCCGGGTCGTCCTCCCACCACGCGATCACGCCCAGCGTCGCCGCGGGCGCCGCGCACAGCCGCTCGGGCGCGTGCTCGAGGACCGCGACGAGCAGGTCCGTCACGAGGTCCACGCGCCGCGGGTCGGGCGGGCGGGACGGCCGCATGGCGGCGCCCAGCGCCTGCGCGATCGCGGGCGAGTCGCGTCCCGCGAGGGCGTCGCGCACCGCGCGCGAGGAGCCGGGCACGAGCATCAGCAGCAGCGCGTCCCGCACGCGCACGTCCGCGAGCGCGGCCGCCAGGCGCCCGAGGGGCGCGGGCCCGTCCGCGCCCTCGTCCAGAGCGGCGCGCCAATGCCGCGCCGAGGCGTCGCGCCAGGCATCGAGCCCCTTCACCGCCCGGTCCTCCCAGCGGCGCGCGGCGCGCGAGGCCAGCCGCCGCTCGCGTGCCGGAGCGCGCGACGCCCCGGGGTCCGGCGCGACCGCCCATGCGGACGCGGCCCCGGGCCGCGCGGAGGGCACGGTGCGACCGCCGGGCGGGCAGCAGCGCGGGTCCTCGCACGATGGGCAGTAGTAGCGACCGTCCGCGACGATCCACGTCTCGACCGCGGCGACGGTCTCCTCGAGCGCGACGGCGGCCGTCGCGACCGCGAGGCACCCCTCGTCCTCGTCCTCCGCGTAGCCGACCACCACGGCGCGGCGCGCGCCCTCCCGCATCGCGATCCGGGCGAGCTCGTGTGCGGACTCGGCGGCGACGTCGCCGAGCAGGTCCCACACGTCGAGGCGGAGGATCGCGCCGACCGCCCCCCGCTCGCGCAGGAGCACGGTCACGACGCTCTCGCGCGGCTGGAAGCCGAGGAGGGTGGGCAGGAGCGAGACGAGCTCGCCGGGTCCGGTGATCGTTGTCATGGATCCCAGGCTGGGCGCGCGCACCCGGTCGGCGGCCGGCGCAGGCACGAACGGTGGACGATGCGGCGGGCGGGCGGGGATGGGGACATCGGCCGCTCCCCCGCCCCTACGCTGGTCGCATGCGCACCGTCGAGGACCCCCGCCCCGAGATCGCCGACCGCACCGCGCGCCTGCTCGCGTGGGCCACGGCGTCGATGGCGCCGGCCGGCGTCGCCGCGGCCGACATCGCGGACCGGCTCGCCGCGTCCTCCGAGGGCGGCAAGGCCTTCCGCGGGCGGCTGCTCCTCGCGGCTTTCGACGGCTGCGGCGGCTCGGACCGCGAGGCCGCCCTCGAGCTCGCCGCCGCGCTCGAGCTGTTCCAGACCGCGGCGCTGCTCCACGACGACGTCCTCGACGGCTCGGACACCCGGCGCGGCCGCCCCGCGGCGCACAAGGTGTTCGAGGCGCAGCACCGCGACGCGGGCTGGCACGGCGACGCGGCCGCCTACGGGCGCGCGGGGGCGATCCTCGCGGGCGACGTCGCGCTCGTGGCGGCGCAGCGCGGCGCGACGCTCGCGGCACGGCGCGTGGGCGACGTGGTGGCGGACCTGTTCGACGAGATGGCGGCGCTGGTCACCGCGGGCCAGCACCTCGACATGCGCGTCGCGGTCTCGCCCGTCGACGCGCTGCCGGGGCTGGAGCGCGACATCCGCACCATCATGCGGTCCAAGACCGCGTCCTACACCGCCGAGTTCCCCCTCGCGCTCGGCGCGGCCGCCGCCGGCGCATCGGCCGCGACCGTGTCATCGCTGCGGGAGGCCGGGCTCCCGCTCGGCGCGGCGTTCCAGCTGCGCGACGACGTGCTCGGGCTCACGGGTACGCCCGAGCGCACCGGCAAGCCCGTCGGAGACGACCTCCGCGAGGGCAAGCGCACGCTGCTCGTCTGGCACGCGGTCACCGCGGGCGACGACGCGCAGCGCGCGGCCGTCCTCGGGGTCCTCGGCCGCGCGGACGCGAGCGCGGACGAGATCCGCGCCGCGATCGACGCGATCACCGCCTCGGGCGCGCTCGCCGCGGTCGAGGAGCAGATCGCGCGCGAGGCGGCCCGGGCGCGGGACGCGCTCGGCGCGGCGCTTCCGGACGCCTCCTCGGTGCTCGCCCTGGTCGACGCCGCGGTGGACCGCAGCGCCTGAGAGGGCCCTACAGCAGGCTCTGCGCGACGCGGCGCACGTGCGCGCGGCGCCCCTGGCGCAGCGCCTCGAGCGGGGTCATGCCCAGCTCCTCCTCCTCGGCGAGGAGCCAGTCGCCGCACTCGGCGTCGTCCATGCCCACGTCGTGCAGGAGGGTGAGGGTGCCGCGCAGCGTCGCGAGCACCTCGGGGCCCGCGTCGCCCTCGACGATCACGTCGGCGGGGATCTGCAGGGTCTGCCGCTCCCCGCGGCGGACGGCGAAGAGGTGCCCCTCGCGGAGCATCTCCCGGACCGCGCTGGGCGTGATCCCCAGGCGGTCGGCGAAGTCGGGCACGGTGAGCCAGGCGGCGTCGGTCATGGCTCCAGGGTACTGATCCCGCCCCGCCCCCTTGCGACCGCGCGCGACCCCGGGTTACCGTCACATTTGTCACATCTGTCACATCAACCCCTTCTCTCACATCGGAGGCTCGCATGGCAGCGTCGACGACCCCCGTCCCCGTCGGCAGGGCCGCCACCACGGCGGCGCTCGTCACGATGATCGGGCTGGCCACCGCCGCACCCGCCGCGGCGGACGAGGAGCACCGCGTGCGCGAGGGCGAGACGGTCTCCGACCTCGCCCACCGCTACGGCAGCACGATCCCGGCGATCGTGGCCGCCAACGGCCTCGACGCGCGCGCCACGATCTACGTCGGCACCACGGTGACGATCCCCACGAAGGGCGGCGGGTCCGCCGCCGCGCGGACGACGACCACGCTGTCCGCGACGTACACGGTGAAGGCCGGCGACACCCTGTCCGAGATCGCGCACCGGCACGGCACCACCGTCGCCGCCCTCGCCCGCACCAACAAGCTGGCCAACGCCGGGCTCATCTACCCCGGGCAGCGGCTCACCATCGGCGGCTCGGGCACGCGCGAGGCCGCGGCCCCGACCCGCGCCTCCACGACGCGCAGCGTGTACACCGTGAAGGCCGGCGACACCCTGTCCGAGATCGCCCAGCGCCACGGCACCACCGTCGCCGCCCTCGCCCGCACCAACAAGCTGGCCAACGCCGCGTTCATCACCGTCGGCCAGCGCCTCTCGATCCCGGGCAGCGGCACCGCCACCACGGTCGTCAAGAAGACGAC
>NZ_BBLX01000001.1:0-41317 GCF_000971155.1 Demequina maris | reverse complement strand
TCACCATCCCCGGAGCCGCCACCACGGTCGTCAAGAAGACGACCACCACCAAGAAGACCACCACCGGTCACTACACCGTGAAGGCCGGCGACACGCTGTCCGCGATCGCGCAGCGTCATGGCACCACCGTCGCCGCCCTCGCCCGCACCAACAACCTCGCGAACGCCTCCACGATCTTCGTGGGCCAGCGCCTCACGGTGCCCGGCGCGACGGGGCAGGCCACCGGCCTGGTGGGCGACACCTTCGCGGGCCGCACCTACGCGCGCGACATCGTCGACGCCGCGAACCGCAACAAGGCGACGCTGCTGGCCCGCTCCGTGCCGTCGCGCGACGCGATGCAGGCGCTCGTGATCCGCACCGCCCGCAAGTACGGCGTGGACCCCGCGCTCGCGCAGGCCGTCTCATACCAGGAGTCCGGCTTCGACATGCGCGCCGTGTCCCCCGCGAACGCGGTCGGCGTCATGCAGGTGATCCCCACCTCGGGCGACTGGGCCTCCGACATGGCCGGGCGCCGCCTCGACCTGCTCGACCCCGAGGACAACGTCACCGCCGGGATCCTGATCCTCCGCTACCTCACGCGCAGCTTCTCCAAGGTGGACGATGCGATCGCCGGGTACTACCAGGGCGCGGCCGCCGTGCGCGACCACGGCTACCACTCGGACACCGTCGGCTACGTGGCGAGCGTGAAGGCCCTGATGGCGCGCTTCAGGTGACCCGGCCGCCCGGCGCGGTGCCGCATCGTCCCCCGCCGGTGCGGCGCGCCGCCCGGGCGCTGCGGGACCTCACAGACTCGCCGCCTAGAATGATCACCGTGTCCGACACCCTCACCGACCCGCTCCTCGGCCGCGTCATCGACGGCCGCTACGAGGTGCGCGAGCGCATCGCGGCGGGCGGCATGGCGACGGTGTACCTCGCCTTCGACCGCCGTCTCGAGAGGGATGTCGCGCTCAAGGTGATGCACCCGCACCTCGAGGTGGACCCCAACTCGCGGGAGTTCGTCGCGCGGTTCCGCCGCGAGGCCAAGGCCGCCGCGCGGCTCACCCACCCCGGCGTGGTGCGGGTCTACGACCAGGGCGTCGACCAGGACGTCTCGTACCTCACGATGGAGTTCGTCGACGGTGTGAACCTGCGCGAGCGGCTCGAGCTCGACGGCCCGATGTCGCTGCGCGAGGCGCTCACGACCCTCGAGCAGGTCCTCGACGCGCTCGCCTCCGCGCACCGCCAGGGCCTGGTCCACCAGGACGTCAAGCCGGAGAACGTGCTCATCGACGCCGACGGCCGCCCCCGGGTCGCCGACTTCGGCCTCGCGCGCGCCGTCACCGAGGTGACGTCCAGCACCTCCGGCACCATCCTCGGCACGGTCGCCTACCTGGGCCCCGAGCTCATCACGAGCGGCGTGTCCGACGCGCGCACCGACGTCTACGCCTCCGGCGTCCTCCTCTACGAGATGGTGACCGGGCGCCAGCCGCACACCGGCACCACCGCGATCCAGGTCGCGACCAAGCACGTGCACGAGGACGTGCCCGCGCCGTCGAGCGTGGTCGCGTGGCTCCCGCCGGAGATCGACGAGCTGGTCGAGTCGCTCACCTCGCGCGAGCCGGACGCCCGCCCGCAGGACGCGGGCGCGGCGCTGCAGCAGGTGCGCCGGACCCTGGCGATGCTCGACGACCTCACGCTCTCCCGGCGCGCGGACCCGCCGTCGGGCTCGACCGCGACCCTGCACGACTCCGACGCGACCGCGGTGCTCGCGGCGCCGGCGGCCGGCTCGACCGTCGCGCTGCCGATCGGCCTGGGGCACCCGTTCCCCGCGGTGGGCGCGGAGCTCGAGGCGTTGCCCGACGACGACCCCGAGGCCAAGGAGCCGGCCCGCACGGACCGCCGCGCCGGCTGGTGGATCGCCGCGATCCTCGTCGCTGTCCTCGTCCTCGGCGGCGGCGGCTTCTGGTGGTACAACTCCATCGGCCCGGGCGCCTACACGACCGTGCCGTCCGTCGTCGACGAGACCGAGGCCAACGCCACGACCATCCTCGAGGGCGCCGGGCTCACGCCCGACGTCACCCGCGTGTTCGACGACGAGGTCGCCGAGGGCATCGTCATCGCGACGGACCCCAACGCGCAGGCGCGCATCCTCGAGGGCGGCACGGTCGGCATCACCGTGTCCAAGGGCCCCCGCATGACGGACGTGCCCAAGCTCGTCGGGCGCTCGCAGGACGCCGCCGAGGAGCGCCTCGCCGAGCTCGAGCTGCCGCTCGGGGACGTCACCACGAAGTACTCCGACACCGTGCCCGAGGGCCAGGTCATGTCGATGTCGCCCAAGGCCGGCCAGACCGTGCGCCACGACACCCCGGTCGCGCTCGTCGTCTCGGCGGGCCCCGAGCCCATCGAGTTCCCCGCCGTCACGGGGATGAGCGAGGACGAGGCCGTCGCGCTCCTCCAGGACGAGTACGGGCTCAACGTGGGCGTCGAGCACACGCGCACCACGGAGGCACCCGAGGGCGAGGTCTTCCAGCAGAGCCCCGAGGCCGGGGCCGCCGGACACCGCCTCGACTCGATCACCATCACGGTCTCCGACGGCCCGCCGCTCGTGACCGTCGGCGACTACGTCGGCATGGACGTCAAGGACGCCGAGAAGGCCGCCAAGGACGACAACCTCAAGGTCAGCCTGTACCCGAAGTGGCCGTGGAGCTCGAAGGGCTCCATCGTCGACCAGTCGCTCGTGCCGGGCGCCGAGGTCGAGCAGGACACCTCGCTGGTCCTCGTCTACAACTGATCCCCCGCATCGTCCCTCCGCCGGGATGCGGAACGCCCCGCCCCGGCGGACCGGGACGGGGCGTCGTGGACGATGCGCGGGCTACGCGAGCTCGTCGGCGTCCTGGGGCTTGCGCGCGTTGTGACGCGCGAGCAGGTCGGCCACGAGGAACGCCATCTCCAGCGACTGCTGGTGGTTGAGGCGCGGGTCGACCTTGGTCTCGTAGCGCCGGGCCAGGCCCTCGTCGTCGATCTTCTCGGTGCCGCCGAGGACCTCGGTGACGTCGTCGCCGGTGAGCTCCACGTGCAGGCCGCCGGGGACGGTGCCCAGCGCCTCGTGCACCTCGAAGAAGCCGGTGACCTCGTCGAGGATCGTGTCGAACTTGCGGGTCTTGTAGCCCGAGTCCGACGTGAACGTGTTGCCGTGCATGGGGTCGGTGAGCCACGTGACCGTGACGCCCGAGTCCCGCACGCCCTCGACGATCCCGGGCAGCGCGTCGCGCACCTTGTCCGCGCCCATGCGGGCCACGAACGTGAGGCGCCCGGCGACGTTGTCCGGGTTGAGGCGCTCGGCGAGCGCGACCGCGTCCGCCGCCGTGGCGGTCGGGCCGAGCTTCACCGCGAGCGGGTTGTGCACCTTGGACAGGAACTCGACGTGCGCGCCGTCGAGCTGACGCGTGCGCTCGCCGATCCACAGGAAGTGGGCCGAGCAGTCGTACGCGAGGCCCGAGCGCGAGTCGATGCGCGTGAGCGCACGCTCGTAGTCGAGCAGCAGCGCCTCGTGGCTCGAGAACAGCTCGACCGTCTTGAGCGCCTCGAAGTCGCCGCCCGCGGCCGCCATGAAGCGCACCGCACGGTCGATCTCCGAGGCGAACTGCTCGTACTTCGCGTACGCCGGGTTCGCGGAGAAGCCCTTGTTCCACTGGTGGACGCGGCGCAGGTCCGCGAAACCGCCCTGGGTGAACGCCCGGATCAGGTTCAGGGTCGAGGCGGACACGTGGTACGCGTCGACGAGACGCTGCGGGTCGGGGATCCGCTCCTCGGCCGTGAAGCCGGAGGAGTTGACGATGTCGCCGCGGTACACGGGCAGCGTCACGCCGTCACGGGTCTCCGTGTCCGACGAGCGCGGCTTCGCGTACTGGCCCGCCATGCGGCCGATCTTCACGACCGGCGTCGAGGCGCCGTACGTGAGGATGACGGCCATCTGGAGGATGGTCTTGATCTTGTTGCGGATGCGGTCCGCGGTGGCCTCCGCGAAGATCTCCGCGCAGTCACCGCCCTGGAGGACGAACGCCTCGCCGCGCGACGCGGCGGCGAGCTGCGCGCGCAGCCCGTCCGCCTCGCCGGCGAACACCAGAGGGGGGACCTGCGTGAGACGGTCGGTCGCGCGTCGCAGCGCAGCGGCATCGGGCCACTGCGGCTGCTGCCTCGCCTCCTTGGAGAGGTACGAGTCGACGCCCGCCGCCGCCAGGGCAGCCTCAGTCATGTGGTTACGCCTGTCCGATCGCCTCGAGGGTCTCGACGTACCACGGGGTGGAGGTGTCGAAGGGCTTGTGACCAGCGATGCGCGGGAACGGGATCGCCTTGAGGCGGTCGCCATCCTCCTCGTCGTGGCCGATCACGCCGGGCTCGCCGCGCAGGGCGCACTCGACCGCGTAGTCGGTCATCGACTTGATGAGGCGCAGGTCCTCGGCGTTGGCGGCCGCGGCACGCGAGAAGTAGCCCGACTTCTGGACCATGACCTTCTCCGCGCCCAGCTTCTCCGCGAACTGCTTCGCGAACCACTGGCCGGGGTTGATCTCGTCGAGGCGGACGTGGCCGAACGGGTCGCGCTTGACCTCCTGGCCCGAGGCCTCCATCTCCGCGATGATCTCGGGCACGCCGGCGCCCTCCGACAGGAAGATGTTGACGTTGCCGACCTCGTCCATCACGGCGCGCAGGCGCGCGGCCTCGGCGTCGAGGTCGATCTTCGACTCCGGCACGTAGACGGCGTGGATGTCCCAGCGCTCCTTGGTGAGGCCGATGCCCGGCAGGAACGTGCGGGTCTCGAGGTCCTGGCGGTACTTCATCGCGGCGGCGGCGGTGAGCCAGCCGCAGGCACGGCCCATGACCTCGTGCACGATCAGCATGCGCGGGCCCGAGCGGTGCTCGCCGATGATGTTGCGGCCGAACTTCGCGGCCTCCTCGGCGGCCGTCCAGGCGCCGAGCGACTGGCGGATCGGCACCACGTCGTTGTCGATCGTCTTGGGCAGGCCCACGACGGTCAGGCCGTAGTCGTTCTCCGCGAGGTACGCGGCGAGGTCGGCGGCGGTCGTGTTTGTGTCGTCGCCGCCGATGGTGTGGAGGACGTCGACGCCGTCGGCCTTGAGCTGCTCCGCGGCGACCGCGAGCGGGTCCTCACCCTCCTGGACGAGGCCGCGCTTCACGCAGTCGGCCACGTTGGTGAGCTTGACGCGCGAGTTGCCGATGGGCGAGCCGCCGAACTCGTGCAGCAGGCCGGCGTGCTTGCGCACCTCGTCGTCGATCACGATCTTCTTGCCGAGCAGCAGGCCCCAGTAGCCGTGCTCATAGGCGATGATCTCCACCTCGGGGGCGATCTCGGTGTAGCGCTCGATCAGGCCTCCCACCGCGGAGGAGAGGCAGGGGGCGAACCCACCGGCGGTCAGGAGTGCAACGCGGCGAACCGACATGACGGACCTTTCGTCTTGAGACTTGCGGAATTCGTGGTCATTCTAGGCGCGCGCCGATGCGCGCGGCACCGGGACGGGAGGCCTACGCCCCCGCCTCCGGGTCCTGCTTCGCGAGCTCGCGCTTGACCAGGGCGGCGTCGCGATCGACGTACTCCTGGCCGGACAGCTCGGCGATCGCGGCCATGATGCGGTCGGTCGCCTCGCGCAGCGCGGTGCGGTCGTCCTGGCGGCCGGCGAACTCGGTCAGGTCGATCGGCGCGCCGATCCTCACGCCGATGGGGTGACGCTTGGGCACCTTCTGGCCGATGGGCTGGGCGATGTTCGTGTCGATCATCGCGACCGGGATCACGGGCGCGCCGGACTCGATCGCGAGGCGCGCCACGCCGGTCTTGCCCCGGTACAGGCGGCCGTCGGGGCTGCGGGTGCCCTCGGGGTAGATGCCGAGAAGCTCGCCGCCCTGCACCACCTGGAGGCCGGTGCGCAGCGCCGCCTCGGAGGCGCGGCCTCCCCCGCGGTGCACGGGGATGGTGCCGACGCCCTCCATGAAGGCCTTGGTCGCGTAGCCCTTGGGGCCCTTGCCGGTGAAGTACTCCTCCTTGCCGAGGAACACCACCTTGCGCGAGATCACGACGGGCAGGAACACCGAGTCGGAGAAGGACAGGTGGTTGGACGCGAGGATCGCGCCACCGGTCTCGGGGATGTGCTCCTCGCCCTCCACGGAGGGCTTGTACACGCCCTTGAGCGCGGGCCCGAGGAGCACGTGCTTGAAGAGACGGTAGTAGGTATCGCTCATGGTGTCCTAGCGGTTCGCGGCGGCGATTCGGGCCAGGTCGGCGGCGCCGACGATGCCCGCGTCGTTGCCCATCTGCGCCGGCACGATGGGGACGATGGGGCGGTGGCCGCGCGCGGGGAGGTTGTCCTCGAACGCGGCGCGGGCCGGGTGGAGCAGCAGGTCGCCGGCCGCGACGACGCCGCCGCCGATGACGAAGAGCTCGGGGTCGAGCGCGGCGGCGAGCGACGCGGAGCCCTCGCCGATCCAGCGGCCCAGCTCGGCGAGCAGCTCGATGCCGAGCTCGTCGCCCTCCATGGCGGCCTCGGTGACCTGCGGGCCGTGGATGTCGATCGCGCTGCCGCCGGCGAGCTCGAGCAGGCGCGCGGCGCGCACCGGGCGCTCGAGCGCGGCGCGACGCGCCTCGCGGGTGAGCGCCGAGCCGGAGGCGTACTGCTCCCAGCAGCCGCGCAGACCGCAGCCGCAGGGGTGCCCGCCGGGCACCACGCGGAGGTGGCCGAGCTCGGCCGCGAAGCCGTACGCGCCGCGGACCAGCTTGCCGTCCACGACCAGCGCGGCGCCGAGGCCCGTGCCGATGGTGAGCAGCGCCATGTGCGCGACGTCGCGCGCCGCGCCGAAGGCGAACTCGGCCCAGCCGGCGGCGTTCGCATCGTTCTCCACGACGACCGCGACGTCGTCGCGGCCGAGCAGGCGGCGCACGTTCTCCGCGAGCGGGTAGTCACGCCACGCGATGTTCGGGGCGAAGAGCACGTGCTCCTGGTCCGACGAGACGAAGCCCGCGGCCGCGAGGCCCACCGAGTGGAACTCGTGGTCCGCCGCGAGCTCGGCCACCGCATCGGCGATCGCGGCATCGATGCTCGCGGGATCCTGCGGCTGCGTCTTGCGCTTCGTCTTGGCGATGATGGCGCCGTCCTCGTCGACCACACCGACGGCGATCTTGGTGCCGCCGATGTCTACGCCGATTGCATGCATGCTTCGTTGCCCTTCGAGGTGTCACTGGGGTCTGCGTCAAGGCTATCGTCTGTGACGTCCCCCCTACTGCCACGGGAGTCCCAACGATGAGCCAGCCCGACCGCGCCGACTACGCGCCCAACATCGTCGCCCTGATCTCGGCGGGCTGGCGCGAGCGCGCCGACCGCGTCGTCATGCGCTACGCGGACGCCGACGACCGCTGGATCGACGTCACCGGCGCGGAGGCGCAGGCGATGGTGACCGCGACCGCCAAGGGCCTCATCGCGCGCGGCATCGAGCCGGGCCAGAGCGTCGGCATCATGGCGCGGACCCGCATCGAGTGGTCCATCCTCGACGTCGCCATCTGGACCGCGGGCGCGCTGCCCGTGCCGATCTACGACACGTCGTCCGCGTCGCAGATCGACTGGATCACGTCGGACGCCGACATCGCCGTGCTGGTCGTCGAGACCGAGGCGCACGCGGAGCTCGCGCGCCAGGTGGCGCAGGACCCCGAGAGCCCGCTGCGCGAGGTCCTCGTCATCGACGACGGCTGCATGGACGAGCTGAGGGCCGCCGGCGCGGGGATCCCGGACTCCGTCGTCGAGGAACGCTCGGCGCTCGCGACGCTCGACTCCCCCGCCACGATCGTCTACACCTCCGGCACCACGGGCCGTCCCAAGGGCGCGGTGCTCACGCACCTCAACTTCGTGCGCCACACGTACGGGATCCAGCAGGAGCTCGACGACGTGCTGCTCTTCGACGGCGCGAGCACCGTCCTGTTCCTCACGCTGGCGCACTCGCTGGCCCGCCTGGTCGAGGTGGTGCTGCTCGCGTCGGGCACCGTGATCGGCTACTGCCCCGACTCGCGCAAGCTCGTGCCCTACTTCGCGAGCTTCCAGCCCACGCTGATCCTCGCGGTGCCGCGCGTGTTCGAGAAGGTCTACAACTCGGCCGAGCAGAAGGCCGCGGCCGGCGGCAAGGTGAGGATCTTCCGCTGGGCGGCCAAGCAGTCGATCGACTACTCGCGCGCGCTCGCCACGCCGGCCGGTCCGTCCTTCGCCCTCAAGGCGCGCCACGCGGTCGCCGACCGCCTGGTGCTGTCCAAGATCCGAGAGGTGCTGGGCGGACGCGCGCGCCACGCGATCTCGGGATCCGCTCCGCTCGGCGAGCGCCTCGGGCACTTCTACAACGGCCTCGGGCTCCAGGTGCTCGAGGGGTACGGCCTCACCGAGGTCACCGCCGCGTCGCACGTCAACCGGACGCGGCTGTCGAAGATCGGCTCCGTCGGGCCGGCCCTGCCCGGCTTCGAGGTCGAGATCGCCGACGACGGCGAGATCCTCATGCGCGGCGACATGCTCTTCTCCGGCTACCACCGCAACGCCGAGGCCACGGCGCAGGCGATGGAGGGCGGCTGGTTCCACACGGGCGACATCGGCCGCGTCGACGACGAGGGCTACCTCTTCATCACCGGGCGCAAGAAGGAGATCATCGTCACCGCGGGCGGCAAGAACGTCGCCCCCGCCGTCCTCGAGGACCGGCTCCGCGGCTACGCGCTCGTCAGCCAGTGCGTGGTTGTCGGCGACGGCAGGCCCTTCATCGGCGCGCTGCTCACGCTCGACGCCGAGGCGCTGCCCGGCTGGCTCAAGGCGCACGGCCGCCCGGAGCTGACCGTCGCCGAGGCCGCCGCCGACCCCGTGGTGCTCGAGCACCTCGAGAAGGCCGTCACCAGGGCGAACGGTGCGGTCTCGCGCGCCGAGTCGATCCGCAAGTGGGAGATCCTGCCCGACGACTTCACCGTCGACAACGGCTACCTGACCCCGTCGCTCAAGCTCAAGCGCGCGCAGGTGCTGCGCGACTTCGCGGAGGACATCGAGGCGCTCTACGCGCCCGCGCCGCGCTGACGTCACGAGGTGCCGGATGCCCCGCGCGCTGGGGACACCATCGCGGGTGGCACCACAACTCGGGGCTGGCGGGGACGATGCGGGGGCTCGCAGCCTGGAGGCACCACCTACCCCGGAGGTCACCATGACCGCCACCACCCTCGCGAGCATCCACGCCGGCCCGAGCATCCACCGCACCCTCGTGCGGGTCCCGGCACCGGTGGGCGCCCGCTTCCCCCGCCGCCACCAGCCGACGGCGACCGCCGAGCGCGTCACCCGGACGCGCGCGGTCCCCGCCCACCCCGTGGGCGCCCGCTTCCCGCACCTCACCGCGGCCGAGCGGTCCGAGATCGCCCTCGTGGAGGTGCCCTACGCGGGCACCTCACGCCCCGCGATCGGCGCCCGGTTCCCCCGGCGCTGAGGGCCATCCGCCCGCCGCACCACGCCCGACGCCCGTCGCGACCCCGGTCACGGCGGGCGTCGTCGCGTCCCCGCGCCTCCCGTGCCAGGGGCTTCGCACGGCACGCCATGCCGGATGCCCCTCGCGCGGGGGGCACCCGACCGGGTGGCACCACAACTCGGGGCTGGTCGGACAAAACGGACAGGAACAGCATGGTGGCGAATCCATCCCCGGAGGAACCCACCATGTCCCTGTCCACCGCTGCGCTCGACGCCACACCGGCCGCCCGCACCACCGTCTCCAACCCGCACCGCACCACCCTGACCGGCACCGCGCTCGACGCCGGCCTCGACGACCTCGCCGCCCTCCTCGACGGCGACGTCGTCCGTCCCTCCGACCCCGACTGGGACGCCGCCCGCGCCGCGTGGCAGCTGGGCGTCGACCAGCGGCCCGTCGCCGTCGTCCTCGCCCGCTCCGAGGCGGACGTCTCCCGCACGCTGCGACTCGCGGCGCGCATGGACCTCCGCGTCGCACCTCAGGGCACCGGCCATGGCGCGATCGCGCTCGGCGACGTCTCCGGCGCGATCCTGCTCCGCACCGCGGCCCTGTCGTACGTCGTGATCGACCCCGAGCAGCGCACCGCGACCGTCGGCGCCGGCGCGACGTGGGGCGACGTGCTCGACGCCTCGGCCCCGCACGGGCTCGCCGGGCTGTCCGGCTCCTCGCGCACCGTCGGCGTCGTCGGCTACTGCCTCGGCGGCGGCATCGGCTGGCTCGGCCGGCTTCACGGCCTCGGCGCCGGATCGATCGTGTCCGCGCGCGTCGCCCTGCCCGGCGGCGCGGTGCTCATCGCCTCGCCCTCGGAGCACGCCGACCTCTGGTGGGCGCTGCGCGGAGGCGGCGGCGCGGGCGTCGTGACCGAGCTCACGGTGCGCCTGTTCGACGTGCCGCGCCTCACCGCGGGCAGCCTGTGGTGGCCGCGCGAGCGCGCCCGCGAGGTGCTCACGACCTGGGCCCGCATGCTCCCGGCGCTGCCCCGCGAGATCACCTCCACCGCGCGCGTGCTCCGCTTCCCGGACCTCGAGGAGCTGCCCGAGCCCATCCGCGGCGGCTCGTTCGTGCTGGTGCAGGCCGCCGTCGTCGGCTCGGCCGAGCTGGCGGACCGCATGCTCGCGCCGCTGCGCGCCCTCGAGCCGCTCATGGACGACGTAGGCCCGGCGCCGCTCGAGGCGCTCGGCCACCTCGCGATGGACCCGCCCGACCCGTCGGAGGGCGCCGCCGAGGGCGTGGTGCTGTCGTCGCTCGACGAGGACGCCATCGACGCATGGCTGTCCGCGATCGACAGCCCCGAGTGCGCCGGCGTGGTCGCCGCCGACCTCCGTCACCTCGGCGGGGCGCTCGCCCTGGGCGAGGGGCACGATGCGGCGCTCACCGGCCTCGACGGCGTCGTGGCGGCGGTCGCGATCGCCCCGGCCACCCCCGCGGCGACGCTCGACCAGGCCTCGGCGATGGTCGACCTCGCGCTCGCCGCGCTCGGCCCGTGGGTGGGCGAGCACCAGTACGCGAACTTCGTCGAGCGCCCCGTCGCGCAGCGCACGCTCGTGGGCGTCGCGGTCGACCGCCTCGACACCGTCCGGATGACGTACGACCCGGACGGCACCGTCCTCCGGCGCCACGGCGCCGGACGCTGACGGCCTACGCCGTCAGCCTCGGGGCGCGCCGGTGGACCCCCTCCCCCGGCGCGCTCCCGCGCGTCAGCTCGCGCGCGGCGGCCTCACGAGCCGCAGCGGTGGCACGAGGCCGCCGGCGGACAGCGCGTCGAGCGCGTTCGCCTGGTCGTCGTCGAGCTCGACGCGCGACCTGTCCGTCGGCCGCACCTCGATCGTCAGGAACGACACGACGCAGTCGCCGCAGCCCCGGCCGCGCATCTCGCACGAGTCGCAATCGATCAGCATCCCACTGCCCTCCCGTCACCGGTGTCCCGTGCATCTCCCGCACGTGCGCCGTGCTCCTCACGACGTCTCCCACGCTAGGGAGGGGGTCTGACATCGCAATGTGATGCCTGGTCAAGCACCGTTCCGGGGACAGCACGGCGTGGCTGTCGGAGGGCTGACGTACGGTCGTCCGCATGACCGGCCCCTCCTCCACAGTCGAGCAGCTCCTGCACCAGCAGCGCTCGTTCGAGGACGTGGGCGAGCCGCTGCACCGCACCACGTTCGTGGTGGTCGACCTCGAGACCACCGGGACGTCGCCCAGCACGGCGCGCATCACGGAGATCGGCGCCGTGAAGACCCGGGGCGGCGAGGTCGTCGGCGAGTTCCAGACCCTGGTGGACCCCGGCATGCCGATCCCCCCGATGATCGTCGCGCTCACCGGCATCACGGACGCGATGCTCGTCGCCGCGCCGCGGATCGAGACGGTGCTGCCCTCGTTCCTCGAGTTCCTCGGCGACGCGGTCCTCGTCGCGCACAACGCGCCGTTCGACACGGGCTTCCTGCGGGCCGCGTGCAAGGAGCACGGGTACCGCTGGCCCGGCAACCAGGTGGTCGACACCGTCACGCTCGCCCGCCGCGCCACCACCAAGGAGGAGGCGCCCAACAAGAAGCTGTCCACGCTCGCCCGCGTGTTCGGCACCGTGGTGGAGCCCAACCACCGCGCGCTCGAGGACGCGCGCGCCACCTCGGAGATCCTCCACAAGATGCTCGAGCGCATCGCGGCGTTCGGCATCACGCACCGCGAGGACCTCGACGCGCTGCGCAACCCGATGCCCGAGGCGATCCGCAAGAAGGCCTCGATGGCCGAGGGCGTGCCCGCCCGGCCCGGCGTCTACACGTTCCGCGGGCCGCGCGGCGAGCGCCTGTACGTGGGCACCTCCAAGAACCTGCGCGCGCGCGTGAAGTCGTACTTCACCACCGGGGAGCAGCGCCGCTCGATCCGCGAGATGCTCGAGCTCGCCGTCGGGGTCGACACCATCGTGTGCGCGACGGAGCTCGAGGCGAACGTCCGCGAGGTGCGCCTCATCGCCGAGCACCGGCCGCGCTACAACCGCCGCTCCGCGCGTCCAGAGCGCACCCCGTGGGTGCGGCTCACCGACGAGCGGTACCCGCGCCTCGTGGTCTCGAGGTCGGTCGCGGGACCCGAGGGCGCGCTCGGACCCATGCGGTCCGGTTCCGATGCCCGGCTCGCGATCGAGGTGCTGCAAGGCGCGCTCGGCGTGCGCACCTGCACCACACGGCTGCCCATCACGCCCCGCGCCAACGCTCGCGCGTGCCTACTCAAGGACCTCGGCGCCTGCGCGGCGCCATGCGTGCGCGGCGCGGAGTCGGGCTACGACGCCACCGCGGACGCCGCGCGCGACGCCCTCCTCGCGGACCCGTCGCCGGTCGTGGCCGCGCTGGAGCGCCAGATCACCGAGCGCGCCGAGGCGCTCGACTACGAGCGCGCGGCGGAGCTGCGCGACGGGGTCAGCGCGGTGATCGACGGCGCGATGCGGGCGCAGCGCCTCGCCTCGCTCGGCCGGTGCGCGATCGTCGCCGTCCGTCGCGTCGACGACGGCTGGGACGTGGCGGCCTTCCGCGCCGGCGCGATGGTCGGCACCGAGCGCGTGACCGAGGGCGTGTGGGACGCCGCGGACCGGCTCCGGGCGCGCACGGGCGACCTCGGCCTCGAGGAGGACGTGCTGATCGAGGAGCGCGAGCTCGTGTCGCGGTGGATCGAGACGCCGGGCACCCGGCTGCTGTACGTCGACGGCGAGTGGTCGAGCCCGGTCGCGGGGGCGGGACGCCACGCACGCTGGGTCGAGGCGCGGCGCGCCGACCGCGACGCGCGGCCGCTGGTCCGCGGCGCGCAGGGCTGAACGGCCGAGCCGCCTCTCGTCTCGCGGGGCCTCAGGCCTGGGTCGCGGCGACCCAGCGGTCGAGCAGGTCGGACGCGGCGCCCGTGTCGATCGCGCGCGCGGCATGCTCGATGCCCGCCTCGAAGCGCTCGACCAACGTCCCGCTCGCGGTTCCGGGCAGCGTCGCGTCCGCGACGAGGCCCGCGGCGGCGTTCAGCACCACGGTGTCGCGCACGGGGCCGGTGGCGCCGGCGAGGATGTCCCGGACCACCGCCGCGTTCTCCTCCGCCTCGCCTCCGCGCAGGTCCTCGAGCACGATGCGGTCGAGGCCGAGGTCGCCCACCGGGTCGAGACGCAGCTCGGTCACTCCCCCGCCGCGCACCTCCCATACGGTGGCCGCGCCGGTGGGCGCGAGCTCGTCGAGGCCGTCGTCGCCGTGGAAGACCAGCGCCTCGCGGCCCTGCGACGCGATCACGCCCGCGAGCACCGGCGACACGCGCAGCGACGAGGAGCCGATCGCGGTCGCCTGCGGCTGCGCGGGGTTGGTGAGCGGGCCGAGGATGTTGAAGGTCGTCGGGATGCCCAGCTCCTTGCGGATCGGCATCGCGAAGCGCATCGACGGGTGGAACACCTGCGCGAAGCAGAACGTGATGCCCACCTCGGTCGCGAGCTCCTTGACGCGCTCGACGGGCAGGTCGAGGCGCACGCCCAGCGCGCCGAGCACGTCGGCGGAGCCGGACTTCGAGGTCGCGGCGCGGTTGCCGTGCTTCACCACGGTCGGGCCCGCGCCCGCGATGACGATCGACGCCATCGTCGAGATGTTGACGGTGTGGGCGCCGTCGCCGCCCGTGCCGACGATGTCGACGGTGCGGCCCGGCACCTCGAAGCGGATGGCGTGCTCGAGCATCGCGGCGGCGAGGCCGGCGACCTCCGCGGGCGTCTCCCGCTTCACGCGCAGGGCGGCGAGGAACGCACCCATCGCGACGGGCGACGCGGAATCGGTCAGGACCGAGTCCATGACCGCCGCCGTCTCCTCCGAGGTGAGGTCCTCATGCTCGACGAGGCGCGCGAGCAGGTCCTGGAGCGTCGCCATCGTCGCGGGCCTCAGGCGGTCGCGGGCGCGAAGAACGAGTCGACCGCGTCGCGCACGACGAACGGGTCGAGCGGGTGGGACACCGCCGCATCGGCCTCGGACCACGTGGCGAGCCAGGCGTCGCCG
This sequence comes from Demequina maris, assembly GCF_000971155.1. Lineage (GTDB taxonomy): Bacteria > Actinomycetota > Actinomycetes > Actinomycetales > Demequinaceae > Demequina > Demequina maris. Next base: position 26,804 of record NZ_BBLX01000001.1, on the reverse strand, counting down.
GGGCGGCCGACGAGCAGCAGGATCGGCGGGCACACGTACAGCTCGTGCCGCATCTGCCGCGCCACGGCCATGCCGCCCACCTTCGCGGTCTCGCCGTCGAGGATGACGAGGTCGAACGCGTGGCGGTCGAGCTGCTCGGTGACGGCGGCGTGCGTCGCGGTCTCGGTCCACTCGATGGGACGGCCGTGGGTGGTCGGCCCGACCGCGAAGCGCACCTTCTCGCGCACGTTGCGATCGTCGCTGTACAGGAGGATGCGAGCCTTGCGGACGTCCACGTCCCCGGACTCGTGCTTGACCACGTCGCTCATGGCGCCCATTCTGGCACGACACCTGGGGCGCTCCGCCCCGCCGCGCGTCCGATCGGACATCTCGGACGCGGCATCGGGAACACGCCACCGCTCCCGGCCGTTGGATGGTGAGTCCCGGGTGCTCCGTACGCTTTAATGGGACCTATGTCCCACGCCACGACTGCGCCGTCGCCCATCCACGCGACCCGGCCCAATCAGGTAGCCGTCGGCACCATCGTGTGGCTGAGCTCCGAGCTGATGTTCTTCGCGGGTCTTTTCGCGATGTACTTCACGCTGCGCGCTCAGGTTCCCGAGGTCTGGGCCGACAAGACCGAGCTGCTGAACATCCCCTTCGCCCTCGCCAACACCACCGTCCTGGTGCTGTCCTCCTTCACCGCCCAGGCGGGCGTGTGGGCAGCCGAGCGCTACCAGCGCCGACGCACCGGGAAGCTGTACCAGTTCAAGGGCTGGGGCATGCACGAGTGGTTCGTGCTCACCTACATCATGGGCTCGGTGTTCATCGCCGGCCAGGTGTACGAGTACGCGGCGCTCATCTCGGAGGGCCTGACGATCTCGTCGAGCCCGTACGGCTCCGTCTTCTACCTGACCACCGGCTTCCACGGCCTGCACGTGCTCGGCGGGCTCATCGCCATGCTGTTCGTGCTCGCGCGCTCGTTCGCCGCGAAGAAGTTCGGCACGCACGAGGCCACGACCACGATCGTCGTCTCGTACTACTGGCACTTCGTCGACGTGGTGTGGATCGCGCTGTTCGCCGTGATCTACCTGATCCAGTAAGGGCTGATCATCGTGAACGCACTCGCACGTCACCGCTACCACCGCGCGGCGCCGGTCGTCCTCGTCCTGCTGCTGCTTGCGCTCATCGCCGGCATCGCCGCCGCCGTCTCCACCGCATCGTCCGCCGAGGCCACCACGGCCACCGCCGACGACGTAACGGAGGGCCAGAAGCTCTTCGCCGCCAACTGCGCCTCGTGCCACGGCCTCGACGCCCAGGGCACCGACGGCGTCGCGCCGTCGCTCGTCGGCGTGGGCGCCGCGGCCGTCGACTTCCAGGTCGGCACCGGCCGCATGCCGATGCAGGCCTCGGGCCCGCAGGCGATCGCCAAGCGTCCCCAGTTCTCCGAGGAGGAGATCTCCCAGCTCGCCGCGTACGTGGCCTCGCTGGGCGCCGGTCCCGCCATCCCCACCGCCGAGCAGGTCGACCCCGCGCTGGGCGACGCCGCGAACGGCATGGAGCTGTTCCGCACGAACTGCGCCATGTGCCACGGCTCGGTCGGCGGCGGCGGCGCCCTGACGCAGGGCAAGTACGCCCCGAACCTGTGGGAGACCACCCCCACGCACATCTACGAGGCCATGCTCGTGGGTCCGCAGTCGATGCCGGTGTTCAACGACGCGAACATCGACCCCGAGGGCAAGCGCGACATCATCGCCTACCTCAAGGCCCAGGACGAGGGCTCGCCGGGCGGTCTCCGCCTCGGCAGCATCGGCCCCGTCGCCGAGGGCATGTGGGGGTGGCTCGTCGCCCTCGGACTCATCATCGCCAGCACCGTGTGGATCGGAGCCCGTTCTTCATGAGCACCACTGAGAACCCCACCGAGCACGGCCCGGAGGGTTCGGAGAAGCAGAACGGCTTCGAGAACCCCGGCCTGCCGTATCACCGTCCCCGCCGCGCGGACGTCGACCCCAAGGCCGACAAGAAGGCCGAGCGACAGACCGCGGCCCTCTTCGGCGTGTCCATCGTCGGCACGATCGTCGCCATCGGCTCCTACATGGCGCTCGACATGACCGACGAGATCGACTCGATCCGCTTCGTCAACATGGCGATCGGCATCGGCATCTTCCTCGCCATGATCGGCATCGGCCTCGGCGCGATCCACTGGGCCAAGACGCTCATGCGCGACCACGAGATGGTCGAGGAGCGCCACGCGCTCCGCTCGTCGGACGAGGCGCGCGAGGGCGCGATCCAGAACCTCAAGGACGGCGCCGAGGACTCGGGCCTGGGCGGCGTCAAGCGTCGTCCGGTGCTCATCGGCTCGATGCTGACCGCGCTGCTCGCCGCTCCCCTGGCCCTCCTGTGGCCGCAGATCGGCAACATGGGCGCGGACTGGAACATCTCGAACTTCGGCCACACGATGTGGCGCAAGGGCATGCGTCTGACGCGCGACCCCGACGGCACCCCGATCAAGGCGTCGGACGTCACCATCGGCTCCGCGTTCCACGTGATCCCCGAGGGCCTCAACGAGCTCGAGCACCACAAGATCGAGGAGAAGGCCAAGGCCGTCGTCCTCCTGCTCCGTCTCGACCCGCGCGACCTCAACCTCCAGCCGGGCCGCGAGGACTGGTCGTTCGACGGCATCATCGCCTTCTCGAAGATCTGCACCCACGTCGGCTGCCCGGTGGCGCTGTACGAGCAGCAGACCCACCACCTGCTGTGCCCGTGCCACCAGTCGACGTTCGACGTCGCCAACGGCGCGAAGGTGGTCTTCGGCCCCGCGAAGCGTCCGCTCCCGCAGCTGCCGATCGCGGTCGACGACGAGGGCTACATCGTGGCCCAGTCCGACTTCCACGAGCCCATCGGCCCGTCCTACTGGACGCGCCTCCATGACACGTCCGACGGCCTGCACGCCGACGACGACACCGAGGGGAGCAGCCACTGATGGGCGCACGTCTCGACTCCGCCGCCGCCGGCACCGCGAACTACATTGACGAGCGCACCTCGATCGGCGGGTTCGTCAAGTTCTTCGCGCGCAAGCTCTTCCCCGACCACTGGTCGTTCATGCTGGGCGAGATCGCGCTGTACTCGTTCATCGTGCTGCTGCTGTCGGGCGTGTTCCTCACGGCCTTCTTCGTGCCGTCGATGACCATCGTCGAGTACGACGGCCCGCTCGCGACCATGCAGGGCGTGGAGATGTCGGAGGCGTTCGCCTCGACGCTGCACATGTCCTTCGAGGTCCCCGGCGGCCTCCTCATGCGCCAGATCCACCACTGGGCCGCGCTGCTGTTCACGGCGGCGATCGTCACCCACATGGCGCGCGTGTTCTTCACCGGCGCGTTCCGCAAGCCGCGCGAGCTCAACTGGCTCGTCGGCTTCACCCTGATGATCCTGTCGCTCGCGGCCGGCTTCTCGGGCTACTCGCTCCCCGACGACGTGCTCTCCGGCAACGGCCTGCGCATCATCGAGGGCGTGACCCGCTCGATCCCGATCGTCGGCGAGTACATCTCGTACTGGATCTTCGGCGGCGAGTTCCCCGGTGAGATCCTCATCCCCCGCCTCTTCACCATGCACATCCTGCTGGTGCCGGGCCTGATCCTCGTGCTGATCGCGCTGCACCTGTTCCTGGTGTTCCTGCACAAGCACACCCAGTACCCGGGCGGCGGCCGCACCCACAAGAACGTCGTGGGCCTCCCCCTCTTCCCGGTGTACACCGCGAAGGCCGGCGGCTTCTTCTTCGTCGTCTTCGGCATCGTCGCCCTCGTCGCGGCCATCTTCACCATCAACCCGGTGTGGAACTACGGCCCGTACGACCCGTCGCCGGTGTCCGCGGGCACCCAGCCCGACTGGTACATCCTGTTCGTCGACGGCGCGCTGCGCCTGATGCCGGGCTGGCTGTTCGACGTCATCCCGATGGAGTGGGAGATCTGGGGCTACACGCTCTCGTGGAACCTCCTGGTCCCGGCGCTGATCCTGCCCGGCCTGTTCTTCGGCTTCCTCGCGCTGTACCCGTGGATCGAGGCGTGGGCCACGGGCGACCGCGGCGAGAAGCACGTGCTCGACCGTCCGCGCAACGCCCCGGTCCGCACCGGCATCGGCGTCGCCCTCATCACGTTCTACGTGGTGCTGGTGATGGAGGGCTCGAACGACATCATCGCGAACCTCTTCCACCTGTCGCTCAACGACCTCACCTACTTCTTCCGGATCGGCATCTTCGTCCTGCCGGCCCTCGCGTTCTGGATCACCCGTCGCATCTGCTTCGGCCTCCAGCGCAAGGACCGCGAGCTGGTGCTGCACGGCAAGGAGACCGGCCGCATCGTCCGTCACGAGCACGGCGAGTACGTCGAGGTCCACGAGCCGCTCACCGACGAGGAGCGCTGGGTGCTCATCCAGCACGACGACATCGCGCCGCTCGAGATCGAGCCGGAGTTCAACGACCGCGGCGTGCGCCGCAAGGGCTACCGGTGGGACCGCTTCAAGCAGTGGCTGTCGCGGATCTACTTCGAGAAGCGCATCTCCCCCGTCACGGCGGAGGAGCTCGCGGAGGCCCAGGAGCACGGCCACCACTAGCAGCATCGTCCAGGAGGGGCGTCGGGCATCGGCCCGGCGCCCCTTCGGCGTTCCCGGGGACGATGCGCCGGAGCCCGGTCGCACGGTGCCGGAATTCCCTGGCACGAGGGCGGGTTGTCACGGGTGTCCCACCTCGCTCCGACCGGCGGCGATCGCTAGGCTCGGAGCGTTCCCGGAAACCCGGCCGCGCCGCATCGGCGCCGCGGCCCGACCTTGGAGGAAGAATGGCCGACTACACGCTGCCGGACCTCACGTACGACTACGGCGCCCTCGACCCGCACATCGCCGGCGAGATCATGGAGCTGCACCACAGCAAGCACCACGCCGCGTACGTGGCCGGCGCGAACACCGCCCTCGAGAAGATGGCCGGCGCCCGCGAGAGCGGCGACTTCGGCGCCATCGCGGGTCTCGAGAAGGCCCTCGCCTTCAACCTCGGCGGTCACACCAACCACTCGGTGTTCTGGACCAACATGTCCCCGGACGGCGGCGACAAGCCCGACGGCGAGCTCGCGGCCGCGATCGACGAGCACTTCGGCTCGTTCGACGGCTTCCGCGCGCACTTCACCAACAACGCCATGACCATCATGGGCTCCGGCTGGTCGATCCTCGCGTGGGACACCATCGGCAAGAAGCTCATCATCGTCCAGCTCTACGACCAGCAGGGCAACGTGCCGGTGGGCCTCATCCCGCTGCTCATGCTCGACATGTGGGAGCACGCGTTCTACCTGCAGTACAAGAACGTCAAGGCGGACTACGTCAACGCGTGGTGGAACGTCGTCGACTGGGACAACGTCCAGCAGCGCTTCATCACCGCGACCGCGACCCAGGGCCTCATCGTCGCCTAGGCACCCGCGCATCGTCCTCAGGGGCGGTCTCCCTCCGGGGAGGCCGCCCCTGTCGCGTGCCGGGTCCTCCTGCGCCGGGACCAGGCGCGACGCTACGGTGGAGGCATGGCGAACGACGGCCCCAGCCCCGCGACGAGCGCGTCCGAGGCCGCGCGCGACCGGCCCATGCTGTGGTTCCTGCTGGCGACCCTCGTGGTCCTCCAGTTCGGCTACCCGATCACGTACGAGGGGCGCGGGTGGACCACCGTGTACCTGCTCGTGTACATCGGCGTGGTCGCGTTCAGCATCCACTCCGCCAACCGGGACCGTCGCCGTCGCTGGCCGTTGTTCGTGGCCTCGATCGTGCTCGTCGGCACCGCGACGTGGTTCTCCGTGCAGCAGGACGATGCGCAGGCGACCGCCGCGATGCTCGCGGGCGTGGGCCTGCTGCAGCTCGCGCTCGTGGTGAACCTCGTGGGATCGCTCGTCCACCCGCCCGACCGTGCCCGCACCGTCGACCTGCTGCTCCTCGCCGTGTGCGCCTACCTGCTGCTCGGCGGCGTGTTCGGGGCGGTGTCCGGGCTGCTCGAGCACACGAGCCCCGGGAGCTTCCTCGATCCGAACGCCGCCGGCAGCACCCTCACGTGGCAGGGCCTGCTGTACGGCAGCTACGTCACGCTGGCGACGCTCGGGTTCGGCGACATCGTGCCCATCGCGCCATGGGCCCGCGCCCTGTGGTCCTTCGAGGCCGTGCTCGGCACGCTGTTCGTCGCGGTCGTGATCGCGCGGCTGGTGGGCGTGGCGGGCTTCGCCGCGCGCGACACGCGCGACCGCCCCGCAGCCTGACGCGCGGGCCTACTCCCCCACGTACGCCGCGAGGTGCTCACCCGTGAGGGTCGAGCGCGCCGCCACCAGATCCGCCGGCGTGCCCTCGAAGACGACCGTGCCGCCGTCGTGTCCTGCCCCCGGGCCGAGGTCGATGACCCAGTCCGCGTGCGCCATGACCGCCTGATGGTGCTCGATGACGATCACCGTCTTGCCCGCGTCCACCAGCCGGTCGAGCAGGGCGAGGAGCTGGGCGACGTCGGCGAGGTGGAGGCCTGTCGTGGGCTCGTCGAGCACGTACACGCCGCCCTTGTCGCCCATGTGGGTCGCGAGCTTGAGGCGCTGGCGCTCGCCGCCCGACAGGGTCGTGAGGGGCTGGCCCAGCGCCAGGTAGCCGAGCCCGACGTCCACCAGGTGGCCCACCATCTTCGCCGCCGCGGGGTTCTTGGCGTCGCCCTGGGAGAAGAAGTCGTGCGCATCGGCGACGGGCATCTCGAGCACGTCCGCGATGGACCGGCCCGCGAGGAGCAGCTCGAGCACCTCGTCGTTGAACCGGCGGCCCTCGCAGGCCTCGCACACGCTCGCGACGGTCTCCATCACGCCGAGCTCGGTGTAGATCATCCCCGCGCCCTTGCACACGGGGCATGCGCCCTCGGAGTTCGCGCTGAACAGCGCGGGCTTGACGCCGTTGGCCTTGGCGAAGGCCTTGCGGATGGGCTCGAGCGCGCCGGTGTAGGTGGCGGGGTTGGAGCGCCGGGAGCCCTTGATCGGCCGCTGGTCGACGGTGATGACGCCCGCGTCCGCGGGTATCGCGCCGTGGATGAGGGAGCTCTTGCCCGAGCCCGCCACGCCCGTCACCACCGTGAGCACCCCGAGAGGCACGTCCACGTCGACGTCGCGCAGGTTGTTCGCGGCCGCGCCACGGATCTCGATCGCACCCTTCGCCGGCCGCACATCGTCCTTGAGCGTCGCGCGGTAGCCCAGGTGGCGCCCCGTCAGCGTCTCCGACCCTCGCAGGCCCTCCACCGAGCCCTCGAAGCAGATCTCGCCGCCCGCGGTGCCGGCGCCCGGCCCCAGGTCGACCACGTGGTCGGCGATCACGATGGTCTCGGGCTTGTGCTCGACCACGAGCACGGTGTTGCCCTTGTCGCGCAGCCGCTCGAGCAGGCGGTTCATGCGCGCGATGTCGTGGGGGTGCAGGCCGACCGTCGGCTCGTCGAACACGTACGTGATGTCGGTGAGCGCCGAGCCGAGGTGGCGGATCATCTTGGTCCGCTGCGCCTCTCCCCCGGACAACGTGCCGGCCGCGCGGTCGAGCGACAGGTAGCCCAGCCCGATCTCCACGAACGAGTCGAGCGTGTCCCGCAGCGCGGCCAGGAGCGGCGCCACCGAGGGCTCGTCCAGCTCGCGCATCCAGTCCGCCAGGTCGGAGATCTGCATCGCCGCGAGGTCCGCGATCGAGGCGCCGCGGATCAGCGACGAGCGCGCGAGGGCGCTCAGGCGCGTGCCGTCGCAGTCGGGACACGTCGCGAAGGTGACGGCCCGGTCCACGAACGCACGGATGTGCGGCTGCATCGCGTCCGGGTCCTTCGACAGCATCGACTTCTGGATCTTGGGGATCAGCCCCTCGTAGGTCATGTTGATGTTGGCGACCTTGACCTTGGTGGGCTCCTTGTAGAGCAGGTCGTCGCGCTCGCGCTTCGAGTAATCGCGGATGGGCTTGTCCGCGTCGAGGAAGCCGGACTCCGTGTACATGCGCACGGCCCACCCGTCGGCCGTGAAACCGGGGATCGTGATCGCGCCCTCGGCCAGTGACCGCGACTCGTCGTAGATCTGCGTGAGGTCGAGCTCGCTGATCCGCCCGGTGCCCTCGCAGCGCACGCACATGCCGCCGGTGACCGAGTACTCGCGGTGCTCGCGCACCGTGCTGCCGTCCTTGCGCGTCACGGTCGCCGAGCCGGAGCCCGCCGACGTCGCCACGTTGAAGCTGAAGGCCTGCGGGGCGCCCACGTGGGGGTCGCCCAGGCGCGAGTAGAGGATGCGCAGCATCGCGTGCACGTCGGTCGCGGTGCCGACCGTGGAGCGAACGTTCGCGCCCATGGGCTCCTGGTCGACGATGATCGCGGTGGTGAGCCCCTCGAGCACGTCGACGTCGGGGCGTGACTGCGACGGCATGAAACCCTGGATGAACGAGCTGTAGGTCTCGTTGATCATGCGCCGCGACTCGGCCGCGATGGTCTCGAACACGAGCGAGCTCTTGCCCGACCCGGACACCCCGGTGAAGACGGTCAGCCGTCGCTTGGGCAGCTCGAGGCTCACGTCCTTGAGGTTGTTCTCCCGCGCGCCCTCGACCCGGATGAGGTCGTGGGCGTCGGCGGCATGGGCGGACTCGGTCATGGGGGCTCCCGACGCTGGGGACGATGCGACGGTGACCATTCTGCCGCGCGCGGCCGACAGCGTGGTCACGGCGTGGTGGACAGCCTGGCCGGCCTCTCCGCCGACACGCATGTCGGATCGATCGCGCAACGCACCTGCACGCGTGCCGGTTCCAGCCTTCCCGTCGGATCAACGGCGCGGCGATCCGGCGTGCGAGTTGTACCGCCAGCCGGTACCCGAACGGTTCGCCCGCATCACGCGATCGTTCGGCCCACTCGCCGGTGCGCGCCGAGGATGCCCCGCACGGCCGCTGCCACCTCACCGGGCCTGGCGGCCTCGACCTCGGCTGCCGTGAAGCGCGCCGCCAGGACGCCGCGCCTGAGGATCGCGCGGTCGCGGGTCCGGTCACGCGTGAACGCATCGTCGCCGTCGTGAGAGCTGCGCCCGTCGATCTCGAGGGCCAGTCTTCCCTCGACGACCAGGTCGACCCGGCCCACGCCGTCGACGTACACCTGCGGCACCACGCGCAGGCCCGACTCGACCAGATCGATGCGGGCCAGCGTCTCTTGAGCGGACTCCGCGCGCGCATCGGCGCGAGCCAGGAGCCAGTTCCGCCGCGCTCTCGCCGTCGCCATCCACCCGTCGAGATCGGCTCCTCGCACCAGTCCCCGACGCAATGCGGCGTCGAGCATCACGAGGTGCGCACGCGGACCGACGCACCTGCCCGCGTGATCGAGCGCGGCAGGCACGGACATCGGCGCGAGCGAGCTGCCGCACTCCTTCGCGAAGTGGAACCGGTGAGTCGCGGCACGCCCCGACGTGCGACCTCCCGGCTGGACCGCGAGGTGCACGACCCGCGTGCGCGGCATTACCGGCAACCCCGCCTCCGCGATGGCCGAGACACACGTGAGACGCGACCGGAGCCGCGCGGCCTCCAACCGCGGCTCCGACAGGGTCGGCAGCGCGATCACCCCACGGGCCGGAGCGATGAGACGACCGTCCTCGAGCGCGCCATCGAGGGCCCACCGGGTCGCTCCTTCCCCGAGCACGGCCGCACGCCGCATCGTGCCGCCCCGCTGCGCCACCAGCCTCACCGGATCCATGCGTCGATCGTGGCGTGGCGAGAGGCAGCGAGCTCGAGCATCGTCCCGTCGCCGCGGACGCGACGCGCCACGGACGGGCCGGGGACATCGGCCTGGGCGCGGCTTGTGGGTGCCCGTCGGGCCTCTTGTGGTGGCATCGACGCGGCAGCTCTGTCGGATCGCTGGGCCACCGCTCCTACATAGGTGCTGCTTCCGGCACCTATGGAGGAGCGATCGGCGATCGGTCCGGCTCCCGGGTTGGTGGAACGGGGTTGGTGGGCCCGCCGGGAACAGCGAAGCGGCCCGCCCCTTCCGGGACGGGCCGCTCCTGCTGCCTAGGCGCTCAGCCGCTCAGTGCGCGTGCTGGCCGGTCGAGTACTCCATGACCCAGCCGACGAGGCCGATGATGCCGACCACGGCCGCGGGGGCCATGATCCACCAGTCGACCGCGAGGGCGACGAAGGCGAGCGCGGCGCCGAGGCCGCACACCAGCGGCCACCAGCTCCACGGCGCGAAGACGCCCTGCTCGCCGGAGTCGTCCGAGATCTCGGCGTCGTGGCGGTCCTCCGCGCGCTTGCCGTGACGGTTCGCCAGCATGTGGAAGTACACCGCGACCATGATGAACATGCCGCCGGTGAGGTAGATCGCCGTGACGCCCACCCACTCGGCCCAGTGGGTGAAGATCCCGTACGCCGTGCCCGCCAGGAAGAAGAAGGCAGCGGGGATGAAGAAGACGTTCCGCTCGGTACGCATGAATCGGTCTCCTTACGCCACGGGCGCGTGGTCGGTGGCGTCGCGCTCGGCCTGGTAGTGGTCCCGGGCGGCCGCACCGGGGTGGTGCAGGTCGAACGCGGGGCGCTCCGAGCGGATGCGCGGGATGGACGTGAAGTTGTGGCGCGGCGGCGGGCACGAGGTGGCCCACTCGAGCGAGTTGCCGAAGCCCCACGGGTCGTTGACGGTCACCAGCGGCGCGCGACGCGACGTGATGTACACGTTCCACAGGAACGGCAGCGTCGACAGCGCGAGCACCACGGCGCCGATGGTCGACAGCTGGTTCATCCACGTGAAGCCGTCCTCGGGCATGTAGTCGACGTAGCGACGGGCCATGCCGTGCGCGCCCAGCCAGTGCTGGACGAGGAACGTGGTGTGGAAGCCGATGAACAGCAGCCAGAAGTGGATCTTGCCCAGACGCTCGTTCAGCATCTTGCCGGTGAACTTGGGCCACCAGAAGTAGAAGCCGGCGAACATCGCGAAGACCACGGTGCCGAAGACGACGTAGTGGAAGTGCGCCACCACGAAGTACGAGTCCGACAGCGGGAAGTCGAGGACCGGCGAGCTGAGGATGACGCCCGTGAGACCGCCGAAGAGGAAGGTCACGAGGAAGCCGATCGACCACAGCATGGGCGTCTCGAACGTGATCTTGCCCCGCCACATCGTGCCGATCCAGTTGAAGAACTTCACACCGGTCGGGACCGCGATGAGCATCGTCATGAACGCGAAGAACGGCAGCAGCACCGCGCCGGTGACGTACATGTGGTGGGCCCACACGGTCACGGACAGCGCCGCGATGGCGATGGTCGCGTAGACCAGGCCGTGGTAGCCGAACAGCGGCTTGCGCGAGAAGACCGGGAAGATCTCCGACACGATGCCGAAGAACGGCAGCGCGATGATGTACACCTCGGGATGGCCGAAGAACCAGAACAGGTGCTGCCACAGGATGGCGCCGCCGTTGTCCGGGTTGAAGACCTGCGAGTGGAGCACGCGGTCCGAGCCGAGCGCGAAGAGCGCCGAGGCCAGCGGCGGGAACGCCAGCAGCACGAGCATCGACGTCACCAGGATGTTCCAGGTGAAGATCGGCATGCGGAACATGGTCATGCCCGGCGCGCGCATCGTGACGATGGTGGTGATGAAGTTCACCGAGCCGAGGATGGTGCCGAAGCCGCCGAGCGCGAGACCGAAGACCCACAGGTCGCCGCCGACGCCGGGCGAGTAGATCGAGTTCGACAGCGGCGCGTAGGCGAACCAGCCGAACGAGGCCGCGCCCTGCGGGGTGAAGAAGCCGGCCATGGCGATGACGCCGCCGAAGGCGTACAGCCAGTAGGCCAGCATGTTGAGGCGCGGGAACGCCACGTCGGGCGCGCCGATCTGCAGCGGCATGATGAAGTTGGCGAAGCCCGCGAACAGCGGGGTCGCGAACAGCAGCAGCATGATCGTGCCGTGCATCGTGAAGAGCTGGTTGTACTGCTCGGCGGACTGCACGACCTGCATGCCGGGCTCGAACAGCTCGGCGCGGATCAGCAGCGCGAGCAGGCCGCCCACGATGAAGAAGAAGAACGACGTGATCAGGTACATGTACCCGATCGTCTTGTGGTCGGTGGAGGTGAGCCACTTCACCACGATCGAGCCGCGACGCGTGGGCGCCGAGGGGATCGCTGCGGTGCGGCGGTCGTCGCCGCCGGTGGCCTCGAAGGGGACGGTGGCCATCAGGACTCAGACTCCTCGTGCTGCTCGGTCAGCTGGACGACCTGGTCGCGGCTGTACTCGTCGACGCCGATCTGACCGCTGTAGCCCTCGTTGCGGAGCTCCTCCATGTGCGCGTCGTAGTCCTCGCGGGACACGACGGCGACGTTGAAGAGCATGGAGGCGTGGTACTCGCCGCAGAGCTCGGCGCACTTGCCCTGGTACAGGCCCTCCTGGGTGGGGATCACCTGGAAGGTGTTCGTCTTGCCGGGGATCACGTCCTCCTTGTAGAGGAACGCGGGCACCCAGAACGAGTGGATGACGTCGCGCGAGTCGAGCGTGAACTCGACGCGCTCGCCGACGGGCAGGTACAGGGTCGGGAGCGTCTCCTCGACACCCTCCTCACCGGTGAGGACGGCCTGCACGCCCGGGTCGTAGACGTCGTCGTCGACGTAGTTGAAGTCCCAGCTCCACTGCTTGCCGACCACGTTGATGTGGATGTCCGGCGTCTCGGACGTGTCCTTGATCGCGGCGACGTCCTCGGCCGTGTACTTGAACAGCACTCCGACCATGAGGAGGGGGACGATGGTGTACATCAGCTCGAGCGGGATGTTCGCGCGCGTCTGGACGGGGAGCTTGTTGTCCCCCTTGCGCTTGCGGTAGACCGCGACCGCCCACAGGATGAGGCCCCAGGTGATGACGCCGACGGTGAGCGCGGCGATCCAGGAGCCGTTCCAGAGGGTGATGATCCGACCGGTCTGGTTGGTGATCTCGGGCGAGCTGGGAAGTGCGCCGTTCTCGATGCCGTTGGCGCATCCTGCCAGGAGGGACGTCAGTCCCAGGACAGCGATGCCTGCCAGGGCTTTTCCGGGCACGCGGGGACGTGAAAGGTGGGACACACGGGCAGTCTAGCGCGCTGTACCGTGATGCCATGCAGGTCGCGCGCATGTTCCTGGACGCCAGTGGTTCCGCTCCTATGACGAACAGGACGCTCGAGGCGTTCCACGCCGGCCTGGCGGACGGATGGGCCGATCCCTCCCGCCTGCACAGCGAGTCCCGTCGTGCCAGGCAGCTCCTGGACGCCTCCCGCGAGGCGATCGCCGAGGCGCTGGGCGCGCGCCCCGAGCACACGCACCTCGCCCACTCCCCCCACGCGGGCCTCGAGCGCGTGATCGCGGGTGTCTTCGCGGCGCGTCGCGGCCGCGACCGCATCGTCGCCTCGGCGGTCGAGCGCGACGCGACGATGCACGCCGCCCACCACGTCGCCGGCGGCGCCCTCACCGTGGTGCCGGTGGACGCGCGCGGTCACGTCGACCTCGACGCCCTCGCCGAGGAGCTCGCGGTGCCGGACGTCGCGCTCGCCGCCGTGCAGCACGCCAACCACGAGATCGGCACCGTGCAGCGGCTGGACCGCGTCGCCGAGGCGGCCGCGGCCGCCCGCGTACCGCTGCTGGTCGACGCCACCGCGAGCATCGGCCACGGTCCCGCGCCGCAGCACTGGGACGCGCTGGTCGCGAACCCCGCCGACTGGGGCGGCCCCGCGGGCCTCGGGATCGTCGCGCTGCGCCCGCAGACGCGCTGGCTGCCCGCGTGGCCCGAGGGCGACGACTGGGCGCCCGGCGGGGTGCTCGTCCCCGCCGTGCTGGCCGCCGCGGTCGCGCTCCAGGAGCGCCGCGAGCTGCTGGACGAGACCTCGCTGCGGCTCCACCGCCTGATCGCGCGCGTGCGGGACGCCGCCGCCTCGTGGCCCGGCGTCGACGTGGTCGGCGACCCCGACGAGCGCCTCCCCCACGTGGTGACCTTCTCGTGTCTCTACGTCGACGGCGAGGCGCTGCTGTCGCGCCTGGACCGCGAGGGCGTCGCGGTGGGCTCGGGCTCGGCCTGCACCACCAGCACGCTCGAGCCGAGCCGCGTGCTGGCGGCGGTCGGCGCGCTGAGCCACGGCAACGTGCGGCTCGGCCTGCACCCGGGCGTCACGGACGCCGACATCGACAGGCTGCTCGACCTCCTCCCCCGCGTGATCGCCGATCTGCGCGACGAGGCGGGCGCCCCGGAGATCGCCTGATGGCACAGGACGATGCGGCGGCGGGCGGCGGCGGCCGCGTCACGGTCGACGCGACGGGCATGCTGTGCCCGCTGCCGATCATCGAGCTCGCCAAGGCCGCACGCGGCCGGGACGCCGGCACGGAGATCACGGTCCTCGCGACTGACCTCGCCGCGCGCGTCGACGTGCCCGCATGGGCGCGCATGACCGGCCACGAGTTCGTGGGGGAAAAGAAGACGGACGGCCCGGGCATAGCCCTGACCGTCCGTCTCCGCTAGTCCCTTACGGGTCAGCTGAAGGAGTCTCCGCAGGCGCAGGAGCTCGACGCGTTGGGGTTGTCGATGGTGAACCCCTGCTTCTCGATGGTGTCCGAGAAGTCGATGGTCGCGCCATCCAGGTACGGGACCGACATCTTGTCGACCACGACCTCCACGCCGTCGAAGTCGCGAACCGCGTCCCCGTCCAGCGTGCGCTCGTCGAAGTAGAGCTGGTAGATGAGGCCGGAGCAGCCGCCGGGCTGCACCGCGAGGCGCAGCCGCAGGTCGTCGCGGCCCTCCTGCTCGAGCAGGCTCCTGACCTTGGCCGCCGCGGCATCGGTGATGACGACGCCGTGCGACTTGGTCTCGGTTGCAAGATCAGTCATTGACGCCTCCTCTCTCTCGGGTGTCCCTATCAGCGTACGCCGACCGCCGGGTATTCCGAACCCCCGTCGGGGCGATTCGTGGATGCGTCACCCAGTCGCGCCGCTCCGGCTACCGCCGCGGCGTCCACGTGTGGGCGACGCGGCGCACCTGATCCGCGAGGGCGGCCTCCCCCGGCTCGGCCTCGTGCGCCGCTGCCACACCCGCGGCCATGAGGTCACGCTTGCCCACCGCGAGATGCGACGTCACGGCGACGCACGGCACCCCGCGACGCGCGGCGAGGGACGATGCGGCGGAGACGACGCCGTGGTCGAGGTCCTGGGCGGCGAGGCGGTCCACCACCGCCACGACGACGTCCGCGTCGGCGGCGGCGCGGTCGAGGCCCGCGAGCTCGGCGCACGCCGCGGCCGCCGGGACGAGTCGCGCGCCCATCGCCGCGAGGACGTAGGCGAGCCCGCCCGCGGCACCCGTGCCGGGCTCGTCCGACAGCCGGGTCGGGCCGAGCAGCGCGCGCCGGGACGCGACCGGGTCGGCCTCGCGCGCGACGGCGGACCACCGCTCCTCCTGCGCCTGCGCGGCGACCGCGACCGCCGCATCGTGCTCACGTCCGTCCCGCACCGCGGCGCTCATGCCCGCGAAGCCGAGCAGCGGCCGGTCCGAGCCGACGAGCGCGACGATGTCGAGGGCGGCCACGCCCGCGCGCGCCGCCTCGAGGCCGCCGCCCCAGAGGTCGACAGCGTCCCCGGCGGGCGGCTCGTCGCCGAGCGGGACCGCCACGCGTCCGGCCTCCCCCGCCGCCGCGAGCCCGAGCAGCGCGGCGGACAGGGCGCCCGGCTCCCAGCGCGTGCCGGCGGCGGGCGCGAGCACCACCACGCCGCCCACGCGGCGGGCCGTCGCGCCCCCGACGGACACGGTGTCCCCGGCCAGCGCATCGGCCGTCCGCGGGCCGCCCGTGGGCACCCCGACGACCTCGAGATCGACGTGCGGCGCGGCCGCGGACCAGGCATCCCGGACGATCCGGACGATCTGCTCGACGGGGAGGGGCCCGGAGTCCGGACGGGGCCAGCTCTGGGCGGCGATGAGGGCACGCATGGCCTCAAGTGTGCCCTGCCATGCATGCGACAATGAGCAGATGACCCAGACCTTCCACGAGCCCTCGCCGTCTGCGCTGATGCTCCTGGGCGAGCGTCGCGACCCGCTCTCCGAGCGAGGGGTCGACTGCACCGGGGCCCTCCCGTCGCCGTCGGATCCCGACCTGGTCGAGCGCGCCCGCGCTGCCAAGGAGGCGCTCGGCGACCGCGTCTTCATCCTCGGCCACCACTACCAGCGTGACGAGGTCATCCAGTTCGCGGACGTCACCGGCGACTCGTTCAAGCTCGCGCGCGACGCGGCGGCACGCCCCGAGGCGGAGTTCATCGTCTTCTGCGGCGTGCACTTCATGGCCGAGAGCGCGGACATCCTCACGTCCGACGACCAGGCCGTGGTGCTGCCCGACATGGCGGCCGGCTGCTCGATGGCGGACATGGCCAACATCAACCAGGTGGACGATGCGTGGGCCCAGCTCGAGGAGGCCGGCGTCGCCTCCCGCACGGTCCCGGTCACGTACATGAACTCGACCGCCGCGATCAAGGCGTTCTGCGGCGACCACGGCGGCGTGGTCTGCACGTCGTCGAACGCCGAGGTCGCGCTGCGCTGGGCCTTCGACCAGGTGGGCGGCGTGGACGGCGACGGCAAGGTGCTGTTCCTGCCCGACCAGCACCTCGGGCGCAACACCGCCGTGATCCAGCTCGGCATGGAGCGCGATGACTGCGTCGTGTGGGACCCCCGCAAGCCGCTCGGCGGCAACACGCCGGAGGCGCTCGAGAAGGCCCGCATGATCCTGTGGAAGGGCCACTGCTCGGTGCACGGCCGCTTCCGCCGCTCCCACGTCGACCGCTTCCGCGAGGAGGTGCCGGGCATCAACGTGCTCGTGCACCCCGAGTGCGCGCACGAGGTCGTGACCGCCGCGGACTACGTCGGCTCGACGGAGTACATCATCAAGACCCTCGACGCGGCCGAGCCCGGCTCCGCATGGGTCATCGGCACGGAGCTGAACCTCGTGCGTCGCGTCGCGAACGCGCACCCCGACAAGGAGGTGCACTTCCTCGAGGACACGGTGTGCTTCTGCTCCACCATGAACCGCATCGACCTGCCCCACCTCGTGTGGGCGCTCGAGTCGCTCGTGGCCGGCGAGGTGCCCAACCGGATCGTCGTCGACGACGAGACGCAGCGCCTCGCCGAGGTCGCGCTCGACCGCATGCTCGCGCTTCCCGCGCTCCACCCCGCCAAGGACTGATCAGAAGGACGGACCCGGGCCGCAGGCCCGCACCACTCATATGAGCGACAACAACACCCCCGAGACCGAGATCCCCGGCGTCGAGGCGGCCGGCCAGGCCAAGAAGGGCCGCCCCACCCCGAAGCGCAAGGACCAGGAGGCGGCGCGCCGTCGTCCCGTGGTCGCCGACACCAAGGCGGACAAGAAGGCCCAGCGCGAGCGCATGCGCGCACAGCGCGAGAAGGAGTTCCAGGCGATGCGCGAGGGCGACGAGCGGAACATGCCGCTCGAGCACCGCGGTCCCGAGCGCCGGTTCCTGCGCGACTACGTCGACGCGCGCACCTCGCCGGGCGAGTTCCTGCTGCCGATGTCGATCGTGTTCGTCATCGCGTCGCTCGCCGTTCCCGCGAGCTCGTGGGCGGGCTTCGCGCTCATCATCCTCTTCTACGTGATCGTGATCGGCGTCGCGATCGACACGTGGCTGATGATCCGCCGCATGAAGAAGCAGTTCATCGCGAAGTTCGGCGCCAAGCGCATCCCGCGCGGCTGGACGTTCTACATCATCGCGCGCCACCTCAACGTGCGCCGCTTCCGCGCGCCCAAGCCGGCCGTCAAGCGGGGCGAGTTCCCCGTCTGACGCGCCGCCGCATCGTCCACGAGAGCCCGGGCCCGCACGGCCCGGGCTCTCGTGCATCCGGCGCCGGCCGCCGCCCCTAGGGTGGAGCGCATGGTCAACTATCGCTATCTCGGAAACTCCGGCCTCAAGATCACCGAGCTCACCTACGGCAACTGGATCACCCACGCGTCGCAGGTCGAGAACGACCAGGCGAAGGCGTGCGTGCGCGCCGCGCTCGACGTGGGCATCTCCTCGTTCGACACCGCCGACGTCTACGCCAACACCGGCGCCGAGGTGGTCCTCGGCGAGGCGCTCAAGGGCGAGCGGCGCGAGAGCCTCGAGATCTTCACCAAGGTCTTCTGGTCGACGGGCCCACACGGCGCCAACGACATGGGCCTGTCGCGCAAGCACATCATGGAGTCGATCAACGGCTCGCTCACCCGCCTGCAGACGGACTACGTGGACCTCTACCAGGCGCACCGCTACGACTACAACACGCCGCTCGAGGAGACGATGAGCGCGTTCGCGGACATCGTCCACGCGGGCAAGGCGCACTACATCGGCGTGAGCGAGTGGACGGCGGACCAGATCCGTGCCGGCGCGGCGCTCGCCAAGGAGCTGCGCATCCCGTTCGTGTCCTCGCAGCCGCAGTACTCGATGCTGTGGCGCGTGATCGAGGACGAGGTGGTGCCCGCCTCGAAGGAGGTCGGCGTCGGCCAGATCGTGTGGTCCCCCGTCGCCCAGGGCATCCTCACCGGCAAGTACAAGCCGGGCCAGCCGGCGCCCGCGGGCTCGCGCGCGACGGACGAGAAGTCCGGTGCCCGCTTCATCGAGCGCTTCATGACGGACGACATCCTCACGCGCGTCCAGGGGCTCCAGCCGATCGCCGACGAGCTGGGTCTCACCATGGCGCAACTCGCGATCGCGTGGGTGCTGCAGAACGACAACGTGTCCGCCGCGATCATCGGCGCCTCGCGCCCCGAGCAGATCGTGGACAACGCGAAGGCGTCCGGCGTGGAGATCCCCGCCGAGCTGATGACCCGCATCGACGAGGTCCTCGGCGACATCGTCGAGCGCGACCCCGCCCGCACCGTCGAGGCGGGCCCGCGCTCGCGCTGAGCCGCCCGCTCCAGACACACGAAGGCCCCGGGGAGACCCGGGGCCTTCGCTGCATCAAAGGAGAAAACAATGCTCGTACGCCTGGCAGGTGCGTACATGGGGTGAACGCGCGTCCCCGCGCACATGTTCCCGGCCCCCTCCCCGCCCGCTCCCCTCCCGACAGCGGGAACGGACCTGGTCCCGGTTCACCGGCGTGTCGCGGCACGATGCGCGGGTCGCGCCGGGGTGTCGCGCCGAGATCCGTTCGGAGTGTCGGGGAGGGCGGGAGCACACTGGAGGCATGGAGCTCCTCCGGGACCGCGACGATGCGGGGGCGCGGCTCACGTGGCTGCTGTCGCCGCTCGTGGTGCAGGGCGACGCGACCAGCGCGGTCGTGCTGGGGCTGCCGCGCGGCGGGGTGCCGATCGGCGCGGCGATCGCCCGAGGGCTCGGGCTGCCGCTGGACGTGGTCGTGGTCCGCAAGCTCGGGGCGCCGGCCAACCCGGAGTACGGCTTCGGCGCGATCGGCGAGGGCGGGATCCGCGTGCTCGACGAGCAGGCGATGCGCATCCTCGGCATCACGGACGAGGTGGTCGCCGGCATCGAGGCGCGCGAGCGGGACGAGCTCGAGCGCCGGGTCGCGGCGTACCGCGAGGTGCGCCCGCGGGTGCCCGTGGCGGGACGCACCGCGATCGTCGTCGACGACGGCATCGCCACCGGCGGCACCGCGCGGGCCGCGGCCCGCGTCGCGCGTGCGGGCGGGGCGGCGCGCGTCATCGTCGCGGCGGGCGTCGCGGCCCCGGAGTCGCTGCACGCGCTGATGGACGACGGCTCGGCGGACCTGGCCCTCGCGGCCCTCATCCCGAACCGGCTGCTCGCGGTCGGCCAGTTCTACATGAACTTCTCGCAGACGCCCGAGCGCGAGGTGCTGCGCCTCCTCACGGAGGCGGCCCGGGCGTAGGCGCGCGGGGCCCCGGGTCAGCGGGCGGGACCGGCGGCGATGTCGAGGATGCGCGCGGCCGCGGGCGACAGCCGGCGGCGCGGATCCCACACCGCCGCGAGGGGACGCGAGAGCGAGGGCCCCTCCACGGGCACGCGGACGAGGCGGCCGGCGGCGACGTCGTCGCGCACCGCCCGCTCGCTGAGCGCCGCGACTCCCCCGCCGGCCAGCACGGTCGCCCGGATCGCGGCGGTGGTCGAGAGCTCGGCGGCGGGCGCGACCACGCTGCCCGGGCCGAGCGCGGACTCGAGCGCGCGCTCGAGCGTGAGGCGCGTGCCGGATCCCGGCTCGCGGCTCAGCAGCGGCGTGCGCGCCACCTCCGCGGGCGACAGCGTGGTCCGGCGCGACCAGGGGTGACCCGGCGCGACGACGATGACGACCTCGTCGTGCGCGACGACGAGCGTCGCGAGCCGCGCGGGCGGGTCCGGCGTCTCGACGAAGCCCAGGTCGTCGACGCCCGCGCGCACGCGCTCCACGACGGTCGCGCTGTTGACGGCCGTGAGCTCCACCTGGGCGGCGTCGGCCTCCGCCGCGTAGGCGACCAGCCAGCCGGGCAGCAGGTGCTCGGCGACCGTGAGGCTCGCGCCGACGCGCACATGCGCGGCGCTGTCGGTGCGCAGGGCCGCGACCGCACGCTCGAAGCCGTCGACCTGCCCGAGCACGGCCGCGGCCCAGCCGGCCACCATCACGCCTTGGTCCGTGAGGCTCGTGCCGCGCGCGCTCCGGGAGAACAGGGAAAGCGCCCAGCGCCGCTCGAGCGCGCGCATCCGCTGGGACACCGCCTGCTGCGTCACGCCCAGCGCCTGCGCCGCCCCCGTGAGGCTGCCGTGCTCCTCCACCGCGACGAGCATCCTGAGCTCCTCGACCGACGTGCCCGCCATGCGCCCTCCGTCACAATCTCTGCTTGTGGATAGGGCACATTCTCGCACTACCGGCCCCCATCGCCGCTTGGAAGCATGAAGGCATGGCCCGCTCCCGCATCGTCCCCGTCCCGCCGAACTGGTTCGCCGTCGTCATGGGCACGTCGATCGTCGCGACCGGCGCGCATGCGCTCCCCGTGCGCCTGCCCGGCCTGGACGCGGTCGCGTGGGCGTTCTGGGCGCTCGCCGGGCTCGCGCTCGTCGTCGCCGTCCTCGCCACGGCGGCGCACCTGCGCGCGGACCGCGGCGCGCTGCGGTCGTACCTCGACGACCCGGCCGTCGCCCCGTTCTACGGCGCCCCCGCGATGGGCCTGCTGGCGTACGGCGCGGCCACGCTGCTGGTCGCACGACCGCTGCTCGGCCACGCGGCGGTCGCCGTCGACGCGGTCCTGTGGCTGGCCGGCACGGCGCTGGGGCTCGCGACGGCGATCGGCGTGCCGGTGCTCGCCTTCACCCGCCACCGCGTGGGCGTCGACGCCGCCTCGGGCGCGTGGCTGATGCCCGTGGTCCCGCCCATGGTCTCCGCCGCGACGGGCGCCCTGCTTCTCCCCTACCTCGACGGCGCCGCCGCCCAGACGATGGCGCTGGCGTGCTACGCGATGTTCGGCGCGTCCGCGCTCGCGGCGATCGTGCTCATCACGCAGATCTGGTCGCGCCTCGCCCACCACCAGCGCGGCGCGGCCGCCGCGGTGCCCACGCTGTGGATCGTGCTCGGGCCGCTGGGCCAGTCGGTCACCGCGGTCGGGCTGCTCGCGGACCATGCGGGCCCCGCGCTCGGGGTGCCCGACCAGACGCTGCGCATGTTCGCGCTGCTCTACGGCATGCCGGTCATGGGCTTCGCCCTGCTGTGGCTCGCGATCGCGGGCGCCATCACGGCGATGACCGCGCGCGAGGGGCTGCCGTTCTCGCTCGCCTTCTGGGCGTTCACGTTCCCGGTCGGCACGATGGTGACCGGCGCATCGTCCCTCGCGGCGCACACCGGCGCGGTGGCGCTCGACGGTTCGGCGGTCGCGCTCTTCGCGCTGCTGCTCGCCGGGTGGGGTGTGGCGGCCACCGGCACCGTGCGCGACCTGCGTGCCCGGCGGATCGGAGTCCTCAGCGTCCCGCAGGAGCCGGCGAACGCCTGAGAGGAGTGCTCAGCGTCCCGGCGGAGCTCAGGGGGTGGTGAGGGCGCGGTTGAGGCGCGCGACCCACCACGGGCCCTGATACACGAACGCCGTGTACACCTGCAGCAGCGTCGCGCCGGCGTCGAGCACCGCGCGCGCGTCCTCCTCGGAGGAGATGCCACCCACCCCGATGAGGCACATGTCGGGGCCCACACGGCCGCGCAGGCGGGCGATCACCTCGCGCAGGCGCGGCAGCAGCACGGGGCCCGAGAGCCCGCCGGGTCCGCGGTCGTGCGCGATGGTCGTGTTGGACGCGACGATGCCGTCGAGGCCGAGCTCGAGCGCGAGGTCGGCGACGGCGTCGACATCGTCGTCCGCGAGGTCGGGCGCGATCTTCACGAGCAGCGGGACGCGGCGGTCGGCGACGGCCTCGTCGGCGGCGGCGCGCGTCGCGGCCAGGATCGGCCGCAGCGTGTCGACCGACTGCAGGTCGCGCAGTCCCGGGGTGTTGGGCGAGGACACGTTGACGACGAGGTAGTCCGCGTACGGCGCGAGTCGCCGGGCCGAGTACGCGTAGTCGTCGGGCGCGCCCTCGGCGGGGGTCGCCTTGTTCTTGCCGACGTTGACGCCCAGGACGATGCGGCGGCCGGCCGCGGTCGCGCGCAGCGCCGCGAGGCGTTCCGCCATCGCGTCGGCGCCGCCGTTGTTGAAGCCCATGCGGTTGCGCAGGCCCTGGACGTCCTTCTCGCGCCACGAGCGCGGCTTCTCGTTGCCGGGCTGTCCCTTCGGCGTGACCGTACCGACCTCGACGAAGCCGAAGCCCGCCGCGGCCAGGCCGGAGACCGCCTCGGCGTCCTTGTCCATGCCCGCCGCGAGCCCCACCGGGGCCGGGAAGGTCAGCCCGAGCGCCTCGACCGCGCCGGCGGGATCGGGCCGCGCCACGAGGCCGAGCGCACGCATCGTGCGGGACGCCCAGGCGCCGCGCCCGATCGACGTCACGCCGAAGCGGTGGGCCCACTCCGCGTCGGTACGGGAGAGGACGTGGCGGTAGAAGGCGGCGTACACGGGTCCCAAACTACCGGGGCTAGGCTCGTGGCCATGACCTCACTCACCACCACCCAGGACCAGGTCGCGTCCGTCGAGGCCGACGCCATCATCGTCGGCTGGACCGCGGACGACACCGTCGCAGCCCACCCCCTGCTCTCCGACGAGGCCCGCGAGACCATCGCCGCGGGCGCCTCGCTCCTCGACGCCTCGTCGAAGGCCGGCAAGGTCACCGTCGTGCCGGGCGCCGGCACCGAGGCCCGCCGCGTCGTCGTCGTCGGCATCGGCTCGGGCTCCGAGGGCGACCTCCGCATCGCCGCCGGCGAGGCCTCGCGCCAGGTCGGCAAGAAGCCGTCGAAGGTCGTCGTGGCACTGCCCGCCGAGGGCGACGCCGTGATCGCCGCCGCGCAGGGCGCCGTGCTCGGCTCCTACGCCTTCACCGACTACAAGTCCGACGAGAACGCCGTCACCGACACCGAGTGGGTGATCGCCGGCGCGTCCGACGAGGCGATCGCGCGCGCGAACATCCTCATCGCCGCGGCCGCGGGCATCCGCGACCTCGTCAACACCCCGCCGCTCGACCTCTACCCCGGCTCGTTCGCGGAGATCGCGGAGCAGCTCGGCGCCCAGGCCGGCGTCGACGTCGACGTGTGGGACGCGCAGCGCCTCGCGAACGAGGGCTTCGGCGGCATCCTCGCGGTCGGCATGGGCTCGGCCCGCCTGCCCCGCCTGGTCCGCGTCGCCTACGCGCCCGAGGGCGCCACGCAGAAGGTCGCGCTCGTCGGCAAGGGCATCACGTTCGACACCGGCGGCATCTCGCTCAAGCCGTCGAAGTCGATGGAGACCATGAAGTCCGACATGACCGGCGCCGCCACCGTGCTGCACGCGGTCGTGGCCGCGGCCCGCGCCGAGCTCCCCATCGCCGTCACCGGCTGGCTCTGCATCGCGGAGAACATGCCCTCGGGCACCGCGCAGCGCCCGTCGGACGTCATCCGCATCTACGGCGGCCAGACCGTCGAGGTCCTCAACACCGACGCCGAGGGCCGCCTCGTCATGGCCGACGGCCTCGTCAAGGCGCGCGAGGAGGACCCCGACGTGCTGCTCGACGTCGCGACCCTCACCGGCGCGCAGGGCGTCGCGCTCGGCACCCGCACCTCGGGCGTCATGGGCACCCCGGAGATCCGCGACGAGGTCGTGGCCCGCGCGAACGAGGTCGACGAGGCGATGTGGGCGATGCCCCTGCCCGAGCACCTGCGCGAGTCGATCGACTCGAAGATCGCCGACCTGCAGAACATCGGCGACCCGCAGGGCGGCGGCATGCTGTCGGCCGGCATCTTCCTGCGCGAGTTCGTGGGCGAGACCCCGTGGGCGCACCTCGACATCGCGCGCCCGTCGTACAACGAGGGCAAGCCGTGGGCCGAGAACGTCGCCGGCTCCACCGGCCACTCGCTGCGCACGCTGTTCCGCTTCCTCGAGGCGCGCGCCCAGGCGTGATCCGTCGCTGAACGGTCAGGAGGCCCGGTCCCCGCGAGGGGGCCGGGCCTTCCTCATGCTCATGGACGGCGCGCTCGCGCCCCGAGGTGCTCAGTGCCCGAACGGGCCGATCTTGAGCACTCAGCACCTCCCCAGGCGCTGGGGCGCGGACGATGCGCGGAGTCGGCGAGGCGCGAGCGCGGGGGGACGATGCGGCGGGTCAGCCGTGGTTCTTGCGCTGCTTCTCGTTCCACTCGCGCATGCGCGACGGGTAGCCGGAGAGGTTGACGTCGAAGGCCGGGATCGAGAACTGCTGCGCGAGGCGACGGGCGGTGGCCTCGTCCGGGATGCGGCGTCGCGTCCACTCCCCCGTGTCCGCGACGATCACCATGGTGGTCTGCGTGACGCGCGTCGGCGGCTCGATGAACGCCTCGCAGCCCTGGTGCTCGTTGACGAACGACCGGAGGTGCGCGATGGTCTCGGCCTTGGCGTCCTTGCCGGCGCCCTGCGGCGCCGATCCGCCCGCGGACCGCGACTTCCTGGAGAACAGACCCATGGTCCCAGCGTAGTCACGGCGTGCGGGCGTAGCATGCGACGCGCGCGGCTCGCGCGGCTCCCGCTGCGTGGCAAGATGGGCCGTACAGACATCCCTTACAAGGAGATCCCATAGTGTCCGAGTCCACCCCACGCTCGTTTGATGTCCTCATCCTCGGCGGCGGGTCGGGCGGCTATGCCGCTGCCCTGCGCGCCTCCCAGCTCGGCCTCACGGTCGGCCTGGTCGAGGAGTCGAAGGTGGGCGGTACGTGCCTCCATAACGGCTGCATCCCGACCAAGGCGCTGCTGCACGCAGCGGAGCTCGCCGACAACGCCCGCGAGGGTGAGAAGTACGGCGTCAACAGCTCGCTGCACGGCATCGACATGCTCAAGGTGAACTCCTACAAGCAGGGCGTCATCGACCGCCTGTACCGCGGCCTCCAGGGCCTCGTGAAGTCCCGCAAGGTGACGGTCATCGAGGGCACCGGCCGCCTGGTAGGCCCCGACACCATCGAGGTGAACGGCGAGCGCTACACCGGCACGAACATCATCCTCGGCACGGGCTCGTACGCCCGGTCGCTTCCCGGCCTCGAGATCGGCGGCCGCGTCATCACCTCGGACCAGGCGCTCCAGATGGAGTGGGTCCCGCAGAGCGCGATCGTGCTCGGTGGCGGCGTCATCGGCGTCGAGTTCGCGTCGGTGTGGAAGTCCTTCGGCGCAGACGTCACCATCGTCGAGGCGCTCCCGCACCTCGCCCCGAACGAGGACGAGGCGCTGTCCAAGGGCCTCGAGCGCGCGTTCCGCAAGCGCGGCATCAACTTCAAGGTCGGCGTCCGCTTCCAGGGCGTCGAGCAGTCGGACGCGGGCGTCAAGGTCACGCTCGAGGACGGCACGGTCCTCGAGGCCGACGTCCTGCTCGTCGCCGTGGGCCGCGGCCCCCGCACGGCGGACCTGGGCTACGAGGAGCAGGGCATCCGCGTCGACCGCGGCTTCGTGCTCACCGACGACCGCCTCCACACCGGTGTGGCGAACATCTACGCGGTCGGCGACATCGTCCCCGGCCTCCAGCTCGCGCACCGCGGCTTCCAGCAGGGCATCTTCGTCGCCGAGGAGATCGCGGGCCTCGCGCCGCAGGCGATCGTCGAGTCGAACATCCCCCGCGTCACCTACTGCGAGCCCGAGCTCGGCTCGGTGGGCCTCACCGAGAAGCAGGCCGTCGAGAAGTACGGCGCGGACCAGGTGAAGGCGCTCGAGTACAACCTGGGCGGCAACGGCAAGAGCCAGATCCTCGGCACCACCGGCTTCATCAAGCTGGTCCGCGTGGTCGACGGCCCCGTCGTCGGCGTGCACATGCTCGGCGCCCGCGTCGGCGAGCAGATCGGCGAGGCGCAGCTCATCGTGAGCTGGGACGCCCACCCGGAGGACGTCGCGCCCCTCATCCACGCGCACCCGACGCAGAACGAGGCCCTCGGCGAGGCGCACCTCGCGCTCGCCGGCAAGCCGCTGCACGCACACGACTGATACGACACGACTGAGGAAGAAGCACCCATGAGCAACGACGTCACCCTTCCCGCCCTCGGCGAGTCCGTCACCGAGGGCACCGTCACCCGCTGGCTCAAGCAGGTCGGCGACACCGTCGCCGCCGACGAGCCCCTGCTCGAGGTGTCGACCGACAAGGTCGACACCGAGATCCCGTCGCCCTTCGCGGGCACGCTCCTCGAGATCCTCATCCAGGAGGACGAGGAGGCCGAGGTCGGCGCGGTCCTGGCCCGCATCGGCGAGGCGGGCGAGGCTCCGGCCGCCGCCCCCGCGCCCGAGGCCGCCGCCCCCGAGCAGCCCGCCCCCGCCCCGGCGGAGGCC
>NZ_BBLX01000002.1:321027-368072 GCF_000971155.1 Demequina maris | reverse complement strand
AGCGACGTCCGGCCCCGTATCCTTGACCGCGCGCGCGAGTGGCGGAATTGGCAGACGCGCTGGATTTAGGTTCCAGTGTCTTCGGGCGTGGGGGTTCAAGTCCCCCCTCGCGCACCATGAACCCCGTGCCGGACATCCCGGCACGGGGTCTTCCGCATCCGCGCTGGTCAGCACCACAATGGCGCAGTGACCCATGACCTCCTCACCCTCGCCGCGGCGGGCTTCGTCGCGGGCCTCGCGGTCGCGATGCCGCTGGGCGCGGTGGGGCTGCTCATCCTGCGCGAGTCGATGGTGCAGGGCCTGCGCTCGGGCCTCGCCGCGGCGTCCGGGGTGGCGTCCGTCGACCTCGTCTACTGCGCGGTCGCGGTGGGCGTGGGGGCGTACTTCGTCGATGCCCTCCAGCCGTGGATGACGACCATCGGGGTCGCGTCCGGAATCGTCATCATCGGCGTGGGCGTGGTGCTGCTGCGAGGCGCGCTGCGTCCGCCCCCGACGCCGGGCGAGGCGGTCACCGGCCGGCCGTGGCACGTCTACGTGCGGTTCGTGGGGCTCACGGCGCTCAACCCGGCGACGGTCGTCTACTTCCTCGCTCTTGCCGCGGTGGTCACCACCGTCACCACCGCCGCCTACGGCCCCGCGGTCTTCGTCGTCGCGGCCGGGCTCGCGTCGCTGCTGTGGCAGGCCGGGCTCGCGATCGTCGGTGCCGTGATCGGCGCCCGGGTGTCGCCGCGCATCGTCCGCGGGCTCGGCATCGCCGCCGCCGTCGCGGTCATCGCGCTCGGGGTCGTGGCCATCGTCGCCGCGACCGCCTGACCCGCCTGCAGGCGCGACCGAACCGGCGTACAGATCGAGGCTCGCGGGCATCGTCCCTGGTCGCGCGGCGCCACCCCGGCGACGTACGCCGGTTGCGACGAGTCGGCGGTCGGCCGCCCGCCGGTTGCGACGAGTCGGCGGGCGCGGGCCGTGCCACCCCGGAGACGACGAGGGCCCGGCCCTCCCGAGGGAGGACCGGGCCCGCGTGCGTGAAGGCTTAGTGCTGCGAGGCCTCGTGCTCGGCGATCTTCGCGCGGACCTCGTCCATGTCGAGACCCTCGACCGCGTCGACCAGCTGCTGCAGGGCCGGGCCGGGCAGCGCGCCGGCCTGGTTGAAGACCATGATGCCGTCGCGGAAGGCCATCAGCGTGGGGATCGCGGTGACGCCGTACTTGATGCCGAGCTCCTGCTGGGCCTCGGTGTCGACCTTGGCGTGCACGATCTCGGGCTTGGCGTCCGACGACTGCTCGAAGATGGGCGCGAAGCGCTTGCAGGGGCCGCACCAGTCCGCCCAGAAGTCGACGAGGACGATGCCGTCCTTGCTCACGGTCTCATCGAAGGTCTCGGTGGTCAGGTCGATCGTTGCCATGGGTTCCTCTCTTCGGCGTATACCCCGGGGGGTATCCTACCATTCCCCTCAGTACGGTGTTTCGGTATCCAGGTTGTCACGTCTCGGCGCGGTTGTCGGACCACGCGCGGCCACAAGGTAGAAAAGACTCATGACCGACATGGCCGAGCTGCCCGACGAGCCGATTGGCTGGCTCTCCGACCGGGAGCTGCAGCACGTGCGCTCTCAGCTCCCGATGCTGTATGTGAACGTGATCCCCGTCCGGATTAATCCCATGGGCGAGATCACCGAGGTGGGCCTGCTGCTGCGCGCCTACGACGGCGTGATCTCCCGCGCGATCGTGGCGGGCCGCGTGCTCTACCACGAGCGCATCCGCGACGCGATCGTGCGCAACCTCGAGAAGGACCTGGGCCTCGGTGCGATGCCGCAGGTGCCGGTGTCGCCGGTGCCCGTCGCGGTCGCCGAGTACTTCCCCACGAAGGGCGTCACCCCGTTCCACGACTCGCGGCAGCACGCGACCGCGCTCGTCTACGTGGTCCCGGTCGAGGGGCACTGCGAGCCGCAGCAGGACGCGCTGGATCTCACGTGGCTGTCGCCCGAGGAGGCCGCGAGCGACGACGTCGCGGGCGAGATGGCCGGCGGCCAGCACGTGCTGCTGCGCCAGGCGCTCGCGCACTGCGGCGCGCTGTCCTGACTCAGGTCTCGCGCAGCCGCTCCCCCAGCTCCTCCCACCACGCGAGGCGGGTCGGGCGTCCGTCGTAGGAGGCACGGCCCTGGTTGCGGCCGCTCGGGCTGGGCAGCACGAACACGCGTGAGCCCGCGAGGTCCCAGTCCTGCGCGCCCAGGCCGGGGCGCGGCCGCCCCAGCCAGCGGGCGGCCTGCGTGCCGGCCTCCTTCGAGGTGAACGCGATCCACGCGGGACGATGCGCGTCCAGCTTCGCGGCGAGCGCGGGCACGTCGTACGGCAGACCGCGGTCGTGGCTCTGCGCCATGGTCTTGACCAGGTCGGTGAGGCCGATCCCGAACGCGGTGACCCGCGCATCGTCCTCCGCCGTGAGCGGCGCGGGGACGATGCGCGCGGCGGCCAGGTACTCCCAGAACCGGTTGCCGGGGCCGGCGTAGTAGTGGCCGCGGGCCGCCGACGCGAGCCCGGGTGCGGTGCCGCAGAACACGGCCCGCAGGCCCGGCGCCAGGTGGTCCGGGAGGACTGGGCCGCCCGAGGCGGGCATCGTCAGGCCCCGAGCACCGCCGCCACGTGCGGCGCGAGCTCGCGGAACGCGCGGCCGCGGTGCGAGATCTCGTTCTTGCGCGCCGGGTCGAGCTCCGCGTTGGTGACGGGCTCGCCCTCCGCGACGAAGATCGGGTCGTAGCCGAAGCCCGCCTCGCCCGCGGGCTCGCGCGTGAGGCGCCCGGGCATGCGGCCGATCACGACGAGCTCGCCGCCGTCCGGCGTGACGAGCGCGGCGGCGCACACGAAGGCCGCGCCGCGGTGCTCGTCGGGGATGTCGGCCATCTGCGCGAGCAGCAGCTCGAGGTTCTCGCGGTCCGCGCCGTGCCGGCCCGACCACAGCGCCGAGAAGATGCCGGGCGCGCCGCCCATCACGTCGACGGCGATGCCCGAGTCGTCCGCGATGGCGGGCAGGCCGGACGATGCGGCGAGCGCCCGGGCCTTGATGAGCGCGTTCTGCTCGAACGTGACGCCGTCCTCGACGGGCGACGGGGCGCCGAGCTCGCCGGCGGAGGCCACGTCCTCGCGCGCCAGGCCGGGCACGGCCGGGGCGAGGATGCCCCAGATCTCCCCGACCTTGTGCGCGTTGTGGGTCGCGATCGCGAGGCGCGCCACGATCAGGCCTGCGCGGGCTCGAGGGCGAGCGCCTGGAGCACCGCGAGGTCCGCGTTGCCCTGCGTCGCGAGCGCGAGCAGCGCGTCGAGCTCGTCCTTGGAGAACGGCGCTCCCTCGGCGGTGCCCTGCACCTCGACGAAGCCGCCCACGCCCGTCATGACGACGTTCATGTCGGTCTCCGCGCGCACGTCCTCGACGTACGGCAGGTCGAGCATGGGGGTGCCGTCGATGATGCCCACCGACACCGCCGACACGGAGCCGGTCAGCGGCTGCGCGCCGGGCTTGATCGCGCCGTGCTTGCGGCCCCACTCGATCGCGTCCGCGAGCGCCACGTACGCGCCGGTGATCGCGGCGGTGCGGGTGCCGCCGTCTGCGTCGAGCACGTCGCAGTCGAGCACGATGGTGTTCTCCCCCAGCGCCTTGACGTCGATGATCGCGCGCAGCGAGCGTCCGATCAGCCGGCTGATCTCGTGCGTGCGGCCGCCGATCTTGCCGCGCACGGACTCGCGGTCGTTGCGGGTGTTGGTCGCGCGCGGGAGCATCGCGTACTCGGCGGTGACCCAGCCCTCGCCGGAGCCCTTCTTCCACCGCGGCACGCCCTCGGTGAACGAGGCGGAGCAGAGCACGCGCGTCCCGCCGAACGTCACGAGGCACGAGCCCTCGGCGTTCTTCTGGAAGCCGCGCTCGAAGGCGATGGGGCGGAGCTGGTCGGGGGTGCGGCCGTCGGCGCGGGTGATCGTCATGGTGACGAGCCTAACGTCGCGGTCAGAGCACCACGGTGCGGCCAGGGACCGCGAGCGAGACCGGGGCGCCGTAGGCGACGGCCGCGAGCTCGAGCGTCGGCGCGGGCTCCACCCACGACGCGACGTGGGTCACCACGAGCTCGCCCACGCCGGCGTCGCGCGCGAGCGTGCCCGCCTGCGTGCCGTTCATGTGGACGCCCTCGGGGTTGACCCGCGAGTGCGCCCAGCCGGCCTCGGCGAGCAGCACGTCGCAGTCGCGCGCCAGCTCGAGCACCTCGTCGCAGCGGTCGGTGTCGCCCGTGAACACGAGCGTCGCCTCGCCGTTCGCGGCGGACGGGCCGGCCACGCGCACCGCGTTCGCAGGAACCGGATGCCAGGCGCGCGCGAAGGTGAGGGTGAAGGGCCCGACCTCGACCGCATCGTCCCCGTCGACGGGCATGAACGCGAACGGCTCGAGGTCGTTGCGGTCGCCGCCGCCGGCGATCTCGACGATGCGGTCGTCGATGCCGACGGGACCGTACAGCGGCAGCGGCGGCAGCGCGTCGTCCTTGGACGGGCCGTAGCGGCGCAGCACGGACAGCGCGGCGAGGTCCGCGCAGTGGTCCGGGTGGCCGTGCGACACGACCAGGGCGTCGACGCGCGCGGGGTCGCAGTGCCGCTGGAGCGGGCCGATCGCGCCCGAGCCGAGGTCGAGGACGATGCGCCACGTGCGGCCGTCGGCGTCCTCCGCCTCGACGAGGTAGCAGGACGCGGGCGACTCGGGGCCCGCGGTGGAGCCGGCGGAGCCGACGACGGTGAGCCTCATGACAGCGCCTTCGCGTCGCGGAGCGGCTCGACCTGCGTCACGACGGGCCCGAGGAAGCGCTGCGCGAGCGCCTCGAAGCGGTCGCGCGGGCCGGTGGCGTAGAAGCGGTGGGTGGGCGGCGTGGTGCCGGAGTTCTCGAGGCCATTCGCCGCGAGCACGCGGTAGACGTCGCGCGCGGTCTCGGACGCCGAGTCGACGAGCGTGACGTCGGGGCCCATGACGTAGCCGATCGCGCCGGCGAGCAGCGGATAGTGCGTGCAGCCGAGGATGAGCGTGTCGACGCCGGCCTCCTGCAGCGGCTCGAGGTACTCGTGCGCGACGCGCAGCACCTCGGGGCCGGAGGTCTCCCCCGCCTCGACGAGCTCGACGAAGCGCGGGCACGCCTGGCTGGTGACCTGGATGTCGGGGGCCGCGGCAAGCGCGTCCTCGTACGCGCCCGACGTCACGGTCGCGCGCGTGCCGATGACGCCCACGTGCCGGGTGCGGGACAGCGACGCGGCGCGCCGGGCCGCGGGGATGATGACCTCCACCACGGGTACGCCGCGCTCCTTCGAGAAGCGCTCGCGCGCGTCGCGGAGCACCGCCGCGGAGGCCGTGTTGCACGCGATCACCAGGGTCTTCACGCCGTCGGCGACGAGCGCGTCCATGATGTCCAGCGCGTGACGACGGACGTCCGCGATGGGAAGGGGCCCGTAGGGGCCGTGGGCGGTGTCGCCCACGTAGTGCACGGACTCGTGCGGCATGGTGTCCATGATCGCGCGGGCGACGGTGAGGCCGCCCACGCCCGAGTCGAACACGCCGATCGGCGCGTCGTTCATCGCTGTCCTCCTAGCGTGAGCGACACCAGGGACTCCTGGAGCCACGTGAGGGCGTCGTAGACCATGCCGAGCCACAGCCGCTCGGGGTCGATCCCCACCTCGGCGGGCGACGCCTGCTCGAGCGCCGCGGTGGCGCGGGCGATCTCCTCGTGGAGCGCCTCGGCGTCCTCGTCGCGCTCGAGACCGAGGCGGGACGCGAGCACGAGCCGCACGTCGGTGAGCGCCGCGGCGGTCGCCATGACGTCGGCCTCGGGGACCACCCACTCGCCGCCCTCCGTGCTGAGCTCGTCCCAGATGCGGCGCAGGCGCGCGAGCTTCGACGCGCGCAGGTCGTCCTGCGTGAGGCGGCGGAACTCCTCCGCCACCTCGCGGTCCTCGGGCGCCGCGTTGGGCAGCAGGCGCAGCAGCGCGGGGTCGTCGGGCTCGGCCGGCGAGTCCGCGAGCGCGTCGAGGAAGGCCAGCGCCTCGGCGAGGTCCTCGCGGTGCGGCAGGCTCGACTGGCGCTCGGCGCCGAAGTCCTCGCCGCCCAGCAGCAGGCCCACGTCCGCGACGATGCGGGCGATCACGAGGCGCTCGTCGTCGTCGAGCGTCGCGACGGCGGCGCCGTCCCGCTCGGCGAATCCCTTCACTTGCCGCTCCGCTCGAGGGTCGCCCACAGGCCGTAGGAGTGCATCGCCTGCACGTGCACCTCCATCTGCTCGCGGCTGCCCGCGCTCAGGATCGAGCGCCCGTTCTCATGCACCTCGCGCATGCGCGCCTCCGCCTCGTGACGGGGCAGGTGGAAGTACTCCTGGAACACGCGCGTGACGTAGCTCATGAGGTTGACCGGGTCGTTCCACACGATCGTGACCCAGGGATCTTGCACGCGCGTGCCCACGCCCGCCTGCGCGTCGAGCTGCTCCCGGGTCCCCATGGCTCAAGAGTACGGCCGGGACCAGCCGACGGGCCTTTACTCGTCGTCGTCGGAGCCGAACGCCGCGTCGAGGATCTCCTTGCACGCGGGGCACACGGGGAAGCGGTTCGGGTCGCGGCCGGGCACCCACACCTTGCCGCACAGCGCGATGACCGGCTCGCCGGACATCGCGGACTCGAGGATCTTCTCCTTCTTGACGTAGTGCGCGAAGCGCTCCGCGTCGCCGGGCTCGACGAGCTCGCGGGTGTCGGTCCGCTCGATCGTGGCGGTGCCGCCCTGGGGCTGCGTCATCGGCTCAAGGGTCTCGCTCATGCGCACCATGGTACGCGCGCCGGGGGCCGTGGCCAGGGCCCGGGGACGATGCGGCGGGACGGTCACGCGACGGCGGCGAGCAGGCGCCCCGACCGGCGGTCGTAGAGCATCCCCGCGAGCCGCAGCGCCCCCACGTACGCGCCGATGCCGGCGACGAGGCCCGCGACGCACGCGAGCCAGCCCCACGCCGGGGCGAGGGTGAGGGACAGCACGAACGGGACCACCACGAACGGCACGAGGCCGAGCGCCACGAGAGACGACGCGAGCTGCGCCGCCAGGCCGGCGCCCACGGCGCCCACCTCGGCGCCGAACGGGCTCGCACCGGGGGCCGGCGCCCGGTACGGCAGCAGCACGGCGCTCACCGCCGCGACCGCGAGGCTCACCCCGAGCACGCCGACGCACGCGCCCAGCAGGCCCGGCGCATCGTGCCACCGGCCGGTCCAGACGACGGTGCCGACGGCCGCGGCGAGCACGAGCGGCAGCGCCCACCCGGCGGCGGCCGCGAGGCGCCCGCCCATGACCGCGCGGCCCAGCCGCCCCGACACCACGTCGAGCCACAGGCCCGTCGAGTCGAACGCGACGTCGTTGTGGCGGCCCCAGCCGATGGTCGCCGCGAGCATGAGGGGCACCACGTACGCCCACCGGCGGTCGAGGTCGAAGACGGGCATGACGAGCGCGAAGAAGAACGCGGGCAGGAGCAGCACGCCCGCGAGCGAGGCGAGGTAGCGCGGGTCGGACGTCCACGCCCGCGCGAGCCGCGCGTGCACCGCGCCGGCCGCGGGGTCGCGCGGCGTCGCGGGGGTGCGGGTGGGGTCGAGCACGCGGTCGTGGTGGCGCCGGGCGCCTCCCCCGCGCCCGAGCGGCGCGACGAGGCTCCGGGCTACGTTCTCGTGCCACACCGCGAGCAGCGCGAGCGCCCATCCGGCCTGCAGCGCGAGCCGCCAGGCGGCGCCCAGCCAGTCGCCCTCGGCGGCGGCACGGGGAGCCGCGGCGCCGGCGCCGAGCGGCGAGTCCGCGAGGCGGCTCAGCAGGATCTCCACGTCCTCGGCCAGCACCGAGGTGAGGCCGTCCCGGAACAGCGCGAGCGCGACCGGGGCGATCGCCGCGAGACCCACGACCATCGCGGCCACGGTCGCGAGCTTGGCCCGGCGCGAGGACAGCAGCCGGGCCGCCCACGCGGCGCTGACCCGCGCGCCCATCACCATCGAGGCGAGCATGAGGCCCAGGCCGGCGAGCGCGACGAGCAGCACGGCGGCGCCCTCGCCTCGCCACGAGGCGCCGAGGATCACCATGAGCAGCGCGAAGAACAGCGCGGGGAGCGTGAGGAAGGCCGCCGCGACGAGCCCGGGCATGATCGTCCGCGCGGGGACGCCGAGCGAGCGGAAGCGGGCGGGCTCGAGCGTGTCGTCGAGGCCCGCGACCACGAGCGGCACGGTCGCCCAGCCCACGCACAGCACGGAGCACAGGGCGACCAGCGCATCGGCCCGGATGCCGGCGTCCTGGCCCGCGAGCGCGGCCTGCGCGATGAGCAGCGTCGGCAGCATCGCGAGCCCCCACAGCAGGCCGAGCGCGAGCACCACCGCGCGCCACCAGTCGCGCCGCAGCAGGTGGCGCGTGGTGCGCAGGCGGATGCCTACGACTGTCGCAACCACGTGAGGTCCCGCTGGTCGCGGACGTCGCCCACGAGCGCGACGAAGCGCTCCTCGAGGTCGCCGCCGCCGCGCACGTCGCCGAGCGGGCCCGCGTCGAGGACACGTCCGGCGCCCACGACGGCGACGTGGTCGCACAGGCGCTCGACGAGCGCCATCACGTGCGAGGACATGACGACGGTGCCGCCGGACTCGACGAAGGCCGCCAGGATGCGGCGGATGGCGCCCGCGGAAACGGGGTCGACCGCCTCGAAGGGCTCGTCGAGGACGAGCACCCGCGGAGCATGCACGAGCGCGCACGCGAGCCCGACCTTCTTGGTCATGCCGGCGCTGTAGTCCATGACGAGCACCGAGCCGGCGTCCTCGAGGTCGAGCGCCGCGAGCAGGTCGTCGCGGCGCGCGCGCACCGTGTCGCGGTCGAGGCCGCGCAGGCGGCCCGCGTACGAGATGAGCTCGGCACCGGTGAGCCGGTCGAAGGTGTGCAGGCCGTCGGGCAGGACCCCGAGCAGCGGCTTGGCGACCTCGGGCGCGGCCCACAGGTCCACGCCGAGCACCGCCACCGAGCCCGCGTCCGGCTCGAGCAGGCCGGTCGCCATC
Source organism: Demequina maris (assembly GCF_000971155.1). Classification (GTDB taxonomy): domain Bacteria; phylum Actinomycetota; class Actinomycetes; order Actinomycetales; family Demequinaceae; genus Demequina; species Demequina maris. The sequence goes on along the minus strand of NZ_BBLX01000002.1, from coordinate 359,011 downwards.
GACAGGGTGGTCGTCTTGCCCGCCCCGTTGGGCCCCACGACGCCGTAGAAGGACCCCGCCGGGATGTCCAGGTCGACGCGGTCGACCGCCAGCGTGGAGCCGAAGCGCTTGGTGAGCCCTCGCAGGGCCAGCGCGGGGACGGTGGTCACCCCGTCAGCGTATCGCCGCGATTCCAGGCGCGTTGCCCGGGAACGGCCAGGCGGGCTGCGGGAATGCCCGCGCATCGGATATAGTTAACGCTACAACCAAACGGGACGCAGCGAGCACGAGGAGCAGGCATGAGCACGTCGGAGCAGGACCGGATCGCGTCGGGCACCCGCATGGGCCCCGTCGAGCTGCGGGTCGACGACCTCGAGATGATGCTCGCGTACTACCGCGACGTGCTGGCGCTCGACGAGATCCGCGTCGAGGGCGAGCGGCACGTGCTCGGCCGCGGCGGGGTCGAGGCCGTCACCCTCACCCCCACCCGGGGCCTGCCGCGCTTCGACCGCCGCGGTGCCGGGCTGTTCCACACCGCGGTGCTGTTCGACTCGCGCGAGGGCCTCGCGGCCGCGGTGGTGCGCGTCGCGCAGGCCGCGCCCGGCTCGTACACCGGCGCGGCGGACCACCTGGTCAGCGAGGCCTTCTACTTCGACGACCCGGAGGGCAACGGCGTCGAGCTGTACTTCGATCGCCCGCGCGGCTCGTGGGCGCGCGACGCGGCCGGGCGTCCGCTCATGGGCACCGAGCACATCGACGTCAACGGCTTCCTGCGCACCCACCTCACGGAGGGCGAGGTCGCGGCACCCGCCACGGCCGCGAGCGTGGGCCACGTGCACCTCCAGGTGGGCGACATCCCCACGGCCAAGGACTTCTACGTGGGCACGCTCGGCTTCGACGAGGTGCTCGACATGGGCTCGGCGCTGTTCGTCTCGGCGGGCGGCTACCACCACCACGTCGGCCTGAACACGTGGAACTCGCGCGGCGCCGGCCCGCGCGCGGCGTCGCTCGGCCTCGGGACGATGGACATCGTCCTTCCCACGGCGGACGACCTGGGCGCCCTCCGCGAGCGCCTCGCGCATCGCGGCGCGGCGGTGGCCGACGACGGCCGGACGGTCGCCGTGCGCGATCCGTGGGGCTCCGAGATCCGCGTCACCGTCGCGCCGTAACGCGTCGGCCTGACAGCGTCATCCCAGGGTGACGGGCGATCGGGCGCGTCGTCGTGACACCTAACCTACGGTCGCGTAGGGTTGCCGCATCGACGGCACGGTCGCCCGTGCTCACCCCGGCTGGGGAGTCGCCGCACGAGCCTGGAGACCCATGACAGACGCACCGCGCCTGCCCGCATCGTTCCCCCTCAACCGCATGACCTCGTCGTTCGCCGAGCTGTCCGCGACCGTCCGCGACACCGGCCTCATGCGTCGCGCGTACGGCTTCTACTCGGTCTTCGGCGCGGCGCTCGCGCTCGCGCTGGGCGGCGTGATCACCGGCATCGTCCTGCTCGGCGACTCGTGGTTCCAGCTGCTCATGGCCGCGGCGCTCGGCATCGTGCTCACCCAGGTCGCCTTCCTGGGCCACGAGGCCTCGCACCGCACCGTGCTCGCGTCGGGCCCCGCGAACGACCGCCTGGGCCGCCTCCTGTCGACCGTGGTCGTGGGCATCAGCCACCAGTGGTGGATGACCAAGCACACGCGCCACCACGGCAACCCCAACCGCGTCGGCAAGGACCCCGACATCGAGCGCGACACGATCTCGTTCATCGAGGACGATGCGGCGCGCGCCCGGGGCCCGCTGCGCTGGCTGACGCGGCACCAGGGCTGGCTGTTCTTCCCGCTGCTCACGCTCGAGGGGCTCAACCTCCACTACCGGTCGATCGCCTCGCTCATCACCGGCGGCACCCGCCGCCAGCGCTGGATCGAGCTGCCGTCGATCGCGCTGCACTTCGGGCTGTACCTCGTGCCGATCTTCCTGTACCTGCCGCTGGGCATGGCGTTCGCGTTCGTCGGCGTCCAGATGGCGGTGTTCGGCGTGTACATGGGCGCGTCGTTCGCGCCCAACCACAAGGGCATGGCGATCGTCGGCCGCGACGAGCGCCTCGACTTCCTGTCCAAGCAGGTGCTCACGAGCCGCAACATCCGCGGCGGCTGGGTCATGTCGATCCTCATGGGCGGGCTCAACTTCCAGATCGAGCACCACCTGTTCCCGTCGATGGCGCGGCCGCACCTCGGACGCGCGCGGGAGATCGTCCGCGAGCACTGCGCGACGCTCGGCATCCCCTACACGGAGACCACGCTGCTCGAGTCCTACGGGATCGTGATCGCGTACCTCAACCGGGTCGGGCTCGCGGCGCGCGACCCGTTCGACTGCCCCGAGCGCGTCGCGATGGGCCGCTGAGCCCGGACGCTCAGCGGCTGGCGGCGGAGGCGAAGTCGGCCTCCGCGTTGGCGACCACGGGCTCGGGCTCCTCGACGAGGGCCTCGGCGCCCGCCGCATCGTCCCGCGAGAGCTTGCCGGCCACGTACGCGTAGGCGAAGCCGATCACGATCGCGCCGCCCACGAGGTTGCCCAGGCCCACGAACGTCATGTTGGTGGCGAAGTCGCCCCACGTGACGTCGCCGCCGCTCAGCAGGCCGATCGCGAACGTGGTCATGTTCGCCACGACGTGCTCGAAGCCGGCGGCGATGAAGGCGAGCACACCCCAGAAGATGATGACGGCCTTCGCGACCTCGTTCTTGAGGCGCGCGGCGGCCCAGATCGCGACGCACACGAGCACGTTGCACATGACGCCGCGCCAGAACAGCTCGGCGGGCGTGTGGGAGATCTTGCCGGCGAGCGTGTCGACGGCGAACTCCCCCGCCGGGCCGTGCGCGAGGATCCCGGTCTGGATGATCACCCACGCGAACGCGAAGGCGCCGAGCATGTTGGCGAAGAAGATGCCGAGCAGCACCCCGCCGGCGCGGAGCCACGAGATGGTGCGCCGCACGGCGCCGAGCGGCAGGATCATCATCGCGCTGGTCGCGAGCTCGGATCCGGCGAAGACGACGATGGTGAGCGCGGCCGCGAAGACGCTGCCCGCGACGAGCTTCTCGAAGGGGTTGCCGTCGACGTGGAGCGGGCCCGCGGCGGACCACATGAGGACGTCGCCGACGCCGATCCACATGCCGGCGAGCATCGCCGACACGACGAGGCGCAGGGGGGTGCGCGACAGCGTCGCCTTGGCGTGCGCGGCCTTCGCGTGGACGTCGACGGTTTCGGGGAGAGTCAGCACGCGTCCACGGTAAGCGGGCGCGAAGCGTCCGAGCAGGTACGGAGGTCCCGGCGCGGGCCGCGCGCGGGCCGGGCGCGGGGCGCGCGGTTCAGCCCGCGGTGACGACGAGCGCCCCCGTGTACACGACCCACGCGGTCAGCAGCAGGGCGCCCTCGCCGCGGCTGATCCGGCCGTGGTCGCCCGGCCGGTAGCCCATGAGCAGCAGCGCGGCGGTCATCGCCAGCAGGACCGGCAGATCCCGCGTGACGGCCACCTGGTCGACCGCCATGGGGGCGATGAGCGCGGCGAGACCGACGACCGCGAGCGTGTTGAAGATGTTCGAGCCGATCACGTTGCCGAGCACGAGCTCCGTCTCCCGGCGCCGCGCGGCGGCGACCGCGGCCGCGAGCTCGGGGGCGGACGTGCCGATCGCGACCACCGTGAGGCCGATGACGAGGTCCGACCAGCCGAGGCGCTCGGCGATGCCCACCGCGCCCCACACCAGCAGGCGCGACGCCACCACGAGCAGCGCCATCCCGCCGAGCGTCCACGCCCACGCGGCGCGCCTGGTCATGCCGGCCCGGCGTTCGCGCTCCTCGACCTCGAGCGCGAGCTCGTCCTCGGGCTCGTCGGGCCGGCGCCGGCGGCTCGCGCCGATCGACCACGCGAGCTGCGCACCGAGCACGAGCAGCAGGATGAGCGCATCGAAGCGCGAGATGCTGCCGTCCAGCATCACCAGCCCGAGCACCAGCGTGATGCCGAGCAGCACCGGCATCTCGCGGCTGAGGACGCCGCGATGGACGATCACCGGGATGAGGATCGCGGTCGTGCCGAGGATGAGCCCGATGTTCGCGATGTTGGAGCCCATGGCGTTGCCGAGCGCGATCTCGGGGTTCCCGCCGGCCGCCGCGAAGGCCGAGACCACGAGCTCCGGGGCCGACGTGCCGAAGCCGACGACGAGCATGCCGACCAGCAGCGGCGCCATGCCGAGGTGGGTCGCGACGGCCGATGCGCCGGACACGAAGCGGTCCGCGCTCCACGCGAGTGCGGCGAGGCCCAGGAGGGTCGCGATGATCGCCGCCGTCATGCTTCGAGCCTAGTGACGGGGCGCGCGCGGGGCCGCCGCGTCTCCCGTTGACACATGGGCACACGTTGACGGCCGGAATCGTGCCGCCAAGTGTCAACGGGGCACCCACGCGACCGCAGGACGTATGGGGGCACGACGAAGGCGGTGCCGAGCCCGGGCCCGGCACCGCCCCCTGTGGTGTCAGCGGGTCAGAGCCCGGCGACCCGGTCCTCGGGCGCCATCAGGCCCGGGTTGGCCTCGAGGTACGCGACGAAGTTCGCGAGGTCCTCGGGACCGCCGAGCAGGTTCGTGCCGTTGGTGAAGGCGGTGAAGCTGTCGCCGCCGCCCGCGAGGAAGTTGTACATCGCGACGCGGTAGGTGCCCGCGGGGTCGATGGGCTCGCCGTTCAGCATCATCGAGCCCTCGACGACCTTGCTGCCCTCGGGCTGGGTGGCGTCCCACGTGTAGGAGAAGCCCTCGGAGACGCCGAGCGCCAGGTTCGGGCGACGCCGGTCGGCCACGTACTGCTGCTCGAGCGCCGCCTCGATGTCCGCCCCGGTCATGTCCACCGTGACGATGAGGTTGCCGAACGGGTTGACGTCGTACGCCTCGGCATACGTCACCTCGCCGTCGGCCTCCTCGTACTTCGGTGCGAGCAGCAGACTGGCACGCACGCCGCCGATGTTCATGAAGGCGATCTCCGCGCCGCCCTCGTCCGCGCCGTCGGTGCCCCACAGGATGGCGTCGGCGACCAGGTCACCCATCGGCGTCTCGATGCCGCGGTCCCCGCTCTCATCGCCCGTGATGTCCTCGTCGACCGACCCGACGACGCGAGCCGCGAGCGGGCCGGACAGGGCGTCCCACTTCTCGACGATGGCCGTGATCTCGGGGTCGGGCTCGACGCCCTCGACGATGTGGTTGACCGCGGTGGTGCGCTCACGGTCCACATCGCCGGTGCGGCGGTCGATGACCAGGTTCGTCTCGGTCACCACGCGCCCGTAGGACGCCGCCGAGGTCACCAGGCGCGGGTCGCCGGCGGGGTCGTCGAACGCGCAGACGTACGGCTGGTGGGTGTGGCCCGTGACGAGCATGTCGATCGACGGGTCCATGCCCGCGGCGATCGTCTCGATCGGGTCGGAGACCTGGTCGCAGTCGCTGACCCCGCCGTCGACCGGGATGCCGCCCTCGTGCAGCAGCACGACGATCGCCTCGACCCCGCGCCTCTGCAGCTTCGCGGCCTCCGCGTTGGCGGTCTCGACCTCGTCGAGGAAGTCGACCGACGCCACGCCCACGGGGCTGACCAGCGTCGGGGTGTCCTCGAGAGTCATGCCGATGAAGCCGATCTTCATGCCGGCGACCTTCTTGATCGTGGTGCCCGGCAGCAGCGTGCCGGAGCCGTCCTTGTTCACGACGTTCGCCGCGAGCCAGGAGAACCCGGCCCCGTCGTACGGGTCGTCCGCGAAGTAGCAGCCGTCGACCGGGTGGCAGCCGCCGTACTGCATGCGGAGGAGCTCGTCGGTGCCCTCGTCGAACTCGTGGTTGCCCACGCTCGAGACGTCCAGGCCCATCGTCTCGAGCGACTCGACCGAGGGCTCGTCGTGGAAGAGGCCCGACAGGAACGGCGAGCCGCCGATGAGGTCGCCGGCGGCCACGGTGAGCGAGCGCCCCTTCGGCGCGTCCTCGCGCAGCTGGTCGAGCATCGTCGCGAGGTACTCGCCACCTCCGGCCGCCTCGCTGTCGTAGAAGTCGTCGGTGTCGGGGGACTCGAGGTGACCGTGATAGTCGTTGAAGGACAGGAGCTGGACGCTCTGAAGCGGGCCAGATCCCTTCCCCTTGCCCGGCTCCGCGTTGCCGCCCTTGGCGGCGAGCGCCGTACTGGGTGCGGCCAAGGCGAGAAGCGCCGCGGCGGCGGCCGCAGCGGTGAGGCCGGCGACGCGGCGTGATGCGTGAATCATGCGTTGATCTCCTGTTCGTAGGCTCCGGGGACGGAGAGTCTGCGAGCGGGCCGGTCAGCCTTCGACCACCGCGTCTCTCAGGAAACGTACTATCTTCGCGCTTCGGACAAAAGTTGAGAAACCCGACGTTCAGGCCGCATTCATCGAGATGTCGGCTCGCGTTCAGCGCGTGGGCCCCGCGGGCACGGCGCGGCCGGCGCGGCCGACGGAGGGACGATGCGACGCTCCCCCGGGCGCGCAGAAGCCCCCGGCGCCGCGAGGGCGTCGGGGGCTTCCGCCAACCGTGGAGATGCCGGGAATCGAACCCGGGTCCGCATGTCCAAACCGAAGTCTTCTCCGGGCGCAGCCTGAAGAAGGTTTTCTCGGCCCCTCACCCACCATCAGGCAGGTGGTGAGCGGGCCCAGTCATCTAAGAGTCCCGCAGCCCCCGGTGACGAAGGGCTGAAGCAAGTTCCCTAGTCGACGCCAGGATCCGGGTCGGGAACACCCCCGGGCTGACGGACTTCATGGCGCTCGCTTAGGCAGCGAGGGCGAAGTCGGTGCGCTTGGAATCGGCACCTATTGGTTTGCTGAGGTCGTTTACGAGATAACTCAGCGTTCTCGGCCCGCTTCCCTTCGGAAGTAAACACACGTCGAAACCGATCATCCCCTGTGCAGTTATGACACCAGTCTACCGGGACGACCGACAGCGCCCAAGACCCTCCCCGGGCGCCTACAGCTCGAGCTGCACGGCGGTCTCGAGCGCGACCTCGATCGACGCGTGCCAGCCGTCCTTGAGCGCGGCGTTCTTCTCCGAGTACAGGCTCGCGCCGGCGACCAGGTTCGACGAGCACGCGCAGATCATCCCCGCCCGCAGCCCCCGCAGCCGCGCGACCACGTACATCGCGGAGCTCTCCATCTCGACGTTGAGGATCCCCATGCGCGACAGCTCGGCGATCCACTCCGGGCCCTCGGCGTAGAACGCGTCGTCGGTCGCGTTGATCCCGGAGAACACGCCGCGGCCGGTGCCCTCCACCAGCTCCTCGGCGACCTCGCGCAGGGACGATGCGATGGTCAGGTCGGGCACCGCGGGGAAGCCCGGGTGCACGTAGGCGGCGGTGGTGCCGTCGTTGCGCAGCGACCCCTCCGACACGAGCAGGTCGCCGGGCTCGATGCCGGGCTGCAGCGCCGCGCTCGAGCCGACCCGGATGAACGACGTCACGCCCACGCGCGCGAGCTCCTCGACCGCGATCGCGGTGGACGGGCAGCCCATGCCGGTCGAGGTCGCGGTGATGAGCCGGCCCTTGTAGTACCCGGTCATGGTGCGGTGCTCGCGGTTGTGGGCGACGTCGGTGACGTCCGTGAGGTGCTCGGCGATCATGGGGACGCGGAACGGGTCGCCCGGGAGGAGGGCGACGGTGCCGACCTCCCCCGGCGCGAGGCCCACGTGGTACTGGCGGGCGTCGAGACCCGCGGCGGACTTGTCGACGATGGTGGGCTCGGTCATGAGCGGCCTCCGACGCAGGACCCGAGGGGCGGGGCCCGCCCCTAGCGGAGGGCCTGCGTGCGCCCGATGCTAGCCCGCGGGTGTTTCGGGGGCGTTGCCCGCGCGCGCCGAGGGGAAGCCGGCGACGATGCGCCAGATCCAGGTCGCCGCATCGTCCGCGCGCGGACGGTCGGCCATGGTGAGCCACTCGCCGATCACGCCGAGCACGAGGCCGGTGATGCCGGCCGCGACCACGTCGACCGGGACCGAGCGCGGCACGATCGGCTCGGCGACCGGTGCGAGGTCGCGGATCGCGTCCCGCGCGTTCGCGCGCAGCCGCGACAGCACCGCGCCGTAGCCGGGCTCGGTGAAGACGCGTGCGTAGAGGTCGGCGTTCTCCTCGATGTGGCGGAGGAACACCACGAGCGCCTCGGGCGGCTCGTCGGAGCCGAACTCGATGGTCTCGAGCCGCGCCCCCGCCTCCTCCGCGAACAGGTCGAGCGCGTCCGCCAGCAGCGTCTCCTTGTCGGAGTAGTGCTGGTAGAACGTGCTGCGGTTGACACCCGCGCGCGCGGCGATGTCGCTCACCGACACCTCGTCGACGCCGCGCTCGCGCGCGAGCGCGAAGAGCGCCTCCTGCAGGCGTCTCCTGGTCTTGACGATGCGCGCGTCCACGCGGAGATTGTGGCACCTCGCGGCAGGGTTCACCAAGCGATAACCAACATCTGTCGTAGAACTCGCCGAATTGTCCTACACTGGCCGCAGGCCCAGCCGCCCGTCCCGGAGCATCCGCCCGCGCGGCCGACTGCCGGCCCCGGCATCGTCGCCAGTCCCCCCTGGACCCCATGAGAAAGGCTCCCCCTGTGGCGCACCTCCTGTACCGCATCGGCCGCGCGTCGGCCATGCGGCCGATCGTCGCGATACTCGCGTGGATCCTCGCCCTCGGCCTCGCCGGCGGCGGCTTCCTCGCCTTCGGCGGCACCCTGACCGACAGCTTCTCCATCCCGGGCCTCGAGACCGAGGAGGTCACGGACCAGCTCAAGGAGGAGATCCCCGATCTCGCGGGCGGGACCTCGCGCGCGGTGTTCCAGACGGAGGACGGCTCGGCCTTCACGGACGAGCAGATCGCCGGCGTGACCGAGGCGCTCGCCGCGGCGCAGGAGGTCGGCGCGGTGACGGGCGTCATCGACCCCTTCGCGACGCAGGCGCAGCTCGAGGAGCAGCGCGCCCAGCTCGAGGCCGCCCCGCAGCAGATCGAGGACGGTCGCGCGCAGATCGAGGCCGGCCAGGAGCAGCTCGACGCGGGCCAGGCCCAGCTCGACGCCGCCCGCGAGCAGCTCGACGCGAACCAGGCGCAGCTGGACGCGGCCATCGAGGCCGCCAAGGCCGACGCCACGTACCTGCTCGCGCAGCAGACCTTCATCGACCAGCAGGCGCAGCTCGACGCCGCCGCGGCGCAGCTCGACGAGCAGCAGGCCCAGCTCGACGAGCAGCAGACGCAGCTGACCGACGGGCTCGCGGAGCTCGAGGCTCAGTCCGCCCAGCTCGAGCTCGGCTCGCAGCTCGCCGACGCCACCGCGGGCATCCGCAGCGTGTCCGAGGACGGTTCCACCGCGCTGGGCATGATCCAGTTCGACACCAACGTCTACGAGGTCGTGCAGGAGGACAAGGACGAGGTCATCGCGCTCGTCAGCGCCGCCGTCCCGGCCGGCGTCACCGTCAACTTCTCGGCAGACATCGCCACGAGCGTCGAGGGCGTCATGGGCGCCGGCGAGATCATCGGCGTGCTGCTCGCGTTCGTCGTCCTCATGGTGATGATGCGCGCGATCTGGCCGGCCGTGCTGCCGATCATCTCCTCGGTGCTCGGCGTCGGCGTGGGCGTCGCGACCGCGCTCGCCTTCTCGGACGTCGTCGAGATGTCCTCCGTCACGCCGGTGCTAGGCGTGATGCTCGCGCTCGCGGTCGGCATCGACTACTCGCTGTTCATCGTCAACCGCCACCGTGAGCAGTACAAGCGCGGCATGGACCTGCACGAGTCGATCGGGCTCGCCAACGGCACGTCCGGCAACGCCGTCGTGTTCGCCGGCTCGACCGTCATCGTCGCGCTGCTCGCGCTCAACATCACCGGCATCCCGTTCCTCGGCATCATGGGCACCGTCGGCGCCTTCGGCGTCGGCATCGCGGTGCTCGTCGCCGTGACCCTCACCCCCGCAGCGCTCGGCCTCATCGGCCACCGCGTGCTCGGCAAGAAGGCACGCGCGTCCCGCGGCGCCGCCGAGCACACCGAGGCCCCGATCGAGCCGATGCGCACCGGCCGCGCGCTGCTGCGCTTCACCGCCGCGGTGATCGGCCTCCTCATCGTCGCCATCCCGGCGATGTCGATGCGCCTGGGCCTGCCCGACGGCACCCAGGAGCCCGAGGACTCGACCCAGTACATCGCCTACAAGGCGGTCGACCAGAAGTTCGGCGAGGGCGTCAACGGCACGCTGCTCGTCACCGCGGACCTGCCCGAGGCGGTCTCGGACGACGACCTCCTCGCCACCCAGGTCGACGTCGTCAACACGCTCATGGAGAACGAGGACGTCTACGCGGTCGCCCCGGCCGGCGTCTCCGACGACAACGGCTTCCTCGCCTTCCAGGTGATCCCGAAGGAGGGCCCGTCGAGCGAGTCGACCGCGCAGCTCGTCGAGGACCTCCGCGACATCTCCCCGCTCGAGGACGGCACCGTCATCGGCGTCGCGGGCGAGGCCAGCGGCAACATCGACGTCTCGCAGAAGCTCGACGAGGCGCTGCCGGTCTACCTCGCGATCGTCGTGGGCCTGTCGCTGATCATCCTCATCATCGTGTTCCGCTCGCTGATCGTGCCGCTCATCGCGACGCTCGGCTTCGTGCTGTCGCTGTTCGCGGCGTTCGGCGTGGTGACCGCGGTGTTCCAGTGGGGCTGGCTGAGCTCGATCTTCGGCGTCCACGACCCGGGCCCGGTGCTGAGCTTCCTGCCCATCATCCTGACGGGCATCCTGTTCGGCCTCGCGATGGACTACCAGCTGTTCCTCACGACCGGCATGCGCGAGGCGTACGTGCACGGCATGGACGCCCGCCGCTCGGTGGTCGCGGGCCTGCGCCACGGCCGCGCGGTCGTGACCGCCGCCGCGATCATCATGATCTCGGTGTTCGGCGGCTTCGTGTTCTCGCACATCGCGATGATCCGCCCGATGGGCCTGGGCCTCGCGATGGGCGTCCTCTTCGACGCCTTCGTGGTCCGCATGGTCATCGTGCCGTCGCTCATGCACCTCGTGGGCGAGAAGGCGTGGTGGCTCCCCGCCTGGCTCGACCGGATCCTCCCCAACGTGGACGTCGAGGGCGCGGCGCTCGAGCGCGAGCACCCCGTCCCGCACGCCGACGAGGAGCAGGAGGCGGAGGCCGCCAAGGCCTGACGCCCGACGCACGCACGAGGCCCGCGTCCCCGTCCGGGGGCGCGGGCCTCGTGCCGTCTACGGTCGACGCGCCGCTCACCATCGCAAGTCACACCTCTCGCGACCGGTGGCACCGCGATCGTGCGGAGATCCCCGCCCACCGGTCGTCAGATGTGTGACTTGCGGTGTCGGTGGTCGGTGGCGGTTGGGTGGCGACGATGCGCGGGTCACCAGCCACCACCGCCGCCTCCTCCGCCGCCGCCACCCGAGAAGCCGCCGCCACCGCCGAAGCCCGAGCCGCCCGACGAGCCGGGGGTCGGGGCGCTCATCGCGGCGCCGGCGAGCGAGGCGAACTGGTCCATGCGGTGCCCGAAGCCGGCGGCATGCATCCAGAACATGCCGTACGCGGCGCCGCGGTACCAGGTGGGCTCGGCGAGACGCACGCCCTGGGCGGCCAGCTGCTCGAACTTCCTGGCCCACTGCTCGGTCACGCCGAACGCGATCGCGTAGGGCAGGTAGCGGCTGAAGATGTCCTGCCCCTCCTCGAAGCGCAGCTGGTTCGCCTCGGCCTTGTCGAGGTAGAGCTCGAAGCCACGGGTCTGCGCGAGGATCCGCGAGCCCTCCGCGGTGCGCGCGGGCGCGACGCTGGTCGTGGCCAGCACCACGAGGCCCAGCAGCGCGATCGCGACCGGCACGAGCGCGATGGTGGTGCCGAGCATCGCCGCCGCGAAGGTCGCGAAGGCGCCGCCGACGAGCAGCGCGATGCCGGCGCCGGCCCATGCGCCGCGCGCGTGCGAGGGGTTGCCGCGGAACCAGCCGTGGTTCGTCACGTTGCGGTAGAGCTGCTTCTGCACCGCCTGCATGTCCGCGTGGAACGTGGTCTTGAGCTCGCTGAGCGTCACCGCGGAGCGCCCCTCGAACACCGCGTCGAAGAGCATCTGCTCGTACGGGAACAGGCCGGCGTCCGCCTCGCGCTGCTTGACGAAGCGGTAGTCCTTCTCCCCCGCCTCCTCGACCACCAGGTAGCCGCGCACCGCGAGGTCGACGATGGTCGCGGTGACGTCGCGGGTGTCCGCCTTCTCGTCGATCAGCGTGCCGAGCTGCCCGGGCCGCAGCCCGTCCGGCGGGGCGAAGGCCACCGCGACGGGCGCGCGCTTGTCGCGGCGGCGCACCGCGGCCTCCTCCCCCGAGGCCGGCCCGACGCCGGGCGTGAAGTCCGCGTACTCGACGTCCGCGCCGGCGCCGCGGATGCGCCGCACCAGGATCGCGAGCCCGCCCAGCAGGATCAGCAGGAAGCCGCCCACGGTCCACACGTTGAGGCGGAACGCGTGCGCGAGGTCGTTGCTCTCGGTGAGCGCGGGCTCGGTGTCGTACGTGCCCGCGGGGTACAGCACCGCGATCGTGAAGGGCTCCCCCGGCTCGAGCGAGGCCTGCGTGAACGTCGCATCCGCGCCGTCGACCGTCGCGCCGTCGCAGGCGGTGTCGGCGCCCGTCGGACCGGCCCAGCAGGCCGCATCGATCACGTCCGCGGCACCCACGACCGTCACGCTCGCGTCGCGGATCGGCGTCTGCCAGCCGTCGCCGATCGCGTTCCAGTAGAGCTCGTCGCCGGCCTCGCCCGAGTCGGTCTCGTCGGCGGTGGTCTCGTTCATCACGTCGTGGACCGTGTACTCGAGCACGTACGTCTGCACGCCGTCGACGTCGCCGATGCTCTCGTCGCCCACGCGCACCACGAGCCAGTACTGCCCCTCCTCGAGGTAGACCTTCGCGGGCGCCCCCGACGGCGACGAGGCGCTCACGTCGGTGATGGCGTAGACGCGGTCCCACGAGTCGTCGTAGCCCTGGCGGATGGGCAGCTGCCAGTAGGGGCCGTGGCCCGGGTCGTCACCGAAGTCGAAGTCGATCTCGACGGTGACGCGCGCGGAGCCGTCCTCCTGCAGGTCGTAGGTGGCGTCCCAGCGCTCGACGCTGCGGCCGCCGTCAGGCGCGGCGGCGTGCGCGGCGGCCGGCGTGAGCGCGGCTACCAGGGTGATCAGCAGGGACAGGACGATGCGGACCATGGCCCCATCATGCCCGCTGGACGATGCGCGGGTGACCCCACGCGCCCGGCCGGGGCGCGCATCGTCCCCGCGTCAGCGGTTGATGCCGCGCTGGGTGCCGAACGCGCGCTCGGCCTCGCGCTTGTCCTGCTTCTCGCGCAGCGCCTGGCGCTTGTCGTGCTGCTTCTTGCCGCGCGCGACGCCGATCTCGAGCTTGGCGCGGCCGTCGAGGAAGTACAGGCGCAGGGGCACGATCGTGTACCCCTTCTCGCGCGTGCGCTGCAGGAGGTCCTCGATCTCGTGCCCGTGCAGCAGGAGCTTGCGCTTGCGGCGCGGCGCGTGGTTGGTCCAGGTGCCCTGCGAGTACTCCGGGATGTGGATGTTCTCCGCCCAGGCCTCGCCGCCGTCGATGTAGATGTAGCCGTCGCCGATGACCGCGCGGCCCTGGCGCAGCGACTTCACCTCGGTGCCGGTCAGCACGATGCCGGCCTCGAGCACGTCGTCGATGAAGAAGTCGTGGCGCGCGGCGCGGTTGGTCGCCACCACCTTGATCCCGCTCTCGGCCATGGCTCACCTCCTCGCGCGTGTCCGGCCATGCGCCCGGGTCCGGGCGCGACGCACCAGTCTAGCGGCCCCGTCTACCCCACCAGGGTCATCGGGTCGACGGTGCTGCCGTTGACGTAGACCTCGAAGTGGAGGTGGCACGCCGCGGAGGTGCCGGTGTTGCCGGCGTAGCCGACGAGCTGGCCCCTGGTGACGTACTGGCCGTAGCCGACCGCGAAGCTCGTGAGGTGGTTGTAGCTCGACATCAGCGACTTGCCGCCCACGTAGCCGTGGTCGATCAGCACCGAGTTGCCCAGGCCCAGGCGGTAGGTCGCCCACTGCACGCGTCCCTCGCGTGCCGCGTACACGGGCGTGCCGCAGTAGGCGCGCATGTCCGTGCCGGCGTGGAGGCGCCAGTAGTGGAGGATCGGGTGGAAGCGCATGCCGTAGCTCGAGGTGATGTAGTGGCTCGGCACGGGCCACGCGAGCACGCCCTTGACGAGCGCGTTGCCGGTGCCGGCGCTGGAGCTCGAGCCGCCCGAGCTCGAGCCGCCGTTGGCCTGCGCGGCCTTGCGGGCGGCCTCCTCGGCGGCCTTGCGCTTGGCCTCCTCCTCGGCGAGCTTCTTCTTGACGAGGTTCTTGATCTCGTCGCGGACCGCCGCCTGCTTCGCGGCGATCTGCTTCTGGCGCTTGAGCTCCTGCTTCTTCTGCGCCTCGAGCTCGGCCTTGATCGCCTGCTGCTTCTTCACGAGCGCGTCGAGGGCCGCCTTCTTCTCGGCGGCCTTCTCGCGGAGCTTCTTGGTCTTGACCACGAGCGCGTCGGCCTCGGCCTTGAGCTCCACGATGTACTCGCGGACGGCCTCCTGGCGGGCGCCGCGGTTGCGGTTGACGGCCGCGATCTCCTCGACGTCGGCGAGCGCGTTGGACTGCACGCGGGAGGCGTTGTGCTCCTCCGCGAACTTGTCGACGAACTCCTGCGACGTGCTCGCGCCGAATACGAGGCTGAGCGCCTCGTCGTCGCCCACGCCCTGGTACTGCGCGCGGGCGAGCGCCGCGACGATGTCCTCGAGCTCGGCGATGCGGTCCTCGTCCGCGGCGATCTGCGCGGAGATCGCCTCGTCCTGGGCCTGCGCGGCCGCGAGCTTGTCGGCGACGAGCTTCTGCTGGACGATCGCCTGCGCGACCGCCTCCTTGGCCTCGTCGAGCTCGGCCTGCGCGGCGGGCAGCTTGGCCTCGGTCTGGCGCAGGCGTCGCGCCGCCTTGACGATCGCGGCGCTCGTGTCCTCGAGGGCGGCCTCGAGGTCGTCGAGCTGCTCCTCGTAGTCGGACTGCTTGTCCTTCGCCCGGTCGATGTCGTCGTCGTAGCTCGACGCCGTCTGGAACCCGCCGACCGCATCGGCGCCGGACACGAGGGTGCCCGTCGCGAGCGCGACGAGGAACACCGCGACGGCGGCGATGAACGACGGGCGGAGGCGGGCCATCATGCGCGCGTGTACCTCCCGAGCGTCACGAGGGAGGCGATCGCGGCGAGGCCGACGGCGATGACAAGGAGCCACGGCGCGACCGACCACACGTCCTGCGTGCCGATGTACTGGACCCAGGTCACCGAGCTGCGCAGCCAGTCGTCGATCATGTAGCGCACGCCGAAGAACAGGCCGGCGACCGCGAGCAGCGCGCCGCCCGTGGCGGCCACCGCGCCCTCGAGCATGAACGGCATCTGGATCAGCGAGCGCGACGAGCCGACCATGCGCATGATCTGGGTCTCGCGGCGGCGGCTCAGCGCGCTCAGGCGGATGGTGGTGGTGATGAGCAGCATCGCGGCCAGCAGCATGACGGCCGCGAGCGCCGCGGCGACCACGGTGGCGGCGTTGAGGAAGCGGAACAGCTCGGAGAAGATCTCGCGCTGGTCGCGCACGACGTCCACGCCCGGCAGGCCCTCGGTCGCGTCGGCGACCACCTGGTACTGCTCGGGGTCGGCGAGCTTGACGCGGAAGCTGGGCTGCATCTGCTCCGCGGTGAGCGAGGACCAGATGCCGTCCTCGTCGTTGGCGACGAACTTGTCGTACGCCTGCTCGCGGGACTCGTAGTAGACCTCCTGGACGAGGTCCTTGAGCGCGCCGTCCTCGAGGACCGACCGGATCGCGTCCTCCTGGGCCACCGTCACGGGACCCTCGGCGCACTGCTCGTTGCGCGAGCTCTCGGGGCACAGGAAGATCGAGATCTCGACCTTGCCGTACCAGTCGTCCTTGAGCTGGTCGATCTGCATCTGGGTGAGCGCGGCGGCGCCCACGAACATGAGCGACACGAACGTGACCAGCACGACGGACAGCGCCATCGTGCCGTTGCGCCGCAGGCCGTTGACGACCTCGCCGAGGATGAACCGGAGCCTCATACGCGCTCCAGCCCGTAGACGCCGCGGTCCTGGTCGCGGACCAGCTGGCCGCCGCGCAGCTCGATGACGCGCTTGCGCATCTGGTCGACGATCTCGTCGTCGTGCGTGGCCATGAGCACCGTGGTGCCGGTGCGGTTGATGCGGTCGAGCAGGCGCATGATGCCCACCGACGTGCCCGGGTCGAGGTTTCCGGTGGGCTCGTCGCACAGCAGGATCGGCGGGTGGTTGACGAAGGCGCGCGCGATCGCGACGCGCTGCTGCTCGCCGCCGGACAGCTCGTGCGGGAAGCGCTTCTCCTTGCCCGACAGGCCGACGAGCTCGAGCATCTCGGGCACCGTGGACTGGATGTGGTGGCGGCTCTTGCCGATCACCTGGAGCGCGAACGCGACGTTCTGGTAGACGGTCTTGTTCGGCAGCAGGCGGAAGTCCTGGAAGACCGCGCCGATCTCGCGGCGCAGGTGCGGCACGCGCCACGCGGAGAGCTTGTTGAGGTGGCGGCCCGCGACGTACACGTCGCCCCCGGTGGGGCGCTCCTCGCGCAGGATGAGCTTGAGGAACGTCGACTTGCCCGAGCCGGACGAGCCCACGAGGAACACGAAGTCGCCGCGCTCGATCTCCACGGAGACGGAGTCGAGCGCGGGACGGGCGCCCCGCTTATAGACCTTGGTGGCGTTGTCGAGTCGAATCATGATGTGCGCGGGCGCGAGGGGTTGGACCCGCACCACGTCTGCATCGTAGGAACGCCTGCGGGGGCCCCCGGGGAGGCGCGCCGCTCCGGGCGTGTCCGGTACGTCACACGCCAAAGGTTCGCAAAACGCCAACCACCTGCCGCATCGTCCCGTGCGCCTCTCCACACGGGTGAGGCGCTGCTCCACACGAACCCCCCGATGTGAACGGGAACGTGCCTGGAAGCGGCGTGATTCGGGCGCGCCTGTGTGGAGAGGCGCCCGGGGTCAGTCGGCGTTCTGCTCGGAGCGGCGCCAGCGGATGCCGGCGTCGATGAAGCCGTCGAGGTCGCCGTCGAAGACGATCTGCGGGTTGCCGACCTCGTAGCCGGTGCGCAGGTCCTTGACGAGCTGCTGGCCGTAGAGGAAGTACGAGCGCATCTGGTCGCCCCAGCTCGCCTTGATGTCGCCGGCGAGCTCCTTCTTCTGGGCGGCCTCCTCCTCCTTCTTGAGGAGCAGCAGGCGCGACTGCAGGACGCGCATGGCGGCGGCGCGGTTCTGGATCTGCGACTTCTCGTCCTGCATCGACACGACGATGCCGGTGGGCAGGTGGGTGAGGCGCACCGCGGAGTCGGTGGTGTTGACCGACTGGCCGCCGGGGCCGGACGAGCGGAACACGTCCACCTTGATCTCCGACTCGGGGACCTCGATGTGGTCGGTCGACTCGATCTGCGGGATCACCTCGACCGCCGCGAACGAGGTCTGGCGCTTGTCCGCCGAGCCGAACGGGCTGATGCGCGCGAGGCGGTGCGTGCCCGCCTCGACCGACAGCGTGCCGAAGGCGTACGGCGCGTTGAGCTCGAAGGTCGCGGACTTGATGCCGGCGCCCTCCGCGTACGAGGTGTCGAGCACCTTGGTCTGGTAGCCGTGGCGCTCGGCCCAGCGCAGGTACATGCGCAGCAGCATCTCGGCGAAGTCGGTGGCGTCGTCGCCGCCCGCACCCGAGCGGATCGTGACGACGGCGTTGCGCTCGTCCCACTCCCCCGTCATCAGGGTGCGGATCTCGAGCGCCGCGAGGTCCTTCTTGATGCCCGCGAGGTCGGCCTCGGCCTCGGCGAGGGTGTCCTCGTCCTCGCCCTCGGTGCCGAGCTCGACCAGCACCTCGAGGTCGTTGATGCGCGAGCCCATGCGCGCCACGCGCTCGAGCTCGGCGTTGGCCTGGCTCAGCTGGCTGGTGACGGCCTGCGCGTTCTCCTGGTCGTCCCAGAGGTCGGGCGCGGCGGCCTGCTCCTCGAGCTCGGCGATGCGCGCCTTGAGCTTGGTGGGGTCCGTCACCGCCTCGATCTGGGAGAAGGTCGAGCGGAGCTCCTGGATCTCGGTCGCGAAGTCGGTGGCCACGAGCGTCAAGTCTAGTGGCGCGAGTGCGGGACCTCGCCCGCGGGCGGCCTACTCGCCGGTGACGGCGTCGAGCGCGTCCTTCGCGGAGCCCACCGCGTCCTCGACCGACTGCTTCGCGTCGTCGACCTTCTGCTTGGCGTCCTCGGCCTGCTCCTGGATCTCGTCGGCGCGCTTCTCGGCCTCGTCCTTGAGCTCGTTGGCCTTCTCGATCGCGCCGTTGACGCCGGCGGTCGCGGACGCGATCGCCTCGCGCGGGTCGGCGTCGCCGCAGCCCGAGAGCAGGACGGCGAGCACGGCGGCGGAGACGGCGGTGCGGACGATGCGCGGGTTCATGGCCCCCATCATGGCAAACCCGGGAGGGTGGCCGGACCGCCGCATCGTCCCGCCGGGGGACGGCACAGGGCCCCGGCACCAGATCGGTGCCGGGGCCCTGAGGGAGGGACTTCCGGGGCGATCAGCCCCAGGAGCCAGCTGGTGTCAGCCCTTCTTCGCGGCGGCCTTCTTCGCGGGGGCCTTCTTCGCGTCGGCGACGATGGCCTCGGCCTTGCGGTTCGCCTTCACCTCGTCCCAGGTGATGCCGTAGTACGCGGCCTCCATCATCACCTTCATGTCCTCGAGGATCGGGAGGCGCGGGTTGGCCGGTGCGCACTGGTCCGCGTAGGCGTTCATCGCGAGGGTGTCGAGCGAGGCCATGAACTCCGCCTCGTCCACACCGAGCTCCTTGAACGAGCGCTCGACGCCGCACGCCGTGCGCAGGTCCTCGACGGCCTTCGCGTAGGACTCGACGCCCTCCTCGGGGGTCGAGGCCGGGAGACCGAGGTGCTTCGCGATCTCCTGGTAGCGCTCCGGCGCGACGTAGGACTCGGCCTTGGGCCACGACGCGGGCTTGGTGGGAACCTTGCCGTTGTAGCGGATCACGTGGGGCAGGTACACCGAGTTGGTGCGGCCGTGCGCGATGTGGAAGGTCGAGCCGGTCACATGCGACATGGCGTGCACCAGGCCGAGGAAGGCGTTGGCGAAGGCCATGCCCGCGATGGTCGCGGCGTTGTGCATCTTCTCGCGGGCCTTGACGGCCTGGCCGCCCTCCTGCACCGACTGGGGCAGGTACTCGAAGACCATCTTGATGGCCTGGAGGCACAGGCCGTCGGTGTAGTCGTTCGCGTAGACCGAGACGAAGGCCTCGGTGGCGTGGGTCAGGGCGTCGAGACCGGAGTCCGCGGCGACGCGCGACGGGAGGTTCGCGGTGAGGACCGGGTCCACGATCGCGACGGTCGGCGTGAGCGCGTAGTCCGCGAGCGGGTACTTGCGGCCGCTCTCCGGGTCGGAGATCACGGCGAACGGCGTCACCTCGGAGCCGGTGCCCGACGTGGTCGGGATGCAGACCAGCTTGGCGAGCTCGCCCAGCTTCGGGAACTGGAAGGCGCGCTTGCGGACGTCGAAGAACTTCTCCTTGAGGTCCGCGAAGTCGATCTGCGGGTGCTCGTAGAGCAGCCACATGACCTTCGCGGCGTCCATCGGCGAGCCGCCGCCGACCGCGATGATCGTGTCGGGCTTGAACGCGCGGAGGGTCTCGGCGCCCTTGCGGACGGTCGCGACGCTCGGCTCGGGCTCGACGTTGTCGATGATCTGGACGGAGACGGGGTTCTCGCGGCGGTTGAGGACGTCCAGGACCTTGTCCACGATGCCGATGCGGGTCATGGTCGCGTCGGTGACGATGGTGACGCGGTTGACGCCGTTCATGTCGTGCAGGTACTGGATCGCGTTCGGCTCGAAGTAGGTCTTCGCCGGCACCTTGAACCACTGCATGTTGTTGTTCCTCCGGCCGATGCGCTTGACGTTGATCAGGTTCACCGCGGTGACGTTGTTCGACACCGAGTTGTGGCCGTAGGAGCCGCAGCCCAGGGTCAGCGAGGGCATGAAGGCGTTGTAGATGTCGCCGATGCCGCCGTGGCTCGAGGGCGAGTTCACGATGACGCGGATCGCCTTGACGCGCTTGCCGAAGTCCTTGATCAGGGCGTCGTCGGTCGCGTGGATCGCGGCCGAGTGGCCGAGGCCGTGGAACTCGACCATGCGCTCGGCGTAGTCGAGGCCCTGCTCGGTGGAGTCCGCCTTGAGGACGGCGAGGACGGGGCACAGCTTCTCGCGGGTGAGCGGCTCGCTCTCGCCGACGGTCGAGACCTCGGCGAGGATGATCGAGGTCTCCTCGGGGACCGAGAAGCCGGCCTGCTCGGCGATCCACTGCGGCGACTTGCCCACCACGTTCGGGTTGAGCTTCGCGCCGGCGCAGTTCTGGCCCGAGGCGGTGACGCCGAAGATGAACTCCTCGAGCATCTCCTTCTCGGCCGGGGTGACCTTGTACGCGTGGAGGCGGTCGAACAGCGACAGCGCCTTGTCGTAGATCTCCTCGTCGAGGATGACGGCCTGCTCGGAGGCGCACACCATGCCGTTGTCGAAGGCCTTCGAGATCACGAGGTCGTTGATCGAGCGCTCGAGCACGGCCGACTTGTGGACGTAGGCGGGGACGTTGCCCGCGCCGACGCCGAGGGCCGGCTTGCCGCAGCTGTACGCCGCCTTCACCATGGCGTTGCCGCCGGTGGCGAGGATGAGCGCGACGCCGTCGTGGTTCATCAGCAGGTTGGTGGCCTCGAGCGACGGGGTCTCGACCCACTGGATGCAGTGCTCGGGGGCGCCGGCGGCGATGGCCGCGTCGCGGACGATCTTGGCGGCGGCGACCGACGACTGCTGCGCGCTCGGGTGGAACGCGAAGATGATCGGGTTGCGGGTCTTCAGCGCGATGAGCGACTTGAAGATCGCGGTCGAGGTCGGGTTGGTGACCGGGGTCACGCCGGCGACGACGCCGACGGGCTCCGCGATCTCGGTGATGCCCTTGATCGGGTCCTCGTGGATGATGCCGACGGTCTTCATCGGGCCCATCGAGTGGGTGACGTGCTCGCACGCGAAGATGTTCTTGACGGCCTTGTCCTCGAACACGCCGCGGCCGGTCTCCTGGACCGCGAGCACGGCGAGCTCGCCGTGCTGGTTCAGGGCGGCCACGGAGGCCTTCTTCACCAGGAGGTTGACGTCGTCCTGCGTGAACACGGAGTAAGCGTCGAGCGCCTCCTGCGCGTTCGCGACCAGCGCGTCGATGGAAGCGGCCACGTCGGTGGCGGCCGCGCTCTCCGGGGCAGTGGTGGTCATTTGATCTGGCTCCTCTTACTTGGGTGCCGGCCCCCTCCGGGCCTCGATCCCCATGACCCTCACGGTAGGCGCGTGCCGCCGGGATCTCGCGGGGCAGAGGTCCCGGGGACTATGGGCCCAATACCAGGCATTTTATACCCCGCGGGGTATGCCCATCAGGTATATTTGACACCTGCATAGGGGACGATGCGGCGGTGCGCGGGTCCCGGAAATGCCACCGGGGACGCTTGCCTGGCGCCCCGGCGACCCGCTCCGCGCGCGATCGCGACACGCGGGGCGACACGCCGGGCCCGCGTCCCGCGCGCGGGACGCGAAAGTCCGGGACCATAGGCCCCGGCTGCCCCCCGGCACCCCGGTGCCAGACTGAAGCCATACGCCACGGGGTATCCGTCGACGCCGAGGAGGCAGCCATGACCGCCGAGCCCACCGCCGCATCGTCCGCGCCGCCGCCCGCTCCCGCACCCAGCCTCGCCCACCTGCCCGTGGGCGTGTTCGCCATGGTGATGGGCATCGGCGGCACCGCCGTCGCGTGGTTCCGCGCCGGGGAGGCCTTCGGGCTCGCGCTGCCGGTCGACGAGGCGCTCGCGTGGATCGGCCTCGCGGTGCTCGCCGCGGCCGTCGTCGCCTACGGGGCGAAGGTCGCGCGCCACCCGCGGGCCGCGGTGGCGGAGTGGTCGCATCCCGTGAAGGCGGCGTTCGTCGCGACGCTCCCCGTGTCGATGATGGTGCTGGCGATCGCGTTCCTGCCGATCTCCGAGACCCTGTCCGCGATCCTCTGGTGGCCCGGCGCTGCCCTGCAGTTCGTCATCACGGTGCTGGTGATGCGCACGTGGATCGCGGACGCGCGCGTGCAGTCCGTGCACGTCCACCCCGCGTGGTTCATCCCCGTCGTCGGCAACCTCGTGGCGCCGCTGGCCGGGGTCGCGCACGCGCCCGCGGAGATCAGCTGGTACTTCTACGGCGTCGGCGCCGTGTTCTGGCTGGGCCTGCTGCCTGTGGTGCTCAACCGCCTGTTCGTGGAGGGCGTGATGCCGTGGCGTCTCGCCCCCACGCTCGCGGTCCTCGTGGCCCCGCCCGCGGTCGCGTCGCTGTCGTGGGTGCGGCTGGGCGGCTCGTGGGACGACCCGCTGGCGATGATGCTGCTCGGCGTGGTCATCTTCCAGCTCGCGCTCCTCACCGCGCAGGCGGGCTACCTGCGCAAGGTGCCGTTCGCGGTGAGCGCGTGGGCGTACACGTTCCCTCTCGCCGCGTCGGCCTCGGCGCTGCTCGCGGCGCACGAGAGCGGCGCGACGGCCTTCGCGGCCTGGGTCGGGGTCGCGGCGCTCGCCGTGGCGACGCTGCTCGTGCTGGGACTGGGCTGGCGGACCGCGGTGGCGGTCGCGCGGGGCGAGCTGCTGGCTGCCGAGGGGTGAGCCCCCGGGTCAGTCGGTGACGACGTCGCCCGTCCAGGCGCCGATGCCGCCCTCGAGGCCCACCGTGTTCTCGACGCCCTCGCCGGTCATGACGTCGATCGCGGCGCGCGAGCGGTTGCCCGAGCGGCAGTAGACGGCGTAGTCGGCCTCGGGGTCGAGCGCCGCCACCTGGGTCTGGAAGTCGGCGGCGGACACGTCGATGTTGACGGCGCCGGGCAGGTGGCCCTCGGCGTACTCGGCGGGCGTGCGGACGTCGACGATCGTGACGCCGTCCTCCGCGGCGGCGACGGCGAACGAGGCGGCGGAGACGTGCGAGCCGTCGAAGGCGACGGTCTCGGCGGCCTCGGCGGCGGGTGCGTCCACGCCGGTCGAGCAGGCGGAGATCGCGGGGACGAGGGCGAGCAGGGCGCCGGCGAGGGCGCCACGGACGATGCGTCGGTTCATGCGGGACACTATACCCCAGGGGGTATGTGGCTCGGCGTGGGCGCGGAGACGTCCGAACGCGACGACGCCCGGCGCGCGCCCGAGGAGAGACGTCTCGGGGGCGCGCCGGGCGTGGCGGGTCAGATGACGCGGATGAGCTTCTTGTTGACGAACTCGTCCGCCGCGAGCAGACCCATCTCGCGCGAGGTGCCGGATCGCTTCACCCCGCCGAACGGAAGCTCGGGGCTGTCCGCGAGCACGCAGTTGACGTAGACCATGCCGGCCTCGATCGCGTCGGCGACGCGCTCGGCCTGCGCCGGGTCGGTCGTGTAGACGTACGAGCCGAGGCCGTACGCGGTGTCGTTCGCGAGGGCGATGGCCTCCTCCTCGCTCGCCACCTTGTAGACCGCGGCCGCCGGGCCGAACAGCTCCTCGCGGTACACGTCCATGTCGGACGTGACGCCGGTGAGGACCGTCGGGTAGTAGAAGGCGCCGTCGCGCTTGCCGCCCGCGTGCAGGATCGCGCCCTGCTCGACGGCGGCGTTGACCTGCGCCTCGAGGCGCTCGGCCGCCGCGAGCGACGACAGCGGGCCCAGCACGGTGTCCTCGGCGAACGGGTCGCCCACGGTGCACGCGGTCATCGCGGCGGTGAACTTCTCGAGGAACTCGTCGTAGAGCGAGTCGATGACGATGAAGCGCTTGGGGGCGTTGCAGGACTGGCCGGTGTTGTCCATGCGGGCCTCGACGGCGCCCTCGACCACGGCGTCCATGTCGTCCGTCGACAGCACGATGAACGGGTCCGAGCCGCCCAGCTCGAGCGCCACCTTCTTGAGGTGGTAGCCGGCGAGCGAGGCGACGGCGGAGCCGGCACGCTCGGAGCCGGTCACGGAGACGCCGGCGATGCGGCGGTCCGCGATCATGTCCGCGGCCTGCTCGTTCGAGGCGTAGACGTTGACGTAGACGCCCTCGGGGAAGCCCGCGTCGCGGTAGATCTGCTCGATCGCCGCGGCCGACTCGGGGCACTGCGGCGCGTGCTTGAGGACGATGGTGTTGCCCACCACGATGTTCGGCGCCGCGAAGCGTGCCACCTGGTAGTAGGGGAAGTTCCACGGCATGATGCCGAGCAGCGCGCCCAGCGGGCTGCGGCGGATCACCGCGGTGCCCTCGCCGAGGATGTCGATCGGGGTGTCGCCCGTGACCTTCTCCGCGTTGTCCGCGTAGAACTCGGTGATGTCAGCGGCGAAGTCGACCTCGCCGAGCGCGGCCTCGAGCGGCTTGCCCATCTCGCGCACGATGATCGCGGCGAGCTCGTCGCGACGCTCGCGGTGGAGCTCGGCGACACGGCGCACCAGCGCGGCGCGCTCCTGCACCGTCGAGGTCCGCGACCACCCCCGGTAGGCGCCGTCGGCCAGGGCAAGCGCATCCTGGACCTCCGCGTCGCTCATGGTCGGGTAGTCCGCCAGGCGCTCGCCCGTGGCCGGATTCACTACTGCGTAGCCGCTCATGTCTCTCCTTCGGTGGGGTGGGTGGGGAACGTCGCGCTCAGCCGTGCGGGATCAGCGTGTACTTGGTCGACAGGTACTCGTGGATGCCCTCGGCACCGCCCTCGCGGCCGATGCCGGACTGCTTCACGCCGCCGAACGGCGCCGCGGCGTTCGAGACGACGCCCGCGTTGAGGCCCATCATGCCGGTGTCGAGCCGGTCGATGAGGCGGTGACCGCGGGCGAGGTCACGGGTGTAGGCGTACGAGACGAGCCCGTACTCGGTCGAGTTCGCGAGGGCGATCGCCTCGTCCTCGGTCTCGAAGGTCGCGATCGCGAGGACCGGGCCGAAGATCTCCGTGCTGAGGATCTCGGAGCCGGGCCGCACGCCGGTGACGACGGTGGGCTCGACGAACGTGCCCGGGCCCTCGACGGCGGAGCCGCCGGTGGCGACGGAGGCGCCGCGCGCCACCGCATCGTCCACGAGCGCGAGCGAGGTGGCGACCGCGCGGTCGTCGATGAGCGGGCCGATCTGGACGCCGTCCTCGGTGCCGCGGCCCACCTTCATGGCGGACACGCGCGCGGTGACGCGGCGCGCGAACTCGTCGGCGACGGATGCGTGCACGATGAAGCGGTTGGCCGCCGTGCACGCCTGGCCGATGTTGCGGAACTTCGCCATCAGCGCGCCCTCGACGGCGGCGTCGAGGTCCGCGTCCTCGAAGACGAGGAACGGGGCGTTGCCGCCGAGCTCCATCGACACCCGCAGGACGCCGTCGGCGGCCTGCTTCATGAGCGCGCGGCCCACCTCGGTCGAGCCCGTGAAGGACAGCTTGCGCAGGCGCGGGTCGGCCAGGATCGGCTCGGTCACCGCACGCGACGAGGTGGTCGTGATGACGTTCACGACGCCGGCGGGCACGCCGGCCTCCTCGAGCACGCTCGCGAGCAGCAGCGTCGTGAGCGGGGTGAGGGCGGCGGGCTTCACGACGACGGTGCAGCCGGCCGCGAGCGCGGGCGCGATCTTGCGGGTCGCCATCGCGAGCGGGAAGTTCCACGGCGTGATGAGGTAGCTCGGCCCCACCGGGCGCTGCGAGACGACCATGCGGCCCGTGCCTTCGGGGTTGTCGCCGTAGCGGCCCGTGATGCGCACGGCCTCCTCGGAGAACCAGCGCAGGAACTCGTTGCCGTACGCGACCTCGCCGCGCGCCTCCGCGAGCGGCTTGCCCATCTCGAGCGTCATCAGCAGCGCGAAGTCCTCGGTGCGCTCCCGCACCAGGTCGAACGCGCGGCGGAGGATGTCGGAGCGCTTGCGCGGGGCCGTCGCGGCCCACGCGTCCTGCGCGGCGACGGCCGCGTCCAGGGCGCGCTGCGCATCGTCCGGCGTGGCGTCGGCGATGCTCGCGAGCACGTCGCCGGTCGACGGGTCGAGGACGTCGAAGGTGGCGCCGGACGACGCGGCGGTCCACTCGCCGCCGATGTACAGGGCGCCGGGGACGGAGTCGAGCAGCGTGCGCTCGGCGGCGGCGGTCATGCGGCCACCTCCGCGGCGAGCGCGGCCGCGACGACGTCGAGGCCCTCGTGCAGGAGGTCGTCCCCGATGCTGAGCGGCGGCAGGAAGCGCAGGACGTTGCCGTACGTGCCGCACGTGAGGACGACGACGCCCTCGGCGATGCAGCGCTTCGCGACCGCGCCGGCGAGCGCGGGCGCGGGCGCCTGGGTCGCGGGGTCGACGAGCTCGATGGCGACCATCGCGCCGAGGCCGCGGACGTCGCCCACGCGCGGGTCCTCCGCCTGCAGCGCGCGCATGCGGCCGAGCATGATCTCCCCCAGCTCGGCGGCGCGCTCGACGAAGCCCTCGGTCTCGAAGGCGTCGATGCTGGCGAGCGCCGCGGCGCACGCGATCGGGTTGCCGCCGTACGTGCCGCCCAGGCCGCCCACGTGCGCGGCGTCCATGATCTCGGCGCGGCCGGTGACCGCGGCGAGCGGGAGGCCGCCGGCGATGCCCTTGGCGGTGGTGACGAGGTCGGGCACGAGGCCGAAGTGCTCCGACGCGAACATCGCGCCGGTGCGGGCGAAGCCGGACTGCACCTCGTCCGCGATGAGCACGACGCCGTTGGCGGTGCACCACTCGGAGATGGCCGGGAGGAAGCCCTCGGCGGGGACGATGAAGCCGCCCTCGCCCTGGATCGGCTCGATGATGACGGCCGCGAGGTTGTCCGCGCCCACCTGCTTCTCGATCACCGACAGCGCCCTGGCCGCCGCCTCGGGGCCGGTGAGGCCGTCGCGGTACGGGTAGGACATCGGCGCCCGGTAGACCTCGGAGGCGAAGGGCCCGAAGCCGCTCTTGTAGGGCATCGACTTCGCGGTGAGCGCCATCGTGAGGTTGGTGCGGCCGTGGTACGCGTGGTCGAAGGCCACGACCGCCTGGCGGCCGGTCGCCTTGCGCGCGATCTTCACCGCGTTCTCGACGGCCTCGGCGCCCGAGTTGAACAGCGCGGACTTCTTGGGGAAGTCGCCCGGCGTGAGGCGGTTGAGAGCCTCCGCGACGGCGACGTAGCCCTCGTAGGGCGACACCATGAAGCACGTGTGGGTGAAGGACGCGGCCTGGCGCTGGACGGCCTCGACCACCTTGGGGTGGGCGTTGCCCACGCTGGTGACGGCGATGCCGGAGCCGAGGTCGATGAGCGAGTTGCCGTCGGCGTCGACGACGACGCCGCCGCCCGCGGCGACCGCGGCGATCGGGGCCGTGTGGCCCACGCCCGCCGCGACGGCGGCGGCCTTGCGGTCGAGCAGCTCCTGGGAGCGCGGTCCGGGGATCGCGGTGACGAGGCGTCGCTCCTGGGCGAGCGCGGGCCCGCCGGTGGTCGCGGAGGCGGCGGTGTCGAGGGTGGTCATGTGGTCGACGCTAGGCGCGCGGGCGGGACGCGGGCACTCGCCGCTGCGTACAACGTCTTGCGGCGGACTGTCCACGGTGGCAGGCTCACCTCATGGCCGCCCCGACGATCCGCGCGCTGCTCGCGCGTCCCGAGCTCAAGCTCCGCCTCGCGACGCCCGAGGACGCGGTGGCGCCGGGCGCGCTCGACGCGACGGTGCGCTGGGTGCACAGCTCGGACCTCGCGGATCCGACCCCGTTCCTCGCGGGCGGCATGGTGCTGCTCACGACCGGGACGCAGTTCCGCGACGCGGGCGACGACCCCAAGCCCTACGCCGCGTACGTGCGCCGGCTCGCGCGCTCGGGGATGCTCGGGCTCGGCTTCGGCACCGAGGTGGCGCGCGAGGGCATCCCGGAGGCGCTGCTCGCCGCGTGCGTCGCGGCCCGCCTGCCGCTGTGGGAGGTGCCCTACGACACTCCCTTCATCGCACTCGCCCGCGCCAACGCCGAGGCGCTCGCCGCGGTCGCCTACGAGCGGCGAACGTGGGCGCTCGAGGCGCAGCGCGCGGTCGCGGTCGCCGCGCTGCGCCCCGACGGGCTGCGCTCGATGCTCGCCGAGCTGGCGCGACGCCTGGGCACGTGGGTGGGGCTCGTCGACGCGGGCGCGCTGCTGCACGAGCACCCCGGCGGCGGCATCGACGCCGCCACGGTGGCCGCGCTGCAGCGCCACGCCGGCGACCTGCTGGTCCGCGGCGTGCAGGCGACGTCGGGCGTGACGGTCGGCGAGCAGGCCTTCCACCTGCAGACGCTCGGCCAGCGCGGCCGCCTGCGCGCGGTCCTCGCGATCGCCGCCGAGGAGCTCGACGAGCAGCACCGCGCGGTCGTCACCACGGTGGTCGCGATGGCCGCGCTCGCGCTCGAGCAGCGCCAGGACCTCGAGCAGGCGCGTGACGCGCTCGCCGCGGGGGTGCTGGCGACCCTGGTGCGCGGCGACGTCGCCTTCGCGGGCGACGTCGCGAGCGCCTCGGGCGCGCCGCTGCCCTCCTCCCCCGTCGTCGTGGCGATCGCCGACGAGCGCCTCGCCGCGGTGGGCGGCGTGGGCCGCTGGCTCGACACCCGCGGGGTGCCGGTGCTGCGCGCCGAGCAGGACGGCGACCTCGTGATGGTGCTGGAGGAGGCGGACGCGGCGCTGATCGACGAGCTGGTGCTCCGCCACGGCGGCGCGGCCGGCGTCTCCGACCCGGTGGGCCTCGGCGAGGTCGCGGCCGGGCTCGCGCAGGCGCGGACGGCGCGCGAGCGGCGCACCGCGCCGGTGACGCGCTTCGCGGACCTGCCCGGCGCGGGCGTGCTGGCGCTGCTCGACGGCGCGGAGGCGCGCACCGTCGCGCGGGCCGCGCTCGAGCCGCTCGCCCGGCACGACGCCGAGCACGGGTCCGAGCTGGTGGCGACGGTGGCCGCGTGGTTCGCGGCCGACTGCGCGCACGATGCGGCGGGGCGGGCGCTCGGGGTGCACCGTCACACGGTGCGGGCGCGGCTCGCGGCCGCGCAGGAGCTGCTGGGCCAGGACCTCACCACCGTGGCGGGCCGTGCCCAGGTGTGGGCGGCGCTGCGCGCGGCGGGGCTGCTCAGCTAGCCGCCGCATCGTCCCGCGTGGCGCCCGGTGGGCGCTGCGAGGTGCTCAGTGCCCGAAAGAGGTCGGATCGGGCACTGAGCCCCTCACAGCACGCGGGGTCGGAGCTCAGGCGATGAGCGCGTCGACCTCGCTGAGCGCCTCGTCGATCACCTTGAGGCCGCGCCGCAGCTCGTCCTCGGTGATGACGAGCGGCGGCGCGACGTGCGTGCGGTTGAAGTGCACGAACGGCCACACCCCGGAGTCCTTGCACGCCTTCGCGAAGACGCCCATGGGGGCGGCGTCCTTGCCCGACGCGTTGAACGGCACGAGCGGCTCGCGGGTCTCCTTGTCGCGGACCAGCTCGATCGCCCAGAACAGGCCGGTGCCGCGCACCTCGCCCACGCACGGGTGGGACTCGAGCCAGCCCTCGAGGATGGGGCGCACCACGCGCTCGCCGAGGTCCTGGACCCGCTCGAGGATGCCGTCACGGCGGAAGACCTCGAACGTGGCGACGCCGGGGGCGCACGCGAGCGGGTGGCCCGAGTACGTGAGGCCGCCGGGGAAGGCGCGCTCGTCGAACGCCGCCGCGATCTCCTCCGAGATCACCACGCCGCCGAGCGGCACGTAGCCCGAGTTGACGCCCTTCGCGAAGGTGATGAGGTCCGGGGTCACGCCGTGGCCCTGGAACGCGAACCACTCGCCGGTGCGGCCGAAGCCGACCATCACCTCGTCCGCGATGTAGACGATGCCGTAGCGGTCGCACAGCTCGCGGACGCCGGCGAGGTAGCCGGGCGGCGGAACGAGCACCCCGTTGGTGCCCACCACGGTCTCGATGACGATCGCGCCGATCGTCGATGCGCCCTCGAGGACGATGGTCTGCTCGAGGTGCTCGAGCGCGCGCCGCGTCTCCTGCTCCTCGGTCTCCGCGTGGAAGGCCGAGCGGTACAGGTACGGCCCGAAGAAGTGCACCACCGAGCCGTCGGCGGGCTCGTTGGGCCAGCGACGCGGGTCGCCCGTGAGCGAGATCGCGGTCGTGGTGTTGCCGTGGTAGCTGCGGTACATCGCGAGCACCTTGCGCTTGCCCGTGACGAGGCGGGCCATGCGGACCGCGTTCTCGTTCGCGTCGGCGCCGCCGTTGGTGAAGAACACCTTGGTGAAGCGGTCGCCCGCGACGTCCGTGATGAGGCGCGCGAGCTCGCCGCGCACGTCGTTCGCGAAGGACGGCTGGATGGTCGCGAGGCTGCGGGCCTGCTTCTCGATCGCGGCGACCAGGTCGGGGTGCTGGTGGCCGAGGTTGAGGTTGACCAGCTGCGAGCCGAAGTCGAGGTAGCGGTTGCCCGCGTAGTCCCAGAACTCCGAGCCCGCGCCGCCGGCGACCGGCAGCGGGTCGATGAGGCCCTGCGCGCTCCACGAGTGGAACACGTGGCCGCGGTCGTCGGCGCGAACGCGCGCCTCGGCACCGGTCATCGCGTCGTTCTCGATGGTCATCGCGCCTCCTAGTGGTTGCTCGGGAAGCCGAGGTCGATCTGCGACTCGCTGGCGTCGGGCCAGCGGGTCGTCACGACCTTGGATCGCGTGTAGAAGTGGATCGACTCGGGGCCGTAGATGTGCGAGTCGCCGAACAGCGAGCTCTTCCAGCCGCCGAACGAGTACGCGCCGATCGGCACCGGCAGCGGCACGTTGACGCCCACCATGCCGACCTCGATGTCCATCTCGAACGCGCGGGCGGTGCCGCCGTCGCGGGTGAAGA
Organism: Demequina maris; assembly: GCF_000971155.1. Lineage (GTDB taxonomy): Bacteria > Actinomycetota > Actinomycetes > Actinomycetales > Demequinaceae > Demequina > Demequina maris. The sequence goes on along the minus strand of NZ_BBLX01000002.1, from coordinate 328,104 downwards.
TCGCGGTGCCGTTCGCGAACGCGTTGGCGTTGACCAGCGCGACCGCCTCGTCGTAGGACGACGCGCGGGTCACCGACAGCACGGGGCCGAAGATCTCGTCGTCGTACACCTTCATGCCCGGCTTGACGTGGTCGACGAGGCTCGTGCCGACGAAGAAGCCGTCGCCCTCGAACGCCTGCGTGGTGCCGTCGACGACGACGCTCGCGCCCTCGGCCTCGGCGCCCGTGACGTACGACGCGACGCGGTCGCGGTGCTCGCGGGTGATGAGCGGGCCCATCTCGGAGGCCGGGTCGGTGCCGTCGCCGATCGTGAGGGTGGCCATGCGCTCGGCGACCTTCGCGACGAGCGCGTCGGCCGTCTCCTCGCCCACGGGCACGAGCACCGAGATCGCCATGCAGCGCTCGCCGGCCGAGCCGTACGCGGCGGACACGGCGGCGTCGGCCGCGGCGTCGAGGTCCGCGTCGGGCATGACGATCATGTGGTTCTTCGCGCCGCCGAGGGCCTGGACACGCTTGCCGTTCGCGGTGCCGCGCTCGTAGATCGCGCGGGCGACGGGGGTGGAGCCGACGAAGGACACGGCCTTGACGTCGGGCGAGTCGAGGATCGTGTCGACCGCGACCTTGTCGCCGTGGACCACGTTGAGGACGCCGGCAGGCAAGCCCGCCTCCTCGAAGAGGGCGGCGAGGAACAGCGACGCGGACGGGTCCTTCTCCGAGGGCTTGAGCACCACGGTGTTGCCGCACGCGATGGCGGAGGCCGCCATCCAGAGCGGCACCATGACCGGGAAGTTGAACGGGGTGATGCAGCCGACCACGCCGACGGGCTGCTTGGTCGAGTGCACGTCGACGCCGCGCGCGACCTGCTCCGAGTGCTCGCCCTTGAGGTGGTGCACGAGGCCCGCGGCGAACTCGATGTTCTCGATGCCGCGGCTGATCTCGCCCTTCGCGTCCGACAGCACCTTTCCGTGCTCGCGCGTGATGATCGCGGCGAGCTCGTCCTGGCGCTCGACCAGCAGGTGGCGCATGCGGAAGAACACGTCCGCGCGGCGCACGAGGCCGGTCGCGCGCCAGCCCGGCAGCGCGGCCTTCGCGGCGGCGATGGCCGCCTCGGTCTCGGCCACCGAGGCGAAGGCGACCTCGCCCACGACCTCGCCCGTGGCGGGGTTCCAGACCTGGCCGGTGCGCTCGCCGGCGCCGGCCTCCTGGCCTGCGACGTGGTGACGGATCAGGCTCACGGCTCTCCTCTCGACGCGCGCCGGACACTCTGCCCGACGCGGGGGTGGTGCGATGAGGTTCAGATTCACACATACGATGAGCCGATGGACCCCTCCGACCGTCGCGATTACGGCGTCAGTCCGACACATCGTCCGGCTGGCGCCGCGCTCGCCGCGCTGCCCACCGTCGCCGAGCTTCTCGAGGACCCGGCGTTCCGCGCCGGGCTGCCCGAGGTGGTCGTCGGCGGACCCGCGCTCGAGGCCCCGGTGCGCTGGGTGCACACCTCCGAGCGCTCGGACATCGCGCGCATGCTCGAGGGCCGCGAGCTGCTGCTGTCGATGGGGACGGCCTGGCCCGAGGACGATGCGTCGCTCACGGGCCTGGTCGACAGCCTCGCCGAGGCCGGCATCGCCGCGCTCGTGCTCGAGCTCGGCACGCGCTACACAGTGCCGCCCACCGCCGTGGTCGAGGCGGCGCGCCGCCACGGCCTCGCGTTCGTCCTGCTCCATCGCGAGACGCGCTTCGTCACGCTGACCGAGGCCGGCCACCACCGGATCATCGCGGGCCAGATGGCCGCGCTGCGGGCACGCGACGAGGTCCGCGAGACCTTCACGTCGCTCGCGCTGCGCGGCGCCCCCGCCGACCACGTGGTGCGCGAGCTCGCCCGCGCGCTGGGCGCTCCGGTGGTGCTCGAGAGCCTCGCGCACGAGGCGCTCATCGCGGAGATCCCGACGGGTGCCGAGCAGGCCGTGCTCGGCGACTGGGAGCGGCGCTCGCGCGCCGCGCACCGCGAGCCCGACGAGGACGGCTGGGTCGTCGTGCCGGTCGACGCGCGCGGCAAGCGCTGGGGCTCGCTCGTCGCGCTGCCCGGGCCCGCGCACCCCGCCGGACGGGCGAACGTCCTCAGCCAGGGCGCGATCGCGCTCGCGCTCGGCCGGCTCGCCGACGGCGGCCGCGACGAGTGGGCGACGCTCTCGCGCCGCCACGTGCTCGACCCGCTGCTGGCGGGCCGCTTCGCGACGCCCGAGGCGATGGCGGCGCGGCTCGAGGCCGCGGGCGTGCCCGTGACGGACCGGCTGCTGTACGGGCTCGCGCTGCGCGGCGGCGAGCCGTCGCCCGCGGAGATCGAGGCGTGGGCGCTCGGCATCGGCGGGCGCGCCCGCGCGCTCGCCACGACGGGCCGCACCGGCGGCCCGCTGACCGTCGTGCTGCTGTCCATGCCCGCGCATCGTCCCCTCGACGACGCCCTCACGGCCGCGCTCCAGCGCGCGCTGCGGGACTCCGCGCGGGTCGCGATCACCGTGGGCCACCAGGCCGACGAGGTCGACGCGGCCACGCTGTCGCTGCACGAGGCGATCGACAACGCGGGAGAGCCCGCCGCGGGCACCGTGCTGTGGGTCGACCGCCGGCCACTCGCGCGGCTCCTCAGCGGGCTGCGGGACGACCACCGCCTGCTCGACCACGGCGAGCGGGTGCTGTCCCCCATCGTCGAGCACGACCAGCGCACCGGCGGCGACCTGCAGCGGGTGCTGCGGGCCGCGCTCGCGCACCCGGGCAACCGGACCGCGGCGGCGCGCGCGGCGCACCTGTCGCGCTCGGTGTTCTACCAGCGGCTCGAGCTCATCGAGGGGCTGCTGGGCGTGGACCTCGAGGACGGGGAGACGCAGACCGCGCTGCACATCGCGCTGCTCGCGCGTCCCGGCTCCCGCGACTAGGGGTCAGCCCGCGACGTAGACCTTGCGCAGCGTCTCGGTGACGGTCCAGCGGGTGCTCATGCCCTCGGTCAGCCACACCATCGAGCCGGGGCCGACCTCGGCGGTGGGCAGCGCGGGGTCGAGGTACTCGATGGTCGCGCGGCCGGTGAGGACCACGAAGACCTCGTCGGCCTCGACGTCGGTCGCGACGCCGACGGTCATCTCCCACACGCCCACCTCGACCTCGGCGATCTCGGCGAGCGCGGCGGCGCCGGCGACGGGCGCGCCCTGCTCGACCATGTCGGCGGGCACGGGCTCGGTCTCGAGCGGGAGCGCGAGGAGGTCGACGGGCAGGCCGGGTTCGAGGTTCATGGCTCGAACCCTAGCCCGAGCGGCTCGGCGCGCGGGAGCCGGCGCTCGCGGGCGCGGTGCGCGACCGCGCGCCAGCAGCGCGGCACGTTGGTCGCGATCGCGAGCGCCCCGAACGCGAGGTAGCTCGGGATGACCGCGGTGCCGGTCCAGCCCATCCCCACCACGACGTAGATCGCGCCCTCGAGCGCGCTCACCGCCGTCGCGAGGACGGAGATGCCGGCGACGTCGGCGGCGCGCATGCCGGACCACAGCGCGGGCAGCGAGTAGGCGGCCGTCACCGCGACGAGGGACATGCCGATCGACACCCGCAGGAGGCCCACCGCCTCGCCGACGATGCCGATGAGCGCGAGGCCCGCGAGCGTCGCCGCCGCAGCGCGCGGGATGACCGCGCGGAAGCCCCGGTCGATCCGCACCGCCTCGCGGCACAGCCGGGCGTGGAAGAACGCCCACACCAGGGTCGCGACGAGCACGCCCCACGCCTGCGCGAGCACCGCGACGGCCAGCCACGCGGGCACCGAGCCCAGCAGCACCCCGAGCGACACCGCCGACAGCCCGGACACGCGGCCCGTGCGGCGCACGCGCAGCCACGCGGGCACCGCGCGCGCGAGCTCCACGGCGATGAGGGCGGCGCCGGTCGCGAGCACCCAGCCCGCGCCGGCCGGGATCACGGCCGCATCGCGGTCATGAGTCGAACCCCAGGCCCAGGCGGTCGAGCGTGCGCAGCAGGACGTTGCGGCGGCCCTCGCGGTGATCGGCCTGGTCGAGCGACCACCGCGTGGCGTTGATCCCGAGGCTCGCGAGCGGCTCGGGCGGGAACGGCAGGGGCCGCTCCCGCACCATGCGCAGGCGGGTCCGCGGGGTGTCCTCGCCCGCCAGCAGGTCGAGCATGACGTTCGCGCCGAAGCGGGTCGCGCCCACGCCCAGCCCGGTGAAGCCGAGCGAGTACGCCACGTCGCCGCCGCGCGCCGAGCCGAAGAACGCGCAGAACCGGGTGCTGGTGTCGATCGCGCCGGCCCAGCGGTGGGTGGCCGTGATGCCGTCGAGCTGCGGGAAGGTCGTGAGCAGGTGGCTCGCGAGCTTCTCGTAGGACTCGGGTCGCTCCTGGTACGAGGCCTTGAGCCGGCCGCCGGCGTGGTAGATCGCGTCGTAGCCGCCGAACAGCAGGCGGTTGTCGGCCGTGAGCCGGTAGTAGTGGAACTGGTTGGCGAGGTCGGCGACGCCCTGGCGCCCCTCCCAGCCGATATCGGCGAGCTGCGCGTCCGTGAGCGGCTCGGTCATGAGCGAGTAGTCGAAGACCGGCACCGTCATGAGGCGGTTGCGCTTGAGCAGCGACGGGAAGACGTTGGTCGCGAGCGCGACGCGACCGCCGCGCACCACGCCGTCGCGCGTCCGGACCACCGGCCCGTCCTCGAGCGCCACCACCGGCGACTCCTCGAAGATCTGCACGCCCAGCTCCTCGGCGACGCGCGCGAGCTCGCGGGCGAGCTTCGCGGGGTGCACGAGCGCGGTGTCGTCCGGGCTCAGCTGTCCGCCCAGGTAGGTGGGCGAGTTCACCAGCGCGCGGGTCGCCTCGGCGTCGAGCACGCCCTCCCCCTCGAGCCACTCCACCTGGTGCGGCTCGACCGCGACCGCGAGCGCGCCGGTGCGCTGGAAGTCCACGTCCATGCCGTAGCGCGCGACGGTCGCCTCGATCTCGTCGAGGTTCTCCATCCCCAGGCGGTCGAGCTCGTCGATCTCCTCCGGCCAGCGCGAGGCGCCGTTCTCGTGGCCGTGCGTGAGGCTCGCCTCGCAGAAGCCGCCGTTGCGGCCCGACGCGGCCCAGCCCACGCGGCGCGCCTCGAGCAGGATCACCGAGCGCTCCGGGTCGCGCTCCTTCGCCATCACCGCGGTCCACAGCCCGCTGTAGCCGCCGCCCACGATCACCAGGTCGGCCCGGTGGCTGCCCGCGAGCGCGGGGCGCGCGGGGCCGGGCGCATCGTCCGTCCAGAAGGGGCTCAGGGTCGAGCCCTCGAGCATGGCGGCGATGGACGATGCGGCGCCGGGCTGGCGCTCGAAGACCGTGCTGACCACGGGTATCACTCCTGACGGTGGTGTGCTTGAGCGGCATCGAACCCCACCCGCGCGGGGACGCGCAAGGCCCGAGGTCCCGGTCGCGGCCGTTCCGGACACGGCGCCCGTCGGCGCTCGGGCGCGCGACGCATCGTCCGGCCGTCGTCATGGAACTGAAACACGGCCTGGGCTATCGTCGTAGTTGCACTCCCCGGGTGTGCGACCCCAGCGCCAGGCCGGCGGGCGGTCGCGAAACCACCTCATGAAGATGCCCGTCGCCAGGCCGGTCGGGTGGAGGAGTCATGCCTGTCACGCTCGACCGCGCCCGTATCGCGCAGCTCATCGAGGAGCAGACCGCGCTGCTGAACGAGCGCACCACCAAGTCCAAGGCCATGTACGGCCACGCCTCGGAGCACCTCTCCGGCGGTGTCGCGTCCAGCTACCAGGGCCGCGACCCGTGGCCGATCTACATCGAGTCGGGCGCGGGCGACCGCATCACGGACGTCGACGGCAACGAGTACTACGACTTCCACAACGGCTTCGGCTCGATGGTCCAGGGGCACGCGCACCCCGCGATCGGCGAGGCGCTCGCGAAGCGCTACCCGCTCGGCACGCACTTCGCCGCGGCCACGGAGGACGTCATCGACGTCGCCGACGAGCTCGCACGCCGGTGGGGCCTGCCCAAGTGGCGCTTCACCAACTCGGGCTCCGAGTCGACCATGGACGCGATCCGCATCGCGCGCGCCTACACCGGCCGCGACACCGTGATGAAGATCTTCGGCTCGTACCACGGCCACCACGACACGGTCATGGTGTCGATCGGCGTCGAGTACGACAAGATCGGCGACCGCGAGAACTACGCGTCGCTGGCCTACGGCGCGGGCATCCCGCAGGCGACCGTCGACATGACCGTCGCCGTGCCGTTCAACGACGCCGGCGCCATGGAGCGCCGCATCGAGCGCCTCGCGGAGGAGGGCCGCCTGCCCGCCTGCGTGATCATGGAGGCCGCCATGATGAACCTCGGCGTCGTCCTGCCGGAGCCCGGCTACCTCGAGGCCGTGCGCGAGATCACCGCGAAGCACGGCATCGTGCTGATCTTCGATGAGGTCAAGACCGGCCTCGCGATCGCCCCGGGCGGCGCGACGGAGAAGTTCGGCGTCATGCCCGACCTGGTCACGCTCGCCAAGGTGCTGGGCGGCGGCCTGCCGTCGGGCGCGATCGGCGGCTCCGAGGAGGTCATGTCGGTCGTCGAGAGCGGCAAGGTCTACCAGGTGGGCACCTACAACGGGAACCCGCTGTCGATGGCGGCCGCGAAGGCCTCGCTGCTCGAGGTGCTCACGCCCGAGTCCTACGTGCGCCTCGGCGAGCTCAACGACCGCATCGTCGCCGGCTGCCAGGCCGTCATCGAGAAGTACGACCTCCCGGGCTACGCCGTGGGCATCGGCTCGAAGGGCTGCGTGACGTTCTCGACCGAGAAGATCACGGACTACGAGGGCTTCAAGAACGCGCAGGACGCCGAGCTGTGCGACCTGGCGTGGCTGTGGAACATGAACCACGGCATCTTCATGACGCCGGGCCGCGAGGAGGAGTGGACGCTCTCCGTGGTCCACTCGGACGCCGCGATCGACGCGTACGTCGACACGTTCGACAAGCTCGCGGCGGCGCTGACCGCGTAACCGCTGTCCAGGAGGCCGGGGCCCTGCGGGGTCCCGGCCTTCGGCGTCTGCGGCCCGTCCACCGTCCCGCCC
>NZ_BBLX01000002.1:0-320688 GCF_000971155.1 Demequina maris | reverse complement strand
CCCCGCCCCGCCCCGCCCACCGGCCTAGCCGTACCGCTGGTGGTGCGTTTCGCGGGGTTCCGGGTCTTCCCCATACCGGTGAGGGTGCGGCGGCGACACGGATCGGCACCGCAAGGCCGGATCCGCGCGCGGAAGCGACACGATCCCCGGCCCTACGACGCCACGGCTCTGCTTCCCGTGCGCCCCACCAGCGGTACGGATGACGCCGCTGACCCTGCGGACCGCACCGTCAGCCGTACGGCTGGCGACGGGGCGGCTACATGACGTTAATGCCGCGCAGGGCGAACTGCTCCTTCACCCGCTCGATGAGCGCGGCGTCCGGCGGCTGCGTGTCCTCGAGCAGGTACGGCTCCCCGGAAAGCTCCCACTTCTCGCGGCCGAGCTGGTGGAACGGCAGCACCTCGAGCCGCTCCACGCCGTCCAGGGTCGCGACGAAGTCGGCGATCGCGTCGACGTTGTCCACGCCGTCGGTGAGCCCGGGGACCAGCACGAAGCGGATCCACATCTTCTTGCCGAGCCCGGAGAGCCGGCGCGCGAAGTCGAGCGTGGGCTGGAGCGGTCGGCCGGTGACGCGCTGGTACAGGTCCGGCAGGCCCGACTTGATGTCGAGCAGCACGAGGTCGACGTAGTTGAGGTCGTCGTCGGTGAGGCGCGCACCCAGCAGACCCGCGGTGTCGAGGGCGGTCGAGATGTCGAGGTCCTTGCAGCGGCGGAAGATGTTCATCACGAACTTCGACTGCAGCAGCGGCTCGCCGCCGGAGATGGTGAGCCCTCCCCCGGTGACCTTCATGATCCGCGCGTAGCGGGTGACGCGCTCCATCACCTCGTCGACGCTGTGGCGGACGCCGTCGCGCATGCGCCACGTGTCGGGGTTCTGGCAGTACTGGCAGCGCATGCCGCACCCGGACAGGAACAGCGTCATGCGCGTGCCGGGGCCGTCCGCGCCGGTGACCAGGTCCCACGAGTGGACCGAGCCCGTCTGGCAGTCGCGGATCTCGTCGGCGGCGGCGAGCTCCGCATCGGCCACCTCCATGGGCGGCGAGGCGAGCAGCGGGACCGGGACCGGGTTGTCAGGCATGGCGGGGACCTCCTGTGCCGATGGTAGAAGCGGCGCCCCGCCCCGTGGAACGGGACGGGGCGCCGAGGATGTCTGTCTGCGGAGAGCGGCTACAGCCCGGCGTGGAAGGTGCGGGAGAGCACGTCGAGCTGCTGCTCGCGGGTCAGACGGACGAAGTTCACGGCGTAGCCGGACACGCGGATGGTGAGCTGCGGGTACTTCTCCGGGTTCTCCATCGCGTCCTCGAGGACGTCGCGGTTGAGGACGTTGATGTTCACGTGGAAGCCCTGCGACACGTTGTACGCGTCGAGGATGCCCACGAGGTTCTTCACCTGGTCCTCACGGGTGCGACCGAGGCCCGAGGGCACGATCGACGTGGTCAGCGAGATGCCGTCCTGCGCCTCCGCGTAGGGCAGCTTCGCGACGGAGAGGGCCGAGGCCATCACGCCGTGCACGTCGCGGCCGTTCATCGGGTTGGCGCCGGGAGCGAAGGGCTCGCCCGAGCGGCGGCCGTCCGGGGTGTTGCCGGTGTGCTTGCCGTAGACGACGTTCGAGGTGATCGTCAGCACCGACTGGGTGTGCACCGCGTTGCGGTACGTCGGCTGCTGGCGGACCTTGTCCATGAAGCGGCCCACGAGGTCCACGGCGATGTCGTCGACGCGATCGTCGTCGTTGCCGTAGCAGGGGAACTCGCCCTCGACCTCGTAGTCGACCGCGAGGCCGGACTCGTCGCGCACGGGGCGGACCGTGGCGTACTTGATGGCCGACAGCGAGTCCGCCGCGACCGACAGGCCGGCGATGCCGCAGGCCAGGGTGCGGAGGATGGTGCGGTCGTGCAGCGCCATCTCGATGCGCTCGTAGGCGTACTTGTCGTGCATGTAGTGGATGCAGTTGAGCGCGTCCACGTAGGTCTCGGCGAGCCAGTCGAGCAGCTTGTCGTAGGCCTCCATGACCGTGTCGAAGTCGAGGACCTCGTCGGTCAGCGGGGCGGACACCGGCGCGACCTGCTTGCCGGAGATCTCGTCGCGGCCGCCGTTGATCGCGTACAGGAGCGACTTGGCGAGGTTGACACGGGCGCCGAAGAACTGCATCTGCTTGCCGACCTCCATGGCGGAGACACAGCAGGCGATCGCGGAGTCGTCACCGCACACGGGGCGGATCAGCTCGTCCGACTCGTACTGGATGGCCGAGGTGTCGATCGAGACCTTCGCGCAGAAGTCCTTGAAGCCCTCGGGCAGGCGGTCCGACCAGAACACGGTGAGGTTCGGCTCGGGGGCCGGGCCGAGGTTGTACAGGGTCTGCAGGTAGCGGAAAGACGTGCGGGTCACGAGCGGGCGACCGTCCTGGCCGATGCCGCCGATGGTCTCGGTGACCCAGGTCGGGTCGCCGGAGAACAGGGCGTCGTACTCGGGGGTGCGGAGGAAGCGGACGATGCGCAGCTTGATGACGAAGTCGTCGATGATCTCCTGCGCGGTCTCCTCGGTGAGGGTGCCCTCGGCGAGGTCGCGCTCCATGAACACGTCGATGAAGGTCGAGGTGCGGCCCAGCGACATGGCGGCGCCGTTCTGCTCCTTCACGGCGGCCAGGTAGCCGAAGTACAGCCACTGCACGGCCTCGCGAGCGTTGGCGGCGGGCTTCGCGATGTCGAAGCCGTAGGAGGCCGCCATCTGCTTGAGCTCCTTGAGCGCCTTGATCTGCTCGGAGTTCTCCTCGCGGTCGCGGATGATGTCCTCGGTCGAGCGCTCCATGTCGAGCTCCATGCGCTCGAGCTTCTTGCCCTCGATCAGGGCGTCGACGCCGTACAGCGCGACGCGGCGGTAGTCGCCGATGATGCGGCCGCGGCCGTAGGCGTCGGGCAGGCCGGTGACGATGTGCGAGGAACGGGCCGCGCGGACGTTCGGCGGGTACGCGTCGAAGACGCCGTCGTTGTGGGTCTTGCGGTACTTGGAGAAGGTCTCCTCAAGCTCCGGCTTCACGGGGTAGCCGTAGGTCTCGAGCTCCTTGACCACCATGCGCCAGCCGCCGAACGGCATGATCGCGCGCTTGAGCGGGGCGTCGGTCTGGAGGCCGACGATGATCTCGTTGCCCTCGTCGATGTAGCCCGGGCCGTGCGAGGTGATGAGCGCGGGGGTCTCCCAATCGACGTCGTAGACGCCCTTCTCGCGCTCCTCCGGGAACATCGCGGAGAGCTTGTCCCAGATGCCCGTGGTGCGGGCGGTGGGGCCGGCGAGGAACGAGTCGTCACCCTCGTAGGGGGTGTAGTTGGCCTGGATGAAGTCGCGGACGTTCACCGCGTCGCACCAGTCGCCGGTGGTGAAGCCGCGCCACGCGTGGGCGCGGGGGTCGCCCGCGTCGTCCTGGATCGTGGTGCTGTCGACGGCTTCTGTGGTCATGGCCTGTACTCCCTCTCCCTGTTGGAAGGCCCTTGTGGGGCCGATGCGTGGGGCTCGCTCCTGCCGGGATGGCGGTGTGTGGCGCCTCGGGTTTCACGTTACGGCTGGGGGGATTAGTTCGCATGGGACCAAGTGCCTGCGGACCTTCTACCCCTCTATGGTGCGCCGCGGGCCGACGATGCGGCGCTCAGATCCACGGTGCCCGGGAGCCATGCCGCGCCGAAGAGCACGGGCGTGCGCAGCGCGAGCGTCACCTCGGCGGTGATCCCGTCGGGGGACGATGCGGCGACGAGCACGGCGTCGGACAGGCCTTCCCGACGGGCCGACTCGGCCAGCTGCGCGCGGGCCTGCTCCTCCAGCGCGACGGCGTCGAGGCGGATCTCGCCGGCCCGGTAGTACGCGTCGAGGTCGAGCGCGTCGGCCGCCGCGAGCGCGACCTCGTCCGCGGCGTGCGCGAGCCGCGAGCGCTGCAACTCCACATGCGTGACCGCGGCCACGGTGACCACCGCGGCGAGCAGCACCGCCGCGAGGCCGATCGTCAGCACCGTGACCGACCCCTCGTCGTCCGCCGGCCGCCTCACGGCACGTACCCGTCGACGGGGCTCGAGGCCGTGGACTCGAGCGTCACCCGGGCGGGCAGCACCGCCCGCACGAAGGCCGGCAGCCCCGGCAAGGGGACGCTGACCTCGACATCCGCGGTGACCGCGCTGCCGGGGGCGAGGCAGGCGCCGTCGCAGCCGAGCTCGACGTGCGCCGCCGACGCGAGCCCGAAGTCCTCGACCGCGACGTCGGCCGCCGCGTCCGCGGTCTCGCGCGCGGTGGCCAGCGCCTCCTCGGGGCCCGCGCCGGCGTCGAGCGCGTCGAGTCCCGCGACGACGGCGCCGCGTGCCGCCGCGTAGGCCGCGGCCTCGGCCGCGTAGGCGCCCGCCTGGACACGCGACACGGCTACGACGAGGTAGAGGATCGGCAGCAGGAGCACGAGCGTGAGGGCGACGAGCTCGACCGTCGCGGCGCCCGCGTCCCCGCGACCGTCACGACGCACGGCCGTCACCCTCGAGCAGCGCGCGCCCGCTCCCCTCGACACTGCCTCCGGCCCACAGCAGCACCGGCGCGGCGCCGGTCAGCGTGACCCGCACCCCGGGGCGCCCGCCCACGTCCTCGTGCACGACGGCGACCTCCGCGCCGATCCCGAGGGACGCGTCGGCGCACGCGACCGCCCGCTCGGCGCCCTCATCGTCCCCCTGGCGCGCCACCGCGGCCACGCGCGCCCCCTCGGAGGCGCACGCCGTCAGCGTGCTGCGCACGTGCGCGGCGAGCACGAGCTGCAGCACGCCCAGCGCCACGGCGACGACGAGCACGGCGACCAGCACGAGCTCGACGACCGCGGAGCCCTCGTCAGCCGCCCGTGACGGACTCAAGGGCGGTGATGAACATGTCGCTGAGCGCGGGCCCGGCGAGCGCCCAGATCGTGGCGACGAGCCCGGCCGTCATCAACGTGATGAGCACCCAGCCCGGCACGTCGCCGCGGTCGTCCCGCACGCGTTCCTTCCATCCCTCCATGCGCTCCCCCTCTCCTAGATCCCGAACCGCAGCGCGAGCAGCCCGGGGTACAGCGCGAACAGCACGGTCACCGGCAGGATCAGCAGCACCACCGGCACGAGCATCGCGATCTCACGCTTGCCGCCCTCCTCGAGCAGGGCCTGGCGCGAGCGGTCGCGCACGTCGGTCGCCTGCGCGTGGAGCACCTCGGCCAGCGGGGTGCCGCGCTCGAGCGCGGTCACGATCGCGTCGCAGAAGGCGGTCACCCCCGGCTCCCCGACCCGCGCCGCGAGCCGGTCGAGGGCGGAGCCGACGGAGCGGCCGGCGCGGATCTCCGCGAGCGCGGTCCGCAGCTCGTCGCCCAGGGGCCCGGGCGACAGCGACGCGACCCGGTCGAGGGCGGCCGGCACCGACTCGCCGGCGACGACGGCCAGCGCGATCATCTCGGCCGCGGCGGGCAGCTCCGCGCGGATGCGCGCCGCCCGGCCGGAGGCGCGACGCGCGAGCAGCGCGTCGGGGGCCAGCGCCCCCAGCACGGCGGCGCAGGCGGCCACGATCAGCGCGATCCCCGGGCCGGTGCCGCGCACGGCGCCGAGCACCAGCCCGAGCGCGAGGCCGCCCGCGAGGCCCGCGGCCGCCCCGGCGAGCGCGTGGGCGCGGTGACGGGCGACGGTGGTGGCCGATCCCGCGCGTGCGAGGCGACGCTCGAGCTCCTCGGTGGGCGCACCCCAGCGCGCGGCGAGGCGTGCGAGATCGTCCGCGACGGGAGCGACGATGCGCGCCAGGGCCGTGCGCGACACGGGCGCCGCCGAAGCGCCGCGCAGCCGCGGCGCGAGGCGCCGTTCGAGCGAGAAGCGGCGCGCGTGCGCCCACGACCACACGAGGCCGAGCCCGGCGGCGAGGCAGAGGCACAGGGCGGCCGTCATCGCAGCACCCTGTCCTCGCTCGGCAGCCGGCCGAGCGTGCGCATGAGCCGGTAGGCGCCCGCGCACGCGACCGCGCCGCCGAGCAGGACCGCCGCCCCGGCGGCGGTGTCGAAGGCCGCGAGCCCGCCGGGCCGCGTGGCGAGCAGCACGAGCAGCAGCCAGGGCGCGGCGACCGCGAGCCGGGCCGCGTTGACCGTCCACGACTGGCGGGCCTCGAGCTCTCCCCTGACCCGCGCATCGTCCCGCAGGAAGCGGGCGAGCGAGCGCAGGACGGCACCCACCTCCGTGCCGCCGACGTCGCGGGCGAGCCGGACGGCCTCGACGATGCGGTCGGCGACGGGGTCCGCGAGGCGGCGCTTCAGCGCGTCGAGCGACGGGCCGAACGCCCCGGACGCGCGGTAGTCCTCCGCGAAGGCGGCGAAGGCGGGCCGCAGCGGCTCCGGGCCGCGCTCGCCGAGGGCCGCGAGCGCCTCGGGCAGGGCGAGCCCCGCGCGGATGCCGGAGGCGAGCGAGTCGACCGCCTCGGGCCAGGCCTCCCGCAGCCGCGACCGGCGGCTGCGGGCGCGCGCGCCGACGGCCGCGACGGGCGCGTACGAGGCGGCGCAGGCGACGATCCCCGCGACGACGAGCGAGCCGGTGAGCGACCACGCGAGCACCAGCGCGACGAGGCCGAGGCCCGCCGCGGACGCCCCGAATGCGCCCGCGGTCACGCCATGGATGCCCGCCTGAACCAGCCGGTCCTCGAAGGTCGCGACGCGCTCGCGCCGGACGGGTGCGCGCGGCGGCGCCTCCCAGCACGCGAGCCACACGAGCAGCAGCCCGGTCCCCATCACGAGCCCGAGCACGGCGTCCATGTCAGGCCGCCAGGATCTCGGCGAGCGGGACGCCGCGGCCGGCGAAGCGGTCGGGGTGCGGAGGGAAGCCCGTGCCGCGCACGAGGGCGCCGTCGCGCGTGGCGAAGATCTCGGACAGCTCGAACACGCCGGACTCGACGCGCCCCGAGACGCCGACGATCTCCCGCACCCGGCGGGCCCCGTCCGCCTCGAGCCCGACATGGACCACGAGGTCGACGGCCGAGGCGACGGCCGGCACCACGAAGCGGTCCGAGACGTTGTCGCCCGCGAGCAGCGGCAGGGTGCACATCTTCGCGAGGGCGTCGCGGGCCGAGTTGGCGTGGATGGTGCACAGGCCCGGAAGACCTGCATTGAGGGCGATCAGGAGGTCGAGCGCCTCGGCCTCGCGCACCTCTCCCACGACGATGCGGTCGGGCCGCATGCGCAGCGCCTCCTTGACCAGGCGCCGCAGGGTGATCTCGCCGGTGCCCTCGAGCGAGGGCTGGCGGCATTGGAGCGCGACGACATCGCGCAGCGGCAGCGCCAGCTCGAAGACCTCCTCGCAGGTGATCACCCGCTCGCGCGCGGGGATCGCTCCGGCGAGCGCGCCGAGGGTCGTGGTCTTGCCCGCCTGGGTGCCGCCGGACACGAGGATCGTGAGGCCGGCCCGCACCGCCGCCGCGAGGAAGCGCGCCGCGGCCGGGGTCAGCGTGCCGAGCGCGACGAGGTCGTCGACGTCGGAGGCCCGCGCGATGTACTTGCGGATGTTCACGGCCCAGTGGCGGCGGGTGACGTCCGGGATCGCGACGTGGAGGCGCTCGCCGCCCGGCAACGCGGCATCCACGAACGGGGAGCTCAGGTCGAGCCGCCGTCCCGCGAGCGCGAGCATGCGCTCGACCAGCGCGCGCACGTCCTCCGCGGTGAGCAGGATGCTCGTGAGCTCGCTCGTCCCGCCGCGCGCGACGTAGACCTCGTGCGGGGCGTTGACCCAGATCTCCTCCACCGTCGGGTCATCGAGCAGCGGCTGCAGCGGGCCGAGCCCGGCGACGGCGTCGGTGACCGCCCGGACGAGCCCGTCGCGATCGGGCACGGGCGCGCGGCCGTCGAGCAGCGCACGCTCGTCCCACGCGTCGATCGCGGCGGCGACGAGCGACTCGACCGCGCCGGCGTCCCGCGCGGGGTCCACCCCCGTATCGCGGATCAGCGTGCGCACCTGGTCCTCGATGACCGTGCGCAGCTCGCCCCCCATGGCTCCCCCCATGGCGGCGACGCTAGCGCGATTCGGACAAAAAGGACAAGGGCTGTGGAGAAGGAAAGCGCTGGCAGGAGGCCGGATCGGGGTCAGGAGCCGCCGTGCTGGAGGGTTCCGCGGGGCTCGAACGCCGGGTCCGGGGTCACGATGATCGCGTCGATCTGCGAGTCGGGCTCGCGCGCCTGGAGCTCGATGGTGTGCGTGCCGGGGTCGAGCCGCAGCTGCAACGGATCGCACGTGTGAACGCGGACGGTGCCGCGGCAGCGGAGGCTGACCTGGTCCCACTCCCACTGCCGGTAGATGACGTCCTCGCCGTCGTGGAAGTCCCAGACGTTGCCGGCCTTGACGTCGGAGCCATCGACGAACGCGTTGCTCCCGTCGACCAGCACGAAGAAGTTGTTGCTCTCGTTGGCGTCCTCGGCGGTCACCGTCGCGGGCTGCCGCACGCGCCCCCACACGAAGTAGGTGCCGCCCTGCACCTCGACCTCGAAGCTCGCCGAACCGACGCGCCCCTCCGTCGCCGCGATGTACTCGCCGCCCGAGGCCTTGCCGTCCTCGAACACCTCGAAGCTGGCGGTGAGCGCGCCGTTCTCGGCCTCGAACTGGCCGCCGTCCGCGGTCGCGGTGGAGGCCTCCTCGCTCGGGCTGGGCGTCGGGGTCGGGGTCGGGGTCGGGTTCGGGGTGACGCTCACCGCGGGCTCGCTGGCCGTCGGGGTGGCGCTGGCGCTCGCGCCGGCGTCGAGCTCGGCCGGCCACCACGGCGTGAACGGGAAGGCCACGAGCGCCAGGCCCGCGAGCGCCATGATGAGCCCCGGCGGCCCCGAGAAGCTCACGAGTGGCGACTTCGCCTCCGAGGTCTCGGCCGCGCCCGGGGGCTGACGACGCACGAGCAGCCACACGCCGAGCGCCATCGTGCCGACGCCGACGATGAGGACCACGACCTGCCCCAAGGTCACCCCTCGACCATACGCCGATCAGGGCGAACACCCTAGAGAACGCCCGGATCGGGCGGGATCCACGATCACCCGGGCGCGCGCCGCCGCCTCGTGCCTACCCTGGGGGCATGTGCGGCCGCTACGCCAACTTCCTCACCGAGCAGGAGCTCGTCGACGCCTTCGAGATCGCCGTGATCGCGGACGATGCGAGGCTCGCCCCGCGCTACAACATCGGGCCGATGCAGGACACCTCGATCGTGGTCGCGCGCAAGGAGGAGGGCCGCTCGCTCGAGCTCGCCAAGTGGGGGCTCGTGCCGTCGTGGGCCAAGGACCCGGCGATCGGCTCGCGCATGTTCAACGCGCGCTCCGAGACCGTCGCCGAGAAGCCGTCGTTCCGCTCCGCCTTCGCCAAGCGCCGCTGCCTCGTGCCCGCGTCCGGCTACTTCGAGTGGAAGACCATCGAGGGCGTGAAGACGCCGTACTTCATCCACACCGAGGACGGCTCGCCCCTCGCCTTCGCGGGCCTGTTCGAGTTCTGGCGCGACAAGGCGCTGGGGGACGATGCGCCGTGGCTGGCGACGTGCTCGATCGTGACCACCGCCTCGCGCGGGGACATGCAGGAGATCCACGACCGCCAACCGGTCATGCTCCTGGGGGACGAGGCCGACGCATGGCTCGACCACGACTCGAGCAAGGACGACCTCTTCGCGGCCATCGCGTCCCCCGAGCCCGCGCTCGTGTGGCACGAGGTGGACCGGGCGGTCGGGAACATCCGTAACCAGGGCGAGGAGCTCGTGGCGCCGGTGTGAGGCGACACTGATCTACCCCTGAGGCGCAGGGATCTCCCGAAAGCGACCACCATCTACCACTTGCGGGGTGGGTGGGGCGGACTGGGGTGGGGTGGGGTGGGGCGGGGCGGGGCGGCTCAGCCGCGGCGGACGCGGACGTCGCCGGCGAGCAGCACCTTCTCCTCGCCGCTCACGGTGCGCACCACGAGCGCGCCGCCCTCGGTGAGCGCGACCGCACGCCCCGCGACGGGCGGACCGGAGGGCACGTCGACCGCGACGTCCCAGCCCAGCGTCGCGGTGACCTGCTCGACAGCGGCGCGCGGGTGGTCCCCGCCGGCGTCCCACACGGACACGGCGCCGGAGAGCTCGGCCGCGAGCGCCCGCAGCAGCGCCACGCGGTCCAGCGAGGTGGCGCCCAGCGAGGCGAGCGAGGCGGCGTGCGGCACCGGCAGCTCGGACGCGGCCTGCGAGACGTTGATGCCGATGCCGGCGACGATCGCGTCCTGACCGGGCACGGTCTCGCACAGGATGCCGACCGCCTTGCGCCACCGCCCCCAGCCGGGGATCTCGCGCGCGCCGGCCTCGACCACCACGTCGTTGGGCCACTTGAGCCACGCGCCCACGCCCAGGCGGCGCAGCGCGCGCACGGTCGCCAGTCCCACGACGAGCGGCGCCCACCCGTAGTCCTCGCGCGCGACGTGCTGGGGCCGGAGCAGGAACGATGCGGTGAGGGCCGCCCCCTGGGGCGTCACCCACGCGCGTCCCGCGCGGCCGCGGCCGGCGGTCTGGTGGTCCGCGACGATGGCCGACAGGTGCGGCCACGCGTCGGGTTCCGCTCCCGCGACTGACAGCAGGCGCGTGTTGGTCGACGGCGACGAGGGCACCACCAAGAGGCGCGCGAGGGTTCCGGGCACCAGGTCCGCGAGCGCGGCCTCGGTGAGCGGGCGGCGCGATCGGGCGACGTCGTCGGCTCCTGGCGTGGTCACCGGGCTAGGCTATCGGGCAGTCCTGACCCCGAGGAGAACCGTGTCACCCATGAGGCCGACGAAGTCCACCGCGTCCGCGCTGGACGACCTGCGCAAGAAGGTCGACGCCGCCGTCACCGCCCCCGAGGCGACCGCGCAGGAGAAGCAGCACGCGCGCGGTAAGAAGACCGCCCGCGAGCGCATCGACCAGCTGCTGGACGAGGGCTCGTTCACCGAGCTCGACCGGCTCGCGCGGCACCGCTCCCGCAACTTCGGCCTCGACCGCAACCGCCCGTACGGGGACGGCGTGGTCACCGGCTACGGCACCATCGACGGCCGCCAGGTCGCCGTCTACTCGCAGGACTTCACGGTCTTCGGCGGCTCGCTGGGCGAGGTGCACGGGCAGAAGATCGCGAAGATCCAGGACTTCGCGCTGCGCACCGGCGTGCCGCTCATCGGCATCTCCGACGGCGGCGGCGCGCGCATCCAGGAGGGCGTGGCCGCCCTCACCCAGTTCGCGGAGATCTTCCGCCGCAACGTCGCGGCCTCGGGCGTGATCCCGCAGATCTCGATCATCCTCGGCCCCTCCGCGGGCGGGGCGGTCTACTCCCCCGCGCTCACCGACTTCATCGTGATGGCCGACGGCACCTCGCAGATGTTCATCACCGGCCCGGACGTCATCAAGTCCGTCACCGGCGAGAACGTCACGTTCGAGGAGCTCGGCGGCGGCCAGGCGCACAACGTGAAGTCGGGCGTCGCGCACTACCTCGCGCAGGACGAGGACGACGCGATCGAGTACGTCCAGCACCTGATCCAGTTCCTGCCGCAGAACAACCTCACCGACGCCCCCACGTGGGACGCCGAGGCGGACCTCGAGGTCACCGACGAGGACCTCGCGCTCGACACGCTCGTCCCGGACAGCGACAACCAGCCCTACGACATGACGTCGCTCATCGAGGCCGTGGTCGACGACGGCGAGTTCCTCGAGGTGCAGCCGCTGTTCGCCCCCAACGTCGTGGTCGGCTTCGGCCACGTCGAGGGCCACTCGGTCGGCATCGTCGCGAACCAGCCCATGCAGATGGCCGGCACCCTCGACATCAACGCCTCCGAGAAGGCCGCGCGCTTCGTGCGCACGTGCGACTCGTTCAACATCCCGATCATCACGCTCGTCGACGTCCCGGGTTTCCTGCCCGGCGTGAGCCAGGAGCACCAGGGCATCATCCGCCGCGGCGCCAAGCTCATCTACGCGTACGCGGAGGCGACCGTCCCGCTCGTCACGGTGATCACCCGCAAGGCCTACGGCGGCGCGTACATCGTCATGGCGTCCAAGCAGCTGGGCGCGGACGTCAACCTCGCGTGGCCCACCGCGCAGATCGCGGTCATGGGCGCCGGCGGCGCGGTCAACATCCTGCACCGCCGCACGCTCGCGGACGTCGAGTCCAAGGGCGGCGACGTCGAGGCGGAGCGCCAGGCGCTCGTCGAGGACTACGAGGACCGCATCGTGAACCCGTACGACGCGGCCGACCGCGGCTACGTCGACGCCGTCATCGAGCCATCCGCGACCCGCGCCGAGATCGTCAAGGCGCTGCGGGCGCTGCGCACCAAGCGCGCCGCCCTGCCGCCCAAGAAGCATGGGAACATCCCGCTGTGACCGAGGATGCGCTCAGCGCCGCCGCCGGCCTGCGGGTGGTGCGCGGCACCCCCGACGAGGCCGAGCTGGCGGCCCTGGTCGCGGCCGCGGCCGTCATGGCCTCCGCGGCGGGGGACGATGCGGAGGAGCCCGGCAGCCCCCGCTCGGCCTGGATGGACCGCTCGCGCACGCTGCGCGGCTACCGCGGACCGCTCCCCCTCGCGCGCGGCGGCTCCGCGTGGCGCCACTCGCTGCGCTGAGATGGCGAGGACGCGGCTGGACCGCCGGCACCGGTGGAAGGTCGCGCTGCTCGTCGCCGTCCCCACGCTGATCGCGGCGCCGTGGACGGTGGTGACCGCGCAGACGTCCGCGGCCGTGCATCCCGCGGCCTCGCAAGGCTTCGACCACGCGGACGCCGCGCTCGTCCTGGGCGCCCGCGTCTACGCCGACGGCACGCCGTCGCCGTACCTGCGCGACCGAGTCGCGATCGGGGTCGCGCTCTACAAGGCAGGCCTGGTCGACAGCCTGCTCATGAGCGGCGACGCGCACGACTCCTCGGGCTACGGCGAGCCGACGGTCATGCGCGGCCTCGCCGAGGAGATGGGCGTGCCCGCGGACGCGATCATCGAGGACCCCGACGGCGTCGACACCTACTCGTCGTGCGCGCGTGCCCACGACGTCTATGGCGTGGGATCGGTGATCGTCGCGACCCAGCAGTTCCACGTCGCGCGCGCCGTGTGGCTGTGCGACGAGTCCGGGATCGAGGCGCAGGGCGCCTACCCGCCGCCCACCAACACGACCCACACGCTGTACGGGCACGCGCGGGAGGTGCCGGCCGTCGCGAAGGCGATGGCCGACCTCGCGCGGGGCAGGACGCCTGCGGGATGATGCCCCGGTGAAGAGGCTGCTCCCCCTGGCCGCCGCGGCCCTCGCCGCGCCGCAGGCCTACGCCCGCGTCTCCGCACGCGGCGCCATGCACCCGGCGGACGATGCGGCGCTGCGTCCCGCCGACGCGGCCCTGGTCCTCGGCGCACGCGTGTGGCCCGACGGCCGGCCGTCGCGTTTCCTGCGCCAGCGGGTCGAGGCGGGCGCCGCGCTCTACCACCGCGGGCTCGTGCCGCTGCTGGTCCTCACCGGCGCGGAGCACAACCGCGAAGGCCTCGACGAGACCGAGGCGATGGAGCGGACCGCGCTCGAGCTGGGCGTGCCCGAGTCGGCGCTGGTGCGCGACGGCTCGGGCCACGACACGCGTGCCTCGGCCAGGAACGCCAAGGACACACTGGGGCTGGGCAGCGTGATCGTGTGCACCCAGGAGTTCCACGTGCCGCGCGCGATGTGGCTGTGCCGCAGCGTCGGGCTCGACGTCCAGGGCGCCTACCCGCCCGTGCTCGCGCGCCGTCACACCGCGATCGGCTACGTGCGGGAGCTGCCGGCGACGTGGAAGGCCGCGCTCGAGATCGGCCGCGACACCCTGCGCCCGCACGACGCCCCGCGCTGATCCCCCGGCACCGCCTGGCACCTCGCGCGTCCATGCGCGACGATGGACCCATGCCCTCGAAGTGGTCGATCGCGTCGGAGGACTCGTTCCTGTCGATCGCCAGCCGCGGATCGACGCTGTCGATCCTGTCGGTGGGCAGCGTCGCGTCGATCGGCTCGATCGGCTCCGCCTTCTCCGCGTTCAGCATCGCCAGCACGGCGAGCCTCGGCTCCGCGATGTCGTTCGCGTCGCGCGGCACCCTGATGGCCTCGCGCGCCCCGGGGGACGTGATGGGCGCCCCGCGGCCGGGGCCCGCGGGCCGGTGGGCGCTCGCGCAGGGCGCGCTCGTCGTCGGCCTCGCGGCGCTCGCCGTGCTCGGCGCGCGTCGCTCCCGCACCCGCGCGTAACAGGCAATTAGGCAAGGCTCGCCTCACCGAATTACCATCGATCCGTGCTGCTCGACTCGATCTCCACCGGCGCCGTGGTCCGCGTGCGCTCCATCAGCGCCGAGGCGCCCATCGCGCTGCGCCTCCGGGAGATGGGGCTGCGCCCCGGCACGCGCATCCGCATCGCGGGCCGCGCCGCCTCGGGCGCGCGGGTCGTCGCCATCTCCGGCGCCCGCATCGCGGTCGACCGCCAGACGTCGAGCCTCATCGAGGTCGAGCCCGCATGACCGCCACCACCCGCACCGCATCGGTCCTGCTCGTCGGCAACCCCAACGTCGGCAAGTCGACGCTGTTCAACCACCTCACCGGCGCCCGCCAGCGCGTGGTGAACGCGCCCGGCACCACCATCGGCCTCGCGGAGGGCACCTGGCGCGCGGGGGACGTCGACGTCACGCTCGTCGACCTGCCCGGCACCTACTCGCTGATCGCGCGCTCGCCCGACGAGCAGGTCGCGGCCGACGCCGTGGCCGACGCGGGTCACGACCTCGCGGTCGTCGTGCTCGACGCGACGGCGCTGAGCCGCTCGCTCTACGTGCTCGGCCAGGTCGCGCGCGCGGGCCGACCGGTGGTCGCGGCGCTCACCATGACCGACCTCGCGGAGGCGCGGGGGCTGCGCCCCGACCACGACGCGCTGGCGGAGGCGCTCGGCGTGCCCGTGGTCGAGGTCAACGGCCGCACCGGCGCGGGCGCGCGGATGCTCGCCGGCACCGTCGAGGAGGCGCTGCTCACGCGCCCGCACGTGACCGGCATCGTCCCCCGCCCGCCGGACCACGTGCTCGGCGACGAGCTCGCGCACGCGCAGCAGCTCTTCGACTGGATCGAGGGCGTGACCGACGCTGCGCTGTCGCCCGAGGAGCCGCGCGAGACCTTCTCCGACCGCATCGACAAGGTGCTGCTCAACCCGTGGGCCGGCGTGCCCGTGTTCCTCGCCGTCATCTGGGCGGTCTTCCAGCTCACCACCGCCGTGGCGGCGCCGCTCATGGACGGTGCGGCCGCCATCGTCGACGGGCCGATCACCGGCGCCGCGACCTGGCTGCTCGAGGCGCTGCGCGCGCCTGCGTGGCTCGAGTCGTTCGCGATCGGCGGCCTCATCGCCGGCGTGGGCGCGGTGGTGTCCTTCATCCCGCTGATGGCGATCATGTTCGCGTCCGTGACGATCCTGGAGTCGAGCGGCTACCTCGCGCGCGTCGCGGTGGTCGCGGACCGGGCGATGCGCGCCGTCGGCCTCGACGGGCGCGCGATGCTGCCGCTGATCGTCGGCTTCGGGTGCAACGTGCCGGCGCTGTCGGCGACCGCGGTGCTGCCGCACGCGCGCCAGCGCCTGCTCACGGGCCTGATGGTGCCGCTCACGACGTGCACCGCGCGCCTCACGGTCTACCTGCTGCTCGCGCAGACCTTCTTCCCCGGCAACGCGGGCACCGTGGTGTTCGCCATGTACCTCGTGTCGATCGCGCTGGTCGTGCTGTTCGGGCTCGCCGCACGGCGGACCGCGCTGCGCGACGTCCAGCCGGAGCCGCTCATCATCGCCCTGCCGGACTACCAGTGGCCGCACCTGCGCACGCTCGGGCTGGGCGTGTGGACGCGCGTCGTGTCCTTCGTCCGCAAGGCCGGCAGCGTGATCATGGTCGCGGTCGCGGTGCTGTGGGTGCTGCAGGCGATCCCGGTGCGCGGCGGCCACGACCTCGCCGACGTGCCCGTGCAGGACTCGGTCTACGGCGCCACCGCCACGGCGATCGCGCCCGCGCTCGCGCCGATGGGCCTCGACGACTGGCACATCGCGGCGTCGCTGGTGTCCGGCGTCGCGGCGAAGGAGGTCACCGTCGGGGCGCTCGCGCAGTCGTACGCGCTCGAGGACCCGGGCTCCGGATCGACCGAGACGCTCGGCGCCCAGGTGCGCGCGACCGTCGAGGAGACCTCGGGCGGCGCGGCCGGTGCGGCCGGGCTGGCGTTCATGATCTTCGTGCTCGCGTACCTGCCGTGCCTCGCGACGCTCGCCGAGCAGCGCCGCCTGTACGGCTGGCGCTGGACCGCCGGCGCGGCGGGCGCGCAGCTCGCGATGGCGTACGTGCTCGCGACCGCTGTCTTCCAGGTGGGGAGGCTGCTGTGACGGGCGTGTTCGGCGCGGTGATGGAGCGCCTCGCGGCGGGCGACAGCCCGCGCGCGGCGGCCCGCGCGCTCGGCATCCCGCTCGATCTCGCCGAGACCGTCGCCGCGGAGGGCGAGCGCTTCGGGCTCGTCATCCGGGCGGGCGCCGCGTGCGGCACGTGCGTGCCCGGCGACTCCCCCGCGTGCGCGGGCTGCCCGATCGCGCGCTGAGCGAGCGGTCCGCTCAGACCTCGGCGCGCGCCTTGTCGAGGCCCTCGAGCATCGTCTCGAGCAGCCCTCGCGCCTGCTCGAGCTGCGCGTCGTCCAACGCCTCGAGCTGACGACGACGCTGCACCCGCGCGTCGCCCACGACCTCGCCGGCGAGCTCGCGGCCCATCGGCGTGAGGGTGAGGCGGCGGATGCGGCGGTCGATCGGGTCCTCGTGGCGCTCGAACAGGCCCCGCTGGACCATGCGCTGCACGATGCCCGTCGCGACCGAGGGATGCACGCCCACGGCGTCCGCGAGGTCCGTGGTGGTGCAGCCGTCCTCGGCATAGAGGATCACCAGCGCGCGGAACTGGTGCAGCGTGAGCCCCAGGCTCGACACCGTCTCAGCCGTGCGCGGCACGGATCTCCGGAGGAACACGACCAGGGCGTCGGTCGCGGCCTCCAACAGCTCGTCACGCTCTCCCATGATGTCCCCCCATCCCCAAATGTTCACGCAATCCTCACTATACCGACGTTATTCAGGCGTTTCGCCCGACCCGCCAGCGGAGAGGAACCTCGCGAGGATCTCGCGCGGCCGCGGGCGCGCGACGCGGTGAGAGGATTCCTCCCATGGAGGACCCCACGCCGCTCCCGCGTGAGATCGGCCGCCCGGCGACCGGCGCGCTCGCCGGCGAGGGCATCACGACGCTCGAGGGCGTGTCGCGGCTCAGCCGCCGTGAGCTGCTCGCCCTGCATGGCGTCGGACCCAAGGCCGTGCGCATCCTCGAGGAGCACCTCGCGGCGCACGGGCTCGCGCTCGCGCCCGGTGCCGGCGTCGACGGCGGCTAGGCTCGCCGCATGCCGGTCCCCCTCGTCCTCGCCTCGCAGTCGCCCGCCCGCCTCTCGACGCTGCGGTCCGCCGGCGTGGAGCCGCGCGTCATCGTCAGCGCCGTGGACGAGGACGCCGCGCTCGAGGCCGCGCGCGTCGAGCACGAGGCCGCCGGGTGGGGCCCGCTCGAGCCGGACGATGCGGTGCTCGTGCTCGCGCGCGCCAAGGCGGTGACCGTGGCCGAGCTCCACGACACCGAGGCGATCGTGCTCGGCTGCGACTCGATGCTCGAGCTCGACGGCGAGATCCTCGGCAAGCCCGCGGACGCCGCCGACGCGATCGCCCGCTGGCGCACGATGCGCGGCCGCACGGGCGTCCTGCACACGGGCCACTGGCTCGTCGACGACCGCGAGGACGGCACGGGCGGCACGCTCGGCGCCACGTCCTCGACCGTGGTGCGCTTCGCGCGGCTCACCGACGCGGAGATCGAGGCGTACGTGGCCACCGGCGAGCCGCTGCGCGTCGCCGGCGCGTTCACCGTCGACGGCCTCGGCGGCCCGTACGTCGAGGCGATCGAGGGCGACTACCACGGCGTGGTCGGCGTGAGCCTGCCGCTGCTGCGCGGCCTCCTTGCGGAGCTCGAGGTGGCCTTCCACGAGCTCCGCGGCTGACCCGAGCCGCCCGTCGTTTGTAGAGGCGATACAACCTACGACCGCGTAGGCGCGCATCGTCCCGCGTTTCCTTGTCGATACCCGACAAGAGGCGGGCCGTGCGCTTAGAGCCGTGCACAGACTTAGGTCCCGGGACCCCGACGCGCCGGGGAGCGCCCGGAACCCCGCGCTACGGTTTCGGGGTGACTGCCTTCTCCTCCGTGCTCATCGCCAACCGCGGCGAGATCGCCGTCCGCATCATCCGCGCCTGCGCGGACGCGGGCCTGCGATCCGTGGCGGTGTACGCGGACCCGGACCGCGACGCCCCGCACGTGTCCCTCGCCGACGAGGCGTACGCGCTCGGCGGCTCCACCGCCCGCGAGACCTACCTCGACATCGCGAAGATCGTCGACGCCGCGCGCCGCTCGGGCGCCGAGGCGGTCCACCCGGGCTACGGCTTCCTCGCCGAGAACTCCGACTTCGCCCGCGCGGTGATCGACGCGGGCCTGACGTGGATCGGCCCCTCCCCCGAGGCGATCGACGGGCTCGGCGACAAGGTCAGCGCGCGCCACATCGCGCAGCGCGCCGGCGCCCCGCTCGTGCCCGGCACCCCGGACCCCGTCGAGACGGCCGACGAGGTCGTGGCGTTCGCCCAGGAGCACGGCCTGCCGGTCGCCATCAAGGCGGCGTTCGGCGGCGGCGGCCGCGGCCTCAAGGTCGCCCGCACGCTCGAGGAGATCCCCGAGCTGTTCGACTCCGCCACGCGCGAGGCGGTCGCCGCCTTCGGCCGCGGCGAGTGCTTCGTGGAGCGCTTCCTCGACAAGCCGCGCCACGTGGAGACCCAGTGCCTCGCCGACGTGCACGGCAACGTCCGCGTCGTGTCGACCCGCGACTGCTCGCTGCAGCGCCGCCACCAGAAGCTCGTCGAGGAGGCCCCCGCGCCGTACCTCACGGACGTGCAGAACGCCCGCCTGATCGAGGCCTCCGAGGCGATCCTCCAGGAGGCCGGCTACCAGGGCGCCGGCACGTGCGAGTTCCTCGTGGGCTCGGACGGCACCATCAGCTTCCTCGAGGTCAACACCCGCCTCCAGGTGGAGCACCCCGTGACCGAGGAGGTCACCGGCGTGGACCTCGTGCTCGAGCAGTTCCGCATCGCCGCGGGCGGCTCGATCGCGCACCTCCACCCCGAGACGCGCGGCCACTCGATCGAGTTCCGCATCAACGGCGAGGACCCGGCCCAGAACTTCATGCCGGCGCCCGGCCGCCTCACCGCGCTGCGCTTCCCGTCGGGGCCGGGCGTGCGCGTCGACGCGGGCGTCGCCGAGGGCGACACCGTGTCCGGCAACTTCGACTCGATGATCGCCAAGGTCATCATCACCGGCGCGACCCGCGACCAGGCGCTCGCCCGCGCCCGCCGCGCGCTCGCCGAGATGACCGTCGAGGGCATCCCCACGGTCCTGCCGTTCCACCGCGCCGTGCTCGACGCGCCGCAGTTCACCGCGATCGACGGCTTCGCCGTCTACACGACCTGGATCGAGTCGGAGTTCGCGGAGACCGTCGCCGGGCTCGCCCCGTCGACGCCGTCGGCGGACGATGCGGAGGCCGAGGCCACCGAGCGCGTCGTCGTCGAGGTCGGCGGCAAGCGCCTCGAGGTGGTCCTGCCCGCGTCGCTGGCCCAGGCGGGCCGCGCCAACGCGCGCAAGCAGGGTCGCCGCCCGATGCGCCGGTCCGGCAACGGCGCCGCGCGCGCCGGCGGCAGCGGCACGACGCTCGCCTCCCCCATGCAGGGCACGATCGTCAAGGTCGCCGTCGAGGAGGGCGCCACCGTCGCCGAGGGCGACCTCGTGGTGGTGCTCGAGGCGATGAAGATGGAGCAGCCGCTCACCGCGCACCGCGCGGGAGTGGTGCGCGCGCTCGCCGCGGGCGTGGGCGTCGGCGTCTCCGCCGGCACCGTCATCTGCGACATCGTGGACGTCGAGGTCGAGGTGGCGGTCGAGGCCGCCGAGGGCTGACCCCGCCCCCACCCCCGGTTCGGAAGTCACACCTCTGACGGCCGGTGGTCGACGACGCCCGCACGATGCGCGCCTCACCTGTCGCCAGATGTGTGACTTGCGGCGGTGGCGGCCGCCTCGGCAGGGCCGCCGCTACCCCGCCTTTCGGCCCGCCCGCCCGGCCCGCGCATCGTCCACCTGCCAGGCGCTTCGCTGCGCCCGCGGCGAATTACGCAACAGCGTCGTTCGCTATATTTGACAGGTCTCGCGACGAGCCAATACGCTCGCGTCAGCACGGGTAAGGCCTGCCTTACCGTCCCCGATCGGAAGGCTCCACCATGCTCGCGAACTACCTCATCGGCCTGCGCGAGGGCCTCGAGGCCGCGCTCGTCGTGAGCATCCTGGTCGCGTACCTCGTCCGCACCGACCGTCGCGGGCTGCTGCGCCAGGTCTGGTTCGGCGTCGGCGTCGCCGCGGGCGTCTCGATCGGCGTCGGCGCGATCCTCACGCTCGGCCCCCAGGGCCTGAGCTTCGAGGCGCAGGAGGCGATCGGCGGCGGCCTCTCGATCGTGGCCGTCGGCCTCATCACCTGGATGATCTTCTGGATGGGCAAGACCGCCCGCCACCTCAAGGGCCACCTCGAGAACGCGCTCGAGAACGCGATCGCCGTCGGCAAGGGCGCCGTCGTCGCGATGGCGCTGCTCGCGGTGGGCCGCGAGGGCCTCGAGACCGCGCTGTTCCTGTGGGCCGGCATCACCGCCGCCGGGTCGACCTGGGTGCCGATCGTGGGCGCCTCGCTCGGCATCGCGACCGCCGTGGGCCTCGGCTTCCTCATGTACAAGGGCGCGGTGAAGGTCAACCTGCGCGTGTTCTTCCAGTGGACCGGCGTCTTCCTCATCCTCGTCGCCGGCGGCGTGCTCGCGTACGGCGTCCACGACCTGCAGGAGGCCGGCATCCTGCCCGGCCTCAACACCCTGGCCTTCGACATCTCCGGAGCGGTGCCCGCCGGCTCGGTGCACGGCACGCTCCTCAAGGGAATCTTCAACATCTCGCCGCAGACGACGGTCCTCGAGGCCGTCGCGTGGGTCGCCTACGTGGTGCCCGTGATGTGGCTCTTCGTGCGCATGGCGTTCCGCTCCGGCCCGCCGCGCCCCCAGCCCGCGCCGGCCGCCTCGCGCGACCTCGCCGCCGCCGGCGCCTGACACCCGTCCCACTCCCCGATCCCCACGACAGGTAAGGAAACCCATGCCTCGCCCTGCCCTCGCACGCCCGCTCGCCGCGTCCGGCGCCGTCCTCGCGGCCCTCGCGGCCCTCGCGCTGAGCGCGTGCGTCCCCAACGCCTCCGCCGACGACGCGACCATCGCCGTCGACTCGAGCGCCGACGCGTGCGACGTCGCGACCACCGAGGTGCCGTCCGGCACCGTGGTGTTCGACGTCACGAACACCGGTGACGATGTCACCGAGTTCTACCTGCTCGCCTCGGACGGCCTGCGCATCATCTCGGAGGTCGAGAACGTGGGGCCGGGCATCACCCGCCAGCTCGTCGTGCAGGTGCCCGCGGGCGACTACCTCACCGCGTGCAAGCCCGGCATGACCGGCGACGGCATCCAGGCCGCCTTCACCGTCACCGACTCCGGCGACGACGTCTTCTCCGGCGACAACGCCGAGCGCCTCGCCGCCGCGGGCGACCAGTACCTCCTCTACGTTCGCGACCAGATCCAGACGCTCGAGGACAAGACCGCCGCGTTCCTCGCCGCCTACACCACGGGTGACGACGACGAGGCCCGCGCGCTCTACGCCGACGCGCGCGTCCACTGGGAGCGCATCGAGCCCGTCGCGGAGTCGTTCGGCGACCTCGACCCGATGATGGACGCCCGCGAGGCGGACCTCGCCGAGGGCGAGGAGTGGACCGGCTGGCACCGCATCGAGAAGAACCTGTGGCCGCCGGCCGAGGGCTACGACGTCACCGCCGACGAGCGCCAGGAGCTCGCGGACAAGCTCGCCGCCGACACCGCCGAGCTCGCCGCGCGCGTCAACGCCGAGGACTTCGCGATCGACGCCTTCCAGGTGGGCAACGGCGCGAAGGAGCTGCTCGACGAGGTGGCCGCCGGCAAGATCACCGGCGAGGAGGAGATCTGGTCGCACACCGACCTGTGGGACTTCCAGGCCAACGTCGATGGCGCCGCGGTCGCGTTCGGCGTCCTCCGCGACGTCACCCTCGAGTCCGACCCCGACCTCGTCGAGGAGCTCGACTCGCGCTTCGCCGAGCTGAACGAGCTGCTCGCGCAGTACGGCTCGATCGAGGACGGCTTCGTGCTCTACACCGACCTCACCGAGGACCAGATCGTCGAGCTCGCGCGCTCGGTCGACGCCCTCGGCGAGCCCCTCTCGCGCCTCACGGCCGCGGCGGTCCTCTAAGGTTCCCCGCATGACCGAGCAGGACCACCAGGCCGCCCCCGCCCCCTCCGTCGAGGAGGGCGGGGGCGCGCCCGCGCCCGTCCCCGGGGACGATGCGGCGGTCGCCGCCGACGCTCCCCGCACGGGCGTCTCGCGACGCGCCGTGCTGGGCACCGCCGGCGCGGTCGCGGGCGCCGCGGCCCTCACCGCGGGCGGCTTCGCCGCCGGCCGGGCCACCGCGGACCCGCTGCAGCAGAACGCCTACGACTTCTTCGGCGCGCACCAGAGCGGCATCGTCACGCCGCAGCAGGACCGCCTCCACTTCGCGGCCTTCGACATCACCACCGACTCCCGGGCGCGCGTGATCTCGCTGCTGCGCCGCTGGTCCGAGGCCGCCGCGCGGCTCATGACCGGCTCGGAGCTCGGCTCGGGCGCCGCGGGCGGCGCGTACGCCGCCCCGCCGGACGACACGGGCGAGGCGCTCGGCCTGCCCGCCTCCGGCCTCACCATCACGTTCGGCTTCGGGCCGGGCCTGTTCGACGACCGCTTCGGGCTGGCGTCGAAGCGGCCCGCGCAGCTCATCGACCTGCCCAGGTTCTCGGGCGACACCCTCGAGGAGCGGTTCACCGGCGGCGACCTGTGCATCCAGGCCTGCGCCGACGACCCGCAGGTCGCGGTCCACGCGATCCGCAACCTCTCGCGCCTCGCGTTCGGCGACGCCGCGATCCGGTGGTCGCAGCTGGGCTTCGGGCGCACCTCCTCCACCACGCGCGCGCAGCAGACGCCGCGCAACTTCATGGGCTTCAAGGACGGCACCGCCAACCTGCGCGCCGAGGACACCGAGCTCGTCGACCGCTGGGTGTGGGCCGATGCGGCGGACGGGCAGGCCTGGATGGCCGGCGGCTCGTACCTGGTCGCGCGCCGCATCCGCATCCTCGCGGAGATCTGGGACCGCACGTCGCTGCAGCAGCAGGAGCAGGACGTGGGCCGGACCAAGGGCTCCGGCGCCCCGCTGTCGGGCGGCACCGAGTTCACCGAGCCCGACTTCACGGTCGAGGGCCGCGACGGCGAGCCGCTGATCCGGCCCACGTCGCACGTGGCGCTCGCGCACCCGTCCGCGCACGGCGGCGCCAGGATGATGCGCCGCGGCTACAACTTCACCGACGGCGCCGACGACCTGGGTCGCCTCGACGCGGGTCTGTTCTTCCTCGCGTACGTGCGCGATCCCGAGACGCAGTTCGTGCCGGTCCAGAACGCGCTGTCGAGCTCGGACGTCATGACGATCGAGTACCTGCGCACCACCGGCTCCGCGCTGTTCGCGATCCCGCCGGGCCTGCCCGCCGGATCCGTGCTGGGCTCCGACGGGGCGTACGTGGGCCAGGAGCTGTTCGCCTAGCCCTTGCGGGGGTCCTCCATGCGGTGCAGGCGGCGCGCGGCCTCCGCGATCGTGCCCGTGAGCGACGGGTAGACCGTGAAGGCGTCGGCGACGTCGTCGACCGTGAGGTGGTGGGCGACCGCGAGGGACAGCGGGAAGATGTGCTCGCCGGCCCGCGGCGCGACGATCACGGCGCCGAAGACCTGACCCGTCACCGTGTGGCCGAAGACCTTGACGAAGCCCTCGTCGATGCCGAGCATCTTCGCTCGCGGGTTGCGCGCGAGGTCGAGGGTCGACACCTCGTAGAACAGGCCGCGCTCCTTGAGCTCGGCCTCGCTGGCGCCCACCGAGGCGATCTCGGGCACGGTGAACACGTTGGACGCGACCAGCCCCAGGTCGAGCGGGGTGACCGCGTCGCCGAGCGCGTGCGCCATCGCGATGCGGCCCTGCGTCGCCGCCACGGAGGCGAGCGGCAGCACGCCGGTGCAGTCGCCGGCCGCGTAGACGCCGCGCGCGGTGGTGCGGCTCACGCGGTCCACGCGGATGAGGCCGCGGTCGTCGAGCTCGACGCCCGCCTCCTCGAGCCCCAGGCCCTCGGTGTTGGGCACCGAGCCGACCGCCATGAGCGCGTGCGAGCCCTCGAGCACCGTGCCGTCCTCGAGCGTGACGCGCACGCCGTCGGCCGTGCGTGCGACGGAGGCGGCGCGGCCGCCGACGAGGTGCATGCCGCGGTCGCGGAACACCTGGGTGAGGTGCGCCGAGGCGTCGGGGTCCTCGCGCGCGAGCACGCGGTCCTTCGACGCGACGAGCGTGACCTCGGCGCCCAGCAGGCGGTACGCGCCGGCGAACTCGGCGCCGGTGACGCCCGAGCCGACGACGATGAGGTGCTCGGGCAGCTCGTCGAGGTCGTACAGCTGGGTCCACGTGAGGATCCGCTCGCCGTCCGGCTCGCAGCCGGGCACCACGCGCGGGCGCGCGCCCACAGCGAGCAGCACCGCGTCCGCCTCGAGGCGCTCGTCGCCCACCACCACGGTGTGCGGCCCGTCGAGGCGGGCCTCGCCCGCGACCACGCGGACGCCGTTGCGCTCGAGCCGGGCGCCGATGTCGCCGGACTGCTTGCGCACGAGCGCCTTGACGCGCGAGTTCACCTGGCCCATGTCGACGGTGAGGTCGCGCGCGATCTCGTCGCCGTCGTGGCGACGGATCCCGAGCTCGGACGCGCGCCCGGCGATGGTGAGCCACTCGGCGGTGGCGATGACGGTCTTGGAGGGGACGACGTCGGTGAGGACGGCATTGCCGCCGAGGCCGTGACGCTCGATCAGCGTCACCTCCGCCCCGGCCTTGACGGCCACCAGCGCCGCCTCATAGCCGCCCGGACCGCC
Organism: Demequina maris; assembly: GCF_000971155.1. Lineage (GTDB taxonomy): Bacteria > Actinomycetota > Actinomycetes > Actinomycetales > Demequinaceae > Demequina > Demequina maris. The sequence goes on along the minus strand of NZ_BBLX01000002.1, from coordinate 295,531 downwards.
GCCGACGATGACGACGCGAGGGGACATGGCCCCATTCAACCGCACGCGGGACGATGCGCCGGTCCCCGCGCATCGTCCGCGGTCCCGGGCGCCTCTCCCGCCCTGCCCCGGGCGGGCGCGACGGCTAGGCTCGACGCATGACTTCTGCCACCGAGTTCGCCGCGGAGGCCGCGGCCACCCTCGCCGCCGCGACCGGCGTCGACCACCACGACATCGCCCTCGTCCTGGGCTCCGGATGGGGCGGCGCGGCCGACCTCATCGGCGAGGAGGTCGCGCGGATCGACGCGACCGACATCCCGGGCTTCGACGCCCACGTGGTGCCGGGCCACCACCCGGTGTTCCGCTCGCTCGTCACCCCGCACGGCAAGCGCGTGCTGGTGCTCGGCGCGCGCCAGCACTTCTACCAGGTGCGGGACGCCGCCAAGGTCGCGCACGCGATCCGCATGTCCGCCGCCGCGGGCTGCACGCAGCTCGTGCTCACCAACGGCTGCGGCTCGACCCGCCCCGAGGTGGGCCCCGGGTCGGTGGTGCTCCTGGAGGACCACATCAACTTCACGGGAGCGACTCCGCTCGAGGGCGCGACGTTCGTCGACATGAGCCAGGTGTACTCGCCGCGGCTGCGCGACATCGCGCGCGGCATCGACGGCGACCTGGTCGACGGCATCTACATCCAGTTCACGGGCCCGCAGTACGAGACGCCCGCCGAGGTGCGCATGGCCGCGACGCTGGGCGCGAACCTCGTGGGTATGTCGACCGTGCTCGAGGCCATCGCGGCGCGTGAGGCGGGCATGGAGACCCTGGGCCTGTCGCTCGTCACCAACCTCGCCGCGGGCATCGGCGGCGACACGCTGGACCACCAGGAGGTGCTCGACACGGGCCGCGAGGCGGGGCCCCGCATCTCCGCGCTGCTCGCCGCGATCGTGAGGGAGATGTGATGGAGGAGCTGCTGGCCCGGGCCGAGGCCTGGATCGAGGACGACCCGGACGACGTCACCCGCGAGGAGCTCACCGGCGTGCTCGAGGCCGCCGTGGCCGGCTCCGCCGACGCGCTCGCCGACCTGGAGGACCGCTTCGCGGGCTTCCTCGAGTTCGGCACCGCGGGCCTGCGCGGCCGCATCGGCGCGGGCCCGAACCGCATGAACCGCGCGGTGGTCATCCGGGCGGCCGCGGGCCTGGCGCGCTACCTCACCGACGCGCTCGCGGAGCTGGGCGTCGAGGGCCCGGCGCGCGTCGCGATCGGCTACGACGCGCGGCACGGCTCGCACGCGTTCGCGCTCGACACGGCCGCGGTGATGACCGCCGCCGGGCACGAGGCGCTGCTGCTCCCCCGCACCCTGCCCACCCCGGTGCTCGCGTTCGCGACGCGCCTGCTCGACGCCGACGCGGGCGTCATGGTGACGGCCTCGCACAACCCGCCCCAGGACAACGGCTACAAGGTCTACCTGGGTGGACGCGTGGTCACGGACGAGGGTCAGGGCGCGCAGATCGTGCCGCCGTACGATGCGGCGATCGCGTCCCGCATCGCCGCCGTCCCCGCGGTCGCCGCGGTGCCGCGCGCGACCGAGGGCTGGCGCGTCCTGGGCGAGGGCGTGGTCGACGACTACGTCGCGCAGGTCGCGGAGCTCGGCGGCGAGGTCGCCCCGGTGGCCGAGCGCCGGGCCGCCACGCGCATCGTCCTCACCCCGCTGCACGGCGTGGGCGGAGAGACCGTGGAGCGCGTGCTGCGCGCCGCGGGCTTCACCGACGTCCACACCGTCGCGGAGCAGGCCGAGCCCGACCCGGACTTCCCCACCGTCGACTTCCCCAACCCGGAGGAGAAGGGCGCGATCGACCTCGCCCTCGCCCTCGCGACCTCGGTGGGCGCCGACGTGGTCATCGCGAACGACCCCGACGCGGACCGCTGCGCGGTCGCCACCGTGATCGACGGGTCCTGGACCATGCTCCACGGCGACGTCGTGGGCTCGCTGCTGGGCGAGCGCATCGCCTCGTCGACGCCCGCGGGCGCGCACGTGCTGGCCAACTCGATCGTGTCCTCGCAGCAACTGGGCGCGATCGCGGAGGCGCACGGGCTCGGGCACGCGAACACCCTGACCGGCTTCAAGTGGATCGGGCGCACGCCGCGCATGGTCTTCGGCTACGAGGAGGCGCTGGGCTACTGCGTCGCGCCCGACCTGGTGCGCGACAAGGACGGCGTCTCCGCGGCGCTGCTCATGGCGGACTTCGTGTCCGAGCTCAAGGCCGGCGGGCGGACGCTGGCCGACGCGATCGACGACCTCGCCCGCGCGTACGGCGTGTACCTCACGTCCCAGGTGTCGGCGCGGTACGCGGACCTCGCGGAGATCCCGGCCACGATGTCGCGGCTCATGTCCGCGCCCCCGGCCACGCTCGCCGGCTCGCCCGTGGTGGCGACCGACGACATGTCGGAGGGCTTCCGCGGGCTGCCCGGCACGACGGGCCTGCACCTCGCGGCCGAGTCCGGCGCGCGCGTGATCGTGCGGCCGTCCGGCACCGAGCCGAAGGTCAAGGCGTACCTCGAGGTCATCGTGCCGGTCGAGGGCGACGACGTGGCGGCGGCCAAGGCGGCCGCGGCGACCACGATGGAGCTGCTGAGGGCCGATGTGACGGTGGCGCTGGGGATCTAAGGGCTGCCAGCCCGCACCCTCCGCCCCGCCGGTGATCCCGCCGGCGGGGCGGGCGTATCCCCGGCGCACCACCAGCGGTACCGGAGACGCGGAACGCCCGCGGTTCCGCACCATGAGCGGTACCGCGGGCGTCGACAGGTGGATCTGCGGCGCGGGTCAGTAGGACCCGGTGGCCTCCGCGCCGTCAAGGACGGCTGCGGTGCCGGAGAGGCCCAGGCGCGTGGCGCCGGCCTCGATCATCGCGACTGCGGCGTCCCACGTGCGGATGCCGCCCGAGGCCTTGACGCCCAGGCGCCCGCCCACGGTCTCCGCCATCAGCCGCACGGCCTCGACGGACGCGCCGCCCGCGGGGTGGAAGCCGGTGGAGGTCTTCACGAAGTCCGCGCCGGCGGCCTCGGAGGCGCGGCACGCGCCGACGATCGCCTCGTCGGTGAGCGCGGCGGACTCGATGATCACCTTGAGGATCTTGCCCGCGGGCACGGCCGCGCGGACCGCGGCGACATCGGCCTGGACCGCGTCGAAATCGCCCGCGAGCGCGGCGGCGATGTCGATCACCATGTCGACCTCGTCGGCGCCCTGCTCGATCGACAGCGCGGCCTCGGCGGCCTTGATGGACGACTGGTGCTTGCCCGACGGGAAGCCGCACACCGTGGCGACGGCGAGGCCCTCGGGGGTGCTCACGGGGAGCATCGACGGCGAGACGCACACGGAGAACACGCCGAGCTCGGCGCCCTCCGCGATGAGCGCCTCGACGTCCGCGGGGGTCGCCTCGGGCTTGAGGAGGGTGTGGTCGACGTACTGGGCCAGCTCGGCACGGGTGAGAGTCATGGGACCAGCCTAGGCCGCGCACGGGTTTGCCACCCGCCGGGGGACGTGAGACCCTCGGGCCAGAGCCCGCTCCGCGGCTCCCGGACGAGGGTGACGTACCCGGCCACGCGACAAGACGTCACACGGGAGCACGCCATGTCATGGGCCATCCTCATCCTGTCCGGGATCCTCGAGGCCGTCTGGGCCACCGCGCTGGGCCGCAGCGACGGCTTCACCCGTCCCCTGCCGACCACCGTGTTCGCGGTCGCACTGGCCGCGAGCATGGCCGGTCTCGCGTACGCCATGCGCGGCCTCCCGGTCGGCACGGCGTACGCGGTGTGGGTCGGCATCGGCGCCGCGCTGACGGTCGGCTACGCGATGTTCACGGGCGCCGAGAGCGCGAGCCTGCTGCGCATCGTCCTCATCCTCGGCATCGTCGGCTGCGTCGTGGGCCTCAAGCTCGCGCACTGAGGCCCACGGACGCGCCGGCTACAGGTCGATGCCGTAGCCCTCGATCACGAGCTCCGCGAGGTCCGCCTTCTCGTCGTAGGGCAGGAACGCGCCCCACGCTGCGGCGAGGGTGGCCTCGAACAGGTCCTCCTTGGTCCAGCCGACCTCGGCGAGCGCCGCGAACTCCGACGACATGGTCACGCCCGACACGAGCCGGTTGTCCGTGTTGACGGTGACGGCGAAGCCCAGGTTGCGCAGCTCGTGCATCGGGTGGTCCGCGATGGACGATGCGGCGGCCGTCTGGACGTTCGACGTGGGGCAGCACTCGAGCGGGATCTGCATGTCGAGCGCGTGCTGCGCGACGACGCCGAGCACGAGCTCCTCGCCGCCGAAGCCGTCGATGTCCTCGTGGATGCGCACGCCGTGGCCGATGCGGCGGGCCGAGCCCAGGCCGATCGCCTCGCCCACCGAGGCGGCGCCGTCGGCCTCGCCGGCGTGGATGGTGACGGGCATGTGGTGCTCGCGCAGCAGCTGGAAGGCCTCGCTGTGGTTCGCGGCCGGGAAGCCCAGCTCGGGTCCGGCGATGTCGAAGCCGACGCAGCAGGCCCCGCGGTTGTCGAGCGCGAGCTGCGCGATCTCGAGGGAGCGGTCGAGGTGGCGCATGGCGTCCAGGATCGCCGCGGCGCGGATCGCGTAGCCGGCCTCGAGCGCGGCGGAGACGCCCTCCTCGATCCCCGCCTGCACGGCCTCGACGACCTCCTGCAGGGTCAGCCCGCCGGAGACGTGCTGCTCGGGCGCGTAGCGCAGCTCGGCGTAGATGACGCCGTCGGCCGCGAGGTCGAGGACGGCCTCGCGCGCGACCCGGGTGAGGTTGGCCGCGGTCTGCATGACGGCGGTGGTGTGCGCGAAGGCCTCGAGGTAGCGCACGAGGTCGCCCGAGTCCGCGTTCTCGGCGAAGATCCGGGCGAGCTCGTCGGGGTCGGTCGAGGGCAGCTCGTGGCCGATCTCGCCGGCCAGCTCGATGAGGGTCGCGGGGCGGAGCCCGCCGTCGAGGTGGTCGTGGAGCACGACCTTGGGCAGGGCGAGGATGTCCGAGGTGCTGAGAGTCATGAGGCCAGGCTAGCCGCGCGATGCGGGCCGCGCGTCACGAGCGGCGCGGCACCGGGAGCACGAGCCACGAGGCGCGCGACCACTGCCCCAGCGCGGGGAGCCGGCCCGCGTCCGGGTGCAGGTCCGTGTCCGCGAGCGGCAGCACCGCGCCGGCGGAGGGCTCGTACACGAGGAAGCCGTCGCCGGTGTCCGCGACGAGCAGCACCACGTGCCGCGGGATCACGGAGTCGAGGCCCAGCGACGAGTCGCCGGACGTGAACATCGGGACGGGGATGCCGTCGCCGAGCGCGCGCCGCGCGTGCGCGAGCAGCGGCGCGAGGCTGTCCGGCGACGAGTCGTCGACGAGCGATCCGCGGAAGCGCAGGCCCGCGAAGCGCGTCGAGTCGTCGACCTTCCACGGGGGCGTGCCGAGCGAGCGCGGCCACGCGACCGGTCCCAGCGCGGACGCGGTGGTCTGCGCGTGGATGACCCGCTGCAGCGCGTGCCAGCGCTCGGCGATGGTGAGCGTCTCGAATCCCTCGGCCTCGGCGTGCAGCGCCTCGGACGGCTCGTAGCCGGCCAGGGAGCGGCCGGTCGCGATCCACAGGGCGACGAACGGGTCGCCCACCATGAGCATGAGGCCCATGGTCGCGGCGCCGCAGGTGGTCTGGTCGACCTGGCGGGCGCGCACGCCGCCCCATTCGAGCGCCCCGGCGCCCTCGCCCTGCGGGTGGGAGACGATGCGCCGGGTCTCCTCCCCCAGCGACTCCCAGCCGGCCGCGAGGGCCGCGACGGCGGGGACGGGTGCGCCCGATGCGACGGCGCGGTGGAGCACCGCCGCATCGTCCGCCATCTGGTCGCGCGACACCTCGAGCGCCTTGGCGTCGGCCGCGGAGGCGCGGTCGACCGCGCGCTGGAACGCGCGCTCGAAGAGCCCGTCGAGCGAGGCGGCGTCCTCGGGCGGGCGCCGCTCGGACAGCCCGAGCAGTCCGGCCGCGCGGGCGGCCACGGCGGTCAGGGTCCAGGACATCTAGCGGGTGTGGGCGCCGACGGAGTCGAGGATGATGCTGCGCTCGACCGAGCCGCCCGGCGTGATGTCGAGCGTGCCGGCGCCGTCGCAGGCCTCGACCAGCGCGGCGAGCCCGCGCGGCATGCGGTCCTCGGTCTCGGTGTGCAGGGTCATGATCACGTCGCCCGCCTTGACCTCGTCGCCGACCACCTTGTGCAGGTAGACGCCGGCGGACGCCTGGACCGGGTCCTCCTTGCGGGCGCGGCCGGCGCCCAGGCGCCACGCGGCGACGCCCACGCCGAGGGCGTCCATGCGGGTGATGACGCCGTCGCGGTCGGCGCGCACCTCCTCGACGTGCGGAGCGTCGGGCATCGGGGCGTCGGGGTCGCCGCCCTGCGCGGCGATCATGCGGCGCCACGCGTCCATCGCGCGGCCGTCCTTGAGGGCGTCCGCCGGGTCGACGTCGGTCACGCCCGCGCCCACGAGCATCTCGCGCGCGAGGGCCAGCGTGAGCTCGACCACGTCGGCGGGGCCGCCGCCGGCGAGCACCTCGACCGACTCGGTGACCTCGAGGCCGTTACCGATGCCGCGGCCCAGCGGGGTCGACATGTCGGTGAGCAGCGCGGACGTCACCACGCCCGCGTCGGTGCCGAGGTCGACCATGGTGCGCGCGAGCTCGAGCGCCTGGTCGATGTCCTTCATGAACGCGCCGGTGCCCACCTTGACGTCCAGGACGAGCACGCCCGTGCCCTCGGCGATCTTCTTGGACATGATGGACGAGGCGATGAGCGGGATGGCCTCGACGGTGCCGGTGACGTCGCGCAGCGCGTACAGCTTCTTGTCGGCGGGCGCGAGGCCCGAGCCGGCGGCGCAGATGACCGCGCCCACGTCCTCGAGCTGGGCGAGCATCTCCTCGTTCGACATGGCGGCGCGCCAGCCGGGGATGGACTCGAGCTTGTCGAGGGTGCCGCCGGTGTGGCCGAGGCCCCGCCCCGACAGCTGCGGCACCGCGACGCCGCACGCCGCGACGAGGGGCGCGAGCGGCAGCGTGATCTTGTCGCCCACGCCGCCCGTGGAGTGCTTGTCCGCGGTGGGGCGCGACAGCGACGAGAAGTCGAGCCGCTCGCCGGTCTCGATCATGGCCTGCGTCCAACGCGAGATCTCGGCGCGGCTCATGCCGCGCTGGAGGATCGCCATCGCGAGCGAGCTCATCTGCTCGTCCGCGACGGCGCCGCGCGTGTACGCGTCGACCACCCAGTCGATCTGGTCGTCGGTCAGGGTGCCGCCGTCCCGCTTGACGCGGATGACGTCGACGGCGTCGTGGCGCTCGGCCATGTCAGCCCTCCTCGAGGTGCTGGGGCCCGAAGGCCCAGGGAAGAAGATCGTCCAGGGTGAGGGTGCCCTCGGGCCCGTCGATGAGCAGGGCCGGGCCGCCGAACTCGTACAGCAGCTGGCGGCACCGACCGCAGGGCTGCAGCGGGGCACCCGCCGCGTCGACGCACGCGAACGCGACGAGACGCGTGCCCAGCGCGTCCGTGTGCAGCTTCGACACGAGCGCGCACTCCGCGCAGAGCGTGAGCCCGTAGCTCGCGTTCTCGACGTTGGCGCCGGTCACCACCTCGCCCGTGTCGGTGAGCGCGGCGGCGCCCACGCGGTACTTCGAGTAGGGCACGTAGGCCCGCTCGCTCGCCTCGCGGGCACGGGCCCGGAGGAGCTCCCAGTCGACGTCGGTCATCGTCCTACTTCTTGTAGGGGATGCCCTCGGAGGCCGGCGGACGGGCGTGGCCCACCAGGCCCGCGACGGCGAAGATCGTCGCGAGGTACGGGGTCATCGCGAGGAACTGCGACGGGATCGGCGAGCCGATCGCGCCGAGCTGCACGCGCAGGGCGTCCGCGAATCCGAAGAGCAGCGCCGCGGCGAGCGCGCCGCGCGGGCTCCACCGGCCGAGGATCATCGCGGCGAGCGCGATATAGCCCTTGCCGGCTGTCATCTCCTTGCCGAAGGCGAGACCCGAGGCAACGGTGAAGAACGCGCCGCCGAGGCCGGCGACCGCGCCGCCCAGCACCGTGTTGCGGATGCGGGTGCGGTTCACCTGGATGCCGACGGTGTCCGCGGCCTTGGGGTGCTCGCCGACGGCGCGCACCCGCAGGCCCCAGCGGGACTTGAAGAGCATGATCTGCAGCGCCGCGACGGCGACGTACAGGATGTAGACCAGCAGGTTCTGGTTGAACAGGACCGGGCCGAGGACCGGGATCTTCGACAGCAGCGGGATCGGCAGCTTCTCGAGGCCGATCGGCTGGTTGAGCGACGGGTCGTCGCTCATCAGGGTGCTGAAGAAGAAGCCGGTGAGGCCGATCACCAGCATGTTGAGCACCACGCCGACCACGATCTGGTTGACCCAGTACTTGGTGGCGAAGATCGCCAGCAGCAGGCCCACCAGGGCGCCCGCGACGGGCGCCGCGATGAGGCCCACGTACGCGTTGCCGGCCATCGAGCCGACGAGCGCCGCGAGGAAGGCGCCGGCGAGCAGCTGGCCCTCGATCGCGATGTTGATGATGCCGGAGCGCTCGCACAGGGTGCCCGCGAGGGCGCCGAACACGAGCGGCACGGCGAGGAACAGCGAGCTGGTGAGCAGGCCGGTCAGCTGGATGCTGGTGGCCTCGCGGCCCGCGCCGGCCCACGTGAGCAGCGCGCCCATGATCGCCATGCCGTAGACGATGGGCAGCCAGATCCCCACCTTGCGACGCTGGTTCGCGCGGTAGGCGACCCAGCCCGCGAGGGCGAGGCCGACGAGCGACAGCAGGATCGCCGCGAGCTCCGACGGCACCGTGAGGCTCGGCAGCTGGATGAAGTCCGTCTTGCGCGCGATCACGAACTTGGTGGTCGAGCCGGCCGGCGTGCCGAAGCCGAAGAAGATCAGCGACAGCAGCGCGATCACGCCGAGGGCGATCGCGGCGCCCCACTTCTTGGGCGGGATCGGCGCGCCCGAGACCGGGGCGGCGGGGGCGTCGGCGACGGTCGCGGTCATGCCGCCACCTCCTTCTCGTGCGCGGGGGCGGGCAGTCGGAACATCGCGCGCACCAGGGGCGGCGCCGCGATGAAGAGCACGATGGTCGCCTGGATCACGACGACGATGTCGACCGGGAGGCCGGCGTTGACCTGGAGCGACGGGCCCGAGGCCTGCAGGCCGCCGAACAGGATCGCGGCGAGCACGATGCCGAGCGGCCGCGAGCGGCCGAGCAGCGCGACCGTGATCGCGTCGAAGCCGAGCGTTCCCGCGACCGCGTCCGTGAGGAACTTCTGGGTGCCGAGCACCGGCGCGGAGCCCGCGAGGCCGGCGAGTCCACCGGCGATCACCATCGTGATGATCGTCGCGGTGCCGATGTTCATGCCCGCCGTGCGCGCCGCGCTCGGGTTGGCGCCCACGGCGCGCAGGCGGAAGCCGAGCGTCGACCGCTCCATCAGCCACCACGCGCCCCACGCGCACGCGAGCGCGAGCAGGAAGCCGAGGTGCAGGTTGAACTGCACGCCGAGGATCTTGGGGTACTGCGCCGTCTCGGCGACGAACGGCGAGATGGGGTTGTCGCTGCCCTCGCGCTGGAAGGCGTCGAGCGACAGCAGCCATGCCACGAGGTACAGCGCGACGTAGTTGAGCATGATCGTGACGATCACCTCGTGCGCGCCGCGCTTGGCCTTGAGGATGCCGGGGATGAAACCCCAGATCGCGCCGCCGACCGCGCATCCGATGACCGCGAGCGCCAGGTGGAGACCGGCGGGGAGGCTGAACGCGAAGCCGATGTAGGCGCCGAAGGTGGCGCCCATGAGCAGCTGGCCCTGGGCACCGATGTTGAACAGGCCGGCACGGAAGCCGATCCCGAGGCCGAGACCCGCGAAGATCAGCGGCGTCGCCATGGTGAGCGTCTGCGTGAGCGGCTTGATCACACCCGCGAAGGACGACGCCTCGAGGTTGAGGACGGCGCCGTTGAACATCGAGGAGTACGCGGAGCCGAGGGCGTCGCCGATCGCGGAGAACGTGTCACCCGGACGCGAGAAGAAGTACGCGGCGGACTCGCGGACCGCCTCGTCCGCGAAGATGATCAGCACGCCGCCGATGATCATCGAGGCGACGATCGCCATGAAGACGACCATGGACGAACTCTCGACGATCTCCCTCAGCGCGCGGCGCCAGCGGTCCTCCGGCGGGGCCTCCTCGTCGCGCTGGTCCTCGGTGGTCTGGCTGTCGGCGCTCACGCGGCCTCCTCCTCGTCGTGGGCGCCGGCCATCATCAGGCCGAGCGTGTCGCGGTCGGTGTCCGGCGGCACGATGCCGACGATCCGGCCGTGGTACATGACCGCGATGCGGTCGGCGAGCGCGACCACCTCGTCGAGCTCGGCGCTCACGATGATGACGGCGGCGCCCGAGTCGCGCTCGGCGACGATGCGCTTGTGGACGAACTCGATCGAGCCGACGTCCAGGCCGCGGGTCGGGTTCGAGGCGATCAGCAGCTTGAGCGGGCGGGACAGCTCGCGCGCGAGCACCACCTTCTGCTGGTTGCCGCCCGAGAGCGAGCCGGCGGTCTGGTCGATCCCGGTCGCGCGGACGTCGAACTGCTCGACGTGCTTGCGCGCCTCCTCGGCGATCACCTTGGGCTGCAGGGCACCGCCCTTGGCGTAGGGCGCCTTGTCGTGGACGTCGAGGATGAGGTTGTTGGAGATCGTCATGCTCGCGACGATGCCGTCCTCGGTGCGGTCCTCCGGGACGAAGCCGATGCCGGAGTGCAGCACCTCCTTGATCGTGCGGCCGGTGATGACCTCGCCGTCGAGCGTGGCGCTGCCCGCGTCGGCGGGGACCACGCCGAGGAGCGCCTCGGTGAGCTCGGTCTGGCCGTTGCCCTGGACGCCCGCGATGGCGAGGATCTCGCCCGCCTTGACCTCGAAGGAGACGCCGTCGAGCTGGACGATGCCGGCGTCGTCGACCACGGTGAGGCCGTCGACCTCGAGCATCGTCTCGCCGGGCTTCGCGGGCTCCTTGTCCACGCGCATCGTGACGGCGCGGCCGACCATGAGCGACGCGAGCTCCTCCTGCGAGGCCGTCGGCTCGGCGGTGCCCACGACCTTGCCGCGACGGATCACGGTGATGGTGTCGGCGACGGCCTGCACCTCGCGGAGCTTGTGCGTGATGAGCACGACGGCCGTGCCGGCGTCGCGGAGGTCCTTGACGATGCCGAGCAGCTCGTCGGTCTCCTGGGGCGTGAGCACGGCGGTGGGCTCGTCCAGGATCAGCAGAGAGGCGTCGCGCGACAGCGCCTTGATGATCTCGACCCGCTGCTGCGCGCCCACCGGGAGGTCCTCGATGACGGCGTCGGGGTCGACGTTGAAGTTGAAGCGCTCGGAGATCTCGCGGACCTTCGCGCGGGCCGCCTCGACGTCGAGGAGCTTCGCGGGTCCGCGCACGTCCTCGTGGCCGAGCATCACGTTCTCGGCGACGGTGAACGGGTGCACGAGCATGAAGTGCTGGTGGACCATGCCGATGCCGGCCGTCATGGCGTCGCCCGGGCCGTCGAAGACGACGGGCTCGTCGTCGAGCAGCACCTCGCCCTCGTCGGCGTCGTACAGGCCGAACAGCACGTTCATGAGCGTCGACTTGCCGGCGCCGTTCTCGCCCAGCAGGGCGTGGACGGTTCCGGGCTCGACCACGAGGTCGATCCGGTCGTTCGCGGTGAAGTCTCCGAAGCGCTTGGTGATACCGCGGAGCTCGAGTTTCACAGGGGTCCTCCCACGTCATTGCCCGGACTCAACCGAGCCTACTAGCGGACACGACGAGGGGCGCGCCACAGGCCAGGCCTGCAGCGCGCCCCCGCGTTGTTGCTGCTTAGGAGAGGTCGACCGAGATCGAGCCGTCGATGATGCCGGCCTTGATCGTGTCGAGCTCGGTGAGGACCGCGTCGTCGACGGTGCCCTCGGCGAAGTCCGCGACGCCCACGCCCTCGTTCTCGAGCGTGCCGACGTACGGCTCGGTCGAGAAGCCGGCGTCGACCGTCTCCGCGATGGTGTCGAACACCGAGTTGCCGATGTTCTTCAGCACCGAGGTGAAGATGATGTCGGCGTAGTCGGTGGTGAGGGTCCAGTCGGAGTCCACACCGATCAGCCACGCGTCGCCAGCGGACTCGACAGCGGCCGCGGCGCCGAGGCCCACGGGGCCCGCGACGGGCATGACGATGTCGGCGCCCTGGTCCAGGAACGTCTCGGTGACGTTCTTGCCCTTGGCCTGGTCGGAGAAGTCACCGGTGAACTGACCGTCGGTGCCGTCCCAGCCGAGCACCTTGACGTCGGCGCTGTTGGTGTCGTTGTAGTAGTTCGCGCCGGCGAGGTAGCCGTCCATGAAGATGGTGACCGACGGGATGTTCATGCCACCGAAGGTCGCGATGGTGCCGCCGGTGACGCTCGACGCGGCGTAGCCCGCGAGGAACGAGGCCTCGTCGGTCTCGAAGGTGATCGGCTTGATGTTCGGGGCGTCGATCTCGCCGTCGTAGTCGTTGTCCGCGAGGTCGTCGATGATCGCGAAGTGGACGTCCGGGTTCGCGAGCGCCGCGTCCACGGTCGCCTGCGAGAGCAGGAAGCCGACCGTGATGATGAGGTCGCAGCCGGCGGCGACCTGGGCCTCGATGTTCGGGCCGAAGTCGGCCTCGGTGGAGGACTCGGCCGAGGCGATCTCGATGCCGAGCTCCGACTCCGCGCGGGTCAGGCCCTCGTAGCCGGACTGGTTGAACGACTGGTCGTCGAAGCCGCCGGAGTCGGAGACCATGCAGGCCTTGAAGTCGACGGTCTCAGCGGGAGCAGCGGTGTCGTCGCTGGCCGCGGCGCTCGTCTCCTCCTCGGGCGCGGACGCACAGGCTGCCAGGGCGAGCGCCGACACGGCGGCGATCGCACCCACACGGATGGTGTTCTTCATCAGGTGTCTTCCCTTGAATGTCATGCCCGGCTGCCACCGGGCGTGGGTAGTACGAGGTCATCGTACGGGTGCCAATGTTACGAACAGTCGCGCGGACGTTGCGCCTTCGCAACGATTCCGTGATGTTTCACGATTCGGAAAGCGCCGCGGCCGCATCCTTCACGCGCTGCGCCGCGGAGCGCACCGTCACGAGGATCGCCTCGTCGGACTCGACGACCACCGCATCGTCCACGCCCACCACCACGACGGGCTTGCTGCCACCCACGACGAGCGGCGCGCGGGCGCCGACCGTCGCGACCGGGAGGTCGCGGCCGATGGCCACAGGGGCCTCCCCGGCCCCCGACAGCTCGGCGAGCGAGTCGAAGTCGCCCACGTCGTGCCACTCGAACGAGCCGGGGACCACGGCGACGCCGCCCTCGGCCGCGACGGGCTCCGCGATGGCGTGGTCGATCGCGATTTTCGTCAGCGTGGGCCACACCCGCGCCAGCACCTCGGCGCGGGCGGGGCCGTCCCAGGCCGCCGCGATCTCGCGCACGCCCGCGGCGAGCGTGGGCTGGAGGCGGTCGAGGTGCCCGAGCAGGACGTCGGTGCGCATGACGAACATGCCGGCGTTCCAGGCGTACCCGCCGCGCGCGAGCATCCCGGCGGCGGTCTCGGCGTCGGGCTTCTCGGTGAACGCGGCCACCTCGCGGGCCTCGCCCGACAGGGGGCCGCCCATCTCGATGTAGCCGAATGCGGTGGAGGGCTCGGTGGGTGCGATGCCGATGACGACGACCTTGCCGTCGCGGGCGACGTGGGCGGCCTCGCGCACGGTGGCGCGGAACGATGCGCCGTCCGGTATGAGGTGGTCCGCCGCGAAGGACGCCATCACCTGCGGGCCCCAGCGCTCCTCGATGAGGGCGGCCGCGAGCGCGATGGCTGCCATGGAGTCGCGCGGGCTCGGCTCGGTCACGATGTTCGCGGTCGGCACGCCGGGCACCTGCGCCCCGACGGCCTCGGCGTGACGCTCGCCGGTCACGATCATCACGCGCTCCGACAGGGGGCTCACACGGGCGACGGTGTCCTGGATCAGGGTCGCGCCGGTGCCCAGCAGATCGAGCAGGAACTTGGGCCGGTGCGGCTGCGACAGCGGCCACAGCCGGGACCCCACTCCCCCGGCCGGGATCACGGTGATCAGATCGTCTACGGGATCGGACACGATCCGCGGGTCGGTGTTCTCAGCCGTCATGGCGACCACACTAGGATGGCCGTCAAGCCCGGAGAAGTGCTGTGAGGAGACCCGTGTCACCGACGACGTTGTACCGAGGCCACGAAGGCATGTGGATGTGGGTGGTCCACCGTGTCACCGGTGTGGCCATCTTCTTCTTCCTGCTCGTCCACGTCCTGGACACCTCGCTCGTGCGGGTGTCCCCCGAGGCGTACAACGAGGTCATCGGAAGCTACAAGACGCCGCTGTACGGCCTGGTCGAGGCCGGCCTCGTGGCCGCCATCCTCCTGCACGGGTTCAACGGCCTGCGCATCATCGCGGTCGACCGGTCGACCTGGGCCCTCCGCCACCAGCGCCAGCTCGTCTGGGCCGTGTGGATCGCCTTCGCCGTGCTCATGGTGCCGTTCCTGTGGCGCCACCTCGGCCACGTCTTCGGGGGTGCATGATGACCGCCCAGCCGTCCGTCCGCCCGCCCCGCACGCCCTCCGGCCGCACCCGCCGCAACGCCGAGAAGTGGTCGTGGGTGTTCATGCGCATCACCGGCCCGGTGCTGCTGATCCTGATCGTCACGCACCTGTTCATCAACCTCATGACCGGCGACGGCATCAGCCAGATCGACTTCGCCTTCGTCGCCGGCAAGTGGGCGTCCCCCCTCTGGCAGGTGTGGGACCTCCTCATGCTCGTGCTCGCGCTGCTGCACGGCGGCAACGGCATGCGGCTGCTCATCAACGACTACGCGCACCACCCGTGGCTGCGGAAGGTGCTGCACAGCGCGCTCGGCATCGCGGTGATCGGCATCATCGTGCTCGGCGCGCTCGTGATCTTCAGCTTCGACCCGTGCCCCGTGGACGCCGACCCGTCCCTGCTTCCCAGCTTCTGTGAGGATGTCCGATGACCCACCACGAGTACGACGTCGTCATCGTCGGCGCCGGCGGCGCCGGCATGCGTGCCGCCCTCGAGAGCTCGCAGCGCGCGCGCACCGCCGTCCTCACCAAGCTCTACCCCACCCGCTCGCACACCGGCGCGGCGCAGGGCGGCATGGCCGCGGCGCTCGCCAACGTCGAGGACGACAACGCCGAGTGGCACGTCTTCGACACCGTCAAGGGCGGCGACTACCTGGTCGACCAGGACGCGGCCGAGATCCTCTGCCACGAGGCGATCGACGCGGTGCTCGACCTCGAGAAGATGGGCCTGCCCTTCAACCGCACGCCCGACGGCAAGGTCGACCAGCGCCGCTTCGGCGGCCACACGCGCAACCACGGCGAGGCCGCCGTGCGCCGCGCGTGCTACTCCGCGGACCGCACCGGTCACATGATCCTGCAGACGCTGTACCAGCAGTGCATCAAGCAGGAGGTCGAGTTCTTCAACGAGTACTACGTGCTCGACCTCATCCTCGACCAGGACCCGCAGGCCGCAGCGCCGGGCGAGGAGGTCGCGGTCGCGGGCGTGGTCGCGCTCGAGCTGTCGACCGGCCAGATCCACACGTTCCGCGCGAAGTCCGTCATCTTCGCGACGGGCGGCGCCGGCAAGGTCTTCAAGACCACCTCGAACGCGCACACCCTCACGGGCGACGGCATGGGCATCGCGCTCAACGCCGGCCTGCCGCTCGAGGACATGGAGTTCTTCCAGTTCCACCCGACGGGCCTCGCGGGCCTCGGCATCCTGCTGTCGGAGGCCGCACGCGGCGAGGGCGGCATCCTGCGCAACAGCGAGGGCGAGCGCTTCATGGAGCGCTACGCCCCCACCATCAAGGACCTCGCGCCCCGCGACATGGTCGCGCGTGCGATGGCCAACGAGGTGCGCGAGGGCCGCGGCGCGGGTCCCCACAAGGACTACGTGCTGCTCGACCTCACCCACCTCGAGCCGGCCCACATCGACGAGAAGCTGCCCGACATCACCGAGTTCGCGCGCACCTACCTGGGCGTCGAGCCGTACACCGAGCCGGTGCCCGTGTACCCCACCGCGCACTACGCGATGGGCGGCATCCCCACCACGGTGCGCGGCGAGGTGCTCCGCAACAACACGGACATCGTCAAGGGCCTCTACGCGGCCGGCGAGTGCGCGTGCGTGTCGGTCCACGGCGCCAACCGCCTCGGCACCAACTCGCTGCTGGACATCAACGTGTTCGGCCGCCGCGCCGGCATCGCCGCCGCCGAGCACGCCGCGACGGTCGACGAGGCCGCCGTCCTCCCGGACGATGCGGCGGCCCGGGTCGAGGGCATCGTCACCCGACTCCTCGCGACCGTGAGCGGCTCGGGCACCGAGCGCGTCGCGGACGTCCGCAAGGCGCTGCAGGAGACGATGGACCGCAACGTCCAGGTGTTCCGCGACGCGACCTCCCTCGAGGAGGCGCAGCGCGTGGTCGCCGAGCTGAAGGAGCGGTACAAGGACGTCGCGATCCACGACCGCGGCCGACGCTTCAACACCGACCTCCTCGAGGCGATCGAGCTGGGCTTCCTGCTCGAGATCTCCGAGGTCGTCGTCGCGGGCGCCCTCGCGCGGCAGGAGTCGCGCGGCGGCCACTACCGCGAGGACTTCCCCACGCGCGACGATGAGAAGTTCATGCACCACACGATGGCGTACGCGACCGAGGACGGCGTCCGGCTCGACACCAAGCCGGTGGTGGTGACCAAGTACCAGCCGATGGAGAGGAAGTACTGACATGACGGCGACCGCCGAGTCCCCCGCTGTCGGCGAGGTCAAGGCCATGCAGGTCACGCTGCGCATCCTCCGCACCAACCCGGAGGGCACGGACGACCACGCCCCGGGCGAGTCGTACTGGCAGGAGTTCCAGGTCGAGGCGCACGCCACCGACCGCGTGCTGGACGCGCTCCACAAGATCAAGTGGGAGCAGGACGGCTCGCTCGCGTTCCGCCGCTCGTGCGCGCACGGCGTGTGCGGCTCCGACGCGATGCGCATCAACGCGCGCAACCGCCTCGCGTGCAAGACGCTGCTCAAGGACCTCAACCCGGCGAAGCCGATCATCGTCGAGCCCATCAAGGGCCTGCCGGTGGAGAAGGACCTCATCGTCGACATGGAGCCGTTCTTCGCGTCGTACCGCGAGATCATGCCGTTCCTCGTCACCACCGGGAACGCTCCGACGCGCGAGCGCCTCCAGTCCCCCGAGGACCGCCAGCGCTTCGACGACACGACCAAGTGCATCCTGTGCGCCGCCTGCACCACCTCGTGCCCGGTGTTCTGGACCGACGGCCAGTACTTCGGCCCGCAGGCGATCGTGGGCGCCCACCGCTTCATCTTCGACTCGCGCGACGAGGGCCAGTGGGACCGCCTCGAGATCCTCAACGACAAGGCCGGCGTGTGGAAGTGCCGCACGGCCTTCAACTGCACGGAGGCCTGCCCGCGCGGCATCGAGGTCACCAAGGCGATCTCCGAGGTCAAGAAGGTGCTCACCACCGGCGAGATCTAGGGGCGCAGCCCTCTCGCAGCACACCCCTCGCAGCGCACGCAACCGGCGTACGGATGCGGTGTCGCGGCGCGGGACCAGGCACGGTGCGGCCGAGCGCGGTCTCGTACGCCGGTTGCGTCCGGACGGGGACGGGTCCGAACGGTGGCGCGGGACGATGCGCCCGCTCAGTCGTCGTCGAACTCGGGGTTGCGCACCGTGACGCGCGCGGTGGACACCGGCGTGCCGAGGCGGCGAGGGCCGGCGATCACCACGGTGGGCGACGCGATGCTCTCGGGGTGGATCTGCCCCTCGTGGTGCTCGCGGTCGTGCGCGCCCAGCCACGCGGCGCACATGAGGATGATCCGGTTGACGTAGTCGACGAAGACCAGCAGCGTGATGATCGCCGCGAAGGGCGCGAGCACGGGGCTGTCGATCGAGCCCTGCACCACCAGGGAGACGCCGAGCCGCAGCACCCCGATCGCGAGCGCCGCCAGCAGGATCACCCAGAACACGCGCCACGACATCCGCGCGCCGCCCAGCAGCATGAGCACGAGCGCGACGTAGAGCATGTCCGCGACCACGCCCGCGAAGTAGCCGATCAGACGGATCTCCCACGCGGGCACCGTGAGGCCCACCGCGTCCGCGATGGTGCGCGCCGCGCCCGACGCCACCACCTGGATCGTCACGCCCACCAGCGCGATGAGCACGAGCGCGAACAGCCCGCCGAAGTCCCTCAGCTTGCCCAGCACCGGGGAGGCGACCTCCTTGCCGAGCATCGTGCGCGTGGACGTCCGCAGCCCGCGGATGAACTTCGTGGCGCTGTTGATGAGGATGAGGAACGAGATCACGCCGATGATGCCCGCGACGGACGTCGCGCTGCCGGAGCCGAGGTCATCGGGCTTGATGATGCCGTTCTGGCCGTCCTCCGCGATCAGCCCGGGGACGGCGGTCGCCAGGTAGTCGACGAGCGAGGACCTCAGCTCGTCGTTGCCGGCGAGGAACACGGTCGCGAGCGTGGTCGCGACCACGAGGCCCGCGGCGACCGAGGCCAAGGTGAAGTACGCGATGCCGGCGGACAGCACGGCGCCGTTCTGCACCGAGAAGCGCTTGAGGCCGCGCCCCCAGGACGAGCCGTCCCACCAGACCTTGAGCCCCTTGCCGCGCTCGACCGCCTCGGTGGCCTTGGCCTTGAGGTCGGCGTCGCTCGACATGGTGCTCCTTGCCTGGTCAGAGGGTCAACGGTGCATCGGGGGCAGCAGTCCCAGTCTGTCGTAGATCCGGTCGAGCGTCGTCTGCGCGAGCGCCGACGCCTTCGCGGCGCCCTGCGCGAGCACCGCGTCGAGCTTCTCGGGCGACTCGATCCAGTCCATCGCGGCGTCGTGGAACGGCGTGAGGTAGTTCACCACCACCTCGGCGAGGTCCACCTTGAGGTGGCCGTACATCTTGCCCTCGTAGTCCGCCACCAGGGTCTCGACGGACTGTCCCGTCAGCGCCGTGTAGATGGTGAGCAGGTTGGACACGCCCGCCTTGGCCTCGCGGTCGAAGCTGATGACGGTGCCGGAGTCCGTGGTCGCGGACTTGATGTTCTTCGCGACCTTCTTCGGGTCGTCCAGCATCTCGATGATGCCCTTGGGGTTGCCCGTGGACTTCGACATCTTCTTCGTCGGGTCCTGCAGGTCGTAGATCTTGGCCGTCTCCTTGACGATGTGCGGCTCGGGCACGATCACGGTGCCCTCGCCCAGGCGCGTGTTGAGGCGCTCGGCGAGGTTGCGCGACAGCTCGAGGTGCTGGCGCTGGTCCTCCCCCACCGGCACGACGTCGGTGTCGTACAGCAGGATGTCCGCGGCCATGAGGATCGGGTACGTGAACAGGCCCACGTTCGCGCCGGACTCGCCCGTCTTCTGGGCCTTGTCCTTGAACTGGGTCATGCGCGACGCCTCGCCCATGCCGGTGAACGTCGACAGCACCCACGCGAGCTCGGCGTGCTGCGGCACGTGCGACTGCACGAAGCACAGCGAACGCTCCGGGTCGACGCCCGCCGCGAGGTATTGGGCCGCGGTGCGGCGCGTGCGCGCCCGCAGCAGCTCCGGGTCGGGGCCGGTGGTGAGCGCGTGCAGGTCGACGACCGAGTAGATCGCGTCGTGCGTGTCCTGGAGCTTCACCCACTCGACCAGCGCGCCCAGGTAGTTGCCGAGGTGCAGGGAGTCGGAGGTGGGCTGCATGCCCGAGAACACACGAGTCATGGGGCCATTGTTCCAAACAACCGGGGGTGCCCCGGACGTCCGCCCGCGGGGACGATGCGTCAGGTGGCCTCGGTGTCGAACGGCGCCTCGCCGGGAGGCGCCTGGGTGAGGCGCCGAGCCGACGCCGCCTGGGGAGGCGACGTCGGCTCGTTGAGCGCGTCACGGACGATGCGACGGGGGTCGTACTGACGAGGGTCGAGCTGCTTCCAGTCGACCTCGTCGCCGACCTCGGTCTTCAGGGTGGCCTTGCCCTCCTGGAACATGTCGCGTCCGCGCACGACGAGGGACCGCAGCTGCTTCGCGTACTCCGGCATCCTCTCGGGGCCGATCACCACGATGGCGACCAGCACGAGGATGAGGAGCTCCCCGCCGTTGATGTCGAACATGGACCCTATTCTGACGGGTCCGGGAGGAGCTGGCCGCCACCGCCGCCGAGTCCGCTCCCGTTCTCCTCACCGCTGTCCTGGTACGTGACGTCCGTGTTGGGCACGAGCGTGACCGAGATCTCCTGCGTCGAGCCGTCGCGCTCGACGGTCAGCACGACCGTGTCGTCCGAGGCCTTGGCGCGGATCGCGACGATCAGCTCCTCGCTGCGGGTGATGACGCGGCCGTCGATCGCGGTGATGATGTCGCCGGGCTCGATGCCCGCCTCGGCCGCCGGTCCGCCCGCGGCGACGGCGTTCGTCGTCTCCGCGACCTTGACACCCTCGCCCGTGTAGGTCGAGTCGAGCATGACGCCCACCACGGGGTAGGTCGCCTCGCCGGTCGCGATGATCTCCTCGGCGGTGCGGCGCGCCTGGTTCGACGTGATCGCGAAGCCCAGGCCCACGGAGCCGGCCTCGCTCGACGAGCTGCCGAGCGACGCGATCGCCGAGTTGATGCCGATCACCTCGCCGTCGGAGTTGATGAGCGGGCCGCCGGAGTTGCCGGGGTTGATCGCGGCGTCGGTCTGGATCGCGTCGATGAACGCGGTCGAGGACGAGTCGCCGGCCGTCACGGGGCGGTGCAGCGCGGAGACGATGCCGGTGGTCACCGTCGACTCGAGGCCGAGCGGCGAGCCGACCGCGATGACGTCGTCGCCCACGACGAGCTCGTCGGAGTCGCCGAGCACGAGCGGGGTGAGGCCGTCCTTGTCGATCTTCACGACCGCGAGGTCGTAGTCGCCGGTGGCGCCCACGACAGTGCCGTCGTACTCGCTGCCGTCGCTCATCACGACCGTGACGGTGTCGTTGTCGGAGCCCTCGACCACGTGGTTGTTGGTGAGGATGTAGCCGTCCTCGCGGATCACGAAGCCGGAGCCCTCGGCGGCCTCCTGGCCGCCCTGGATGTTCTCGATCGACACGACCGACGGCATCACGGCGGACGCGATCGCGGCGACCGTGTTCTCGTCGGTGCGCGCGATGGTCGACGAGCTGCTGGTCGGCAGCGTCGAGGTGGTCGAGCCGGTCGAGGCGCTCGCCGCGGTGTCGTCGGCCACGAACGAGTCGTAGGCCCACGCGCCGCCGAGGCCGCCGCCCAGGCCCAGCACGAGCGCGCCCGCGGCGATCGCGGCGACGGTCGAGCGGCGCACGCGGCCGGGCTGCGGGGCCGCCGCGGTGACGGGGGTGTCCGCCGGCGGCTCGGCCGGCGGCATGAACTCCTGGGTGTCGCCCGCATGGGCGGCGTCGCCCTGCTGCGGGGAGATCGCCGGGGGGAGCTCGACGGTGTCGTTCGTCGCCGGCGCGTGCTCGTGCACGCGGACGGTCGAGTCCTCGACGGCGGTGGCAGTCGTCTCGCCGTGCGAGCCGGAGTCGTCGCGCGGAGGCGCGAAGGGGTTGTCGTTCATGGGGTGGTTCTCTTCCCTGGGGGCTAGTGGCCGGTGAGGGCGTCACCGAAGACGCCGAGTCCGGCCAGGACTTGGTCGACGGGCCCGGGCTCGTCGTCCTGCGGGAATGCGGCGGCCACCTGCTCGAGCGTGTCGAGGGCGCAGCTGCACTGCACCGCGACGACGATGCCGCCCGCCTGCCAGGCGAGACGGCTCGGCCAGGTGTCGATCACATAGGCGTCGAGGCCCCCCGCGTCGACGCGCGGCAACGAGGCCACGGCCTTGTACGCGAGCCGTCCCTGCTGCTCGACGACAAGCACCTTGTCGTCGCCCGTGAGCAGGGTGTACGAGAGGTAGCGGGCGCCGCTGGAGGCCTCCCGCACCGTCGCCTCGACAGGCTTGAATCCACTCGACTGCCAATCCGGTTGGATCCAATCGCCGGACAGGACGCCCGCGCGGAGCGCGCCCGCGTCCATCCGGTCGACGCTCAGCCCGGCGGTGTCCGCCGCGGCCGAGACGCTGGGGTCGACGTCCTCGGGAGCGCCGGCGACGTACGCGGCGCCGATGACGGCGACGAGGATGAGGGTGAGGGACAGCGTGAGCACCACGGGGCGCCGGTCGCGCCCGCGCGCGGCGCGCGCCCGCCGGCGCGTCTCCTGCTGCGCGATCTCCGCCATGCGGTCGCGGTCGAGCAGCTGCTGCGTGAAGCGCAGGTCGATGCCGGCCTCGGACGAGTTCAGCGCCTCGCGCGCGGCGCGCATCTCGCGCCAGCGCGCGGCGCACTCGTCGCACCGCTCGAGATGGGCCATCGCCTCGGCCGCCGCCTCCGACGAGAGGCGGTGGTCGAGGAGGTCGTGGATCCGATCCCCGAGGTGGCGACCCGTCACGCGCCACCTCGCACGGGAGCACGATGCGCGAGCGACTCGCGCAGACGGGCGCGGGCACGCGACAGGCGCGAGCGGACGGTGCCCATCTTGATGCCGAGCGTGGCGGCGATCTCCTCGTACGAGAGGCCCTCGATGTCGCTCAGCACCACGGCGGCGCGGTACTCCGGCGGCAGGTCGGCGAGCGCGGCGATGATGTCGTCGCCCAGGTTCGACATGTCGAAGGCGTCCTCGGGCTGGCCCGAGCGCTCGTGACGGTCGAAGCTGTCGGACGTCGCGACGGCCGCGTCGTCGTCCGCCATGAAGTCGAAGCGGATGCGCTTCTTGCGGCGCATGCGGTCGAGGAAGAGGTTGGTGGTGATGCGGTGGAGCCAGCCCTCGAACGTGCCCGGCTTGTACTGCGACAGCGAGTTGAACACGCGGACGAAGACGTCCTGCGTGAGGTCCTCGGCGTCGTGCTGGTTGCCGGTGAGGTGGTACGCGAGACGGTAGACGCGGGCCGAGTGGTTCGCGACGATGCTCTCCCACGTGAGCTCGGGCGCCTCGGCAGGGACGACCTCGGCTGCCGGCGTGGCGGTCTCCGTCATCGTGCTCCCTCCCTCGATCACACCCGTTCAACGGGCTCCGATGCCCTCATGTTCCCACGCGAGTCTGAGAGTTCGCTGGGACGTCCGGATAGGCTGACCCCCGTGAGGGAGGCGCGATGAGCATCGAGGCAGCGAACTGGGCGTACGCGGAGGACTTCGTCGAGGAGGACCGCGTGATCCTGGAGGCGCGCGACGTCGCCGACCAGCTCGGATGCGTGCCCGTCCTGCCGGGTGCCGCGCGCGCCATCGAGGTGCTCGCGCGCGCGATGCGCGCCACGTCCGCGGTCGAGATCGGGACGGGCGCCGGGGTGTCGCTCACGTACCTGCTGCGCGGCATGGCGCCCGCGGGCGTCGTCACCACGATCGACGTCGAGCCCGAGCACCACAAGGCCGCGCGCCGCACGGTCGCGGCGGCCGGCTTCGCCCCCGAGCGCGCGCGCATGATCACGGGGCGGGCGCTCGACGTGCTGCCGCGCCTCACCGACGGCGGCTACGACATCGTCCTCATCGACGCGCGCAAGTCCGAGTACCCGGCGTACCTCGAGCACGCGATGCGGCTGCTGCGCTCGGGCGGGCTGCTGCTCATGGACAACGCGCTGTGGCACGGCCGCGTGCCGGACCCCGCTCAGCGGGACAAGGACACGACCGCGGTGCGCGAGACGCTGAAGGCCGTCCGGGAGGACGAGCGGCTCACGCTCGCGCTGCTCACCGGCGGCGACGGGCTGCTGGCGGCCGTCAAGGGCTGAGGGCCGCCGCCCGGGCGGGCTACTGGAGCGCCGAGTGGAGCGCGTCGCCGAGCTCCTTGACCTCGTCCGCGCTGATCTCGACCACGAGACGACCGCCGCCCTCGAGGGGGACCCGCATGACGTAGCTGCGACCCTCCTTCACGACCTCCATGGGGCCGTCACCGGTGCGGGGCTTCATTGCAGCCATCGTGTGGATCTCCTCGGGTGGATCGAACGCCGCCCTCCGCGGCGTTGCCCCTGATTCTACTGCGCGCGCGGGAGCGTTCCCAAATCCCTCCCGCCAGGGGGGCAAGGAGTCACCCGACGTCGTCCCCCTGGCGGTGGCGCGCCGTCGCGAGCTCGACCGCGGTCGCGGGATCGTCGGTCACGTGGAGCAGGTCGAGGTCGTGGGGCGAGATCTTGCCGTCGGCGGCGAGCGTGTCGCGCAGCCACCCCACGAGCGGCCCCCAGTACGCCTCGCCGAACAGCACGATCGGGAACCGCCGGACGGTCCGGGTCTGCACGAGCGTGAGGCACTCGAACAGCTCGTCGAGCGTGCCGAAGCCGCCCGGCAGCGCGATGAAGCCCTGCGAGTACTTCACGAACATCGTCTTGCGCACGAAGAAGTAGCGGAAGTTGATGCCGAGGTTGATGTGCTCGTTCATCGACTGCTCGAACGGCAGCTCGATGCCGAGCCCGACGGACGTGCCGCCCGCCTCGGACGCGCCCTTGTTGGCCGCCTCCATGCAGCCCGGCCCGCCGCCGGTGATGACCGCGTAGCCGGCGTCCACGAGCAGCCGCCCCACCTCGATGCCGGCCTCGTACTCGGGCGAGCCCGGCGCCGAGCGCGCCGATCCGTAGACGGTGATCGCGGGACCGAGCTCCGCGAGCGCGCCGAAGCCCTCGACGAACTCGGACTGGATGCGGAGCACGCGCCAGGGATCGCCGTGGAGCCAGTCGGCGCGGTGCTGCTCGTCGAGGAGCCGCTCGGAGGTGGAGGTGGTGGGCACGTTGCGCCCGCGCAGCAGCACGGGGCCCTTGCGGTACTCCTTCATGGTCCCTCCTCAGGACGTGAGCCACGCCTCCAGGCCGGCGCGGCAGTGCCGGATGTCGGCGACCGGGCAGCGCTCGTCGTCCGCGTGCGCGAGCTCGGGGTCGCCGGGGCCGTAGTTGACGGCCGGGATGCCCAGCTCGCCGAAGCGCGCGACGTCGGTCCAGCCCTGCTTCGCGCGGGGCGCGTCGACCCCGGTCGCGGCGACCGAGGCGGCGAACGATGCGGCGAGCGGCGCGTCGAGCCCGGGACGGGCGGCGCCGGACAGGTCGGTGTAGACGAGGTCGTAGTCCTCGAGCCCGGCGGAGGCGACGAGCTGCTCGAGGCGCGCCTGCGCCTCCTCGAGGCTCCAGCTGGGCGCGAAGCGGTAGTTGATCGTGACGACGCAGGCGTCGGGGATGACGTTGCCCGCGATCCCGCCCGCGATGCCCACCGCGTTGACGCCCTCGCGGTAGTCGAGCCCGTCGACGCGGATCGTCTCGGCCTTGTAGGCCGCGAGCGTGCCGAGCAGCGGCGCGGCGCGGTGCACCGCGTTGAGGCCCTTCCAGGCGCGCGCGCTGTGCGCGGCGCGGCCGTGGATGCGGACCTCGGCGCGCATCGTCCCGTTGCACCCGCCCTCGATGACGCCCTGGGTGGGCTCGCACAGCACCGCGAAGTCGCCCTCGACCAGGTCGGGACGCTCGCGCGCAACGCGGCCCAGGCCGTTGCGGTCCGCCTCGACCTCCTCCTGGTCGTAGAAGACCCACGTGGTGTCGCGCGTGGGCGCGTCGAGGGCCGCCGCGAGCGACAGCTGCACCGCGACCCCGGCCTTCATGTCGACCGAGCCGCGCCCCACGAGGTCGCCCTCGGGCGACCACTCCCCCGGCACGTTGCCCTTGATCGGCACGGTGTCGAGGTGGCCGGCGATCACCACGCGCTCGGCGCGGCCGAGGTGCGTGCGCGCCACGATCGCGTTGCCGAGCCGGATCACCTCGAGGTGCGCGAGGGGCGCCAGGGCCGCCTCGACGGCGTCCGCGATGCGGTCCTCGTTGCCGGACACGGAGGGGATGTCCACCAGGGCCTTGGCGAGCTCTTCGACGGGGGCCGCGAGGTCGAGGTGCGTCATGGGGCCACCCTATCCACGTACCCTTGGAGCCATGACTCGACCCGCCTTCGGATTCGGCCTCGCGACCCTCGACAACAACGGCACCGTGCTCGACACGTGGTACCCGTCCCCCGTGCTCGGCGAGCCCAAGGCGCGCGACGCGGCATCCGCCCAGCTCAAGGCCGCGGAGCGCACCGACGACCTGCGCGACGTCGAGATCCGCGTGGTCAAGACGGTGATCGACCTCGACGAGGCGCCCGCCTCGGTGGAGGACGCGTACCTGCGCCTCCACCTCCTGAGCCACCGCCTCGTGCCGCCGCACGGCCTCAACCTCGACGGACTCTTCGGCGTCCTCACCAACGTCGTGTGGACCTCGGACGGCCCGTGCGCGATCGAGGGCTTCGAGCAGGTCCGGCTGCGCTACCGCGCGTTCGGCCGCCAGCTGACGGTGTACGGCATCGACAAGTTCCCCCGCATGGTCGACTACGTGGTCCCCGCGGGCGTGCGCATCGCCGACGCGGACCGCGTGCGCCTGGGCGCGCACCTCGCGGAGGGCACGACCGTGATGCACGAGGGCTTCGTGAACTTCAACGCGGGCACGCTCGGCCACTCGATGGTCGAGGGCCGCATCTCCGCGGGCGTCGTCGTGGGCGAGGGCTCCGACATCGGCGGCGGCGCGTCCATCATGGGCACGCTGTCCGGCGGCGGCAAGGAGGTCGTGTCGATCGGCGAGCGCTCGCTGCTCGGCGCGAACGCGGGCGTGGGCATCGCGCTGGGCGACGACTGCGTCGTCGAGGCGGGCCTCTACCTCACGGCCGGCACCAAGGTGACGCACAAGGGCCGCACCGACGAGGCGGGCGAGCCGGTCGTCGTCAAGGCGCGCGAGCTCTCGGGCCAGGACGGGATCATGTTCTGGCGCAACTCGGTGACGGGCGCGATCGAGGCCGTCGCGCGCAAGGGCACGGGCATCGAGCTCAACTCCGCGCTGCACGCCAACTGACGTGAGCCGGCGGCGCACGGTGGCCGCCGTCACGGTGCTCGTCGTCGCCGGCGGCGCCGCCGTCTACGGCTCGTACCTGTTCAGCGAGCGGAACGCGCCGTCGACGGCGTCGGGACGATGCACGGCCAGCCTGGGCGACGCATCGTCCACCCTGACGGCCGAGCAGGCGGGCAACGCCGCGCTCATCGCCGCCGCCTCCGCGCGGCTGGGGCTGCCCGCGCGCGGCGCGACGATCGGCATCGCGACGGCGATGCAGGAGTCCTCGCTGGTGAACATCGACTACGGGGATCGCGACTCGATCGGGCTGTTCCAGCAGCGGCCGTCGCAGGGCTGGGGCACGGTCGAGGAGATCATGGACCCCTACTACTCGACCGACACGTTCTACCGCGCGCTCGCCGAGGTCGACGGCTGGCAGGACATGGAGGTCACGGTCGCCGCCCAGACCGTGCAGCGCTCCGGCTTCCCGGAGGCGTACGCGACCCGCGAGGCGGGCGCGCGGCTGTGGGCCTCCGCGCTGCGCGGCCACTCGGGCACGCTCGCGGTCGACTGCGACGTCGAGCCGGGCGGGGGCACCACCGCCGCGGCGCTCGTGCGGCGGCTCGACGCGGACTTCGGCGACGGCGCCTACGAGGTGCGCCGGCTGGCGACCACGGAGGACGCGATCTGGCTCGACGTGATGCCCGCGGGAGGCGACGCCTCGATGCGCGACGCGGTCGCGGCGTGGCTCGTCGCGGTCGCCGGCGAGGAGTCCGTCGAGGCCGTCGTGAACGGGGACGCGGCGTGGGAGCGCGGCGTCGGGGCGAGCGGCATCGATGCGCCGGCCGACACGGTCGGCGTCGCGGTGCGGCTGCTGCCGCGCGCCTCGGCCTAGGGCGTCCTAGCGGCCCTCGGTCTGGTCCTTGAGCTTGCGGTACTCACGCTCGATACGGTCCTGGCTCGGCTTCCCCGCTCCCGGCAGGAACGCCGCGGCCGCCGAGAAGGCGAGACCGATGCCCATCCCGAGGATCGGCCAGGCGGGCCAGAAGTAGCCGCCCCCGTTCATCCACCAGATGAGCGTGAACATGGTCCACAGCACCAGGCACACGACCAGGAACCAGTAGAAGCCGTTGCGCGCTTCGACGCGTCGCTTGGCCTCGCGTCGCAGCGCATCGTCATCGGTCGTCATGACGTGCCCCCTTGCATCGTC
Source organism: Demequina maris (assembly GCF_000971155.1). GTDB lineage: Bacteria > Actinomycetota > Actinomycetes > Actinomycetales > Demequinaceae > Demequina > Demequina maris. Next base: position 267,406 of record NZ_BBLX01000002.1, on the reverse strand, counting down.
GAGCGGGTCCGGGGCACCCCGCCGGGCCGGTCGGCCCTCCGTTCAGCCTCTCACGCGTCGGCGCGCAGCTCCAGCGGGACGTAGTCGCGCTCGATCTCGCCGGTGTAGATCTGGCGCGGGCGGCCGATCTTGGTGCGCGGGTCCGCGAGCATCTCGCGGTAGTGGGCGATCCAGCCCGGCATCCGGCCGAGCGCGAACAGCGGCGTGAACATCGGCGTGGGGAAGCCCATCGCCGAGTACAGCAGGCCCGTGTAGAAGTCGACGTTCGGGTAGAGCTTGCGCTCGATGAAGTACTCGTCGGACAGCGCGATCTCCTCGAGGCGCTGCGCCATCTCGAACGTCTCGTCGCTGCCGCCGAGCTGCGTGAGGAGCTCGTCCGCGAGCTTCTTCACCACGGCGCCGCGCGGGTCGTAGGACTTGTAGACGCGGTGGCCGAAGCCCATGAGGCGCGCGCCCTCGGCCTTGTCCTTGACCTTCGCCACGAACTGCTCGATGGTGTCGCCCGACTCCTTGATCTGGTCGAACATGCGCAGCGCGGCCTCGTTGGCGCCGCCGTGGAGCGGTCCGGACAGCGCGCCCACGCCCGCCGCGACCGACGCGTAGATGTTCGCGTGGGACGAGCCGACGATGCGCACGGTCGAGGTCGAGCAGTTCTGCTCGTGGTCCGCGTGCAGGATGAGCAGCACGTCGACGGCGCGGCGCACGAGCGGGTCGATGTCGATCTCGCCGGACTCCGGGGAGAAGGCGATGCGCATGAACTCGTCGACGTAGTGGCCGCCGCGGCGGGGCTCGATGAGGTCGCCGCCGCCGGCGCGACGCTGCAGGTACGCGATCACGGTGGCGGACTTCGCGAGCATGAGGACGGTCGCGAGCTCGATCTGCTCGGGATCGCGGCCCACCGACTCGGGGTAGAACGTGCTGAGCGCGCTCAGCGCGCCCGACAGCACCGCCATGGGGTGGGCGTCGCGCGGGAAGGCCCCGAGGAACGCCTTGATGCCCTCGTGGACGTGCATGTGGCGCGAGACGCGGTTGTTGAGCGCGGTGAGCTGGTCCGTGGTGGGCAGCTCGCCGTGGATGAGGAGGTAGGCGACCTCGAGGAACGTCGACTGCTCGGCCAGCTGCTCGATCGGGTAGCCCCGGTAGCGCAGGATGCCCTTGTCGCCGTCGATGTAGGTGATCGAGCTCTCGCACGAGGCGGTGTTCATGAAGCCCGGGTCGACGGTGACGAGGCCGGTGTCGCGCATGAGCGTGGCGACGGACATGCCGTCGTTGCCGATGGTCGACCGCTCCAGGGGAAGCTCCCTGGTCGTGCCGTCGACCGTCAGCCTTGCGTCCGCCACTTGCGCCATGTTCTCCCCTTCGAAACCCATGAGCCGTCGCCCAAGATTTGAGCGCCGGTTTACTCGCGTTTTGCGAGCCTACTAGATGCCGCAGAGACTCCCGAATCGCTCGCGGTGAGGGCGATGCGCACATGTCGACGCGCCGCCTCGCCGTAGAACGCACCCGGAGCCGCCAGTATGCCCCGTTCTGCGAGGTAATCAAGGGTCGCCCAGCAGTCCTCGTCGCGGGTGGCCCAGAGGTAGAGGCCGGCCTCGGAATGCTCGACACGGAATCCGGCCGCCTCGACCGCGGGCAGCAGCGCGGCGCGTCGCGCGCGGTAGCGCTCCTTCTGCTCGGCCACGTGGGCGTCGTCCCGCAGCGCCGCCACCATCGCGGCCTGCACGGGCGCCGGCACGATCAGCCCGGCGTGCTTGCGCAACTCGAGCAGCGGCGCGATCACCGCGGGGTCGCCCGCGACGAACGCCGCCCGGTACCCGGCGAGGTTGGACTGCTTGGACAGCGAGTACACGGCGAGCACGCCCTCGTGGGAGCCGCCGCACACCTCGGGGTCGAGGATCGACGGCACGGGCGCGCCGGTCCAGGACAGCTCGGCGTAGCACTCGTCGGACGCGACCAGCGCGCCGATCTCGCGCGCGGCGGCGACGACCTCGGCCAGGTGGGCCGCCGACGCGACCGCGCCGGTCGGGTTCGACGGCGAGTTCACCCACACCAGCCGCACGGCGGGGTTGCCGCGCCACGCGTCGACGTCGTCCGCCGCGAGCGGGGTCGCGCCGGCGAGCCGTGCGCCGACGTCGTACGTGGGGTACGCGGCGCTCGGATGGACGACGACGTCGCCCTCCCCCAGCCCCAGGTACGCGGGCAGGGTCGCCACGAGCTCCTTCGACCCCACGGTGGGAAGCACCGCCATCGGGTCCACGCCGGGTGCCCCGCGCCGACGCGCGAACCAGTCCGCGACGGCCTCGCGCAGCGCGGCCGTCCCGTGTGTGGTCGGGTAGCCGGGCGCGTCGGCGGCCGCCGCGAGCGCCTCGCGGACGACCGCCGGCGTGGGGTCGACGGGCGTGCCGACCGAGAGGTCGACGAGCCCGTCAGGGTGTGCCGCGGCCCGCGCCTTGTAGGGCGCGAGGGAGTCCCACGGGAAATCGGGCAGCGAGCGAGGGCGGAGGCCCATGCCCGCGTCAGCCGTTCTGCGGGGCGAGCGACTTGATGAGGTCGTGGTCGTGCTCGATCAGACCCATCTTCGCGGCGCCGCCGGGCGACCCGATCTCCGAGAAGAACTCGACGTTGGCGTTGTAGTACTCGGCCCACTTGTCCGGGACGTCGTCCTCGTAGTAGATCGCCTCGACCGGGCAGACCGGCTCGCAGGCGCCGCAGTCGACGCACTCGTCGGGGTGGATGTAGAGCATGCGCTCACCCTCGTAGATGCAGTCGACGGGACACTCGTCGATGCACGCCTTGTCCTTGACGTCGACACACGGCAGGGCGATGACGTAGGTCACTGCGTCTCCTCAACCTCGGCTCTACGGGGGGTCGCGCTCATCATACCGCCGGGCACGGGCCCTCCCGCCAGGTCCCCGAGGGACCCGCTACCGGCGCATCGTCCCCGCTACTTGGTGCAGGTGACGCCGTTGTCGGGCTGGTACGTCCAGGTGTACGAGGACTCGTCGACGAGGTCGCCCTTGAGGTACACCTCGCGGCGGTTCGTGATGGTGAAGCCCGGGTTGCCCATGGGGGTATCGAGGCAGGTCGAGCGGTCGGACTCGACCGACTTGGGCTGGACGAAGTTCGTCTTGTCCGACGCGTAGGTCTTGACCGTGTAGTACGGCGTGGACCAGATGTCGACGTGGAGGCGGCCCCCGGTCACGTACGAGCTCATCACGAGCGTGTACGGGGTGTTGTTCTTGAAGCGCAGGTCGAGCGAGCCGACGAAGATCGTGGCCTCGCGGCCCGCCGGGTACCGGTCGAACCACTTCGTGTGGGGGCGGTGCTCGACGTCCTCGAGGCCCGCGAAGTACGCCGCGTTGTAGACCGTGGTCGCCATCTGCGACAGGCCGCCGCCGATGCCGTTGGTGAGGTACCCGTCGACGATGATGTGGGCCGCCTGGTAGCCGCCCGCCTCGGTGATGGGGGCGAGCGCGTCGAGCAGCGAGAACGTCTCGTCGGGCTTCACGACGACACCGGTGACCTTCTCGGCGCCGCGCACGAGGTTCTGCGTGCGGACGGGCTCGGGGGTGAGCGGGGTGTCGAAGGACGCGACGACCTTCTTGAGGTCCTTGACGCCGAGGTCGTCGCTCGTGACGGCGGCCTGGGTGTTCTTGTACGGCAGCTCGCCCTCGCGCTCGGGGCTCTGGGCGGCGGCGGCCACCGCCGGGCCGAGCCGCTTCGGGGCGATCGCGCGCCCCGGCTTCGAGGCCGAGGTCTTGAGCTGGTGGCTGCTGGTGAAGCGGAACGATGCGGACGTCGGGGCGCTCACGAGGCCCGGGTCCGCGGACTCGAGCTCCGCGGCGAGCGACCGCCCGTCGATCAGGAACACGAGCTCGCCGTCGACGTCCTCGACGGAGCCGAAGCGGGTGAGCTGGTCGGAGGTGACCGTGGCGTCGCCGTTCTCGCCGGTCATGAGCACGTCGCCCGCGAGGATCTCCGAGTTGAGCTCGGTGACGAAGGCGTCCGCGTCGTCGGTGGTGATCGCGGCGGGCTTGGACTCGACCACGGCGGGGTAGGTGTCGACCGGCCACACCTCGCCGAGGCCCTCGGCGGTCGCCTCGGCATCGAGCGCGACGCCGTCGACCGCGGCCACGGGGCTCGCGCCGGTGCCGGTGATCTCGACCGCGGCGTCCTGGCCGTCGACCTCGAGGTCGTCGCGGGTGCCGTCGATCGCCTCGGCGAGCGTGTCCTGGTCGACGACGGTGACGAGCTCGGCCTCGCGCTCGGCACCGGTGAAGGAGCGGAGGATGTCGAAGGGCGCGAGGCTGAAGCGCAGCAGCTGGTCGACCGTCGCGCCGGCGCCGGCGGCCATGCCGGACTCCTTGGGGACGATCGTGGCCTCGGCGTCGTCGGTGGTGATCGCCACCGGGGTGGTGTTGAGCTCCTTGACCGTCGGCTGCAGCGCGGCGACCGCCTCGTCGCGCGTCATGCCCCCGATGTCGACGCCCTCGACGGCGGTGCCGGCCGGGATGCGTCCCGAGGCGTACACCGCGGCGGCGAAGTAGCCGCCGACGAGCGCGATGAGGATGAACACGAACGCCCAACGTCCCCAGTGCACGCGGCGAGGCTCCTTCGTCTCGGCGACCTCGTCGGTCGCGGGCTGCTCCTCCGGCGCGGGCTCTGGCAAGGGCTCCGCCGCGGGGACCGGCGCCATCACGGCGGTCGCCTCCGCGTCCGCGCCGTCCGCCGCATCGTCCGCCGGCTCGTCGACGACCGGCGGCAGCACCGCGGTCGCCTCGGCGTCGGGCTCCGGCTCGGGCTCGGCCGGCGGCTCCGCCAGGAAGGCGGGCACCTGCGCGGTGGCGTCGTCCGCCTCGTCCCCGTCGAGGTCCGCGTCGATCTCCGCCTGAGCCTCGTCGAGTTCGTCCTGCTCCTCGGGCCGCTCGTCGCGCGGGTCGCTCACGAGACCGCCGCCTTGGTGTCGCCGAGCACCCGGCGCGGGATGAGCGCGGCCGCTCCGATCACGAACGCGCCCCCGTACACCCAGGTGAGGCTGACCGCGTCGGCGGGGATGAGCAGCGACCCGCCCGGGCCCTCCTGCGCGAGCACGACCGTCAGCACCGCCCACGCGGTGCCGAAGATCGCGAGCCCGGTGAAGCCGAGCCACGCGCGGGAGAACACGGAGGCGGTGCCGACGAGCACCAGGCAGACCGTCACCCCGGCCCACCCGTAGGCGCGGTGCGAGCCCGCGCCCACGAGCGCCACGATCGCGCCGATCAGCGCGATGACGAGGGAGGACCAGACGATGCGAGCCATGCCTGCCATGGTAGGCGGAGCGTCAGGCGTTCTGGCGCTTCGCGCGCGACGCGGCGCGTGCCCTCTCCGTGGCGTCCAGGATCACCTTGCGGATGCGCACCTTCTCGGGCGTCACCTCCACGCACTCGTCCTCGCGCGCGAACTCGAGGGACTCCTCGAGGGTGAGGCGGCGCGGCGGGGCCAGGCGCTCGAGCTCCTCCGCCGTGGACGAGCGGATGTTGTTGAGCTTCTTCTCCTTGGTGATGTTGACGTCCATGTCCTCGTTGCGCGAGTTCTCGCCGATGACCATGCCCTCGTAGGTGTCCTCGGTGGGGCCCACGAAGAAGGTGCCGCGGTCCTGGAGCGCCATGAGCGCGTTCGAGGTCACCGCGCCGGCGCGGTCCGCCACGAGCGAGCCGTTGGTGCGGTACTCGATGAGGCCGGCCCACGGCTCGTAGCCGTGCGCGATGGACGACGCGATGCCGGTGCCGCGCGTGTCGGTGAGGAACTGGCTGCGGAAGCCGATGAGGCCGCGCGCCGGGACGATGAACTCCATGCGCACCCAGCCGGTGCCGTGGTTCGACATCGACTCCATGCGGCCCTTGCGGGACGCGAGGAGCTGGGTGACGGCGCCGAGGTGCTCCTCGGGCACGTCGATGGTCATGTGCTCCATCGGCTCGTTGAGCTTGCCGTCGATCTCCTTGGTGACGACCTGCGGCTTGCCGACGGTGAGCTCGTAGCCCTCGCGGCGCATCTGCTCGACGAGGATCGCCAGCGCGAGCTCGCCGCGGCCCTGGACCTCCCACGAGTCGGGGCGCTCGGTCGGGAGCACCTTGATCGACACGTTGCCGATGAGCTCCTTGTCGAGGCGGTCCTTGACCTGGCGCGCGGTGACCTTGGCACCCTTGACGCGGCCGGCGAGCGGCGACGTGTTGATGCCGATGGTCATCGAGATGGCCGGGTCGTCGACGGAGATGAGGGGCAGCGGGCGCGGGTCCTCGATGTCGGTGAGGGTCTCGCCGATGGTGATGTCCTCGATGCCGGCCACGGCGACGATGTCGCCGGCCCGCGCCGACTCGGCGGGCACGCGGTCGAGGCCCTTGGTCTCGAGCAGCTCGGTGATCTTGACGGGCTTGATCGAGCCGTCCTTGCGGGCCCACGCGACCTGCTGGCCCTTGCGGATCTCGCCGTTGAACACGCGCAGCAGCGCGAGGCGGCCGAGGAACGGCGACGCGTCCAGGTTGGTGACGTGCGCCTGCAGCGGGGCGCCCTCGTCGTAGGACGGCGCGGGGATGCGCTCCATGATGACCTTGAACAGCGGCTCGACGGAGTCGCCCTCGGGGAGGGTGCCGTCGGCGGGCTGGGTGAGCGAGGCGACGCCGTTCTTGGCGGAGGCGTAGACGACGGGTACCTCGAGGAGCGCGTCGACGTCGAGGTCGGGGACCTCGTCCTCGAGGTCCGAGGCCAGGCCGAGCAGCAGGTCGTGGGTCTCGTCGACGACCTCGCCGATGCGCGAGTCAGGACGGTCCACCTTGTTCACGACGATGATCACGGGGAGCTTCGCCGCGAGCGCCTTGCGCAGCACGAAGCGCGTCTGGGGCAGCGGGCCCTCGGACGCGTCGACCAGCAGCACGACGCCGTCGACCATGCTCAGGCCGCGCTCGACCTCGCCGCCGAAGTCCGCGTGGCCCGGGGTGTCGATCACGTTGATGGTCACGCCCTCGGGGCCGGCGGCCTCGCCGGTGTAGCGGATCGCGGTGTTCTTCGCGAGGATCGTGATGCCCTTCTCGCGCTCGAGGTCGCCGGAGTCCATGGCGCGGTCCTCGACGTGGGCGTGGTCGCCGTAGGCGCCTCCCTGGACGAGCATCGCGTCGACGAGGGTGGTCTTGCCATGGTCGACGTGGGCGACGATGGCGACGTTGCGCAGATCGGAGCGCAGGGGCATGCGGGAACTCGTTTCCATGTGAAGGGGTGCTCGGTCCGACATGGACCGCCGATCCATTCTACGGGAGGGTCGCCTCGCGCACGCGCGGAGCGCGCATCGTCCCTCCTGGACCGGCCGCTCAGTCCCCGTCGTCGCCGGAGTGGGCGTCGAGGAACGCGTACAGCTCGCGGTCGTCGATGCCCGGGTACGTGCCGCGCGGCAGCGGGGAGAAGATGTGCGCGTGCACGCGGGCGCTCGCCCACGCCCGCCCCGCCCAGCGCAGGGCCTCGTCCGCGTCGGGGCGTCGGCAGCAGCTGAGGTCCGGGCAGCGGGACACCTCGTGGTTCTGCGTCTCGCGGCCCCGGAACCACTTGGAATCCGAGTACGGCACGCCGATCGTGATCGAGAACTCCTCGGCCTCGGTGGCGCCGGTCTGCGTCGCCTCGAAGAACGTGCCCGCGGGCGTGTCCGTGTACTGGAAGTACTCGGTGGTGCGGGTCGACCGCGCGAACGCGCGCCGCGCGCTCCAGTGCCGGCACACGATCTGCCCCTCGGTCGCGCCCGTGACGTCGACCGGCAGCGGCAGCCCGTCGTTCTCGTACGCGCGCACCACGGCCCCGTCGCCCGCGGCGCGCAGGAAGTGCAGCCGCATCCCGAGGTGCACGGTCGCGAGGTTGGAGAAGCGCAGCGCCGCCGCCTCGTGGGTGACGCCGAACGCGTCGCGGAAGTCCTCGATCGCGATGTCGCGCTCGCGCTTGGCCCGCTCGAGGAACGCGACGGCCGGCTCCTCCGGCATGAGGCACGCGGCGGCGTAGTAGCTCGCGTCCTGGCGCTGGCGCAGGAAGTCGGCGTAGCTCGTCGGCTCGCCGTGCCCGAGCCGGATGTGCGCCATCGCCTGCAGTGCGAGCGAGCGCAGCCCGTGCCCGCCCGGGATGGAGGCGGGCGGGATGTAGATGCGCCCGTTCTCGAGGTCGAGCACGCAGCGCGCCGAGTGCGGGAGGTCGTCGGCGTGGACGATCTTGAGCCCGAGCCGCGCGGCCATGAGGCTCACGGTGCGGTGCGTGAGCGCGCCTCCCGCGTGCCCGACCGCGGCGACGTCCTCGGACGCGAGCGACTCGATCGCGGGCACGTGGTTGTCGAGGGACTGCATGCGCAGCCGCTGACGCGTGTTGGCGCGGCGCGCCTCCTCGGGCGTCGCGATCGCCTGGCGCGCGCGACGGTCGAGCTCGCGGTGGAGCCCCACGAGGGTGCGCAGCACGTCGTCCGGCATCCCGCGGGTCGCGCGCAGCTCCGGCAGGCCCAGCTCGCGGTAGGCCGCGCCCTCCTGCGCGTGCTCGAGCTCGATCTCCAGCGCGGCCCGCGGGCTGGGCGGTGCCGCGTCGAGCAGGTCGCCGACCGTGACGTCCAGCCGCTCCGCGAGCGCGGACAGCAGCGTGAGGCGCGGCTCGCGCCGGCCGTTCTCGATGAGCGACAGCTGGCTCGGCGCGACGTCGACGTCGCGCCCCAGCTGCTCGAGCGTGAGCCCCGCCTCGGTGCGGAAGTGCCGCACGCGGCGGCCAAGCGTGGAGAGATCCGGCATGGAATTCACGCTACGTGAAGAATCGCGAAATTTCACGGCCGAATGTGCGATCAGGGGGCCTGAACCACCCGTAACGTCGAAAGCACGCGGAGGAATTCACCAATCGACAGCCGCAAGGGAGCAGCCATGGCGATCATCGAGCAGCCGCTGCGCGACACGCGCACCTCGTCCGGAGCGGGCCACCCGCAGGGGGCCGACCCGAGCATCGTCGCGTGGGTCGAGCGCCTCGCTCTTCACGCGACGCCCGACGAGGTCGTGTGGTGCGACGGTTCGGCGCCCGAGCGCGCCCGGCTGATCCGCCAGATGGTCGACGCGGGCACGCTCGAGGCGCTGGACCCCGAGCTGCGGCCCGGCAGCTACCTCGCGCGCAGCGACCCGGACGACGTCGCCCGCGTCGAGTCCCGCACCTTCATCTGCTCCGTCAAGGAGGAGGACGCCGGTCCCACGAACCACTGGGTCCCGCCGGCCGCGATGCGCGAGACGCTGCACGGCCTGTTCCGCGGCGCGATGCGCGGCCGCACGATGTACGTGATGCCGTTCGCGATGGGCCCCGTGGGCGGCCCCCTCACCCGCTACGGCGTGCAGGTCACGGACTCCCCCTACGTCGTGGTGAGCATGGGCACGATGACCCGCATGGGCGCCGACGCGCTCGCGCAGATCGGCCCCGACACCGAGTGGGTGCGCTGCGCCCACACGGTCGGCGCCCCGCTCGCGCCCGGCCAGGAGGACGTCGCGTGGCCGTGCAACAAGACCAAGTACATCTCGCACTTCCCCGAGACCCGCGAGGTGTGGTCGTACGGCTCGGCCTACGGCGGCAACGCGATCCTCGCCAAGAAGGCGTTCGCGCTGCGCATCGCGAGCGCGATCGGTCAGGACGAGGGCTGGCTCGCGGCGCACATGCTGCTGCTCAAGGTCACCAACCCGCGCGGCCGCGTCTTCCACGTCGCCGCTGCCTTCCCGAGCGCGTGCGGCAAGACGAACTTCGCGATGCTGCAGCCCACCATCCCGGGCTGGACCGTCGAGACGCTCGGCGACGACATCGCGTGGCTGGCACCGGGCCCCGACGGCCGCCTGCGCGCCATCAACCCCGAGGCCGGCTTCTTCGGCGTCGCGCCCGGCACGGGCCGCGGCACCAACCCGGTCGCGATGGACACGCTCACGCACGACGTAGTCTTCACGAACGTCGCGCGCACCGACGACGGCGACGTGTGGTGGGAGGGCATGACCGACGAGGCGCCTGAGCACCTCACGGACTGGCTCGGCCAGGACTGGACCCCCGCATCGTCCACCCCGGCCGCCCACCCGAACTCGCGCTTCACGGTCGCGGCCGCCCAGTGCCCGACGATCTCGGACGACTGGGACGACCCGGCCGGCGTGGTGGTCGACGCCGTGATCTTCGGCGGCCGCCGCGCGACCAACGTGCCGCTGGTCGCACAGGCCCGCGACTGGGAGCACGGCATGCTCATGGGCGCGACGCTCGCGTCCGAGCGCACCGCCGCGGCGGAGGGCACGGTCGGCGAGCTGCGCCGCGACCCGTTCGCGATGCTGCCGTTCTGCGGCGTCCACATGGCCGACCACTGGAGCCACTGGCTCGAGGTGGGCGCGAAGGCCGACGCCGCGGGCGGCGCGCCGGCGGTGTTCCAGGTGAACTGGTTCCGCAAGGGCGCCGACGGCCGCTTCCTGTGGCCGGGCTTCGGCGAGAACATCCACGCGCTGGCCTGGATGCTCGACCGCATCGAGGGCCGCGCCGAGGGCACGGAGAGCCCGTTCGGCCTCATCCCCGCGGAGGGCGAGATCGACCACGCCGCCGCGGGCGTGGACGATGCGACGTGGGCTGAGCTGTTCGGCCTCGACAAGCAGGCGCTCGCCGCGGAGGCGGACGACGCGCAGGCGTTCCTCGACTCGTACGGCGACAAGGTGCCGGAGCCGATCCGCGAGGGTCTGGCCCGGATGCGCGCCGACATCGACGGGCTGTAGACGGGGGGAGGGCCGAGGCCGGATGCTCATCAGGCATCCGGCCTCGGTCATGCCCGGGCGCGTAGGAGGGTGCGCACGGGCAGGTCTGGGGGGCTAGAGGGCGGCGCGGGCCTCGGTCGGCTCGCTCTCGAGCTCGGCGTCGACCACGGCGTCGACCTCGGCCTCGGCCTCGAGCAGCGCGCCGGGGTCCGCGGGGACCACGTCCGTGCCGGGCAGCGCGGGCTCGGGGACGACGGCCAGCGCGGGTTCGTCGGGCTCGCCCAGCTTGACGAGCACGACGCCGGCGAGGACCAGCACCGCGCCCGCGATCTGGATCGCGGCGGGCGCCTGGCCGACGAGCAGCCACGCGAACAGCGCCGCCGCAAGCACCTCGGTGAGCGCGACGAACGAGCCGAGGCGCGCGCCGAGGCGGCGGGTCGCGGCGATGCCGACGACGTACGCGACCGCGGAGGTCACGATGCCGAGCAGCGCGACGGCGACCCACCACGGCAGGTCGCCCGGCACCAGGTGGACGGTGGCCGTGCTGAACGCGAGCGGCAGCACGCCCGTCGCGGCGGCGATGCCGAGGATCACGGCGGCGACCATGAGGCCGCCCCACGCGAGCGTGACCGGCGGCAGGCCGGTCGAGTTCGAGCTCGAGATGACGAAGTAGACGGACGCGCCGATCATGGCGCCGAGCGCCCAGCCGATGCCCACGATGCTCACGTGGCCGCCGCCGACGAGGTCGAGCAGGAGCACCATGCCCGACATCGCGACCACGGCACCGAGGAGCGTGAGCCGACCCGGGCGGTGACCGCGGGTGGCCCACAGGTAGCCGACCACGACGATGGGCGACATGTACTCGATGAGCAGCGCGACGCCCACGTCGAGGTGGCCGACCGCGAAGAAGTAGAAGAGCTGCGCGCCCGCGACCGCGAACGCGCCGTACGCGATCACGGTGCCCGCGGCGCGGGCGAGCAGGCGCCAGCGGCCGCGCAGCGCGATGAGCGCGGGGACGGTGAGGACCACGGCCGCGATCGCCACGCGCACGAGCGTCGCCGCGCCGGCGGTCCAGCCCGCATCCATGAGGCCGCGGGCGAGGCTGCCGGACAGGCCGAAGGAGGCGGCGGACGCCAGGGCGAGGACGAGGCCCTGAGCGCGGTTCACGCGCGCGGCGTCATGAGTCAACGTGGTCATGGCTCATGACTTTAGAGTGCCGTTTGGTAATGTGTCAAAATGACGTTCGCCAATGACACCGTCGCGGCGCTCGAGTCGGCCGTCTTCCTGTCCAACTCCGAGCTCGAGCCCGACACGCTCACCACGTTCGACGAGCTCGTCGACTTCTTCGACCGCTTCGGCTATACCGGCCGGCGCCCCGAGGCGCGCGACCTCGAGGCCGTGCGCGCGATCCGCACGCCGCTGCGCCGGCTGTTCCTGTCGAGCAGGGACGATGCGGTCCCCCAGATCAACGCGATCCTCGCCGAGCAGCACGCGGTCCCCCAGCTCGTGCGCCACGGCGACACCGACTGGCACATCCACGCGACGTCGGACGACCACCCGCTCGACGCGCGCATCCTGGTCGAGACCGCGATGGCCATGACCGACGTGGTGCGCGACGACGAGATGCAGCGCTTCTCGCGCTGCGCCATGGAGGACTGCGAGGGCGTGGTGCTCGACCTCAGCCGCAACCGCTCGCGCAAGTACTGCACGGTCACGTGCACCAACCGGGCCGCCCAGGCGGCCTTCCGGGCGCGCCAGTCCGAGGACTGACGTCCGAGGGTCGTGCGCCGTTGACGTGGGACGATGGGGCCATGCAGATCTACCGCGCCCGCTCGTCCGTGCTCTGGGGCTGGGTGGCGATCGCGATCGGCGTGGTCGTCGCCGTCGTCCACGTGGCGAATGTCGGATTCGCGTACGCGCACGGCGGGCTGGGCCTCGGCGCGGCGCTCGCGCTCTTCGGCTGGGCCGCCTTCCTGCGCCCGCACGTCGCCGCGGGTGAGGACCGCGTCGAGCTGCACAACGTCACGCAGGTCGCGACGGTGCCGTTCGCGCGGCTGAGCGACCTGGGCACGCGCTGGAGCCTCGAGGCCGTCGGCGACGACGGCCGCACCGTCGGCGCGTTCGCGGCGCCCGCGCCGGGCGCCGCGGCGTCGAAGCGCCACGAGCGCGCGGCCGAGGCGGGCTCGATCGACAAGGCCGAGTACGCGCGGGCCGGCGACGTGCCGGGAACCCCGTCGGGCGACGCGGCCGCGCTCGTGCACGATGCGTGGGACGCGTGGCGCGCGGCCGGCGGCGCGGCGGGCGGCGAGGGCCCGTCGATCACGCGCACGCCGGACTGGATCGGCGTGGCCGCGGTCGCCGCGGGCACGATCCTCGCGATCTGGGGCCTGCTCTTCTAGGTCCCGGCTAGCCCCGGTACGCGGTCGCCTCGATCTCGATCCGCATCGCGGGGTCGATCAGCGTGCACTGCTGCATCGTCGCGGCCGGGCGGACGTCGCCGAACCAGCGGCGCAGCACCGGCCAGCACGCCTCGAAGTCCGCGGCGTCCGGCAGCAGGTAGCGCACCCGCACCACGTCCGCCATCGCGAACCCACCCTCCTCGAGCGCCGCGGAGATCGTGGCGAGCGCCGCATCGGCCTGCGCGGCGACGTCGTCGCTCGCTGTGCTGGTCGTGCCGGACACGAACGCCCAGTCGCCCTGGACCACGGCGCGCGAGTACGCCACGCGCTCCTCCCAGGGGCCGCCGGAGGAGATCAGCTGTCGGGTCATGCGGCGATGCTACGCGCACCAGGCGTAACGTCGTCACCAGGGGGTGTGCCATGGAGCGCTGGAGCGCGCGGACGCGGATCGCCTGGTGGGTCGCCGTGGGCTGGGGCGTGCTGCTGCCCGTGCTCGCACTGGTGGTGCCGGTCGGCACCGAGGTGAGCCTCGGCTCCGACGGCGTGGAGACCGAGCGCCACCTCACCCTCGCGCAGGCCGAGGGAATCTCCGGCGTCCTCACGGTGGCGGTGCCGCTCGCGCTCGCGCTGCTCGTCGGGGTCGCGATGGCCGCGGACCGTCGGTGGGGGCTGCCGACGGCCTGGACGTTGTTCGGGCTGCTCGCCGCCGCGGACTTCCTCGCGATGATGAGCGTGGGGATCTTCGTGATCCCGCTGACCGTGGCGCTGCTGGTCGCGCTGGTCGGCCGGACGAGCGACGGGCAGCGGGCCCGCGCATCGTCCGACGGGGGCGTCAGCCCGCGACCCGCGCCCTGAAGGCGTGCGTGACGTAGGGCATCGTCGCCTCGCCGCCGTCGGCAAGTCCGGCCGTGCGGGCGATGAGCGCGTCGAGCGCGGTGTCGATGTCCTTCTTGAGCGCGTCGGGGCCCGTGATGTAGTTGCTGCGCGAGCGCACGAGCGCGTGCAGGGACGATGCGGTGAAGGGGCGGCTCCACGCGCTCTCGTAGAACTCGAGCGGGCCGAACGGCGCCGCGACGCGCGGGCCGCCGCCCGCGAGGAGGAGCTCCGCCGTCGAGTGCCCGATCACCCGGCTCAGCGCCGCGACCCAGGGGTCGCGCTCGTCGCGGATGTTCCAGATGAGGCCGAGGACACCCCCGGGTGCCAGGACCCGGGCGACCTCCGCGCTGGCCGCCTCGACGTCGACCCAGTGCCACGCCTGGCCGAGCACGACGGCGCCCACGCTCGCGTCGGGAAGCGGGATCTCCTCGGCGCGGCCGCGCATCACGGTCGCGCGCGGCACGTGCGCCTCGAGGGTCGCGAGCATGACGGGGTCGGGGTCGACGGCGACGACGTCGTGTCGCGCGTGGAGCACCGCCGCGGTGAGCTTGCCGGTGCCGGCGCCCAGGTCGAGGACGCGCCCCTGGACGCCCTCGAGCATCCACGCCACCGCATCGTCCGGATAGCCGGGGCGGCCGCGCGCGTAGTCGGCGGCGGCTCGTCCGAAGCTGGTCGACCGGTCGGTCACGGGACCACGCTACCGGCGCGCGTCACGGCCGCACCATCCTCACGGCCGGGATCGGATGCTCGTTCACCGTGTGCGTGTCCTCGGCGCCGTCGGCATCGAAGCCGTGCTTGCCGTAGAAGGCGAGGGCACGGGCGTTGTCGCGCCACACCCACAGGTACGCGGGGCGGTCGCCGAGCGCGGCTGCGAGGAGCCTCGCGCCGTCCCCGGTGCCGTGCCGGCGGGCGAGAACGTACAGCCCCTCCAGCTCGCGCGGGGCGGGCGCGTCGTCCTGGCGGCCGTCGCCCGCGCTCGCGAAGCCGACGACCTCTCCCCCGGCGACCGCGACGTGCACGGTCGACCGTCCCTCGTCGAGGATCTCCTGCCAGCGCGCGGTGCGCGCGTCGAGGTCGAGGCCGTCGAGGACCTCGGCCGGCAGCACCGGCGGGTAGGTCTCGCGCCACGACTGCAGGTGGACGCGCGCGATGGCGGGCGCATCGTCCACGGTCGCGCGGCGGACGAGCGTGGCGGTCATCGCGAGAACAGCCGCCGCAGCAGCGACTGCCGCTTGTCGGTCCGCGTCAGCATCCGGTCGGTGTCGGCGACGAGGTGCGCGAGCGCGGCGTCGAACGTCCCGCTGGCCTCGATGAGGTGGCCGTTCACCTCGCCGACGGCGTACACGTCGCCGCCGCCGTTCGCGACGTCGAGGTCCTGTCCGGTGGGCCAGATCATCGAGAAGTAATCCCGCTTGTCATCGTGACGGTTGGGGCTCAGGCCCGAGTCCTCCTCGGTCGCGTCGAAGACTCCGCCGGTCTCCCACCCGTGGCCCAGGGCCGCCGCCGCACGACGGTCGATCATCGCTCGTTCCGTGTCGCTCATGGGCGACACCCTAGCGAGGGCGCCCGCAGGGCGGGAGATCGCTCCGACCACCGCCCGGCTCTTTTCGCCGGCGCGCCATCTTCTCTCCCGCGGGTGTCACGTAAGCGTGAAACAGCGATGCGCTTCCCCGCGAATGCCCTGGTCCTTGCCTTCGCGCACCTCGACCGTCGGCCGTGTTCCACCCCGGCGTGAAATGAGGGAATGGGTCTATGCCTGCGCGCGCGCCGCTGCCTCCGTACGATGCTCTGCGTGCCACCCCACCCGTCCCCGCTGCCGCAGCGCCACGGCATCGACGCCGCGTGGGTGCGCACGCCCGGCCCAGGTCCCGATGGTGCGCCGCCATGGTCGACGATGCGGGAGTTCCTCCTGGACCGCCTGCCGGCGGGTGCGGAGGTCGAGCGGCGGCTCGCCGCGGGCGAGTTCGTGGACCAGCAGGGGCGCCCGTGGACCGGCGACGAGGAGTACCGGTCCCACACGTTCGTATGGTTCCATCGTCCGCTCGCCCCGGAGACGCCGGTGCCCTTCCCGTTGGGCATCCTCGACCGGACGGACAACCTCGTGGTGGTCGACAAACCACACTTCATGGCGACGACCCCGCGCGGGGCGCACGTCCGCGAGACCGCGCTCGTCAAGCTGAGGGTGGCGCTCGATCTGCCCGAGCTCACCCCGGCGCATCGGCTGGATCGACTGACAGCCGGCGTGCTCGTGTTCACGACGCGCCGCGGCTGCCGCGGCGCCTACGCCGGGGTGTTCCAGTCGCGCCGGGTCGCCAAGACGTACGAGGCCGTGGCACGGTTCGACGCCACGCTCAGCTTCCCGATGCGCCTCGTGGGACGCATCGAGAAGCGACGGGGCAGCCTCCAGGCGTCCCTGGTGCCCGGGGAACCCAATGCCGAGACACTCGTGGAGGTCGTCGAGGTGCAGGAAGGCTACGCCCGCTACCGACTCACCCCGATCACCGGCAAGACGCACCAGCTGCGCCTGCAGATGGCCGACGCGGGGCTGCCGCTCGTGGGCGACCCGCTCTATCCCGAGGTCAAGGAGGACGCGCCGGACGCCTACGGCGATCCCCTGCGGCTGATCGCCCGACGCCTGCGGTTCACGGACCCCCTCGACGGCGTCGAGCGGGACTACACGAGCGGGCGCGCTCTGACGTGGCCCGCCGACGTCAGACGTTGAAGCGGAACTCGACCGCGTTCAGTGGCCGAACAACGTCACCTCATCTTCGCGTGTCCAACCACGCAATGGCCCTAAGGGCGACTCCGGCTCATCAGGAACCACGCGAGCCACGAGACGACGGAACATTGTGTAGCCAGCTCAAACCGCGGCAGTAGCTTTGGAGCCTTGTACCAGTGCGATTAGTGTTGCGGCCAACTGACGAAGGGGGGCTAGATTGGGCGGCCAGGTCCTGGCGCGATCCACGATCAAGAAGTACCAGTGGGCGTGCGTATCGCTCTTCGCGTCCGTCGTGCTCCTGCGCGCTGTGATCGACGAGGCTACCCTCTGGTTGCTTGAAGCGTCCGACCAGCGCTGGATCGTCGAGTGGGCATTCACCCTCATGACCATCTTCTCGATGGCGGCGACATGCCTCGCGACAGCATTCGTCGCAACCCTGCTCATCACCAGCGCTACTGGCTCCCCTGGAACTGCCCAACGCACTCGCCGCTACCGCAACCTCGCGCTCGCAGTCTTCGTGGGTTCGTTGGCCATCAAGATCGTCGAGGACTTCATTCCGGCCGAGACCTACTCCCGCCTCGGCTGGGACGCCAAGTACTGGTACGACGAGGCGATCGCTATGGTCTACAGCGTTGCCGTGTGGGTCGCGCTGCCGATCGGTGCGGCCCTCCTCGCGGCGTCCGTGCTGATCCCCATTCTCGTGCGAGGAACTGAGCCGTCATCTCGCAACCCGTCTACCGGGAAAGCGCCCGCCTAGATCGTCACCGTACTGATGGGCGGGTGGCATTGCCGGAAGGCGTCGCCGCACTCCCGCCTAGCAATCACGGACGGCGGGTACTTGTCGATCGGCGGCGCGACAGTGGACGCCGCTCGTGCGTTGACGGCTATGCAGAGCGCGCGTCATCCCCCCCAATCCGGTTGAGACCACAGCGCCGACCTCTAGGTTCGTGCAGGACGATTGCCAAAGGCTGAACCGGAACTACACATTGAACCTGAACTCGACCACGTCGCCGTCCTGCATGACGTAGTCCTTGCCCTCCATGCGGACCTTGCCCGCCGCCTTCGCGGACGCCATCGACCCGGCGTCGATGAGGTCGTGGAAGTGGACCACCTCGGCCTTGATGAAGCCGCGCTCGAAGTCGGTGTGGATGACACCGGCGGCCTGCGGGGCGGTCCAACCCTTGTGGATGGTCCACGCGCGGGCCTCCTTGGGGCCGGCCGTGAGGTACGTCTGCAGGCCGAGCGTGTCGAAGCCGATGCGCGCGAGCTGGTCCAGGCCGGACTCCTCCTGGCCGTTGGCCTCGAGCATCTCGCGGGCCTCCTCCTCGGACAGGTCGACCAGCTCGGACTCGAACTTCGCGTCCATGAAGATCGCCTTCGCCGGCGCGACGCTCGCCTCGAGCTGGGCGCGCAGATCCTCGTCGGCGAGGCCCGCATCGTCCAGGTTGAAGACGTAGATGAAGGGCTTGGTGGTGAGCAGGTTGAGCTCACGGATGTCGTCGAGGTCGAGCCCCGCGACCGGCGCGCCCAAGCTGAGCGTCTGGCCGGCCTCGAGGATCTCCTTCGCGGCCTGCACGGCCGCGAGCTGCGAGGCGGGCGCCTTCTTGGCGCGCACCTCCTTCTCGAGGCGCGGGATGACCTTCTCGACGGTCTGCAGGTCCGCGAGGATCAGCTCGGTGGTGATGGTCTCGATGTCGGAGGCGGCGTCGACCTTGCCGTCGACGTGGATCACGTCCGGGTCCTCGAACGCGCGGGTGACCTGGCAGATCGCGTCCGCCTCGCGGATGTTCGCGAGGAACGCGTTGCCCAGGCCCTCGCCCTCGGATGCGCCCTTGACGATGCCCGCGATGTCCACGAAGGACACCGTCGCGGGGACCTCGCGCTCCGAGCCGAAGACCTCGGCGAGCCTGCCGAGACGCTCGTCCGGCAGCGGGACCACGCCGACGTTGGGCTCGATGGTCGCGAACGGGTAGTTCGCGGCGAGCACCTCGGCGCGGGTGAGGGCGTTGAACAGGGTCGACTTGCCGACGTTCGGGAGTCCGACGATTCCGATGGTGAGTGCCACGGGCGACCATTCTACCGGCGGGAGGCCCCACCGCCTGCCGGGACGATGCGCGAGCACGGTGACACGCGCATCGTCCCGTCCTACGCTGACGGGATGACCTTCGAGGAGCTGTTCAACCAGGGTGCCGCACACACGCGCGAGCAGAAGGACTGGGACAAGGTCCGGCCCGCGACCGAGGTGGTCGCCGAGGCGCCGCCGCGGGACGATGCGCTGGCCCACGTGGTGATCCCGCTGCCCGATCATGTCGAACCGTTCCGGCTCCGCAAGCCCGACGACGAGGACTGAGCCCACGCATCGTCCCCGGACGCACGAAGGCCCCGGACCTCCCTCGCGGGAGAGCCGGGGCCTTGCGCCGTCGCTCGGGGACTAGGCGCCGAGCGGGATGTTCGCGCCGGGGATGGCGTCGAGCAGCTTCTGCGTGTACTCGGTCTGGGCGTTGGAGAAGATGTCCTCCACCTTGCCGTGCTCCACGATCTTGCCCCGCTCCATCACGGCCACGTCGTCGGCGACGACGCGCACGACCGCGAGGTCATGGGTGATGAAGAGGTACGTGAGGCCGAGCTCCTCCTGCAGGTCCGCGAGGAGCTGCAGGATCTGCGCCTGGACCAGCACGTCGAGGGCGGAGACCGCCTCGTCGAGGATGACCACGTCGGGCTTGAGCGCCAGGGCTCGCGCGATCGCGATGCGCTGGCGCTGACCGCCCGAGAGCTCGTTCGGGTAGCGCGACAGCACGGTGCGCGGGAGCGCCACCTCGTCGATGACCTCGTTGACGCGGTTCTCGCGCTCCTTGCGGTCGCCGATCTTGTGGACGTCCAGCGGCTCCTGGATGATCGAGCCGATCGACCGCATCGGGTCGAGCGAGCCGTACGGGTCCTGGAACACCGGCTGCATGCGCCGGCGGTGCGCGAGCATCTCCTGGCGGTTCAGCGCGGTCGCGTCCTTGCCGCCGATGAGGATCTCGCCCTCGGTGGCGGTCTCGAGGCCGAGCACCATCTTGGCGACGGTGGACTTGCCCGAGCCGGACTCGCCCACGAGCGCCATGGTGGTACCGCGCGGCACCTGGAAGTTGACCTTGTCGACCGCGGTGAACGGCTCCGAGCGGAAGCTGCCGCGACGGATCGAGAAGACCTTCGTCAGGTCCTTGACCTCGATCGCCGGGGTGCCGGCGTGATCCGCCTGCTCGACGACCTCGTGGCGGTGCGCAGCCGCCGCGACCAGGTCGATCTCGTCGCCCGCGGGTGCCGAGGGCGCCTCGACCTTGCTCGACGTGAGCCGGACGGACGCGAGGCTCGGGGCCGCCGCGATGAGGCGCTTCGTGTACGGGTGCTGCGGGTTCTGCAGCAGCTCGAGGCTCGGACCGGCCTCGACGATCTTGCCCTGGTACATCACGATGACCTTGGACGCGCGCTCGGCGGCGAGGCCCAGGTCGTGCGTGATGAGGAGCAGCGCCGTGTTCTTCTCACGCGTGAGCGACTCGAGGTGGTCGAGGATCACGCGCTGCACGGTCACGTCGAGCGCCGAGGTGGGCTCGTCCGCGATGAGCAGCTTGGGGTCCGCGGCCAGGCCGATGCCGATGAGCACGCGCTGGCGCATGCCGCCGGAGAACTGGTGCGGGAACTGCTTCATGCGGCGCTCCGCGTCGGCCAGACCGGCCTCCTGGAGCACCTCGATGGCGCGCTTGTCGGCGTCCTTCTTGTTCTTGGCCATGTTGTTGGCCAGAACCGCCTCGCGGACCTGGAAGCCGACCGACCACACGGGGTTGAGGTTCGACATCGGGTCCTGCGGGACGTAGCCGATCTCACGGCCGCGGGTGCGGACGATCTCCTGCTTGCTCGCCTTGGTGAGGTCCTTGCCGCCGAACATGACCTGGCCGCCGGTGATGCGGCCGTTGCTCGGGAGCAGGTCGATGATGCCGGTGGCGGTGGTGGACTTGCCAGAACCGGACTCGCCGACGATCGCGACGGTCTCGCCCGGGAAGATGTCGAACGAGACGCCCTTCACCGCCTGGACGAAGCCGTTTCCGGTCTGGAAGCCGATCTCCAGGTCCTTGATGGAGACGAGGGGCTCAGCGGTATCGGTCACGGGGGTGGTCTCCTGGGTCATCCGCGGGCCCTCGCCTTCGGGTCGAGGGCGTCGCGCACGAGCTCGCCGAGGGTGATGAAGGCGAGGACGGTCACGGTGAGGAAGATCGACGGCCAGATCAGCGTCATGGGCGCCGTGCGGAGGCTGGTCTGCGCGGCGCTGATGTCGTTACCCCACGACATGACGGACGTGGGCAGGCCGACGCCGAGGAAGCTCAGCGTGGCCTCCGCGACGATCGCGCCACCCAGCGACAGCGTCAGGTAGACGATGACCGGGGTGATCGAGTTGGGCAGCACGTGCGACACGAGCGTGCGGAACGGCGTGCGTCCCGTCGCGATCGAGGCCATCACGAAGTCGCCCGACTTCACGCGCAGGATCTCGGAGCGCAGGATGCGCGCCAGGGATGCCCAGGCGAATCCACCGATCGCGAACGCGAGGGTCCACACCGAGCGGTAGTCCGCGAGGACCGACATCACGACGACGGCCGCGAGGATGTAGGGGATCGAGAAGAAGATGTCGCCCAGGCGCGAGAGCACCGAGTCGACCCAGCCGCCGTAGAAGCCGGCGAAGGCACCCATGATGATGCCGACCACGCCGGAGATCGCCGTGGCGAGCAGGCCCACCGCGAGCGAGGTGCGGGCACCCCACACCACGCGGGCGTAGACGTCGCAGCCCTGGCGGGTGAAGCCCATCGGGTGACCCTCGGTGGGGCCGCCGTTCGAGTTCGCCAGCTGGCAGTTGTCGGTGGGCGAGACGCTCGTGAACAGCGTGGGGAACAGCGCCATGAGGACGATGATCAGCACGGTGACGAGCGAGATGTAGAACAGCGGGCGGCGACGCAGCGAGCGCCACGCGTCGGACCACAGGTTCGACGGCTTCTCGTTGAGCTTGACCTTGTCGACCTCGGCCATCTCGTTCTCGTCGAACGGAGCGACGTAGTGCTCGGGCTTAGGCATAACGGATCCTCGGGTCGAGAACGGCGTACAGGAGGTCCACCAGGATGTTGATGACCACGTAGGCGAGCACCATGACGGTCACGAAGCTGACGACCGTGGGGCCCTCGCCTCGGATGATCGCCTGGTACAGCGTGTTGCCGACGCCGGGAACGTTGAAGATGCCCTCGGTCACCGTCGCGCCGACCATGAGGACGCCGAAGTTGGCGGCCGAGTTGGTGACGACGGGGATGAGGGAGTTGCGCAGGACGTGGACCGGGATCACGCGGCGGCCCGGGAGGCCCTTCGCGTACGCGGTGCGCACGAAGTCGCGGCTGCGGGTGTCGATGACGGTGCCTCGCATGAGGCGCATCGACGTCGTGAAGAGGCTCAGCGCGAGCACCACGGCGGGCAGCCACATGTTGGCGAGGCTCGTGTCGGAGCCGACGGTCGGCGAGGCCCAGCCCCACTTGATCGCGACGAAGTACTGCGCGAGGAAGCCGAGCACGAAGATCGGCACCGACAGCATGATCAGGCCGATGACCAGCGTGATGTTGTCGAAGAGCTTGCCCTTGCGCAGACCGGCGAAGAGGCCGAGGATCACTGCCATCGAGAACTCGAGCGCGATGGCCATCGCGGCGAGCTTCAGCGTCACGGGGAACGTGCGCGCGAGGACCTCGCCGACGCTCTGACCCGAGAACGTGGTCCCGAGGTTCCCGCTGAACAGGTCCTTCATGTAGAGGCCGTACTGCACGATGAACGGCTGGTCCAGGTGGTACTGGGCCGCCAGCGCGTCGTACGTCGCCTGGTTCGGGGTCTTGTCACCGAACATCGCCAGGATGGGGTCGCCCGGCATCGCGAAGACCATGAAGTAGATGAGGAAGGTGGTGCCGATCACGACCGGGACCGCCTGGAGGAGGCGGCGGACCACATACATCAGCATGGGCGCGCTCCTCGGATGTGCTTCGTCTGGAACATATGGTGTCCGATTCTACTGTGCGTGCCGCATGCGTCCGCACCTAGGCCGACGATAGCCCGCGCGCGCCGTCCCCGTCCGGGGAACGGACACGCGCGGGCGGCTCTGCCTCGGCGGACGCACGACGATGGCCCGCCCCGCGCGATGCGGGGCGGGCCACCGAGGCGACTTACTTCTTGGTGATCTCGTAGAAGAGGGGCACCGAGTGCCAGTCGAACTGGACGTTGTCGACGTTCTCGGAGTAGCCACCGGTCACGTTCGAGTACCAGAGCGGGATGGCCGGCAGGTCCTCGAACAGGACCTCCTGGGCCTCCTGGAACTTGGCCACGGCCTCGGCCGGGTCAAGGGCGGTGCGGCCCTCGTCGATCAGCGTGTCGAACGCCTCCGACGAGTAGTCGCCGTCGTTCGAGCCGGCACCGGTGTAGTAGATCGGGCCGAGGAAGTTCTCGAGCGACGGGTAGTCCGCCTGCCAGCCGGTACGGAAGGCCGTGCCGATGGTGCGGTTGGTGATGTCGGTGCGGAAGTCGGCGAAGGTCGCGTACGCGTTGCCGCCGGCCTCGATGCCGAGGGTGTTCTTGATCGAGTTGGTGACAGCCTCGACCCAGGTCTGGTGACCACCGTCGGAGTTGTAGCCGATCTCGAAGGTGCCGTCCCACGGCGAGATCTCGTCGGCCTCGGCCCACAGCTTGGCGGCCTCCTCGGGGTTGTACTCGAGGACGTCGGCGCCCGCGAGCGAGTCCGACCAGCCGTCGATGACCGGCGAGGTGAAGTCCGAGGCGGGGGTGCGGGTGCCCTGGAAGATCACGTCGGTGATCTCCTCGCGGTTGATCGCCATCGAGATGGCGGCGCGACGGAGCTTGCCCTCCTCGCCGGAGAAGTGCGCCATCTCCTGCGGGATGGTGAAGGACTGGAAGATCGCGGCGGGCTGGTTGACCGCGCGGTCGCCGAGGTCGCTCTCGTAGGAGGCCATGGCCGAGTCCGGGATGCCGTCGATCACGTCGACGTTGTTCGCGAGGAGGTCCGCGTAGGCGGCGTCCTGCGACGCGTAGAAGATGATCGAGAGGCCGTCGTTCTGGACCTCGCGCTCACCGGCGTACGAGTCGTTGATCGAGAGGTCGATCTGGACGTCGTGCTGCCAGTCGGCAGCGTCCGCGAGCGTGTAGATGCCGTTGCCGACCGGGGCGGCGCCGAAGGCGTCCGGGTCCTCGAAGAACGAGTCGGGCAGCGGGTAGAACGCCGAGTAGCCCAGCGACAGCGGGAACTCCGAGTT
This sequence comes from Demequina maris, assembly GCF_000971155.1. GTDB lineage: Bacteria > Actinomycetota > Actinomycetes > Actinomycetales > Demequinaceae > Demequina > Demequina maris. The sequence goes on along the minus strand of NZ_BBLX01000002.1, from coordinate 243,351 downwards.
CGGGGCGGCCAGCGTGATGGTGAAGGTCAGGTCGTCGATGACCTCGAGGCCCGACATCTCCGGGACGGACTCGTCCCAGCTGAAGCCGTCGATCTGCTCGAAGAAGTACGAGTTGAGCGCGGTCTCCGAGTTGGCGAGGTCGGCGCCCCAGTTCCACGCGTCCACGAAGTTGTGGGCCTGGACGGGCGTGCCGTCGGTGAAGGTCCAGCCGTCCTTGAGCTTGACGGTGAAGGTCTGCGAGTCGTCGGTCTCGATGGACTCGGCGACCTCGTTGTGCGCAGCGCCCGTGGCGTCGTAGTAGACCAGACCCGCGAAGAGCGCGTCGATGATCTTGCCGCCGCCGGTCTCGTTGGTCGCGACCGGGATGAGCGGGTTCTGCGGCTCGGAGCCGTTGGTCTTGATGATGGCGTCGCCGGTCGAACCGCCGTCGGTCGAGGCCGACGAGTCGGTCTCCGAGCCGGTCGACGAGCAGCCGACGAGGACGAGCGCGGACGCGGAAGCGACCGCCGCAGCCCCGAGCACGGACTTGCTGATCTTCACTGTTCCTCCTACTGGTGCCCACCGGACGGCGGGCTTGGATAGGCGCCGATCCGGGGTGTCGGAGCGACGACTGGGATGCACGCTGATGACGTGCAACCCCAGAAGGCTAAACAGCCCGGCGTTAACGGATTGTTTCCGAAGCCGTACCTTCTCCGATTTGTGACCAAACAGTAATCACGCGTCTCACGATGTGGGACGCGTGTGAGGTGCGTCACGCGACTTCGGTCCCAAAATGCGGACCTGCGCCGCGATGTCGGACCCCGGTGAGACCGTTGTGATCATGGTCACGTTTCTGCTCTCGGTCCTCTGTCTCATCGTCGGCGCGACCCTCGGCGCCCTCGTCGCGACCGCCCGGGCGCGCTCCGCAGCGTCAAGCGATGCGGCGCGGCTGCGCGAGGAGCGGGACGCGCTGCGGCAGGAGTTCCGCGCGCTGAGCGGGGAGGCGCTGCGCGCCAGCCAGGCGCAGTTCCTCGACCTCGCGCACGAGCGTCTCAAGCGCTCCGAGCAGGAGGGCGGGGCGGCGCTCCAGCGCCGCGAGCAGGCGATCCGGGAGATGGTCGAGCCGCTCGCCCGCACGCTGGAGACGATGCGCGAGCAGACCACGCAGGTCGACCGCGCCCGCGCCGCGGGCCAGGCGGCCCTGTCCGAGCAGGTGCGCCAGATGCTGGAGGCGTCCGAGCGGGTGGGACGCAAGGCCGACGACTTCGTCAACACGCTCCGCCGCTCGGATGTGCGCGGCAACTGGGGCGAGGTCCAGCTGCGCCGCGTGGTGGAGCTCGCGGGCATGCTCCCCCACGTCGACTTCACCGAGCAGGACGTCGTCAAGGACGGCGAGGGCCGCAACCTCCGGCCCGACATGACGGTCCGCCTGGCGGGCGGCCGCACCATCGTCGTCGACTCGAAGGTCGCGCTCGTGGGACTCCTCGAGGCGTTCGAGGCGGAGGACGAAGCCGTGCGCTCCGAGCGCCTGCAGGCCCACGCCCGGCACGTGCGCCGCCACATCGACGACCTGAGCTCGAAGCGGTACTGGGACCAGTTCGCGTCCGCGCCGGAGTTCGTGGTGATGTTCGTGCCATCGGAGGCCTTCTACCAGGCGGCGGTGGAGCAGGACGCGTCGCTGCAGGAGTACGCGTACGGCAAGGGAGTGGTGATCGCGACGCCCACCACCCTGGTCGCGATGCTGCGCACCGTCGCGCACGCATGGAAGGAGGACGCCCTCGCGCGCGACGCGCAGCAGGTGCTCGCCCTCGGCAAGGAGCTCTACGAGCGCCTGTCCACCATGGCCGGCCACCTCGCGAAGGTGGGACGCGCCATCGACCAGGCGGGCAAGGCATACAACTCCACGGTCGCGTCGCTCGAGTCCCGTGTGCTGGTGAGCGCGCGACGCTTCGGCGAGATGCAGCACCTGTCGACCGAGATGCCCGCGGTCGAGCAGGCGGAGACGGACATCCGGATGCTGGCGGCGCCCGAGCTCGTCGACGCCGAGGCGCTCGAAGCCGCCGACCGCCGCTAGCAGCGTCGCTCAGCTCCCCGCAGGAGTCACGGACCTCGCGAAACCGTCGCTCAGCTCCCCGGAGCAGGGGGTGGTGGAGCGGGGGCGAGGCCGGGGCGCGAGGAGGTCAGGCGCGCATCGCGCGCTCGGCCTCCTTGACCTTGAGGTCGGCGCGGATCTCGCGCGGCAGCGAGAACATGAGGTCCTCGGTCGCCGTGCGGACCTCCTCGACGGTCTCGAAGCCGCGGCCCGCGAGGTCGTCGAGCACGTCGCGGACGAGGATCTCCGGCACGGACGCGCCCGAGGTCACGCCCACGGTCGCGACGCCCTCGAACCACTCGTCGCGGATCTCCGCCGCACGGTCGACGCGGTACGCCGTCGTCGCGCCGGCCTGCAGCGCGACCTCGACCAGCCGCACCGAGTTCGACGAGTTGGCCGAGCCGACCACGACCACCAGGTCGCAGTCCGGCGCCAGCTTCTTCACCGCGACCTGGCGGTTCTGCGTGGCGTAGCAGATGTCGTCGCTCGGCGGGTCCTGGAGCGCGGGGAAGCGCTCGCGCAGGCGGCGCACGGTCTCCATCGTCTCGTCGACGGACAGGGTGGTCTGCGACAGCCACACGACGTTCTCGGGGTCGGACACCTCGAGGCCGTCCACGTCGTCGGGCGAGTTCACCACGATGGTGTGCTCGGGCGCCTCGCCCGCGGTCCCCTCGACCTCCTCGTGGCCGGTGTGACCGATGAGCAGGATGGTGCGCTCGTCGCGGGCGAAGCGGATCGCCTCCTTGTGCACCTTGGTCACGAGCGGGCAGGTGGCATCGATCGTCAGCAGGTTGCGCTGGTCCGCGGCCTCGCGCACCGCCGGCGAGACGCCGTGGGCGGAGAACACGACGCGCGCGCCCTCGGGGACCTCATCCGTCTCGTCGACGAACACCGCGCCGCGCTCCGAGAGCGTCTCGACCACGTACTTGTTGTGGACGATCTCCTTGCGCACGTAGATGGGTGCGCCGTGGAGCTCGAGGGCCTTCTCGACCGCGATCACGGCGCGGTCGACGCCCGCGCAGTAGCCTCGCGGCGCGGCCAGCAGGACGCGCTTGGTGGTGGTGTCGGGCATGGCGTCCATCCTACGTGGCAGGCTGGGCCGGGTGACCGAGACCCCTGCCTCCCACACGCTTCCCGCCACCGCCGGCGAGACGTCCGCCGAGCGCCCGTGGCCGGTCCGTCACCTCTCCCCCAAGATCGGCGACTTCGTGTCCCGGCTGCCCGCGGTGTGGGTCGAGGGACAGGTGCTCAACGTCAAGCGCTGGCGCCACCTGGTCTTCCTCACGCTGCGCGACACGGACGAGAACATGTCGCTCAGCGCGACGCTCCCGGCGCGCGAGGCGGACGCCCTCGGGGTCGACCTCGTCGACGGCACCCGCGTGGTCATCCACGCGAAGCCCGAGTGGTGGACGCGGTCCGGCTCGCTCCAGCTGGCCGGCCGCGAGGTCCGCCAGGTGGGCCTCGGCGACCTGCTGGCCCGGCTCGAGGCGCTCAAGGAGGCCCTCGCTCGCGAGGGCCTGTTCGACCTCGACCGCAAGCTGCCGCTGCCGTTCATCCCGCGCGTCGTCGGCCTCGTGTGCGCGACCCAGGGCGACGCGGAGCACGACGTCGTCGAGAACGCCACCCGGCGCTGGCCGGGGGTGACGTTCGCGATCCGCCGCGTCACGGTGCAGGGGCCGCGCGCCGTGCCGGAGACCACCGCCGCGATCCGCGAGCTCGACGGGATCGAGGACGTCGACGTCATCGTGGTGGCCCGCGGCGGCGGCTCGTTCGAGGACCTGCTGCCTTTCAGCGACGAGGCGCTGGTGCGCGCCGCGGCCGCGTGCGAGACCCCGCTGGTGAGCGCGATCGGCCACGAGAAGGACTCGCCGCTGCTCGACCTCGTCGCGGACTACCGGGCCTCCACGCCCACGGACGCCGGCAAGCGCATCGTCCCCGACGCCGCCGCCGAGGCGCAGGGCATCGCGCGCTCGCGCGTGACGATGGCGGCGGCCGTCGAGCGCGCGGTCGCCCGGGAGTCCGCCGGGCTCGCGGCGCTGCGGTCACGTCCGGTGCTCGCCCGGCCCGAGGCGATGCTCTCGCCCTACGCGGAGGCGGTGACGCGGCTCCGCGAGCGCAGCACGACGGTGACCACGGCCAGGATCGACCGGGCCGTGGCGGCGACGCGCGAGCTCACGGCGTCGCTGCGCGCGCTGAGCCCGCTCAGCACGCTCGAGCGCGGCTTCGCCGTGGTGCGCGACGCCGCGGGCACGGTGGTGCGCGACGCCGCCGACGTGCACGCGGGCGACGTCCTGCGGGTCAGGCTCGCGCGCGGCGAGGTCGAGGCGGTCGCGCGCGGCTGACTCAGCGCTTGGCGCCGAGAAGCACGTCGAGCGCGTCGGCCCGCGCGGCCGAGGTGGCGGGCGCCGGTCGCGGTGCCGGCGCCTCCACGGTCGGGAACGACGGCACCTCCGGAACCGGCTCCGCGACGGCCTCCGCGGCGGGCGCGGCCGGCGCCCACGTGCCGGCCTTCACCGCGGCGATGCGGGCGCGCGCGGCCTTCGCGTACTCCTTGTGCAGGTGGCGGCCCAGCTTCGCGACCAGCGCGTCCGGCACCGCCGGGTTGTCGATGAGCGCGTAGACGACGTCGACGTTGCGGTCCTTGGCGAGGTCCTCGCGCACCTCGAGCGGGATCGACTCGCGACGGTTGCGCGCGAGCCCGATGCGCACGTCCGAGGACGCGTCCTCGGCGAGCCGCAGGAGCGTCATGAGCGGCGTGCCCGGGTGCTCGGCGACGGCGGCGCGCACCTTCGCCTCGGGTGACCTCGCGAGCGTCTGGAGCTCGCCGTCGGTGATGCCGGCCCGGAGGAGCCGCTGGGCGCTCTGGCGTGCGGTCTGCTGTGCGCTGCTGTCGCTGAACATGTCCACTCCATCGTGTCGTTCGAGTCGTGCCCTATGAGAGCGCCCTGGTACAGGGGTATGACGCTGTTCTCGGCAGATCGCCGCTCGGGCTTGAGCGGGCGCGGGTACCGTAGCGGTCATGAGCGACGCCGCCGAGCCCTTCGACCGCCCCGTGGACGCCCTCTCCTACGAGGAGGCCCGAGACGAGCTGATCGCGATCGTCGCGAGGCTCGAGACGGGCAGCGCGACACTCGATCAGTCCCTCGGGCTGTGGGAGCGCGGCGAGGCGCTCGCGGCGCATTGCCAGTCGCTGCTCGACGGCGCGTACGAGCGCATCGCCTCCGCCCAGGGGGACGATGCGGCGGACGCCGGCGTCGTCGGCGTGGTCGCCGAGGACGACGAGGACGAGCGATGAGCGATCACGTCCTGGTGATCGGCGAGGCGCTGGTCGACGTCGTCGTCGGACCCGACGGGACCGAGGCGCACCCCGGCGGCTCCCCCGCGAACGTCGCGCTCGGGCTCGCGCGCCTGGGCCGCGACGTCGACCTGCTCACCCGCCTGGGGCTCGACCCCAACGGCGTGCTCGTGGCCGACCACCTCCAGGACAACGGCGTGCGGCTCGTGCCGGGCTCCGCGGGCGGCGGCCCCACCTCGGTCGCGACCGCGACGCTCGACGCCGGCGGCGCCGCGACCTACGAGTTCGACATCACCTGGGCCCTCGCCGACGGCGTCCGCCTACGCAACGCCCCGCTCGCGGTCCACACCGGCTCGATCGCCGCGGTGATGCAGCCGGGCGCGGCCGAGGTGCTGACGATGGTGCGCGCGCTCCGCTTCAACTCGACGATCACCTACGACCCGAACGTGCGCCCGTCCCTCATGGGCTCGCCCGACGAGGCGCGTCCCGCGATCGAGCGGATGGTCGGCCTCGCCGACGTCGTCAAGGCCTCCGACGAGGACCTCGCATGGCTCCACCCCGGAGACGACATCGACGACGTCGCGCGCGCCTGGGCCGGCATGGGACCGGCGCTGGTCGTCGTGACGCGCGGCGGGGAGGGCGCGACCGCCTTCACGCACGACGGCCGCGAGATCGCGGTGGCGGCGCCCGCCGTGACGGTCGCGGACACCGTCGGCGCGGGCGACTCGTTCATGTCGGGCCTCATCGACGGGCTCTGGGGCGCCGGCCTGCTCGGCCGGGCGAACCGGCCCGCGCTGCGCGCGATCACCGACGAGACGGTCGCCGGCATCCTGCGACCGTGCGCGCGCATCGCGGCGATCACCGTGTCGCGGCCGGGCGCGAACCCGCCCACGCGCGCGGAGCTCGACGCGGGCTGACAACCCGCCCGCGCATCGTCCCCACGCCGGACGGAACGCGGGCTCGAGGCGCCTGCGCGCCGTGCCAGACTGGGCGCCATGACAACGGAGTTCCGCATCGAGCACGACACCATGGGCGAGGTCAGGGTCCCGGCCGACGCCCTCTACCGCGCGCAGACGCAGCGCGCGGTCGAGAACTTCCCGATCTCGGGCACCACGCTCGAGCGCCGCCACATCGAGGCGCTCGCCCGCGTGAAGAAGGCCGCCGCCCGCGCCAACGCGGAGCTCGGGGTGCTCGACCCGGACGTGGCCGACGCGATCGTCGCCGCCGCCGACGCGGTCGCCGCCGGCGCGCACGACGCGCACTTCCCCGTCGACGTCTTCCAGACGGGCTCCGGCACGTCGTCGAACATGAACACCAACGAGGTCATCGCGACCCTCGCGACCCGCGGCCTCGGGCGCGAGGTCCACCCGAACGACCACGTCAACGCGTCGCAGTCCTCGAACGACGTGTTCCCCACCTCGGTGCACGTCGCCGCGACCGCGTCGCTCGTGGGCGATCTCATCCCCGCGCTCGAGCACCTCGCGACCTCGCTCGAGGCGAAGGCCGAGGAGTTCGCCGACGTCTACAAGTCCGGCCGCACCCACCTCATGGACGCGACCCCCGTGACGCTCGGCCAGGAGTTCTCCGGCTACGCGGCCGCGATCCGCTACGGCGTCGAGCGCCTGCTCGTCGCGCTGCCCCGCGTGGCCGAGGTGCCGCTCGGCGGCACGGCGGTCGGCACCGGCATCAACACCCCCGACGGCTTCCCGCAGCGCGTCATCGCGCTGCTCGCCGAGGACACCGGCCTGCCCATCACCGAGGCCCGCAACCACTTCGAGGCGCAGTCGGCCCGCGACGGCCTCGTCGAGGTCTCCGGCGCGCTGCGCACCATCGCGGTGTCGCTCACCAAGATCTGCAACGACCTCCGCTGGATGGGCTCCGGCCCGAACACCGGCCTCGGCGAGATCCAGCTGCCCGACCTGCAGCCGGGCTCGTCGATCATGCCCGGCAAGGTCAACCCCGTGGTGCCCGAGGCCGTGCTGATGGTGTGCGCCCGCGTCGTGGGGAACGATGCGACGGTCGCCTGGGCCGGCGCGTCCGGGGCCTTCGAGCTCAACGTGCAGATCCCCGTGATGGCCCTCGGCGTGCTCGAGTCGACCCGCCTGCTCGCCAACGCGAGCCGCGTGCTCGCGGAGCGCACGGTGGACGGCATCGTCGCGAACGTCGACAAGGCCCGCCGCCTCGCGGAGGCCAGCCCGAGCATCGTCACCCCGCTCAACCGCGTCATCGGCTACGAGAACGCGGCGAAGATCGCCAAGCACTCCGTGAAGGCCGGCCTGACGGTGCGCGAGGCGACCCTCGACCTGGGCTTCGTCGAGCGCGGCGAGATCACCGAGGCGCAGCTGGACGAGCTGCTCGACGTGACCACGATGGTGGGCCGCCGCCAGCACCCGTGAGCATCGCCTAGAATCGTCGGGTTCACGATCGCACCGCCGCGGGACGGCGGTCGCGGGAACAGCGTGCTGCCGCCCCGGGTTCCCCTCCCTGGAGGTGTCCTCATGTCACGCACCCGAATCCTCATCCTCGGCGGAGGCTACGTCGGCCTCTACACCGCCCTCACGCTCATGCGGAAGGCGAAGGACAAGGTCGACATCACGGTCATCGACCGCCGCCCGTACATGACGTACGCGCCGTTCCTGCCCGAGGTGGGCGCCGCCTCGATCGCCCCGCGCAACGCCGTCGTGCCGCTGCGCCGCGAGCTCGAGGGCGCGCGCATCCTCCAGGGCAAGATCGAGTCGATCAACCACGCCGACCGCACCGTCATGGCGACCACCGACCTCGGCGAGGAGCTCACGGTCGAGTACGACGAGGTCGTCGTCGCGCTCGGCGCCGTGTCGCGCACGCTGCCGATCCCGGGCCTCGCGGAGGTCGGCATCGGCTTCAAGTACGTCGAGGAGGCCATCGCGCTGCGCAACCGCGTGCTCGGTCGCATCGCGCGCGCTGCGACCACGGACGACCAGGAGCTGCGCCGCAAGCTGCTCACGTTCGTCTTCGTGGGCGGCGGCTTCGCGGGCGTCGAGGCGTTCTCGGAGACCGAGGACATGGCCAAGGCGTCCCTGCGCTACTACCCCGAGCTGTCGGCCGACGACTTCAACTTCGTCATGGTCGAGGCCGCCCCGCGCATCCTCCCGGAGATGGGCCCCGAGATGGGCGCCTACACGGTCGAGGAGCTGAAGGCGCGCGGCATGCGCGTGCTGCTCGAGACCCGCCTCGAGAGCTGCGTCGACGGCCACGTGGAGTTGTCGAACGGCGAGGCGTTCGACGCCGACACGATCGTGTGGACCGCAGGCGTGAAGCCCTCCCCCGTCATCCAGTCCTCGGACCTGCCGCTCGGCCCGCGCGGCCACGTCAACACCGCGGCGACGCTCCAGGTGATCGACGAGCACGGCATCCCGATCGGCGGCGCGTGGGCCGCGGGCGACTGCGCCCAGGTCCCCAACCTGGTCGAGGACGAGGGCGACTGGTGCGCGCCGTCCGCGCAGCACGCGGTGCGCCAGGCCAAGCACCTGGGCGCGAACATCGCCCGCCGGCTCGACGGCCGCCCGCTCGAGCAGTACAAGCACAAGCACCTCGGCGTGGTCGCCTCGCTCGGCCTGGGCAAGGGCGTCGCCAGCACCATGGGCTTCAAGCTCCGCGGCTGGCCGGCGTGGCTCATGCACCGCACGTACCACCTGCTCGCGATCCCGACCTTCAACCGCAAGGCGCGCGTGGCGCTCGACTGGACCGCGGCGGCGTTCTTCCGCCGCGACCTCGTGTCGATGGGCCGCATCCAGGACCCGCGTCGCGCCTTCGAGGAGGCCGCGCGCAGCTAGCCTCCGCCACGCGAGAGACGTCGACGGGCCCCGGGGAGATCCCCGGGGCCCGTCCCTCGTTCCCGCCGGTCGTCCCGGATCCGGCGGGCACGTCCTACGCCGCGGCGACCTCGCGGCACAGCTCCTCGACCACGCACGCGGCCTGCGCATCACGCGCGGCGGCGTCGAGGGCGTCGGCGTCGAGCGCGTCGGACATCACGTGCACGACGCTGACGTCGAGCAGCAGGTCCTCGCGCACCACGGCGTGGGCCTCGTCGGGCCAGCCGGCGCGCTCGCGCAGGCATGCGGCGGTCTCCTGCGCGCTCAGGCGGGTCGCGAAGAGGCGCGACTCCCCGCATGTGAGCATCCCGGTCTCGTAGATCCCGCCGACGAAGTCGACCGAGTCCACCTGCGGCTCGCAGCCGTCGACCCACGCGGCCATGAGGCGGCGGAAGCCGTCGACGCACATCGCACCCGCGGGGTGCTCCCCGATGACGACCGCGGCGCCGTGCGACGTGCCGAGGCGGACCTGGGTGTGCGGCGCGGCCGCGGCGATCGCCGCGACGTCGGTGAGGGCCTCGCGCGTGAGGGTCATGGGGCGTCTCCAGGTGGGGGCTGGGGCGGTCCGCGACCGCCCGGTGGGTGCCACTGTAGGGGCACCCGCGCCATTAACGCAACAATCCCGTTGCGTTATCCAAGCCCGCGCGAGCGGAGCCCGGACGCACGGACGCCCCGCATCGTCACGATGCGGGGCGTCCGACGAGCGTGCTCAGCAGGAGGCGATGGTCGCCTTCGCGGCGCGGCCGAGGCAGCAGTCCGTGGGGCACACGTCCTGCCACGGGCCGAGGTCGGTGAGCGCCTCGCGCTCGCGCGGCGTCCCACCCGGCGCGACGTGACGCTCCTCGACCAGGTCGATGAGCCCCGCGACGTACTGGGGGTCGACGCCCACGGTCGGCACGCGCACCGGCACGATGCCGCGGCCCTCGCAGGTCTCGACGGCCTCGTTGTCGAGGTCCCACGCGACCTCCATGTGGTCCGACACGAAGCCGATCGGCGAGATGACCAGGCCCTTGACCGCATCGTCCAGCTTCTCGATGGCGTCGTTGATGTCGGGCTCGAGCCACGGGATCTCGGGCGAGCCCGAGCGCGACTGGAACACGAGCGACCACGGCACGTCGGGGAACTCGTCGGCGATGCGGTCCATGACGAGCGCCGCGACCGCGCGCTGCTGCTCCACGTACCAGCCGCCGCCGGCGTACCACTCGTTCTCGCCGCCGGTGGGGACCTCCTCGCCGGAGGGCAGCGCCTCGCGCGGGCCCGACACGTCGGCCGCGGCCGTCGGGATCGAGTGCGTCGCGAACATCACGTGGGCGCCCTCGAGCAGGCCCTGCTCGCGCAGCGACGCGAGGCCGCCGCGGACGGCGTCGACGTTGGGGTTCACGAAGCCGGGGTGGTCGAAGTACTGGCGCACCTTGTCGAGCTCGAGCTCGCCCTCGAGGCCGGTCTCCGCGAGCGCGGTCGCGAGGTCCTCACGGTACGCGCGGCAGCCCGAGTAGCTCGAGAACGAGGTGGTGACGAGCACGAGCACCTTGCGGTGGCCGTCGGCGTGCAGCTCCTTGAGCGCGTCCGCGAAGTACGGCGCCCAGAAGCGGTTGCCCCAGTAGACCGGCAGGCCCAGCCCGCGCGCGGCGATCTCCGCCTCGAGCGCGGCCTTGAGCTCGCGGTTCTGGTCGTTGATGGGGCTGATGCCGCCGAAGTGGCGGTAGTGGTGCGCGACCTCCTCGAGGCGCTCGTCCGGGATGCCGCGGCCGCGCGTGACGTTGCGCAGGTACGGGATCACGTCGTCCTGGCCCTCGGGGCCGCCGAAGCCGGCGAGCAGGATCGCGTCGTACGTGGTGGCCGGCACCGTGCGGGACGATGCGGCGAGCGGGGGCAGGGTCATGAGGCGAGCACCTCCACGGCCTCGGCGGTCGTCACGCGACGACCGGTGTAGAACGGCAGCTCCTCGCGCACGTGGCGACGGGCCTCGGTGTAGCGCAGCTCGCGCATCATGTCGACGAGGTCGGTCACCTCGTCGGCCTCCATGGGCAGGAGCCACTCGTAGTCGCCCAGCGCGAAGGCCGCGACGGTGTTGGCGACGACGCCCTTGAACGCGGCGCCCTTGATGCCGTGGTCGCGCAGCATCACCGAGCGCTCCTCCTCGGGCAGGAGGTACCACTCGTACGAGCGCACGAACGGGTAGACGGTCAGCCAGTCGCGCGGACGCTCGCCGCGCAGGAAGCCCGGCACGTGGCGCTTGTTGAACTCGGCGTCGCGGTGCACGCCCGCGGCGGACCACGTGAGGGTGGTCTCGGCGAGCAGCTCGGTGGCGCGCAGCTCGCGCAGCGCGAGCTGGAGGTCCTCGAGCACGGGGCCGTGGATCCACAGCATGACGGTGCCGTCGGCGCGCAGGCCGGACACGTCGTAGATGCCGCGCAGCGTGACGTCGTGGTCGGCCAGCTCGGCGACCGCGGCGTCGAAGTGCTCGACGACCTCGGCCAGCTCCTCGTCGGGAGCGTGGAGCATGCCGTCGAGGACGGCGAACAGGGTGAAGCCTGAGGGGTTCTCGGTCATGCGCACCATCTTCCGATGGATTGGTCCCGCGTGGGAAATCGCTAGGACCTAGGTCCTGGGCATCTCCGCCCCCACGATCGCGGCCAGCCCGGACAGCCCCGCGGCCACGCCCACGAGCTCGAGGCCGGGCAGCGGGCGCGAGTCGCTCACGCGGGCGGGCGAGGCGTCCGGCCACTCGACCAGTGCCGACGCGACCACGCGCGACTCCGGCAGGTCGGTGCCCAGCAGCCGGCTGGCGTCGGGCAGCGCGTGCGCGAGGAGGTCCTCCCCCGGCTCACCGAGCGCGTACGACAGCCGCACCACGTGGCGGCCGTCCGCCGCGTCCCGCAGCCACGACCACTTCGCGGTCGCGTGGGTGAGGGCCTTGGCACGGGTCACGCCGCCGATCGCGAGCACGCCCGTGCCGCGCGGCGCCGCGTCGAGCTCGGGGGCGTCGAGGACGAGCGTCGCGAGGGCGACCCGACGCTCGGCGGGCGGCTCGGGCAGGTCCGGCACCAGACGATGCGCGACGGCCCGGGGCACGGCCAGCACCAGGGTGTCGGCGACGAGGGTGCCGCCGCCGGCCCGCACGCGCCACGCGCCGTCGAGGTGCTCCGCCGAGTCCGCGGCGGTGCCGACGACGAGGCGCGCACCCGCCGCGCGCGCGGAGTCCGCGAGCGCCGCGGTGAGGCGCCACATGCCGCCGCGGATGCCCATGACGGCGGAGCCGGCGGGCGCGAGGCGGCGCCGGTGACGCGCGAGCTCGGTCAGGCTGCCGGCCTCGCGCAGCTGGCGCGGCAGGGTCGGGTCGATCGCCGCGAGCGGGAGCTCGTCGAGCGGGCGCGAGTAGACGCCCTGGAGCACCGGCGCGACCAGCAGGTCGGCGACCGGGTCGCCCAGCCGGGCCCGCACGAGGGACCCGACCGTCGCATCGTCCGGCACCTCGCCGAGCGGGCGCGAGCGCTCGAGCGCGGCGTCCGCCGCGGCGCCCCAGCCGATGATCCGGCGGACGTCGTGCAGCAGCGGCCGCGTGGGGATGCCGAGCCAGCCCGTGGTGGGCAGGGGGTACGCGCGGTCGGGCGTCACCACCCACGCGGGCGTGCGGGTGGGCGCGACGATGTCGGCGCCCAGGCCGAGCTCGCGCGCGAGCGCCTCGACCGCGGGGGTGCGGGTCGCGAACGACTCCGCGCCGGCGTCGAGCGTGAGCCCCGCGACCCCGACGGGGCTGACGCGCCCGCCCCAGCCCTGGCCGGCCTCGAGGACGGTGACGACGGCGCCGCGGCGCGCGTGACGGCGCGCGGCGAGCAGACCCGAGACCCCGCCGCCGACGACGAGGACGCGCTCAGCCACGCGTGTGGACGAGGTCGACGATGCGCTGGAGCTGGTCGGGGTCGGTCTCCGGCGGGACGCCGTGGCCGAGGTTGACGACGTGGCCGGGCGCCTCGGCGCCGCGCGCGAGCACGTCGAGCACGTGCGCCTCGAGCACCTCCGCGGGCGCGCCCAGGCGGGCCGGGTCGATGTTGCCCTGGAGCGGGTACGCGCCGCCGAGCAGGCGCGAGGCCTCGTCGAGCGGGAGCCGGTAGTCGACGCCCATGACGGTGGCGCCGGCCTCGGCCATCGGGCGCAGCAGGTGCGAGCCGTGCGCGGCGAAGTGGATGCGCGGCACGGGGAGGTCCTCGACGGCCGCGAGCGCCGCCGCGGATCCCGGCTGGCAGTGCGCGATGTAGTCGGCCGGGGCGAGCGAGCCCGCCCACGAGTCGAACAGCTGGACCGCGGAGGCGCCGGCGAGCACCTGCGCGCGCAGGAACAGGCCCGCGGCGCGCGAGGTCCACGCGGTGAGCGCGTCCCACACGGCGGGCGCCTCGATCATGAGGCGGCGCGCGCCCAGGTGGTCGCGCGAGGGGCGGCCCTCGACCATGTACGCGGCGAGGGTGAACGGCGCGCCCGCGAAGCCGATGAGCGGCGTGCCGCCGAGCTCCGCGACCGTGAGGCGCACGGCCTCGCGGATGGGCTCGAGGCCGCGGTCGAACGCGCCGCCGTCGCCCGGCTCCCCCAGCGGGGGCAGCGCCTCGACGTCCGCCATGGTGCGGATCGGGCGCTCGAAGACGGGGCCCACGCCGGCGGCGATCTCGACGCCCACGCCGGCCACCTTCATGGGCACGACGATGTCCGAGAAGAAGATGCCGGCGTCGACGCCGTAGCGGCGCACCGGCTGCAGCGTGATCTCGGCCGCGAGCGCGGGCGTGAGGCACGACTCGAGCATCGTGGTGCCGCGGCGCGCCTCGAGGTACTCGGGCAGCGAGCGGCCGGCCTGGCGCATGAACCACACGGGACGATGCGACGGGCGCTCACCCCTCAGCGCGGCGAGCAGGGGGGCGTCGGCGACACGGCCGTCGACGAGGGGATGGGAGGCGGGCAGGGCAGACACGTCCTCAATTCTGCCCTCTCGGGGTCCCGTGTCAGAATTGGGGGCGTGTCTCTGATGTCCCTCGTCGCCTCGCACCGCAATCGTGACCTCGCCGTGCTCGAGCAGCTCCAGGTCGGCGCCGACGCGCTCGCCGCCGAGCTGATCGCCGCGGGAGGCTCCGTGTCGGGAGCCGTCGTGCTCCCCACGTGCAACCGCTTCGAGGTGTACGTCGACACGGACGACCCGGAGACCGCGCGACGCGAGGTCATCGCGGCGATCGCGCGCGCGAGCTCGCTCGAGCCGGCGACGATCGAGAACGCGATGGCGCCCTACGAGGACGACGACGCGATCCACCACCTGCTGTCCGTCACCTCGGGCCTCGAGTCGATGGTCGTCGGCGAGCGCGAGATCAGCGGCCAGGTGCGCCGCGCCCACCTCGAGGCGCAGCGCCACCACCAGCTCACCCCGCGCCTCGACCGGCTCTTCCAGTCCGCGCTGCGCACGTCGCGCGTGGTCGCCTCCTCCACCGGCCTCGGCACGTCCGGCCGCTCCGTCGTGTCGGTCGCGCTCGACCTCGCGGATGCGACCGTGGGCTGGGACGGCGCGCGCGTGCTCATCATCGGCACCGGCGCGCTCGCCGAGACCGCCGTCGGGACGCTTCACGGCCGCGGCGCGAACGTCGCCAGCGTCTTCTCGCCGTCGGGTCGCGCGCAGGAGTTCGCGCTCCGCCACGGCATCGACGCGGTCGACCTCGACGGTCTCGAGCTCGCGGTGCGCGAGGCGGACGTCGTCTTCGCGTGCTCCGGCGGCGAGTCCGTCGTGCTCACGCCCGCGCTCGTGGCCTCCGCGCGCCACGGCCTCGACACCCCCGTCACCCTGATCGACCTGGCGCTCCACCGCGACATCGCCCCCGGCGTCGGCGACCTGCGCGGCGTCACCGTGATCGGCCTCGACGACGTGGGCGCGCACGCCCCCGGCGAGTCCATCGGCGCGATCGACGCCGCCCGCTCGATCGTCGCGCACGCGGTCGCCCGCTTCGGCGACGGCGAGACCGCGCGCTCGCTCGACCCCGCGGTCGTCGCGCTGCGCGAGCACGTCTTCGGCCTGCTCGAGCGCGAGGTCGCCCGCGTGCGGCCGGCCGCCGGCGCCCCGCAGGAGGCCATCGACCGCGCCGACGAGGTCGAGCAGGCGCTGCGCCGCTTCGCGAAGACGCTCCTCCACACCCCGACCGTGCGGGCGCGCGAGCACGCGCAGGCCGGCGAGGCCACCCAGTACCTCGAGGCCATCCGCGCGCTCTACGGGATCGACGTCGCCGTGCCGGACGACGCGTGCCCCGCGCCCGAGATCGACGCCGAGGCCGGACCGCACGACTGAGCCCGGCGCGCATTTAGCGCACGAGCGCGTTTCCAAATACCTCCCGGATGGGCTAGGTTAGGCAGGCCTTACCGACGCGCCTCGACGCGCGGCCCACCGACCCGAGGAGTGCGATGCGCAAGCGTGCCGTCATCGCGCTCCTGTGCCTCGTGGCGCTCGTCGGGGCCATCGCCCTGTCGCTCGCGGTCGGCGCGAAGCAGATCGACCTCGGCACCATCTGGCAGTCGCTCGCGTCCTACGACCCCGAGGACCCGCTGCAGCGCATCGTCCGCGAGTCGCGCTGGTCGCGCACCCTCATCGGCATCCTCGCCGGAGCCGCGCTCGGCGTCGCGGGCGCCCTCATGCAGTCGCTCACGCGCAACCCGTTCGCGGACCCCGGCCTGCTCGGCATCAACGCGGGCGCCTCGCTCGCCGTCGTCCTCGGGCTCACCACGGGCCTCGCGACGGGCTTCGCGACCCAGGTGCCGATCGCGTTCGTGGGCGCCGGGCTCGCCGCGGTCCTCGTCTACGCGATCGGCGCGCGCGGAGCCGCCGCGGGCGCGCCGGTAAGGCTCGCGCTCGCCGGCGTCGCGCTCACGGCGCTCATCAGCTCCGTCACGTACGCCGTGCTCATGGTCGACGACGCCACGCTCGATCAGTACCGCCTGTGGGTCGCGGGCTCGCTCACGGGCCGCCAGTCGGAGGACGTCGCGGCCCTCGTGCCGCTCGTCGCGATCGCGATCGTGGCCGCGCTGTTCGCCTCGCGCCAGCTCGAGGCCGTGGCGCTCGGCGAGGACGCCGCACGCGCCCTGGGCGTGCGCATCGGCGCCATCCGGACGGTCATCATCGTCCTCGTCACCCTTCTCGCGGCGGCCGCCACCGCGGCGGCCGGCCCCATCGTCTTCGTCGGCCTCGCGGTCCCGCACCTGGCGCGGGCGCTCATCGGCGCCTCGCTGCCGTGGCTCGTGGTCGTGAGCGCGCTCGGCGGCGCGGCCCTGGTGCTGGTGTGCGATGTGATCGGCCGCGTCATCGCTCCCCCGGGAGAGATCGGCGTAGGCATCACCACCGCCTTCATCGGCGGCCTCATCTTCGCGCTGATGTCGCGGCGCATGAAGGTGGTGGAGCTGTGAGGATCCTCCGCATCGGCCCGCTCGGCATCACCACGCACCGCCGCACGTTCGCCGTGGGCCTGGTCATGCTCGCCGCCCTCGCCGCGCTGGTGATCTTCGCGCTCGTGCAGGGCCAGTCCGGCATCACCGTGCTCGACTCCCTCAAGGCCGCCGTCGGCATCCCGGTGGGCGCCCCGGCGGACTTCATCGTCGGCCAGGTCCGCGCGCCGCGCGCGCTCACCGCGGTGCTCGTGGGGGCCATGCTCGGCGTCGCCGGCGCGGTCCTGCAGTCGCTCACCCGCAACCCGCTCGCCTCGCCCGACTTCATCGGCATCAGCATGGGCGCGGGCACGGGCGCGGTTCTCACGATCTGGCTCGTCGGCGCGACGTCGCTGTGGGTCACCGCGGCCGGCGCGGTGGTCGGCGCCCTCACCACCGCCGCGCTGATCCTCGCGCTGTCGTGGCGCCGCGGCATCGTCCCGCTGCGCCTCATCCTCGCGGGCATCGGCATGGGCTTCGTCGCCCAAGCGGTCACGCAGTACGCCCTCACGCGCATGGACGTGCACGATGCTGGCAACGCCCTCGGGTGGCTCGTCGGCTCGGTCACGGGCCGCACCTGGACGCACGTCAGCGTCGCCGCCGCCGTCCTCGCCATCCTGCTGCCGGTGGTCCTGTGGCACGCGCGCTCGCTGCGGACCATGGAGATGGGGGACGATGCGGCACGCGCCCTGGGCATCCCCGTGGGCTCGTCGCGCGCGGTCCTCGCCGTGTGCTCGGTGCTGCTCGCCGCGGGCGCCGTCGCCGTCACCGGCCCCATCGGCTTCATCGCCCTCGTCGCGCCGGCGCTCGCGCTGCGCGCCACCCGCAGCGCCGGCGTCACGCTGCTGCCGTCCGCGCTCATGGGCGCACTGCTCCTGCTCGCGGCGGACCAGCTCTCGCAGCTGATGCCCGCCACCCTTCAGTTCCCCGTCGGCGTCTTCACCGCCGTCGTGGGCGCGCCGTACCTGCTGTGGCTCGTGTGGCGCGCGTCCCGAGGAGGTCCGTCATGACCAGGCTCCAGACCCGCGAGGCCGTCATCGGCTACGGCGGCGCGCCCATCGTCCGCGGCGTCGACGTCGACATCCCCGACGGCCGGATCACGGCGATCGTCGGCCCGAACGGGTGCGGCAAGTCCACCCTGCTGCGCGCCCTCGTCCGCCTGCTGTCCCCCAGTTCCGGCACCGTGCTGCTCGACGGCGAGGACATCCACCGCGTGCCCACCCGCGAGGTCGCCCGCCGCGTGGGCCTGCTCCCGCAGTCGCCGATCGCGCCGGCCGGCATCACGGTCAAGGAGCTCGTCGCGCGCGGGCGCACCCCGCACCAGAAGGTGCTGCGCCCGTGGAGCGCGCAGGACGAGACCGCGGTCATGTCCGCGCTGCACTCCACCGCGCTCACCGACATCCAGGACGTCGTGGTCGACGAGCTGTCGGGCGGCCAGCGCCAGCGCGCGTGGATCGCGATGACCCTCGCGCAGGACACGCCGCTGATGATCCTCGACGAGCCCACCACGTACCTGGACATCGCGCACCAGTACGACGTCATGGACCTGCTGCACCGGCTCAACACCCGGCAGGAGCGGACCATCGTGATGGTCGTCCACGACCTCCACCAGGCCGCCCGCTACGCGCACCACGTCATCGCGATGCGCGACGGCGTGGTCGCCGCCGCCGGCGCGCCGGGCGACGTCCTCACCGAGGAGCTCATCCGCGACGTGTTCTCGCTCGAGGCGCGCGTGCTCACCGACCCCGTCACCGGCACCCCGCTCGTGGTGCCCGCGCACGGGCCCGGAGGCGCGCGGTAGCCGCGACGCCCTCCCACCCCAACCGTCCCACCTACCGATCCCCCGAAAGGACCACCATGCTCACCACCACCACGAAGCGCCGCGCCGGCGCGATCGGCATGGCCGCCGCCGCGGCCCTCGCGCTCACGGCGTGCGCGTCGGGCACCTCCGAGGAGACCGAGGCGAGCACCTCCGCGGCGCCCGCCGCCGAGGAGACCTCGTCGGCCTTCCCGGTCACGCTCGACACCGCCATGGGCGAGGTCGTCGTCGAGTCCGAGCCCCAGCGCGTCGTCACGCTCGGCTCGCACGAGCACGAGTACCTGTACGCGCTCGGCGTCGCGCCGGTCGCCGTGCCCGTCAGCTGGCAGGGCTACGACAACGGCACCGGCCCGTGGGCCGAGGAGGACCGCATCGCGGCCGGCGCGGAGCCCGAGCTCTTCGAGCCCGGCACCACCACGTACGACGCGGAGCTCATCGCCTCGTTCGAGCCCGACCTCATCGTCGCGACCTACCCCAACCACACCATGACGCAGGAGGAGTACGACCTCCTCTCGGGCATCGCGCCCGTGGTGACCCGCCCGGCCACCGGCTCGGACGGCGTCGAGACCGTCGAGTGGGGCGTCACCCTCGCCGACGAGCTCACGCTGCTCGCCGAGGCCACCGGCACCACCGACGAGGCCGAGACCATCATCGAGGACATCGACGCGGCCTACGCCGAGGTCCGCGAGGCGCACCCCGAGTGGGCGGGCAAGACCTCGCAGGTCGGCGGCTTCTACGAGGGCCAGGCCTTCGTCTACGCCGCCTCGGACACCCGCAACCAGTTCCTCGCGAACGTCGGCCTCGACGTCGCGTCGATCGAGGGCACCGACGCCGCCTGGATGCAGATCAGCGCGGAGAAGCTCGACGTGCTGACCGACCTCGACTCGATCGTGTGGCAGGTGGCGACCACCCCCGACGCGCGCACCGAGCTCCAGGCGCTGCCGCTGTTCGACTCGCTCGGCCTCACCGAGAAGGGCGGCAGCATCTGGCTGTCCGACCCGGTCCTCGAGGGCGCGTTCTTCGCGAACTCGCCGTCGTCGATCGCGTACGCGCTCGACGCGTTCGTGCCGATGCTCGAGCAGGCGCTGGACGGCGACCCCGCCACCGAGGTCGTGGAGTTCTCCTCGGAGGGCTGATCGCCCGCACGCCGCACGAGGCCCCGCTCACCGCGCAGGTGGGCGGGGCCTCGTCGCGTCCGCCCGCGGCGCCAGCCCCCGCATCGTCCACGCGAACGCGCTCATCCAGCCGAGCGCGAGCCACATGCCCAGGCGCTGGAGCGCGCCGCCCGCCTCCGGCAGCAGGTCCGCCGCGATCACCGGACCCGAGGCGAGGCTCGCCAGCCCGATCCCGAACGACCACCCGGGCCACCGCGGCCCCAGCCGCCCGTCGACCGCGACCACACGCGCCGTCAGCATCGCCGCCGCGGGCAGGCCGATCGCCCCCGGCGCGCTGAACCAGCCGTGCAGGCGGCCCGTGGCGGTCACGTCGACGCACCCCGCGTCGCACGGCAGGAACGCGACGACGACCATGCCGACCCCCGCCGCCGCGAGCAGCACGACCGCGACGGTCGCCGCCGCACCGGCGAAGGCCTTGCCGTACGCCGCCGCGAACGCGAGGATCCCGAGCCCGAGCACCGCGAAGCCACCCAAGTTCATGGCCCAGCGCACGGGCGAGCCGACCGCTCCGAGCTCGCTCTGGGTGTCCCGGACCGGGTCGTAGCCGTCCCACGCCACGCCCAGCGCGAGCGTCAGCGCGACGAACGCCGGCGGCACCACCGCCCCGACGGTCGCGAGCCCCCGCATCGTGCCCTCGCTCACCCTCCCAGTGTGGCCCGGACGCGACGATGCCCGCCTCCGCGGACGGGGGCGGGCATCGTCGCGGCTGGGCCTAGAGGTCGAGCCGCTCGAGCATGTCGGTGACGAGCGCCGCCACCGCCGAGCGCTCGGAACGCTCGAGCGTCACGTGCGCGAACAGCGGGTGGCCCTTGAGCGCCTCGATGACCGCCGCGATGCCGTCGTGACGGCCCACGCGCAGGTTGTCGCGCTGCGCGACATCATGCGTGAGGACCACGCGCGACTGCTGGCCGATGCGGGACAGCATCGTGAGGAGCACGTTGCGCTCGAGCGACTGCGCCTCGTCCACGATCACGAACGCGTCGTGCAGCGAGCGGCCGCGGATGTGCGTGAGCGGCAGCACCTCGAGCATGCCGCGCGCCATCACCTCCTCGAGCACCTCGCTGGAGACCATCGCGCCGAGCGTGTCGAACACGGCCTGCGCCCACGGGTTCATCTTCTCGGCGGCGTCGCCGGGCAGGTAGCCCAGGTCCTGGCCGCCCACCGCGTACAGCGGGCGGAACACCATGATCTTCTTGTGCAGCCGGCGCTCCATCACCGCCTCGAGGCCCGCGCACAGGGCGAGGGCGCTCTTGCCGGTGCCGGCGCGGCCGCCCATCGACACGATGCCCACGGACTCGTCGAGCAGCAGGTCGATCGCGATGCGCTGCTCGGCCGAGCGGCCGTGCACCCCGAACACCTCCTGGTCGCCGCGGACCAGGCGGACCGCGCCGTCCTCGGTCACCCGGCCGAGCGCGCTGCCGCGGCCCGCGTGGATGACGAGGCCGGTGTGCACCGGAAGCGAGCTGAGGTCCTCGCCGCACAGCGCCGGGTCCGGCGTGGGCAGCGCCTCGTGCTCCCACAGGGCGGCCATCTGCTCGTCCGAGATCTGGATCTCCCGCATGCCGGTCCAGCCGGACTCGACGGCGAGCTCCGCGCGGTACTCCTCCGCCTCGATGCCCAGGGCCGAGGCCTTGACGCGCATCGGCAGGTCCTTGGAGACCACCGTGACGGCGTGCCCCTCGGCCGCGAGGTTCGCCGCGACCGCGAGGATGCGCGTGTCGTTGTCGCCCAGGCGGAAGCCCGACGGCAGCACCTCGGGGTCCGTGTGGTTGAGCTCGACCCGCAGGGTGCCGCCCGTCGCGTTGACCGCGACCGGCTCGTCCAGCTTGCCGTGGCTCACGCGCAGCTCGTCCAGCATGCGCAGCGCCGACCGTGCGAAGTAGCCCAGCTCCGGGTGATGCCGTTTCGCCTCGAGCTCCGTGATGACGACCACGGGCAGGACCACCGCGTGCTCCGCGAACCGCTTCAACGCACGCGGATCGGAGAGGAGCACCGACGTGTCCAGCACGAACGTGCGGACTGCCGTCTCGGCGGCGGCGTCGGTCTCGGTGGCAGGGACGGTGCTAGGCGAGGTGGTCAACAGGGCTCCCAGCGTTCAGGCCGCAGGGCGCCAACCGCCCTGTCGGCGATTGTCTACGTTCGCATCCCAGCGATGCGTCGGTGTTGCGTTACCACGAGGCCGACGCTACGCCGATATCCACCCCCGCCGGGAGACACGCCGCGAAGTGTTCACATAGATGTAACTTGCACCCCGCGCTCGGGCGTGTCCGATTCGTGAGGGGGTGCTTGATCTGCCTGCGGGGACGGCCCCCACCCCGCGCGAGCACCTCTCCACACGGCTCGACCGCTGCTCCACACACGGCTCGGCGTGTCGCGCGCGACACGCCGGGAGCACGCTCGATCGAGGGGTCGCCCGTGTGGAGAGGCGCCGGCGGATCGGCGCCGCTAGCGCCCGAGCCGACGCTCGCGCTGCGAGAAGTCGCGCAGCGCGCGCAGGAAGTCGATGCGCCGGAAGTCGGGCCAGTACGCCTCGCAGAAGTAGAACTCCGAGTGCGCGCTCTGCCACAGCAGGAAGCCGCCGAGCCGCTGCTCCCCCGACGTGCGGATCACCAGGTCGGGGTCCGGCTGACCCTTCGTGTAGAGGTGCTCGGCGATGTGCTCGACGGAGAAGTCCTCGGCGACCTCCTCGAGCGAGTGCCCCGCGTCCACGCCGGCGCGCAGGAAGCTGCGGACCGCCTCCGCGATCTCGTGCCGGCCGCCATAGCCGACCGCCACGTTGACGTGCAGTCCCGGAGCGTCGAGTGTGCGCGCGACCGCCGCGGAGATCCGCGCGGCCGTCTCCTCCGGCAGCAGCGAGGCGTCGCCCACGTGGCGCAGCCGCCAGCGGCCGTCGTCGGCCAGCCGCTCGATCGCCGTGGCGATGATCTCGAGCAGCGGCGCGAGCTCCTTCGGGTCGCGCAGGAGGTTGTCCGTCGACAGCATCCACAGGGTCACGACCTCGACCCCGGCGTCCTGCGACCACTCGAGCACCTCGGTGATCTTGTCGGCACCGCGCTGGTGGCCGTGCGAGGCCGATGCGCCCGTCTGCTTGGCCCAGCGGCGGTTGCCGTCGAGGATCACGCCGATGTGCCGGGGCGGCTTCGCGGTCCGCTTGAGGGTGCGCGCCAGCCGCTTCTCGTACGTCCCGTACAGCAGCGAGCTCAGGCCCATCGACGTCCGTTCCTGGTCGTGCCCGACTTGCGTGCGGGCGGTGCGTCAACCGTACTCCCGCCGCATAACCTACGGTATCGTAGGTTCATGGCTGAGAACCTCCCCGTGCCTGGTAAGCCGCTCCTGCGCGGATGGCTCCACCTGGGCGCCGCCCCGCTCGCCCTGGTCGCCGGGCTCATCCTCACCGCCATCGCCCCCACGCTCGCCGGACGCATCTCGTTCGCGATCTTCACGCTCACGGCGGTGATGCTGTTCGGGACGTCGGCGGTCTACCACCGCGGCGACTGGTCCGACACGACCCGGGGTGTGCTGCGCCGCATGGATCACGCGAACATCTTCCTCATCATCGCGGGGACGTACACGCCGCTCACGGTGCTGCTGCTCGAGCCGCCCACCAGCGTGTGGGTGCTCGCCGTCGTGTGGGGCGGCGCGCTGCTGGGCCTGCTGTTCCGCGTGATCTGGCTGGGCGCGCCGCGGTGGATGTACGTGCCGATCTACGTCGCCCTGGGATGGGTCGCGATCGGCTTCATCGGCCCGTTCTACGAGGCGGGCGGCGCGGCCGTCGTCACGCTCGTGATCGTCGGCGGCCTCTGCTACACCGTGGGCGCGATCATCTACGGCACGAAGTGGCCCCGTGGATCCCAGAAGTACTTCGGGTTCCACGAGATCTTCCACGCGCTAACGATCGCCGGGTTCACCTGTCACTTCATCGCCGCCTCCATCGCGGCCTTCGCCGTCGCCTGACCCCGCATCGTCCGGGGTATCCGGGGACGATGCGGCGGCGCCCTGCTCGCGCTCGGCCGCCTCGCGCGCGGCCTGGGCACGCACCTTGCGCAGGTGCTTGCTCAGCGACAGGAACAGGAGCACGCCGGCGACGACGAGCCCGAAGGTGACGACGAAGGCGAGGAAGCCCGGGCCGCCGGTGAAGTCTGAAGCCATGTCCACCTCTCTGACCGGTCTATCCTGCCTCATCATGAGCACCCCCGAGTCCGAGCAGGACGAGCACGCGTCCGGAGCGCTGCCGCGCCTGAGCCCGCGCCAGTGGATCCTGGTCGCCGCGGGGCTCGCCGCGCTGATCGGCGCGGTCGCCTGGTACGCGCTCGTCGCGGCCCACGAGCCGGTGCGGTGGAAGGACGTGGGCTTCTCCGTCGCCTCGCCCACCGAGGTGACCGTGACCTACGACGTCTACCTCTACGACGAGGTCGACGTGGACTGCGCGGTGCGCGCGCTCAACCCCCGCTTCACCGAGGTGGGCGTCGCGACCCAGCGCGTGTCCTACGCGGACGGCGCGCAGCAGCGGCTCACGACCGCGATCGTCACCACCGAGGAGGCCACGACCGCGCAGGTGCAGTACTGCGTGCCGGTCGAGTGACGGTGTGACGCGGTCCATGCGACTTGGGCCCGTCGCAGGGCCCTTGGTATCGTGGCTCACCTTGTCATACGAGGAGGCAACCAACGTGACCGAGACCACCGGGACCTGGCTGACCCAGGAGGCGTACGACCGCCTGCAGGCGGAGTACGACGAGCTCGTCAACGTCAAGCGCGCCGAGATCGTCAAGGAGATCGACGAGCGCCGCCAGGAGGGCGACCTCAAGGAGAACGGCGGCTACCACGCGGCCCGCGACGAGCAGGCCAAGATGGAGGCCCGCATCGAGGAGCTGCGCCACAAGCTCGCGAACGCGCACGTCGGCGAGATCGAGTTCTCCGGCACCATCGACGACGGCACCGTCGTCACCGCGGAGGTCATGGGCCGCGAGATGAAGTTCCTCGTGGGCTCCCGCGAGATCGCCGAGGGCACCGACCTCGACGTGTTCAGCGCGCAGTCGCCGCTCGGCGCCGCGCTGATCGGCCGCACGGCCGGCGACGAGACCTCGTACGTCGCGCCCAACGGCAAGGAGATCACCGTCAAGGTGCTCCACGCGGAGCCCTTCGGCGGCTAGGCCCGCTCGAGCAGCACGACCGCCTCATAGTGGGCGGTGTGCGGGAACATGTCGAGCAGCCGCCCGCGCACGGGCGTGAGCGACGGCATCGCTTCGAGGTCGCGCGCGAGCGTCACCGCGTTGCAGCTCGAGTAGACGACGGTTCCCACTCCCGACTCCTCGAGCCAGCCGGCCAGCTCCGGGCCGATCCCCCGCCGCGGCGGGTTCACGATCACGGCGTCGGGCACGAGCTCCTGCTCGCGCGCCCACACCGTCGCGTCCGCGGCGACGAAGATCGCCTCGTCGGCTCCGGGCCGTCCGGCGCGCGCGAGCTCCTCGGCGCTGGTCCGGGCGCTCTCGACGGCCTGCTCGCTCGACTCCACGCCGACGACCGCACGGCCGGGCGCGATGCAGTGCAGCGCGAAGCCGCCCACGCCGCAGTAGAGGTCCCAGACCGTGGCGGGCGCCGCATCGTCCACCCATCCGGCCACCTGCACGTACAGCTCGCGGGCGATCGCGGTGTTGGTCTGGAAGAAGCTCTGCGGGCGCAGGTGGAGGACCACGTCGCCCATCCCCATCGCGAGCGACTCGCGCTCCGTCAGCACGATCTCGCGCTCGCCCTCGAGCACGGCCTTGTGCTCGGGGAGCACGTTGACGGTGAGGACCGCGAGTCCCGGCAGCTCCTCGAGCAGCCACGGCAGGTGCTTGCGGATGCGCGCGAGCGCCTCGGTGGAGCGCATCACGAGGCGCGCCATGAGCTCGCCGTTCGGCGCGAGCGTCACGATGACGTGCTTGAGCTCGCCGCTGCGGGCGGGCACGTCGTACGGCTCGAGCCGCGCGACGTGCACGAAGCGGGCGAGCACGGGGAACGATGCGGAGAGCGGCTCGGGGTAGAGCGGGCACTCGCGCAGGTCGACGCCGCGGCCCTGGGCGTCGAGGATGCCGATGGTGGGCTCGTCCATCGTGCCGCCGACGACCATCTTCGCCTTGGTGCGGAAGCCCTGCTCGGTGCTCAGCAGCGCGGGCTCCCACGCGATCCCGTCGGCGCGGTCGCCGATCGCGTCGCGGATCAGCCCCTCGAGCTCGGCCTGCTTGCGCGCGACCTGGGTGGCGTGCGGCACCGGGATGAGGGTGCACGACCGGCACGTGTCCGAGTCGTAGTAGGCGCACTGCACGCCAAGGAGTCTAGGCCGAGGGGTGCTCGTCGGTGTGGTCGTCGTCGTGCGGGCGGCGGCGGATGCGGATCTCGCCGGTCTTGGCCATCAGCGTCTTGATCGCCTCGCGTGGATGCTCGGTGAGGATCTGCCCCGTGTCGGGCGGCTCCTCCTCGCTCAGCTGGCTGTGCAGCGAGCGCGCGAAGGCATAGAAGAACGACACGATCGGGACCGCGATGACCGCGCCCACGAGACCCAGGAGCAGCGTGCCGGTGGCCACCGACAGCAGGATCACCAGCGGGTGCAGCGACGCCGCCTTGCCGAACAGCCACGGGTAGAGGACGTTGCCCTCGATCTGCTGCACCGCGAGCACGATCGCGAGCATGATGAGCGCCTTGGTCGCGCCGCCGTCGACGAGCGCCACGGCGACGGCGATCGCGCCCGAGATGGTCGCGCCGAAGAGCGGGATGAACGACAGCAGGAACACGAAGATCGCGATGGGCAGCGCGAGCGGCAGCCCCAGGATCCAGGCACCCAGGCCGATGCCGACCGCGTCGATGAACGCGACGAAGACGCTCGTCTCGGTGTAGCGCCTGAGCGTGAGCCACGCGCTCATGCCCGCGCGGTCCATGCGCTCGCCGCGACGCGTGGGCTGGAGGTTGACCAGCCACAGCCACAGCTTGCGGCCGTCCTTCATGAAGAAGAACAGCGAGAACAGCGCGACGATCGAGCCGGCGAACAGCGAGCCGATGGCGCCGGTGACCGAGAACGCGCCCGTGGCGACGCCCCATGCGTTGTCCTGCACGGTCTTGGTGACGTTGTTGAGGCCGTCGTCGATCTGCGCGCGCGACAGGTGGATGGGCCCGTCGACCAGCCAGTCGAGGAACTGGTTGAAGCCCTTGACCGCGGCCTGCTGCAGGTCGTCGAAGCCCGCGACGATGGAGGACCCCGCGGCGAAGGACAGGCCGAGCACCACGGTGACGAGCGCGAGGATCGCGAGCGCGGCGCCCGCGGTGCGCGGCACGCCCCACTTCTCGAGCCTGCCGACGAGCTGCTCGAGCGGCGCGGCGATGAGCAGCGCGATGATGATCGGCAGCACCACCGAGGCGAGCGTGGTGAAGCCCGTGAAGAAGACGTAGATGACGATGCCGACCACGATGAGCCGCCACGACCACGCGGCCGACACCCGCAGCCACACGGGCACGTTCTCGGCGACGACGTCCGTGGGAACGTCGTGCTCGGAGGTGCCCTCAGGCGCCGAAGGAGGCATGACGCGAGCCTAGCGCGCGCATCGTCCGGTCCCGGGAGGCGGCCGCGCGGTCTACGATGGCGGGTCGTCCCGGCCGGAACAGAACCGGGGCGGGGCACGTTGGCCAACGGGGAAGGGAGCGGTGATGCTCGGACTCGACAAGACGACCATGATCACGCGGGACGAGGCGCTGACGGGGCGCGACGCGGAGATGCAGATCGCGGACCGGCACGTGGTGCTCGGCACGCCCCTCAAGGGCCCGTGGCCCGAGGGCCACGAGGTGCTGTACGTGGCGATGGGCTGCTTCTGGGGCGCGGAGCGCATCTTCTGGCAGATGCCCGGCGTGTACTCGACCGCCGTCGGCTACATGGGCGGCTGGACGCGCAACCCGAACTACCAGGAGACGTGCACGTCGCTCACGGGCCACACGGAGACCGTGCAGGTGGTGTTCGACCCCGCGCAGGTGTCCGTGGAGGAGCTGCTCGCGGCGTTCTGGGAGAACCACGACCCCACCACGGCGAACCGCCAGGGCGGCGACATCGGCACGCAGTACCGCAGCGCGATCTTCGCGACCACGGACGCGCAGCTCGAGGCCGCGCAGGCCTCGGTCGCGCGCTACCAGGAGCGGCTCACCGAGCAGGGCTTCGGCGCGATCACCACGCAGGTCGCGCGCGCGGCGGACGCCGGCGACGGCACGTTCTACTACGCCGAGGACTACCACCAGGGCTACCTGCACAAGAACCCCGGCGGCTACTGCAACCACGGCTTCTGCCAGGTCAGCTACGCGTAGCGGTCCCGCCGCTCGCCCGTGTCGCCAACCGGCGTATCACGCGCGGCTCGGACCGCATCGTGCCTGGTCCGGCAAGGTGTGACTGCGCACGTACGCCGGTTGCGTGCGCGACCGGCGGCGTAGCGCGACCCCGGACATGACGAAGGCCCCCTCCGAGGAGGGGGCCTTCGTGCTGTGCGCTAGTCGCGGCTCGAGGCGAAGATCGCGATGATCCGCAGGAACTCGATGTAGAGCCACACGAGCGTCACGATGAGGCCGAAGGCCGCGGTCCACTCGAGGGCCTTGGGCTGGCCGCTCTTGACGCCGTTCTCGATGAAGTCGAAGTCGCCGATCAGCGAGATGCAGGCGAGCAGGATCGCGATCGCGCCGATCGCGAGGCCCAGCGGGAACGTGAAGCTGCCGATGGTGATCTCGTTGCTGTAGAGGCCGAAGCCCTGAGCGTTGTCGCTGAAGATCACGTAGCCGATGTTGACCAGGCCGAAGACCAGGTACGACACCGCGCCGACCATGAAGATCTTGCGCAGCTTGCTCGTGTAGCGGACCTTGCCCGAGCGGAACAGCGCGAGGCACACGAGGAACGTGATCGCCGTGGCGACCAGGGCCTGGAGGCCGGCGCCGGGGACGTCGAAGCTCTGCTCGATGCCGACCGTGATGGCGCCGAGGAAGAAGCCCTCGGCGACGCCGTAGAGGCCCACGACGACCGGGTTCGCACCCTTGCGCTGGAAGGTCGCGACCATCGCGAGCACGAAGGCGACGAGGCCCGCGCCGAGCGCCATCATGTAGGCGATGGCGGACTGGCCGGCGACGACGTAGCCGACCGCGCCGGTGGCGATGGTGATGAGGCCCAGGATCGTGGTCTTGCTGATGACGCCCGAGTAGGACATCCGCTCCTCGACCACGTAGCCCGGGGTGCCGGCCGGCGCCTGGTACTGGCGCTCGAGGTCGGCTGCCGTCGGCTGCGCGAGCAGGGGGTCGGCCTTGAACTCCTTGGCGTTGCTGAACACCGGACTTGCCACGTTTCCTCCTTGGTGGGCGACCGCTCCAGTCTAGACGGGGCCCGGGCGGCGCCGACCAGAGGGGTCGCTCACCCAACGTCCCAGGCTCGCCCCGTGTTGCACCCGCCCCCGGCCGGCCCCGCGGGCCGGTCGGGGGGACGATGCGCGAGTCCGGTTCTGTTGTTTTCTGTTGCTTTGTTTTTGGTTCTGTGTTTTGATGTGGGAATCCGGCCACCGGACCCAGACAAGGGAGTCACATGTACGCGACGGAGCGTCAGCAGCGCATCCTGGCGGAGGCGCGCACCGCGGGCCGTGTCGAGGTCGCCTCGCTCGCCGAGGCCCTGGCGGTCACCCCCGAGACCATCCGCCGCGACCTCACCGCGCTCGAGCAGCGCGGCTCCCTGCGCCGGGTCCACGGCGGCGCGATCCCCGTCGAGCGCCTCGAGGCCGAGCCCACCCTCGCCTCGCGCTCCGCGACCCGCATGGACGTCAAGCGCCGCATCGCCACCCGGGTCCTCGAGGAGATCCCGGCCGGCGGCACCGTGCTGCTCGACGCCGGCTCGACCACCCAGGCGCTCGTCGAGATGCTCCCGGTCGACATCGACCTCACCGTCATCACCAACTCGATCCCGGCCGCCGCGTCGCTCGCGGGACGCCCGGGCATCACCCTCTACGTGCTGGGCGGCCGGGTCCGCGGCGTCACCGCCGCGGCCGTCGGCGAGTGGGCGGCGGCGGCGCTCGCCGGCGTCGTCGTCGACGTCGCCGTGATCGGCACCAACGGCATCTCCGCCACCCGCGGCCTCACCACGCCCGACCAGGCGGAGGCGGAGGCCAAGCGCGCGATGGTGAACGCCGCGCGCCGCGTCGTGGTCGCCACGGACTCGTCCAAGGCCGGCGACGACCACCTGCACCGCTTCGCCGACCTCGAGGAGGTCGACCTGGTGGTGACCGACGTCGACCTCGCGGACGACGTGGCCGAGGAGCTGCGCGCCGCCGGACCCGAGGTGGTGACCGCATGATCGTCACGCTGACCCCCAACCCGAGCGTCGACCGCGCCATCACCGTCGACGCGCTCCTGCGCGGCGAGGTGCACCGCGCCTCGGACGTGCGCGTCGACGCCGGCGGCAAGGGCGTCAACGTCGCCCGCGCGCTGACCGCGCAGGGCGGCGACGCCGTCGCGGTCCTCCCCGTCGGCGGCCCCGAGGGACGCCTGCTCGAGGAGCTGCTCGACGCGGCCGGCGTGGCGCGCCGCTCGGTCCCGATCGCCGGCGCCGCGCGGATGAACATCTCCGTGCTCGAGCCGGACGGCACCACCACCAAGCTCAACGAGCCCGGCCCCACGCTGACCGCCGACGAGGTCGAGGCCCTGCTCGCCACGACGACCGCGAGCGCCGCCGACGCCTCGTGGGTCGTCGGCTGCGGCAGCCTCCCCCCGGGCGCCCCCGAGGACCTCTACGCGCAGCTCGTGGCACGCGCCCGGGCCGCCGGCGCGCGCGTCGCGATCGACAGCTCCGGCGCCCCGCTCGCCGCCGCCGTCGCCGCCTCCCCCGACCTCATCAAGCCCAACCACGAGGAGCTCGCCGAGCTCGTCGGCCACGACCTCCCCACCCTGGGCGACGTGCGTGCCGCCGCGACCGAGCTGGTCGCGGGCGGCATCCCGACCGTCGCCGTGAGCCTCGGCGGCGACGGAGCCCTGCTCGTCACCGCCGACGAGGCGCTGCACGCACGCGCCACCATCACCGCCGCCGTCTCCACCGTCGGGGCCGGCGACTGCATGCTCGCGGGACTCCTGCACGGGCTGTCCCGCTCGCTCCCCGCCTCCGACGCCCTCGCCGAGGGCGTCGCCTGGGGCGCCGCGGCCGTCACCCTCCCCGGCAGCCGCGTCCCCTCCCGCGCGGATCTCCACGGCATCCCCGTGGACCTCTCGCACAACCCGCCCGCCGCCCTGGCACTGGGTCAGCGCTGACCCCCGAAAGGAACACCCCCATGTCACTGATCAACGAGCAGCAGGTCGTGCTCGCGCTGGGCGCGACCGACCGCCACGACGCCACCCGGGCGTTGGCGGAGACCCTGGTCGCGACCGGACGCTGCACGGACCTCGAGGTGTTCCTCGGCGACGTGCGCAAGCGCGAGGAGACGATGGCGACCGGCCTGCCCGGCGGCATCGCGATCCCGCACGCGCGCAGCGCCGGCATCGCCGAGCCGACCCTCGCCTTCGGCCGCAGCGCCGACGGCATCGACTGGGGCGCCAAGGACGGCCCGGCCGACATCGTGTTCCTCATCGCGGCCCCCGAGGGCGCGTCCGAGGCGCACATGAAGGTCCTCCCCAAGCTCGCCAAGGCGCTGATGAAGAAGGAGTTCACCGGCGCGCTGCGCGAGGCCACCACCGAGGCCGAGGTCGTCGCGATCGTCGAGGCGGAGGTCGGTGACATCGCCGTCGCCCCCGCGCCGACGCCCGCCCCCGCCGCCGCGGCCGCACCCGCCCCGGAGCCGGAGGCCGTGCCCGAGGCCCCCGCCGCATCGTCCGGCCTGACGCTCGTGGGCGTCACCAGCTGCCCCACCGGCATCGCGCACACCTACATGGCCGCCGAGGCCCTCGAGCGGGCCGCCAAGGAGGCGGGCCACACGATGGTGGTGGAGACCCAGGGCTCGGCCGGCGCGACGCCGCTGTCCGCCGCCCAGATCGCCGCCGCCGACGCGGTGATCTTCGCCCACGACGTCGAGGTGAGGAACGCCGAGCGCTTCGCCGGCAAGCCGATCGTCGACGTCGGCGTGAAGAAGGCGATCTCCGACGGCCCGGCGCTCGTCTCGCAGGCGGTCGCCAAGGCCTCCGAGTGGCGCACCAACCCCGACGCGGCCGTCGCCGCCGCCCCCGCCGCCGCATCGTCCGGCCTCGCCAGCAAGGTGGACGAGAAGGCGGGCATCGGCACCCAGATCCGCCAGTGGCTGATGACGGGCGTGAGCTACATGATCCCGTTCGTCGCGGCGGGCGGCATCCTGATCGCGCTGTCCTTCATGCTCGCGCAGATCGCGCTGGGCGAGAACGGCGCGATCGAGATCGTGAACTACAACCTCACGTCGGACGACGCCTACAACATCGC
This sequence comes from Demequina maris, assembly GCF_000971155.1. GTDB lineage: Bacteria > Actinomycetota > Actinomycetes > Actinomycetales > Demequinaceae > Demequina > Demequina maris. The sequence continues at coordinate 211,282 of NZ_BBLX01000002.1, read as the reverse complement.
GCAGAACTTCGACGTGCTGTCGCTCACGAGCTGGGCGGCCCTGCTGTTCGTCATCGGCGGCGCGGCCTTCGGGTTCCTCGTGCCGATCCTGTCCGGCTTCATCGCCTTCGCGATCGCCGACCGGCCCGGACTGGTGCCCGGCATCGTCGGCGGCTCGATCGCCGCGACCATGGGCGCGGGCTTCCTCGGCGGCATCGTCACCGGTGTCCTCGGCGGCCTCACCGCCAAGTGGATCGCGAGCTGGAAGGTCCACAAGGGCGTCCGCGGCGTCATGCCGGTGGTCGTGATCCCGCTGCTGTCGAGCCTCATCACGATGGGCCTGTTCATCACGCTGCTCGGCAGCCCGATCAAGGCGCTGTCGGACGGCCTCAACGACTGGCTCACCAGCCTCCAGGGCGGCTCGGCCTTCGTGCTCGGCCTCGTGCTCGGCGCGATGATGGGCTTCGATCTCGGCGGACCGGTCAACAAGGTCGCGTACTTCTTCGGCACCGCGGGCCTCGCGGCGGCCGGCACCGCGACCGACGCCCCGGCGCTCACGATCATGGCGGCCATCATGGCCGCGGGCATGGTCGCCCCGCTCGCGATGGCACTCGCCACCACGCTGCGCCCCAAGCTGTTCTCGGAGCCCGAGCGCGAGAACGGCAAGGCGGCCTGGCTGCTGGGCGCCTCGTTCATCTCGGAGGGCGCGATCCCGTTCGCGGCCGCCGACCCGGTGCGCGTCATCGCGTCCTCCGTGGCCGGCTCCGCCCTCACCGGCGGCCTCGTCATGGTCTTCGGCGTCACGCTGCGCGCCCCCCACGGCGGCATCTGGGTGCTCCCCCTCATGGGCGGGTTCCTCTGGTTCCTCGTGGCCCTCGCGGCCGGCGTCGCCCTGATGACGTCGATCGTGCTCGTGCTGAAGTCCCGCGACAAGAAGCTCGAGACCGTCGACGCGGTCGCCACCGTCTGACCCCCTGATCCCAAGAAGGAGTACCGCAATGGCACAGCGCACCGTCACCATCGCCTCGTCCGTGGGCCTGCACGCCCGCCCCGCCGCCCTCTTCGTCGAGGCGGCCCAGGGCACCGGCCTGGACGTCGAGATCGGCCGCGCCGGCGAGGACGCCGTCGACGCCACGAGCATCCTGGGCGTCATGGCCCTGGGCGCCAAGCACGGCGAGGAGGTGGTCCTCACCGCCGACGGCGACGGTGCGGATGCCGCCCTCGAGTCCCTGGTCGCGCTCCTCTCCCGCGACCTGGACGCCGAGGAGGGCTGACATGTCCGGCGACACCCGTCACGGCGTCGGCGTGAGCCCGGGCTCGGCGGTCGGGCCGGTGGTGCAGGTCGCACCGCCGGTCCGGCCCCCGGCCGACGAGCCGGCCCCGACGGACGCGGGCGCCGCCACCGACCTGGTGCTCGAGGCGCTCGCGGCGGTCGCCGCCGACCTCGACGCCCGGGCGGAGGCGGCCGACGCCCACGCCCAGCCCATCATCAAGGCCACCGCGATGATCGCCCGCGACAAGGGCCTCGCGAAGGCGGCCGGCAAGCAGGTCGGCTCCGGCAAGGGGCCCGCCACCGCCATCGCCGCGGCGGTCGACGAGTACGCGGCGCAGTTCGAGGCGCTGGGCGGCTACTTCGCCGAGCGCGTCACCGACCTGCGCGACGTGGGCGACCGTGCCGTCGCGCACGTGCTCGGCGTGCCCGCGCCGGGCGTCCCCACCCTCGAGGGGCCCTCCGTCGTCGTCGCGCACGACCTCGCGCCCGCGCAGACCGCCGCGCTCGACCGCAACCACGTGGTCGCGATCGTCACCGCGGCCGGTGGCCGCACGTCGCACACCGCGATCCTCGCCGCGCAGATGGGCATCCCCGCGGTGGTCCAGCTGCACGGCGCCACCGAGATCCCCGAGGGCACCTCGGTCGCGGTCGACGGTGACGCCGGCGAGGTCACGCTCGACCCCGACATGGCGCTCATCGAGGCGCAGCGCGAGCGCCGCGAGCGCCGGGCCGCCGCGCTCGCCGGCGTCTCCGGGCCGGGCGCCACGCGTGACGGCCACGCGATCGCGCTGCTCGCCAACATCGGCGGGGTGGACGATGCGATCGCCGCGGGCGCCCAGGACGTCGAGGGCGTCGGGCTGTTCCGCACCGAGTTCCTCTACCTGTCGGCGTCCTCCCTGCCGTCGGTCGACGAGCAGGCGTCGATCTACGCGGCCGTGCTCCGACCGTTCGGCGACCGCCGCGTGGTGGTCCGCACGCTCGACGCGGGCGCGGACAAGCCGCTCGCGTTCGCGAACCTCGGCGAGGAGGAGAATCCCGCGCTCGGGCGGCGCGGCCTCCGCCTGTGCCAGGCCATGCCCGAGCTCATCGACTCCCAGCTCGAGGCCCTCGCGATGGCCGCGAAGGAGACGGGCGCCGACGTCCGCGTGATGGCCCCCATGGTCGCCACCGCCGACGAGGCCGCCTGGTTCGCGTCGCGCGTGAAGGCGGCGGGCCTGCCGAAGTCCGGCGTGATGATCGAGGTGCCCGCCGCCGCGCTGCGGTCGCGCCACGTGCTGGCCGAGGTCGACTTCGGCTCGCTCGGCACGAACGACCTCGCGCAGTACACGATGGCCGCCGACCGCATGGAGGGCGAGCTCTCCGACCTCCTCGACCCATGGCAGCCCGCGGTCCTCGACGTGGTCGCCGCGGCATGCGCCGGCGGCGCCGAGCACGCCAAGCCCGTGGGCGTGTGCGGCGAGTCCGCGGGCGACCCGCTGCTCGCGCTCGTGCTGGCCGGGCTCGGCGTGTCGAGCCTGTCGATGGCACCCAAGAAGGTGCCCGCCGTGCGGCTGGCCCTGTCGCTGCACACGCTCGAGGAGTGCCGCGCCCTCGCCGACGCCGCCCGCTCGGCGCGCACCGCGGAGGACGCGCGCGAGGCCGTGCGCGCCGCGGCCAGCGAGGAGCTCACGGCGATCCTCTGAGCCCCCGACCCTCCGCCCCGGCGCGACCTCCCCGCCGGGGCGGAGCCTTGTCCCCGTACAATGGGACCGCTTCCCTGCTTCAACGGACCGAAGGAGGCCCGTCGTTGCACCGGACCCCCACGCTTCTCGAGGACCTGTCCGTCGAGATCACCGCCCGCGACACGCCCGCGCTCGTCGCCCTCGCGTCCGACCTGCCCGCCGGCACCCGGGTGAGCGTCACGCACCTCGGCACCGAGGGGGCCGCCGAGCGCCGCGAGGCCGCCGCCGCGGCCGCCCGCGCCGAGCTCGTCCCGGTCCCCCACCTCGCGGCCCGTCGCTTCGCATCCGAGTCCGAGCTGCGCGAGACCCTCGCGGGGCTGCGCACGCACGAGGCGCACGAGCGGCTCTTCGTCGTCGGCGGCGACCCGCGCACCCCCGCGGGACCGTACGGGTCCGCGCTCGACCTCATCCGCTCGGGCGTGCTCGCGGAGGCCGGCGCCGCCGAGGTCGGCATCACGGGCTACCCCGAGGGCCACCCCGCGATCGCGGACAATGCGCTGTGGGCCGCGCTCGGGACCAAGGCCGCCGCGCTGACCGACCAGGGCCTCGCCGGGTCGATCACCACGCAGTTCTCGTTCGACGTCGACGCGGTCGTCGCCTGGATCGCGCGCGTCCGCGAGCTCGGCATCGACCTGCCGATCCGCGTGGGCGTGCCCGGCCCGGCCGGCGTGCGCCGCCTCGTCGCGTTCGCCCGCCGCTGCGGCGTCGCGACCAGCGCGGGCATCGCGCGCAAGTACGGCTTCTCCCTCGCCTCGCTGGTGGGCACCGCGGGTCCGGACCGCTTCGTGGCGGAGCTCGGCGCGCGCCTCGACGACCGCCACGGCGAGGTCCGCCTCCACCTCTTCACCTTCGGCACGCTCGACGCGACCGTCGCGTGGGCGAGCGAGGCGCGCGCCGCGGCCCTCGCCGTCGAGCGCCCCTAGGCCATCCGGCGGCGGTAGACCGCCGTCGCGACGCCGTACGCGACGCCGAGGATCGCGACGCACCACCCGAGCGCGACCCACAGGTCCGCGCCCACCGGCTCCTGCGTGAGCAGCGCCCGGATCGCGTCGGCGATCGCGGTGACCGGCTGGTGCTCGGCGAACCAGCGCACGGGCCCCGGCATGCCGGCGGTGGGCACGAACGCCGAGCTGATGAATGGCAGCAGGATGAGCGGGTACGCGAACGCGCTCGCCCCGTCCGGAGAGCTCGCCGTGAGGCCCGGGATCACGGCGAGCCACGTGAGCGCGAGGGTGAGCAGCGCGAGGATTCCCGCGACCGCGAGCCACGCGCCAATCCCTGCCCCGGAGCGGAAGCCCATCGCGAGCGCGACGGCGACCACCACCGCCACGGAGATCAGGGTCGCCACCAGGGACGTGAGGACGTGGGCCCACAGCACGGACGCGCGCGCGATCGGCATGGACCGGAACCGCTCCACCATGCCGCCCTGGAGGTCGAGGAACAGCCGGAACGCCGTGTACGAGACGCCCGAGGCGATCGTGATGACCAGGATGCCCGGGAGCAGGTAGTCGACGTACCGCCCGGCGCCGGCGTCGATCGCGCCGCCGAGCACGTACACGAACAGCAGCATGAAGGCGATCGGCATGAGGGCCGTGGTGATGATCGTGTCGGGGCTGCGCGCGATGTGCCGCAGCGAGCGCCCCGTGAGGATCCGGGTGTCGGCGATGGCGGTCATGACCGCTCCCCTCCGCCGACGACCGCGAGGAAGACCTCCTCGAGGGTCGGCTGCTTCTCGACGTACTCGACGGTGGCGGGCGGCAGCAGCGCCTTGAGCTCGGCGAGCGTGCCGTCGACGAGGATGCGGCCCTCGTGGAGGATCGCGATCCGGTCCGCGAGCCGCTCGGCCTCCTCGAGGTGCTGCGTGGTGAGCAGCACCGTGGTGCCCGCGTCCGCGAGCTCCCGCACCGCCGCCCACACCTCGAGGCGCGCCTGCGGGTCGAGGCCGGTGGTGGGCTCGTCGAGCACGATGACCTCCGGCTCGCCCACCAGGCTCATCGCGATGTCGAGACGGCGCCGCATCCCGCCCGACCACGTGCCCACGCGGCGGTGCGCGGCCTCCGCGAGCCCGAGGCGGGCGAGCAGCGCGTCCGCGGTCGCCCCCGCGTCGGGGAGGCGCCGCAGCCGGGCCACCATGACGAGGTTCTCGCGGCCCGTGAGGATCTCGTCGACCGCGGCGAACTGGCCGGTGAGGCTGAGCGCCTCCCGCACGTCGGGAGCCGCCGTGGCCACGTCGTGGCCGGCGACCGAGGCGGCCCCCGCATCGGCCCGCAGGAGGGTCGCGAGGACGCGCACGAGCGTGGTCTTGCCCGCACCGTTCGCGCCGAGCAGGGCGACGATGCGGCCGCGCGGGACCTCGAGATCGACGCCCCGCAGGACGGCGAGCTCGCCGTAGGACTTCTCGAGGCCGCGGACCTCGATCGCGGCGGCGGTCATGACGGCTCGCCGCCCGCCGCCTCGTCCATCGCCCGGATCAGGCGGGCGCGCTCCTTGTCGATCCAGCGGGTGCCGGTGTACGACTCGGCGAACGTCTCCGCGAACTCGACCGGGTCCGAGCCGACGATGTCGCGGACGGGGGTACCGTCCGCCGCCGCCCGCTCCCACAGGTCCGCGAGGTCGCCCATCATCGTGAGGAGCGTGTCCCCGTCGGTGAGCCCGCCGTAGTACATGAAGTACCGGTGCATCGCCATCGCGGCGGCGCCGTAGGGCGCGGGCAGCGCCTCCATGCGACGGCGGTCCTGCTTGTAGCGCCGCTTCTGCTCGAGCGAACCCGTGAGCTTCTCGATCCAGGTCATGACTGCTGTCCTTCCTTGAGGTGCGCGAGCCGCTCCGCGAGGAAGCTCCAGCTCGCCCAGAACTCGTCCAGCGCCTCCCGGCCCTGGGCGTTGAGGGTGAAGACCTTGCGCGGCGGCCCCTTCTCGGAGGGCACCTTCTCCACGTCGACCAGGCCGCGCTGCTCGACCCGCACGAGGAGCGCGTAGACCGTGCCCTCGGCGATGTCGGCGAAGCCCTGCTCGCGCAGCCGGGCCGTGATCTCGTAGCCGTACGCCGGGCCGGCGGCGAGCAGCGCCAGGACGATGCCCTCGAGGGTGCCCTTGAGCATCTCGGTCATCTGCTTGCCCTGCTTGCCCACCGCGGCCTCCCGCTACTCAGTGTTGTTGACTACCAGTAGATAGTAACACTGAGTAGTGAGGGCGCAAGAGGGGTGCCGCACCAGGGCGCGGGCCGCTCAGCCGAGCGGGTGGTCGTGGATCGCGGTGTCGAGCGACGTGCCGTTGAGCTCGAGGTAGAGGTGCCCCTCGGTGACCGACACGGTCAGGGTGTTGCGGCGCGCCAGCAGCGCCGCCGCATCGTCCACGAAGCCCGGGTCGAAGCTGCGGAGCACCAGCGCCTCGCGTCGGTGGATGCGCTTGCCGTCCCACCGCGCGGCCACCTTGACCGGGTCGCGATGGGTGTAGACCGCGGTGCGGTCGGCGAGGCGGCTGCCGTGGTGGAGGCGGTCGGCCTCGGGAGCGCCGACCTCGATCCAGGCCGTGATGCGGCCGGTGAGGTAACGCACCAGCACCGCCGGCTCGTCGGTGGTGGAGATGCCCTCGCCGAACGCGATCCCCTCCTCGTGCTCGAGGCAGTACGCGAGCACGCGGGTCATGAGGAACGCATCGGTCTCGGAGGGGTGGCGCGCGGCGCGCAGCGACACATCCTCGTAGACGCCGCGGTCGACATCCGCGAGCGTGATGTCGAAGGTGTGGATCGTCGCGCCGGCAGCCATGGCGCACCAGCGTAGAGGCTTCGGTGCCCCCGGCGGGGTTCGAACCCGCACTGGGCCGGGTTTAAGCCGGCTGCCTCTGCCAGTTGGGCTACGGGGGCGGGACGATGCGGCGGCTCAGCACCGCTCGGCCGCCGAGAAGGCGATGCCGTCGAGGATGTCGTGCTCGCTCGTCACGACGTGCGGTAACTCCCCGCCCGCCTCGACGACCGCGGTGCGCACGCGCGTCATCACGGTGCGCCACACGAGCGCGCCCGCGCCGATGACGTCGACGCGGCCCGGGTGCATGAAGCCGAGCGCGGACCGCTCGGCGCGCGAGGACGCGAGCAGCTCGTCGCACGCGCGGATCGCGTCGTCGATGGGGACGACCGCGCCGTTGATCGCGTCGCGGTCGTACTCCGGCAGGCCCAGCGCGTGCGCCGTGACGGTCGTGATGGTGCCCGCGAGGCCCACGAGGGTCCGGGTGCGCTCGACCGGCACGCCTGCGAAGGCCATGTCGATCGCGTCGTGCACGTCGGCCTCCGCGGCGGCGACCTGCGCCTCCGACGGCGGGTCGCCCTCGAGGTGGCGCTCGGTCATGCGCACGCAGCCCACGTCCATCGAGTGCGCGGCGTCCGGCCGCTCGGTCCCGAGCACGACCTCGGTGGAGCCGCCGCCCAGGTCGACCACGAGGAACGGCGCGTCGTGCGCCGCGTCGAGCGCCCCGGTGGCGCCGCGGAAGGACAGCGCCGCCTCCTCGGCCCCCGAGATGACCTCGGGCACCACGCCCAGGCGCGCCTCGACGCCGTCGAGGAACACGTCGCGGTTGCGCGCGTCGCGGGTCGCGGACGTCGCGACGAAGCGGATCGCCTCGACACCGTGCTCGCGGCACCGCTCGGCGTACGCGTCGGTGGCCGCGAAGGTGCGCTCGAGCGCCTCCTCCGCGAACTCCCCCGTCCGGTCCACGCCCTGACCCAGGCGCACCACGGTCATGGTGCGGACCACGTCGGTGAGCGACCCGGTCGCGAGGTCGACGTCGGCGATGAGCAGGCGGATCGAGTTCGTCCCGCAGTCGATGGCGGCTACACGCATGGGCTCAGCGTAGTCAGACGTCGACCGCGCACGTGCAGCGGTCGGGGCGGAAGGAGTCCGCGATGAGCGCGAGCGCCTCGTCGCCCAGCGGGTTCACGCCGGGGCCGGCCGCGAGCGCGTGGCCCACGAGCACGTGGAGGCACTTCACGCGGTCGGGCATGCCGCCCGCGGAGATGCCGTGGATCTCGGGCACGTCGCCCAGCGCGTAGCGCTCCTCGAGGTAGCGCTCGTGCGCGGCGCGGTACGCCGCGGCCAGCTCCTCGTCCTCGCCCAGGCGCGCCTGCATCTCCTTCATCACGCCGTTGGCCTCGAGCGTCGAGACCGCCGCGACCGCATCGGGGTGCGTGAGGTAGTACTGCGTGGGGAACGGGGTGCCGTCGGGCAGGCGCGGCGCGGTGTGGACCACGGTCGGGTTGCCGCACACGCAGCGCGCGGCGATCGCGACGATGCCGCGGGGCGGGCGCCCCAGCTGGGCGGCGAGGACGGCGACGTCGCGCTCGGTGGCAGGGGTGTCGTTCACCCCGCGAGTCTAGTCGGCGGCGCCGGACGATGCGGCGGCGGCCTTGGCCTTCTTGCCGCCCACCTTCGCGTCGCCCGCGGTCTCGACCGAGTCCCACAGGCGCGTGTACCAGGTGCCGGACTCGTCGATCTCGTCCGGGTCCTCGGCGGCCGGGGAGCCCTCGGCGGCGCCCTCGACGGTCTCGGGGTCGAGCACCTGGTACGGGGTCTCGCCGGGGTACACGTACTTGATCCGCTCGCGCGCCTGCGCCTCGACGTAGGCCGGGTCGTCCCAGCGCTTGACCTGCGCGGTGAGGTCGTCGACGGACTCCTGGGCCGTGACGGCCTCGGCCCGCAGCGACGCGAGCTCCTCCTGCTGGCGGAAGTAGGCGCGCAGCGACGGCAGCACGACGGCCGCCGCGAGCACCACGACGCCGATGATCACGACGAGGCGCCACGACATCGCGCTCACCCACGAGCCGCGCGCCTTGGCCGGCTCGATGCGGTTGCGCTGCGGGGTCTGGCGTCCGGGCCCGGACGGGCCGCCCGGGCGGCTCGCGGCGCGGCCCTTGGGGATGCGCGCGCCACCCGTGGTCGGGGTGGAGCGGCGGCGAGGCCGGGGGGCGGGCGTGGACGATGCGGGCGCCGGCTTGGGCGCCGATGCCGCGGGCTTCGCCGCACGCGCCGCGGTGGCGCGGGCCCGGACGGTGCTCGCTCCCGCGGCGGCGGACGAGGCCGCCGCCGTCGCGCCCGAGCGGAGCCGGGTGAGCGGCTTCCGGTCGGCGGCCGGCTTCGCGGGGGCGGCGGCGGGCGGCGCCGCGGTGGTCGGGCGCGACGCCCCCGGCACGCTCGGCCGGCGCGCGCCGGCGGGGCGCTGCTGCGGGCGCGTCGGATCGGTCACGGGGCAATTGTCCCCGGCGCGGCGCCCGATGCCGGACGTCGCGGGCCGCGAGTCGCGGGATTCGCGTCACCCCAGGAAAGCGGGACGGGCGCGCCCCCCGAGGGGGACGCGCCCGTCCTGAGCCTGCGCTGCGGCTTACTTGAAGCTGCGCGGGAAGGCCGACTTGCCGGCGTACTTGGCGGCGTCGTCCAGCTCCTCCTCGATGCGGAGCAGCTGGTTGTACTTGTTGATGCGCTCGCCGCGGGCGGGCGCACCGGTCTTGATCTGGCCGGCGTTGTACGCGACGGACAGGTCGGCGATCGTGACGTCCTCGGTCTCGCCCGAGCGGTGCGACACCATCGCGGCGAAGCCGGCGCGCTGGGCCATCTGCACGGCGTCCGAGGTCTCGGACAGCGAGCCGATCTGGTTGAGCTTCACCAGGAGGGCGTTCGCGGCCTTCTCGTCGATGCCGCGCTTGAGGCGGACCGGGTTGGTGACGAACAGGTCGTCGCCGACGATCTGGGTCTTGTCGCCGACCTTCTCGACGAGGCCGGTCCACGACGCCCACTCGTCCTCGGACAGCGGGTCCTCGATGGAGACCAGCGGGTAGTCCGCGACGAGGCCCTCGTAGAAGGCGATCATCTCGTCGGGCGTCTTCACGCCGCCCTCCCACTGGTAGCCGCCGTCCTTGAAGAACTCGGTGGCGGCGACGTCGAGCGCGAGCGCGACGTCCTCGCCCGGCTTGAAGCCGGCCTTCTCGATCGCGACGAGGATGAGGTCGAGCGCGTCACGGTTCGACGGGAGGTTCGGCGCGAAGCCGCCCTCGTCGCCCAGACCGGTGGCGAGGCCGCGCTCCTTGAGCACCGACTTCAGCGAGTGGTAGACCTCCGCGCCGGTGCGCAGCGCCTCACGGAACGTGGGGGCGCCCACGGGGGCGATCATGAACTCCTGGATGTCGACGTTCGAGTCCGCGTGCGAGCCGCCGTTGAGGATGTTCATCATCGGGACGGGCAGGACGTGCGCGTTCGGGCCGCCCACGTAGCGGAACAGGGCGATGTCGGCCGAGTCGGCCGCCGCCTTGGCGACCGCGAGGGACACGCCGAGGATCGCGTTCGCGCCCAGCTTGCCCTTGTTGTCGGTGCCGTCCAGGTCGATCATGATCTGGTCGATGATGCGCTGCTCGGTGGCGTCCAGGCCCACGATCTCGGGCGCGATCTCGTCGATGACCGCGTCCACGGCCTGCTCGACGCCCTTGCCCAGGTAACGGCCCTTGTCGCCGTCGCGGCGCTCGACAGCCTCGAACGCGCCGGTCGATGCGCCGGACGGGACGGCGGCACGCGCGAACGTGCCGTCCTCGAGTGCGACCTCGACCTCGACGGTGGGGTTGCCGCGCGAGTCAAGGATCTCGCGGGCGCCGACGGCCTCAATGCTGGCCATGATGCTCCTTCGCTTGGATGGATGAACCTCTTGGGAGTCTAACGATGCGCACGGTGGTGCGCTGAGCGACGTTCGTCCTAGCCCGGTGAACCTTCGGTGTCGGGACGTCCCGCCTGCTCCTCGGCGCGCGCGGCCTGCTCGAGGCGCCTCGTCGCGGCGCGCAGCTCGGCCTCGGCGTCGACGCCCTCGGCACGGGCGCGCCGCACGAGCGCGAGCAGCGCGTCGCCCACGCCGTCGGCGACCGGCGCATCGTCCGCCAGGCCGGCGCGCTCGGCGCGGCCGAGGACCTTCTGGGCGCGGGCGAGCGCGCCGAGCGACGCGGGGATGCCGTCCATGACGGACTCGCGACCGGAGGTCTCCGCCTTGATGCGGTCCCACCGGCGCAGGTGCTCGTCCATGGTGCCCGCGTCCTCGTCGCCGAAGACGTGCGGGTGGCGCGCGACCAGCTTGTCGGCGCACGCGTCCGCGACGTCGTCGAGGTCGAAGGGCTCGTCGGGGTCCTCCTGCGCGACGCGCGCGTGGAAGACGACCTGGAGCAGCACGTCGCCGAGCTCCTCGCGCAGGTGGGCGCGCGAGCCGGACTCGATGGCCTCGACGAGCTCGTGGGCCTCCTCGAGGGCGTAGGGCGCGAGCGACTCGTGGGTCTGCTCGGCGTCCCAGGCGCATCCCCCGGGGGAGCGGAGGCGATCCATCACCTCCACCAGGCGGACGATGCCGTCAGTCACGCGCCGCCCAGGAGGCGGTGGTGCCCTCGAAGCCGGACACGTCGAGGAAGGCCGTGAACGAGTAGTTGCCCAGACCCTGGACCTCGGCGTTGCCGACCGCGGCCTGCGCGGAGGCGACCAGCGCGTCGGCGGACAGCTCGCCCAGGCGCGGCGAGATCGCGACGTCGTCGGGGAGCGCGTCGACGGCGTCGCGCAGGAGCGTGCCGTTGGTGTCCGCGTAGGCCGCGACGTACAGCGCGAGCACGTTCTCGACGGACGCGACCACGGCGTCGCTCGGCTCGGGGTCCGCGACCCCCGCGAACTCGAGCCACGCGGTCGCGAAGGTGCGCGCGACGCCCTCGTTGATCACCGCGTCGTTGTCCGCGGCGAGCTGGATGAGGTCGGGGCCCAGCAGCGTCGAGGTGGCGAGCGCCTGGCGGTTCGGCTGGATCGCGCCGTCGCTGTCGTCCTCCCATGCCGCGGCGAGCGCGTCGAGGTCGGCCGTCGTCACCGTCTCGTCGCCGTGCTCGAGCGCGACGCCCGGGGCGGCGGGCTGGCCGGGGACGGCGCAGCCGGCGAGGAGAAGGGACGATGCGGCGAGGACGGCGAGGCGTCGGCGGAACGTCATGCCCGTCATCCTAATGTCGCTCAACCCGCCACCGGTGCGCGGGTCGCCTGGAGGACGGTCCGCACCCAGTCGAGCACCTCGAGCCCCTCGACCGGCCGGCCGCCGATCCGCGCCGTCATGGGCGCGGGCACGAGCACCTGGCGCACCGCGGGCTTGATCAGCGTGCCCGGGAACAGGCGGGTGACGCGCATCGCGGCGGAGTCGGGCAGCTCGAGCGGGCTGAAGCGGATGAGCCTGCCCTGCGCGACCACGTCGTGGATGCCCGCGGCGCGCAGCTCGAGCCGGAGCCGCGCAACGGCGAGGAGGTTCGCGACCGGCTCGGGCATCGTGCCGTAGCGGTCGTCCAGCTCCTCCTCGATCGCGGCGAGCTGCTCCTCGGCGTCCGCGTCGGCGATCTTCCGGTACGCCTCGAGGCGCAGGCGCTCGTGCTCGATGTAGGTGGTGGGGATGTGCGCGTCGATCGGCAGGTCGACGGTCATGGGGGCGCGCTCCTCGACCTCCTCGCCGCGGAAGCCCGCGACGGCCTCGCCGACCATGCGGATGTAGAGGTCGAAGCCGACGCCCTCGATGTGGCCCGACTGCTCGGCTCCCAGCAGGTTGCCGGCGCCGCGGATCTCGAGGTCCTTCATCGCGACGGCCATGCCCGAGCCGAGGTCCGTGTTGGCCGCGATGGTCTGGAGGCGGTCGTGCGCGGTCTCGGTGAGCGTGCGGTCCGGCGGGTAGAGGAAGTACGCGTACGCCCGCTCGCGGCCGCGGCCCACGCGCCCGCGCAGCTGGTGGAGCTGCGACAGGCCGAACATGTCGGCGCGCTCGACGATGAGGGTGTTGGCGTTGGAGATGTCCAGGCCGGTCTCGACGATCGTCGTGCACACGAGCACGTCGTACTTCTTGTCGTAGTAGTCGACGATCACCTGCTCGAGCTGCTTCTCGCTCATCTGGCCGTGCGCGACGGCGATGCGCGCCTCGGGCACCAGCTCGCCGAGCTTGAGCGCTGCGCGCGTGATCGTCTTGACCGAGTTGTGGATGTAGAAGACCTGGCCGTCGCGCAGCAGCTCGCGGCGGATCGCGGCGGTCACCTGGGCGTCCTCGTGCGGACCGACGTAGGTGAGGATCGGGTGGCGCTCCTCGGGCGGGGTCGCGAGCGTCGACATCTCGCGGATCCCGGTCACGGCCATCTCGAGCGTGCGCGGGATCGGCGTCGCGGACATCGCGAGCACGTCGACGTCGGTGCGCAGCGCCTTGAGGGTCTCCTTGTGCTCGACGCCGAAGCGCTGCTCCTCGTCGATCACGATAAGCCCGAGGTTCTTGAAGCGCACCTGGCCGGTGATGAGGCGGTGGGTGCCGACCACGAGGTCGATCGTGCCCTCGGACAGGCCCTGGATGATCTCCTTGGCCTCCTTGTCCGTCTGGAAGCGGGACAGCGCCGCGACCTTGACCGGGAACTGCGCGAAGCGCTCGGAGAACGTGTCGACGTGCTGCTTGACCAGCAGCGTCGTGGGGCACAGCACCGCGACCTGGGTGCCGTCCTGGATGGCCTTGAAGGCGGCGCGGACGGCGATCTCGGTCTTGCCGAAGCCCACGTCGCCGCACACCAGGCGGTCCATCGGCACGCCCTTCTCCATGTCCTCCTTGACCTCGTCGATGGTGCTGAGCTGGTCGGGCGTCTCGACGAACGCGAAGGACTCCTCGAGCTCGCGCTGCCACGGGGTGTCCGGGCCGAACTCGCGTCCCTTGGTCGCCATGCGCGCGCTGTAGAGGCGGATGAGCTCGGCGGCGATCTCCTTGACCGCCTTGCGCGCCTTGCCCTTGGTCTTGGACCAGTCGGCGCCGCCCATCTTGTTGACCGACGGCGTCTCGCCGCCCACGTACTTGGTGATGAGGTCGAGCTGGTCGGTGGGCACGGAGAGGCGGTCGCCCGGTCCGCCGCGCTTCGAGGGCGCGTACTCGATGACCAGGTACTCGCGCTCGACGCCGCGCACGGTGCGCTTGGTGAGCTCGACGAAGCGCCCGACGCCGTGCGCCGAGTGCACCACGAAGTCGCCGGGGCGCAGCTGCAGCGGGTCGACCGCGGTGCGGCGCCGGCTCGGCACCTTGACCTTGGGCCCGGCTGCGGACACGGAGCGGCCGGTGAGGTCGCTCTCGTGCAGCACCATGAGGCGCGCCTCGGGCACCTGGAAGCCGCCGCCGTCGACGCCGGCGAGGACGGCGACCACCCCGGCGTCCGCATCGTCCGCGTGCGCGGCGACGCGGGCGGCGAGCTCGTGCTCGCCGCACTGCTCGACGATGCGGTGGGCGCTGCCGATGCCGGCCGCGGCGATGACGACGCGCCAGCCGTCGGCGAGGCGGGCGCGCACCGCGTCGAGCGCGGCGGGGAGGCGACCGCGGTGGTCCTCGACCTCGCCGATGCCCGGCTCGACCGCATCGTGCGCGCCGAACGGGCCCACGCTGGTCCAGCCGAGGCCGCGCTCGGCGGCGGACTCCTCGACGTCGTCGAGGGAGAGGAAGGCGCCCTGGGCCTCGAGGGGCGAGTCGGCGCCGGCGGCGGCGCTCACCCACGCGGCGGCGAGGAACTCCTGGACGGTGCGCTGGAGGTCCTCGGCGCGGCGCGCGAGGCGCTCGGGCTCGAGGGCGACGATGCGCGTGCCTGAGGGCAGCACGTCCGTCACGGGCTGGAGTCGCGTGCACAGCGCGGGGATGAGGGACTCCATGCCCTCGACCGCGTGGCCGTCCGCGATGCGCGTGAGCATGTCGGACGCGGACGGGATCTGGTCGACGAGGCTCGCGGCGCGGGTCCGCACGTCCTCGGTGAGGAGCAGCTCGCGGCACGGCGGCGCCCACAGCCGGTCGACGGCCTGCAGCGAGCGCTGGTCGGCGACCGAGAACGAGCGCAGCGACTCGACCTCGTCGCCGAAGAACTCGACGCGGACGGGGTGCGGCTCGGTGGGCGGGAAGACGTCGACGATGCCGCCGCGGACGGCGAACTCGCCGCGCCGCTCGACCATGTCGACGCGCGTGTACGCGGCGGCCGCGAGCGCGTCGGTGAGGTCGGTGAGGTCGCGCATGTCCCCCACCCGCAGCAGCACGGGCTCGAGGTCCGCGATGCCGGGCACGAGCGGCTGCAGCAACGCGCGCAGCGGGGCGACCACGATCCGCAGCGGCGGCAGGCCGCTCTCGTCGGCGGCACGCTCCGGGTGGACCAGGCGGCGCAGGGTCGCGAGGCGGCGGGCCACGGTGTCGGAGCGCGGGCTGAGGCGCTCGTGCGGGAGGGTCTCCCAGCTGGGGAACACGCCCACGGTGCGCGGGTCGAGGTACGCGGAGAGGGCGGCCTCGAGCTTCTCGGCGTCGCCGCCGGTCGCGGTGATCGCGAGGACCGGGCCGCCGTCCTGGGACGCCGCGCGGGCCAGCAGCGGCGGGGCGGCCACCGACGGCGCATGCACGTGCGCGGCCTCCCCGACGCGCGCATCGGCCCACGCGTCGAGGACGGTGGACAGCGGAGGGACGGTGCTCACGAGGGGGCCTCCAGGGCATGACGAACGACCGGGAAATCCGGCGGAACCATCCTAGGCACGGGGTGCGACCTCCCATCATCGCGCGCGAGATCGGACATTCTGCCGATAAGGTACAGAGGTTGACATCGCCTCGAGGGGGAGCCATGAGCGCCGACCGTCACACGCGTGCAGTGCTGCCGATCCCGGACCGTCCCGCACACGGTCTCACCACATTCGACGCCAAGGACCCGGACACGGCGTATCCACCCATCGCCCCGTTGTTGCCACCGGAGGGCGCGCCCAACGTGCTGATCGTCCTCCTCGACGACGTCGGGTTCGGTGCCGCGAGCGCGTTCGGCGGGCCGTGCGAGACCCCGGTCGCGGAACGGCTCGCCGCCGGTGGCCTCCGCTACAACCGGTTCCACACCACCGCGCTGTGCGCGCCGACACGACAAGCACTGCTGACCGGGCGCAACCACCACTCGGTCGGCATGGGCAGCATCACCGAGACCGCCACGTCGGCGCCGGGCCAGAGCTCGCTGCGCCCCAACACCAAGGCACCCCTCCCGATGACGCTCAAGCTGAACGGGTACTCGACCGCGCAGTTCGGCAAGTGTCACGAGGTGCCGGTCTGGCAGTCCTCGCCGATGGGCCCCTTCGACGGGTGGCCCTCCGGAGGCGGCGGGTTCGAGACCTTCTACGGCTTCATCGGCGGCGAGAACAACCAGTGGGACCCCGCGCTCTACAACGGCACGACGCCGGTCGACCCCCCGGCGACCGCCGAGGAGGGCTACCACCTCACCGAGGACCTCGCCGACCGGGCCATCGCCTGGATCCGCGCACAGAAGTCGCTCATGCCCGATCGCCCGTTCTTCGCGTACCTCGCTCCCGGTGCGACCCACGCGCCGCACCACGTGCCGCAGGAGTGGGCGGACCGGTACCGCGGGCGGTTCGCCGACGGCTGGGACGTGCAGCGCGAGCGCACGTTCGCGCGCCAGAAGGAGCTCGGGGTGGTGCCGGCGGACGCGCAGCTGACCCCGCGCCACGACGAGATCCCGGCCTGGGACGACATGCCGGAGGAGCTCAAGCCCGTGCTCGAGCGCGAGATGGAGGTGTACGCGGGATTCCTGGAGCACACCGACTTCCACGTGGGCCGCGTCGTCGACGCCATCGCCGACCTCGGCATCCTCGACGACACGCTGATCTACTACATCCTCGGCGACAACGGAGCCTCCGCGGAGGGCACCCTCAACGGCGCGTTCAACGAGATGGCGAACTTCAACGGCATGGCGGGACTCGAGACCCCGGAGTTCATGCGGTCGAAGATGGACGAGTTCGGCTCACCGAGCTCGTACAACCACTACGCGGTCGGGTGGGCGTGGGCGATGAACTCGCCGCTGCAGTGGACCAAGCAGGTCGCGTCGCACTGGGGCGGCACCCGGAACGGCGCGGTCGTGCACTGGCCCGCTCGGATCCACGACAAGGGCGGCCTGCGGACCCAGTTCACGCACTGCATCGATATCGCACCGACGATCCTGGAGGTCGCCGGGCTGCCCGAGCCGACCTCGGTCAACGGCGTGCTGCAGTCGCCGATGGAGGGGACGAGCATGGTCTACACCTTCGACGGCCCCGACGCCGCCGAGAGGCACGACCTGCAGTACTTCGAGATGTTCGGCAACCGCGGGATCTACTTCAAGGGGTGGAGCGCGGTCACGAAGCACCGCACGCCGTGGGAGCTGGTGGGAGGGAACGTCCCCGAGCTCGACGACGACGTCTGGGAGCTCTACAACGGCTCAGCGGACTGGAGCCAGGCGAACAACCTCGCCTCCGAGCATCCCGACAAGCTGCGCGAGCTCCAGCGGCTCTGGCTGATCGAGGCGACCAAGTACAACGCGATCCCGATCGACGACCGGACGGGCGAGCGGCTCAACGCGGAGCTCGCGGGTCGGCCGACGCTCGTGCATGGCAGCTCGCAGCTGCTGTACGCCGGCATGGGCCGCCTCTCGGAGAACAGCGTCGTCAGCATCAAGAACAAGTCCTTCGCCGTCACCGCGGAGGTGGAGGTCCCCGAGGACGGGGCCGCCGGCGTGATCATCGCGCAGGGCGGCCGCTTCGGGGGCTGGACGCTCTATGCCCACGACGGCCGCGCGACGTTCGTCTACAACGTGCTGGGCATCCACCACTTCACGACCGCCGCGGAGCATCCGATCCCGACTGGCACGCATCAGGTGCGCATGGAGTTCGCCTACGACGGGGGTGGGCTCGGCAAGGGCGGCACGGTCACGCTCTACTACGACGGCGAGGCGGTGGGCTCAGGCCGTGTCGAGGCGACGCAGGCCATCATCTTCTCGGCCGACGAGACGACCGACGTCGGCTACGAGTCCGGGACCACGGTGTCGCCCGACTACACGGCCGAGACCAGCCGGTTCCGGGGGAAGGTCGTGTGGGTGCAGATCGACCTCGGCACCGACGACCACGACCACTTCATCTCGCCCGAGGAGCGCCTGCGGGTCGCGATCTCGCGGCAGTAGTCAGCCCGCGGCGGTCCGCGCGCACCTGAAACCGAGGTGGGACATGCCGGCGTCCTCCGCCTGCGGGGATCGCGCCGCGGGCCGGAACCGCAGGCAGTAGTCGGGCGAGCACAGGTAGGAGCCGCCCTTGATCACCCGCCGCAGCGGACCCGTCGGTCCCGGGCCGCCGGGGGCCGTCGCGAGCAGGTCGCGCCGCCCCTCCCTCTCGACGCCGCCACCCTCGGGAAGGCTGTGGCGCGGCGCGTAGGCGCTCGAGGTCCACTCCCAGACGTTGCCGATCATGTCGTACAGCCCGTAGGGGTTGGGCGGATACGAGCCGACCGGGGCGGCATCGCCCACGCCGCGGTTGTCGTAGGGGAACCGACCGATCCAGGTGTTCGCCTGCGGGACCCCGCCCGGGTACGGCTCGTCTCCCCACGCGAAGTCCGCGCCGTCGATCCCGCCGCGCGCGGCGTACTCGTGCTCCGCCTCGGTCGGCAGCCGCAGCCCCGCCCATGCCGCATAGGCCGCGGCGTCCGCGTAGGCCACGTGCACCACCGGATGCCTGGGCCGTGCCGCGACGGACGATCCCGCCCCTCCCGGTTGTCGCCAGTGCGCGCCGGGAACCCAGCGCCACCACTGCCGCCAGTCCCGGAGGTCGACCGGGCCCGCCGTCGGGGTGAAGACCATCGCGCCGGGCACGAGGTCGTCGGGGTCCGCTCCCGGGAACTCCGCGGGATCGAGCTCGCGCTCCGCCACGGTGATGTACCCGGTGTCGTCCACGAAGCGCGCGAACTGCCCGTTCGTCACCGCGTACCGATCGATCCAGAACGCCTCGACCTCGCGGACATGGGCGGGGCCCTCGTCGGGGTAGAAGCGGTCGCTGCCCATGCGGAATCGGGCCGCCTCGAGGCGCACCATGTCGTGCGACGGACCACCGTGATGCTGCATCGTCACCCCCCGGACGCCCGGCGATGCCTCCATGGTGCCGCGAGGGACCGCGCCGGCACTCCTAGACTTTGCCCCATGATCGACCCCCGCGCGACCGCGGAGCGCATCCTCCGCCGCTTCGCCCGCGAGACCAACCTCCTCATCGCCGGACGGCCGGTGCGCGTCAGCGCCGAGGCCGAGGACACCGACACCGCGATCGCCGTCGCCGGCATGGCCCGCGCGCTCGGCGCGATCCTCGTCGAGGACGACGCGACCGGCCCCGACGTGCTCGACATCGACGTCCGCGGGGACGATGCGGCGCTGGCCCTGGGCGGACGCCCGCTGGGCTCGCGCGGCGACGCCGCCGGCCGCCTGGACTTCGCGCGCACCCACATGCCCGTCTCGACGGCGCTCGCCGGGGAGCTCGCGGAGGCGGGCACCGTGCGCGGCCTCCGCATCGGCGTCTCGATGACGCTCGAGCCCAAGACCGCGAACCTCGCGCTGCTCCTCAAGGACGCCGGCGCCGAGGTCGCGGTCTACGCGCACCCCGACGAGACCGACCCCGAGGTCGCGGCGGCGCTGCGCGCGCGCGGCGTGCCGGTCGACGCGGACCCGACGCTGTCCGGGGACGCGGAGCGCGAGGCGGCCCTCGCGTGGCTCGAGCGCGGCTTCGACGTGGTCGTGGACGACGGCTCGCACCTGGTGCGCCTCGCCCACGAGGCGGCGCCGCACCTGATCGAGCGGTGGATCGGCGTCACCGAGGAGACGACCTCGGGCCTCACGCCGCTGCGGCTCATGGCGGCGCAGGGCACGCTCCGCACCCCGGTCGTCGCCGTCAACGACGCCGCCACGAAGACCGGCTTCGACAACCGCTACGGCACCGGCCAGAGCTGCGTGTTCGCGATCGCGGACCTCATCGAGCACGCCGACGCGACGGTGCGCGACCTGCCGGTGCTGGCTATCGGCTACGGCCCGGTGGGCGTGGGCGTCGCGGCGCACCTGCGCGCGCTCGGCGCGCACGTCACCGTCGCGGAGCTCGACCCGCTGCGCGCGCTGCTCGCCGTCCACGACGGCTACGAGGTGGGGCGCGCCGAGGACCTCGCGCAGGGGGCGCTCGTCATCTCGTGCACCGGGGTCGCCGGCACCGTCACGCGCGAGCTGCTCGCACTCGGCACGATCGTCGCCGTCGCCGGCGGCGTGCCCGGCGAGGTGGACCTCGACGAGGCCGCGCTCGCGCCCGTGGTGGTCGCGGGGGCGCCGATCCCCCACCTCGACGTCGACACCGAGCGCGGCACGCTGATCCTCGACCGCGGCGGCTGCATCAACGTGACCGCCGCCGAGGGCAACCCGATCGAGATCATGGACCTCTCCTTCGCGACCCAGCTCGCGGCGGTCCGCCACCTGGTCGAGACCCGCCCCGGCATCGGCGTCCACCCGCTCGCCGACGAGGCCGTGGCCCATGTCGCGGAGGTCGCCGCGACCGCCCGGGGCCTCGCGCTCGACTCCGCCGCCGCATCGTCCCCCGCGGACGCGGACTGGCGCTCGCGTCGCTACCGGGGGGCGCGATGACCGGCGTCACGCTGTACTCGGCCGCGCTCGTCGTCCCGGTGACGGCGCCGCCCATCGTCGACGGCGCGATCGCCGTCCAGAACGGGCGCATCCTCCACGTGGGCGAGCGCCGCTGGGTGGCGGGCTCGCTCGCCGAGCGCGGCCTCGACGCGCACCACGTGCACTGGCCGGGCGTCCTCACGCCGGGGCTCGTCAACGCGCACACGCACCTGCAGTACACCGGCATGGCCGAGGTCGGGCGCGGCCGCTACCAGGGCTTCCGCGACTGGGTCGCGGCCTTCAACCCGGTCTACGCGCGACCCCACGACTGGGCGCTGGACTCCGCCGCCGGCGCCCGCATGATGCTCGAGGCCGGCACCACGGCGGTCGCCGACATCGTCACCGACCTCGAGGCGATGCGCGCCCTCCACGATGCGGGCCTGCACGGCATCACGTACTGGGAGGTCATCGACTGGACCAACGAGGAGTGGGTCGAGCGGGGCCGCGCCCAGGTCGAGGCGGCGCTCGACGCGCTCCCCTCCCCGCCCGGCACCGGGCTGTCGCCGCACGCGCCGTACTCGCTCGAGATCGCGCCGCTGCTGGAGATCCCGGACATCGTCCGCGAGCGCGGCAGCCGCATCCACATCCACCTGGGCGAGTCCGCGATCGAGCGCGAGTTCGCGCACGCCTCGACCGAGCCGTGGCAGCTGCGCGGCCTCGCCTCGCTCCACGAGCTGCGGCAGGCGGGCTACGGGACGTCCGCGACGGACTACGTGGACCACCTGGGCGTGCTCGGGCCGGACTGCCACATCGCGCACGGCGTCTACATGACGGAGAAGGACCGCGCGATCCTGCGCGCCCGCGGCACGTCGGTGGCGCTGTGCCCGCGCTCGAACGCGGTGATCGGCCTCGGCGAGCCGCCCGTCGCCGCGTACCTCGAGGAGGGCAGCCCGATCGCGGTCGGCACCGACTCGCTGTCGAGCGCGCCCAGCCTCGACCTCCTGGACGACGTCGCCGAGCTGCACCGGATCGCCCGCGCGCAGGGCTATTCCAAGGACGACCTCGCGGAGCGGCTGCTGTCCGCCGCGACCCTCGGCGGCGCGCACGCGATGGGCCTCGACGTGGGCCCGGACCGCACCGGCTACCTGGCCGTGGGCGCGCGGGCCGACCTCGCGTTCTTCGACCTCCCCGTGACCGGCGTCGCGGAGACCCTCGCCACGCTGGTCACCGCCGGCGCCGGCCGGGCCGCGGCGACGGTCGTCTCCGGGCAGGTCCGCGTGGCCCACCCGACCTTCACCGAGCACACCGGAGTCACCCCATGAACGACGCCCCCGCGACGCCCGCGACCGCCCGGCTGCTGCGCCTCGAGCCGCACCCCGAGGGCGGCTGGTTCCGCCGCACGTACACGTCGCAGACCCCGGTCGAGACCCCGGGCGGCGCGCGCCCCGCCGCCACCTGCATCCACTACCTCCTCACCCCCGGCGAGGAGAGCGCGTGGCACGTGGTCACGTCCGACGAGCTGTGGCTGTGGCACGGCCCCGGCACGCTCGAGCTGCGGCTCGGCGGGGAGGGCGAGGCGCCGGACGATGCGGCGGTCGCCGTGACCCTGGGTCCCGACCTCACCGCGGGCCAGGTCGCGCAGTGCCTGGTGCCCGCCGGCACGTGGCAGGCGGCGCGGCTCGGCGGCGACCAGGAGGTGCTCGTGAGCTGCATGGTGTCGCCCGGTTTCGACTTCGCGGACTGGCGTCTCGCCTGATGAGACGGGCTGTCTGAGGGCCGCCGCTACACTGTGGCCTCACGGCTACCGTCGGCCGTTCTCTGAAACCCCCTTTTCTTCTTCCAAGGAGCACCCATGACCAGCACCCGTGTGCGCGCCGGCCTGATCGCGACGACCGCCCTCTCCGCGCTGATGATGGCGGGCTGCTCCTCCTCGACGGAGCCCGAGGCGAGCGAGTCCGCGTCGACCGCCCCCGAGGCCAGCGAGACCGCCGTCGCGCTCGAGACCCTCACCGAGGGCAAGCTCACCATCGCGACCGGCGAGCCCGCCTACGAGCCGTGGGTCGTGGGCGACGCGCCGGAGTCCGGCGAGGGCTTCGAGGCCGCCGTCGCGTACGCGGTCGCCGAGCAGATGGGCTTCGCGGCCGAGGACGTCGTGTGGGTCCGCTCGAGCTTCGACTCGGCCATCGCGCCCGGCGCGAAGGACTGGGACATGAACATCCAGCAGTTCTCCATCACCGAGGAGCGCAAGAACGCGGTCGACTTCTCGTCGCCGTACTACACGACCACCCAGGCGGTCGTGACGGTCGAGGGCTCGGCCGCCGCCGACGCCGCCTCGGTCGCGGACCTCGCGGACCTCAAGGTGGGCGTGCCCTCCGGCACCACCTCCTACACGGTGGCCGCCGAGGTGCTCGGCGACCAGAACCTCGCGGTCTTCAACTCGTCCGAGGACACCGTCCTCGCGCTCAACTCGGGCCAGATCGACGCGTTCGTCATCGACCTCCCCTCGGCCTTCTACCTCGCCGCGGTCGAGCTCGACGGCGGCAAGATCCTCGGCCAGTTCGAGGACGCCACCGGCGGCGACGAGTTCGGCTTCGTGCTCCCCAAGGGCTCGGCGCTCACCGAGGCCGTGACCGCGGCGGTCGACGCGCTCACCGAGGACGGCACGCTCGCCGCGATCGAGACCGAGTGGCTGTCGGACGCGGTCGACGTCCCGGTCCTCAAGTAACCCGATCCTGAGATAAGCGGACGATGACGGACCGAGCGGCGGACGCGGCAGGCGCGGCGGACGCGACGGAGGCCTGGGAGCCCAGCGCTCTCGAGCTGGAGCGTCGCCTCACGCGCAAGCGCGCCTCCCGCCGCTCGGTCCTCATCGCGCTGGTCTCGACGGTCGCCTTCGCGGCCATCGCGGGTTGGCTCGTCCTCAGCTCGCCGGGCTGGGCGGACGTCCAGCAGGCGTTCTTCAACCCCGAGGTCGCCAAGGACTCGTTCCCCAAGATCCTCGAGGGCCTCTGGCTCAACATCCGGGTGCTGTTCTTCGCGACCATCGCCGTCGCGGTGGTCGCCACCCTCCTCGCGGTCATGCGGTCGCTGCGCGGTCCCGTGTGGTTCCCGTTGCGCGCCCTCGCCACCGGCTACACGGACCTGTTCCGCGGCCTGCCGGTGCTCATCGTGCTGTACCTCGTGGGCTTCGGCATCCCGGCCCTCAACCCCGAGAACCGCATCTCCGTCGCGGTGCTCGGCACCATCGGCATCACGCTGTGCTACTCCGCCTACGTGGCCGAGGTGCTGCGCGCCGGCATGGAGGCCGTGCACCCGTCGCAGCGCATCGCGGCGCGCTCGCTGGGCCTGTCGCACGCCAAGACGCTGCGCCTCGTGGTGATCCCGCAGGCGCTGCGCAAGGTGGTGCCCGCCCTCATGAACGACTTCGTGTCGATGCAGAAGGACGTGGGCCTCATCTCCGTCCTCGGCGCCGTCGACGCGGTGCGCGCGGCGCAGATCGCCACCGCGAGCACCTACAACTTCACCCCCTACGTGGTGGCGGGTCTGCTCTTCGTGGCGATGAGCTTCCCGATGATCCGCCTCACCGACCACGTCTCGGCCCGCATGGCCAAGCGCGAGCAGATCGGAGGCACGGTGTGAGCGTCCTCGAGCTCCACGGCGTCCACAAGCTGTTCGGCGACAACCACGTCCTCAAGGGCGTCGACCTCGACGTCGACGAGCACGAGGTCGTCGTGGTCATCGGCGCCTCCGGGTCCGGCAAGTCCACCCTCATGCGCACGATCAACCTCATCGAGCGGGTCGACGACGGCCGCATCCTGCTCAGCGGCGACGACATCACCGACCCCGCGGTGGACGTCGACAAGGTGCGCGCCCGCATCGGCGTGGTGTTCCAGCACTTCAACCTGTTCCCGCACATGCGCGTGATCGACAACGTCACGCTCGCGGCTCGGAAGGTCCACGGCACCCCCGCGGACGTGGCGCGCGACCGCGCGGTGGGCCTGCTCGAGAAGTTCGGCCTCGGCGAGAAGGTCGAGGACTACCCCGACCGCCTGTCGGGCGGCCAGCAGCAGCGCGTGGCGATCGTGCGCGCGATCCTCACCGATCCCGAGCTGCTCCTGCTCGACGAGATCACCTCGGCCCTCGACCCCATGCTCGTGGGCGAGGTGCTCGACCTGGTCCGGGACCTCAAGGCGCAGGGCTCGACCATGCTCATGGCCACGCACGAGATGTCGTTCGCGCGCTCGGTAGCCGACCGCATCGTCTTCATGCACGGCGGCCGCCCCCTCGAGGTGGGCACGCCGGAGCAGATCTTCGGCGACCCGCAGCACCCCGAGACGCGCGAGTTCCTCGCGCGCATCACCCACCGCTGACTACGGGGGCCCGTCCCGGCCGAGAGCGGCCATGTCCTGCTCGGTGAAGGTGACCTGGCGGCGGTAGCCCGGCCGGGGCTTCCTTTCGGGTCCGTAGGACGCCGACGGGACGAATTCGGGGCCGTCCTCGCGCCACCTCAGGCCCCACCGCTCGCGGTGGAACCAGTGGTGACAGGCGACGCACAACATGAGCCCGTCGCGGACGTCGGTGAGCCCGCCGTACTGGAACTCGGTGACGTGGTGGACGTCGCAATGGCTGGGCGGGGCGCCGCAGTACGCGCAGCCGCGGTCCCGCTCGGCGATCGCGCGCCGCTGCGCCGCGGTGAACAGCCGCTGGGCACGCCCGTGGTCGAGGATCTCCGAGCCCATGCCCAGGATCGTAGGCACGATCTGGGCGTCCGCCGCGTGCCGGCGCAGCACGCCCACGGGCACGGGCTTGTCCAGCCCGTCCACCGACCCGTACCCGTCGCCGCCCGTCAGGTCCGCCAGGGTCATGCGGATCGACACCGTGGTCTTGACGGCGTCGTGCGGCTTCCGGCAGCCATTGGCATGCCGGCCGAGCCACCCCAGGGCGTCGGCGCGCAACTGCGACGGCGTGCGCGCGTCCACCTCGTCCGCGTCCCGCGCGGACCTGAACGCCTTCTTCAGATACCCGTCCAGCGCAGCCAGCAGCGGGGCGGCGGTCATCGGGTCCAGGAGCGCGGTGAGGCGGATCATGCCGTCGGCCTCCTCGCGCGTGGACGCCTGGCGCATCTGGAACTGCTCCTCGTACCGCTCCTCCGCCACCACCGGCGGCGTCAGCCCTGCCTCGAACTGCGCCACGAGCGACCGGATCGAGCGCAGCGGCACCGTCACCGCCTTGTCCACCGCCATCCGCTCGACCCGCGCCAGCGGCACCCGGCCCAACGGCGTCGCCCTGACCGCGTCCGACACCGGCAGGCCATCCGCATCACGCGCGTCCGGGTGCGTCATCAGCACGGAGCGCAGCAGCACGAACGCGTCCGCGGACAGCCGGCGCTCCCGCGCCGCCCACGCCAGGTGCGGCAGGACGCTCGCGCCACCCGGCGCATCGTCCGGCCGCCCGAACAGCGCAGTGCCGAGGATCCTCAGCCGCTCGGCCTCCGCGACGGTGCCGCCCGTCTCGGCCGCGATCAGCTGGTCGACGCCCTTGAACCCGCGCCGGCGCGCCATCCCGCCGGGACCGGCGGGCGACCGGGCACCGAGGTCCGCGGCGACCTGCGCGATCACCAGGTCATGCTCACGCCTGCGCGCCACGGCGTCCCGCATCAGCGCGACCGCGTCCCAGTCCGTCAGGTCAGCGGCGGCCTCCGCCCGCGCACGCAGCCCCTCGAGGGGATCGGTGGCGGTCGTCTCGGCCATGTGACAAGTCCACCACCGCCCTCAGACAACGAACCGGACAATCCGGACAGTTGTCCACAGGGCGGCGCGGACCCGTCAGTCGATCTCGCTGTCGCCGTCGACCACCGCGGGCAGCGACGCCGTGACGACCGAGCCGTCCGAGCGCATCGTGCCGTGGAAGGCCGAGGCGTCGGGGGCGCCGTCGATGCGCGGTCCCTGGTCGGCGAGCGGCACCGTGACGTCCTCGCCTCGCAGCACGCTGACGCGCTCGCCGCGCACCATCACGGTGAGGCCCTGCCCCTCCTCGACGGTGAAGGCGATCTCGTCGGGACGCAGCGCCACCAGCAGGCGGGTGCCCTTCTGCGTGAGGCGGAAGCGCATCTCGGGCCACGACGCCGGCAGGCGGGGGTCGAAGGACAGCACGCCGCCGTAGTCGCGCATGCCGCCGAAGCCGTGCACGAGCGCCGACCAGACGCCGCCCGCGGACGCGACGTGGACGCCGTCCGCGGTGTTCGAGTGCAGGTCCGCGATGTCGACGAACAGGCCGTCCCAGAAGTAGCGCAGCGCGAGCTCGTGGTACCCGACCTCGGCCGCCATGATCGACTGCACCACGCCCGACAGCGTCGAGTCGCCGGTCGTGATGGGGTCGTAGTAGTCGAAGTCGGCCTTCTTCTCCTCCGCGGAGAACTGGTCGCCCTGGAGGAACAGCGCGAGCACCACGTCGGCCTGCTTGAGCACCTGGAAGCGGTAGATCACCAGCGGGTGGAAGTGGAGCAGCAGCGGGCGCTGCTCGGGCGGCGTGTTCTCGAGGTCCCACAGCTCGCGCTCGTGGAACAGCGCGTCCTGCGGGTGGATGCCCAGGTCCTCGTCCCACAGGATCGCCATCGACTCGGCGGCGGACTCCCACTCGATGACCTCGGCGTCCTCGAGGTTGAGTCGCGCGACCATCTTGCGGTACTGGTCGGGCCACATCGAGGCGAGCTTGCGCACCGCCGCCGCCGCGGCGCGCAGGTTGAAGCGCGCCATGACGTTCGTGTAGAGGTTGTCGTTCACCACGGTCGTGTACTCGTCCGGGCCGGTGACGCCATGGATCCGGAAGCTCGAGCCGTCGCCCTTGATGTTGCGCCAGAAGCCCAGGTCCGCCCACATGCGCGCGGTCTGCACGAGGATGTCGATGCCCTCGCGCGCGAGGAACTCGTCGTCGCCCGTGGCCTTGACGTACTTGTCGATCGCGAAGGAGATGTCCGCGTCGATGTGATATTGCGCGGTGCCGGCCGCGTAGTACGCGGAGGCCTCCTCGCCGTTGATGGTGCGCCACGGGAACAGCGCCCCGTGCTGAGCCAGCTCGCCCGCGCGCTCGATCGCCTTCGGCAGCATCCGGAAGCGGTACCGCAGCGCGTTGCGCGCGATCCCCGGCGACGTGTAGACGAAGAAGGGCACCACGTAGATCTCGGTGTCCCAGAAGTAGTGACCGCTGTAGCCGGAGCCCGTCACGCCCTTGGCCGCGACGCCCTGGCCGTCGCCGCGCGCGGCGGCCTGAGCCAGCTGGAAGAGGTTCCAGCGGATCGCCTGCTGGACGCGGTCGTCGCCGTCGACCTCGACGTCCGAGCGCCTCCAGAAGTCCGCGAGCCACTCCTCCTGGTCCGCGAACTGCTTCTCGACGGTCTCGTTGCGCACGCGCGACAGCGTGCGGTGGCAGCGGTCGCCGAGCTCGCGCGCGGGCACCACGCGGGACGTGTGATAGGTCACGACCTTGGTGAGGCTGAACGTGCGCCCCGGCTGCGCGTGGAAGCGGAACACCTGCTTCGCGTAGTCCGGCTGGATCTCGGTCTCGGTCTGCACGTCGCCGTCGAAGTCGTACGTGTGCTCCATCGCGACCGCGAGCGTCATGCCCGAGTTCACGCACTGGTAGCCGAGCATGAGGTGGTCGCCGTGCGAGCGGTGCAGCCGCGGCTCGAGGACGCGCTCGTTGAAGGCCTCCGACTTGCGCGGGTCGAAGCCCACGCCGCCGCCCGGCGACGACCGGTACTCGTCCGCGCCCGCCTGACGGTTGAGCAGCTGCGACGACACCGCGATGGGCGCCTCCTTGTCGAGCAGCGTCACCTCGAACTGCATGATCGCGAGGTGGCGCTGCTGGAACGACACCATGCGGCGCGAGCGGACGCGGACGCGGTTGCCGGCCGGCGTCCGCCACAGCAGGTCGCGCGTGAGCACGCCGGTGCGCATGTCGAGGGTGCGCGAGTACTCGGGCAGGTCCGCGACGGACAGCAGCAGCGGCTCGTCGTCGACGTAGAGACGGATGATCTTGGGGTCCGGCACGTTGACGATGGTCTGGCCGGTGCGCGCGAAGCCGTACGCCTCCTCGGCGTGACGGATGCGCCACGTCTCGTGGAAGCCGTTGATGAAGGCGCCGTGCGCGTACGCATCGTGCCCCTCCTCGATGTTGCCGCGCAGGCCCAGGTAGCCGTTGCCGAGCGAGAACAGCGTC
This sequence comes from Demequina maris, assembly GCF_000971155.1. Lineage (GTDB taxonomy): Bacteria > Actinomycetota > Actinomycetes > Actinomycetales > Demequinaceae > Demequina > Demequina maris. The sequence continues at coordinate 182,635 of NZ_BBLX01000002.1, read as the reverse complement.
TCCGTGGTGCCCATGTCCTCCGAGCCGAACTCGGTCTCGACGAGCCGCCACGGGTCCGCGGGGAACCTCAGCCGGTCCACATAGTCGGGCGCGGTCGTGTCGCCGAGCGCGCGCTGCGCCACCTTCATGCCTGCACCAGCTCCTTCAGGTCCTCGACCACGATGTCCGCGCCGCCCTCGAGCAGCTCGTCGGCCCCGGCGCCGCGGTCGACCCCGACCACGAGCCCGAACTCCCCCGCCTTGCCGGCCTGGACGCCCGACATGGCGTCCTCGACGACCACCGCGCTCTCCTTCGGCACGCCCAGCAGCTCCGCGGCATAGAGGTAGGTGTCGGGCGCGGGCTTGCCCGCGATGCCGTGGTCGGCGGCCACCTGGCCGCTCACGACGATCTCGAAGCGGTGGGCCAGCCCGGCGGCCTCGAGCACCGCCGGCGCGTTGCGCGAGCTCGACACGACCGCCATCGCGCACCCGATGCTCTCGAGGTGGTCCATCAGCGCGACCGAGCCCGGGTACGGCGTCACACCCTCGTCGCGCAGGATCGCCGCGAAGGCCTCGTTCTTGGTGTTGCCCACGCCGCAGATCGTCTCGGTGCCCGGCGCATCGTCCGGCGTGCCCTCGGGGAGGGTCACGCCGCGCGACGCGAGACAGGACCGCACGCCGTCGTAGCGGGGCTTGCCGTCGACGTGCTGGAAGTAGTCGGCGTCCGTGTACGCCGGGGTGATCCCGTGCGCCTCGAAGTAGTCCGTGAACATCCGCCTCCACGCGTCCATGTGCACGTCCGCGGTGGGCGTCAGCACGCCGTCCAGGTCGAACAGTGCGGCGGCGAAGCTCGCGTCGGGCACCTGGGGCAGGCGCCAGGGGGCGGTCTCGGGGGTCACGGGGTCTCCCTCCAGCTCGGGTTCGGTCGGATGCCGTGCACCCGGTCGAACGCGTTCGCCCCGCTGGATGTTTCATGAGGGGGGACGGCCGCGTCACCTCGATAGTAGCCACCCGCCCGGCAGGGCTGTCGAGGAAGTCCCGTCGCCACCGGGGACGATGCACGGACCTGGACTTTCCGTAGAGTGGGGAACGTGGACACGCAGGCGCTGGAGCCGATGCAGGCCGAGGAGATCGTGTCGGGCGCCGTGCTCGAGCAGCGGCACCTCGACGGCGGGCTCCTGGGCGACCTCGAGGCGCATTCGGTGGAGCTGCTCGAGTGCATGTTCAGCGACTGTCAGGGCGGCGAGTGCAGGCTGCCGAACCTGCGCGTCACCGGCACCACGCTGCTGGGATCCTCGTTCGCGACGCTCGCGCTGCCGGGCGCGCGGGTGTTCTCCGGCCGCGTCGAGGGGGTGCGCATCGGCGCGCTGCTCATGGACGGCGCCGACGTCTCGGTGCACCGCATCGCGGCCTCACGGATCGACGTGCTGTCGCTGCGCGACGCCAAGGTGCGCCGCCTCGAGATCGTGGACTCGCAGATCGGCCTGCTCGACCTCGCCGGGAGCCGCCTCAAGGAGGTCTCGATCGTGGGCGGCTCGATCGAGGAGCTGGTGCCGTCGCGCGCCGAGGTCGACGGCTTCGACGTGTCGCGCACGTCGCTGGGCCGGGTGGTCGAGGCCGCGGGCCTACGCGGCGTGACCCTGTCGATGCAGCAGGCCATGGAGCTCGGGCCGGACCTGGCCCACCATCTGGGCGCGCACCTCGTCGACTGAGGAGCCCGACGGGCTCAGCCCTTCGTGTGGAACCTCATCTGGGCGGCCTCGACGCCGTGCTCGAGGATCGCCTCGACGGCGTCCGCCGCATCGTCCACGAGGAACGGCAGCTCCTTGCGCTCGGCCGCGGAGAACGGCTTGAGCACGAACGTCGCCGCCTCCATGCGGCCCGGCGGGCGGCCGATGCCGACGCGCACCCGCACGTAGTCGGGCGTGCCGAGCGCCTTCGTGACGTCCTTGAGGCCGTTGTGGCCCGCGGAGCCGCCGCCGCGCTTGATCTTCACGGTGCCGAAGGGGATGTCGAGCTCGTCGTGGATCACGATCACGTCGGTGGGCGACACCGAGTGGTACTTCGCGAGCGACGACGTGGGCCCGCCGGAGACGTTCATGTAGGACATCGGGCAGCCGATGACCACGGGACCGCCCGCGAGCCGCACCGTCGCGTTGCGGGTGTGGGTCTTCTTGGAGACGGAGAGGGACGATGCGCCGCGGCGCGCGAGCTCGTCGATCACCATCTGGCCGACGTTGTGGCGCGTCTCCGCGTACTCGGGGCCCGGGTTGCCCAGGCCGATGACCAGGCTCGTCACCAGCTCCTCCTCCGTGTGCTCGTAAGACGACGACGCCCGGCCCGCCCACAGTCGGGCGAGCCGGGCGAGCATCGGTGTGAGATTACTCCGCGGCGGTCTCGGTGGCCTCGGCGGCGGGGGCCTCCTCGGCCGCCTCCTCCTCGGCACCGGCGCCACGCGGCACCGAGATCGTGACGACGGTGGCGTCACCGTCGGTCACGAGCGAGGCGCCCTTGGGGAGGACGACGTCCTTGGCGTGGACGACCGCGCCCTCCTCGAGACCCTCGATCGAGACCTCGACCGACTCGGGGAGGTGGGTGGCCTCCGCCTCGAGCTGCAGCGACGCGTGCTCGACGACGTGGATGGTGCCCGCGAAGGACTCGCCGGTGACGTGCACGGGCACGTCCACGGTGATCTTCTCGCCCTTCTTCACGAGGAGGAGGTCGACGTGCTCGATGAGGCGGCGCACGGGCTCGACCTGCACGTCCTTGGCGATCGCGAGCTCCGACGAGCCGTCGAGCTCGATCGTGAGGAGGGCGTTCGAGTGCTTGAGCGCCATCATGGTCTCGTGGCCCGGGAGCAGCACGTGGACCGGGTCGGTGCCGTGGCCGTAGAGCACGGCGGGGATCTTGCCGGCGGCACGGGCGCGGCGGGCGTAGCCCTTGCCGAACTCGGTGCGCTTCTCGGCGGCGAGCGTGAGCTGGTCGGACATTCGATTCTCCTCTGACGTCAGATGGGGCCACGGCAAGGCAGGGCATCTCGCATCTGCCGCGTCGATCACGGAGAGCCCGAGGGCCTCCCTCGCCGAGGAACCGGACAACTATACCTGGCCGGGGGGACGATGCGCCAGCCGAGGAATGCGGACAGGTCGGGCGCGGTTGTGCCTGGCATGTCTACCTCCGCGACGAGCAGTCCCCGCTCCGGCACCTCAGGCGACATCTGGGAGAAGGCGGCCCGTGCCGGCTACGCCGTCTCCGGCGTCCTCCACATCGTCCTCGGCTTCCTGATCGTCAAGATCGGGTTCGGGGCGAACGCGGAGGCCGACCAGAGCCACGCGCTCGCGAGCCTCGGCCACAACCCGCTCGGCGCGGTGATCCTGTGGGCCGCCGCCGCAGCGTTCCTCGCGCTCGGCCTGTGGCAGGCCGCCGACGCGCTCCGCTCGAGCGAGGACGCGAAGGACCGCGCCAAGGCGGGAGGCAAGGCGGTGATGTACGCCGCGCTGGCCTTCACCGCCGCGTCCGTGGCGATGGGCTCGTCGGGCAAGAACGGGGACCAGCAGGCGCAGGGCTTCGCCGGCACGCTCATGCAGGCGCCCGCCGGACGGCTGCTCGTGGGCGCCGTGGGCCTCGGCATCATCGCCGGAGCCGTCTATCACGTGGTCAAGGGCGCGCGTCAGAAGTTCCTCGAGGACCTGCGGGCCCTGCCCGGCCATGAGCACCTCGGCACGGGCGTGAAGGGCCTCGGCACCGTGGGCTACATCGCGAAGGGCGTCGCGCTCGGCGTCGTGGGACTCCTGTTCGTGTCCGCGGCGGTCGCCGCGAACCCCGACAAGGCCAAGGGCGTCGACGGCGCCGTCGAGTGGCTGCTCGGCGCGCCGGGCGGGCCCGTGGTCGTGGTGCTGGTGGGCCTCGGCTTCGCCGCGTACGGCCTGTACTCGTTCGCCCGCGCCCGTTACGCGAGGATGTGACGTGGTCAGCGGACCGGGCGCGACGCCGCCCGCACCTCGAGACGTCCCCGGCGCGCTCGCGCGCCGCGTGCTGCTTCCGGCCGCGATCCTGTGGGTCGCCGTGGTCGGGATCGGCCTCCTCCTCGCCGAGATCCCGGAGAACGGGATCAACGAGCGCTTCGTCGAGCTGCGCGTCCCCGCGCTCGACACCGTGACGACCTATGTGTCGGGCGCCGCCTCGACCATGGTCGTGATCGCCACCGCGATCGTGGTCTCGGCCATCGTCTGGTGGACCTCGCGCCAGTGGTGGCTCGCGATCGTGCCGCTGGTCGCGCTGTCGCTCGAGGCGATCGTGTTCCTCACCAGCTCGATGGTGGTGGGGCGCGACCGTCCCGACGTCGACCAGCTCGACCACGCTCCCCCGACCGCGAGCTTCCCGAGCGGCCACACCGGCGCCTCGACGAGCGTCTACCTGTCGTTCGCGCTGCTGGCGACGCGCATCCGCAACGGCGTCCTGCGCGTGACGGTGATCGTCATCTGCGCGGCCATGCCGGTCGCGGTCGCGCTCAGCCGCGTCTACCGCGGCATGCACCACCCGACGGACGTGCTCGCCGGCCTCGTGGTCGGCGCGACGTGCGCGCTCATCGCGTGGACGTGGATGCCCGCGCGCGAGCCGGCGCCCGCCGACGCCCCCACGGACGAGGTCCCCGCAGCCCGCTGACGCATCGTCCCCGCGCCCCGCGCGTGTGACTTCGCGCACACCATCGTGCCTGGATAGGGCCGATGCGGCGCGCCCCTGGCAGACTCGCGCCCAACCGATCGGGGCGTGGCTCCGTTCTGGGGTCATGACTGGGGGTACAGGACGATGACCGTCACGTGGGAGCCGATGCTCCACGACCTCGCGAGCCAGCGCATGGGCCGGCTGCTCGCGTTCGCCACGATGCTCGCCGGCCCCTCGCTCGCGGACGACCTCGTTCAGGACGCCGTCGTCGCCGTGTTCTCCAAGAACCGCCGCTTCGACAGCCTCGCCCAGGCCGAGCAGTACGTCCGCCGCGCGATCGCCACCAAGTACATCGACTCGCTGCGCAAGGACAAGGCCGACCGCGAGCGGATGCGCCGCTACGCCGCCGGCGAGATCCTGCCCGACCCCGCCGACCGCATCGTCGCCTCCCACACGGTGGACGATGCGCTGGCCCAGCTGCCGCCCCGGGTGCGGGCCTGCGTGGTGCTGCGACACCTCGAGGACCTCTCGGTACGCGAGACGGCCCACACCCTGGGCCTGTCCGAAGGTGCCGTGAAGCGGTACGTGTCCGACGGCCTCAAGACGATGAACGCCTACCTCGGCACCGACCTCAAGGACGTCGAGACCGAGACCAGCCCCATGACCGAGAGGAGCGCACGATGACCGAGCTGCGCGACATCCTCCACCAGCGTCACCACGAGCTGGCCGCCTCCCTGCGCCACGCCGACGAGTTCGACGAGACCGCCGCCGTGCGCTCCGTCAAGGTCCACCGACGCGGGCGCGCCATCGTCATGGGCTCCAGCTCGCTCGCGACCGCGACCGTGCTCGCCGCCGGCGCGTGGCTCCTCCTCACCCCCAGCGAGCCCGACATCGCACCCGCTGTCGCGCCCTCGCCGTCCATGTCCGTCTCGCCCTCGCCCACGCCCACGCCGTCCGCGTCCGTCACCGCGGAGCCCGCGCCGATCTCGTACGAGGGCCGCAACCCCGACATGACCGACGGCGAGGCCTTCTACCGCGCGGAGCACCCGGCCACCGGCGAGGTCTGGCTCCCCGAGCCGATCGAGGTCAAGGCGCCGGCCGGGGTCTCCGGGTACGGCGCCGATCAGTGGTGGCACGTCGGCGACCGTGAGGACGCCGCCATCCTCGTGCCTACCGGCGCCTACCTGGACCTCGCGATCGTGGAGGTCGCCTACGACGGCACCGTGACCGAGGTGGCGGCCCCGCTGCCGAGCGATCCCGCTCCCAGCGGCGCCACCCGGACGGGGCTGCCCGCGTCGAACGTCTACTACGACTCGATGGCGTTGCCGGCGACGTTCACCGGTCCCGACGGCCTCGCCATGGATCCGCGCGACCGCGGCTCGTTCGTCCTGGCGTTCGACGGCGGCTTCGAGGGGCCCGGGTACGAGCAGGTCACGGCCTTCGGAGGCAGCCGCGTGGTGCGCAGGAGCGAGACGTGGGAGTACTCGTACGCATCGTTCTTCTCCCAGTTCGACGACTACGACGCGCAGAGCCCCGCGGTGGTCGCGGCTCGCACGGTCGACGAGGTCGCCATCGACCGCACCGAGAACGTCAACTACTTCCTCGAGTACCCGTTCGGCGTCGGCACCGAGATCTCGCTCGACCCGCTCGACACCGACCGGCTGCGGAGCGAGGACTACCGCTACGTGGACCTGCACGACCTCGCGTGCAGCACGGTGCACGAGTACGGCGCGTTGGACACGCAGGCCGATCCCGCCGACTGGGTCGAGGTCGGCGGTTCGGACGGAACTCCCTGGTACGTTCCGACTCGTGGGAACGAGCTCGCGCGCGCCTTCTACGACCTCGCCGAGGCCGAGGGCGGCGCGCGCCTCGACGAGATCGGCGTGCGGAGCTTCGATGACTACCTGGCCGAGCGCGTGATGCTCGGCACCCCGGCCGCCGACGGCTACGGGTGGTGGGTGACGATCCGGTCCGAGGGCTCGATCCGCCAGGGTTGCTGAGACGGACGGCACTGCGCCGGAGATGGGGGAACCGATGAATGACGAGGCGACGGACGAGACGACGGCGACCGGACCCGAGCCGGGCGGTTCGCGCAAGCGAGCCGTGCTCATCGCGGCGGCGGCTGCAGCGGCCGTCGTCGCGCTGGGCGTGACCGCGTGGGCGATCACGTCGGGCTCGCCCGCGCCGGCGGCGACGCCGTCGGCCTCGGCGAGCCCGAGCGCCAGCGCGACGCCGTCACCGACACCGACACCCAGCGCATCGTTCACCCCCTCGCCCGAGCCCGTCAGCTACGAGGGTCGCAACCCGGGCATGAGCGACGAGGAGGCGCTGTACCGCGCCGAGCACCCCGCCACCGGCGAGGTGTGGCTCGACGAGCCCGTCGAGGTCGAGGCGCCGACAGGCGTCGACCCGTACTTCCCCGTCGACCAGTGGTGGCATGTCGGCGACCGCGACGGTTCTCGGATCCTGGTGCCCAGCGGCTTCCTGACCCCGCTGTCGATCGTCGAGGTCGCTCCCGACGGGGCGGCGAGGGAGCTGAGCTCGCCGCTGCCCAGCGACCCCGCACCCAGCGGGGACACCGCCACGGGGCTTCCCGCATCGGAGCGCTACTACGACTCGTTGTCGCTTCCCGCGACCTTGACCGGACCCGATGGACTCACGATCGACCCGAGGGAGCGCGGTACGTCGGTCGCCGGTCTCGCCGACGGCTTCGAGGGTCCCGAGTACACGCCCGTCGCGACCTACGGCGCGATCAGCGTCGTCCGCCGAGCCAGCCGATGGGACGATTCCCACGGCACCTACTACGCGCAGGACGCTGCAGCGCATCCGGCGGACCCGCGCGTGGTGGCCGGCCTCGAGCTCGGTCTCGTCGTGGCGGACCGCGTCGAGAACGTGAACTACTTCCTCGAGTACCCGTTCGGCTTCGGCGTCGAGATCGTGCTCGATCCGCTCGGCACCGACGAGCCGGCGGCGGACGGGCGCGTCTATCGCGACATGTTGGACCAGGGGTGCGCGAACGTCATGGAGTACGCCTCGCTCGACACCCGGGCAGACCCCGCCGAGTGGATCCCGGTCGAGGGCTCGCATGGCCTCCCCTGGTACACGCCGACGTCGGACAACGACCTCGCGCACGCGTTCTACGACTTCGCCGCCACCAACACGCTGGGATGGCTCGCGGATGCTGGGGTGCACTCCTTCGAGGACTATCGCGAGCAGCGCATGATGCTCGGCACCCCGGCCGCGGACGGCTACGGGTGGTGGGTGGTCGTCGACGGCCGCGCCTCGGTGCGCGTGGCCTGCTGACACGCGAGACGGGGCCCGCGCATCGTCATGATGCGCGGGCCCCGTCCGCGTGAAGCGTGAAGGCTCAGACGGCGCCGTCGAAGAGCGACGTCACCGAGCCGTCGTCGAAGACCTCGCGGACCGCGCGCGCGATGAGCGGAGCGATCGAGAGGATCGTGAGCTTGTCGAACTGCTTCTCCTCGGAGATGGGCAGCGTGTCCGTGATGACGACCTCGGAGACGCCCGACTTCGAGAGGCGGTCGACGGCCGGGCCCGAGAGCAGGCCGTGCGTCGAGGCGACGATGACGTCCTTCGCGCCGTTCTCGAACAACGCCTCGGCGGCCTGCACGATGGTGCCGCCGGTGTCGATCATGTCGTCGACGAGCACACAGGTGCGGCCCTGGACCTCACCGACGAGCTCGTGGACCTTGACCTGGTTGGGGACCGAGGGGTCGCGGCGCTTGTGGATGATCGCGAGCGGGGCGCCGAGGTGGTCGGACCACTGGTCGGCGAGGCGCACGCGGCCGGCGTCCGGCGACACGATGGTGAGGTTGCCCGGCGAGGTGCGGCTCTTGACGTAGTCCGCGAGCATCGGCATCGCCCACAGGTGGTCGACGGGGCCGTCGAAGAAGCCCTGGATCTGCGCCGTGTGCAGGTCCACCGACATGACGCGGTCCGCGCCGGCGGTCTTGAACAGGTCAGCCATGAGGCGCGCCGAGATCGGCTCGCGGCCCTTGTGCTTCTTGTCCTGACGGGCGTAGCCGTAGCTGGGGATGATCACGGTGATGCGCTTGGCCGAGGCGCGCTTCATCGCGTCGACCATGATGAGCTGCTCCATGATCGCCTCGTTGATGGGCGCCGCGTGCGACTGGAGGACGAACGCGTCGGCGCCGCGCACCGACTCCCCGAAGCGCACGTACAGCTCGCCGTTGGCGAAGGTGTACGCGGTGGTCGGCAGGAGGTCGATCCCGAGGTTCTTCGCGACCGCCTCCGCGAGCTCCGGGTGCGCCCGGCCGCCCGCGAGGACCAGGCGGCGCTCGCTCGGGTTCGAGATCACGGCATTCATGCTTCTCCCTTGTGGTCGGCGGCCGCGGCCGCTCGCTCCTCCTGTGCCCCCGACGATAGTCCGCGGGAGTCGTCTGCGTCCTGTGCAGCGCGTGCGGCGGCGGCGGACGGCGTGCCCGGGCGACGACGCTCGACCCACCCCTCCACGACCTGCTGCGAGACCGCGTTGAGCGCGAGCGCTCCCGCGGGGACATCGTGACGGATGATCGCGCCGGCGCCCGTGTAGGCACCGTCGCCGATCTCGACCGGCGCGATCAGCGTGTTGTCCGAGCCGATGCGCACGTGGTCGCCCACGTGCGAGGTCGACTTCGTCACGCCGTCGTAGTTCACGAAGATGGAGCCCGCGCCCACGTTGGAGTGCTCGCCGACGGTGGCGTCCCCCACGTAGCTGAGGTGCGGCACCTTCGAGTGCGCGCCGATGGTCGCGTTCTTGGTCTCGACGAAGGCGCCGATCTTGCCCTTCTTGCCGAGCACCGTGCCGGGACGGAGGAAGGTGAACGGGCCCACGGTCGCGCCGGGGCCGATCTTCGCCAGCGAGCCGTGCACGCGCGTGACGGTGGCGCCCTCGCCCACCTCGACGTCGGTGAGCGTGGTGTCGGGGCCGACGGTGGCGCCGGCGGCGACGTAGGTCGCGCCGTGGAGCTGGGTGCCGGGCAGGACGGTCGCGTCCGCCTCGAGCTCGACATCCGCGTCGATCCACGTGGTGGCCGGGTCGACGACGGTCACGCCCGCGCGCATCCAGCCGTCGACGATGCGGCGGTTGAGGGCCGCGCCGGCCGCGGCGAGCTGGACGCGGTCGTTGACGCCCTCGACGGCGGAGGCGTCCGGGGCGACGAGCGCGCCCACGCGGCCGCCGGCCTCGCGGGCGAGCGCGAGCACGTCGGTGAGGTACAGCTCGCCCTGGGCGTTGTCGGTGGTGAGGTGCGCGAGCGCGTCGCGCAGGCCCGCGGCGTCGAAGACGTAGATGCCGGCGTTGATCTCGCGGATGGCGCGGACCTCGGCGGGGGCGTCCTTGTGCTCGACGATGCGCAGCACGGCGCCGTCGGTGTCGCGGACGATGCGCCCGTAGCCGGTCGCGTCGGGCACCTCCGCGGTGAGCACGGTGACGGCGTTGCCCTGCTCCTCGTGCGCCGCGACGAGCGAGCCGAGCAGCGCGCCGTCGACCAGCGGCACGTCGCCGCTGGTGACCACGACCGAGCCCTGGACCTGGTTGTCGAGGACCGCGCGGTCGCCGATCGCGCCGGCGGCCACGGCCGCGGCGACGGTGGTGGCGTCGAGGGTCGACAGCCCGCAGCGGACGGCGCTGCCGGTGCCCGGCACGGCGTCCTGGTCGGCGATCAGCGCGTGCGGCGCGACGTCGGTGATGTGGGACGCGACGGCCTCGCGCTCGTGGCGGACGACCACGACGGTGCGTCCCGGGTCGAGCTCGGCGGCGGCGGCCAGCGCGTGCGCGACGAGCGAGCGGCCGGCGATCTGGTGCAGCACCTTGGGCGTGGCGGACCTCATACGGGTACCCGCCCCTGCGGCCAGGATCATCACGGCTGCGGGTGGGGTCGGGGTCACCGGATCTCCTCACACGTGGCGCACCCCGGTCAGGGGGCATGAAGGCTGGACTCGCCAAGTCTAGCGTTCGGTGAACGCCCTGATGCGCGCGCATCGTCCCGGGACGCGCGCTGACCGCTGGCGTCGTCGGACCTGTCGTTGGCGCATCGAGACTCAAGTAGAACCTTGCGTGTTCCGCGTGCCGCTAGAACCACCGGGAGCGCGCGTCGGGTCTCCGTCGCTCGACCGTTGCTCCAGGTCCGCGTTGGCACGGACGCGTGCCGCCGCCGCTGCAAATCGCCCTCCGAAGTCGTAGCGACCGAAATTGGCGATCGCTCCATTGCACGACTTGCAAAGAAGCCCTCGGACGCGCCCAGTGAGGTGGTCATGATCCACTGACGGGGGCTTCGTGAACTGACGTCGACAGACCCCACAGCGGCCCCCTTGACGGAACCACAGGCCTCTGTACTCCTCGACCGTGATCCCGTATCGGGCAAGACGCGAGGTGTTGCCATAGATCGGCTCTCCGACGTCTGAGGTCATGGGGTTGCTCCACCCGGGGCGGCACTCGTCCGAGCCCCGTCTTAAGGAAGCATCGTCGGGCCGCTTATTGTCAATGTGGAGGAGTGCTCAATTGCGCGCATCGTCCCGGGACGCGCGGCTCCGCCCAGAGGATTCGAACCTCTCGCACGCGCAGCGCCCGAATCTCAGGTTAACGAGCCGTTTTACCTGTTCAGCTGACGATATTGCGCGAATGGTCACAGGTCAGCAGCGGACAACAGGAGCCAGAAGCGTACAATGTTATTGCACGGAAGTTGCACGACGGAGAAGCCATGGTCACGCGACGCGAACGCAGGAGCTGGGGCGCTGTTCGCAAGCTCCCCTCCGGCCGCTGGCAAGCGTCCTACGCCGGCCCAGACGGGGCTCGCCACACGGCCGACACCACGTACACCTCTAAGCTCGACGCCGAGGCATGGCTCTCGGCGCAACGCATCCGCATTGAACGCGGCGAATGGTCGCGCGGGCGACCTGCGCAACGACCAGAAACGGTCCGCGAGTACAGCGAACGCTGGCTCACTCGGCGCACGGTGAAGGGCGCACCACTCCGACCGTCGACTCTGGCGCTCTACCGACGCCTGCTGAACGGGCTCGTGTACCCGACCTTCGGTGAGCTCTACCTAGCCGAGGTCAGCCCCGAGGACGTCGAGGACTGGTACTACTCCCTCAAGCCCGACGCTCCTACTCGACGAGCTCACGCGTACGCCCTACTTCGCACGATCCTCGGCTCCGCGGTTCACGAGCGGAAGCTCCATGCGAATCCGTGCGAGGTCACCGACGCAGGGACGAGGCGGCGTGCTCCCGAACCGACCATCGCCACCTTGGCCGAGCTTGACGCGATACGCGCTGCCCTCCCCGATCGGCTGGGCGCCATGGTGACCCTCGCAGCATGGGGGGCCCTTCGGTACGGCGAACTCGCCGAACTGCGGCGCCGGGACGTCGATCTCGGCGCGGGCACGGTTCGGGTCGAGCGCGCGGTCGGGTGGCCGAACGGCAGCCCGGAAGTCGGACCTCCCAAGACGTCAGCCGGTCGCCGTGCCGTCGCACTGCCTCCACACGTTCTGCCTGAACTTGCTGAGCACATGGCAGACCATGTGGGCCCGGGACGCGATGCACTCCTCTTCCCGGGGAACGACAACCGCCAAATGCCGTACAAGACTTGGTACCGCTACTGGCATCCCGCGCGTGAGGCTGCAGGACGCCCGGACTTGAAGTTTCACCACTTGCGGCACACGGGCCTCACCCTGGCTGCGCGCGCAGGTGCCACGACGGCAGAGCTCATGCGCCGAGCAGGCCACGCTTCGCCAGCCGCAATGATGGTCTACCAGCACGCGGACGAAACGCGCGATCGAGCAATTGCGCAATCGCTGTCGCGCCTCGCGACGGAGGCTGACTAGCTGCGACGCAGCGTGCGGCGCCAAACGCGAGCGGCAGGGTCGCGACTCGGTACACCGCCCTTTGTCATCCATACGAATGCACGCGTTGTCCACGGTCGTCGACAGGTTGTCCACGGTCGTCGACAGGTTGTCCACGGTCGTCGACGGGCTGTCCACGGTTGTCCACGCGCTGCACGCGACGCGGTTTGAATCGGCCCTTCCTGGGAGCTAAATAACACATACGGGCGGTCGTGGCCCCAAGCGCCTTAGCCGACGGGCTGCGCCTATCGCCCCGATCCGACGCCGCAAAGGCCGAGGAGCTACATATCTCCGCCAATTTGCATAGGAGCAAATAAACATGAAGCGCTTTGAATGTCCGCGCTCACTTATCAGCGTCGCCGAAGCTGCCGCCTATCTCGGGTGCTCGGCAAAGACAGTCCGGCGCCGAATCGCCGAGGGCGCGATCGTCGCCTACCGCACTCCAGGACACGGCCGCCTGATTCGAGTCGATCGCGACCAGCTCGAAGGTTCCCTGATTCCAATGGGCAGTCTGAATTGATGGCGATGCAGGAGCATGAGGACCCAGAGCAACGGGCGCTCCCCTCTACTTACGGCATGCAGCCCGCCGAGCTCGACCGCTACGCGCGGCTACTCGCTCATGCTGACGATCCGAGCGTGGCCGCGATGGTCGGCTACTCGCCGCAAGCCGCGCCTGTCGCATGGCAAGCATGGGAACTGGCTGCCCGCTTCTCAAACTCCGGCGATACTGAGAGCCGAGCGTCGTGATTGACTCACTCCTCGCCGACATCCGCACAGGTGACTGGCTCGACCGCCAAGAGTTTCCCGTAATCAGCTGGGCGGTGCCCGGAATCCTTCCCGAAGGTTTCGGCATCTTGACCGGCCCTCCGAAGGCCGGCAAGAGCTGGTGCGTCTATGGAATCGCGCTAGCCGTCGCGAGCGGATTGCCCGCGTTCGGCGTCGTGGACACCGGCGAAGCTCGGCCCGTACTGGTGCTCGCGCTCGAGGACGGCGATCGCCGCATGCAGTCTCGCGCGCGACACCTTCTCGGCCCTGATGTTCCGATCCCAGCGAACCTGCACTACCTGACGAAGGCGCAGCCAGCAGACGTGCCACTCGTCATCGAGGCGTGGCTGGGACTGCACGGCGGCCTGAATCCGCTGGTCGCACTCGACACACTCGGGAGGGTCATGCCGATGGCGGGGCCGGGCGAGAGCGCCTACCAACGGGACTACCGGATCGGTTCAGCGCTGAAGCGCATCGCCGACGACCACCCCGGCACGTGCCTGCTCGTGGTACATCACACGCGCAAGGCAGGGTCCGTCGATTGGATGGACTCCACTAGCGGCACGAACGGACTCAACGGCGCCGCCGACTTCACGGTCAACCTGGAGCGTCCGCGCAATGAGACCACGGGCGTGCTTCGCGTCAGCGGCCGGGACGTTCCCGAAAGCGAGTTCGCCGTGCGCAGCGAATCCGGGCGCTGGACGTTGGACGGCGACAGCTTGTCCGAGGCGGCGACCGCGGCAACGAGAAGGGCGACCGTCGACGGCGTATCCGAGCGATCCACAGCGATCGTCGCCTACTTGACCCGCCAGGCGGCTCCAACATCTGCGAAGAAGGTCGAGATCGCCCTCGGCATCCACGACGCCCGGCGCTACCTTGCCCGGCTCGCAGAAAGCGGTCGCGTCAGGCGAGTCGAGCGGGGCCTATACGAGAGTGTCCCGACCGTCCCAGCGTCCCAAGCGGAGTTATTCGAAAGCAACCGATGGGACAAGGGGACGCTCGGGACAGCACCTGCAGAGCACTGGGAGTGACCCCAATGGCACTCAAGCTCACGGGGCGCCGATGATCCCCGCCCAGGTCTGGCTCCGAAGCGTGGGTCGAACCGACACCTTCGCGATCGTCCGCCTCGCATTTGACCGAGAAGTGCGAATACGACAGCGACGCCACACGTGGCACTGCGAGCAGTGCGGCGATTCCAAATACGCCAAGTGCGCCCACGCGCGCGCGGTCATCAACAACACCAACTACCAAGTGGAGATAGAACCATGAAAGATCGAATTGAAGACGCAATTGACGCCAAGCTCGCCGGCCGCGACGGCTCGCAAGCCCTCAACGCTCCTGGGTTCGCAGCAGCGCTCGCAGCCCTCCTAAACGCCCAGAGCCACGCCAATGAGTGAGCCGATGGCAGGCGACGCAACGTTGGCGGTCGCACGACACCTCGCCCGCGTTGACCAGGCAGTCGCCGGCGGCGCGACCGAATCAGCCGAGCACCGCGCATTGCGTGATCGATGGCATGAATTCAGTACGCCGGGTCCCAGCGCGACCGACGCCATCGTGGATGGTCTTGTGTCCGGCCGAGACGCTGACTTCGCCATATTGCGTACAGCCGCACTCGTTGACGCACTGGCCACGCCTGCAGCGCGAGCAGAGGTGAAGCGGCGGATTGCAGCGGGAATCCTGCCGGCGCTCCTTCACACCTACGCAGACACCGCCGACGCCAACTACGACCAGGCTCGCGAGGCATACGACGATGTCGCCAGGCAACTGACGAAAGCCCTCGGCGCAGCCGACCCCGACGCAGCCCCCGAGGCGATCATGCGCCAGCCCAAGACCGTGTCGAACGCCTGGGCGTCCGTGCCGGTGCTCGTGAAGAAGCTAGAGCAGGCAGCCGACCAGCTCGGCCAAGTCGCCAACCTCGCAGGCATCGAGAACACGGACCATGCGACGGTGCAACTGGCGCTCACCGTCGACGCCCGAGGCGCGCATCGGCGCCGCGTATGGGACGCCTGGCAGTCCACTACTGGACGCGCCGGCCGCTGGGGTGCACTCGTTGAGGTCGGCGCGAAGCTGGCGGCGCCGGCCCTCGCACGGGTCAGGCCGTACCGAATGCCCAAGCCCGTCGAGTACCGCCAGGTCGCTGTACCCGGAGCGCTGATCGCGTATCGCCTCGAACCGATCGATCCCGAGGACAACGCTAGGGACTGAAGGAGTCACGGCGCCATCGCGCAGGGCCAGGGGGGAACCCCCTCCCCCCTGGTCGCGTGTGACCGCCGGGGAGGGCGCAGAGAAGTGCGGAGGGTCAAACGCTTCGCTGCCTTGGCGGCCACGGAAACCCAGCCCGCTCACGAGCCTAAGGCGAGCGTTACTCGCGCTGCTTGCGCCGCGAGAGGTAGTCCCGAAAGCCTGGCGCGGTGTAGAGGTACTCGCCCTTCCGCTGACGGTAGATCACGTTCGCCTTCACCAGCCGGCCAAGCAAGACGTTGACGTTGCCCGAGGTCTTGGGGGACACAGCATTCAGGTCCGCCACCGCAAGCGGCGGATACGCACACTCCTCCGTGTCCATCAGCAAGTCCTGCTCCGCCGGGGTCAACGACTCGACTCGCGGGTCATAGAAATCAAGGTCGAGTCGTTCGTAGATCTGCTCCTCTATAGCATCGAGCAGTTCCACCGTAAGTGTGCTCTCATCCGCCGAGGTTGCCGCATCCCAGAGCTCGGCACCCCACAGCTGGATGAAGTAGGGGTAGCCATCCACTTCGGTCAGCACACGGTCCACTAGTCGCGGCTCGAGCGAAATCGCTGTATCGCGCAGAGGTCGCGTGAACGCCTCGCGGGCAGGCTCTGCCTTCAGCGAATCGATCTTGAATCCTTGGAACATGCGTTCCGTGTAGGTTCGCGCCCCCAGGAGATTGACAGCCAATGTCGGCAGGCCGCAGAGAACTAGACAGATGGGAGCGGCTTCCTTCTGCATTGTCGAGACTGCTGCGACGATCGCCGACAGCGCGTGAGAACCGCTCGCATCTTTGTCATCGACGAGCACCTGAGCTTCGTCGAACAGCAAGACGAGCCCTTCTTTCCCCGCCTTCAACGAGGCGTCGACGCCCGCGGCCAGCGAATCCGCAATTGCAGCAGTGCTCCTATCGAGGTCACCCGCGGCGCTCCATTCGAAACCCTCGTAAGACACCGTCACAGCTTGGCGGGCGGTATGGACCGCACCACTGACCGCGCGCTTCACGCGCTCAATTCGCGACAGCCTCGTTTCGAGTTCGCTGACCTTGGCGCCAACAAGGCTGCCAAAGGCCGTGTCATCACAATGGCGCGCTTCGAGCTCGACGGCGATCGTCGCCCAGTTCTGCTCGTCGGCAATCTCGGCGAATCGCTGCAGCAGAACCGTCTTGCCGACACCGCGCAACCCGGTCATACGAACGTTGCCAGGGATCTCAGGAGCACGACTCAGGACGCGCTCGAAGTCCTTCTGGTTCTGGTCGCGGCCGGCCAAAAACGGCGGCTGCAAACCGACGCCAGGACGATAGGGGTTTCGAGTCACGCGACCACCTAAGCACATTACAGCCTCTCTGTAATGTTCCTTCTTTGGCGCCTGACCAACGACAACGTCAGAGCTCCCGCCCACATCAGGGCTTCGCTGCCTGCGCGCGGCCAATGCTCGGGCACTTCGCGCGCCTGACCGTCAGGGTGCGAGCGGCGAAGGAGACGGAGCGAGCAACGACGAGACTGCGCTCATGATCTCTTCAGCCTTCGCGTTGCCGTACCACCAAATGGGCTCGTACCAGTTGAAGATGATCATTGCCCCAAGGAGTACGAGCAGGGCCGCGCGGATCACCTTGCGCGGCGATAGATCAATCCCGAGGTCAAGCCAGTCCGTCCAGTTCATGGACCGATCCTGGCACTGGGCTCAGACAGTCGACCGGCACGCCTCTCGTACGACAACCGCGCAACCGCTGCGGCCACGGGTCTTCGGGCAAACGAAGCGCATACAGCAATCGGACCCTTTTTTTTGACCCTCGATTTGGATATGATAGTTGGATATCCGTCTTCAGAGTCAGCTCAGCATCGGTCGGCCGATGCAAGTCAGAAGGGGAAATGATGGTTAGCCAGTTCAGCCTGCAGCCGGGGAGCACCGTCAAGCGCACCGACCTACACGCCACCTACGGGGGGCGCCGCCAGCAGGGGATCAGCCCGTCCGCGGCCTCTCCGAACGTCTTCCTCTTTACTGACCCCGCCTCAGGAGAGCAGCACGGCTACTACGACGGGTGGAAGGAAGACGGGTGCTTCCACTACACCGGCGAGGGCCAGCTCGGCGACCAACAGATGAAGGGCGGCAACAGGTCGGTGCGCGACCACCAGTTGGAGCAACGTGCGCTTCGTTTGTTCTACGGCGCGGGCGGCACCGTCGACTACGTCGGCGAGTTCACGTGCGAGAACTGGTACCGCACGGACGCCCCTGAGACCGGCGGCGGACCTATTCGGAGCGTGATCGTCTTCGTCCTCAAGCCGCTATCTGAAGTCGACAGGGGTGAGCCCGTGAAATCGTCCTTGACGGACGCACCCGAGACGCAGCCTCGCATTGCGGAAGTTCCGGTTGAAGACTCGAAGACAGAGCGCGCTGTCGTGAATCCATCCCGCGAGCCGTACACGGCCGAGCGAGTGGAAGCCGAACTAGTGAGGGCGTTCTGCGCGCGAGCGCGTGCTGCCGGTGTCGCGCATGGACGCTTGCGCGTGATTCCGCCAGGTGAAGCGCGGCCAATCTATACCGACGTCAACCTCGACTCTGGCTGGCTCGTTGAAGCGAAGGGAACCGTGACGCGCGAGAGCATTCGCATGGCGCTCGGGCAGCTCATCGACTACGGCCGATTCGCACCCGAAACGCGGCACGCCGTGCTGCTA
This sequence comes from Demequina maris, assembly GCF_000971155.1. GTDB lineage: Bacteria > Actinomycetota > Actinomycetes > Actinomycetales > Demequinaceae > Demequina > Demequina maris. The sequence continues at coordinate 164,463 of NZ_BBLX01000002.1, read as the reverse complement.
CCCAACAGGCCGCGTAGCGATCTCCTGGACCTGATCACTCGCGGCAACGCGACAGCGGTGTGGCGCGACGGCGAGACCTTCCATACTGCTGCGGGCCCGTTCACATTCGAGTGACGACGCGCGACATTCGGGACACGATTGGAAATGCTCCGCGATGGGAATGAAACGCTTCGCCCGCTTCGAAGAGCGCGGGTTCGACCTGAAGTCGACATGGCCCATTTGAGTGACCTCAGGCGGGGCAGGCGCCTCCAGAGCAGGCCGGCCGCGGGACTCGCGCAGCAGTGCCTGCGGTACACGTCTCGCGCAACCTTGTGCGCATGCCAGCACTCTTGGCGTCAGAAGGAAACGAACGCGACAAGGCAGAGACATCTCAGCTGCATCCGAACTGCCACGGGCTGCCCCCCTTCGGGACGCAATTGACTAGCATTGGCGCCCATGCTGCGTGTTGTTAATGCGACTCACTACCGAGAGGGCTTTCTGACCGGCGTGAAGTGGCGCGTCGGTAAACGCAAGTACGAAGGCAGTGTGCGGCAAAGATCACGTGCGCAGATCAGGGGCGAAGAGCCGACGGAGATCTGGTGTGAAGGTGCGACGTACTGGCACTTCGAGGGCTCGCTCTACAAGCAGACGGCCACTGAGAATCTGTCGCCAACGGATGTCCGAGCTTTGATAGACGAGCGGCTGAGTCGGGAGCGCGCACGCCTCGCTCGCGCTCGGGCACGTAGCGAGCAAGCAGACACGCCGTCAAGCTCGTCCGCGCGACAGGCAATTGCGAAGGAAGTGCGTCACTCCGTTTGGCAGCGTGATAGGGGGCGCTGCACCGAGTGCGGGTCAAACGAGAACCTCGAGTTTGATCACATCATTCCCGTGTCGATGGGCGGCGCAAACACTGAACGCAACATCCAACTTCTCTGCGAGCCGTGCAACCGCTCCAAGGGAGCGACACTCGGCTAAGGCATTGCATACAAGGCGGTCGCGCGTAGCACCGCGCTCGGCAACACGGCATGCAGTTCGAACCTCGGCGCGAGCGCAGATCGCGCAAACGGACTCGCGCGGATGGCCAAGGTGGACGCGGCAATCGTGCTGATGTATCGTTCAGGCAAGCACTCGCATCCATTGATGCGGGGGGAGCCGGATTCCTCACTAGAGGGGTCCGGTTTCGCTTTTACTGCCACTCAGCGGGACGAACGGCGGCGGCTCGACCTCGTAGGCTCACCGTCGCTGGGAACTGAGCTGCACGCAGGGCTTCCTCCGTCAGGTCACCGTTCGTTGCGCCTTTGAGCGGAGCCTTCGACCCCAGCCTCGCCGGGCTGAAAACGTCGACCGGAATGTGCTTTGTCGCGGCATTCGCTGCGAGCAGATCGATGGCACCCTGAAGATCCGTATCGTCGGAGATGATCGCTGCGCGCTGAATCTTCCCTTCGAGCGCATCTTGCACCAGCCGGATCGCGAGGTTCACGTCAGTCTGCTTCTCCTCGCGGCGCTTGATGTGCCAAGTTGCGTCGGCGCAGCAGCGGCAGTCCGCTGGCCCACCCGCCAAGCAGTACCGCTCGGGGTCTCTCACAGGAGCGCCGGACAACTTTCGCCTTTGGTGCTTGCCCCGCACCACCACGACGCGGCTGCCGTTTCGCTGCGTGAGCGCGCGCCAGTATTGAGCCTGACGCTTCTTGGCGTGTGGGTCGGCCTTCGTGGGCATTGCCTCCGCGGAGCAGTACAAGACGCGATCCACCCGCACCCCTGGCATTAAAGCGTCAGCCAGGGTTTCGAGGTCGAGCCACTTGAGGCTCGGCTCGCGCTCAAGTGCGCTCTTGTAGAGGTTGTATCCGTCGATGTAGAGGCGACCGGCAGGCGAATTCACCTCGGGAGCCTACCGCTCGCGCCTGCGTTCCCCACGGACGCTGCTTGCGATTTCCTCAAGAGCCGTGACCCGGCGCCGTTGATGCAGGCGCTACTCGCAGACGATTCCGTCTCCGTCTCGGTCCGTGTACCACGCGTATTCGGGGTCGGTGCCCTTGTAGTAGGGACCGTATCCGGACGGGAGGTCCTTGCAGTAGGGGTAGCGCGGGTCCGTCTCCGGCTCAGCTGGCGCGGTTGTCTCAGCAGGCTTCGGGGTGCTGGTCTTCTTCGGCGTGGATTCCGGCGCAGGGCCGCCCGTGTTCTTGGCGATCACAGGCTGATCGCCCGGCCCGGGGAGCAGATAGTCGGGGCAGTCGTCGAGCACGCGCAGCATTGCGTCCTGTTCCGCCTGCGTCACCCACACGCCGTACTTCGTCTTCACGGCAACCTGACGTGCGACGTACTCGCAGCGGTAGGACTTGTTCGACGGAAGCCACGTGGCGGCGTCGCCGTCGCCCTTCTGGCGGTTCGCTCCCGCGTCGACGGGCTCAAGGTTCAGCGGGTCGTTGGCGAACGCCACACGCTTCGCGAACTTCCACTTCGCGGCACCCTTCTGCCATGCGTCCGACAGGGCGACCATGTGGTCGATGTCGACCTCGCTCGCGCCGCCGTACTCGAAGACGATGGACTGGCCGGTGTACGGGTCGTCGAGGGTGCCCGACAGCACCTTGCAGCTACCCGACATGTCCTTCTTCGTGAGGCGAAGCTTGAGCATGTCGTTGCGCGTATCGCAGCCGTTCTGGTCGACGTCCACCCAGCCGTCACCGAACTGCTCACGCGAGTAGCCGGTCTTCGCAGCACGACCCTTGACGGTCAGCGCGAGCGCCGCCGTCTCGGCTGTAGTCGCGTCTGCCTCAGCCTCAAAGGTTGCGACCTGCCCGACGACGGGGTCCGCGGTCTTGGTCTCCTCGGGTTCCGGTTCTTCGCTCTCGCCGGCGACGGGCGACGCAACCGGCTCCGCGGACTCGGTGGGAGTTGCCGACGGAGTGGTGACCGCGACGGGCTCGTCGGCCGCATCGGTGGTCGAGTCGGACTCGCCGCCGTTGACGGCGAGCGCGATGAAGAAGACAGGGACGGCGACAGCGGTCGCGATGAGCTTCGTCTTCACACGCGTGCCAGGCCGCAGCCACAACAGAATCACGCCGGGAACGACTCCCAGGATGAATCCGAGAACGATCACAGGCCACGAGGTGAGACACCCGCCCGCTGACGTCTTTGCCATGTTTGCCCCCTCAGCAATTCCACAACTTCCCGAAACATACAGCGTTGCGCGTAGGAAACCCGCATCGTGTGACACATCTCGCGGCCCACGCCGCGAACAGGCCGAAATGACCTCGGGGCGCTCCCAAATAGGCCGCAGACGCCACCAGAAGCAGACGCACGCTAATTGCACGCAAGGAGCCGGAGGAAAGATACTGCCTGGCAAATAAGGCTCCGCCCAGAGGATTCGAACCTCTACCGCAGGGCTCCAAAGGCCCGCATGCTGCCGTTACACCAGGGCGGAACGGGGCGACGGCCGCACGGCTCGCCGCACCCGGGCGTCAAGTCTGCCAGGATTCACGGCACACTTGAGCCTGTGACCATCGAACCCCGCCGCAGCCCCCGCTCCCGCATGACCGCGCGGGAGCGTCGCGAGCAGCTGCTGACCGTGGGCCGCGCGCTGTTCGCGGAGAAGGGCTTCGAGGGCACGTCCGTCGAGGAGATCGCCTCGCGCGCGGACGTCTCCAAGCCGGTGGTCTACGAGCACTTCGGCGGCAAGGAGGGCATGTACGCCGTGATCGTCGACCGCGAGGTCGAGGCTCTGCTGGGCGCCCTCACCGGCGCGCTCGCGCAGAAGGCGCACCCCCGCCAGCTGGTCGAGCGCGCGGCGCTCGCGCTGCTCGGCTACATCGAGGACTCCCCCGACGGCTTCCGCATCCTCGCGCGGGACTCGCCGGTCGCGCAGGCCTCGGGCACGTTCTCGTCGCTGCTCGGCGACGTCTCCGCGCAGGTCGAGGGCCTGCTGGGCGACCAGTTCCGCAAGCGCGGCCTCGACCCCGCCGTCGCGCCCGTGTACTCGCAGATGCTCGTCGGCATGGTCGCGCTCGCCGGCCAGCACTGGGCGGAGGTGCGCGAGCCGTCGAAGCAGGTGGTCGCGGCGCACCTCGTCAACCTCGCCTGGAACGGGCTGTCCTCGCTCGAGCGCCGGCCGGACCTGCCCTCCGACTGACGCCACCCGCGCATCGTCCCTGGGAATGCGCGGCGGCACCGCCGCGTCGTAGTGTGCGGAAGGGCGCCCGTGGGGGCGTCCTCAGCGTCTCAGGGGAGGGACCGCCATGCTCAAGGGCTTCAAGGACTTCATCACGCGCGGCAACGTGATCGACCTCGCGGTCGGCATCATCATCGGCGCGGCGTTCACCGCGGTGGTGACCTCGCTCGTGGACAACGTCATCAACCCGGTCATCGCCGCGATCTTCGGCAAGCCCGACCTGTCCGACGTGTGGGTGTGGACGCTCAACAACGGCGGCACGCCCGGCGACACCGCGGACGATGCGGTCCTCAGCATCGGCGCCTTCCTCACCGCGATCATCAACTTCCTCATCATCGCGGCGGCGATCTACTTCGTCATCGTGATGCCGCTCAACAAGCTCGCCGAGCGCCGCAAGGCCGGGGAGCCCGCGCCCGACGAGCCGGTCTCCCCCACCGAGGTCGAGCTGCTCACCGAGATCCGCGACGCGCTGCGGGAGAAGCCGGGGGTCTGACCCTCGGTCCGGCGCTCAGTCCTGCACGAGCAGCGTGCCGGACGCCGGCCCGGACGCGGTCACCACGGCGTCGCACGTCTTCGACGCCTTGAGGTGCGCCGCGATCGCGAGCGCGTGCTGACGCGAGCGCGCGAGCGCCGCGACCGTCGGCCCCGAGCCCGAGACGATCACGCCGCACGCCTCGGCCGCCTCGGCCGCGTCGAGCACCTCCTCGAGCCGCGGCATCAGCGCGAGCGCCGGCGCCTCGAGGTCGTTGAGGAGCGACTGCCCGAGCGCGACCGCGTCGCCCGCCATGAGCGCGCGCATGATCGGCCCGTCGATCTCGAGGTCGGACACCGCCTGCTCGCGCGCCTCGATACGGCGGTCGTACTCCGCGAACACCTCGGGCGTCGACAGCCCGGTGGACTGCGTCGCGAGCACCCAGTGGAACTCGCCATGGGACATCACCGGCGTGAGCTCGTCGCCGCGACCCATGCCGACCGCGGTGTGGCCGTGCAGGCTGAACGGCACGTCCGCGCCCAGCCGGGCAGCGAGCGCGGCGAGCTCGCCTCGGGTCGCGCCCGTGTCCCAGGCCTCGGCGCACGCGACCAGCGCGGCCGCCGCGTCGGCCGAGCCGCCGGCCATGCCGCCGGCGACGGGCACGCCCTTGACGATGCGCAGGTCCACCCCGTCGGCGATGCCGAACGTGCGCGCGAGCAGCTCCGCGGCCTTCCAGGCGAGGTTGGACCCGTCGAGCGGGACCCCGGAGGCGTCGATGGGCGACCCGGCGGCCACGTCGACCGCGAGCGTGATGCGCCCGTCCGTGCGCGGCGTGGCCTCGACGACCTCCCAGAGGTCGAGCGCCTGGAACACCGTGACGAGCGGGTGGTAGCCGTCCGCACGGCGCGGGCCCACGGTGAGCTGAAGGTTCACCTTCGCGGGCGCCTTCGCGCGGACGGTGCGGGTCATGACCCCAGACTGCCAGAGGCCAGGGCCTCGGCGATGGCTGAGAAGTCCTCGATGGTGAGCTGCTCGCCCCGGGTCAGGGGCTCGATGCCGGCCTGGCGCAGCGCGGCCTCGGCGGCCGCGGCGGAGCCGGCGATGCCGGACAGCGCGCCCCGCAGGGCCTTGCGGCGCTGGGCGAACGCGGCGTCGACCACGGCGAACACCTCCTGGCGGCTCGCGGTGGTCGTCGGCGGGTCGCGACGCTCCATGAGCACGAGGCGGCTGTCGACGCGCGGGACGGGCCAGAAGACGGCGCGGCCCACGTCGCCCGCGCGGCGCACGGCGCAGTACCACGCGGCCTTCGCCGAGGGCACGCCGTAGGTGCGCGAGCCCGGCGGCTCGGCGAGACGGTCCGCGACCTCGGCCTGCACCATAACGAGCACGCGCTCGAGCGTCGGGAAGATCTCGAGGAAGTGCAGGATCACCGGCACCGAGACGTTGTACGGCAGGTTGGCGACGAGGGCACGCGGCGGCGACGGCAGCGCGTCGACCTTGAGGGCGTCCTGGTGGATGACGTCGAAGCGGTCGGCGTCGTCAGGCGCGCGCTCGGCCACGGTCGAGGGCAGCGCCGCGGCGAGCACCGGGTCGATCTCGACCGCGGTGACGTCCGCGCCGGTCTCGAGCAGCGCGAGCGTCAACGATCCGAGCCCCGGACCCACCTCGACGACACGGTCGCCGGGACCCACGCCCGACAGGCGCGCGATGCGGCGCACCGTGCCGGCGTCGACGACGAAGTTCTGACCCCACTTCTTGTGGGGAGCGGTGTCGAGCGACTGCGCGAGGAGGCGGATGTCGGTGGGACCCAGGAGGTTGGCCACCGGGGTCAGTACCAGCCCACGGACTCGGAGTGGCCCCACGCGGAGCACGGGGTGCCGTAGCGGCCGCTGATGTAGCCCAGGCCCCACGTGATCTGCGTCGCGGGGTTGGTCGCCCAGTCGGCGCCGGCGGTGGCCATCTTGGAGCCGGGGAGCGCCTGCGGGATGCCGTGCGCGCCCGAGTACGGGTTGTGCGCGTTCGGGTTCCAGCCGGACTCACGCTGCCAGAGCGCGTCGAGGCACGACCACTCGGAACCGGTCCAGCCGTACATGCTCGCGGCCATCTGCTGGCCGAGCGCGCGGGCGGTGCCGGGCGAGACGGACGAGGTCGCCGGGACGGACGTCGACGTGGACTCCTCGGTCTCCTCCATGGTGCCGACCGCGATGACCTCGTCGGTGGGCTGCTCGACGGTGAGCTTGAGGGTCTCGACGCGCGAGACCTCCTCGCCGTCGACGTAGGTGACGTCGTACGTGATGACCTGCGAGCCGGGCTCGCCCTCGGTCACGACCTCCTCGGTGCCCTTCTCCAGCTCCGGGTCGTCCTGCTTGACGGAGCCGGGCTTGATCGCGACCTCCTTGGTCTCCGTCTTGACGACGGCACCATCGGACTTGTGGGTGGCGATCTCGGGAAGGGCGGCCAGGTCGGCCTGGGTGGTGACCTGCGGGTCGTCGGTCAGGGCGGGCACAGCGGCGGCGGCGATGGAGCCGACGGCGAACGATGCGACGGCGACGCCGAGGCCGATCTGCGTCAGCACGCGGGTCCGCACGCCGCGCTCGGCGCGGCGCTCGCGGCGCCCGCCAGGCATCGGGTTGGAACGTCGATAGCTCACGTGGTCCTCTCGTCTCGCGACCGGTCAGCCGCGCTTCACTGAGCCCTTTTGTCTCATATTGATAACGACCGTGTCCAACCCGGCTTAAGTCAAGGGGGCTGTGGGATTTCCCACACACCGTGGACTACCAGGGGCCATACAGCTTTTCCGACGTTGCAGAGACGACCTCGCACGCGGCGGCCAGATCGAGCTCCAGGACGGTCGCGATGGTGCGCATCGTCAACGGCACGAGGTACGGCGCGTTGGGCGCGCCCCGGTGCGGATGCGGCGTGAGGAAGGGCGCATCGGTCTCGACGAGGACGTGCGACGGCGGCGTCACCGCGAGCGCCGCGCGGAGCCCCTCGGCGTTCTTGAAGGTGACGGTGCCCGCGAACGACAGGTAGTAGCCACGATGCGCGCACAGGCGTGCCATCGCCGCGTCGCCGGAGAAGCAGTGGAAGACCGTGACGTCGGGGGCGCCGTCGCGCTCGAGCACGTCGAGGACGTCGGCGTGCGCGTCGCGGTCGTGGATCTGCAGCGGCAGCCCCAGCTCCTTCGCGAGTGCGATGTGGTCGCGGAACGAGCGAACCTGCGCGTCCCGCCCCTCCTCGGACGTGCGGAAGTAGTCGAGGCCCGTCTCGCCGATCACCCGGATGCGGTCGCGGCGCGCGAGCGCGGTGATCTCGGCGAAGGCGTCCTCGTACGACAGCCCGCTGTCGTGCGTGCCGGCCGCGTGCAGCGGCGCCTCGTTCGGGTGGAGCGCCACGCCGCCGAGCATCGTCGGGTGGCGGTCCACCGCCTCGGCGGTCCACCGGGCGGAGTCGACCTCGCAGCCGATCTGCACCACGCGGTCCACGCCCACGGCCGCGGCGTCCGCGAGGCGCCGCTCGACCGTCAGCTCCGGGTCCCCCGCCGGGAACTCGAGGTGGCAGTGGTTGTCGACCACCGCGACCGGCAGCGCCTCGGGCGCGGGCGGCCAGGCTCCGGCGCGCATCGGCTACTCGTCCGCCATCCGCTCGAGCTCGGCCTCGACCATCTCGTCGTCGAGCTTCTGGAAGATCGGCGACGGGGCCGGGACCGCCGTGCCGGCGACCAGGTCCGTGCGGCCCCAGCCGGCCACGGACGTGTAGTCGCCCTGGATCACCGGGTAGTGGCGGTCCGCGAGGTCGAGGTCGGCGACCTCGTTCATCTGCGGCATCGGGGCGAGCACGCCCGTGCCGCCGAGCGCCTCGTGGACCTTCTGCGCGGAGTGCGGCAGGAACGGCGACATCATCGTGTTGGCGTCCGAGACCAGCTGGGCCGCGACCGCGAGGACGGTGCGCATGCGCTGCGGGTCCTCGTTCTTGAGCTTCCACGGCGCGGTGTCGGCCAGGTACTTGTTCGCGTCGCCGATCACGCGCATCGTCTCGCTGATCGCGGCGCGCTGGCGCTGCGTGCGGATGTGGCCGCCCACCGTGGTGAACGCCGCCTCGGAGGCCGCGAGCGCGGCGCGGTCGACGTCGGCGAGCTCGCCGAGCGCCGGGATCTCGCCCACGTTCTTGTGCAGCAGCGACGCGGTGCGGTTGACCAGGTTGCCCCAGCCGGCGACCAGCTCGTCGTTGTTGCGGCGCTTGAACTCGGACCACGTGAAGTCCGCGTCCGAGGTCTCCGGGCCGGCGACCGCGATGAAGTAGCGCAGCGCGTCCGGCTGGTAGCGCGACAGCATGTCGCGCACGTAGATGACGTGGCCGCGCGACGACGAGAACTTCGCGGACTCCATGGTGAGGAACTCGCTCGACACGACCTCGGTGGGCAGCTGCAGGTCGCCGAACTCGCTGAGCGAGCCGCCGCGCGCGCCACGGCCGTTGGCGGCGATGAGCTCGCCGGGCCAGATCTGCGAGTGGAAGGTGATGTTGTCCTTGCCCATGAAGTAGTAGGACAGGGCCGACGGGTCGTTCCACCACTGGCGCCACGCGTCCGGGTCGCCCGAGCGGCGCGCCCACTCGATCGAGGCGCTGAGGTAGCCGATGACCGCGTCGAACCACACGTAGAGGCGCTTGGCGGGGTTGTCCTCCCAGCCCTCGAGCGGCACCGGGATGCCCCAGTCGATGTCGCGCGTCATCGCGCGCGGGCGCACGTCGACGAGCAGGTTCTTGGAGAAGTTCATGACGTTGGGGCGCCAGCCCTGGCGCGAGCCGAGCCAGTCGGTGAGCGGCTGGACGAGCGCCGGCAGGTCGAGGAAGAAGTGCTCGGTCTCGACGAACTTGGGGGTCTCGCCGTTGATGCGGGACACCGGGTTCTTGAGGTCGATCGCGTCGAGCTGGTTGCCGCAGTTGTCGCACTGGTCGCCGCGCGCGCCGTCGTAGCCGCAGATGGGGCAGGTGCCCTCGATGTAGCGGTCGGGCAGCGTGCGGCCGGTCGACGGCGAGATCGCGCCGCGCGTGGTCTCGGAGAGCATGTAGCCGTTCGCGTGCACGGCCTTGAACATGGCCTGCGCGACGGCGTAGTGGTTGCCCGTGGTGGTGCGGGTGAAGAGGTCGTACGACAGGCCCAGCTGGGTGAGGTCCTCGACGATCACGCGGTTGTAGCGGTCAGCGAGCTCCTGCGGGCTCACGCCCTCGCCCTCGGCCTGGACGAGGATCGGCGTGCCGTGCTCGTCGGTGCCCGAGACCATCAGGACGTCGTTGCCGGCGAGGCGCATGTAGCGGCTGAAGACGTCCGAGGGGACGCCGAACCCGGCGACGTGACCGATGTGGCGGGGGCCGTTGGCGTACGGCCAGGCGACCGCGGACAGGATGCGTGACATGGCGTCCATCCTAGTGTTCGCGGAGGGTCCGTCCTCCGGGCCCGGTCACGGCTCGTAGTCGGGCGCGAAGGCGAGCCCGAAGTGCTCCTCCATGGTGGCCGCGCCGCTGTCCCGCATCGCCTTCGCGAGCGGCCTCCCGACGTAGCGCAGGTGCCACGGCTCGTAGATGTAGCCGGTCACCTCCTCCTTGTCCGCGGGGTAGCGGACGATGAAGCCGTGCTCCCAGCCGTGCTCCGCGACGTAGCGGCCCGCCGCGGTGTCCGCGAAGCACGGCTCGAGGTCGCAGCCGTCCGCGCGGATGTCCGCCGCGAGCCCCGTCTGATGCTCGGAGTACCCGGCGCGCGCGGAGAAGCGGTCGGCCGCGTCGTACCCGCGCGAGCGCGAGTACCCCGCGTGCAGCGAGGACTGGAGGTCGTACGAGCGGTACGCCGTCGACACCGTGAAGCCCGCGCCCTCCGCCGCGGCCGCCTCGTACAGCGCGGTCATCGCGGCGGCCGCCTCGGCGCGCATCGTCCCGCCGCCCGGCACCGCGTCCAGCGTCACCACGTCCGCCGGCACGTAGTCGAGGGGGTCGAGCGGTCGGACCTTGTTCACGACCACGGTGAACGAGGCCGGGTCGTCGAGGTCGAGCGTCGTCACCTGGATCTCGGGCGTCCGGTCCTCCACGGGGACGGCGCCCGCGGTGATCGCCGCGAGGGACGATGCGGCGGGATCGGGCGTCGCCGAGGATCCGGCGGTCGGGGTCGCGACGGCGACCTCGGTACCGGCGACGAGCGGCCACCCCTCGGCGGGCGGCATCAGCGCGCCGGCGCCGAGGCCGAGCCCGAAGCACGCGAGCGCGATGGCGGCGGCAGGGACGAGGCGCCGCCGTCGACGCGGCGACGCCGCGCTCACTCGGCGGCCCGCGCGGCCAGCACCGCGGCGTAGAGCTCGCGGCTGGGGACCCCGGCCGTGGAGGCGACGTCCGCGACGGCGGCCTTGGCCCGCTCGCCCGCCGCGACGCGGGCGAGCACCTCGCCCACGAGCGCGGGCACGCCCGGCGCCTCCGCCGCGCGTCCCTCGACCGTCACGACGATCTCCCCGCGGGGCTCCTTCTCCTCGGCCCACGCGGCGAGCTCGGCGAGCGTGCCGCGGCGGGTCTCCTCGTACGTCTTGGTGAGCTCGCGCGAGACCGAGGCCCGGCGGTCGCCGCCCCAGGCCGCGGCCATCGCCGCGAGCGTCGCGGCGAGCCGGTGCGGCGCCTCGAAGAAGACGAGCGTGCGCTCCTCGGTCGCGAGCGAGTCGAGCCGCGAGGCCCGCTCCCCCGGCTTGCGCGGCAGGAAGCCCTCGAAGGCGAAGCGGTCGGTCGGCAGCCCGGACAGCGCGAGCGCCGCGAGCGCGGCGGAGGGACCGGGCAGCACCGTCACGTCGACGCCGGCCGCGGCGGCGGCCTCGACCACGCGGAAGCCCGGGTCGGAGACCGCGGGCATGCCCGCATCGGACACGACGACGACCGTGTCGCCGGCCGCGGCGCGCTCGACGAGCGCGGCGGCGGAGTCGCCCTCGTTGTGGTCGTGGTGCGCGACCGTCTCCGCGTGGAGGCGGATCCCGAGGCGGCCCGCGAGGTCGCGCAGCCGACGCGTGTCCTCGGCGGCGATGACGTCCGCGGTCGCGAGCGCGTCGCGCAGCCTCTCGGACGCGTCGCCGACGTTCCCGATGGGCGTCGCGGCGAGCACGATCCGTCCGGTCATGTCCCCAGGGTCGCATACGACGCGGCGCGGCCGGACCGGCGCGGCGCGCGGCTAGGCTTCGCGTGTGAATCTCGCGACGCTGTGGCGCTGGCGCGCCGCCCTCATGGCCGTGGGCGTCGGCGTCCTCGCCGCGATCCTGCGCCTCGCGTCGCTGTCGGACCCGCACGCGCTGGTCTTCGACGAGGTGTTCTACGCGCGCGGGGCGTACTCGCTCACCGAGCTCGGCTACGAGGGCGACTGGACGGGCGACGACCAGGCCTTCGCCGCGGGCGACACGTCCGGGCTCACCACCGAGGGCGACTTCGTGGTCCATCCCATGGTGGGCAAGCTGCTGATCGCGCTCGGCATCGCGATCTTCGGCAACGACCCGTTCGGGTGGCGCGTGGTCGGCGCGGTGCTCGGCGCGCTCACCGCGGTGCTCGTGGCGCTCGCCGCGCGCCGGCTCTTCCGGTCGACCCTGTGGGGCGGCGTCGCGGGCGTGCTCGTCGCGGTCGACGGCGAGGCCATCGTGCTGTCGCGCACCGCGATCCTCGACGGCTACCTCGCGTTCTTCGTCGCGCTCGGCTTCTTCCTGCTCGTGGTCGACCGCGACCGCACACGCAGGATCCTCGAGGACGGCGTCGCGCGGGTCCGGGACGAGCTCGGCCTGGAGCCCGACGCCCGGGTGCCCGGGCTCGGGCCGCGCACCGGCATCCGCTGGTGGCGGCTCGCGGCGATCGTCGCCTTCGCGCTGGCCGGCTCGGTCAAGTGGTCCGGCTTCTACTTCGCCGCGGTGCTGCTGGTGCTGTCGGTGGTCTGGGACGTCGTGGCGCGGCGCGAGCTGGGATGCGAGCGGTGGTTCGCCGGCGCGTTCGCGCGGGCGGTGCCCGCGGGGCTCTTCACGCTCGTGGCGGTGCCCGTCGTCTACGTCGCGACGTGGGCGAACTGGTTCCTCACGGACGGGTCCTACGACCGCCAGTGGGCCGAGTCCCACCCCGGCGAGGGGCTCACCTGGCTGCCCGACTCCCTCAACTCGCTGGTGCAGTACCACCACCAGATGTGGACGTTCCATACGGGGCTCACCACCGAGCACAACTACATGTCGAACCCGTGGCTCTGGCTGGTCCAGTGGCGGCCCACGGCCTTCTACTTCGAGGACGTGCCGGGCGCGGACTGCGGCGCCGACCGCTGCGTGTCCGCGGTGCACGCGCTCGGCAACCCGCTGCTGTGGTGGCTCGCGACGGCCGCGCTCGTGTGGGCGCTGTGGCGCGTGGTGCGGCGCGGCGACATCCTCGCGCTGTCCGTGTCCGCGGGCGTGCTCGCCGGCTGGGTGCCGTGGCTGCCGTACGCCTACCGCACCATCTTCACGTTCTACTCGGTGGCGTTCATGCCGTTCATGGTGCTCACGCTCGTGTGGGCGCTGCGGCGCATCGCGCAGCCCGAGGAGCTCGAGGGCGGGTGGTCGCGTCGCGGCACGATCGGGGTGGGGCTGATCCTGGCCGCGATCCTGCTGATCTCGGGGCTGTTCGTGCCGCTATGGGTGGGCACACCGATCCCGTTCCGGTACTGGCAGGCCCACATGTGGCTGCCCAGCTGGATCTAGCGCCTCAGCCGTCGCGATGCTCGATGAGGCGCGACAGCACGATCGAGCTGCGCGTCTTGTCCACCTGCGGGGCGAGCCGGACGTGCTCGAGCGCCGCCTCGAGGTCGGACATGGTCGCCGCGCGGAGCCGCACGATCGCGTCCGCCTGACCCGTCACGGTGAAGGCCTCCACCACGTTCGGGATGGCCTTGAGGATGCGCCGCAGCTCGTCGGGCGCGACGGTGCCCGTGCAGAAGATCTCGACGTACGCCTCGGTGCCCGCGCCGTCGAGCTCGGGGTCCAGGCGCACGTGGAAGCCCTGGATGGAGCCGTCGGCCACCATCCGATCCACCCGACGCTTCACCGCCGACGGCGAGAGGCCGATGCGCGCACCCATCTCGGCATAGCTCGCCCGGCCGTCGAGCCGCAGCTCGGCGATGATCCGTCGGTCCAGGTCGTCGAGCGACATTGCAGCTCCCCCCTCGCAAGCAACCTGCAACCGTGCGTTCATTCTTGCACGCAACTCTCGCAATGTGCACAAAAGCCTCATAATTGCGCCGCCTGGGCCCGCGTCCCGGAACCCGGCCGCCACCTCCGGCACCGCGCGCCACGGCGGCGGTAGCGTGAGAGCAGCCGCAGGTCACGGCGGCCCGTCGAGAGGGGAAGCCATGCAGGAGACCAGGAGTCTTGGGTTCGAGATCGATGAGCGCGAGCTGACCGCGCGCGCGGTCACGGCGGTGCGGGTGATGTTCGCCGTGCTCGGCGTCGTCGCGCTCGGCGTCGGCGTCGCGCTGATGGTGTGGCCCGGGCGCACCCTCGCCGTCGGCGCGGTGCTCATCGGCATCTACTTCGCGGTCGCCGGCGTGGCCCGCATCGCGATGGGCGTGGTCGGCTCGGCGCTGTCCGGGGGCCTGCGCGCGCTGGCGATCATCATGGGAGTGCTCATGCTCCTCGCGGGCGTCATCACGCTGCGCAACCTCGAGGCGTCGACGGCGGTGCTGCTGCTCGTGGTCGCCATCACGATCGGCATCGGCTGGATCATCGACGGCATCATGGTGCTCGTCGAGTCCGGCAAGGCGCGCTCGCGGGGCTGGGCCATCGCGTACGGGATCGTGAGCATCCTCGCGGGCGCGGTGGTGCTGGCCTCGCCCGGCCTGACCGCGACCGTGCTGGTGTGGATCGCCGCCGCCGTGTTCGTGGTGCTCGGCATCGTCGGCCTCGTCCGCGCGTTCACGTTCGGCCGCCGCCACGAGGTCGAGCTGTGACGGCCGACTCGCCGGCGCCCGACACCGAGGAGCTGCCCGAGGACGTCGCGCGCGCCGCGGCCGAGCAGGCCGCGCGCCGCGCCGACGAGCCCGCGCCGCTGTGGGTCGACGCCGTCGTGCGCCGTTCGCTGTGGCGCGCGGTGGGCGTGGTGCTCATCGTGCTGCTGGGCCTGTGGATCGCGTTCCAGATGCGCCACCTGCTCGGCATCCTGGTGCTCTCGCTGTTCATCGCGCTCGCGATGCTGCCCGGCGTCACCGGCCTGCACCGGCGCTACGGGATCCGCCGCGGCGCCGCCGTGGGGCTCATGTACCTGGCCGCCGTGCTGCTGGTCGTGTTCATGGTCGCGGTGCTCATCCCGGCGATCGCGAAGTTCGCCGATGCGGTCCACGACAACCTCCCCGGGTGGACGTCCGCGCTGAGCGAGTGGAGCCAGGACGTGCTCGGCGTGCCGGTCGACACCTCGGCGACCGACGAGGCGCTGACGAGCTTCTCCGACCTCGTGCGCACGTGGGCGGACGAGGTGCTCGGCATCGTGACCTCCGGCATCGGACTGATCTTCGACCTCTTCACGGTCGCGACGTTCGCCTTCTACATCGCCGCGCAGTGGCCGCAGATCATGCGCGCCCTCATGTCGCGCATGCCCCCGGCGCGCCAGCGCACGTTCGCGTGGATCGCGGACACGTCGATCGAGCAGACCGGCGGCTACTTCTACTCCCGCCTGCTGCTCATGGGCGTCTGCGGCGGCCTCGGCTTCGTCGTAATGCTGCTCGTGGGGCTGCCGCTCGTCTACGCGATCCCGCTGGCGCTGTTCATGGGCTTCGTGTCGGAGTTCATCCCGTTCATCGGCACGTACATCGGCGCCGCGCTGCCCATCATCATCGTGCTCGCGGTGCAGGGCCTCGTCCCCGCGCTCATCCTGCTCGCGTGGGTGCTCGTCTACCAGCAGGCGGAGAACTACTGGCTGAGCCCGCGGTTCTCGTCGCAGACGATGGAGCTCAACGGCGCCGTCGCCTTCGGCGGCGCGCTGGCGGGCGGCGCGATCGCGGGACCGCTCGGCGCGTTCATGGCGCTGCCGGTCGCGGCGCTCATCACCTCGATCGTCAAGAACTCGGGCCGTACCTACGACGTCATCCCGATCGACTCGGCGAGCGCCGCGGCCGAGCCCGCCGCCGCATCGTCCCCCGCGGACCCGCCCGCCGAGGGCTGACCCGGAGACGACGAAGGCCCCCGGCGAGCGCCGGGGGCCTTCGTACGTCAGGCGAGCGTCAGCTCGCGGCGAGGATGTCCACCACGAACACGAGCGTCGAGTCCGCCGGGATGGTGTCGGACTCCTGGTCGCCGTACGCGAGGTCCGGCGGGATCACGAGGAGCACCTGGCTGCCGACCTTCTGGCCGGCGAGGCCGTCGACCCAGCCGTCGATGAGCGAGCCGGAAGCGAGCGTGAACGAGGTCGCGGCACCGCGGTCCCACGACGAGTCGAACTGGTCGCCGTTCCAGATCCAGCCGGTGTAGTGCACCGTGATCTGGTCGCCCTCCGCGACCTCCTGGCCGTCGCCCTCGATGAGCGGCTGCACCACGAGCTCCTCGGGCTTCTTGCCCGCGTCGGAGAAGTCGATCGACGGCTTGCCGTCGTCGTCGAGCGTGACCGTCGGCAGGTTCTTCGCGGGCTTCACCGCGGTGCCCTCGGCGCGCTCGAGCGGCGTCACGGCGCTCGACGCCGTGACCGCCATGACCACCGCGGCGCCGTCCTCGGAGGAGGTGTCGGGGTAGACGTAGAGGAGGTCGGCGCCGACCTGCTGGCCGATGAGCGCGTCGTAGAGGTCCTCGACGACCTGGCCGTCGGCCATGGTGACGACCTCGGGCGTGCCCGCCTCGAAGGTCGAGTAGATCTGCGAGGCGTCCGTGCCGGAGTAGACGACGTAGTCGAGGGTGACGTTCTGGCCCTCCTCGATGACCTCGCCGTCGCCGTCCGCGATGTGGCGCGTGGCGATGTCGGTGACGGTCAGCGGGGTGTCGAAGGCGAGCACGGGCACGCCGTCCTCGTCCGTCCACTCGATGGTCTCGAGCGCCGCGGCGTCGGCCGCCGGGTCGACGGCGACGGCGTCGGTCGAGGCCGAGGCGGACGGCGACGCGTCCGACTCCGAGGCCGGGCTGCACGCGGCCAGGCCGAGCACGGCGATCGAGCCGAGCACGACGGCGGTGAGCGCGTTCTTCTTCATGGATCTCCTCACGGGGGTCGTCCGCGTCGGTCGCGGCGGCGAGCGGCACGCGGGATCGACCCGGTAACCGATGAGCCCTCGCGAAGGTTCCCGGTCCGGCCGCATCCTTATGCGACCGTGACCTCGCGCGCGAGTGCCCGATCAGCGTACCCGCCGATCCTGTGAGGTCGCTGTGACCCTCGCGGGCTCAGGCCTCCCGGTGGACCACCTGCGCCGACGTCTGCGCCGTGGCGAGCATGAGGATCTGGTCGATGTTGACGTGCTTGGGGCGCGAGGCGACCCAGCGCACGGCCTCGGCGATGTCCTCCGCGCTCATCGGCGTGACGCCCTCGTAGACCTTCGCGGCCTTCTCCGCGTCGCCGCCGAAGCGCACGAGCGAGAACTCGGTCTCGACCATGCCCGGGTCGATCTCCGACACGCGGACGGGCTGGCCGAGCAGCTCGATGCGCAGCACGCGGGTCATCGCCGCGACCGCGTGCTTGGCCGCGTTGTAGCCGCCGCCGCCCTTGTAGGGCTCGCGGGCCGCGATCGAGCCGATGTTGATGACCTGGCCGTCGCCCGACGCGACGAGCTTGGGCAGCAGCGCCTTCGTGACGCGGAGGGTGCCGAGCACGTTGACGTCGTACATCCACTGCCACTCGTCGACGTCGCCCTCGGCGATCGAGGAGGTGCCGAGCGCGCCGCCCGCGTTGTTGAGCAGGAGGTCGCACGACCCGATCGCCTCGCAGAAGGCGTCCACCGACTCCTGGTCGGTCACGTCGAGGCGCAGCGCGGTGCCGCCGATCTCCTCGGCGAGCGCCTCGAGGCGGTCGGTGCGGCGGGCGCCGAGCACGACGTGCCAGCCGTCCGCGGCGAGGGCCCGCGCGCTGGCCGCGCCGATCCCGCTGCTCGCTCCGGTGACGACCGCCGTCCGCTGTGCCATCTCTGCTCTCCGTTCTCGTGTGGATGCCTGCCGGTTCCCGGCGGCCTGCGACCACTATGGCTGGCCGGGCCCCGGGGAGCCAGGGCCAGTCGACGCCCGGCACCGGGTGCCACAGTGTTTCCCCGGCGTAACGCCTGGCCCCTCGGAACGTCCGCCGGTGGACCTGGCCCGCGCGCGTGGGAGCCAGGAGGATCGGCGCATGGCTCGGAGGTGCGGATGACGGTGGCGGCATGGCTCGTCGCGGGCGCGGTGGTGGTGCTCGCCACGGTGGTGCAGGCGGCGACCGGGATGGGGTTCGGCATCGTCGCGGTGCCGCTGCTCGTGCTGGTCGCGCCGGAGCTCGGCATCGGCGCGGTCCTCGCGATCACCGTCGTCGTGATGGTCGTCGCCGCCTGGACCGAGCGCCGCTGGCTCGACCGCCGCGACCTCCTCCGGGCGTCCGTGGCGGCCGTGCCCGGCATCGTCGTCGGCACGGTCGTCGCGCAGGTCACCCCGGCCGCCGCGACCCAGGTGGTCGTCGGCGCGGTCGTGGTCGCCGCATCGGCGCTGTCGCTCGTCGCGTGGCGCGCCCGCATGACCCCGACGACCGTCGCGGTCGCCGGCGGCCTCGGCGGCGCGCTCACGCCGATCGCCGCCCTGCCCGGCCCGCCGATGGCGGTGGTCTACCGTCCGGCCGAGGTGAGGACGATGCGCGCGACGCTGTCCGCGTACTTCGCGGTGACGTCGGTGCTGTCGCTCGTCTCGCTATCCTTGTCCGCGGGCAGGGCCGGAGCGGGTCCGCTCGGACTCGACGCGCTGGCCGGGCTCGCGCTCACGCCCGCCGTGATCATCGGCGCGGCCGTGGCGGCACCCCTCGTGAGAAGGATCCCCGCCGGTGCGGTGCGCACCGCGGCCCTCGTGCTGTCGCTCGTGTCCGGAGCGGTGCTGGCCGCGCGCGGGATCGTCGCGTGAGCCCGGCCCAGGAGGGACGCATGACCAGCGAACGCGAGATCGAGACCGACGAGGCATTCGGCGACCGCGCGCGCCAGTACCTCGACCCCGACAGCCGCGAGCCGCTCTTCCAGCAGGTGCGCCGCTTCCTCGAGCAGTCGCTGCTCGAGGGACGGTTCAAGCCGCACCGCCCCCTGCCATCGTCGCGCCACCTCGCAGGCGTGCTCGGGGTCTCGCGCAACACGGTCTCGGCGGCGTACCAGGAGCTCACGGCGCTCGGGCTCATCGAGTCGCGCCCGCGCTCGGGCCTCTACCCCGCCGCCGAACGCCTCGCGACGGCCCAGCCCGGCGCATCGTCCGCTCCCCAGCCGGCCCGCGCGCCGCACCACCGCTCGGTGCCCACCGGCCAGGTCGACTGGCAGGCGCGCCTGCCGCGCCCGCTGGGCGAGGACCTCCACCACGCCGCGGCGCACCCGGACTGGAACCGCTACCCCTTCCCGTTCCTGCCCGGTCAGCCCGAGCTGTCGTCCTTCCCCGCCCGCGCCTGGCTGAGGGCGCTCAACGACGCCCTCGCCGGGCCTCACATGGCGGCGAGCCTGCGCGACTCGGTCGACGCGGACGACGAGCTGCTCGTCAAGGCGATCTGCCGCGAGATCCTGCCGCCGCGCGGCATGTCGGTGAGCCCGTCCGAGGTCATCATCACCAACGGCGCGCAGCAGGCGCTGTCGATGCTCGCGGACCTCCTGATCCAGCCCGGCAACACCGTGAGCGTGGAGAACCCCGGCTACGTCGACGCGTGGCACATCTTCCGCAACGCGGGCGCGACGCTGCACCCCGTCGAGGTCGACGCCTCGGGCGCGCGCGTGTCGAAGGCCGACGCCGCGCGGTCGGAGTTCGTCTACCTCACCCCCAGCCACCACCACCCGACCTCGGTCACGACCTCCTACTCGCGCCGCGCGGCGATCCTGCGCGCGGCCCAGTCCGAGGACGCGCTCATCATCGAGGACGACTTCGACTCGGAGGTCCGCTTCAAGGGCCGGCCCACGCCGTCGCTCAAGTCGCTCGACCGCACCGGTCGCGTCATCTACGTGGGCACGTTCTCGAAGTTCGTGGCGCCGGGCCTGCGGCTCGGTTTCGTCGTGGCCGATGCGGCGCTCATCGCCGCGCTCCGGGAGCGCCGGCGGTACCTCACCAAGCATCCGTCGGGCCACCTCCAGCGGGCGCTCGGGCTCTTCATCGAGTCCGGCGAGTACCACCGGGCGCTGCGCCAGCACCGCCGCCACCTGGTCCGCAAGTGGGAGACCGTCACCGAGGAGCTCGAGCGGCACCTGCCGTTCCCGCTGGGTCCCGTGCCCGCGGGCGGGCTCAGCGTGTGGGTGACGGGCCCCGAGGAGTTCGACGGCACCCGCACCGCGGCCCTCGCGCGCGGCAAGGGCGTGCTGGTCGACGCCGGCGAGCGCTTCTACCTCGAGGGCGCGCGACGGAACCACATCCGCGTGGGCTTCAACACGATCCCGCTGCAGGCGATCCCGCGCGGCATCGAGCTGCTGGGCGAGGCGATCCGCGAGCAGCTCGCGGAGTAGCGCCGGGCGCCCGGAGAGACGAAGGGAGGGGGCGGTGCTGGGCCCGCCCCCTCCCGGTCTCGCGTCGGATCAGACCGCGACGGCCTCGCGCACGCCCTCGTAGGCCGCGTCCGCGACCTCGAGCGCCTCGTCGAGGATCTCGAGACCCTCACGGGCCTCCTCGTCGGTGATCGAGCACGGCGGCACGATGTGGATCCGGTGGAACTGGTTGAACAGCAGCAGGCCCGCCTCGCGCGCCGCGGCGAGCACGCCGGTGACGGCCGGGGCCGCGCCGCCGTAGGGCGCCAGCGGCTCCTTGGTCGCACGGTCCTTGACCAGGTCGAGCGCCCAGAAGACACCCAGGCCGCGGACCTCGCCGATCGACGGGTGGCGGTCCTGCATCGCGCGCAGCTCGGGGCCGAAGACCTCGGCGCCCACGCGGGCCGCGTTCTCCACGACCTGCTCCTCGTGCATCGCCTCGATGGTCGCGACGGCGGCCGCCGCGGCCAGCGGGTGGCCCGAGTAGGTGAGCCCGCCCGGGTAGGCGCGCTCGTCGAACGTCGCCGCGATCTCGTCGCGGATGATGACGCCGCCCATGGGCACGTAGCCGGAGTTCACGCCCTTCGCGAACGTGATGAGGTCCGGGGTGATGCCGTAGTGGTCGATCGCGAACCAGGCGCCGGTGCGGCCGAAGCCGGCCATCACCTCGTCGCAGATCATGACGATGCCGAAGCGGTCGCACAGCTCCCGCACACCCGCGAGGTAGCCCGGCGGCGGGGGCATGATGCCGGACGTGCCGGGCACGGTCTCGAGGACGATGGCCGCGATGGTGCCGGGGCCCTCGAACGTGATCATCTGCTCGAGGTGCTCGAGCGCGCGGTCGCACTCCTCCTGCTCGGTGGTCGCGTTGAACGCCGAGCGGTAGAGGAACGGCCCGAAGAAGTGGACCGTGCCGGCGGGCACGAACTCGTTCGGGAACCGGCGCGGGTCGCCCGTCACCTGGATGGCCGTCGCGGTGGAGCCGTGATAGCTGCGGTACTGCGACATCACCTTGGTGCGGCCCGTGTGCAGGCGTGCCATGCGGATCGCGTTCTCGATCGACTCGGCGCCGCCGTTGGTGAAGAACACCTTGTTCATGCCCTCGGGCGCGAGGTCGGTGATGAGCTTCGCGGCGAGCGAGCGCTTGTCGTTGGCGTGCGCCGGGGCGATGGTCGCGAGGGTCGCGGCCTGCTCCTGGATCGCGGCGACGACCTTCGGGTGCTGGTGGCCCACGTTCGTGTAGACCAGCTGCGACGAGAAGTCGAGGTACCTGTTGCCGTCGGCGTCCCACAGGTAGGAGCCCTCGCCGCCGGTGATCACCATGGGGTCGAGCGCCTTCTGCGCGGACCACGAGTGGAACACGTGGGCACGGTCGAGCGCGTAGGCCTCGCGGCCAGCGGGGTCGTGGGGGATGGGCATCTCAGCCTCCTTCAGAGGGACCGGGTCAGACGGTCGCGTGGACCGGGGACGGGAAGTGGACGCCGCCGACGACGGTGCCGAGGACGTTGATGTCGCGCAGCTCCTTGACCTCGGCGACCTCGAACGGGTCGCGGTCGAGGACCGCGAAGTCCGCGTACTTGCCGGGGACGATCGAGCCGACCAGGTGGTCGAGCTTGAGCAGGTAGGCCGGTCCGATCGTGATGGCCTCGAGGGCCTCCTTCACCGAGATGCGCTCGGCGTCGCCCCAGCTCCGGCCCGTGGGGGTGCGGCGCTCGGCCGCGTACGACGCGGTCGCCAGCGGGTCGAGCGGCGTCACGGGGGTGTCGCAGTGGAGGGCGATCTTGACGCCCGAGTCGAGCGCGGTGCGGGCCGCGTTCATGCGCTGCACGCGGTCCGGCCCCACCGTGAGGTCGATGTGCTGGTCGCCCCAGTACCAGATGTGGTTGGAGAAGATGTTGGCGCCCATGCCCAGCTCGGCCATGCGCTTGTACTGGGCGCGGGTGGTGAGCTGCGAGTGGGTGACGGTGTGGCGGTGGTTCCAGCGCGGGGACTCCGCGAGGACCTCCTCGACGGCGTTGCAGAAGACCTCGGTCGCCTCGTCGCCGTTGCAGTGCACGTGGATGTTGAGGCCGGCCTTGTGGAAGGCGCTCACCTGCGCGCGGAACGTCTCGGCGTCGGTGTTCCAGATGCCGTCGTCGTGGCCGCACACGTAGCCCGGGTCCTGCAGCTTCGCGGTGTGCTGCTGGATCGAGCCGTCGAGCATGAGCTTGACCGTGCCCAGGTGGAGCTTGGCGTTGCCCTTGCCCTGGACCGACTTCACGAGCGCGGCCATGCCCTCGGCCTCCTCGGCGGACCTCGTCATGCCGCCGAAGGTCGCGGGCACGAGGCGCAGCGAGAAGTCCTCGCGGCCGGTGACCTCCGCCAGCAGCTCGAGGCCGCCGGGACGCACCGCATCGAAGTTTGCGAGGTCCGTCGCGGTGGTGCAGCCGTGGTTGCGGGCGTCCGCGGCGAAGTCGTACATGCCCTGCTCCGACGTCATGCCCTTGGAGAAGTCCATGCCCAGCGCGGCCATCACGGGCATCATCGCGCCCATCTCCTGCAGCTCGCCGGTGGGCAGGCCGTCCGCGCCCTTGACGACGCCCTCGATGTCGGTGTCGGCGCCGTAGCCGGCCTTCTCGAGCAGCACGGAGTTGGCGGTGGCGACGTGGCCGCTCGCGTGGATCACGTAGATGCCGCGCGTCGCGCTCACGGAGTCGAGCGCGTGGCGGTCGAGCGTCTCGCCCGGGTGGAACAGCATGTCCAGGCCGCGGGCGTTGAGGACCTCACCCTCGGGCAGCGCCGCGTCCCACGCCTTCAGGGCGTCGAGGACGCCCTGCCACGACTGTGCGCCCGCGAGGGGCGTGCCGTCGGGGGTCATCCGCGGGAAGTAGCCCAGGTAGAACGGGCTGTCCATGCCGGCGCCCATGTGGGAGTGCGCCTCGACGAAGCCGGGTGCGAGCACCTGGTCGGCGTAGCGGTCGTCGACCTCGGCGCCGGGGTACGTCGCGAGCAGCACCTCGGGGGTGCCGACGGCGAGGATCGTGGCGCCGCGGACCGCGACGGCGGTGCCGGTGGGCACCGCATCGTCCATCGTGCGGACGAGCTTGGCGGTGAGGATCGTGACGGTCTCGGTCATGGCTTCTCCTTGGTTCAGACGGTGGTGGACGATGCGGGACGCAGGCCGAGGCGCAGCGCCTCCTGGCCCTCGCCGGGACGGTGGCAGGCGACGAGGTGGCCGCCGTGGGAATCGGCCGCGACGTCGCTGTGGACCAGCGGCGGCGCCTCGGTCCGGCACTTCTCGGTGGCGAGCCAGCAGCGGCTCGCGAAGGCGCAGCCGGTCGCCCGCTGCGTGGGGCTCGGCGGGTCGCCCTGGAGGATGATCCGCTCGCGCCTGCCCGCGTCGGGGTCCGGCACGGCCGACAGCAGCGCCGCCGTGTACGGGTGGAGCGGGTCGGCGAGCACCTGCGCCGCGGGCCCCACCTCGACGATGCGGCCGAGGTACATGACCGCGACCCGGTGCGAGAGGTGGCGGATCACCGCGAGGTTGTGCGAGATGAACATGTAGGTGAGCTGCTTGCTCTCCTGCAGCTCGAGGAGCAGGTTGAGGATCTGCGCCTGGATCGACACGTCGAGCGCGCTGGTGGGCTCGTCGAGCACCACGAGCTCGGGCTCGGTCGCGATCGCACGGGCGATCGCGATGCGCTGGCGCTGGCCGCCGGAGAACTCGTGAGGGAAGCGGCCCGCGGCGCCGTCGGGCGCGCCGACCGCCTCGAGGGCGGCGAGCGCCCGCTCCTTCGCCTCGCGGCGCGGCACGCCCGCGGCGAGCAGCGGCTCCATGACCGAGCGCAGCACCTTGTAGCGCGGGTCGAGCGAGTCGTTGGGGTCCTGGAAGACCATCTGGGCGCGCTGACGGTGGGCGCGGAGGCGGCCGCCCCGCATGGCCAGCGCATCGGCCCCGTCGAAGCGGATCTCGCCGGCGGTGGGCTTGCGGAGCAGCAGCGCGGCGCGTGCGAGCGTCGACTTGCCGCAGCCGGACTCGCCGACGATGCCGAGCGTCTCCCCGCGCTGCACCTCGAGGGTGACGCCGTCGAGCGCGTGCACGGTGCGCCCGCCCGACGCCGGGAACTCCTGGCGGATGCCGTTGAGCGTCATGAGCGGCTCCGCCGCCTGCTCGGGGCGGGGGGTGAGGTCGAGGTCCGTGAGGGTCATGCCGTCACCTCCGTGCGCGTCGTGAGAGAGAGCTCGGTGCTGCGCCAGCAGCGGGCCGTGTGGTCGGGTGCCACCTGCACCAGCGGCTGGGGCGCGGCGCACGCGTCCGTCGCGAACGCGCATCGTGCCGCGAACCGGCACCCGGCGGTGGCACGGTCGGAGTCGCGGACGCCGCCGGCGATCATCGGCAGGTCCTCGCGGGCCGCGGTGGTGGTCGTGGGGATCGAGGCGACGAGGGCCGCGGTGTACGGGTGGGAGGGGTTCGCCAGCACCGCGGCGGGCTCGCCTTCCTCGACGATCTCGCCGGCGTACATCACGACCACCCGGTCGCAGGTCTGCGCGATGACGCCGAGGTCGTGGCTGATGAGCAGCACGCCCGCGCCGGTGGTGCGGCGCATCTGGTCGAGCAGATCGAGGATCTGGGCCTGGACGGTGACGTCGAGGGCCGTGGTCGGCTCGTCCGCGACGAGCAGCTGCGGGTTCGCGGCGAGGGCCATCGCGATGACGATGCGCTGGCGCATGCCGCCGGACATCTGGTGGGGGAACTGCCTGGCGCGCAGCTCGGGCTCGGGCACCTGGACCAGGCGGAGCAGCTCGAGCGCGCGGGCGTGGGCGGCCTTCTTGTCGGCGAGGCCGTGCACGAGCAGCACCTCGGCGATCTGGGCGCCCACCCGCATGCACGGGTTGAGCGCGGACATCGGCTCCTGGAACACCATCGAGGCGACGCGGCCGCGCACCTCGTTCCAGTCCTCCTCGTCGGCGTCGCCCATGGGCCGGGAGCCGACGTCGAGGCGGGCGGCCTCGACGCGGGCGGTGCTGGGAAGGAGGCCCAGCACGGCGAAGCCGATGCTCGACTTCCCGCACCCGGACTCGCCGATGACGCCCAGGATCTCGCCGGGCCCGACCCGCAGGTCGACCCCGGAGACGACGGGGGTGCCGCCGCCGTAGCTGATGCTGAGGTCCTCGACGGCGAGCGCGTCGGTGGTGGCGATCGTCGCGGTCATGGCGTCCTCCTCTGACTGGTGCGTGGGTTGCGGTGGGGTCCCGGCGGGCGGGCGGCTGAGGGGAGCCGCCCGCCCGCCGGAGGGTTCAGGAGGTCTTCGCCGTGGTGGCGAGACCCTCGCGGTAGGTGTACGGGTCGACCTCGTAGCCGGTCACGGTGTCGCCCCAGACCTCGTAGCGCTGCGGGCCGGTGTAGGCGACGAGCACGTTGACGTTCTCGGCGACCGCGGCCTCGAGCTGCGCGAGGACCTCGGCCCGCTCGGCCTCATCGAAGGTCGAGCGCAGCTGCATGTACAGCGCGACCTCGGGCGAGGTCTCGTCGACCGTGGTGACCATCGGCAGGCCCGGGGTCAGGACGGTGGCGAAGTACGCCGACGGGTCCGGCATGTAGACGCCGGGGACGAGGACCAGGCCGGTCCAGGTGCCGCCGATGTAGGACTGCAGCACCTCGGTCCAGGGCTTGCCCACGAGCTCGAGCGTGATGCCGGCCTCGGCAAGCTGCTGCTTGAGCACCTCGACCATCGGCACGTCGAGCGCGAAGGCCGCGTCCGAGGCGTAGGTGAGGGTGATGGTCGGGCTGGTCTCGCCCGCCTCGGCGAGCAGCGCCTTGGCGCCCTCGACGTCGTGCGTGTAGTTCGGGGTGGACTCGTCGGGCGCGATGCCCCACGGGTCGCCGACCGGCACCACGAGGCTGGGCTCGGCCATGCCGCCCATCGCGAAGTCGATGAGGGCCTGGCGGTCCATGGCCTTCGACACGGCCTGGCGCACCTTGACGTCCGCGAGCGGGCCGTCGGAGGCGTTGACGTACATCGTGAGCGAGCGGGTCGCGGCGTTCTCGCCGACCGTGTAGCCCTCGGCCTCGAGCGACTGGACCTGGATCGGGTCGCGGAACCAGGCCATGTCGGTGCCCGAGCCCTGGCGCAGCTGGGCGGCGCGCGCGTTCTCGTCGCCGATGAAGTCGAACTCGAGCGTGTCGACCTCGGGGCCCTCGCCCCAGTAGGACTCGTTGGCGGTGAAGGTCATGGAGACCTGGTCCTGCCACTCGTCGAGCACGAACGGGCCCGTGCCGAGCGCGGAGGTCTGACGCTCCTCCTCCGAGGTGGCCTCGTACCAGGCCTGGTTGACGATGACCATGCCCCGGTAGGACAGGACGTTGAGGATCGTGGCGTCCGGCACCAGCGTCGTCAGCTGCACGGTCGCGTCGTCGACCGCGGTGATCTGGTCCACCGTCGGGAAGTAGCTCGCGCCGGCCTGCGAGGCGCGGATCTGCTCGAGCGAGTAGACCACGTCGTCGGCGGTCAGCGGCGTGCCGTCCGAGAACGTCACACCCTCGCGCAGCGTGAAGGTGTAGGTGAGGTCGTCGACCTGCTCCCACGACTCGGCGAGCCACGGGATGACCGTGCCGTCGGCGTCCTTGGCGAGCAGGGGCTCGTAGATCTGGACGAGCGCGTTCGAGTTCGCGAAGGCCTGCGCGACGTACGGGTCAAGCCCGCCGGCGAGCGGCTGGACGTCGCTCGCGTAGACGAGCGCGCCTCCCTCGACGGCCGGCAGCGGCTCGGACGACTCGGCGGCGCCGGTCTCGGAGCCGCTCGCGCAGGCGGCGAGCGAGAGGCCGAGCACAGCCACGGCGGCCGTGGCGGCGATCCCTCGGGTGATGGTCCTCATGATGCGGGTCTCCTCCTTGGATGGGGATGGGACGGGGCGCGGCGGGTGGGTCAGACCCGGGCCGGGGCCGCCTCGTCCTGGGGGGTGTCGGCGGGCACGGGACGCTCGCCCGCCTCCACCGTCGTGCCGGTCGCGGCCCTGCCGGCCGCTCCGGACGTCTTCTTGCGGCGGCGGCCGCGGGTGGGCACGGCGAGGTTGCCGGCCTTGGGCGACAGCGCCATCTGGACGCCGTCCGCAAGCAGGTTCCACGCGACGGTGAGCAGCGTGATGAGCACCGCGGGTAGCACGATCAGCAGCGGGTCGAGCTGCATGTAGCGCATGGACTCGGAGATCATGCGGCCGGCGCTCGGGTCCGGCGCCTGCACGCCCTGGCCCAGGAAGCTGAGGCTCGACTCGATGAGCACCGCGAGCGACGCGGTCGAGGCGAAGTTCACGAGCATCGGCGTGGTCGCGTTCGGCAGCAGGTGGCTGAGCGCGATCCACGGCTTGCGGACGCCCGCGATCTCGGCGGCGACCACGAAGTCGCGGTCGCGCAGCACCAGGATGGGCGAGCGCATGATGCGCGCGAAGCCGGGGGCGCCGATGATCGCCATCGCGATGATGAGCGGCAGGAAGCCGGGGCCGATGATCACGCGGATGACGAGCGCGAACAGGATCGCGGGGATCGCCATGATGATCTCGGTGCCGCGCATGAGCAGGTTGTCGAGGCGGCCGCCCGCGTAGCCGGCGACGAGCCCGATGCTGGTGCCGATGATCATCGAGATCACCGAGGACACCAGCGAGATCACGAGCGCGTAGCGGGTGGCGATCGCGAGGCGGACGAAGTTGTCGCGGCCGATGTTGTCGGTGCCGAGCCAGTGCGTGCCCGAGGGCCCCTCGAACGGGCCGCCGGTGGTGAGGTTCGGGTCGTAGCCGCCGACCAGCGGGCCGAGGACGGCGAAGACCGTGAGGCCGGCGAGGATCGCGATGCCGGCGACGAGCGCGCCGTTCTTCTTCAGCTTGATCATGAGGCACGCACCCGGGGGTCGATGACGGGGTAGAGCAGGTCCACGACGAGGTTGATGAGCACGAAGCACGCGCCGAGCACGAGCACGCAGGCCTGGATGGTCGGGTAGTCGGAGCTGTTGATCGCCTCGATGAGCATCGAGCCCATGCCGGGGATCTGGAAGATGCTCTCGATCACGACCGTGCCGCCGATCAGCGCGGCGAGCTGGATGCCGACCACCGTGGTCACGGGGATGAGCGCGTTCCGCAGCGCGTGCCCGCGCACGATGCGCCCGGTCGGGACGCCCTTCGAGCGGGCCGTGCGGATGTAGTCCTGGGAGAGCGTGTCGAGCACCGTGCCGCGCGAGTAGCGCGAGATCACCGCGGACATCGCGAGCGACAGCACCAGCGCGGGCACCAGGAGCGACAGGACCGAGGCGACGGGGCCCTTCTCCCACGGCGTGTAGCCGATCAGCGGGAGCTTGAAGGTGAAGGCGTTCACCATGATGAGAACCGCGCCGATCGCGAAGGCCGGCACGGACAGCGCGATGAACGAGCCGCCGCGGATGAGTCCGTCGAGGGGCGTGCCCTGGCGCACCGCCGAGACGACGCCGCTGGGGAGGCCGATGACGAGGCCGACGATGACGGCGATGATCGCGAGCTGCAGCGAGACCGGGAACCGGTCGCCGAGCATCGTCCCGATCTCCTGCGACTTCGTCAGCGAGGTGCCGAAGTCGCCGTGGAGCACCCCGCCGAGCCACTCGAGGTACTGCGTGGTCCACGGCCGGTCGAGGCCGAGCTCCGCGCGGATCTCCGCGAGCTGGTTCGGGTCCGGGTTGTCGATGTTCAGGTACTGCAGCGCGGGGTCTCCGGGCATCAGGCGCACCATCCCGAAGGACAGCAGGGACAGCGCGAACAGCACGAGCAGTGCCGATCCGAGCCGCTTGGCCAGGTACTTCGCCACGGTCACCTCCTCGGTTCTCGATCGACGTGTGTTGACGTCATCGATCCTTCAAGGAGGCGGCCGTTCCGATAAGAACCACGGAGCCGGGGAAGGTCCGGGCCACCGTTAACCGACCGGACACGTGCGTGTCGCATGTGTCACGGCGGGGGTGCCAGCGGAAACATGGATGACACACGGTGTCACCTATCCCGCGGGCGCGGGTCAGCGGGCGCGGAGCCTCTGCGTCACCGCGTGGGCCTGCTCGAGCAGCACCCGGCCGATCTCGCCCTGCCGGTCCGGGCCGAAGCGCGACTCGACGCCCGTGGCCGACAGCGCCCACGCGGGCCGGCCCGCCGCATCGAAGACCGCCGCCGCCATGCCCCACGAGCCCTCGACGATGAGCCCGGGGTTGACCACGTAGCCCGTCGCGCGGCCCGCGGCCAGGCGCGCGCGCAGCGGGGCCGTCGCGTGGGCCGGACCCCACTCGGCGACCAGGTCGGCGCGCGCGAGGTAGGCCTCGCGCTCGGCCTCGGGGAGCATCGCCAGCATCGCCAGCCCGGCGGACGCGACGCCCAGCGGGAAGCGGATGCCCTCGTAGAGCACGTGCGAGCGGATGGGGAAGGACCCCTCCTCGCGCAGCAGGCACACGGACTCGTCGCCGCGCCGCGCCGACAGGAAGGCGCTCTCCCCCGTCGCGTGCGCGACCGCGCGCACCGCGTCGCGCGCGAGCTCGGTGATGTCGTAGCGGTCGGCGGCGACGGCGCCCAGGATGTACGCCTCGGGGCCCAGCACCCAGCCGCCGTCGGCGTCGCGGTCGACCAGGCCCTCCCCCGCGAGCGCGGAAAGGAGACGATGCGCGGTGGGCCGGGTGAGGCCCGTCGCCTCGGCGACGCGCGAGGTGGACGCGGGCGTGCCGGCGGCCGCGCTGAGCACGCGCAGCACCGCGCCCACGCGCGCCACGACCTGCGCCCCCTGCTCCGCCACGGCGACCCCCGCATCGTCCACTTAGTGGACACCCTAGCCCCCGATGACCACATCCTGCGGGCTCATTGACCCGAATCACCCGTCAGGTCTACCGTCCATCTATCCACGATGTGGTCAGACAACGGAGTCGGAGGCACCATGGGGAAGCTGTACCCCAGCGCCGCGGATGCGGTGCGGGACGTCGTCAGGGACGGGCAGATCATCGCGGTCGGGGGGTTCGGCCTCAGCGGCAACCCCACCGACCTCATCGAGGCGGTGCGCGACACGGGCGCGCGCGACCTCACCATCGTGAGCAACAACATGGGCGTGGACGGCAAGGGGCTCGGCATCCTGCTCGAGTCCGGCCAGGTGCGCAAGGTGGTCGCGTCGTACGTGGGCGAGAACAGGCGCTTCGCGGAGCAGTACCTCGCGGGCGACCTCGAGGTCGAGTTCGCGCCGCAGGGCACGCTCGCCGAGCGCATGCGCGCCGGCGGCGCCGGCATCGCGGGCTTCTACACGCGCACCGGCGTGGGCACCCCCGTCGCGGAGGGCAAGCCCACCGCGTCGTTCGACGGCCTCGACTACGTGCTGGAGCGCGGCATCGTCGCGGACGTCGCCCTGGTGAAGGCGCATCGTGCCGACACCGCGGGCAACCTCCGCTACCGGTTCACCGCGCGCAACTTCAACCCGCTCGCGGCGATGTCCGGCCGGATCACGCTGGTCGAGTCCGAGCACGTCGACCCGCACCCGCTCGACCCCGACACGGTCGAGACGCCCGGGATCTTCGTCCAGCGGCTCGTGCGCTCGACGCCGCGGGTCAAGGACATCGAGCAGCGCACCACGAGGGAGGCCTGACATGGGGTGGACGCGGGACGAGATGGCGGCGATCGCCGCCGAGGAGCTCGAGGACGGCCAGTACGTCAACCTCGGCATCGGCATCCCCACGCTGGTGGCGAACCACCTGCCGCCGGGCGTGACGGTGACGCTGCAGAGCGAGAACGGGATGCTGGGCATGGGCCCGTTCCCGATCGAGGGTGACGAGGACGCGGACCTCATCAACGCCGGCAAGCAGACCGTGACGGTCCTGCCGGGCGGCAGCTTCTTCGACTCGGCGACGAGCTTCGCGATGATCCGCGGCGGCCACGTCGACGCCGCGATCCTGGGCGCGCTCCAGGTGTCGCAGCACGGCGACCTCGCCAACTGGACCATCCCCGGCAAGCTCGTCAAGGGCATGGGCGGCGCGATGGACCTGGTCGCGGGCACCAAGCGGGTCGTGGTGATCACGGACCACGTCGCGAAGGACGGCGCGCCCAAGATCGTCGAGGACTGCACGCTGCCCCTCACGGGTGTCCGCGTGGTCGACCGCATCGTCACCGACCTGTGCGTGCTCGACATCGACGAGCGCGGGCTGGTCCTCAGCCGCCTCGCGCCCGGGGTGACCTTCGAGCAGGTCGCGGAGGCCACCGGCGCCCCCGTGCGCGTGGAGGTGCCCGCGTGAGCGTCGTCATCGCGGGCTACGCGCGCACGCCCTTCGTCAAGTACTGCGGGCAGTTCGCCCGCATCCCCGCGACCGCGCTCGGGGCGCACGCCGCCGCGGCCGCGCTCGAGCGGGCCGGGATCGCGCCCGACCGCGTCGACCAGGTCGTCGGCGGCCAGGTGCTCCAGGGCGGCGCGGGCCAGAACCCCGCGCGCCAGGCCGCCGTCGCGGCCGGGGTCCCGCTCACCGTGCCCGCCGCCACCCTCAACGTCGTGTGCCTGTCCGGCACGGAGGCCGTGTCGCAGGGTGCGCGTCTCATCGCCTCCGGCGAGGCCGACGTGGTGCTCGCGATCGGCCAGGAGTCGATGTCGCTCGCGCCCCACGCGTACGTGGGCTCGCGGCTCGGGGCGCGCTACGGCGCGATCGAGATGCTCGACACCCTCGCGCACGACGGCCTGTCGGACGCCTTCGAGCGGCGCTCGATGGGCGAGTCCACCGAGGAGCACTCCGAGCGGCACGCGCTCACGCGCGAGGAGCAGGACGCCTGGGCCGCCGAGTCGCACCGCCGCCTCGCGGCGTCGGCCGCGATCCAGGCCGAGGAGATCGCGCCGCTGACACCCCCGCGCAGGGACGATGCGGTGGTCGCGGACGACGGCCTGCGCGCGGACACCACGGTCGAGTCGCTCGCGCGGCTGCGCCCCGCGTTCGGCGGCCGCGGCACGATCACCGCGGGCAACGCCTCGCAGATCACGGACGGCGCGGCGGCCATCGTGCTCACGCGCGAGGGCCTCGCGGAGCGCCCGCTGGCGCGGATCCTCGCGACCGCCTTCGTGGCCGGTCCGGACGTGTCGCTCCACCACCAGCCCGCGGCGGCCGCCG
This sequence comes from Demequina maris, assembly GCF_000971155.1. Taxonomy (GTDB): domain Bacteria; phylum Actinomycetota; class Actinomycetes; order Actinomycetales; family Demequinaceae; genus Demequina; species Demequina maris. The sequence goes on along the minus strand of NZ_BBLX01000002.1, from coordinate 132,103 downwards.
AGGTCGCGCTGGCCAAGGCCGGACGAGCGGCCGCGGAGCTCGCGACCGCGGAGATCAACGAGGCCTTCGCGGCGGTGGCCGTCGCCTCGGCCTCGCGGCTCGGGCTCGACCCGCGCATCGTCAACCCGCACGGCGGCGCGATCGCGCTCGGCCACCCCATCGGGGCGTCCGGCACGCGCATCGTCGGTCACGCCGCGCGCACGCTCGCGGGCCTCGGCTCGGGCGCGCTCGGCGTCGCCGCGATCTGCGGCGGCGGCGGGCAGGGATCGGCGGTGCTGCTCGAGGCCCTGTAGGCGGAGCGTCAGCCCAGGCGGACCCGCTCCCGCACGTCGTCGCGCGGAAGATCGTCCACGACGGCGCCGACCTCCATCGAGACGAGCTCGACCGGATCGCCGATGGTGGTGAGGAACGCGGTGTCGGCCGCATCGCGACCGGTGGCGATCCGCGCCATCGTCTGTCGCGGCGCGAGGGCGGTCGCATCGACCACCCACCACTCGCCGTCGACGAGCGCCTCCGCGACGGCGTGGAAGTCCATGGGCTCGAGTCCCGGCGCGTACACGGACACCACGCGCGCGGGCACGTCCAGCGTGCGCAGCAGCGCCACGACCACGTGCGCGAAGTCGCGGCACACGCCCTGACGGGCGAGCACGGTCGCCACGGCGCCATCGGTCGGGCGCGACGATCCGGACACGTAGGCGAGCTGCGTCCCCACCCAGCTCGAGACGAACTCGAGCAGGTCATGGCCCGTGCGGTCCCCCGCCTCGGCGACGGCCATCGGGTGCAGGGTGTCGGACTCGCAGTAGCGGCTGGGCCTCAGGTAGCGGAGGTGATCGAGGTCCGTCACGGGCACCGGGTCATGGCGTCCCTCGAGGGTCGCGCGGTAGGAGACGTCGATGCGCCCTCCGTCGACGTCGAGCTCGTGGAGGCGCGAGCCGTGGTGGTCCACGAGCTCGCGCACGGCGACGGGCTCGCCGTCGACCTCGACGGTCAGGGTCTCCTCCTCGGGCCGCGCGCCGGAGGCGGCGACCGAGAGCACCACACGTGCCGGGCCGGAGGCCTCGAGCACGAGGGAGGACTGGAGCGTGCGCAGCATGGTCACATGCTCTCATCGAAGCGAGCACCGTCGGCTCCGACGGGAGCCCTCTCGACCGAGCGCGGCGCGCTGCTCGCGGACCGACCCCGCGGAGGTGAGGCGTTCCCTCTGGTAGGGATGCCCGCAGCGCCGTAGCGTCGGCCTATGGACGCCACGTCGATCACCGCGCTGGCGCTGCTCATCGCCGCCTGGGCGTTCCTGTCGGGCGCGCTCTCCCGCCACAACCTCACCGGTCCCATGCTCTTCACGCTCGTCGGGTTCCTGCTCGGCAACCCGTGGTGGGGGCCGCTCGCCATCGACGTGGAGACGCGGTCGGCCCACGCGGTGGCGGAGCTCGCCCTCGCGATGCTGCTGTTCGCCGACGCGTCGCGCATCGACCTGCGCGCGCTGCGGCGCCAGGCGGCCGTGCCGCTGCGGCTGCTCGGCATCGGGCTGCCGCTGGCCATCGTGCTCGGCACCGCCGCGGCCTTCCTCCTCGGCCCGGACATGCCGTGGGCGCTGGCGCTGTTCATCGGGGCGGCCCTTGCGCCCACCGATGCGGCGCTCAGCGCGCCCGTGATCGAGGACCGGCGCATCCCGCTGCTCCTGCGCCGGTCGCTCAACGTCGAGAGCGGGCTCAACGACGGGATCGCGACGCCCGTGGTCACGGTGGGCGTGGTGCTGACCGCGAGCGCGCTGGGCCTCACGTCGGCGACCGAGTCCGTCGCGTTCGTGACCGTGGTCCGCGAGCTCGGGGTGGGCGCGGGCGCGGGAGTGGCCGTCGGGGTGATGGGCGGGTGGGCCGCCACCGTCGCGACGCGGCGCGGCTGGACCACACCGGGAGCGCGCCGGATCGCCGTGCTGTCGCTCGCGGTCGGCGCATTCGGGCTCGCGCAGGCCGCGGGCGCCAACGCCTTCATCGCCGCGTTCACGGCCGGTCTGGCGTTCAGCGCGGTCGCCGCCAAGGACCTCGTGGACACCGAGGCGGACGTGGTGCTGCCGGAGCTCGGCGGCGAGCTCCTCGCGCTGGGGGTGTGGTTCCTGTTCGGCGCGGGCCTGATCCCCGTCATCCTCGCCGACGCGAACGGCTGGACCGTCCTCTACGCGGTGCTCGCGCTCACCGTGCTGCGGATGCTGCCCGTGGCCCTCGCGCTCGTCGGCGCGGGCCTGCCTCCCTGGCACGTGCTCTTCCTGGGCTGGTTCGGCCCACGTGGCCTCGCCTCGGTGGTGTTCGCGCTGATCGCCGTCGAGGAGCTCGCGGAGTCCCAGCACCCCCTGGTCGCGCAGGCCATCGCGGTGGTCGCGCTCACGGTGCTGCTCAGCGTCCTCCTCCACGGCGCGACCGCGGGGCCCGCGGCGGCGCGGTCCTCCGCCGCGCCGGAGCCCGGCGACGCGGATGCGCCGCAGGCGAGGCGCGGGCACCTGCCCGCGGCCGATCGGACATGAAGAAAGGGGCCCGCCTGCCGGCGGGCCCCTTCTCACTGGTGGAGCTGAGGGGAATCGAACCCCTGACCTTCTCATTGCGAACGAGACGCGCTACCAACTGCGCCACAGCCCCAAGTGCTCGAATAGATTAGCACCTCTCCGGGGGCCGCACGTACATCCCGCGGCCTCTCGCGACCGCCTCCGCCGCCGCATCGTCCCGGCAAAGTCCGGGCAAAAGTTAAAGAGTTCGTCACAATCGCGCAATAACGGTGACATTCGCGGCACCTACCGTCACTCCAAGGCCTCACGACGATGTGCGGCCCCCGCTCGTCAGGAGCAGGCTTCGGGAAGGAGGTGCCGCCGTGTACGACGACGTCGATCCGTTCATCGGGACCGAGGCCACCTCGCTCCCTGCCCCGACGGGCATCGCCGCGACCTGGTGGTGGCCGAAGCCGCAGGTGGGCAACACGCACCCCGGCGCCTGCTACCCGCTCGGCATGGTGTCCGCGTGCGCCTACTCCGGCGCCTACCCGACCGGCTACGGCCTGTACGACCTCTCCACCGAGGGCGTGCCCACGCGCCTGCACGACCGGAACGTCGCCTCCGGGTTCACGCACTTCCAACAGTCCGGCACCGGCGCGATCCGCAAGTACTACAACTACTTCCGCGTCACGCCCATGCTCGAGCCGCTCGACGAGCTGGACCGCGCGTGGGAGATCGTCGACGAGGAGGCGCACCCGGGCTACTACCACGCGGTCATGGAGAACGGCATCGAGGCCGAGCTCGCCGCCGGCCCCAAGTCCGTGGTGCACCGCTACACGTTCCCCGAGCACCCCTCGGCCCGCCTGGTCGTCGACTTCTCGCTCGGCGGCCTCGAGATCCCGTACGGCGCGACGCTCCCGCTGCGCGCGCGGCTCGAGTCCGTCGAGCCCGGCGTCGTGCAGGGCGAGATCGTCGTCGAGGGCGTGCCGCTCGCGGTCTACATCGAGTGCGACGCCGAGGACTGGCGCCAGATGCTCTGGTACGACAGCCGCCTCATGCAGGCCGGCACGCGCCTCGACCTCGACTCGATCCGCCCGTCGACGCTGCGGCCGTTCGGCCTCATGTGGATCGGCGCGGCGGCGCCCGACCGCACCGTCGAGCTCCGCATCGGCTTCTCGCTGCGCGGCGTCGAGCAGGCCCGCGCCAACCTCCGCAAGGACCTGGGCGAGCTGGGCACCTTCGCGAGCCGGCTCGCGGGCACGCGCGAGACGTGGCGGGGGCTGCTCGACGCCATCAGCGTCGAGACGGAGGACGATGCGCGGCGCGAGGTCTTCGCGACCGCGGTCTACCACTCGCTCATCAAGCCCTGCTTCGCCCCCGACGAGAGCCCTTTCTGGGGCGCCAAGGGGCCGTTCGTCTTCGACGTGTCGACCATGTGGGACATCTACCGGACGCAGCTGCCGCTGCTCACCGCGCTCATGCCGGAGCGGGTGGTGGAGTTCGCGAACGCGATGCTCACGATCGCGGAGCAGGAGGGCAACCTGCCCATCGGCTACCGCATGGCGCGCGGCTCGGACCGCTTCAGCCGGCAGGGAAGCGCCCTCGTGCACACGCTCCTCGCTGACCTCGCGCACCTCGGCGTCCACGGCATCGACTGGGACTGGGCGCTGGTGCACATGCAGACGGACCTGCGCCGCGCGTATGGCGAGGAGTTCCTGCTCCAGGGCTACGCCCAGCCGATGAGCCACACGCTCGACCTCGCGTACGGCTACTGGTGCGCCGGCGTGGTCGCCGAGCTGCTGGGCGACCGCGCGCAGCTTGGCGAGGACGTCGAGCTGGCGGGGCGCTGGCGCAACGCGTTCGACCCGCGGACCGGGCTACTCAAGGAGTCCACGTACTACGAGGGCACCCGCTACAACTACTCGTTCCGCCTGCTGCACGACATGGCGGCGCGCATCGAGCTCGCCGGCGGCGACGACGCGTTCGTGGAGATGCTCGACCGGTTCTTCGGCTACGGCGCGGAGCCGGTCACGCAGCCCGGCGAGCGCCCGTCCGCGGGGGAGATGGTCGCCGGCTACTCGCTCGGCCGCTTCGAGGGCCTCAACAACGAGCCCGACATGGAGGCCCCCTGGGCCTACCACTACGCGGGCCGTCCGGACCGGACCGCGGAGGTGGTCCACGGCATCGTCCACCAGATGTTCGGGCCCGGTCGCGGAGGACTCCCTGGTAACGACGACTCGGGCGGGTTATCGTCGTGGTACGTCTGGGCCAGCCTGGGGCTGTTCCCCGTCGCAGGGCAGAGCCTGTTCCTGCTTCACCCGCCCGCCTTCGCCTCAGCGAGGATGCGCATGGCGCGCGGAGAGCTCCACATCGTCACCGAGGGCTTCACGGAGCCCCGGCCCGGCGGACCGGTGCAGTACGTCCGGTCGGTCACCCTCGACGGGTCCCCCGTCGAGTCGTCTTGGATCGCAGGCTCCGAGCTCCACCTGGGCGGAGAGCTGCGATTCGTGCTCGGGGACTCCCCGAGCGACTGGGGACGCAAGCAGCGTCCGCCCTCCACCCCCCGCCCCACCGTGGGGCTGCTCCCGTGAAGGAGGTGTCATGAACACCGAGGTCAACCGCAGGCTCGTCATCATCGTCAGGGCCGACCCCGTCATCTGCGGCCACTCGGGCGAGGCCCGCAACCTCGCCGAGGTCGCGCTCACCCGAGGCTTCGACGATGTACGCATCGTCACCTGGCCGCTCGATCGCCTCGAGGAGACCGGCCTGCCCCTCAAGCCGCTCGACACCGTCCTTCCCTACTCCCCCGGCATCACCGTCGAGCGCCCGGGGCCGGTGGGCGGCTACAAGATCCCCGACGGCCGCTACCTGGCCGGCATGGTGGGGCGCCTCGTGGAGCTCTTCACGGACGGCGTGCCGACCGTCGCGATGTCGCTGTACCTCCACCCGCACACCACCGCGGTGGCGGACGCGCTGCGGATCGCGCAGTCGACCGGCCTGCCGGTCAACGTCACGACGATCGCGGAGGCGGTCGGCTCGGACATCACCGACGTGGTGCGCTCCGCGGTGGACCACGGCGAGTTCGGGGCGGCGGCCGCGGTGCTGTCGACCTACCTCAGCCAGGACGTGTGCGTCGCGGTGTCGCAGTACACCAAGGACGTCATCGTGGCGTCGGCGGCGGAGCTCGACGCGATGTACGGCACGGCCTTCGCGGCGCAGTGCGAGGAGCGGGTGCGGATCTCGTACCCGGCCATCGACACGTCCGCGTACCTGTCGCTGGACGATGCGGAGACGGACCGGGTGCTCGCCTCCCGCGGGCTGCGGCGCGGCGAGTTCGTGCTGTACCTGTCGCGGCTGCAGAAGGCCAAGGGCGTCGACGACCTCATCCGCGGCTTCGCGGCCTCGGAGGCGTGCGAGAGCCAGACGCTCGTGATCGCCGGCCGGGGTCCGGACCTGCCGTACTTCCAGGAGGTGGCGTCCCGCACCGCGGCGCGCGACCGCATCGTCTTCCTGCAGGACGTGGGTGACGACGAGAAGCCGCACCTCATGGCCGCCTGCACCTCCTACGCGCTGCCCTCGAAGCCGGCGCCGGAGTTCACGGAGACCTTCGGCATCGCGCTGGTCGAGAAGATGCTCGCGGGCGGCGGCCCCGTCATCACGTGCGACACGGGCGGGATCCTCGAGGCCGTGGGCGACACGGCCGTGGTGGTGCCCTCCGGCGACCCGTCCGCGCTCACCGTGGCGCTGAACGTGTGCGCCGCGGGCATGGACGAGGCGGATGCCGAGTGGTGGGAGGGCCGCGCGCGCGAGCACGCGATGCAGTTCGACCGCGTCAACGTGTTCGACCGGCTGTTCGCGATGCTGCCCGGCGCGGCGCCCGTGGGCGCACCGGCCCGACGCAAGGTGCGTGCCCGCGCGTAGGTGGCACGACGGGGCCCCGGCCGCTCTCGGGCGACCGGGGCCCCGCATCGTCCCCTAGGGGGCCGGGTAGCCGACGAGGTAGGCCGGCGCCCCCACGTGGTCCATGTCGGCGGCGTCGCCGACGCCGTTGACCACGTGCTCGATGGTCCCCGCGCTGAGGTTGACCGTCATGAGGTGGTGCAGCTGCACGCCCGGCACCTCCGGCACCTCGAAGCCGTTGGCGGTCAGGATCTCCGGGTTGTTCTGGTTGAACACGTAGACCCCCGCGCCGTACAGGCGGTGCGTCGAGACGTCGTCGGCGACCTTGTAGCCCGGGTAGCCGAGGGTGCCGTCGGGCTGGGTCCAGTCGGCCTGCGTGGGCGGGTCGTAGGGCAGCTCGTTCTGGTAGAGCACCACCGTGCCGTCCTCGCCGTTCCAGAGCGTGTTGTAGCGCTGGAAGTGCTCGACGAACAGCCCGGTCGCGGTCACGCGGTCGCCGTTGACGACCACGCCGTCGAGGCCGGTGTTGGTCGCCCACCGGTCGGTGTCGCCGTTGACGCCCTCCGTGAAGCCCTCGACGCCGTGGTCGCCCCGCCACACCCAGGTGTGGTCGATGAGGACGTCGTCGCTGTTGACCACGAGGGCGGTCTCGGTGCGGCCGATGTGCGGGCCGCCGACGCGGAAGTACACGTCGGACAGCGTGGTGGGGTTGTCGGCGGCGGCACGGGCATTGGACCCGTTCGTGCCGTTCCTCTTGCCCACCTCGAGCAGGACCGGCGAGAGCGTCTCGCCCGCGTCGATGGTGACCCCCGCGACGATCGCGCCGGGGACGTCGGCGACGCGCAGCGGCGTCGCGCCTCCCACCGCGGTGAGGGTCGCGTGGCCGATGCCGAGGACGACGGTGTCGGGACGCTTGACCTCGATGCTGCGCGCGATGTCGTAGACGCCGGGCGTGAGCAGCAGGTGCCGGCCCCGGGCGAGGGCGTTGTTGATCTCCTGGACGCTGTCGCCGGGGCGGGCGATGTAGAACTCGTCGATCGGGATCGAGCGGCCGGGCGTCATCCCGTCGGCCCAGCTGATGCCCGCGGTGTCGCGCGCCGCGGACGGGACGCGCACCTGGTAGACGCCGTCGTCGTCGACGTAGAGGTAGGGCTTCTCCCGGCTGAGCGGGGTGGTGTCGAGCGTCGTGTACGGCTCGGCGGGGAAGGCCGCGTCGCCCGGTGCGCCCACGACTCCGGCGAAGACCTGGTTCCAGACGCCGTTGCTCCAGCCGGCCACCTCGCTGTTGCGGGTGAGCCACTGCTGCTGCGAGCCGTTGATGGTGAACGGCAGGCGCGAGTCCGCGATGAACCCGCCGCTGGCGTACTGCGGGCCGGCGGTGCAGTAGTCCATCAGGGTGAGGTTCCCGCCCGACATGTCGACCCGCCGCATCGACACCGCCTGCGAGACGGCCCAGAAGTTGCCGCTCGCGCGGCAGCCGTCCTGGCCGGTGCCGTCGACGTGGACGGCGAGGTTGGACAGGGTGCGCCAGAAGTTCACCAGCGCGATGCAGTTGGGGTTCGCGTCGTCGCCGAGGCAGCGGTTGTAGACGTCGGCCTTGCCGGTGATGGTCACGTCGTCGGGCATCGCGCCCAGGCCCGCGATCTCGGTGTAGTACCCCACCTCGATCTGGAGGGGGGCGCCGGGGGCGCCGTACTCGCCCGGCAGGAAGAGCACGGCGTGGCGCGCCGTGGTCATCTCGGCGTCGCGCTGCTGGTCGACCAGGTCGTCGACGATCCCCTGGATCTCGGCGGTGGTCATGGTGGGGTCGATGATCGTCACGTTCGGGCCCAGGTCGGGCGCCGTCGGGTCGATGTCCTGCGGCGGGGCCGCGGCGGCCGGTGCGGCCACCGCCGCTCCCGCGACGAGCGTGACGCCGGCGGCGAGGGCGAGGCCTCGGCGGAACCGGCCGGTCGGGTGATGCGTCATGCGGCGTTTCCTCTCCTTTGAGGTGCAATGGACATCCTTGTCCATTACTGACAGGACAGTAACCATGTCCGGAGAGGGTCGCAACGGGAAGGGTCGGGTGGGTCGGCGGCGGCCCGCTCCCGCGCCTCCTCGCCGGTCGTCGCCCGTCCTCGGCCGCCCGCGCCCGCACCGAACCGGCGCATGAGATCGGCGCCGGTAGCCGCGACCAGGCACGATGCGCATCGTCCCCGCTCCCGTACGCCGGTTGCGTCAGGTGGGGGTGCGGACCGTCCTGGCCGTCAGGCCGAGGCGCGCTGCGAGGTGGCGGCGCGGCTCAGAGCACGATGCGTCGAACCGGGCGGCTCAGGCCGAGGCGCTGCGGCGGCGGGCGAGGATCGCGTCGAGCGATCCGGTCGCGGGGGCGGCCGGCGCCCCCTCGCCCTCCTCGGCGCGGTACGAGGCCGCGGCGATGTCGCCCGTGTCGAGCGGGCGGGCCTGCGCGGGCCGGACCTCCGCCTTGAGCGTGTAGCTCGGGGCGGGCAGCTCGCGGGGGCTCCACGCCGCGGACTCCTCGACGGCCGGCGGGGCCGGCTCGACCGAGGCCGTGACCTTCGCGAACGGCATCGGCGCGGGCGCCGCGAGCGGCGCAAGGTCCACGGAGGTGACGATCTTGATGGCCTGCGTCGCGACGTCGGACGGCTGCGACTCGAGGCCGGCCGCACGGTCCGCGGTGACCTTGCGCAGCGCCTGCGTCGCGGTCGCGGCAGCGCCCACCTCGCGGGCGACGAGCGCGAGACGCGCGTCGACGCGGCGCTGGGCGGCGGCGGCGCGGGCACCCTGGACGAGCACGCCCGCGAGCACCGCGGTCGCGATCGCGCCGACCACGGCGTGCGCCAGGCCGAACGCGACCAGCACCCACGCGGTGGTGGCGAGCAGGGTCACGCCCAGCGCGACGCGGGCGCGACGGCGGGCACGGGCACGGCGCTCGGCCAGCGCGGAGGCACGGTCGCTGCGCATCGCGATGAGCTGGCGCTGGGCCGCGGTGGCGGCCTTGTCGATCGGGCCCGCGGGGCGGGACATCGCGTCCGCGCCGAGCGAGGCGATCGAGGCACGCGCGGCGCCGGTGACGAGCAGCGGGACCTCGCCCGAGTCGGTCGACGCGCGGTCGATGGGCTTCTCGACGCGGGACGCGGTGGTCTTCACCACGCGCATCTCAGCGGAGTACCGGTCCTCGGTCCTCACGAGCGCGTAGTCGGCGCGCTCGCGGATCCGCTGGGGGATGACGTAGGCGAGCACCATGCCGAGGGCGATGATCGCGAGCAGTCCAGCGGGAGGCATGGCACGACGTTACGGCCGTGCCGCCCGCGAGCGCCGCAACGCGCCCGGCGTGTCAGCCGCCGACACCCCAATATCGTCCGGTACGAGGGTCGTCTTGAGTCCGCGCGAAGATGACGTGGTCGCGCCAGCCCCCGTCGATGTAGAGGTAGGACCGCCGCCGGCCCTCCTCGACGAAGCCGAGCTTCTCGGCCACCCGCCGGCTGGCGGCGTTCTCCGGCCGGATCGCGATCTCGACCCGGTGCAGCCCCACCCGGAAGGCATGCGTGGTGAGCAGCGCGGCGGCCCGCGGCACCAGGTCGAGGCCGGCCCGGTCCTGCGCGATCCAGTACCCGAGCGATCCCGACCGCTGCGCGCCCCACTGGATGCCCGCGATGACGACCCGGCCCGCGAGCGCGCCGTCGACCTCGATCGCGAGCGGGAACGCCTCGAGCAGCCGGCGCTGGCGCCGCTCCTGCCGCACGAACGCGCGGAACGACATGTCGGTCGCGGCGACCTCGGGCGGCACGGTGGCCTCCCACGGACGCAGCCAGTCGCGGTTGTCCTGCCGCAGCCGCATCCACTCGTCCTCGTCGCGCGCGGTCAGCGGCCGCAGCCGCAGCCCGGCCCCGTCGAGCACGAGGTCGCGCGCCATCAGTCGTCCCAGACGGTGCACCGGAGCACGTCGCCCTCGCGCACCGCGGTCGCAGCGGCGTCGACCCACGCGATGCCGTCGGCGTCGCCGAGCGCCGCGAGCGTCACGTCGCCCGGCTCGCAGGCGGGGCTCGCGATGACGGTGCCCGAGGAATCCAGGCCCAGCCGCACCGGCACCGCCTGGGTGACGCCGGCCGGCGACGGCCAGCCGCGGTCGAGCCGCGCGCGCACGCCCGGCCGGACCACCTCGGTGAAGCCGCACATGCGCCGCAGCGCGGGCCGCACGTACGCCTCGAAGGCGAGGGCGGCGGCCGCGGGCGCGCCGGGCAGCGCGATCGTGGGCACCTGGCGCGCGCCCTCCTCGCCGAGCATCGCGAACGCATGGTGGGGTCCTGGCTCGAGGGCGAGCCGCACGTCGTCGACCGTGCCGAGGTCCTGGAGCACCTGCAGCACCGTGTCGTGGCTGCCGGCGCTCAGGCCGCCGGTGACGATGAGGAGGTCCGCACGCACGAGCTGGTCCTCGATCGCGGTGCGGAGCGTGGGACGGTCGTCGGGGACGGGGCCCACCCGGTACGCGTGCGCGCCGGCGTTGCGCGCCGCGACGGCGATGAGGTGGCCCGTGGCCTCGGGCACGCCGGGGCGGCCGGGGTCGACGAGCTCGCTGCCGGTCGCGACCACGACGACGCGCGGCACCGGCCGCACCGTGAGGCGCGGGTGGCCGAGCGACGCGGCGAGCGCGAGCTCGCGGCCGCCCAGGCGCCGGCCCGCGGGCACGACCATGCGCCCCGCCTCGGCGTCGGTGCCCGCGCGGCGGACCCCGGCCCCGGCGCGGACCGGGGCGTGCACCGCGACGCGCGCCACTCCCCCGTCCGTCGCGACGAGCGGCACCACCGCATCGGCGCCCGTGGGGACCGCCATCCCGGACGCGACGCGCGCGGCCGTGCCGGGCAGATGCGTGCGCGGACCGTGGTCGGCGAAGGACACGTCGTGCGCGACGGGGAGGGGTTCGCCGGCGACGTCGGCCGCGCGGACCGCGTAGCCGTCCCATGCGGCGATGTCGTACGCGGGCAGGGGCGCCGTCGCGACCAACGGCTCGACGAGGGTCGCACCCGCCGCGTCGCCCACGAGGACCGTGAGCGGCGGGATGGGCGCCAGCGCGTTCGTCACCGCGGCGCGGTGCTCCTCGAGGGTCCGGCTCAGCACAGGCGACCTCCTGCTCGACACATGTGCCGAGCCTAGGGACATGCCCGGAGTTGGAACAAAGATTTACTCATCTTTGGCACAATGGTGCCCATGACGCCGATGTCCGACAGCTCTCTGCGCGCACTCGAACCGGACGAGGCGAAGGCGCACCTGAGGGCGAGCATCCGACGCGAGAGGCTCCAGCGGAGCGAGAGGCGGCGCCACGAGGCGGCCGCCGCCCTTCGCGACCTCGTGCTCGCCCTCCCCAGCATCCAGGAGGCGCGCTGCGTCTCCGTGTACGCCTCCCGCGCGCACGAGCCCGGCACGGACCTCCTCATCGAGGCGCTCCACCGCCGGGGCATCAAGGTGCTGATCCCGCTGCTCGGCGACGGGCTGCAGCGCGGCTGGGGCGTCTATCGCGGCGTCGAGGACCTGATCGAGCGCGCCCCGGGGCGCCCGCCCGAGCCCAGCGGTGACTTCCTCCCGTCGGCGGCGCTCGCCGAGGCCGACGTCATCGTGGTGCCGGCCCTCGCGGTGGACACGGCGGGCACCCGCCTGGGTCAGGGCGGCGGCTGGTACGACCGCGCGCTCATGGACGCCCGGCCCGCCGCACCCGTGGTGGCCCTCACCTTCGCGAACGAGGTCCACGACGCCGGCGCGGCGCCCCTGCCGCGCGAGCGTCACGACCTCGGCGTGGACATGGTCATCACACCCGAGGGGGCATTCCCGCTCCCCGCGTAGAATGTGCGCATGCCTACGTACTCCTACGCGTGCACCGCGTGCGATCACGCGTTCGATGCGGTCCAGTCCATCCACGACGCGGCGCTGACCGAGTGCCCCGAGTGCACCGCGCCCGTGCGCAAGCGCTTCGGCTCGGTGGGCGTGACGTTCAAGGGTTCGGGCTTCTACCGCACGGACTCGCGCTCGGACGCGAAGACCGCCTCCAGCGCCTCCTGATCCCCCGACCGCCGCTCACCAGTGCGGCGGACGCTCCCGCTTGATCTCCTCGTCGCGGCTCGAGCCGCCGTGCGAGCCGCCCCAGCCCTCGTCGAGGTCCTCGCTCGCCCGCGTCGGGATGAGCGGGCGGCCGGAGCCGCGCGACGCCGGCCGGATGGGCGGCGGCGAGGGCAGGGACGATGCGTCGGTCGCGTCGGTCTCGGCAGGCGCCTCGTCCTGGTCGGACTCGGGCTCGGCGGCCTCGGCCTCGGGCTCCTCCGGCTCCCGCGCATCGGTCTCGTCGGTCTCGACGATCTCGTCGGTCATGGGCTCATCGTCCGCCTCGTCGGCGGCGCCCTTCAAGTCGAGCTCGGCCTGCACCTGCTGCAGCGCGCGCGTCTCGACCTTGTCGGCGAGGATCTGCTCCGCGAGCATCACCGAGATGCCGAGAGTGACGTCCGGCGCCTCGGGCTCGGCCGGGGTCTCGACGGGCGCGGCCGGGGGCTCCTCGGCCCGCAGCTCCGGGATCGCGCCGGTGACGTCGTCGACCTTGTCGAGGTCGAACACGTCCTCCGCGGGCACGCGGATCTCCGACGTCTCGACGCCGAGGTCCAGGGTGGGCTGCTCCCACACGAGCGGCGCCTTCTCGCGCTCGACCGCGTCGACGATCGCGGCGACGGCGGCCTCGGGGTCCATGAACACGTCGAGCGTCCACAGGGACACGACGGTCCAGCCGAGCGCCTCGAGGCTCGCGTACTGGTGGCGCATGCGATCACGCACGCTGGCCGAGCCGGTGCGCGCCGCCTCGTCCGTGACGACCGCGACGCGGTAGCCGCGGTCGTGACGACCGCCGACCACAAGCGGGATCGCGTCGGCGCCGGCGCCGTAGCGCACGTGCACCGCGTAGCCCTCGGCGCGCACGCGGCCGGCGATGTCGGCGAGCAGCCAGTCGCCCGGCGCGGGCTCGGGACGCTCCGGCGGAACCGGCTCGGTGGCCACCGCGAGCACGAGCTCGCGCAGGCCGTCGATCGCGTCGGCCTCGGCGCCCTCGGCGATCGCCGCGAGGTCGTCCGCGCCCAGCGCGGTGACGACCGTGAGGCGCTCGTGGCTCGCGACCACCGCCTGGGCGAGCGCCTGCGCGCCCCACTCCTCCGAGAGCGCGCCGAGCCGCGCAGGCAGCGTGCCCTGCGCGTCGCGGGCGTAGCCGAGGGTGAGGATCGCCTCGTCGACGTCGAGGCCCGCGGCGTTGCCGAACGTCACGACGGTGACGGCCTCGGCGAGGCGTGCGCCGCGCTCGTCGAGCGTGTCGCGGATCCGGGCCGCGTGGAGCTCGTTGCCCGCGACGATCGCGAGCGTGCGGCGCGGCATCGAGTGGACCACGCGGTCGGCGTGGTCGATCACGGCCGCGACCTCGGCATGCGTGGACTCGACGGCGCGCTCGCCCGCGGCGGCGGAGCCGGTCGCGTCGAGCACGGTCACGTCGAGCGCGTGCGGGATGCCGGCGGACGGCAGCGAGCTGAGCGAGCGCCCGTACGCGAGCGTGCCGAGCACGCCCGTGACGCGCGGGTCGCGCGGCTGCGGCAGCGCGTGCAGCGGCACGCGCGGGAGCATCTGCGCGAACACCGCGACGGCGCTGCGGGTCGCGGACTCGGCGTCGCCGACAACGACCACCTGGCGGGCCCGCGCGAGCGTCGGGACGGTCTCCGCGAGCGCGAGGGACTCGGCGCCGAACACGACCGCCACGTCGAGGCAGCGCGTCGGCGGGGCGAGGCGTGACACCTGCTCGGCGGTCGCGAGCGTGATGGGGCGCAGGGCGCTCACGAGCGGCTGGTGGTCGCGCCAGAGCTCGCGGTACGGCGCATCGGCGCCCTCGACGAGCGTGGCGAACAGGTCGCGCGCGAAGTCGGGGTGGCGGGCGATCGCGATGCGGCGACGCTCGGCGACGGCGCGCATGAGCGGCCCCACGCGGGCCTCAGAGAACTCGCGGTCGCGCACCAGGAACTGCTCGACGACGCGGCCGACCGCGCCCTCCTCCGTGAGCCGCGGGTCCGCGGACACGATCGCGTCGAAGGCCGAGGCCCACCACGCGAACTCGAGGTCGCGGCGCACCTGCTCGGGCGAGGCGTCGGCCTCGTCCCGCGCGGCCAGCTCGGCCAGCAGCGGGCCCAGGCCCGCGGACTCGAGGTCGCGCTCGACCGGCACCGCCTCGGCCGCCTCGAGCGTGCCGGGCACGCCCTCGGCGAGCCGCTCGAGCACCTCGCGGACGTGCTCCCACGGCTGGTCGAGCAGGTCGTCCTCGCCGGAGACCTGGGCGACCGGCCCCGCGAGTCGCGACCACAGCCGCAGCACGTTCTCGATGCGGTCCGCGTAGAGGTCGAAGTCGTCGGGCACGAGGGGCCAGCCGCCGGCCGAGCAGTGCGCGCGCCAGCGCAGCGCCTGCGCGTGCGCGGCGACGAGGTTCTCGTGCAGGTCGTCCTTGGTGCGCCCCGGGCGCAGCAGCTCGACGGCGCGGCGGCGGAGCGCGCGACGGTCGCGGCGCGCGAGCGCGCCGGCCTGCGGGGTGCCGAGGGGCGCCGTGGCGGCGACGAGGTCGTGCAGCGAGCGGTGGAAGACCGCCGGCGAGAAGATCTCCAGCGTCGCGCGCAGGTCCGTGAAGAGGCCCACCTGGTCGGCCCACGCGGCGATCGTGGGCGCCTCGTCCATCCCGGTCTCGTGCGCCGCGATCTGCGCCTCGGCGCGCATCTTGGGCACGTGGCGCACCACGAGGGTCGCGAGCGCCTCGTCGAGGCGGGCGCCCTCCTCGGCGTCGTCCGTCACCTCGGACCACCACGGCACGAGCACGGTCGTCGCCTGCGAGGTCGTGGGCGCGGGCTCCTCGGGCGCGGCGTCGGGGCGCAGGCGTTCGACGATCGCCTGCGCGACGGACGCGAAGCCGTGCTCGGCGACCAGCGCGGCGGCCTCGGCGCCCAGGCGCAGCTGGGTCTGGGGCGCGGGGGAGGTGGAGATGAGGCGCACGACGGCCTGCACGGCGTCGTACGCGCTCACGTCCCAGGGACGATGCGGGCGGTGGAGCGCGTCGAGGCGCGTCTCGAGCTCGTGGCGCGCCGTGAGGAGGCTCTCGCCCGCCGCGCGCAGGCGCTCGTCCTCGACGTCCTCGACCCCCATCGTCATCGAGGTCAGCAGGCGGCGACGGGCGGTCTCGTTCCACGACGCCACCGCGCCGGACACGTACGCCTCGGACACGCCGACGCGGTCCAGGCGCTTCGCGACCGCGCGCACCGACTGCTCGGTGCCACCCACGGCCATGACGGCGCGACCGGAGGCCGCCGCATCGGCCACGATGGCCGCGACGGCGCCCACCGGGTCGGATCCGGGCGGCGCCTGCAGGAAGACCGAGCGGCCGGTCGCGATGAGGTCGAGCGCGGCGAACTCGACGTCGTCGAGGTCGCCGACGCCGCGCTCCGCGAACGGGTCGCGGTCGCCCACGGGGAAGGCGGGGAGCGGCTGCGCGAGCAGCGCCTGCGCGTCCTGGTCGCCCGCGGTGGCCGCGAGGATGTCGGACGCGCCGATGACGGGGTCCATGTCGTCGAGGTCGTCGAGGAGGCGCTGCTCGGGGTCGTCGAACGCGCCCACGAACAGGCGGTCCACGACCTCGATGCCGGGGAACGCCTCGCCGAGCGTGCGGACGTGCTGCCACAGCGGGCGCGGGTCGAACTCGAGGCCCGGGCCGGCCTGCGGCAGGAAGCCGGCGAGGCCGGTGTCGACGCCGCGGTCGCGCGCCTCGGTGAGGAACACGGGGTTGACCGCGACCTCGTCGAGCATGGTGAGCAGGACGTCGCCCTGGCGCGCCGGCTCGAAGTGGACGGGGCGCATCACGAGCGGCATCTCGCGGCGGCGGCCGTCCTCGTCCCACGCGACGGTGCCGATGACCATCGCGGCGGTCCACACGCCGGTCGCGGCCTTGACGCGCTCGGCGTTCTCGCGGATGAGGCGGATGCGGTGGAGCGCCTGCGCGTACAGCTCGGGGTCGCGGATGAGGACGCCGAGAGAGGTGGCGCGGCCGGCGAACAGCGGGGCCAGCCCGCCGGGATGCGAGCCCCGCAGGTCCACCGTGGTCGTCTCGCTCAGCGCGAGGTCCCGCAGCGGCGAGACGGTCGCCAGCTGCTGGAGCTGCTCCCTCCATTCGCGCAGGGCGTCCGCGACGAGCGCGCGCCCGATGTAGTCGACCACCGTCCTACGGTAACGGTCCGGTCACGGCGCTTCCGCGCACCACGCCGCCGCCCGCCGGGCCCACCCGCGACGCGCATCGTCCACGCATCCCGGACAGACCGGAAAAAGAGACAGTGCGCGCCGACTTGTGCAGCCGACACGCACTGTTGTGAGGATTGTGGGACCACGGGTGGCCCCCCGTCAAACCCGCGATGTGAACGTCACCATCGTCCCTTATCGGAGCCTTCTGAGCGCCTCGCGCAGCGGCGGCACCACGACGCCGGCGGCGGCCATGTCGGCGCGCGCGAGGCGGCGGTTGCGCAGCACCCCGGCCATCCCCATGACCCACGGGATGAGCAGCGTCGCGAACGCGATCCGGTATTCGTCGAGCGTGTAGGTCGCGGCGCCGTCGGGCGAGACCACCTGCAGCGTGACGCCCACGAGCACGATGCCGAGGATGGTCGACACGAAGCCGCCGACGTTCACGAAGCCGGTCGCGGTGCCCATCGCCTCCTCGGGGCCGAAGGTGCGCGCGTAGTCGAGCGCGATGAGGGACACGGGGCCGCCCGCGCCGATCACCGCCATGAGCACGCCGAGCTCCCACACCGGGCGCGGCGTGGACGGCGCGAGGATCGCGACCCACGCGGCAGCCGTCGCGATGGCGGAGCCGATCACCAGCCAGCTGCGGCGCAGCGGATGGCGCGCGGTGAAGGAGCCAGCGAGCGGGCCCGCGGCCATCTTGGTGAGAGTGATGACCATGAGCAGCGCGCTCGCCTCGGCCAGCGACAGGCCCTGGGTGGAGACGAAGAACGGCACGCCCCACAGCAGCGCGACCGTGTTGGCCGAGCACAGCGACAGGAAGTGCGTCCAGAAGCCCAGACGCGTGCCCGCCGGGCGCGAGGCGACGCGGATGGACTCGCGCAGGGACGATGCGGGGGCGGCGACGGTGCGCGTCCCGGGGTCGGCGGGCGGCACCCGGATTCCCCGGAACGCGAGCGCGGCGACGGCAAGGGTGGCCGCGCCGAGCACCGCGAACGTGGCGCTCCACCCGAGGTCGCGCAGCAGCCACGCGACGGGGATGGAGGTCGCGAGCTGGCCGGCCTGCCCCACGAGGCCCGTGACCTGCACGAGCACCGGCACGCGGCGAGGCGGGAACCACAGCGGGATGAGCCGGCACGCGGAGATGAAGATGGGGGCGTCGCCCGCCCCGATGAGCACGCGCGCGAGGATCGCGAGCGGCAGGCTCGTGGTGACGGCGAGCAGCGCGGTGCCGGCCGCCATCAGCAGCGCGCCGCCGATCATGAGCCGGCGCGCGCCCCAGCGGTCGAGCAGCGCGCCCGCGGGCAGCTGCAGCGCCGCGTAGGTCGCGACCTGCGCGATCGCGAGGATCGACAGCCACGCGGCCTCGATGCCGAAGCGGTCGAGCGCCGCGACGCCGGCGACGCCGAGCGCGGTGCGGTTGACGATCGCCACGAAGTACAGCGCCATGCCGGAGATCAGCACGAGCCAGGCCGCCCGGGGCGCGCGGGCGCGCATCGTGGGCGCGGGCGGCTGGGTCACGGGTCCCTCCGAGGGTCGCCTCACGGTACGGCGCGACCGGTCCCCGCGCGTCGGACCTCGGACCCAGGTTCAGCGACGGCGGCGCAGCGCCTCGCGCAGCGGCGGCACCACGACCCCGCCGGCCGCCATGTCGCGACGTGCCAGGCGGCGCGAGCCGATCACGCCGGCGACGCCGACCGCCCACGGCACCGCGAGCACGCCGAACGCGATCCGGTACTCGTCGAGCGTGTAGACCGTCGCGCCCGGCGCGGACACGAGCTGCAGCACGAGGCCCACGAGCAGCACCGCGAGGATGGTCGCGGAGAAGCCGCCGACGTTGACGAAGCCGCTCGCGGTGCCCAGCCGGTGGCGCTCGGAGAACGTGCGTGCGAAGTCGAAGCCGACCGCGGACGCGGGGCCGCCGAGCCCGATCGCGAGGGTGAAGAGCGCGAGCTGCCACATCGGCCGCGGGGTGTCGAAGGCGAGCAGGGTCGCGAAGGCGGCGAAGGTCAGCGCGGCGGAGCCGAGCACGAGCCAGCTGCGCCGCAGCGGATGGCGGCCGGTGAACCAGCCGATCAGCGGGCCGCCGGCCATGGCGGAGAAGGTGAGGCACGTGAGCAGCAGGCTGGCCTGCGCGGGCGTCTTCTCCTGCGCGGTCACGAAGTAGGGCACGCCCCACAGCAGCGCCAGCGTGTTGACGGGAAACAGCGTCACGAAGTGCGCCCAGAAGCCCAGGCGCGTGCCCGCGGTGCCGGCCGTGCCGCGCACGGCGGTCCACATGCGCTCGCCGATCGCGATGCCGCCGTCGCCGGGCGGGGTGCGCAGGCCGAGCCCCGCCGCGATGCCGACCGCGACGCTCGCGGCCGCGATCACCGAGAACGTGACCGACCAGCCCGCGGCGTGCAGCAGCGCGGCGACGGGGATCGCGCTCGCCAGCTGGCCCGCCTGGCCGATGAGGCCGGTGGTCTGCACCAGCATCGGCACACGACGCGGCGGGAACCACAGCGCGATGAGCCGGTTGGCGCCGATGAAGATGGGCGCGTCGCCCGCGCCGATGAGCACGCGCGCGACGAGGGCGAGGGGCACGTCGTGGGTGAACGCGAGCATCGTCTGGCCGGCCGCCATCACGAGCAGGCCGGCCGTCATGACGATGCGCGCGCCGTAGCGGTCCATGAGCCGCCCGGCGGGGATCTGCAGCAGGGCGTACGCGGCGACCTGCGTGACCGACAGCATCGCGAGACCGGTCGCCTCGAGCCCGAACCGCTCGCTCGCCTCGACGCCCGCGACGCCGAGCGCCGTGCGGTTGACGATCGCGACGAAGTACGCGACGACCGCCGCGCCGTACACGGCCCACGCCATGCGGGGCGCGCGCACGCTCTCGCTCATGGTGCCTCCGGGGACGCGGGCGGACGGGCCCGCCCGGCCAGTATCCCCCTGCCCGGGCGGCCCCCGTGACCGCGCATCGTCCCTACAGCGCGAAGGCCGCCTCGAAGCCGGCGTTGATCGCGTCGCCCACCTTAGCGGGCTTGACGCAGTCGCCGACGGCGACGGCGCCGCGCGCCTGGAGCGCCTCGACGAGCGCGGTCGCGGGGCGCACGCCGAACGCGCTCACCACCGTGTCCGCCGCTATCTGGACGGGGCCGTCGGGGCCGTCGACCTTGACGCCGGCGGCGTTGACCTCGACCACGCGGTGGCCGGTGAGCAGCGTGACGCCGGCCTCGGCGAGGTCGCGGAGCAGCGTGATGCGGTTGATCATCAGCAGGTCGGGGGCGATGCCGTCGGCCATCTCGACGACGGTGACGTCGTGGCCCTTCTCCTGCATCTCGAGCGCGAAGTCGGCGCCCGAGAGGCCGCCGCCGCAGACCACCATGCGGTGGCCGAGGGAGGCGCCCAGGTGGGCGTCGATGACCTCGACCACGTTGTCGCCGTCGAGGCCCGGGATCGGGGGCGCGACAGGCTCGGTGCCGACGGCCACGATGATGGCGTCGGCGGAGTCGAGCTCGGGCGAGTCGGCGGTGATCTCGGTGCCGAGGTGGACGGTCACCGGCAGGTCCTTCAGCTGGCGCTCCCACCAGAAGATCATGGAGCGCAGCTCCTTCTTGAAGTCGGGGGTCGCGGCGGGCCACAGCACGCCGCCCAGCTGCTCGCCCTTCTCGTACACGTCCACCGTGTGGCCGCGCAGGGCGGCGACGCGCGCCGCCTCGAGGCCGGCCGGTCCGGCGCCCACGATCGCGACGCGCTTGGGGGCCGCGGCGGGCGTGAGGACGCGCTCGCGCTCGAGGCCGACGGTCGGGTTGACCGCGCAGCCGAGCGGCTTGCCGACGAACGCGTTGCCCACGCACAGCTGGTTGCAGCGGATGCAGGGGCGGATGTCCTCGCGACGGCCCTCGGCGAGCTTGGCGGCCCACTCCGGGTCCGCGATGAGGGCGCGGCCGATGCCGGCGAAGTCCATCTCGCCGTTCGCGATCGCGGACTCGGCGCGCTCGGGCGTGAGGTTGCCGCAGCCGAGGACGGGGATGGTGAGCGCGTCCTTGAACATCTTGACGGAGCCCATCATGCAGTTGTCGCCCAGGTAGTACGGCGGGAAGACGTAGTCCATGGCCTCGTACGAGCCCTCGTCGATCATCAGCAGGTCGAGGCCCGCGGCCTCGAGCTGCCGCGCGATCTCGACCGACTCGGCCGGGGTGCGCCCGCCCTCGAAGTGGTGGTCGACGGACAGGCGGAAGCTCACGGGCAGGCCCGGGGCGCCCTCCTTGACGGCCGCGATGATCTCCGCGGCGAAGCGGCAGCGGTTCTCGACCGAGCCGCCGTACTCGTCGGTGCGGCGGTTCCACACCGGCGACAGGAACTGGTCGATGACGTAGCCCGTGTGGCCGTGGATGTCGATCGCGTCGATCCCGGCGACGGCGCAGCGCGCCGCCGCCTCCTTGAAGCGCTGCACGATGACCTTGATCTCGTGGGTCTCGAGCGGGCGGCACCGGACGCTCGGGTCGAGCCAGTGCGGGTTGTCGGACGCCGAGATCGGCAGCCGCTCGGGGTCGATGTTGTTGATGTTGCGGCCCAGGCCGGCGGTGAGCTGGACGGACACGGCGCCGCCGCGGGCGTGGAACGCCTCGGCGAGCTTGGTCAGGCCGGGGATCGCGGCGTCGGTGTCGACGCGACCGAGCCCCTCGTTGATGACCTCGTAGTCGTCGGTGACCGCGTTGATGCCGGTGCACACGAGGCCCGCGCCCTTGGCGCGCTCGGCGTAGTACGCGACCTCGCGGTCGGTGAGGTGGCCCTCGTGGTCGCCCATCTCGGTCCCCATCGGGACCATGATGACGCGGTTGCGCAGCTGCAGGCTGCCGAGCGAGACGGGCTCGAGGACGTGGCTGAAGGCGGTGGCGGGCACGGGTGACTCCTGGGGGATGGGTGGTCGTCGATGACGCTAATGAACATATGATCAATAGTTCACGTCAGCGAGGGACCAAGGTCACCGCCGCATCGTCCCTCCGCGCCCCGCCGTGCGCCTCTCCACACAAGAAGTGCATCTGTCCACCAGCGACCCCCGTTCCCTGCCGGAGGTTGCATCGGAACGGAGGATTCCGAGCCGCGCTGTGTGGAGAGGCGCTACGGGGTGACCTCCAGGGCCGCCGCGAGGCGCGGGTACACCCGCATCGCGTTGCCCGCGTAGATCGCCTCGCGCTGCGCATCGGTGAGCGCGGCGGCGTCGATGTAGCGCTTGGTGTCGTCGAAGTACTGACCCGTCTCCGGGTCGATGCCGCGCACCGCGCCCACCATCTCGGACCCGAACAGGATGTTCTCCGTCGGGATCACCTTCGTCAGCAGGTCGATGCCTGGCTGGTGGTAGACGCACGTGTCGAAGAAGACGTTGCCCATGAGGTGCTCGGAGACCGGCGGCTGCTTCAGCATGTCGGCGAGCCCGCGGTAGCGGCCCCAGTGGTACGGCACCGCTCCCCCGCCATGCGGGATGACCAGCCGCAGGGTCGGGAAGTCGGCGAACAGGTCGCCCTGGAGCAGCTGCATGAACGCCGTGGTGTCCGCGTTCATGTAGTGCGCGCCGGTCGCATGGAAGGCTGGGTTGGCGGACGCGGATACGTGGATCATGCCGGGCACGTCGTGCTCGACCATGCGCTCCCACAGGGGGTACCAGTAGCGGTCGGTCAGCGGCGGCGCGGTCCAGTGGCCGCCGGACGGGTCCGGGTTGACGTTGCAGCCGATGAACCCCATCCCCACGCAGCGGTCGAGCTCGGCGATCGACGCCTCGAGGCCCTCGCCCGGCGACTGCGGGAGCTGGCACACGGGTGCGAAGACGCCGGGAAACAGGTCGACCACGCGCGCGATGAGGGTGTTGCACGCCTCGGACCACGCGATCGAGGTCGACAGGTCACCCTGGTGGTGGCCCATGACGGAGGCGCGCGGCGAGAAGATCGTGACGTCGGCGCCCCGCTCGCGGATGAGCCGCAGCTGGTTCGACTCGATGGTCTCCCGGATCTCGTCGTCGGAGATCTCGGGGTACGCCGGGGCGGCCTCGCCCGCCTTCCACGCGGCGAGCTGCGCCTCGCGCCACGCGGCGTGCGAGGCCGGCGCGGTCGTGTAGTGGCCGTGGCAGTCGATGATCATCCGTCACCCTCCTCGTACAGCCCCGCCGCGAGCCTGATGGCATCGACGAGCGCGGGGGTGGTCTCCTGCGGCAGCACCTCGCCGAACTGCGCGGCCCACCGCTGCCGCTCGACCGTCGCCGACGCCATCCATGGCGTGATGCCGGCCTCGGCCACGGTCTGGGCGGCCTCCTCCATCTCCTCCGCACGGCGCCCGCCGTGCTGGAGCGAGCGCGACATGAAGTAGCCGGCGATCGCCTCCCAGTCGGCCTCGGGGAGGATGTTGGACAGCGACGCGATGACCTCGCGGTCCACGCCGTAGTGGCGGGCGGCGAGCAGCGACTCCGACAGCAGCGCCTCGAGCCCCTTCACCACGACCGAACGGCACAGCTTGGTGGCCGCGGCCACGCCGATCTCCTCCGATCCGACCGTGGCGGCGGTGATCCCGAAGCGGCCCGCCGCCTCGGCGAAGCGCTCCGCATGCGGGCCGCCGAGGATGAACGGCGACGCGAGCCGGCGCGGCTCGATCGGCGACATCAGGGCCGCCTCGACGTAGCGGCCGCCGGCCGTGTGCACCTGCGCGGCCGCCTCATGCTTGTGGCCCGGCGAGCTCGAGTTGAGGTCGAGGTACCAGGCGCCGGGCGCGATCGCCGGGGCGACGGACGATGCGGCGGGCACGCAGTTCATCGCGGTCACCGCGGACACGACGAGGTCCGCGCCCGCGACCGCCTCGGCGGCGCTCGCCGCGGGGGTGAGCGCGAGCACACGCGCGTGATGCGAGGCCTTGCTGCCCGGGTCGGCGAAGGCCGAGTCCCACGCGGTGATGTCGGCGAGCCCCGCGCCGCGCAGGTCCTCGACGAAGACCCGCCCCACCTCTCCGAGCCCGATCAGGGCGACCTTGGGCATCATCATGACGGCTCCTTCGCGACGGGCACCGATGCGCTGCGCGGGTGCACGCGCCCGTCCATGATCATGCGGGCGGTGCGGATCACGCGGGTCTCCCCCACCGCGCCCGGATCGCCGGGGACGGGGTCCACGTGCAGGTCGAGGAAGCCGGTGGGGTGCTCGACGCGCAGCGGCGCCCCGTCCGGCGGGAGCACCGCGAGGCCGTCGGCGACCGTCCCCGCCACGCGGAGGCCCGCGGCGATGGAGGCCGCGCCGAGCACGCCGATGGCCTCGTGCACGCGGAACGGGATGAAGCTGCGGGTGCGGATCGCGCCCCCCTCCGCCGGCGCGGAGAGCAGCACGATCTTCGGCGTGGTGGTGGACTCGGGCGTGCCGTCGATGCCCATGAGCGGGAAGGCCGCCTCGCGGATCTCGGCCACGCGTCGCACCACCTCGGGGTCCGCCTCGAGCGCGGCCGGGTCCTCGTCGCCCACGATGCCGAGGTCCGCCGCACGCACGAGCACGGACTTCATGCCGTTGTCGATGAGCGTCGCGTCCACCCCGGCGATGCGGTCGACCGGGTTGCCGGTGGGCAGCAGCGCACCCGCCGCGGGCTCGACCGCGACCTCCACCGGCGCGGCCGTCCCGGGGACCCCGGAGATCTCGGCGTCGCCGTCGTACGTGACCTCGCCGCCCGGCGTCCGCACGGTCAGCGCCGCGACGGTGCCGGTGTTGACCATGCGCACCCGCACCACGGTCGCGCCGTCGCGCGCGGGCACGAGGCCCCGCTCGATCGCGAACGGCGCCACGGCCGCGAGGATGTTGCCGCACGTCTGCGAGGTCGACACGACCGGCTTGTCCACCGCGACCTGGAGGAACAGGTAGTCGATGTCCGCCGCATCGTCCCCCGCGCGGCTCACCACGCCGACCTTGCTGGTGAGCGGGTGCGCGCCGCCGAGCCCGTCGATCTGACGGAGGTCGGGGCTGCCCATGATCCGCAGCAGCAGGTCGTCGCGCGCGGCGGGATCCGCGGGCAGGTCCTCCGCGAGGAAGATCCCTCCCTTGGAGGTGCCGCCGCGCATGAGCGCGCAGGGGATGCCGGTCATGCGGGGTCCGCCTCCGGGTGCCGCCGGTACGTGACGCCCAGGTCCGCGAGCACCGGCCGCATGCCGTAGCGGTCGAGGCCCAGCTCGCCGCCGACGAACGCCTGCCGCGTCGCCTCCTCCTTGTCCAGGCGCGCGCGGGACTTCACCAGCGCATCGTCCGCCTCCTGGCGGGGCACCACGACGAGCCCGTCGTCGTCGGCGACCACGATGTCGCCCGCGTCGATGACCTGGCCACCGACGACGATCGGCACGTTGATCGCGCCGGGCGTGCTCTTGACGGTGCCCATGACGTTGATGTGGCGCGCCCACACCGGGAATCCCATGTCGCGCAGCTCCTGGGTGTCGCGCACGCCCGCGTCGATGATCGCGCCCACCACGCCGCGGCGCTGGAGTCCGGTCGCGAACAGCTCGCCGAACATGCCGTGCGAGGACGGCTCGCGGGTGGTGACGACGAGGATGTCGCCGGGACCGCACTGCTCGATCGCGGCGTGGATCATGAGGTTGTCGCCGGGCCAGCTCATCACCGTGACCGCGGTGCCCGCGACACGCGTGCCCTGCTGGATGGGACGCAGCGCGGAGATCGACCGCGTGCGCCCCATCGCCTCGTGCACGGTCGCGA
Organism: Demequina maris; assembly: GCF_000971155.1. Lineage (GTDB taxonomy): Bacteria > Actinomycetota > Actinomycetes > Actinomycetales > Demequinaceae > Demequina > Demequina maris. The sequence goes on along the minus strand of NZ_BBLX01000002.1, from coordinate 106,732 downwards.
CGCCGATCGTCGAGAACGCCTCGACCGTCTCGCGGGGCGGGCGCGGCGGGTCGGTGAGGATCACGGTCTCCACGTCAGGCCTCCTCGGGGGACGATGCGGCGGCGGGCGGGGCGGCCGGGGCGTCCGGCCGGTCGCCGCGCTTGGCGCGCTGGATGAGCTCGTACACGTGCCCGCGCAGCTCGCCGAAGTGCGGGTCCGAGCGGGTGGTGAGCTGGTCGCGGTCGGCGGGCAGGTTGACCCGCACGTCCTCCATCAGCACCGTGGGCCGGTTCGACAGCACGATCACGCGCTCGCCCAGGTAGACGGCCTCGTCGATGTCGTGGGTGACGAACAGCACCGTGACGCCGAGGTCCTTCCACAGCTTCCGCACGAGGTCCTCGAGCTCCGCGCGGGTCTGCGCGTCGACCGCGGCGAACGGCTCGTCCATCAGCAGGACCGACGGCTGGAAGGCGATCGCGCGGGCGATCGCGACGCGCTGCTGCATGCCTCCCGAGAGCTGCCAGGGGTGCTGCTCGGAGGCCTCGGTGAGCCCCACCTCCTCGAGCGCCCGGTCGACCTTCGCGCGCCGCTCGGCCTTGGCGATGCCTTTCTCCTTGAGCGGCAGCTCGATGTTCTGACGCACGGTCATCCACGGGAACAGGCTGCGGCCGTACTCCTGGAAGACGACGGCCATGCCCTCCGGCGGGCCGACGACGACCTCGCCGTCGAGCACCACCTCGCCGGAGGTGAGCTCGAGCAGGCCCGCGATCGAGCGCAGCAGCGTGGTCTTGCCGGCGCCCGAGGGGCCGACCACGCAGACGAGCTCGCCGCGGCGGATGCCGAAGTCGAGGTGACGGATCGCCTCGACCTGGGGACGCCCAGGGGTGTCGTAGGTCTTCTGCACGTTGCGAAGGTCGAGCGCCACGTCCGTGGTCGCAGCCGCAGGGGCCTTCGCGGTGCGGCCCGAGAGCAGGGTGGTGATGGACATGGTCACACTCCTCGTTCGATCTGACGCTGCCCGACGTACCAGGCGAGCATGCGGTTCTCGACGATCTTGAACACGGTCGCGAGCAGGACTCCGATGAGACCGAGCACGATCACGCCGGTCCACATCTGGGGGATGGCGAAGCTCCGCTGGAACTGGACGATCGCGGCGCCGAGGCCGCGGTTGGCCCCGAAGAGCTCCGAGATCACCATGAGGATCACGCCGATGGACAGGGACTGGCGGGCGCCTGCGAAGATGCGCGGGCTCGCACCGGGCAGGATCACGAAGACCAGGCGGCGCCACGGGCTCAAGTGATAGCTCTTGGCGGTGTCCCCGAGCACGGGCTCGAGGCCACGTACGCCTTCGACCGTGTTGAGCAGGATGGGCCAGAGGCAGCCAAGGGCGATGGTGACGATCTTGCCGAGCCAGCCGGTGTAGCCGGCGAACAGCGCGATGATCGGCACCAGCACCGGCGGAGGGATCGCGCGGAAGAACTCGAGGACCGGCTCGGAGAGGGCGCGGAGCGTGGGCGACAGGCCGATCGCGGTGCCGAGCGCGACGCCGAGAACCACGGCGATGCCGAAGCCGATGCCGAGGCGGGCGAGCGACGGGAACACGTCGCCGACGATCCGGTCCCAGGTCCACGTGGTGGGGAACGTCTCGAGGATGGTCTGCAGCGGCGGCCAGAACGGGTTGGTGGAGTTCGCCGAGCCGAACCACCAGGCTGTCAGCAGGATCGCGGGGAGGCCGAGCGCGTAGCCCGTCGCCTTGAGGAACCTTGTCATGACTGCTCGCTCCTCACCGAGGGGTGCCACCAGAGGGCCTTGCGCTCGACGAACCGTGCGAGCAGGTTGACGGCCACGCCGATGAGGCCGATGACGATGACCAGCGCGTACGTCTCCGGCACCGCCCCGGAGCTCTGCGCGATGCCGAGCTCGCGGCCCAGCCCATCCACGCCGATCACCAGCTCGGCGGTGATCTCGAGGATGAGGGCCACCGCAGCCCCGAGCTTGAAGGCGGTCATGATGTACGGCAGCGCCGTGGGGTAGATGACGGACCGTGCGATCCGGATCGGCCCGAACTGATAGGAACGCGCGGTGTCACGGGCCACCGGGTCCACGTCTGCCACGCCGTAGAGGACCTGGACCAGCACCTGCCAGAAGGCCGCGTAGAGCACGAGCACGAACGCGGACTGGGGCCTGGTGCCGAAGATGAGGATGACCAGCGGGATGAGCGCCACCGAGGGGATCGGACGCAGGAACTCGATGGTGGAGCTGGTGAACTTCCTGAGGAACGGGATCGAGCCGATGACGAAGCCGACCACGATGCCGAGAGCCATGGCCGCGGCGAGACCGATCGCCCAGCCGCGCACCGTGAGCCACAGCGCCTCCCAGAACCAGCCCTCGCCGAGCATGGCGAACAGGGCCGCGTACATCTCGGTGACGGGCGGGAGGAAATCAGGGTTGACGATGCCGGTGCGGGACAGCGTCTCGGCTCCCACGAGGACGAGGATGACGCCCGTGACACCGAGCCAGAGATCACGGCTGCGACGCAGCCTTCGGGAGCGGTTGGCGGCCCGCGACCGGGCGGGCGGTGCCAGCGTGGCTGGGGTCGAGGACACGGAAGGCCTCCGATTCGACGGCGGACCGTCGGGTGGGATGAGGGGTGGGAGCCGGACGATGCCGGCGGGCGGGAGCCCGGGGCCGCGGCCGGGGATGCCGCGGCCCCGGTCCCGCTACTTGAGGTTGGACAGGTCCGGGATGTCGGTGAGCATCCCGTCCTTCACCGCGAGCTCGGCCTGCAGATCGATCGATGCGGCGTCGATCTCGGTCGGCCAGCCCGGCAGCCGCACGGCGTTCGCAGTCTCCTCATCCATCTGCGTGTAGGTCAGCACGATCGCGCGGACCTCATCAGGGTTCTCGGTGGCGTACGCGAACGACTTGGCGAGCGCCGCCTCGAAGCCCGCGACCACCTCGGGGCTCTCGGCCGCGTAGTCGGACGAGGTGAAGTACTCGGCGATCATGAACGTCGGGCTCATCGCGAGGAAGTTGGAGCCGATGCTCACGAGGTCCTGGTTCACGCCGGCCGTGCGGAAGGGCTCGACCACCTGGCCTGCGTCGATGTCTCCCGACACGATCGCGGGGACGATGTCCGGGAACGGCAGCTCGACGAACGTGACCTTCGTGGGGTCGCCGCCGTCGTCGCGCACCATCTGGTTGATGGTGGCGGTGTTGACGTTGGCGAGCGCGTTGACGCCGACCTTCTTGCCCTCCAGGTCCTTCGCGGTCGCGATGCCGGAGTCGGCCGTGGTGAGCACCGCAGCCATGTCCTCCTCGGTGCCGTTGGTCGATGCGCCGGGACCGACGGCCTCGAGGCCCACACCGTTGGCAGTTCCGAGGATCAGCGAGGTGGCGTTGCTGAACCCGAACTGATAGTCGCCCTGGCTGACCGAGGGGATGATGAACGAGCCGCCCTGGGCAAGCTCGAGCTTGAGGTTGAGCCCCTCCTCCTCGAAGAAGCCCTGCTCGACGCCGAGATAGATCGGCGCCACATCGAGGATGGGGATGAGACCGACCGTGACGTCGACGGTCTCCATCATCGCACCGCCGGTCTCGGACTCCATGGGCTCCGCCGACTCGCTGCTGCCGGTGCCACCCCCATCCGAGCTGCAGGCGGTGAGCGCGAGGACGCCGATGGCGGCCACCGCTCCGAGCGCGGTCCTCATGCGGACCGACAGGGACTGAACGTGCATGGGGCTCCTCCTTGAGACCCGCGCCCTCTTCTTTGAGGACGTGGCACCCCCCACGCTAACAGGATTGTCGACAATCTTGTAGCCGATATTGGCAACGTTTGTGTCACGACGCCGACCGAGTCGCGCGGCGCGACCTTGGCCGAGCCCCTAGCGGATGGCGCGCAGCGCCTCGATCACCGAGGCGATGTGGGCGCGCATCGCCGCCTCGGCGGCGTCGCCGTCGCGCGCGACCACGGCGTCGATGATGGCCTGGTGCTGCCATACCGAGACCTTGGAGCGGCCGGGCTGGCGCGACAGCGCGAACTGGTGCCGCACCATCTGGCCGTGGAGGCGGGCGATGATGTCGTTCGCCTTCTCGTGACGGGCGATCTCCCGGAGCGACGCGTGGAGGCGCGCGTTGAGGTCGCTGTACTCCGCTACCTCGCCGGCCGCGACGGCCGCGTGCATCTCCCGGCCGATCGCCGCGAGCCCCTCGGCCTCCGCATCGTTCGCACGCTCGGCGGCGCGGCGCGCGATGAGGCCCTCGACCACCTGGCGGACCTCGCTGATCTCGACCGCCTCCTCGATGCCGATCTCGCGGATGCGGGCGCCCACGTTGCGCTGACGCTCGACCAGGCCGTCGGCCTCGAGCGCCTGGAGGGCGGCGCGGACGGAGAAGCGGCTCGCGTCGAACTGCTCGCACAGCTCGGCCTCGACGAGGCGCTGGCGCGGCGCGAACTCACCGCGCAGGATGGCGGCCCTCAGGTCCTCGAGCACCCGTGTGTCCGCAGCCATGGGACCCTCCTCCCGTGAGCGTGGGGCGGCGACGCTGCCACCCCATGCGATCGACAATATTGTCGACAATACTCCGCGAACGCGCATCTTCCGGACACCACGCACGGAGTTCGCCGCGACACGCCGGGGATACCAGGCGCCGCGCCCCGATCCGGCCCGCGTGTCGGGACCAGCTCCGTTCGGAGTGTCGGGGCGATCGTCGCCTGAGGGAATAAAACGATGCCGTTCCGTGTCCGATTTGTGACAATTGTTGGACTCCGCCGACGGTGCTGAGGCGTCGTGCACCCCCCGACGGAAGGCCTGACCCGTGCCCCGAACCCGCGTGCCGCTGCTCGCCGCCCTCACCCTCCTCGCCGCCGCCGGCATCGTCCCGGCGGCGGCCGCCGAGACCCTCAACCCGCTCCACGACTCGATCCCGGCCGCGACGAGCGGCGTCGGACCCATCTCCGCGGCCCACGACGCGGACTTCGACGTCGACACCCCCGACGTCGACGTCACGGAGGCGCCCGCACCCGACCCCGGCTATGCGTTCGACGTGCGGCTCACCGGCCACCAGGAGGCGCTCGACCTGTGCGCCGGCTGGGTATTCGAGGACTTCGTCGCGGGCGACGTCGTGTCCGCGCACAACCACTGCGGCGGCGACGTGGTGCTCGACCTCGAGGTCGGCGATGCGGTCACGCTCACCGGCTACGCCGCGGGCGAGTACGAGATCACGCAGCTGCTCACGGTGCCCAAGTACACGCCGGCGTCGGTGCTCGCGGGCGGCCTGTGGATGCAGACCTGCCTGTGGGACGGCGTCAATATGCGCCTCGCCCGCCTCACCGCGGCCTGACCCCACCCGTGCGCCTCTCCACACAGGTGGAGCACTCCTCCACACGAACCGCAGGATGTGAACGGGCACATGCCCGACGAGGGCACGATTCCGAGCCCGCTGTGTGGAGAGATGCACGGCGACGATGGGGGCCGCTCAGGCCCCCTCGGCCACCGCATCGTCCCGGCGCGCGGCGGGCACGACGGTCGGGTCGTCGAACATCGGGGTGAGGCCGTGGCGCGCGGCGCCGACCAGGCCCGCGCGACGGCCCAGCCGGCCGGACTCGATCGTCAGGGGCGCGAGACGCTCGGTGCGCGGCGCGAGCTGCATCTGGATGCCCGGCTCGAGCCAGCGGCGCATGCCCGCGAGGTAGCCGCCGAGGACCAGCTCGGTGGGGTTGACCACGTCGTAGACGGATCGCACGGCGGCGCCGAGGATGTCGCCCGCGCGCAGCGCCACGTCCACGGCCCGCTTCTCGCCGCGGTCCAGGCGGGCGCGCAGCTCGTCCATCGCGGCCTGCCGGCCCGCCATCTGCGCGAGGTCCATGAGGCGGGCGGAGGTGAGCAGCGCCTCGGGGCCCAGGTACGCCGACAGGCAGCCGTTCGCACCGCACACGCACGAGCGTCCGCGCCAGTCGACCGTGACGTGCCCGAGCTCGCCGCCGTAGCCGCGGCCGCCGGTGAGGATCCGCCCGTCCGCGATGACGCCGCCGCCGACGCCGAACGCCACCGAGCCCTCGACATAGAGCATCACCCCCGGGCGCGGCATCGGCAGCGCCGAGTGCTCCGCGAGCGCGGCCGCGTTGGCGTCGTTGACGACCTCGACTCTCACATCGGCAGGCACACCCGCCGCGTGGATGAGGTCGACCAGGCCCAGGTGTCCCCAGCCGAACTCGGCCGTGTCCGCGATGCGGTTGTCGCTGCCCACCGGGCCCGGCATCGTCACGACGCACGCGAACAGCACCGCGCCGTGCTCGGCGGCGCGCTGCTGGGCGCGCTCGACCAGCTCCGCGATCGCGTGCGCGACGTCGCCCGGCTGGCCCCACGCGAGCGTGACGCCGCGCGACGACGAGTCGAGCAGCAGTCCCGCGCTCGAGTGCAGCTCGCCGGTGACGCGCGTGCGCTCGATGCGGACCGCGAGCGCGAGGCAGCGGTCCGGGACGGCCTCGACCATGACGCGCGGGCGGCCGCGCCGGCGCGCCTCGCTGCCGCCGCCGCGCACGTCGCGCACGAGGCCGCGGTCGTGCAGGTCGGCGACGAGGTTCGTGACCGAGGCGGGCACCATGCCGGTCGCGTGCTCGATGTCCTTGCGGGTGAGCGTGCCGTGGTCGCGCAGCAGCCGCATCACGATGCCCAGGTTGTGCGAGCGCAGCGACGACGGGTCCGCCGCGGCCTCGCCGGTCAGGCGCGCGACGGGGCGCGCCGCGGCGTCGCGGCCGGCCCCAGGCACCGTCCCCATGGTGAGCAAGGTTACGCGCGCCGGGATGCGTCCCGGGCCGCCGCTACCGGGGGCGTCGGGACGATGCGGAGGCGCACGCGAGGCCGAAGCGCAGCAGCGGCAGCGTGGCGTACAGGCGCAGGTGCTCGCGAGGCGGGAGGTCCTCGTCGAAGAAGGCCAGGATGCGCGGCGCGGGGTTGCGTCGGAGCAGCGTCTCGAGGAAGGCGCGCGCCTCGGCGGGGTCGGCGCGCGCGACGCGCAGGAGCGCGGCGTCCTGCGTGCGCGGCCAGCGACGATGCACCGCCGCCCGGCCCGGGTAGCGTCCCGCCGCGAGCGCGGCCGCGATCGCGGCGCTGTGGCGCTGGATCCGGCCGAACGCGTAGCCCGTGGAGGCCTTGATCATCCCGGCGCGCGCGCCGATCGGGACGACCGGGCCCTCGGGCGCCGCCGGCGGGCGCACGCGCAGCGGGATTGTGCCCTCCTCGCGCGCGACGATCCGGTGCCCGCCCACGCGCAGGACGTCGCGGAGGTAGGCCGAGAGGTGGGGGTCGTGCGGGATCGCGGGCGCCTCGGGTGCCGCGTAGACGGTCCGCTCGACCAGCGCCGTCCGCGCGGACGTCGGCAGCACGTACACGAAGGCGAGCCCGTCCTCCTGGCCGGTGCGGAAGTCCATGAGCGTGACCGCGCCGGGGTCGAAGGCGTCGCGGTCCGTCTCGACGTGCAGGCCCAGGAGGTCCAACCGGGCGTCCGGGTCGGGGACGGGTGCCGCCGCGCCGGGCCCCACCGAGTCGAAGACCCAGCGGGCGCGCACCGCGCGCGCCCGGCCGTCCGGGTCCTCGTACGCGACCTGGACCCCCGCATCGTCCACCGCCAGGGTGCGCGCGGTGCCGCGCAGCCGCCGGTAGCCGGGCCGCGACGCGACGAGCCGGGTGGCGGCCTCCGCGAGCGCCGGTCCCGTGGCGACGCGGTAGGCGTACGGGCCGAGGTCGAGCCGTCGCGACCAGCCCTCGCCCGCGACGTCCGCCGCGCCGAGCGCCGTCGACGCCGCGCCGTCGAGCAGCCCGCCGCCGGTGCTCCACCACGCCCACGAGCGGTCCTCGAGGGGCTGCGCTCCGTCGTCGAGAAGCACGACGTCGTCGCCCCAGCCGGCGGCCGCGAGGTGCGCGGCGAGCGACAGGCCCGCGGCACCCCCGCCCACGATGACGGCGTCGACCGTCGCGCGGCCCGGCACGGGTCAGCCGCCGTGCGCAGGGATGAGGCTGAACGCGTCCTCGTCCTCCTGCGCGTTGTGGAGGCGCAGCACGGCGTAGAGGCCGTAGAGCAGCCGGCGCAGCTCGACCACGTCCTCGGGGCCGGCGGCGTCCGGGCCCTCGCCGACGGCGTCGAGCAGCCGGCGCAGCCGCACCACCTGGTGCTCGATCTCGGCGTGCGAGCGGCTGAGCGCGGCGACCGCGTCGTGGCTTCCCAGCGCGCGGGCCACGAGCGGGACCAGCCGCTCCTCGTCGGCCCGCTCGTGCGGGACGAGCTCCGTCTCGAGCGCGTCGAGGAGGTCGCGCGCGGGCGCGAGGTCGGGGGCCGTGCTCGTGAGCCGGTCCGCGACGGAGGCCACCCGCTCGACGAGCGGCGAGAGGCCGTCGTGCTGCTCGCGCAGGGCCGCGAGCGTGGCGCGGTCGACCTCCGACAGCGCGGGGGCACGGTCGCGCCCCGGCAGCACCGCGCGCAGCGCGATGAGGATCGCGAGCAGGTCGATGACCTCCTGCAGCGCCGCGCCCACCGTGGGCGCGAGGTAGCCCATCGCCGCGGCGATCATCGCGACGAGCGACAGCCCCATCCCGACCGACACCGCCTGCAGCGCGATCCGGCGCGAGCGGCGGGCGACCCGCATGGCGTCCGCGAGCGCCTCGACGCGGTCGACCGTGAGCACCACGTCGGCGGCCTCGGACGATGCGGTGGCGCCGCGGGCGGCGAGTGCCACACCCACGTCGGCGGCCGCGAGCGCGGGCGCGTCGTTGATGCCGTCGCCGACCATCACCGTGGTGCCGTGCTCGCGCGCGAGGGCCAGCGCGGCGAGCTTGTCCTCGGGCGTGCACTCGGCGAGCACCTCGTCGACGCCGACCACGCGGCCGACCATCTGGGCCACGTCCGCCCGGTCGCCCGTCGCGAGGACGATGCGGCTGACGCCCGCCGCGCGCAGCGCCCGGATCATGCGGGGCGCGTCTGGGCGGACGGGGTCGTGCAGCAGGATCGCGGCGGCCGGCTCCCCGTCGACCTCGACGAGGACGCTCATGGAGCCGTCGAGGTCGGCGCGGCGACGCACCTGGCGCGCCCACCGGTCGGGCTCGGGACCGGTGATCCACGACGGCCGGCCCACGCGCACGCGGCAGCCGTCGACGGTGCCCGCGACGCCCTGGCCGTGGACCTCCTCGGGCGCCTCCGGCATGGTGAGGGTGAGGCCGCGCGCGAGGGCGGCCTCGACGATCGGTCCGGCGAGCACGTGCGCCGACAGCTGGTCGAGCGACGCGGCGAGGCGCAGCGCGTCGTCCGCGTCGCCTCCCTCGGCGGGGACCAGGTCGCTCACCTCGGGGCGGCCGCGGGTGAGCGTGCCGGTCTTGTCGACCACCATCGCCCGGCCCACCGCGAGCCGCTCGAGCGCTCCCCCGCCCTTCACGACGACGCCGAGCCGGGCCGCGCGCGACAGTCCCGACACGATCGCGATGGGCGCGGCGAGCAGCAACGGGCACGGCGTCGCCACCACGAGCACTGCGACGGCGCGAACGGGGTCGCCGGACACCCACCACGCCGCGCCCGCGAGCGCGAGGGTGAGCGGGACGAAGGCGATGGCCCAGCGGTCGGCGGTGCGCACGAACGGCGCCGAGGTCGCCTGCGCCTCCTCGACCAGCCGCACCAGCGCGGCGTAGGTGGAGGTGGCGGCGGTGGTCGTCGTGACGATCTCGACCGGGGAGCCGGCGTTGACCACGCCGGAGCGGACGTCCTCGCCCGCGGCGCGCTCGACGAGCACGGACTCGCCCGTGAGCGCCGACTCGTCGAACGTCGCGGCGGCCGTGAGGCGCCCGTCCACCGGGACCACCTCGCCCGGGCGGACCAGCAGGTGGTCCCCGATCGCCGCATCGTCCACCGGCACCTCCTCGATGCCGTCGGCGGTGAGGCGGCGCGCGGTGCGGGGCGCGCGCTCGGTGAGGAGGCTGAGCTCGCGGCGGGCGCGCGCGGCGGCGCGGGCCTCGAGCACCTGGCCCGTGGCGAGCATGAGGGTGATGATCGCGCCGGCGAGGGGTTCGTCGACCCACAGGGCGCCGGCGAGCGCGAGCACGGCGATCACGTCGACCGTCGGGCGGCGGTGGATCGCGGCCGCGACCGTGGCGGGGAGGATGTAGAGGAGGCCGAGGACGGTGCCGGCGATCCACAGCGCGGACGCGGCGTCGGGGGCGGAGGTCCACCAGGCGACGGCGCCGCCGGCCAGCAGGAGGCCCGAGACGACCAGCACGATCATCTCGAGATGGCGCCGGACCGTCCCGACCATGTCACCACGTTATGCCTCGCGCGGCGGGCGCGGGTGGGACGATGGTCGGAACCCGACCCGATGGTGCGCCTGGCCAGATTCGAACTGGCGACACCCGCTTTAGGAGAGCGGTGCTCTATCCACTGAGCTACAGGCGCGAGCGTGGGATACGCGGACCAGGGTACCGGCTGCGCGCGGGGCGACCCGCGGATCGTGCCGCCGGAAGCCCAACCCGCGCCAGCGATACCGCTGACGGTGCGTTTTCGGGGGCCCCGGGTCTCAGCCGTACCGCTGACGGTGCATTCGCGCTCAGAACACCTCGTGCACGTGCTCCCGGCAGTACGTCTCGTAGATCTGCTCGAGCCGGTCCATGGTCTCCGCGGGGAGCTCGGGGAAGTCCGCGGCGGCCGCGTTGGACTGCGCCTGCGACACCTTGGACGCGCCGGGGATCATCGTCGCGACGCCCACCTGCGCGAGCCAGCCGAGCGCCATCTGCGCCGTGGTCCAGCCCTCGGGGGTCAGCGCGGCGACCTCGCGCGCGGCCTGGACGCCCACCTCGAACGGGATCCCGGAGAACGTCTCGCCGATGTTCATCTTCGACCCGTCACGGTTCCACGTGCGGTGGTCCTCGGGCGCGAACGTGGTGTGCTCGTCGTACTTGCCCGACAGCAGCCCCGACGCGAGCGGCAGGCGCGCGATGATGCCCACGCCCCGCTCGGCGGCCAGCGGCAGCACGCGCTCGAGAGGCTTGCGGCGGAAGATGTTCACGATGATCTGGATGGTCGCGAGGTCGGGCTGCTCGAGCGCCGCGAGGGCCTCGTCCACGAGCTCCACCGAGACACCCCAGCGCGCGATCGCGCCGTCCTGCTGCAGCGTGCGGAGGTCGTCGTAGACGCGCTGCTGCTCGTACACCGACGAGGGCGGGCAGTGCAGCTGCACGAGGTCAAGGGTCTCGACACCGAGGTTCTCGCGCGAGCGGTCCGTCCACCGGCGGAAGTTGTCGAGCGTGTACGCGCTGTCCTCGTGCGGGGTCGCGCGGCGGCCCATCTTGGTGAAGACCACGAAGTCGTCGCGGTCGTCGCGCCCGGCCAGGAACCGGCCGATCGCCTTCTCCGAGCGGCCGTCGCCGTACACGTCCGCCGTGTCGAACAGGCGCGTGCCGGCGTCCGCCGAGGCGGTGAGCACCTCCTGCGCGGCCTCGTCGCCCACGGTGGCCCAATCGCCACCCAGCTGCCAGGTCCCCAGACCCACCAGCGAGATCTCACGTCCCAGGTTCGGCACCATCGTCGTCCTCATGGTTCCACCGTAGCGGCGCCGAGAGGTGCGGAAGGACGATGCGGCGGCCTGGGGAGCGCGAGCCGCCCGGAGACGCAGCGAGGGCCGCCACCTTGCGGTGACGGCCCTCGCGACGCGGATGCGATCAGGTGACGCGGACGTAGACCTGGCCGGTCTGCCAGATCGCGCGGAACTGGATGGTGGTGCCAGGCGTCGCGGCGTCGATCTGCAGGTTCGGGCCGGCGTAGATCGCCACGTGGCCCGGGGTGACGATGATGTCGCCCGGCTGCGGCGTCGACACGCGGGTGCCCACCGAGTAGTACGAGCCCGAGGAGCGCGGCAGCGAGATGCCGAGCTGGCCGTAGACGTAGGACACGAAGCCCGAGCAGTCGAAGCCCGACGGCGTGGAGCCGCCCGAGACGTAGGGCACGCCCACGTACTTCGAGGCCTCGGCGATCACGGCGGAGCCGGAGATCGCGGCCTGGACGTCGGCCGAGGGAGTGGTGGTGGTCTCGACGCTCGACACGGTGGTCGCGGTGCTGGTCGTCGACTCGTACGAGGTGGTGTCCTCGACGACGACGGGCTCCGGCTCGGGCTCCGGCGGCGGCGGCACCTTGACCTTCACCGTCGGGGTGTCGATCGTGTACGCGTCCTTCTTCTTCGAGGCCGTGGTGACCTCGGGGATGTCCGCGATGTCATTGCTGTAGGCCGTGTAGGCCGCGGCGTCGAGGCGGGCACCGGAGTCGGCGGACTCATCGGTGACCAAGGCTGCAGCGGCGGCTCCTGTGAGGGGGACGACCACGAGTGCTGCACCCGTGGCCGCGGCCACCGCGCGCGTCTTGGCGCGCATGTATCCGTACTTCAATGTGTTTTCGTTCCTTCCGCGCCCCGTGCGCGTCGATGTTTCTGCACCCTCAGCGCTCGCGTCATCTTCGAGCGTTTCGTCTTGGTCGGGGCGCCGTGGAGGAGGTCTCCATGCCGTCGTGGCCGTTCGTTGTTATCGAAAATTTATCAAAGTTCCCTAGGAAGGCAAGCCGAAGATGTGGCGCGCCTGATCTTTGCCCAGCACTCCCCTACGGCCGCCGACCGTGATCTCGACCGTCTCGGGACCCCCCGAGAGCCCTACCGTCGCGCCTGGCAGCACACCGTTCTCGACCATCTCGCCGAGCAGCTGCAGGTCCGCCTGGGGGTGCTCCCCGATGCGGGTGACTGTGACGTGCGCCACACCGGCGTCCGCGAGGTCCGTCAGACGGCGCTCCTCGGGGGCGGGGGCGGCGTCCTCGACCCCCAGCTCCGCGAGGCCGGGGATGGGGTTGCCGTAGGGCGACACGGTGGGGGTGTCGAGCACCTCGAGGAGGCGCCGCTCGACGCGCTCGCTCATCACGTGCTCCCACCGGCAGGCCTCGTCGTGGACGTGCGCGAGGTCCAGGCCGATGACGTCCGTGAGGAGGCGCTCCGCGAGGCGGTGCTTGCGCATCACCCGCATCGCGAGCGCCTCGCCCTCGGCCGTGAGCTCGAGGTGGCGGTCCTCCGTCACGACGACGAGCCCGTCCCGCTCCATCCGCGCGATCGTCTGCGAGACCGTCGGGCCGGCGTGGCCCAGGTGCTCCGCGAGGCGCGCGCGCATGGGCGTGACGCCGTCCTCGATCAGCTCGTAGATGGTGCGGAGGTACATCTCCGTCGTGTCGATGAGGTCCGTCATGACGAGCTCCGTTCAGGACGCGTGGCGTCCCAGTCCGATGTAGCGCCAGCCGGCGTCGATCCACTGCTCGGCGGGCAGGCAGTTGCGCCCGTCGACGATCACCTTGTTCGCCACGAGCTCCGCGACGGCGTGGGGGTCCAGCGAGCGGAACTCCTTCCACTCCGTGGCGACCACCACGACCTCGGCGTCCTTGACCGCGTCCGCGGCGCTCTCGGCGAACGTCAGGGTCGGCCACATCTGCGCGGCGTTGGCCATCGCCTCGGGGTCGAAGACCCGCACGTCCGCACCCTCGAGGTGCAGACGGCCCGCCACGTCCAGCGCCGGCGAGTCACGGATGTCGTCCGACTCGGGCTTGAACGCCGCACCCAGCACCGCGACCTTGCCGCCCTTGAGGCGGCCGTCCAGCTCGCCCTCGACCAGGCCGATCACATGCTGACGACGACGCAGGTTCACGTCGTCGACCTCACGCAGGAACGTCAACGCCTGATCCACACCCAGCTCGCCCGCACGCGCCATGAACGCACGGATGTCCTTGGGCAGGCAGCCGCCACCGAAGCCCAGACCGGCGCCCAGGAACTTGCGGCCGATGCGCGCATCGTGACCGATCGCGTCCGCCAGCTCCACGACATCGGCACCGGTGGCCTCGCACACCTCCGCGATCGCGTTGATGAACGAGATCTTCGTCGCCAGGAACGCGTTCGCGGACACCTTGACCAGCTCCGCGGTCGCCAGGTCCGTCACCAGGAACGGCGTGTCGCGGGAGATCGCGTCGGCGTAGCACTCGCGCGCGACCTCCTCGATGCGGCCCGGACGGTCCTTGTCCACACCGATCACCAGACGATCGGGCCGCAGCGTGTCCTCGACCGCGAAGCCCTCGCGCAGGAACTCCGGGTTCCAGCCCAGCTGCGCGTCCTCACCCACCGGAGACAGCTCCCGCACCCGCGCCGCCAGACGCGCCGCGGTGCCCACCGGCACCGTCGACTTGCCCAGGATCACCGCGGGACGCGTGATCAGCGGCGCCAGGGTCTCGATCACGGAGTCGACGAACGTCATGTCCGCCGCATACGAGCCCTTCTTCTGCGGCGTGCCCACCCCGATGAAGTGGACGTCGGCGAACTCGGCCGCCTCGGCCGCGTCCGTCGTGAACCGCAACCGGCCCGACTCGACGTGCTTGCGAAGGAGCTCGGGCAGCCCGGGCTCGTAGAAGGGGACCTCGCCGCGCTGCAGGCGCTCGATCTTGGCCGGGTCGATATCGACACCGATGACCTCATGACCGAGCTCCGCCATACCGGCCGCGTGCGTGGCCCCCAGATAACCGGTACCGAAAACGGAGATGCGAAGAGACATGGCCCCCAGGGTAGTGGCTCGCTACGACCCCGACGTAGGCACTTCGACCACGAAGGTCGACCCCACCGCATCGACCATGAGACGCCCGTCGCCGTGCGGCACGAACACGGCCTCGCCGCGCGCCAGCGACACGCTGCCCCGCTCGCCGTGGACCGCCGCGGTGCCGTCCACGGCGAGGACGATGCGCGGGCCGGGCTCGAAGGCCGCGGAGCCTCGCTCGACCATCGACAGCGCGAACTCGTCGACGGGCGTGGGGAAGCGCGTGACCGCGCCGTCGCGCTCGGTGATCACCCGCGGGGGCGGGGTCGGCGTGCCGTCGGTGAGCGCGACGAGCAGGTCGATGTCGACCGGCTTGGGCGTGAGGCCCGCGCGCACGACGTTGTCGGAGTTCGCCATGATCTCGACGCCGACGCCCGACTGGTACGAGTGGATGACGCCCGCGGTGGTGAAGCACGCCTGGCCCGGGGTCAGGCGCACGACGTTGAGGGCGATCGCGACGAGCGCGCCCGGGTCGCCGGGGAACTCGAGGGCCGCGGCGGAGGCGACGGCGAGCGACTCGGGCACGCCGGAGCGGCCGCCGACCTCGACGAGCGCCTCGAGCGCCGCGGGGGCCTCGGGGTCGCGCAGCACCTTCTGGATGTACTGGCCGAGCGCGACCGTGGGCTCGGTGGCGTTGGCGAGCTCCTCCGCCCAGCGGCGCGTGCAGGGCTGGCCGAGCCACACGAGGTCCTGCGCGACGGCGTTCGCGGGACGGAAGCCGGCGAGCAGCGTCATCGGCGTGAGCGCGACGATCATCTCGGGCTTGTGCGAGCGGTCCTTGAAGGTTCGGGTGGGCGCGTCCGCGGGGACGCCGCGCTGGTCCTCGTCCTTGTAGCCGGCCTCGGCCTGGTCGAGCGTGGGGTGCACCTGCAGAGACAGCGGCTTCGCGATCGCGAGCACCTTGAGGAGGTACGGCAGGCGCTCCCAGCGGCCGGCGAGGTCCGGGCCGAGCATCGTCTCGGGGATGCGCGAGATCAGCTCGTCGAGCGGCAGCGCGTCGCCCGCGTGGAGGCCCGCCTCGTCCGCGCCGTCGTGGTGCGCCGCGATCGCGAGCGCGGGCGCGGAGGTGTGCGCGCCCCACCAGGCCTCCGCGACGGGGTCGCCGGAGTGCGGGAGTCCGACCAGGTCCTCGAGGACCTCGGTCATCCCCCACGCGTAGTTCTGAAGGGCAGGCTGAAGGCGATACACGCCCGCAATGATGCCAGGACCCCGCCACTACAGTGATGCCATGACGGACATCATCACGCTCCCGGATGCCCTCCTGCCCCGCGACGGGCGCTTCGGCTCGGGTCCCTCCAAGGTGAGCGACGCGCAGGTGAAGGCCCTGGTGGAGAGCCAGCCGGGAGTCCTCGGCACCTCGCACCGCCAGGCCCCGGTCAAGGGCCTCGTGCGGGACATCAGGACGATGCTCGGCGAGCTCTACGCGCTGCCCGAGGGCCACGAGGTGATCCTCGGCAACGGCGGCTCGACGATGTTCTGGGACGCCGCCGCGTTCTCCCTGGTACAGGGGCGCGCGCAGCACTGCGCGTTCGGCGAGTTCGGCTCGAAGTTCGCGAAGGCGACGGACCTCGCGCCCCACCTCGGCGCATCGTCCATCCGTACCGCCCCCGGCGGCGAGGCCGTGCTGCCGGAGGCCGAGGACGGCATCGACGTCTACGCGTGGCCGCACAACGAGACCTCGACGGGCGTCGCGGTGCCGGTGCTGCGCCCGGAGGGGATCGGCGACGCCCTCACCGTCGTGGACGCGACGTCCGCGGCGGGTGGCATCGAGGTCGACATCGCGCAGACGGACGTCTACTACTTCGCGCCGCAGAAGAGCTTCGCGTCGGACGGCGGCCTGTGGTTCGCGATCGTGTCGCCGGCCGCGATCGCGCGGATCGAGGAGATCGCCGCGAGCGGGCGCTGGATCCCGGAGTCGCTGTCGCTCAAGGTCGCGCTCGACAACTCGCGCCTCGAGCAGACCCTCAACACGCCCGCGGTCGCGACTCTCGTGATGATGCGCGCGCAGCTGGAGTGGATGCTCGCCGGCGGCGGCCTCGCGTTCGCCGCGGGACGTTCGGCGCGCTCGTCGCAGACCCTCTACGAGTGGGCCGCGCGCACGTCCTGGGCGACGCCCTTCGTCGCCGACCCCGCGCTGCGCTCGCCCGTGGTCGCCACCATCGACCTCGACCCGCGGGTCGACAGCGCCGAGCTCCGCCGCCACCTGCGCGCTCAAGGGGTTGTCGATATTGATCCGTACAGGAAGCTCGGCCGCAACCAGGTCCGCGTGGGCGTCTACCCCGCCGTGGATCCGGAGGACGTCGGGTCGCTCGTGCAGTGCATGGACTACCTCGTGGAGAGATTGCTGACATGACCGAGACGCAGGAGGTGCTGGAGCGCACCCGCCGACGCCGTCGACGCGCTCCCGCCCTCCTGCTCGGTGGACTGCCCGTGCTCGTGGCGTCCACCGCCCTGGCCGGGGCGTACACGTTCGTGCCGGCCACCGCCTCCTACGCCCAGGACCTCGCCCCCGTGACCGACCCGATCGAGGCCGCGCCTCTCGCGTCGATCCAGGCCTCCGGCTCCGCCGAGGACGTCTCCGACCTGCGGCCCGTGTCCGTGACGGTCCCCCCGCCCCCGCCGGAGCCCGAGCCCGTGGCCGCCCCCGCATCGTCCCCTGCGACCGTGAGCGCCCCCTCGACCACGACCTCGACGCAGGCCGCCCCGGCCGCCGCGCCGAGCGTGAGCTTCACCTCCTACTGCGCGAACCCGCAGGCGCCGTCCTCCGCCTCGAGCGTGAGCGGGCTCCTGGCCGCGACGAACGCCGAGCGCGCGAAGCTGGGCATCGCCCCGCTCACGTGGTCCTCGGACCTCGCGGCCGCGGCGACGGGCTGGTCGCGGCAGATGGCCGCGCAGGACTCCGGCACCGCCGCCCTCGCGGACGCGCTCGCGCACAACCCCAACCGTCCGGGCGCCGAGAACGTGGGCGTCGTCTACCGCTCGACGGGCCTCACCGAGTCGAGCGCGATGGGCAAGCTGCACGGCGGCTGGGTCTACTCGCCCGGCCACTGCGCCAACCTCATGAACCCCGCGTACACGCAGATGGGCGCCGGCGCCGCCGTCACCTCCGACGGCACCACCTGGTACGCGACGGAGAACTTCCGCTAGTCGATCTCGTGCTGGTGGGCCGGCCGCGTGCGCGGCACCCACGCGAGGAAGCCGCCGGTGGTCGCGAGCCCGATGCCGCCCACCGCGAAGAAGCCCACCGGTAGCGCGATCACCGCGCCGAGCGACACGAGCGCCGGCCCCGCGAGCCCGCCGATGTCCTGGAGGATCATCCAGATACCGGTGAAGACGGACCGACCGCGCTCGGGCGCGACGTCCGCACCGAGCGTCATGATGAGGCCCGACCCCCACCCGTTCCCGATGCCGAGGATGAGCGCGGCCGCGGTGACCTGCGCGACGCCGTCCGTGAACGGCAGCGCGATGAAGCCCGCGGCGAGGAGGATCGAGGACGGGATCGCGGTCCACAGCCGCCCGCGGCGGTCCATGGTGAGCCCGGCCGGGTAGAAGAGGAGCATGTCGATCCCCGCGGAGATCGAGAAGACGAGCGTCGCGACCTCGGGGCTGAGCCCGACGTGCGTGGCCCACAGCGGGATGACCGCGATGCGGGCCTGGCGGAGCGCGCCGGTCGCGACGACGGTGAGACCGAGCGTGCTGAGAACGTGGCGCTGCTCGCGCGCCATCGCGGCGAGCGAGATGCGGTGGTCCGGCCGGACGATGCGGCGGTCGCCGCGCATGCCGACGGCCGCCAGGACGGCCATCGCCAGCAGGATGCAGGCGGCGCCGAGCCAGTAGATCGCGTCGACGCCCCAGATCGCGATGAGGCCCGCGCCGATGAGCGGGCCCACGAAGTTCGAGATGCGCCACACGCCCGCGAGCGAGGTCAGCGAGCGCGCGATGAAGCCCGACGAGATGACGCCGAGGATCTGGTCCTGGCGGGCCACGTGGTACGACGCGTGTCCCAGTCCCACGAGCACCGCTCCGGCCATGAACACGGCGAGGTCGGGCGCGAGCGCGGCGATGGTCGAGCCGACCGCGATGATGCCCAGCGTGACGAGCGCCGCGTGCGCCGAGCCGATGCGGTGGGCGAGACCGCCGCCGAGCGCCGAGCCGGGCATGCGGCCCAGCTGGTAGGCGACCACGGCGAGCGAGCCGAAGGCCGCCGTGTGGCCCATGTCGATGACGCTGAGCGCGAGCACGGGCAGCATCGCGCCGATGCCGATCTCGGCGATGAAGGTGGGGACGTAGACGCGCGCCGCCAGGGCGCGCGCCACCCGTCTCCGTGACGCCGGGGCGTCGGCCTCAGTCAGCCTGGCGCTCCTCCGCGTCGGTCTCCGCCGGCGCCCCCTCGACAGGAGCCTCGTCCACCGGAGCCTCCTCGGCGACGGTCTCGTCCGCCGGGCCCTCCTCGACAGGAGCCTCGTCGACGGGCTCCTCCGCGGGCGCCTCCTCGACCGGGGCCCCCTCGGCGACCGGCTCGGCGACGTCCTCGGCGGGGGTCTCCGCCGCATCGTCCTGCAGCGCGTCCGCGGCGTCCACCGCGGGCTCAGCCGCAACCTCGGCCTCGGGCTCGGGCTCGGGCTCCGGCGCGAGGTCCATCTCGACGGCGACGTCGTTCTCGAACACCGGGTCGACCTCGGGCCACTGCGTGGCGCCGCGCTCGATGTCGGTCTCGGAGTGGGCGCCGCAGCCGTGGTCGACGCTCACGACGCGGCCGTCGTCCGGCGACCACTCGTTCGAGCACGCGCCGAAGCGCATGCGCATCGAGCCCGCGAGCGGGATGAAGAACGCGCAGGTCGAGCACGGCGAGGCCGACGCGATCGCGGACGCGGCGGTGGGGCCGTGCGAGCCGCGGTACCAGCGGTCGGCGACGTCGGCGCGGCCGTCGGGGCCGAGCACGCGCGGCCGGCCCAGGCCGAGCTCCCAGTTCGCGAGCCGGTCCTCGTCCTCGTCGCCGGCGGACTCGAAGCCCTGCACCAGGCGCGCGTCGTCGGGGATGTACGGCAGCACCATCGAGGGCTCGAGGTCCCCGGGGCGCACGCGGTCGGCCCACGGCACCCAGGCCGGGGCGAGCAGCGCATCGTCCGCGGGCACGAGGTGCGCCTCGCACACGGTCGCGGCCTTCTGGCGCGGGGCGCGCGCGACGGTAACGGACCAGACCCAGCCGCGGTAGCCGGGCATCGTGCACGCGAACAGGTGCGTGACGAGGCGGTCCTCCTCGATGACGGCGCGGAGGTGGTCGCCGACGAGCGCCTCGTCGCCGGCCGTCTCCACGGCGGCGTCGCGGGCGGTCTCGACGGCCTCGACGAGCACGGCGTCCTTGGCCATCAGACGTCCAGCTGGTCCGCGACGGCGCGCAGCACGGCGGCGACGGGCTTGGCCTTGGCGGGCTCCGGGTAGCGGCCCTTGCGGAGCGTGTTGGACACGCCGTCGAGCATCTTGATGAGGTCCTCGACGATCACGGTCATCTGCTCGGCGGGCTTGCGCTGGTTCGCCGCGACGGACGGCGCCGGCTCGAGCACGGTGACGTTGAGGGCGGAGGGACCGCGGCGGCCGTCCGCCACCGAGTAGTCGACCTTCGCGCCCGGCTTCACGGTGGTGCCGGCGGGCAGGGCCGAAGCGTGGAGGAAGACCTCCGAGCCGTCCTCGCTCGCGATGAATCCGAACCCCTTGTCGGAGTCGAACCACTTCACCTTTCCAGTGGGCACATCTACCTCGTTCGTCATGCGGGCACCGCGGTTCGGTGCCCCGATCGATTCTAGCCGGACCCTGCGACGCCGGGCCCCGGCGCACGCCCGGGCGGGCGCATCGTGCCGCGGGACGATGCGCCGTTTGAGGTGCGTTCACACGAGGACGATGCGCGAGTCGTGGGACGCGCGCGAAGGTTCTTTGCGCGGGGCGGGGTGTTGTGGGCAGACTGGAGGGGTTGGGAGTCCCCGAAACCAGTCGAGGTGAAGATGTCCACGGCCACGACGCCGGCATGGTTGCTGCCCGCCTTCGTCCGCGAGGCGGTCGCGGTGGGGGCTGCCGCACCCGAGGATGAGATCGCCGAGGCGGGCGCACGGCTGCTCCGCCGGTGGCAGAACCCCGACCGCCGGTTTCACGACGTCCGCCACCTCGTCGAGCTGCTCACGCGCGTCGACGAGCTCCAGCAGGAGACCCGCCTCCCCCACTGCGTGCGCCTCGCCGCGTGGTACCACGGCGCCGTGTTCTCCTCGGACTCCGAGGCGGCGTACGCGCAGCGCGGCGGCGAGGACGAGGACGCCAGCGCGGAGTTCGCCCGCCTCGAGCTGCGCGACCTGGGCGTGCCCGACGTGAAGATCGACGCCGTCGCGGAGATGGTGAAGGGTCTGTCGCGCCACTCGGCGACGCCGGACACCCCGGACGCGCAGGTGCTGTCGGACGCGGACCTCGCGATCCTCGCTGCGGACCCGCAGCGCTACAAGACCTACCTCGCGGACGTGCGCGAGGAGTACGCGTCGGTGCCGGACGACCGGTTCCTGCGCAGCCGCCGCGCGATCGTCGGCAAGCTGCTCGCGCGCAATCGCCTGTACACGACGCCGCTCGGCGCGACGTGGGAGTCGCAGGCGCGCCAGAACCTCGCCGCCGAGGCCGCGCGCCTCGACAAGAAGATCGCGGCGATGTCCCCGACCGCCGACGCGAGCTGATCCCTCCCCCGGTCCCTCCGTGCCGCGGGCCGGCGTCGACGCCGCCTGCCTAGCCTCGGTCCACACCCAACGAGGAGGAACCATGCAGTATCACGTCGACGCGGCCGAGGTCTCGGCCGCCTCCGCCCGCGCGGGACGCTCCGCCGACGCGATCCGCGCGGAGGTCGCGGCCCTCATGGCCGAGCTCATCGCGCTCGACTCCACGTGGCAGGGCTCCGCGGCCGCGGCCTTCGCGGACGTGCGCGAGCAGTGGCGCGGCGCGCAGACCCACGTCGAGTCCGCGCTCGACGCCATCACGACGGCGCTCGCGCACGCCGCGCGGTCCTACGAGGAGGCGGAGGCGACCGCGTCGCGGCTGTTCGCACGGTGAGGCCTACGCTCGGGGTGTGATCCTCATCGACCCCCCGCTGTGGCCCAACCACGGGCGCATCTGGGGGCACCTCGTCTCGGACGAGTCGCTCGAGGAGCTGCACGCGTTCGCCGCGCGTGCCGGGATCCCGCCGCGGGCCTTCGACCGCGACCACTACGACTACCCCGAGGAGCGGCGCGCGCAGCTCGTGGGGCTTGGGGCGGTCGAGGTGTCGACGCGCGACCTCGTGCGGCGGCTCCGCGCCTCCGGGCTGCGGGTGACGGCGGCCCAGCGGCGCGCCGGGTAGCGCGGGGCTGCGAGCACCCACCCCCGCCCCGCCCGACCGCAAGTCACACATCTGACGACCCGTGGGCGCGGATCCCCGCGTGACGCGCGATCACCGGGCGTCAGATGTGTGACTTGCGCGCGAGCCGCGTGTTGGGCCACCCGCCGCATCGTCCCCGCGCACGACGAAGGCCCCGCCCCCGGCGAACCGGGAGCGGGGCCTTCGCGCTGGCTTCTGCGAAGCTCGAGCAGGGCTTAGAAGCCCATGCCGCCCATGTCGGGGGCGCCACCGGCCGGCATGGCCGGCTCGGGCTCGGGCTTGTCGGCGACGACGGCCTCGGTGGTGAGGAACAGCGCCGCGATCGACGCGGCGTTCTGCAGCGCCGAGCGGGTGACCTTGACCGGGTCGTTGACGCCCGCGGCGAGCAGGTCGACGTACTCGCCGGTCGCGGCGTTGAGGCCGAAGTGGACCGGGAGGCCCTTGACCTTCTCCACGACGACGCCGCCCTCGAGGCCGGCGTTGATCGCGATCTGGCGCAGCGGCGCGGTGATCGCGGCCTCGACGATGCGGGCACCGGTGGCCTCGTCACCCTCGAGCGCGAGACCCTCGAACGCGGTGGTGCCGGCCTGGATGAGGGCCACGCCACCACCGGCGACGATGCCCTCCTCGACGGCGGCCTTCGCGTTGCGGACGGCGTCCTCGATGCGGTGCTTGCGCTCCTTGAGCTCGACCTCGGTGGCCGCGCCGGCCTTGATGACGGCGACGCCGCCGGCGAGCTTGGCGAGGCGCTCCTGGAGCTTCTCGCGGTCGTAGTCCGAGTCGGAGTTGTCGATCTCGGCACGGATCTGGCGGACGCGGCCCTGGAGCTGCTCCTCCGAACCGGCACCCTCGACGATGGTGGTCTCGTCCTTGGTCACGACGACCTTGCGCGCCTGACCGAGGAGCTCGAGGCCCGCGTTGTCGAGCGAGAGGCCGACCGACTCCGAGATGACGGTACCGCCGGTGAGGATCGCCATGTCCTGCAGCATCGCCTTGCGGCGGTCGCCGAAGCCGGGCGCCTTGACGGCGACGGCCTTGAACGTGCCGCGGATCTTGTTGACGACCAGGGTCGCGAGGGCCTCGGACTCGACGTCCTCCGCGATGATCGCGAGGGGCTTGCCGGTCTGCATGACCTTCTCGAGCACCGGGACGAGGTCCTTGACGGAGCCGATCTTCGACTCGACGAGCAGGATGTACGCGTCCTCGAGGACGGCCTCCTGGCGCTCCGGGTCGGTGACGAAGTAGGCCGAGAGGAAGCCCTTGTCGAAGCGCATGCCCTCGGTCAGCTCGAGCTCGAGGCCCAGAGCCGAGGACTCCTCGACGGTGATGACACCCTCCTTGCCGACCTTGTCCATCGCCTCGGCGATGAGCTCACCGATCGCGGGGTCGCCGGCCGAGATGCCCGCGGTCGCGGCGATCTCGTCCTTGGTCTCGACCTCCTTGGCCGCCTTGAGCAGCTCGGCGGTCACGGCCTCGACGGCCTTCTCGATGCCCTTCTTGAGGGCGATCGGGTTCGCGCCGGCGGCGACGTTGCGCAGACCCTGCTGCACGAGCGCCTGGGCGAGCACGGTCGCGGTGGTGGTGCCGTCACCCGCGACGTCGTCGGTCTTCTTGGCGACCTCCTTGACGAGCTCCGCACCGATCTTCTCGAACGGCTCGTCGAGCTCGATCTCCTTGGCGATGGAGACGCCGTCGTTCGTGATGGTGGGGGCGCCCCACTTCTTCTCGAGCACGACGTTGCGACCCTTGGGTCCAAGAGTGACCTTGACGGCGTCGGCGAGGGCGTTCATGCCCCGCTCCATGCCGCGGCGGGCCTCCTCATCGAAGGCAATGATCTTTGCCATGGGGGTAGTACCTCTTCCGATGGATGACGGTCCCCCACCGCCCGCGACGGACGATGCGGAGCCCGGCGTTCCTGTCACGCCGTGCCCCGCACCTCGGCGGAGAACCCTAGGTCTCTTAGCACTCACACCGGGCGAGTGCTAACGCCGATTCTGGCACTCTCCCCCGTCGAGTGCAAACGCCGTGGACGGTGTTCGCCGACGGCGTGGCGCGCATCGTCCCCTACTGGGAGACGATCTGGACCTCGATGTCGGCGAGCGTCTCGGTGTCGCCGAACTCGACCGTGTCGATGCCGAGCAGGTCCGCGACCTCCTGGGCCGTGTCGGCGCGCTCCTCGCTGTCGTAGATCACGACGTTCGCGGACGGGCGGGCCGTGAGGTTCGCGGCGGAGACGTCGGTGAAGCCGGCGTCGGTGAGGATCGTGGCCTTCTCGCCCGCGAGGCCCGAGACGCCGGTGCCGTTGAGCACCGCGGTCGGGGCGTCGTAGTCGATGACCGGCTCGGGCTCCGCGGTCTCGCTGGGCTCGGGCGTGGCCGACTCGCTGGGCTCGGCGCTCGCCGAGGCGGACGCGCTCGGGGAGGCGGACGCGGAGGCGCTGGGCTCGGCGGAGGCCGACGCGGAGGCGGACGGCGAGGCCGAGGCCTCGGACCCGCTGCCGGTGTCCCAGAGGAACTGCGCGAGGCCGAACGCGAGGAGCCCGGCGGCGACGAAGACGACCACCGGGACGACGATGATCGTCCACCACGGGCGGGGTGCTCGGTGCACGCCCACGGGGCCGCCGCTCTCGGCGATCTCGTCGAACTCGTCTCGCGGATACTCGTCGGTCACGGGCATACCTTATCGGTCAGCGGTCACGCGTTCCCGGAGCCGGTCGCGCGGCCGCGGCCACGCGTCGCGCGCATGCGGCGCAGGCGCTGCACCAGCACCGGATCGTGGGCGAGCGCCGCGGGGTCGTCGATGAGCGAGTTGAGCACCTGGTAGTACTGCGTCGCGGTGAGGCCGAAGCCGTCGCGGATGGCGTCCTCCTTGGCCCCCGCGAAGCGCCACCAGCCGCGCTCGAAGGACAGGATGGCGGCGTCGCGCTCGCTCAGCGCGGTCTGCTCGACCGCCGCAGCGGCACCGGCGTCCATCCGTCCCCCTCTCGTGGTGGGCACCACCCTAACCGCGCGTACGGGGCTATCCGGACAGGCGCGCGGCGGCCCGCACGGGGCCGGCGGCGGACGGGGCCCGGCCCGCGCATCGTCCCGTCGCTAGGGTGGCGGCGTGGACGATGCGTGGCGCACCCGGGTGGCCCCCGACTGGGCCGAGGCCCTCGCGCCCGCGGCGCCGACCCTCGCCGGGCTCGACGCGTTCCTGCGCGACGAGGTCGCGGCGGGGCGCGGCTACCTGCCGGAGCCCGACGCGGTCCTGCGGGCCTTCACCCTGCCGCTCGCGGACGTGCGCGTGCTGCTCGTCGGTCAGGACCCGTACCCGACGCCGGGCGACCCTGTGGGGCTGAGCTTCTCGGTGCCGCCGGGGCACCCGATGCCGCGCTCGCTCGTCAACGTCGCGCGCGAGCTGCGGGAGGACACCGGCGAGGAGCTGACCTCGGGCGACCTCAGCCCGTGGCACGAGCAGGGCGTGATGCTGCTCAACCGCGTGCTCACCGTGCGGCCCGGGGAGGCGGGCTCGCACCGCCGCCGCGGCTGGGAGGACGTGACGCGGCTCGCGATCGAGGCGCTGGCCGCGCGCGGCGGACCGCTGGTCGCGATCCTGTGGGGCAACGACGCGCGGGCGCTGGGGCCGCTGCTCGGGGACGTGCCGCGCGTCGAGAGCGCGCACCCGAGCCCGCTGAGCGCGTCGCGCGGCTTCTTCGGGTCGCGGCCGTTCTCGCGCGTCAACGCCCTGCTGGCCAAGCAGGGCGCGGAGCCGATCCGCTGGGGCACGCCCGCGCGCGACGCGCTGTTCTGAGCCCCGCGCCCGGCGCGCGGGAGGAGGTGGAGCTGGCAGCGGGACTCGAACCCGCAACCTTCGCTTTACAAGAGCGCTGCGCTACCGATTGCGCCATGCCAGCCTGCGGCGGCCAGGATACCGGGCGGCCGCCGGGCGCCGGACGCACGAGCGCCGCACCGCCCGTGAGGGACGATGCGGCGCTCGCGCGTCCGGCCGGGAGGGCTAGGAGCCCAGGCCCTCGAGGTACGCCTTGAGCGCGCCCTCGGTGAAGTAGGAGACCTCGTTCGGGTCGAGGATCTCGCCGTCCGCGAAGTCGCCCGAGGCCGACACGCGCACCGTCGGGGTGCCCTGCATGCCGTCGACGGACGCCTGCTCGGTCGCGGCGGTGGCCCACTTCTTGAAGTCGGTGTCGTCGAGGTTCGCGACGACGTCGTCCGGGACGCCCACGAGGGTCGCGAGGTCCGCGATCTCGTCGTCGCTCAGGCCGGTGGTGTTCTCCTCAGGCTGGTTCGCGAACATGGTCGCGACGAAGTCGGAGAAGTACTCCGGAGCCTGGTCGGCGATCACGCCGGCCGCGCCGGCCGAGCGGGTCGAGAACTCGGTGCCGGAGCTGAAGCGGTCGAGGATCGAGATCGGGTGGTAGTACAGCGAGATGTCGCCGGACTCGCGCAGCGTGTCGAGGTCGTCGGAGTTGATCGCCTCGAAGGTGCCGCAGATGGGGCACATGAAGTCGAGGTAGACGTCGACGCGGGGCGCGTCGGTGGGGACGTCCTCGCCGACCACGCCGCCGGTGCCCACCGGGATGCCGCCGGTCGCGTCCGCGGCCGCGGGGGCGACCGCGCCGTCAGCGCCGAGCTCGGGCACCTTGCTCTGGTTGACGATGAAGAAGATGAGGCCCGCGAACAGCGCGAGGCCCACCACGGAGCCCGCGATGATCATCATGGTGGTGCGGCGCTCCTGGGCGCGCACCTGCGCCTGCGCCTTGGCCTTGGCGGCCGCGCGCGCGTCGCCCTTGGTGTTCTTGGCGGACATGGGTCTCCAGGGTTGGTTCGACGGGGTCAGCAGAAATCTAGACGATGCGCGTCACGCGGCCCGCATCCACGCGTCGGCCGAGAACTTCGAGCGGGGCCAGATGAGCAGATACGTGCCCAGCACGACGAAGCCCGTGCGCTCGAGCATGTGCAGCGGGTAGTTGGTGGTGCCCTCGGCCACGTCGCCGCCGCCGCCGAAGCAGCCGCAGTCGATGCTGAGCCCGTGGGCCCACGCCCAGATCACGCCGGTCATGAACGCGGCCATCATCACGAGCCACACGATCGCCGAGAGACGCGTGAAGAGGCCCGCCAGCAGGAAGGCGGCGAGCAGGAGCTCGAGGAACGGCAGCATCGTGCCCACGAGCGGCACGACCGCCTCGGGCAGGATCCGGTACGCGCGCACCGCGATGATCGACTGCGGGATGTCCAGCATCTTCGGGACCGCGGCGGCGATGAGGATCACCGCCATGGCGACCCTAACCACGAGGCTCAGCCATGGCTGCACGGTCGTCCAGCGCCCCGTGGGCGCCTCGGTGCCCGTCTCGACGGCCTCGGTGCTCATCGCCACCCTCCTCGCTTCGATCACGCTCACGGTACCGCCCGTGCCGCGGGCAGCATGCCCGCCCAACGTCCCGAGGCGGCGTCGTGTTCCGCGGACCTCCTGGCAGGTGCCGGATCAACCGATCGCGAGGTCCGGCAGCGGCCACCACCATGGCGCGAGCTGCACGTAGATCCCGATCGCGGCGACCAGGATCGCGGTGAGCGCGACGAGCGTCCACGCGGCGCGCAGCCCGCCCGTGGGCGAGACCGCGGCGGCCATCCGGTGCGCGCCCTCGCGCGTGCCCGACATGAAGGGCCCGTAGGCCATCGCGACGACCGCGACCAGCGCACCGAGCGCGAGCGCGCCGGCGTGACCGTAGTACTGGGCGTCGGACGATGCGCCGACGACGTTGCCCGATGACACGAGCCACCATGCCCCGGCGCCGACGCCGATGCCGAGCGCGGCCGAGGTGAGGATGGCCGGCACCGCCTCGGCGGCGGCGCGCAGCGTGTGCCACGGCAGGCCGATGGTCTGCACCACGGTGTCGGAGGTGCGGCGGCGGCCGCGCCTGACCTCGGCGGCCTGGATCGCGACGCTGCGGCGCCACACCCCGCGCGCGAGGATCGCGACGCCCGCCATCACGAGGAACGACAGGGTGGGCGCGAGCGGAGCGGCGGCGACCACCACGAGCGCCGCGAGCCCGAGCAGGAGCCTGCGCCGCGGCGCGACCGGGCAGACCTCGGGCTCCTCGTCGAGGTGGTGCTCGTCCTCGCCGTCCTCCTCCCACGGGAGGTCCTCGACCCAGTGGTGCTCCGCATCGTCCCCGTAGGCCGTGGGGAGCGACTGCTCGCCGCTGGGCAGGACCGCCGTGGCGTCGGGGTCCTCCCAGCCCTCGGCCATGAGGCCGGTGGGCGCGACCGCGGTGGGCGGCAGCGCCGGCATCGCGACGGTGGCGCCGCGCAGCGCCGCGACCACGTCGCGCATGCCCGGGCGCGCCTTGACGTCGCGGCCGAGCGCGGCGCGCAGCGCGGGCGCGCCCGGCACGTCGGGCAGGGTGACGTCGTCCTCGAGCGTCCGCCCGATCGCCCCGGAGCCGGAGCCGAACGGACCGCGCCCCGCCATCGCGAATGCGACGGTCGCGGCCCAGGACCAGCGGTCGGCCTGCGTGCCGGGCTCGGCGCCGTCGATCACCTCGGGCGCGACATAGCCGGGGGTGCCGCTCACGAGGCCCTCGCGCGTGAGGCGCGCGTCGTCCGAGCGGTGCGCGAGCCCGAAGTCGATGAGGACCGGGCCCTCGGGGCTCATCATCACGTTCGACGGCGTGACGTCGCGGTGCACCACTCCGGCCGCGTGGACCGCCTCGAGCGCGGAGGCGGTGCGGTCCGCGAACGCCGCGAGCGCGTCGCCCTTGAGAGGCCCGTGCTGCTGCACGTGGTCGAAGAGGGTCTCGCCGCGGACGAGCTCGAAGACGACGAACGTCTCGTCCTCGTCGAGCTCGGCGTCGAGGATGTGCGGGACCGCGGGGTGGCGCAGCGACTGGAGGGCGCGCACCTCGCGCGCGAGCCGCGCGGCGGCCACCTCGTCCTGGCGCGCGTCGACGAGCTTGAGGGCCGCCTCGTGCCCCGCCTCGTCGGCCACCCGGTACACCGATCCCGAGCCGCCGGAGCCCAGCCGCCCGAGCACGCGGTAGCCGCCGACGATGTCACCCACCTCGCGCTGAAGCCCGGCCATGTCCTCAACCTACCGGGCGCATCGTCCCCACCAGGGCCCTTCGGGAGGATGCGCGGGCACCGGGGCGGGAGGGGGTCCCAGGTCCCGGTCGGGGTGTGAGAGTATGGGCGGGCCGGACAGAACCCGGCAGTGTCAAAGTGGACACCACAGCGGCACTCTTCACAACGGATCGTCCGGCACGTACCTGCCGGTGAAGGGAAATACTGGCCATGGCCACCGTTACTTATGACAAGGCGTCGAGGATCTACCCCGGCACCGAGCGCCCGGCAGTCGACCAGCTCGACCTCCAGATCGCCGACGGCGAGTTCCTCGTCCTCGTCGGTCCCTCCGGTTGCGGAAAGTCCACCTCGCTCCGCATGCTCGCGGGCCTCGAGGACGTCGACAAGGGTGCGATCTACGTGGGCGACCGCGACGTCACCCACGTCCAGCCCAAGGACCGCGACATCGCGATGGTGTTCCAGTCCTACGCGCTGTACCCGCACATGACCGTCGCGGACAACATGGGCTTCGCGCTCAAGATCGCCAAGGTCGACAAGGCCACGATCCGCGAGCGCGTCGAGGCCGCCGCGAAGATCCTGGACCTCACCGAGTACCTCGACCGCAAGCCGAAGGCCCTCTCGGGTGGTCAGCGTCAGCGTGTCGCCATGGGTCGTGCGATCGTCCGCCAGCCGCAGGTGTTCCTCATGGACGAGCCGCTGTCGAACCTCGACGCCAAGCTCCGCGTCCAGACGCGTACGCAGATCGCCGCGCTGCAGCGTCGCCTGGGCACCACCACCGTCTACGTGACCCACGACCAGGTCGAGGCCCTCACCATGGGTGACCGCATCGCGGTCCTCAAGGACGGCCTCCTCCAGCAGGTCGGCACGCCGCGCGAGATGTACGACACCCCGCAGAACGTGTTCGTCGCGGGCTTCATCGGCTCGCCGGCCATGAACCTGTCGACCTTCCGCGTCGAGGACGGCTACGCGCTCGTCGGCGACTCGAAGGTGCAGCTCGAGCGCGACACCGTCGCCAACATGACCGAGGCCGACAAGGGCGACGTCATCCTGGGCTTCCGCCCGGAGTCGCTCGACCGCGTCGCCCCGAACACGCCGGGCGCGTTCCCGGTCGAGGTCAACGTCGTCGAGGAGCTCGGCTCGGACGCGTTCGTCTACGGCACCATCCCGACCCCGCTGGCCACGGCCTCCGAGGTCTCGGTGGGCGGCTCCGGCGAGGGCATCGTCCGCGTCGACCCGCGCGACGTCCCCGCGAAGGGCGACACCATCTGGGTCACCATCCGCCCGGGCGAGCAGCACGTCTTCTCGGCCGCCACGCAGCAGCGCATCTCGACGCACGCGGTCCACACCGACGCGTCGCGCACGCTCGCGAAGTAAGCCTCACCGCTTCCCGAAGGGGGCGGTCCCGGTTCACGCCGGGGCCGCCCCCTTCGGCGTTCCCGGGGACGATGCGCCCCGTGCGCCTCTCCACACACGCGCGGCTCTGAAACGATCCAGGCGAACGTTCTCCGCGCATCGTCCCTGGTGGCTGGTGGAGAGATGCAGATTCTGTGTGGAGAGGCGCACCTGCCGCCACGGGTCCCGGGCGCCTCTCGATACGCTGGACCCATGCCGCACATCACCGGGGCCGCCGATCCGGCGCTGATGGAGCTCCCGTGGGACATCCCCCTCTCCGCCTGGCCCGAGGACCGCATCGCCGCGCTGCCGCGCGGCCTCTCGCGCCACGTGGTGAGGTTCGTCCGCCACGGGGCCAACGTCCTCGCCGTCAAGGAGACCAACCGCGAGATCGCCTACCGCGAGTTCCAGATGCTGCGCGAGCTCGAGCGCATGGAGACGCCGTGCGTGCACGCCGTCGCCGTGGTGACACAGCGCAAGACCCCGACGGGTGAGGAGCTGTCCGCGGCGCTCGTGACCGAGCACCTGGCGTTCTCCCTCCCGTACCGCGCGCTGTTCTCGACCGCGCTGCGCAAGGGCACGCTCAACCGCCTGATCGACGCGCTGTCCGTCCTGCTGGTGCGCCTGCACCTCAACGGCTTCTACTGGGGTGACGTGTCGCTGTCGAACGCGCTGTTCCGTCGCGACGCCTCCGAGTTCTCCGCGTACCTCGTGGATGCCGAGACCGGCGACCTGCACGCCACCCTCACCGACGGCCAGCGGTCCTACGACCTCGAGATCGCGACGACCAACATCATCGGCGAGATCCTCGACCTGCAGGCCAACGAGGACCTCGACGAGGGCATCGACCCGTTCAAGATCGGCGAGCGCCTCGAGTCGAAGTACGCGAAGCTGTGGGCCGCGCTCACCGAGACCGAGATCTTCGGCGAGAACGTCCCGTTCAAGGTCGCGGAGCGCGTGCGCGAGCTCAACGAGCTCGGCTTCGACGTGGGCGAGCTCGACATGCTCTCCACCCCCGACGGGCAGGGCCTGCGCATCCGACCGAAGGTCGTGGACGCCGGCTTCCACTCCCGCCGCCTCATGCGCCTCACCGGCCTGGACGTGCAGGAGAACCAGGCGCGACGCCTGCTCAACGACCTCGACGAGTTCCGCGCGGTGCGCGCCGGCAGCTACGACGACGAGGCATTCGCCGCGCACGAGTGGCTCACCGCGATCTTCGAGCCGACCGTCCGGGCCGTGCCGCGCGACCTGCGCGGCAAGCTCGAGCCGGCGCAGGTCTTCCACGAGGTGCTCGACCACCGCTGGTACCTCGCCGAGTCCGCGGGCAAGGACGTGCCGATGCCGGTCGCGACCGCCTCGTACGTGAAGAACGTGCTGCCGCTGCGCCCCGACGAGCGCGCCGTGCTCGGCCGCTCCATCGCGGAGATGACCGCCGAGCTGCCCGCGCTCACCGACGAGGTGGGCACCGAGTTCGAGAAGCGCGACCCGTTCGAGAACGACAACACGTACGCGTGGGGCGAGGTGCCCTCGCCCGAGCCCGGCACCGAGCCGCCGCCGACCGTGCGCCGCGCCACCACCCGCATCGCCGCGCCCGAGCGCTCGCCGCTGTCGGGCGAGATCGAGGAGCGCAACCGGCGCGCGGCCGATGCGTCCGAGGCCGAGGAGGACGAGGTCGCCGCCGCCGAGGAGGCCGGCTTCTAGGTCCGCACCGCTTCGCTCCGCACGGAACGAGGCGCGACACGCCGGGGCGACCGGCGCATCGTGCCTCCGCGCGCGGCGTGTCGGAGCTGGAACCGTGCGGAGCGAACCG
Source organism: Demequina maris (assembly GCF_000971155.1). GTDB lineage: Bacteria > Actinomycetota > Actinomycetes > Actinomycetales > Demequinaceae > Demequina > Demequina maris. The sequence continues at coordinate 74,451 of NZ_BBLX01000002.1, read as the reverse complement.
CGGGGACGGCTACGCGGAGAGCGCCTTCGACGCCTCGTAGAGCGCGATCGAGGCCGCGACCGAGGCGTTGAGGCTCTCGGTGGACGCGGCGATCGGGATCGACACGACCTGGTCGCAGGTCTCGCGCACCAGGCGGGACAGGCCCTGGCCCTCGGCGCCGACCACGATCACGAGCGGCCCGTCGAGCAGGCTCGACTCGTGGAGGTCGACCTCGCCGTCGCCGGCGAGGCCCAGCACGAAGCAGCCGGCCTTCTTGTAGTCCTCGAGCGTGCGGACCATGTTGGTCGCGCGTGCCACGGGCAGGCGCGACGCGGCGCCTGCGGACACCTTCCACGCGGCGACGGTCATGCCGGCCGCGCGGCGCTCGGGGATGAGCGCGCCGGACGCGCCGAACGCGGCGGCCGAGCGCACGATCGCGCCGAGGTTGCGCGGGTCCTGGATGCCGTCGAGCGCGACGATCCGCACCGGGGCGGGCGCCTCGAGCAGGTCCTGCGGGTGCGCGTACTCGTACGGCGGCACCTCGAGCGCGACGCCCTGGTGGGGCGAGCCGTCGGAGATCGCGTCGAGCGTCGCCTTGGTGACCTCGCGGACGGTGAGGCCCTGCTCGACGGCGAGCGAGACGATCTCGGTGACGCGGTCGTCGGCGTCGATGCGGTTGAAGACGCTCAGCTGCGTGGCCTTCATGCCCTCGCGGAGGGCCTCGAGCACGCTGTTGCGGCCCACGACGAGGTCGGACGCGGCCGACGTGCGGTCGCGCGGGGTCGCCTTGACGCCCTTCTGCGGGCGCTTGGCGGCCTCCTTCTCGGCGCGCACCTTCGCCTTGTGCGCCTTGTGGTACGGCCGGTCCTCCGCCTTGGGGGTCGGGCCCTTGCCCTCGAGCGCCTTGCGGCCGTGGCCGCCGGTGCCGACGGATGCGCCCTTCTTGGATCCCGCGTTCCGGGTCGCGCCGCGGCGCTTCGAGTTACCAGCCATGCCTACAAGGGTAAACGGCGCAGGACGGGACCGACTCCCCGTGCGCCTCTCCACACGGGACGATGCGCCGAACACCCGATCCGGCCGTGTGCCCGTTCACATCGGGCTGGATGTGTGGAGGAGCGCTCAGTTCGTGTGGAGGGGTGCTCGCTCCAGGCGGTCAGCCCTCGCTGGCGAGCGACCAGCGCGCGCCGTCGGCGGCGTCCGCGATGACGATCCCGGCGCCGGCCAGGCGGTCGCGGATCGCGTCCGCGGTCGCCCAGTCCTTCTCGGCACGCGCGGTGGCGCGCGCCTCGATGTCGGCCTTCACCAGGAAGTCCAGCGCGGCCATCGCGGCGGTCGAGGCGCCGGCCTTCTCGGTCGCCCACTCGGGAGCGGCCGGGTCCAGGCCGAGCACGTCCAGCATCGCGCGCGCCGCGAGCAGCGCCACGGCGACCGCCTGGTCGTCCCCCGCCGTCAGCGCGGCGTTGCCGGCACGGACGGTCTCGTGGATCACCGCGAGCGCGCGGGGCACGCCCAGGTCGTCGTCCATGGCCTCGACGAACGCGGCGGGCAGCTCCGCCGTCGCGACGTCGGCCGCGGACGGCGCGCCCACCTTCTCCGACGCGCGCGCGACGAAGCCCTGGAAGCGGCCCCACTGCGCGGACGCCTCGTCGAGGGTCTGCGGCGAGTACTCGAGCATCGACCGGTAGTGCACGGCCGCGAGCGCGAGGCGCAGCGCGGCCGGCTCGTGCTGCGCGAGCACCTCGGACACGAGCAGCCCGTTGCCCAGCGACTTCGACATCTTCGCGCCCGACTGCGTCACCCACGCCGAGTGCATCCACAGGTGCGCGAAGCCGTAGCCCGCGGCGTGCGACTGCGCCTGCTCGTTCTCGTGGTGCGGGAAGCGCAGGTCCAGACCGCCGCCGTGGATGTCGAAGGCGTCGCCCAGGTAGCGCTGCGCCATCGCGGAGCACTCGATGTGCCAGCCCGGACGCCCCGGGCCCCACGGGGAGTCCCACGAGGCGGTGCCGGGCTCGTCGTCCTTGCGGGCCTTCCACAGCGCGAAGTCGTGGACGTCGCGCTTCTCCTCGGAGGGAGAGTCCTGCGCGGGCGAGAGGTCGTCGAGGGCCTGGCGGGTGAGCGCGCCGTAGTGCGGGTACGAGCGTACGTCGAAGTACACCGAGCCCCCGTTCTCGTACGCGTACCCGCGCTCGATCAGGCGCGCGATCAGCGCGATGATCTCGGGGATGTGGCCGGTCGCGCGCGGCTCGGCGGCCGGCGGGCGCACGCCCACCGCGGCGTACGCGGCCTGGAACTCGCGCTCGTGGCGGAGCGCCCACGCCCACCAGTCCCAGCCGGCCTCGGCGGCCTTGACCAGGGTCTTGTCGTCGATGTCGGTGACGTTGCGCACCAGGGTCACCTGGTAGCCGGAACGCTCGAGCCAGCGCTGCAGCACGTCGAACGCGACGGCGCTGCGCAGGTGGCCCACGTGCGGCGCGCTCTGCACCGTGGGTCCGCACAGGTAGATGCCCACCTTCCCGGGGCTGAGCGGCTCGAAGACGCGCTCGTCGCGGGTGGCGGTGTCATACAGGCGGAGTGTCACGCGCCCAGGCTACCGGTCAGGTGCGTGCAGGCACGATGCGGTGGTCCCGACCTCCAGCATCGCCCCGTGGTGAGCCTCAGGAGGAGGCGACGATCAGCGCGGTCGCGATGGCCGCGACGCCCTCGCCCCTGCCGGTGAGGCCCAGCCCGTCGGTGGTGGTGCCGGCGACGGTCACGGGGGCGCCGCACGCCTCCGACAGGGCCGCCTCGGCCTCCGCGCGACGGGGCGCGAGCTTGGGCCGGTTGCCGATCACCTGGACCGCGACGTTGCCGATCTCGAACCCGGCCGCGCGCACCAGCCGCGCGCTCTCGGCGAGCAGCGCGACGCCCGCGGCGCCCGCCCACTCGGGGCGCGAGGTGCCGAAGTTCGACCCGAGGTCGCCCAGCCCGGCGGCGGACAGCAGCGCGTCGCACGCGGCGTGCGCGGCGACATCGGCGTCGGAGTGGCCCTCGAGCCCGGGCTCCCCCGGCCACTCGAGGCCGGCGACCATCAACGGCCGCGAGCCGCCGAACGCGTGGACGTCGACGCCGATCCCGGTGCGGGGCAGGTTCACACCATCTCCTCTTCCGCGGACAGTGCCGCGATGTGCTCGGCGAGCGCGAGGTCGCCGGCGTGGGTGATCTTGACGCCGCGCTCGTGCCCCTCGGTCGCGACCACGCGGTACCCGAGCGTGCGGGCGAGCGTCGCGTCGTCGGTCGCGGACGAGCCGCCCCGCTCGTGCGCGTCGAGCAGCACCGCGGCGCGGAAGGCTTGCGGGGTCTGCACCGCCCGGAACAGGGTCCGGTCGACGGGTTCGCCGAGCGCTCCGTCGGGGCCGGGCGCGGTCACGAGCGTGTCGACCACGGGCACCACGGGGATCGCGCCGTCCGCGCCCGCCTCGATCGCGGCGACGACGGCGCGCATGGTGGGCACGGGCTGGAAGGCGCGCGCCGCATCGTGCACGAGCACGATGTCCTCGGGCGCGAGCATCAGCGCGGCCAGGCCGGCGCTCACCGACTCCTGGCGCGTGCCGGCGCCCGGGACGATGCGCGCCTCCAGTCCGTCGAGGGCGCGCGCGAACGCGTCGAGATGGGTGGGGGGCGCGGTCACCACCACCTGGGTGGCGACGCGCGCGATGCGGCGCACGGCGTGCGCGACGAGCGGGATGCCCGCCACGGCGACGAGCGCCTTGGGAAGGTCGGACCCGAGCCGGGTCCCGTAGCCCGCGGCCGTGACGACGGCCGCGACGGTCACGAGGCGAGGACCTCGTCGAGACGGGCCTCGGCGGCCTCCTCGTCGCACTTCTCGGCGAGGGCGAGCTCCGAGACGAGGATCTGGCGCGCCTTGTGCAGCATGCGCTTCTCGCCGGCGGAGAGGCCCTTGTCGGTGTCGCGGCGGGACAGGTCGCGGACGACCTCGGCCACGCGGATGACGTCGCCCGAGGCGAGCTTCTCGACGTTGGCCTTGTAGCGGCGCGACCAGTTGGTGGGCTCCTCGATGTAGGGCTCGCGCAGCACGCCGAACACCTTCTCGAGACCCGCCTGGTCGACGACGTCGCGGACTCCCACCAGGTCGACGTTCTCGGCCGGCACCTCGATGGTCAGGTCACCCTGCGCTACCTTGAGCTTGAGGTAGGTCTTCTCCTCACCCCGGATGATGCGCTTCTTGATGTCCTGGATCTGGGCCGCCCCATGGTGGGGGTAGACGACGGTCTCGCCAACGACGAAGTTCATGGTGGAGTAATCCCCTTCTCGACGGAGTTCTATTCTACCATTTGGCATTTCCCCAATAACAGGCGCATCTTGCCTGGCAGCGGGCCGTTGGTCCCCGCGGAGGCGTTTTGGCGGCACCACGTGACACAAAAGGCCGCGCAGGACGGTCCTAGGACCTAGCCGGAACGGCGCCCGCGCTCGGTGGCCGCGCGTCACGGGGAGCCACTATCCTTCCAGTGACGTCACCCCGGAAAGGTCCCCGCCGTGAAGCACCCCGTTCGCCTGCTCCCGCTCGCCGCGCTCGCCCTCGTGGCCGCCGGCTGCTCCGCCGTCAACCCCATCACGACGCAGGACGCGTACGACGCGTCGGACGGCATCAGCATCGAGTTCGGTGACGTGACGGGCCTGAACCTGCTCGTCATCACCGAGGAGGTCGACTCCCCCGCGGTGCTCATCGGCTCGTTCTACAACTCCGGCTCCGAGGACGTGCAGGTCGCGGCCTCGATCGACGGCACCGGCATCGTCACCGTGGACGTGCCCGCCGGCGCGGTCGTCAAGCTCGGCGGCGAGGAGGGCGAGACGCACATCACCGGCACCTCGACCGCGGCGCCCGGCTCGCTCCAGGAGATCACCGTCCAGACCGAGGAGGCCGGCCAGGTCTCCGAGTTCGTGCCCGTGCTGGACGGCACGCTCGTCGAGTACGCGGTCGAGCTCGACTCGCTCTAGCCTTCGCGCGCTCCCCGCGGGAGCCGCACCCGACGCCGCATCGTCCACCGGGACGATGCGGCGTTCGCGTCTGTGCGCGGGCAACAGGAAGGGGGACGATGCGTGCGCATCGTCCCCCTGTCCGGTCGCCTCAGCGGCGGATCAACCGAAGCGGCCCGAGATGTAGTCCTCGGTGGCCTTCTCCGACGGCGTCGAGAACATCGTCGGGGTGTCGTTCATCTCGATGAGCTTGCCCGGCTTGCCGGTGCCCGCGATGTTGAAGAACGCGGTGCGGTCGGACACGCGCGCCGCCTGCTGCATGTTGTGGGTCACGATGACGATCGTGTAGTCGTTCTTGAGCTCCTGGATGAGGTCCTCGATCGCGAGCGTCGAGATCGGGTCGAGCGCCGAGCAGGGCTCGTCCATGAGGAGCACGTCGGGCTTGATCGCGATCGCGCGGGCGATGCACAGACGCTGCTGCTGTCCGCCGGAGAGCGAGGAGCCGGGCTTGTCGAGGCGGTCCTTGACCTCCTCCCACAGGTTCGCGCCGCGCAGCGAGGACTCGACGAGGTCGTCCGCGTCAGAGCGCGAGATGCGCTTGTTGTTGAGCTTCACGCCCGCGAGCACGTTCTCCGCGATCGACATCGTGGGGAACGGGTTGGGGCGCTGGAAGACCATGCCGACGTGGCGGCGGACCGTCACGGGGTCGACGCTGTCGGCGTAGAGGTTGACGCCGTCCATGAGGACCTCGCCCTCGACGCGGGCGCCGGGGATGACCTCGTGCATGCGGTTGAGCGTGCGCAGGAAGGTCGACTTGCCGCAGCCCGAGGGGCCGATGAACGCCGTGACGGACTTGGGCTCGATCGACAGCGACACGTCCTCCACCGCAAGGAAGTTGGAGTAGTAGACGTTGAGGTTGTTGACGTCGATGCGCTTGGACACAGGTGCTCCGGTTCTGGCTAGCGGCCGGTCTTGGGGGAGAAGTAGCGAGCGATGAGGCGCGCGATGAGGTTCAGCGCCATGACGATCAGGATGAGGACCAGCGCGGCGCCCCAGGCGCGGTACTGGGTGATCTCGCCGATGCAGGTGTCGGTGTTGCAGGGCAGGACGCCCTTCTCGTACTCCGAGATGATGTACACCGGCAGCGACATCATGCGGCCGTCGAAGAGGTTGAAGTTCATCGAGTCGGTGACGCCCACCGCGACGAGCAGCGGGGCGGTCTCGCCGATGACGCGGGCGATCGCGAGGGTGACACCCGTGGTGATGCCGGCGATCGCCGTGCGGACGACGACCTTGAGGACCGTCAGCCACTTGGGCACGCCGAGCGCGTAGGACGCCTCGCGCAGCTCGTTCGGGACGAGGCGCAGCATCTCCTCCGAGGAGCGCACCACGACCGGGATCATCAGCACGGACAGCGCCACGGCGCCGACGATGCCGAGCTTGGTGCCCGGCCCCATGATGATCGCGAACAGCGAGTAGGCGAACAGGCCCGCGACGATGGACGGGATGCCCGTCATCACGTCGACGAAGAACGTGATGGCCCGCTTGAGCATGCCGCTGCCGTACTCGACCAGGTAGATCGAGGTGAGCAGGCCGATCGGCACCGAGATGACGGTCGCCGCGATGGTCATGAGGACGGTGCCCCAGATCGCGTGCAGGATGCCGCCGTACGGCGCCTCGGAGCCGAACACGCCGCGCATGCTCTGCTGGAGGAACTCGAGGTTGAAGCCGGCGTCGAGGCCCTGCTCGTTCGAGATGAAGAAGCGGTCCATGCCGTTGACGATGACCGTGACGGCGAGCCAGATGAGCGGGATGACCGCGAGCGCGAACGCGCCGTAGATCACCGCGGTCATGCCCATGTTCTTCATGCGGCGCGACCGCGACAGCTGGCCGAGCGGCGCGGCGGTGGTGACGGTGGTCATCAGTTGGCTCCCGAGAACTCGCTGCGGCGGGACACGACCCAGCGGGCGAGCATGTTGACGAGCAGGGTGATCACGAACAGCGCGAGACCCATCGCGATGAGCGAGTTCACGCCGAGCGCGTTGGCCTCGGGGAACTGCAGGGCGATGTACGCCGCGATGGTGTTGTGCTGGTTCGGCTGCAGGATGTACGGCGAGAACGTGAGCCCGGGGCTGATGATCATCAGCACGGCCATGGTCTCGCCGAGCGCGCGGCCCAGACCGAGCATCGTGGCGCCGATCATGCCGGAGCGGCCGAACGGGAAGACCGCCATGCGGATCATCTCCCAGCGGGTCGCGCCCATGGCGAGCGCGGCCTCCTCGTGCAGCTTGGGCGTCTGCAGGAAGACCTCGCGGGAGACCGCGGAGATGATCGGGATCACCATGATCGCGAGCACGATGCCCGCGGACAGGGCCACGCGGCCGGTGAAGACCTCGCCGGACTCGGGCGCGGCGAAGATCGGGATCCACCCGAAGTAGTCGGCGAGCCATTGGTAGAACGGCTGCAGGAAGGGCACCAGCACCGCGACGCCCCACAGGCCGTAGACCACGGACGGCACGGCGGCGAGGAGGTCGATGAGGTAGCCCAGGCCCTGCGCGAGGCGGCGCGGGGCGAAGTGCGAGATGAACAGCGCGATGCCGATGGACACGGGCGTCGCGAGCAGCAGCGCGATCACCGAGATCAGCACCGTGCCGTAGACGAGGAAGCCGACGATCTCGAGGAGGCTCTGGCCGTCCTCGGGCTTGATGAACGAGACCTTCTCGCCGAGCTCGGCCGCCGACAGCGAGATCGCGGGCCACGCCTCCTCGAGGAGGAAGGTCGCCACGGCGGCGAGGGTGATGAGGATCAGCAGGCCGGCGCCGGTGGACAGCCACTTGAAGAAGTGGTTCGCCGCGGCGCCCGGATGGGTGCCGTAGTCGCTCGCGGGCTCAGTCTCTGGCGACTGCTGTGTGGTGGTCACTCGCGGGTCTCCCTTGGTTGTCGCCCATCGTAATGGGCAAGGTGGTGGGCCCACCCGTCGAGGGCGGGCCCACCACCTCTAGGTCCTGCTGTGCGGTCAGCCCGCCGCGATCTCGTCGAGGATCGACTCGACGTGAGCGGAGAGGTCCGACGGGAGCGGCGCGGAGCCGGCGGCCGAGGCGGCAGCGGCCTGACCCTCCTCCGAGGCGACGTACTTCTCGAACGCGGTGACCAGCGCACGCTCGGTCTCGTCGTCGTACTGCGAGCAGACGATGTGGTACGAGACCAGCGTCAGCGGGTAGGCCGAGGAGTCGGTGGTGGTGCGGTCGATCGCGTACGCGAGGTCGTTCTCACCGTTGGCGGTCTCCGACAGCGGCGACGCGGCGATGATGTTCGCGGCGGCCTCCGGGGAGAAGGGCACGTACTCCTCGCCGACCTTGAGGGCGACGGTGCCGAGGTCACCGGCACGCGAGGCGTCGGCGTAGCCGATGGCGCCCGAGGTGCTGGTCACCGTGTCGACCACGGCGGAGGTGCCGTCCGCGCCCACCGACTGGTCGGCGGCGGTCGAGAACTCCTTGGTGGCCTCGTACGGCCACGCGCCGTCCGAGGTCTGCTCGAGGTAGTCGGTGAAGTTCTCCGAGGTGCCGGACGAGTCCGAGCGGTACACGACGGTGATGTTCGACGACGGGAGCTCGACGCCCTCGTTCTGCGACGCGATCGCGTCGTCGTCCCACTTCGTGATGTCGCCGTTGAAGATCTTGGCGATGGTCTCCGAGTCGAGGTTGAGCGAGTCGACGCCCTCGAGGTTGAAGATCACGGCGACCGGCGAGATGTACATCGGGAGGTGGTACGCGCCACCGTCACCGTCGCAGCGCTCGACGGCGGTGGCGTACTCCGCCTCCTCGAGCAGGCCGTCGGAGCCGGCGAAGGGCACGGCGCCCGCGAGGAACTGCTCGATGCCGCCGCCCGAGCCGACCGGGTCGTAGCCCACGGTCACGTCGGGGTTGAGCGACTGGAAGCCGGCGCGCCACGCGTCCATGGCCGACTCCTGCGACGAGGCACCGGCGCCCTGGAGGTTGCCCGAGAGCTCGGTCATCGCGGCGGCCGTGGACTCGGACTCGGTCGAGGAGTCGCTGGCGGGCGCCTCGTTGGACGCCGTGCAGGCGGCGAGCGACAGCGAGAGAGCGGCCGCGGTCAGGACGACGCCGCTACGGGTGAAAGCCTTCACTTCGAATTCCTCACGTTTGATCAGGGCCCGGCGTCTTGCCGGATGACCCACACGCTAGGCACGCGAGGTAACGGGCCGCACGAGGGATTCTGAACTCAGGGTGAACATCCGGTGAACCGGGCGGCCTCGTTATCGAAACGTGACGATGCGCGGGCGGCCCGGGGACCGCATCGTCCGGTTTGCGAGGTCCTCGTCCCACCCGCTCCGTGCACCTCTCCACACAGGATCCCGCGCATCGTCCCTCCGAAGGCCGTGTGCCCGCTCACAATCGGGCGCTCGTGTGGAGGAGTGCCTCACGTGTGTGGAGAGGCGCTCGCGGAGGTCAGGCCTCGAAGCTGTAGCCCACGCCGCGCACCGTCTGGATGAGCGAGGGCTCCGAGGGGTCGGGCTCCACGCGGGTGCGGATGCGCTTGATGTGCACGTCGAGGGTCTTGGTGTCGCCGAAGTAGTCGGAGCCCCACACGCGGTCGATGATGACCTGGCGCGGGAGGACGCGGCCGGCGTTCTGCGCGAGCAGGTGGAGCAGCGCGAACTCCTTGGGCGGGAGCGACTGGGTCTCGCCGTCCTTGGTGAGCTGGAGGCGCTCGGGGTCGAGCGTGATGCCGGCGACGGTCAGGCGCTCGGGCTCGTCGACGATGTCGCGCTGGCCTCCCGCGTAGCGGCGCAGCACCGAGCGGATGCGCGCGACCAGCTCGCGGCCCGAGTAGGGCTTGGTGACGTAGTCGTCGGCGCCGAGCTCGAGGCCGATGATCTTGTCGACCTGGTCGTCCTTCGCGGTGACCATGATGATCGGCACGTCGGAGCGCTCGCGCACCGCCTTGAAGACCTCGGGGCCCGACATGCCGGGCAGCATGAGGTCGAGCAGGATGAGGTCCGCGCCGTCGCGCACGAACGCGTCGACGCCTGCGGTGCCGGTCGCGGCGAGCTCGACGGAGAAGCCCTCCCTCTCGAGCAGGAACTGCAGGGAGTCGCGATACGACTCCTCGTCCTCGACGACGAGGATCCGCGCCTCGGTCATGATGCCTCCTGGTGTACGGCGAGCTTGAAGGTGAAGGTGGAGCCCACGCCCGGCTCGGACCACACGCCGACCGATCCGGAGTGCTGCAGGGCGATGTGCTTGACGATGCTGAGGCCCAGGCCGGTGCCGCCGGTGTCGCGGGCGCGGGCCGGGTCGGCCCGGTAGAAGCGCTCGAAGATGCGCTCCTGGTCCTTGTCCCCGATGCCGATGCCGCGGTCGATCACCGACACTGACGCGACGCCGTCGCGCGAGTCGAGGGAGACGGTGACGGGCGTGTCGGGGTCCGAGTACTGGACGGCGTTGTCGACGAGGTTGCGCAGCGCCATCACGAGCAGGTCGCGGTCGCCGTAGACGTCGGGCCTGGTCTTGATGTCCGGGACCAGGCGGATGCCCTTGGCGTCCGCCGCGACCTTGGCCGCCTCGATCGCCTCGTGCACCACGCCGTCGAGGTGGAGGAGCTCCTGATCGACCACCGAGCCGCCGGACTGCAGGCGGGTGATCTCGATGATCTCCTGGATGAGCTTGGTGAGGCGACGCGCCTCCTTGCGCATCTTCTTGGCGAACTTCTTCACGACCTCCGGGTCGTCGTGCGCCTCCTCGATGGTCTCCGCGAGGAGGCTCAGCGCGCCGATCGGGGTCTTGAGCTCGTGCGAGACGTTGACCGCGAACTCGCGGCGGGACTGCTCGGCCGCGCGGGACTCGGTGTTGTCGTTGACGAGCGCGAGGCACAGGTCCTCGTCGATCGGGGTGACGCGGGCGTGCACGAAGCGCGGGGTGTGCAGCACGCCGCGCTGCACCGCGATCTCCGACTCGATGGGCGCCTCGCGCCGCCAGGCCTCCTCGGCGAGGTCCGCGAGCTCGGAGTTGAGCGCGCCGTCCGGGCGCGCGACGCCGAGCGCCGCGGCCGTCTGGTTGCTGAAGGCGCTGCGGCGGTCGCGACGGATCACGACCGCGCCCGCCTGGAGCACGCTCATGAGCTGGCGCGTGCGGTGCGGGACGAGGGTGGTCTCCTGCAGCACCTCGCGGCGCCTGAAGTAGCCCACGGCCGCGGCGATGGCGGCTCCGACCGCCAGCCCCACCGCGGCGGCGATCCACACCTCCGGAGTCATGGCGCCACAGTATCCATGCCCCTGGGAGTTCACCCAATGTTCACGACGGCCACCGATTGTTCACCCTGCTCCGTGGGCCGATCGCACGTCCCGCCCAGGTGCGATGCCAAGATGGGACCCAGAGAAAGCAAGGAGAGTCATGCGCACCCTGTTCAACGCCGAGATGGCGGACCTGGCCGAGGACCTCGTCGCGATGGCGCGTCACGTCGAGACCGCGATCACGAAGGCCGCGGAGGCGATCCTCACCGGCGACCTCGACGCCGCCCAGTCCGTGATCGCTGAGGACGAGCAGCTCGACGACCTCGAGACCCAGGTCGACGAGCGCTGCGTGCTGCTCATCGCGCAGCAGCAGCCGGTGGGCCTCGACCTGCGCACCATCATCTCCGCGCTGCGCATCTCGGCCTCGCTCGAGCGCATGGGCGACCTCGCGTCGCACATCGCCAAGGACGTGCGCCGCTCGTACCCCGAGTCGCCCATCCCCGCCTCGCACCGCGAGATCATCGAGAAGATGTGCTCCGCCTCCATCGAGGCCGCCGGTGAGATCATCCGCCTGCTCGAGACGCGCGACCTCAACGTGGCCGCCGCGATCGTCGAGGACGACGACACCCTCGACGCGCTCCACGAGCAGGCCTACAAGAGCCTCATCGACGGCACCTTCGAGGGCTCGCCCCAGAACACGCTCGACATCGCGCTGCTCGCGCGCTACTTCGAGCGCTTCGGCGACCACGCCGTGGGCATCTCCCGCCGCATCGTCTACCTGGTCACCGGCGACCACTCGGGCAGCGACGCCAAGATCTGAACCCGGCTTCACACAGCGGAAGGCCCCGACCATGCGGTCGGGGCCTTCGGCGTTCCGGGGGACGATGCGCGGGCCGGGCCGTCCGAAGGATCGCACGCGCATCGATCCGTCAGGCGTGCCGGATCCGACCCCTACGAAGGACCGCTGCCGCATCGATCCGACACCGGTGCCGGCGCATCGTCCCGCCGCAGGCGCCGCCCGGATGCGCGGAGGCCCCCGACCTCGCGGTCGGGGGCCTCCGGCGTCGCGCTGGTCGCGCTACTTCTTCTTGCCCTGGTTGGCGACGGCCTGGATGGCGGCCGCGGCGGCCTCCGGGTCGAGGTAGGTGCCGCGCGGGTTGGTCGGCTTCAGGGTCTCCTCGTCGAGGTGGTAGACGAGCGGGATGCCGGTGGGGATGTTCACGCCCACGATCTCGTCGTCCGCGATGTCGTCGAGGTGCTTGACGATCGCGCGCAGCGAGTTGCCGTGCGCCGCGACCAGCGTGGTCTTGCCGGCCTTGAGGTCGGGGACCACCTGCTCCTCCCAGTACGGGAGGGCGCGCTCGAGGACGTCCTTGAGGCACTCCGTCTTGGGGATCGGCTCGCCGGCGTAGCGCGGGTCGCCCTCCTGCGTGTACGGGTTGTCGTCCGAGATGGCCGGCGGCGGCACGTCGTACGAGCGGCGCCAGATCATGAACCTCTCCTCGCCGAACTGCTCGAGGGTCTCGGCCTTGTTCTTGCCCTGGAGGTCGCCGTAGTGGCGCTCGTTGAGGCGCCAGTGACGCTTCACGGGGATCCAGTGGCGGTCCGCGGAGTCGAGCGCGAGGTTCGCGGTCATGATCGCGCGACGCAGCAGCGAGGTGTGGACCACATCGGGGAGGATGCCCTCCTCCTTGAGGAGCTCGCCGCCGCGCACGGCCTCGCCCCAGCCCTTGTCGTTCAGCGGGACGTCGACCCAGCCCGTGAACAGGTTCTTCTCGTTCCAGTCGCTCTCGCCGTGGCGGAGCAGGATCAGTGTGTAGGTCATGCGGTCAGCCTAATGGGGAGGGGCGGGGGCGCGCTGGGCTTTGGTCCCGGCGGTCACCCCGCCGCAACCGGCGTATCGAACCGGCCCGCCATCGCAAAGGCCCTGGTGCGCCGAGGCAAGGTGGAGCGAATACGCCGGTTGCTGCGCGCGGCGGGACGCTCAGACCTGGACGACGCAGGCCGGGCTCACGACCTCGCCGGCCGCGTACGGCAGCTCCGCGATGTCGCCGAGGCCGCTCTCGGGCGGCATGCCGATCACGTCCGCGAGCGCGAAGGAACGCACGCGGTGGCCGCGCTCCTCCCCCACGAGCAGCCGGTCGCCGATCGCGGCGAAGTACCGCGGCCATAGCCCGGCGTCGAACGCGCCGCGGTACGTGAGCTCGCCCTCGGGGGCGACGTCGAAGAGGGCGATCACGTCAGGGCCGCGCACCGAGGCGAGCAGCACGTCGCCCGTGTGGCCGGGGACCAGCGCGACATGCGCGTCCTGCGGCTCGGCGCTGCGGGGCGGCGCGAGGGTCGAGGGCGTCTCGGCGATCACGGTCGCGGTGGACGATGCGTCGTCCCAGCGGAGCGTGCGGAGCCGGTGGTCAAGCTCGCACGTGACATAGAGAAGGTGTCCGCGCACGGCGACGTGGCGCGGGCCGGCGCCGGGCGGGAGGGTCGCGGCGATGCCGTCTGCCTCGAGCAGCCCGCCGCCGACGATGCGGTAGCGGCGGAGCTCGTCGGTGCCGAGGTCGGCCACGAGCACGTGCCGACCGCCGGGCGCGATCAGCGAGGAGTGCGCGTGCGGGCCCTCCTGGCGCTCGGCGTTCGGGCCCGAGCCCGCGTGCCCGAGCAGCTGGGCCGGCGCATCGTCCGCCGGGAGGCCGTCCTCGCCGAGCGGGACGACCGCGAGGTCACCGCTCGAGTAGTGGCTGACGTAGAGGGTGCGCGCGTCGGGGGCGAGCAGGAGGTGGCACGCGTCGGCGCCGCCGGTCGCGAGGCGCGCGACGATGCGCGGCGCGGCCGGTCGGGCCACGTCGAGCACGACGACCTCGCTCGCGGGCAGCTCGCAGGCCACGTAGACGAGCGGGAGGCGCGGGTGCGCGAGGAGGAACGAGGGCGCGGGCAGGTCGAGAACCTGCTCCGCGGTGGGCTCATCGGGTCGCGTCGACCGCCAGATCCCCTCGCCCAGCCCCGCCGGGGTGCCGAGCCCCGCCGCCGGGTAGGTGCCCCAGAGGAGCGTCACTGTGCGGCGTCGTAGGCCTCACGGACCTTGGCCGGGATGCGGCCGCGCTCCGGGACCTCGACGCCGTTGGCCTTCGCCCAGGCGCGGATGGCCGCGGCGTCGCCGCCGGCGGCACGGGCGGACTTGCGGGCGCTCGCCTTGCGCGACGCCGTGCGGCGTCCCGCGGAGATCCACGGCGCGAGCGCGTCGCGCAGCGCGGAGGCGTTCTCCTCGTTGAGGTCGACCTCGTAGGACGAGCCGTCGAGGGAGAACGAGACGGTCTCCGAGGCGGTGGAACCGTCGATGTCGTCCACGAGGACGACCTGAACCTTCTGCGCCACAGCATTTCCTTTCACCGGGAGGTACGGCGATATTCGCATTGCAGAGAACGGCGCGTCAATTCGCCTCGCGGCAATTCTGGAATACGTGTGCGCGGAAAAGCGGCGGAAATCGGCGTTCGAGTTTGGTGTAGCGCCGATAATCGCCGTGGCCTACGCCTCCTGGCGGCGCTCCTCGGACCCGGCCGGCGCATCGTCCGGCGCATCGCCGCTGGTAGCGCCTGCCTGCGGATTCTCCGCGCCCTTTTCCGCCTCGCGCGCGGCCGCCTCAGCGTCCTCCTTAGCGAGAGCGGCACGTTCATTTCGGTCGGCGCGAATGACCGCGCGCATCGCGAACCAGAAGATCAGGCCCACCCCGATCGAGGGGATGATGCCGATCGCGACGGCCTGCCAGGTCTCCATCCCGGTCGCCTCAGTCCTCGGTGGGCTTGACGAGCGGGAACAGGATGGTCTCGCGGATGCCGAGGCCGGTGAGCGCCATCAGGAGGCGGTCGATGCCCATGCCCATGCCGCCGCTCGGGGGCATCGCGTACTCCATCGCGGTGAGGAAGTCCTCGTCGAGCTGCATGGCCTCGTCGTCGCCCAGCGCGGCCATGCGGGCCTGCTGCTCGAAGCGCTCGCGCTGGATCACGGGGTCGACGAGCTCGGAGTACGCGGTCGCGAGCTCGAAGCCGCGGATGTAGAGGTCCCACTTCTCGACGATGCCGGCCTTGGTGCGGTGGTCGCGCGTGAGCGGGCTCGTCTCGACCGGGAAGTCGCGGACGAAGGTGGGCATGTAGAGCGAGTCTCCGACGTGGTGCTCCCACAGCT
Source organism: Demequina maris (assembly GCF_000971155.1). GTDB lineage: Bacteria > Actinomycetota > Actinomycetes > Actinomycetales > Demequinaceae > Demequina > Demequina maris. Next base: position 59,066 of record NZ_BBLX01000002.1, on the reverse strand, counting down.
CCTCGACGAGCTTGCCGTGGTTGACGCGCTTGGGGTCGACCGAGAGGTCGAAGCGGTCGCACAGCGCCTCGAGGTGCGCGAGCGGCGTCTCGGGGGTGATCTCCTCACCGAGCGCGTCGGAGAGCGAGCCGTACATGGTGATCTCGGTCCAGTCGCCGGACAGGTCGTAGTCCGAGCCGTCCGCGAGGGTCACGACCTGGGTGCCGAAGATGTCGTCGGCGGCGCCCTGGACGAGGCTCTTGGTGAGCTCGGCCATGGTGTCGTAGGTGCCGTACGCCTCGTAGGCCTCGAGCATCGAGAACTCGGGGCTGTGCGAGCTGTCCGCGCCCTCGTTGCGGAAGTTGCGGTTGATCTCGAAGACCTTCTCGATGCCGCCGACGGCCGCGCGCTTGAGGAAGAGCTCGGGCGCGATGCGCATGTAGAGGTCGATGTCGTACGCGTTCATGTGCGTGACGAACGGGCGCGCGGCGGCGCCGCCTGGCTGCGTCTGGAGCATCGGGGTCTCGACCTCGATGTAGCCGCGGCTGTCGAGGCTCTCGCGGAGGCTGCGGTTGAGCTTGGCGCGGTTGCGGACGGTCTCGCGCGCGAGCGGGCGGGCGATGAGGTCGACGTAGCGCTGACGGACGCGGGTGTCCTCGGCGAGGTCCTTGTGCAGGACCGGCAGCGGGCGGAGCGCCTTGGCGGCGACGGCCCACTCGGAGGCGAAGACCGAGACCTCGCCGCGGCGCGACTTGATGGCGCGGCCCTTGGCGAACAGGTGGTCGCCCAGGTCGACGGTGCTCTTGAAGGCGGCGAGCGACTCCTCGCCCACCTCGGCGAGCGACAGCATGATCTGGAGGCGCTCGCCGGCGCCGTCCTGGATCGCCGCGAAGCAGAGCTTGCCGGTGTTGCGGATGAAGACCACGCGGCCGGCGACGCCGACCACGTCCTGGGTCTCCTCGCCGTCCTCGAGGCCGTCGTACTGCGACTTCACGTCCGCGATCTCGTGGGTCCGGTCGACCGTGGCCGGGTACGCCTCGCCGCCCTCGGCGATGAGGCGGTCGCGCTTCTCGCGGCGCACGCGCATCTGCTCGGGGACATCGTCCGTGGTCTCGGGGGCGGGCGCGGTCTGCTCAGTCACGGGGAAGATTCTACGTGGAGTGCCTTACCGCTTCGCTCCGCACGGTTTCGGTTCCGACACGCCGACCAGAAGGGACGATGCGCGGGTTACGCGCGGCGTGTCGGTTCCAGTTCCGTGCGGAGCGAACTCGACGGGCGGCCGGTTAGGACAGGTCGAGGCCCAGGTCGACGATCGGGCTCGAGTGCGTGAGCGCGCCGACCGACATGAAGTCGACGCCCGTCTCCGCCACGTCGCGCACGTTCGCGAGGGTGAGGCCGCCGGTGGCCTCGAGCCACACCTTGCCCGTGCCCGTCTCCCCCTGCTCGCCGGCGCGGATGCTGTCGACCAGGTCGCGCATCGTCCCCGGGGGCATGTTGTCGAGCATGAGGAAGCGGGCGCCGGCGGCGATTGCCTCGGCGGCCTGGGCGGCGTCCTCGACCTCGACCTGGACGGGAACGTCCGGGAAGCGCTCGTGGATGCGGGCGATCGCGGCGGCGACCGAGCCGGCCGCGACGACGTGGTTGTCCTTGACCATCGCGCAGTCGAAGAGGCCCATGCGCTTGTTGACGCCGCCGCCCATGCGGACCGCGTACTTCTCCAGCTCGCGCAGGCCGGGCGTGGTCTTGCGGGTGTCGAGGACCTTGGCGGGGGTGCCCGCGAGCGCGTCGGCCCAGCGGCGCGTGTGGGTCGCGACGCCCGAGGCGCGGGACATGAGGTTGAGCAGGGTGCGCTCGGCGATGAGGACCACGTGGCCGGGGCCCTCGAGCCGGGCGATCACGGTGCCGGGCGCGAGCAGGTCGCCTTCCGCGGCCTCGAGGGTGACCGTCGGGGCGGGAAGGCTCAGGCGCTCGGCGACCTGGCGCATCGTCTCCGCGATCGCGTCGACGCCGGCGAGGACGCACTCCTCGCGGGTGGCGACCACGCCGCTCACCCGGGCGTCGGCCGGGATCGTGGACTGGGTGGTGACGTCGCGGCCGGGGGCGGCGCCGAGGTCCTCGTCGAGCGCGGTGCGGACGATGCGCGCGAGGGCGTCGGCGTCGAGCGGCGCGTCCTGCGGCAGCTCCTCGGGGTGCGGCGTGGAGGTCATGGGGCAATCGTGGCACGGGCGGGGCATGCGGACGCTCGACGCTGGTGGCGGCGCCTGCCACACTCCGGTCATGGCTTTCATCCTCAACCTCGTGCTCGCCGCAGCGTTCCTCTACGTGCTGTATCACGTGATCCGCACGGGGGTACGTGACGGCATGCGCGACGCGCAGCAGGGCCCGGGCGACGAGACTCCGTGAGGGCGCTGTCGGAGGTCCTGGCCGACATATACCCCCACGGGGTATCCTTGACGACACAGCCAGTGAGCCTGAGGAGGACGCGATGGCCGAGATTCACCTGAGCCCCGAGGACATGGACCCCGTGGTCAAGCGCCTGCGCCGCGCCCACGGCCAGCTGGCCGGCGTCCTGAAGATGATCGAGGACGGACGCGAGTGCGCCGACGTCGTGACGCAGCTCGCCGCCGTCTCGAAGGCGATCGACCGCGCCGGCTTCTCGATGATCGCGACCGGCCTCGAGCAGTGCGTCAACGCCGGCGAGGACGCCGCGGACGCCAAGGAGCGCCTCCAGAAGATGTTCATGTCGCTGGCCTGAGCCAGCGTCGCCGAAGCGCGCCTTGCTCCCGGTCGGGGGCGGGGCGCGCTTCGCATTTTCCGGGACTAGCAGGGGTTTCACAGACAAGGGACCTTGGTCGGAATATACCCCCGGGGGGTATCTGTTACGGTGGATGCACTCCCCCCAGACGGACCCTGATGGAAGGACCACACATGCGAATCCTGGTGATCGGCGGTGTCGCCGGCGGCATGAGCGCCGCAGCCCGCGCCCGCAGGCTCGACGAGCACGCGGAGATCATCGTGTTCGAGAAGGGCAAGTACGTGTCCTTCGCGAACTGCGGGCTCCCGTACCACGTGGGCGGCGAGATCGAGCAGGACTCCTACCTGCTGCTCCACTCCCCCCAGTCCCTCAAGGCCGAGCTCGACCTCGACGTGCGCACCGAGCACGAGGTCATCGGCATCGACCGCGACGCGCAGACCGTGCTGGTCGCGACCCCTGAGGGCACCGAGACCTTCGAGTACGACGCGCTCGTGCTCTCCCCCGGCGCCGACGCGATCGTGCCGCCGATCCCCGGCGTCGACCTCCCCGAGGTCACCCACCTCCGCACCGTCGACGAGGCCCGCGAGCTCGCCGGCCGCACCGCGACCGCGAAGCGCGCCGTCGTCATGGGTGCCGGCTTCATCGGCCTGGAGACCGCCGAGGCGTTCCGCCACCGCGGCCTCGAGGTGACGCTCGTCGAGCTCGCCCCGCAGGTGCTCCCCCCGCTCGCGCCCGAGATGAGCGCGCTCGTGGAGAAGGAGCTCACCTCGCACGGCGTCGACGTCCGCACCGGCGTCGCCGCGACCGCGGTCACCGCCACCCCGGACGCCGAGAACGCCGTGTCGGTCACGCTCGGCGACGGCTCCGAGGTGCCCGCCGACATCGTCGTGATGTCCGTCGGCGTGCGCCCCAACACCGCCCTCGCGAACGAGGCCGGCCTCGAGCTCACCGACCGCGGCGCGATCGTGGTCGACGAGTTCCAGCAGACCTCCGACCCGCACATCTGGGCCGCCGGCGACGCGATCGCCGTCCGCCACGGCGTCACCGGCCAGGTGGGCCCGGTCCCGCTCGCGGGCCCGGCGAACCGCCAGGGCCGCCGCGCCGCCGACTCGATCATGGGCCGCTCCGACAAGGCGCAGCCGGTGCTCGGCACCGCGATCGTCCGCACGTTCGGCCTCACCGCCGCGACCACGGGCGCCTCGCCCCGCATGCTCGACCAGGCGGGCATCGAGTACTTCGTGGTCCACACGCACCCCGCGAACCACGCCGGCTACTACCCCGGCTCCCAGGTGCTGCACCTCATGGGCGTGTTCTCGCCCGAGGGCAAGCTCCTCGGTGCCCAGGCCGTGGGCCCGGACGGTGCCGACAAGCGCATCGACGTGCTCGCGACGGCACTGCGGGCGGGCTTCTCTGCCGATGACATCGCTGAGCTCGAGCTCGCATACGCACCCCCGTTCGGCTCAGCCAAGGACCCCGTCAACATGCTGAGCTTCCTCGCGCAGAATGTGGTCAACGGCACCACCAAGGTGTGGACGGTGAGCGACCTGGAGTGGGCTCGGGACAACGCCCTCATCCTGGACGTGCGCTCGGAGCGCGAGTACGCGATGGGCCACCTGCCCGAGGCGATCAACCTCCCGCACGTGCACATCCGCGAGTACATCGAGGGCGTCAAGCAGATCGCGGCCGGCCGTCCGGTCCGCGTGCTGTGCGCCTCGGGCGTGCGCTCGTACTACGCGCACCGCGTGCTCGCTCAGCACGGCCTCGACTCGGCCACGCTCGACGGCGGCATGTTCACGCTCGTCGACGCGGTCCCGGGCCTCGAGCTGGTGTCCGGCGCGCAGCAGCCGACCAACGCCTAGCCCGCTGGCCTGAAGAAGCCCGGTCCCCTCGTGGGGCCGGGCTTCTTCGTTCCCCGGGTGTGGTGGCGCGGGGCTCGACGGCGGGGTTCGCGCACGTGAGAATCGACGCATGTCCCAGGTGACCTCAGCGGACGGCACGGCGATCGGCTTCGAGGTGGCGGGCGCGGGCGACCCTCCGCTCATCCTCATCGACGGCGCGATGTGCTGGCGCGACTCCGGCCCCATGCGCGGGATCGCCGCGGCGCTCTCGGACACCCATGCCGTCTATCTGTACGACCGACGCGGACGAGGCGTCAGCGGCGACACGCTGCCGTTCGCGGTCGACCGGGAGATCGAGGACCTCGCGGCGCTGATCGACGCGGCGGGCGGCACGGCGGCCCTGCTCGGGATGTCATCCGGCGGTGCCCTGGCGGCTCGCGCGGCACTCCAGCTCGGCGACGCGGTGACCCACCTGGCCGTGTACGAGCCGCCCTACATGCCGCCGCCCGCGCGCGCAGGCGCGGCCGCGTACACGGCTCAGCTGACGGCGGCGCTCGCACGCGGCGACCGGGACGCGGCCGTCGCGGCGTTCCTCGCGCGGGTCGGCGTACCGGAGGCGGGCGTCGAGACGATGCGTCGGTCGCCTGGGTGGGACGCCACCCTCGCGATCGCGCCGACGCTCGCGTACGACGACGCCGCGATGGGCGACTCCTCGGTGCCGCCCGAGTTCGCGGGGATCAGCGCGCCGGTGCTCGCGCTCGCCGGCGGCGCGTCACCAGGCTTCCTCCAGTGGGGCGCGCGTGAGCTGGCCGCGGTCGTGCCGGGCGCTCGGTTCGAGGACGTCGAGGGGCAGGGCCACGGCGTCGACCCCGCCGCTCTCGCGCCGCACGTGCTGCGGTTCCTCGCCTGAGCGTCGCTCACTTCCCCGCAGGAGTCGGAAACCTCGCCAAACCGTCGCTGAGTTCCCCGCAGCGGGCGGGGGCGACGGTGGCGGGGGTGGCGGGTGGGCGGCGGGGAGCCGGCGGGGACGGCGCTACTCGCCGATGTCCAGCGGCGCCTTCATGAACTCGAGCTCGCCGTCCGGGTCGAGTCGCGCGGCGAGCCGCACCGTCCACTCCGGGTCGGTGTCCGGGAAGTCCGCACGCTGGTGACCGCCTCGCGACTCCTCGCGCAGCAGCGCCGCCTGGCACAGAACCGAGGCCGCGGCGACGATGTTCGTGGTCTCCCACTCGGCGGTCTGCGGCACCACCTGCGCCACGGGCTCCGTGTGGAACCGGGCGCGGATGCGGTCGAGCCGGGCCACCGCATCGTCCAGCCCGTCGCCGTCGCGCACCGGGCCGGCGCCCTCGTGGGCGATCGCCTGGACGCGGGGGCGCATCGTCGCCGGGACCAGCGCGGACTCCCCCGACCGCTCGACCGGTTCGAGCTGCCCGAGCACGCCGTCGGCCACCATGGCTGCGGCGTCGCGGGCGGCGCGGCGCGCGAACACCAGGCCTTCGAGCAGCGAGTTCGACGCGAGGCGGTTGGCGCCGTGGACGCCGGTGCAGGCCGCCTCGCCGATCGCGTAGAGGCCGCGCTGCGTGGACCGGCCGTGGAGGTCGGTGAGGATGCCGCCCGAGTGGAAGTGCTGGGCGGGCGCGACGGGGATGAGGTCGTGCGCCATGTCGAGGCCGTGCTCCTTGAGCGACGCCCAGATCGACGGGAAGCGGCGCTCGAGGAAGTCGCGCTCGAGGTGGCGGCAGTCGAGGAAGACGGAGTCGGACTCCTCCTCGCGCATCTGCTCGACGATGGTGCGGCTGACGACGTCGCGGGGCGCGAGCTCGGCGAGCTCGTGTCGGCCCACCATGAAGCGCTCGCCCGCGCCGTTGAGGAGGTACGCGCCCTCGCCGCGGACGGCCTCCGAGATGAGGGGCAGCTGGCCGCGGGCGTTCGCGCCCTGCCACAGGACGGTCGGGTGGAACTGGACGTACTCGACGTCGGCGACCGCGGCGCCCGCGCGCAGGCCCACGGCGAGGCCGTCGCCGGTGGACGATGCGGGGTTCGTCGAGGAGCGGAACACCTGGCCGATGCCGCCGGTCGCGATGATGACGGCCTTCGCGAGAGCCGCGCCGACACCGTCCCGCGAGCCCTCGCCGATGATGTGGATGGTCGCGCCGCAGACCGGGCCGGGACGACCGTCCGCGTCGGGCGCGGCTGTGAGGAGGTCGACCACCATGGCGTGCTCGATGACCTCGATGCCGGGGTCGTTGCGGACCGCCTCGAGCTGCTCGATGAGCGCGCGGGAGATCTCGGCGCCGGTGGCGTCGCCGCCCGCGTGCACGATCCGGTCGCGGTGGTGGCCGCCCTCGCGGGTGAGGGTGAGGCCGCCGTCGGGGCCGGTGTCGAACTGCGCGCCGCGGCGCAGCAGCTTGCGGACCGAGTGGGGCCCCTCGGTGACGAGGACGCGCACGGCCTCCTCGGAGCACAGGCCGACGCCGGCGACGAGCGTGTCCTCGAGGTGCTCCTCGGGGGTGTCCTCGGGGTCGAGCGCCGCCGCGATGCCGCCCTGGGCCCAGACCGTGCTGCCGGACGAGAGCTCGCCCTTCGTCACCACCAGCACACGGTCGACGCGCTCGCGCAGGTCCAGCGCCGTGGTGAGGCCGGCGATGCCAGAGCCGACCACGATCACATCGGTCTCGATGGTCCAGCCGGGCGGAGGCGCGGCGAGGCTGCGCACGAAGGCGGTCATGAACGTCAGGTTACCGGCGCGGATGCGGGACCCCCGCCGCGCGACCGCGAGCGCCTATCCACACACCACGGGTCAAAGGAGCCCGATCCGAGACAAGTTCGTGCAGATCGAGGCCCTCCTGGTGGATGAGCGCCATATCTCGGTGGATAGGCACCCGGGAGGGCTCAGTGGGCGTGGTGGTAGGCCTCCCAGCCCTGGGTGTGGAACTCGTGGACCGGCAGGCCCGACGGTTCCAGGCCGACGGCGGAGTCCGGCACCAGGCCCGGCTCGTCCGACAGCTCGACCACGCGGTTGGCGCCGTCCACGAACACGACGTGCGGCTCGAAGGTGCGGGCCTCGGCGTCGGCGAGCATGCCGTAGCCGATGATGATCACCAGGTCCCCGGCGTGCACGAGGTGCGCGGCGGCGCCGTTGATGCACAGCACGCCCGAGCCGCGCTCGCCCGGGATCGCGTACGTGGTGAGCCGCGCGCCGTTGGTGACGTCGACGATGTCCACCTGCTGGCCCGGCAGCAGGTCCGCGGCCTCCATGAGGTCGACGTCGATGGTGACGGAGCCCACGTAGTGCAGGTCCGCCTGCGTGACGGTCGCGCGATGGATCTTGGAGATCATCATCGGGCGCTGGAGCGAGGTCATGAGGGTTCCTTCCACCGGGAGCGGCCGGACCGGGACCCGGCCCGCCTAGCCCAGCGGGCGTCCGATCCGCGTCACCACGTTGTCGATCAGCCGGGTGTCGCCCACGCGGGCGGCCACGGCGATCACCGCCTCTCCACGGTAGTCCCCCTCGAGCGCCTCGGCCGACACGGGGTCGAGCGCCGCGAGGTACTCGACGTCCACCTCGGGCTCGCGCGCGAGCGCAGCGCGCCCGGCCGCGAGCGCCTCGTCGAGCTCGGCCCCCGCGCGCGCAGAGGCATCGGCCGCCATCACGGCCTCGGACATGATCAGCGCGCGCCCGCGCTCCTCCTCCGACAGGAAGACGTTGCGCGAGGACAGCGCGAGGCCGTCGGCGTCGCGCACGGTGGGCACGGCGACCACGTCGACGCCCATCGCGAGGTCGCGCACCATGGTCCGCACCGCGATGAGCTGCTGCGCGTCCTTCTGCCCGAAGAACGCGAGGTCCGGCTGCGTGAGGTGCATGAGCTTGCACACGACGGTGAGCACGCCGTCGAGGTGGCCGGGACGATGCGCGCCCTCGAAGACCTCGCCGATCCGCCCCGCGTTGACCGTCACCACCGGCAGCCCGGTCGGGTAGACCTCGTCGACCGAGGGCGCGAAGACCACGTCGACGCCGAGCGGCTCGAGCAGCGCGCAGTCCTCGTCGAGCGTGCGGGGGTACGTGTCGAGGTCGTCGGGGTCCTCGAACTGGAGCGGGTTGACGAAGATCGTGACGACCACCTCGTCGGCGGCCTCGCGCGCGGCGCGCACCAGCGCGAGGTGACCGTCGTGCAGCGCGCCCATCGTCATGACGACGGCGCGGCTCGGCCGGTCCCCCGAGCGGCGGGCAGGCCGGACGGTCGTCCCTCGCAGCTCGCTCGCGGTGTGGACGATGCGCATCAGTCCCCCATCCCTTCCGTTCCGAGCGTCGCGATGAGATCGGCGTACTGGGCGGGGCCGATGCGGCCGCCGCTGAGAGCCAGGTCGGCCGTCGCGCGCGCCATGGCACGATACGCGAACAGCGCCTCCGGCTGCCCCTCGAGGGCGCGGATGTGGGCCGCGACGGTGCCGGCGTCGCCGCGCACCACCGGCCCGGTGAGGGTCGACACCGCGCCGGGGGCGTCGCGCAGCGCGCCGTCGACGGACGCATGGATGAGCGGCCCGAGCACCTTCGCGGGCTCCTCGATGCCGATGCGCGACAGCACCTGGCTGGCCTGCGCGACCGCGGTGACCACGTGGTTCGCGCCGTGCACCAGGGCCGCGTGATACAGCGGGCGGTCCCACTCCTCGATGACGACGGGCTCGCCGCCCATCTCGACCACGAGCGCCTGCGCGATCGGCAGCATCCCGGGCGGGGCGGTCACGGCGAACACCGCATCGTGCAGCCGCGCGCGGTCCAGCGACGTGCCCGTGAACGTCATCGCGGGGTGGATGGCCAGGGGCACGATGCCCGGGGTCGCGGACTCGGACAGCACGTCGATGCCGTGGCGGCCGGACGTGTGGACCACGAGCTGCCCGGGGCGCCACGCCTCGACCTTCGCGAGGCCCGCGGCGACGGGGCCGATCGCATCGTCCGACACGGTGAGGAGGACGAGCTCGGCGGCGCGGACGACCTCGTCGGGGTCGGCGACGGGGACGCCCGGCAGCAGCGCCTCGATGCGGCTGAGCGTCGAGTCCGAGACTCCGGAAGCGGCGACGATGTCGTGGCCGGCCTCGCGCAGCGCGGCCGCAAGGACCGCGCCGACCTTGCCCGCGCCGACCACGCCGATGCGCAGGCGGCCCGGCCGGCGGGTGTTGCCGTTGACCGCGTGCCCGCGGACGTCATCCATGCGCGTCTCCCTCCTCGAGGCCGACGGCGCTCATCCACTGCTCGGCGGTCTGCCGGCGGCGGCCCTCGCGCGCCCGGGCGGCCTGCGCGTCCAGCAATGCCATCGCATCGTCCACCGCGAGGTGCGCCGCGACCGGGGTGACGGGTCCCTGCGTGGAGTGGACGACGACGTTCGCGAGGCCGAGCGCGCGGCGGATGGGGCCCTGGGTGAGGCCGAGGGACTGGGTGCGCTCGTGGGGCACGACGAACAGCTCGCGCTCCCAGCGGCCGCGGCGGATGAGCAGCGCGCGGTCGGTGGCACGGACCCCGCGGAAGCGCCACTGGAACGGGTCGACGCGGCGGGCGGACGCGGGGCTGGTGGTGAAGCCGCCGTCGGCGCCATGGCCGTGGAGCGCGTGGCCGAGGGTGCCGTACGGGTCGGGGTCGCCGAGGTCGGGCAGCACGAGCCACACCGCGCGCAGGGCCTCCTCGCGGGTCGCGACGGGGTGGAGCACGGAGACCGACTCCTGGTCCTCGCCATAGCCCGCGACGTTGATGGTGATGCGCCACCAGTCCTGGCCGCGCCAGAGGAACGGCTGGTAAAGGCGGATCGCCTGCACTCGGCCGGGTGGGACGGTCTGGCGGCGGGTCTCGGTGAGGCCGTGGCGCAGGCGCAGCCCGTCCGCGGAGATGCCGGCCGTGAAGCCGAAGCCGCCGTTGAGGCGCGTCCAGAAGAAGCCGAGCAGACCGGCGGCCGCCGTCACGATCGCCACGAGGCTGGTGCCGATCGCCGCGCCGACCGCCGCCACGACGTCGACGCGGAACACGAAGAACGCGACGAGCCCGATGAACGGGAGGCTCAGCAGGGTCAGCGTCGCGCCGGACAGCGCGATCGAGCCCAGCAGCCGGCCGATCGGGACCGTGTAGACCTCGCGCTCCTCCGCGGCCGCGACCGCGGTGCGGACGCGCTCCTTGCCGGTCAGGATCGCCTCGGGATTCGACATCGCGCCCGCGCGCTCGGCGAGGTGGCTGCGGATGCCGGACGATGCGGTGGTGTCGGCGGTGGTCGCGTCGGGGGCGGTGGCCGGGGCGCCGGGCGCCTCGGTGCCCGCCGCATCGTCCCCCGTCGCCTTCTCCTCCTTGACGCCGGCGGCGAGGACGAGGATCTCGTTGCGGAGGGCCTCGGCGTCGCCGAGGCGGAGGAACTTGAGCTCGACGCCGGACTTCTGGCCGCCGGCGACCTGCACGTTGATGGCCGCGAAGCCGAACAGGCGGGCGAGCAGCGGCTGGACCACGTCGACGGCCTGGAGTCGGTCGAGGCGGGCCTGGCGCTGCTGGCGGGTGACGATGCCCTGGCGGAGGTAGACGGCGTCGTCGCCGATCCGGTACTCGGTGCGGCGCCACTGCCAGAACGAGACGCCGATGGTGACCGCGAACGCGAGGAAGGCCGCGAGGACCAGCCACAGGAACGGGAAGCGGTCGAAGAACTCGAAGTTGTCGTTGTCGCCGTCGACCCACGCGGGCAGCTGGTTGTGGATCCAGTACGCGAGGAGCAGGCCGAGGAAGACCCAGCCGCCCAGGAGCGGGGTGACGGGGTGGAGGCGGGTCCACTCGCGCGGTGCGCGGTAGACGTAGCCGGTGGTGGTGTCTGTCATGGCTCGGCGCGCGTCCCTCAGAGCCCGGCGAGGCGGGCCTCGCCGCGGGTGGTGAGGCGGTCGCGGAGGCGGTCGGCCTCGGAGGCGGGGACGCCCGAGATCGAGGCGTCGGTGCCGGGCGAGGCGGTGTGGAGCTGGACCTTCGCGATGCCGAGCGCGCGCTCGATCGGGCCGGCCTTGACGTCGACGAACTGCATGCGGCCGTACGGCACCACGGTCACCGAGCGGAACATTCGGCCGCGGCGGACGAGCAGGTCCTCCTCGTCCTCGGCCCACGCGTGCGCGGTGACCTGGCGGACGATCAGCCAGCTGCCCCAGCCGCCGAGCACCAGCGCCACCGCCGGGACCAGGAGGAGCAGCGCGGCGCCGGTGATGAGCGCGGCGGCGAGGCCGCCGAGCATCAGGATCGCCAGCCAGATCCACATCGTGATCATGCGCGCGGTGATGAGCTTGCGCGACACGAAGTTCCACGGAGCGGCAGCGTTGTCGTACCAGGCCATGGCTCCAGTCTGCCAGGGTCTCCCGTGCGCGGGCCCCGCGCGCTCCGGGGAAGTGGCCGACGGTTTCCGGCAATCCCCGACTCCTGCGGGGAACTGGCGGACGGTGCTCGCTGGCGACCGTCGCTGAGTTCCCCGTAGGAGTCCGCAACCTCGCGAAAGCGTCGCTCAGTTCCCCGGAGCGGAGGTGGGGCGGGGCTGGGGCGGCCCGGGGCCCCTCAGGCCGGGGCGGAGCCGCCCTGGTTCTCGTCGGAGGAGTCGTCCTTGCACCAGTGCTCGGCGAGCAGCGCGCCCACGACGATCACGAGCCCGCCGGCTGCCGCGATGAAGGCCGAGATCGCCACATCGCGCCGCGGCCCGTGCGACCACTCGACCGCGATCGCAAGGCCGTAGCCGCCGAACGCGCCCGTCATGATCGCGCCCGTATACGCCGCCGCCTGCGCGAACACCGCGGTCCGGGCGGCGCGCAGCCCGCTCAGCCCTGGGTTCTTGCCGCGCCGGTACTGCCGCACCGTCCAGCCCAGCCACACCACGACGCCCGCGAGCGCCACCGCGATCGCGATGACCGTCCACGGCACCGACATCGGCGAGGCGCCCGAGTTCACCGCGGTGCGCGACACGCCCCACGACACCACGCCCATGATCGCCGCGAGCACGACGAGGCGGATGCGGCTCAGCGGCTCCATGCGGTGCTCCGGGACGGGGTCACGACTGCGCGGGCTCGGCGTCCTGCTGCGGCCACCGCTCCTGGACCATCGACACGCCCTGGCTGCTGATCGCGTCGGCGAGGTCCGCCACGCGGCCGGCGCCGGGCACCTCGTAGTTCGGCGCGAGGGTCGCCCACGGCTTCATCACGAACGCCCGCTCGGTGGCGCGGGGGTGCGGGACGACGAGGTCGTCGACGTCGATGGCGAGGTCGCCGTACGCGAGGATGTCGAGGTCGAGCGTGCGCGGCCCGTTCTCCTCGTGACGCTCGCGGCCGTGCAGCACCTCGACGCCCTGGCACGCGGCCAGCAGCTCGCGCGGCGCGAGCGCGGTCATGATCTCGACGACGGCGTTGAGGAAGTCGTCCTGCGGCGGACCGCCCACCGGGGTGGTCTTGAACAGGGACGATGCGCGCTGGACCATGATCCCGGGGATCTTGTGCAGCTCCCAGAGGGCCTCGCGGAAGGTCGTGTCGACGTCGCCGATGTTGCCGCCGAGCGCGAGGTACGCGACCACGGGCTGCAGCGGCGGGTTGTCGGCGGGGTTGTCGGAGCGCACGCGCGGCGCGAACGGGTCGCCCGGCATGCCGGCCGACGAGCCGATGCGCTTGTCCGCCCACAGCGTCCCCGACCGCAGGTCGCGGCGGATCTTCACCATGACGTCGCGGAACTCGACGTGCAGCGGCGCCTGCGGCTTGTGCACCACGACGTCGACGCAGTGCACGCCCTCCATCTCGAGGATCGCCCGCGCGATGTGCTCGGCGACGGTCTCGAGGAGGTCCGACGGGTCGCCGCCCAGCACCTCGGCGGCGCGGTCGGCGATGTCGGAGTAGTTGACGGTGCGCGCGAGGTCGTCCTTGGTCGCGGCGCTCTGGGTCGACACGTGCGCGACCACGTCCGCGAGGAACAGCTGCCCGGATTCCTTCTCGGGCGTGTAGACCCCGTGGAAGGCGGTCACCCGGATCCCCTGCACGATGATCTGGTCGAGCTCGACCCCGTCCTTGATGTACGGGCTGATCGAAGGCGTCGTCATGCCTGTCATCCTTCCCTTCGTACGGCGTTCTCCCAAGCCGACACGACGCGGATCGCGTCGACGGCGGCCCGCGCATCGTGCACCCTGACACCCCAGGCACCCGCCGCGGCGGCGAGCGTGGTGACCGCGGTGGTGGCGGCCTCGCGGGCGGTCGGGTCGGCGGCGTCGACGCCGTCGCGTGCGATCGCGGCGCCGAGGAAGCGTTTCCGGCTCGCGCCGACGAGCACGCGGCGTCCCCCGGACCACTCGGCCGCGTTGGCGAGGAGCGGCCAGTTCGAGTCCGTCACCTTGGAGAAGCCCAGGCCGGGATCGAGGACGATGCGGTCCTCGGCGACGCCGGCGGCGACCAGGGCGTCGACGCGCGCGGAGAGCTCGTCGCCCACCTCGCGCACGACGTCCACGTACTCGTCGCGGTGGTCCATCTCGGTGGAGTGGGCGCGCCAGTGCATGGCGATGAAGTCGACGGCGAGGTCGGCGACGGTGGCGGCCATCGCATCGTCCGCGAGGCCGCCGGAGACGTCGTTGACGATGCTCGCGCCGGCCTCGACGGCGGCGCGCGCGGTCGCGGCGTTCATGGTGTCGATGCTGGTCGCGACGCCGGCCTGCGCGAGGGCGCGGATGACCGGCACGACGCGGCGCTGCTCCTCCTCGACGGTGACGCGCGCGGCGCCGGGGCGGGTGGACTCGCCGCCGACGTCGACGAGGTCCGCGCCGTCGTGCGCGAGCTGGACGCCGCGCGCGATGGCGGCGTCGACCTCGGCGAACAGGCCGCCGTCGGAGAAGGAGTCAGGCGTGACGTTGAGGATGCCCATGACGAGCGTCACGACGCCTCCCCTACTTGCCGACGATGAGGCTCATCGCCTCCGCGCGGGTGGCCGCGTCGCGCATGATGCCGCGGACCGCGGAGGTCACCGTGCGGGAGCCGGGCTTGCGGACGCCGCGCATCGACATGCAGAGGTGCTCGGCCTCGACGACGACGATGACGCCGCGCGCGCCGAGCTCGTCGACCAGCGCGTCCGCGACCTGCGTGGTGAGACGCTCCTGCACCTGCGGGCGCTTGGCGTAGACGTCGACCAGGCGGGCGAGCTTGGACAGGCCCGTGATGCGGCCGTCGGAGCCGGGGATGTAGGCGACGTGCGCGACTCCGTGGAACGGCACGAGGTGGTGCTCGCACATCGAGTACAGCTCGATGTCCTTGACCAGGATCATCTCCTCGTGGCCGAGCTCGAAGACCGCGCTGAGCACGTCCGCGGGGTCCTCGTGGAGTCCCTTGAAGAACTCCTCGTACGCGCGGGCGACCCGGCTGGGGGTGTCCTTGAGGCCGTCGCGGTCGGGGTCCTCGCCGACGGCGGCGAGGATCTCCCTCACCGCCGCCTCGATGCGGGGCTTGTCGACGCTCACGGCTAGTTGTCCTTGGGCTCGACGAGGTCGGGCGCGGGGACGTGGTCGTCGTCGGCCGGTGCCGTGGCGCCGGCGGCGACCGCCGCATCGTCCGCCGAGACGCGCGCGGGGACCTCGATGGCGTCGCCCTTGGCGGACTCGGGGGCGGCCGCGATCCAGTGGCCGGAGATCCACTCGTCGCGGTTCGCGATCTTCTCGACGTCCGCGAAGATCGCCGCGAGCTCGTTCTCGCCGAGAGTCTCCTTCTCGAGGAGCTCCTCCGCGAGGCGGTCGAGGATGCCGCGGTTCTGGGTGAGCGCGAGCGTGGCCTCGGCCATCGCGTTGTCCATGAGCGCGCGGACCTCCTGGTCCACGGTGGACGCGACGGACTCGGAGAACTCGCGGCCGTGGCCCATGTCGCGGCCCAGGAAGACCTCGCCCGAGCCGGACGTCAGGCGCACCGAGCCGATGCGGGTCGACATGCCGTACTCGGTGACCATCTGCTTGGCGATCTCGGTGGCCTGCTGGATGTCGTTGGACGCGCCGGTCGACGGGTCGCCGAAGATCAGCTCCTCCGCGATACGGCCGCCCATCGCGTACGCGAGGTTGTCGAGCAGCTGGTTGCGGGTCTTGGAGTAGCGGTCCTCCTGCGGCATCACCATCGTGTAGCCGAGGGCGCGGCCGCGCGGGAGGATCGTGACCTTGGTGACCGGGTCCGTGTGACGCATCGCCGCTGCTACGAGGGCGTGACCACCCTCGTGGTAGGCCGTGACGCGCTTGTCGTGGTCGTTCATCACGCGCGTGCGCTTCTGCGGACCGGCGATGACGCGGTCGATCGCCTCGTCCATCTCGTCGGAGCCGATGAGCTGCTTCTCGCGCCGTGCCGTGAGCAGGGCCGCCTCGTTGAGGACGTTCGCGAGGTCCGCGCCGGTGAAGCCGGGGGTGCGGCGCGCGAGGGCGTCGAGGTCGACCTCCGGGGAGATCGGCTTGCCCTTGGAGTGCACCTCGAGGACCTTGACGCGGCCCTTGAGGTCCGGGGCGTCGACGCCGACCTGGCGGTCGAATCGGCCCGGGCGCAGCAGCGCGGGGTCGAGGATGTCGGGGCGGTTGGTCGCCGCGATCATGATGATGTTCGTGTGGATGTCGAAGCCGTCCATCTCGACGAGCATCTGGTTGAGCGTCTGCTCGCGCTCGTCGTGACCGCCGCCCAGGCCGGCGCCGCGGTGGCGGCCGACCGCGTCGATCTCGTCTACGAAGATGATGGCCGGGCTGTTCTTCTTGGCCTGCTCGAAGAGGTCGCGGACGCGGCTCGCGCCGACACCGACGAACATCTCGACGAAGTCCGAGCCGGAGATCGAGAAGAACGGGACGCCCGCCTCGCCGGCGACGGCGCGCGCGAGCAGGGTCTTGCCGGTTCCCGGGGGCCCGTAGAGCAGGACGCCCTTGGGGATCTTGGCGCCGACGGCCTGGAACTTGGCCGGGTTCTCGAGGAACTCCTCGATCTCCTTGAGCTCCTCGACGGCCTCGTCCACGCCGGCGACGTCGTCGAACTTCACGGTCGGGGTGTCGGGGGTCACCAGGGACGCCTTCGACTTGCCGAAGCTCATGAGGCGGCCGCCTCCGCCGCCCTGCATGTTCGACATGAGGAACCAGAAGAGGCCCACGAGCAGGAGGATCGGCAGGAAGGTGAACGCCAGGGTGGCCCACACGCTGGTCTGCGGGACCTCGGAGTTGTAGCCCTGGGCGGGGTCGGCGGCCTTGACGGCGTTGACGACCTCCTCGCCCTGCGGGGCGACGTAGAAGAACTCGACGCGGCCGTTGTAGTCGGACCACTCGTCGGGCACGCCGTCGGGGAAGTCCGCGGGGTCGATCAGGGTGAGCTCGACGCGCTGGTCGCCGTCGACGATCTTCACCTGCTCGGCGACCTTCTGGTCGAGCATCTCGAGGCCGACGGACGTGTCCACCTTCTCGACGCGCGGCGACAGCAGGCCGGACACCATCCATCCGACGAGGAGGGCCGCAGCGACGTAGAAGAGGATGAGGCGGAGGTTGAGGACGTTCTTCATCGTGTGGTCGACTCTACGCGCTGGGTCAGACGGAAGGTAAAGGTTTCGCTCAGGGCTTGCCGCATGGCTGGGTAACGCACATCGCGCCTGCTCCGTTGCACCCCGCCGCGTGTGCCTATCCACACAATTTCGACGCTGATCCACCAGGCAAGCCCCTGCGCTGACCACGGATGACCGTTTCGTCGAGGATTCGAGTCGCGTTGTGTGGAGAGGCACACGGGCGAGACGATGCGGTGGTCACCGCGGCAGACCGAGCGTCTCCTTCACCGCAGCGACGATCAGCGCGCGATCGCCCATCACGTCCGAGTACGTGAACCGGAGGAACGGGTATCCGCCGCGGGTCGCCACGTTGTTGCGTCGCAGGTCCTCGCGCCACGCCCTCGGGTTGTTGTGAAAGGTCTCGCCGTCGGTCTCGACGATCAGCGCCCGCTCCACCAGCAGGTCCACGTGTCCGAGGCCCGGGATCCGCACCTGCGACTCGACGTGGAGTCCCTCGTCGGCCAAGGTGACCCGCGTGAGCGTCTCGAGATGCGACTGGGCGCTGCCGTCGCATCGTGCCATGAGCCAATCACGTCGGGCGGGGTCCGTGTGGACCCACGACTCGAGCATCTGCTCGGTCATGAGTTCACGGTTCAGCGCGGCGTCCACCGCGACGATCTGCTGCAGGCGACCCGAGCAGAGGCCCATCAGGTCGAGGGCTCGCGAGACATCGTTCCCTAGCCCGCCCTCGTCGTGTCGATGCAGCACCACGCCGTTGATGGGACGTCTATCGTTCGCGCGGCGGGCGCGATCGCGCGGGATCGACAGGTGAGTGCGACGGTCATCTTCGATCACCGGGAGCTCGAGGGCCCTGCACACGCTGACACATGAGAGCGAACCCCGATAGGCCGCGCGCAGGATCGCGTCGATCGTTGCGTCTGGTAGCGCGTACACGCCGTAGCGCGGTCGGGTGACTCGACCGTCACGGACCGCCCGCAGCAGCCGCCCGCGTGTCACCCCGGAAGGCTTCAGGTCCTCGGGACGCGCGGCGCCGCCCCGGTCTTCGATTGCGCGAACCGGATCCATGCGCTCCAGGGTGGGCGCGCGACGTCTCGCGCGCCTGGAGGGCAGGCGATGCCGTGGAAACCAGAGGTGCGGCTGACGCCCGGGGACAGCGCCTTCGCCGCGAACGCCGTGTGCCTATCCACACACGGCGCGCCCCTCGACTCTGGAAACGCGCAACTCACGCGCGAAACAGCCAGTCCTGGTGGATGAGCGCCAAATCTGTGTGGATAGTCGCTCGCCCTGGCGGGGGTTACTTCTCGTAGACCTCGGGCTTGAGCACTGCCACGAACGGGAGCGTGCGGTAGTTCTCCGCGAAGTCGAGGCCGTAGCCGACCACGAAGTCCGGCGGGATGTCGAAGCCGATGTACTTCACCGGCACGTCGACCACCGCGGCGGCCGGCTTGCGCAGCAGCGCCGCGATCTCGACCGATGCGGCCCCGCGCGAGCGCAGGTTGCCCAGCAGCCACGACAGCGTCACGCCGGTGTCGATGATGTCCTCGACGATGAGGACGTGGCGACCGGTGAGGTCCGCGTCGAGGTCCTTGAGGATCCGCACCACGCCCGAGGACTTGGTCCCGCTGCCATAAGAGGAGACCGCCATCCAGTCCATCTGCACGTGCGGCGGCATGCGGCGCGCGAGGTCCGCCATCACCATGACCGCGCCCTTGAGGACGCCCACGAGCAGCAGGTCCTCGCCCTCGTAATCCCGGCGGATGTCGGCGGCCATCTCGTCGAGCTTGCGCCCGATCGAGTTCTCGGAAACGAGGACCTCGGCGAAGTCGCTCATGTCGTACTGGAAGCTCACGCTCGCCTCTCCTCGGTGTTCGGGGCATCAGGGTGGCTGATGACCAGCCTGCCATATTCGCGCCGGGCCTCGTAGCCGCCCGGGAGCGAGATCGCGCCCTGGCCCTTCCACTGCGTGACCAGCGAGTCGAGCGCCGCGACGTGGGTCGCGGTCATGGGTCCGGCGCCGCGGTTCTCGGCCAGCATCTTCAGCATGCGCGTGCGGATCGCGTCGGGCAGCGCGGCGAGCATGTCGCAGCGCCACTCGTCGGTCCGCACCGTCGACGCGGACCCGCCCATCGCGGAGCGCGCCTGCCGGTCGAGCTCGTCGGCGTCGGCCTGCAGCAGCGCCGCCGACCGCGCGAGCCCCGACACCACGCCCGGCCCCAGCACCTCGACCAGCGCGGGCATCACCTTCGTGCGCAGCGCCGACCGCCGCGGCCCGTCCTCCATGTAGTTGGTCGGGTCGTGCCACGGGTCCAGCTCGAGCGCCTGGCACGCGGCCAGGGTGTCCTTGCGCCGCACGTTGAGGAACGGGCGGACGATGCGCCCCCGCCTGGCGGGGATGCCCGACAGCGCCCGCGCGCCCGAGCCCCGCGCCAGAGCCAGCAGGACGGTCTCGGCCTGGTCGTCCATCGTGTGGCCGGTGAGCAGCAGCGGCGACAGCCCGCCCTCGGCGTCGATGCGCGCCTCGAGCGCCGCGTAGCGGGCGTCGCGCGCGGCGGCCTCCATGCCGCCGGCGCGCCCCACGGTCACCTTCTCGACGAAGACGGTCTGGATGCCGGCGCGTCGGACCTCGTGCGCGGCGCGCTCGGCCACGACGGCCGAGTCGGGCTGCAGGCCGTGGTCGACGATGATCGCGCCGGCGAACAGCCCCTGCTTGCGGGCCACGAATGAGACCGCGGCGGCGAGGGCCAGCGAGTCGGGCCCGCCGGAGACGGCGACCCACACGCGGGTGCCGAGCTCGAGGTCCCCCAGGGCGTCGCGCACGGCCACGCGGCACGCGGCTACGGCGGGATGCGGTCCCGTCAACGGATTGCCCTCATCCCTCACAACCGCATTCTGCCAAAGCGCCGAGGAAGTCGTCGAACGCGGCCATGGGGTTCGCCTGCCCGTACGGCATGCCGTCCGCGAGCAGCGCGACCGCGAGCGGCCGACCATCCGCCGTCACCAGCACGCCCGCGATCGCGGTCACGCCCGTGAGCGAGCCGGTCTTGGCGCGCCAGTACCCGGCGGGCGGCAGCCCCACGTATCGCTCCTCGACCGTGCCCTCGAGCCCCGCGAGCGGCAGCCAGTCGAGCAGGCCGTCGAGCGACGGCTCGTCGCGCGCGGCCAGCAGCGCGCTCGTCATCGTCGCGGGCGAGATCTGGTTGCGGTCGGAGAAGCCCGCGCCGTCGTAGAGCTGAAGCCCGGCGGTGGTCACGCCCAGGCGGTCCAGCGCGGAGGCGATCGCCTTCGCCTCCCCCGCGGGCGTCGCCGCGTAGCCGCTCTCGAGCGCGAGCACGCGCGCGACCTGCTCGGCGACCGTGTTGTCCGACACCGACAGCAGGTGCCGCGCGACCTCCGACAGCGGCGCCGAGCTCACCGTCGCCACCTCCACGGCCTTCGCGGCGGACGATGCGTGGCTCACCTCTCCCTGCACGCGCAGCCCGCGCTTCTCGAGTGCCTCGACGAAGAGCTCGCCGGCGTGCAGCGAGGGATCCTCGGCGCGGGCGACGTAGTTGCCGTCGGTGAGGCGGCCGCCGTTGACCGCGAGCCCCGTGACGGGGGCGGCGTAGCCCATGGTGAAGGCGTAGTCGGGCCACTCCTTGGGCCACGCGGGGCCGGGGAACGCGGAGTCGTCGACGCGCACCTTCAGCGCGCGGCCGTCCTCCCCCAGCGCGGAAAGCACCTGGTCGGCGAGGTCGCCGAGCCCGGCCCAGCCCTCCGCCGCGTCCTCGGCGTCCTCGACGTCGCCGTGGTGGCCCTCGTCTGCCGCGAGCATCGAGTCGCCGCCCGCGACGAGCGTCAGCGTCCGCGACGTCTTGTCCCACGTGACGGTGGTCTGGGTGGTGAAGTCGGCGCCCAGCTCCGAGACCGCCGCGACCGCGGTGATGAGCTTGGTGGTGGAGGCGGGCACCTGCGGGTCCGCGGCGGAGACGTCCGCGTAGACCGTGCCGTCGAGGTAGTCGACGACGGACACGTTGGTCGAGGTTCCCGTCCGGGAGTCCTCGCGCAACGCCTCCGCGAGCGCCTGGACCTCGGCGGCCGAGGGCCGCGGCGCGTCCGCGGACAACGAGGCCGCCGCATCGTCCCCCTGCACGGGTGCGGGAGAGACGGGCGACTGGGTGATGAAGGGGGCCTGCGGGACGTCGGCGGGCTCGGCCGTGAGGAAGCCCGGCACCACGTCCTGCGCGTCGAGGTAGAGGTAGCCGCCGGCGAGCGCGAGGACGGCGACGCTCACGCCTGCGATGATTCTGCGCACCCACGACCTCCGAACATGGGCCACACTAGTACCGAACTGACGACGCTCATCAGACCCCAAAGGACGCCAGGAATGGAATTCGACGTCACCATCGAGATCCCCAAGGGCTCGAGGAACAAGTACGAGGTGGATCACCACACCGGTCGCATCGTGCTCGACCGGATGCTCTTCACCTCGACGCGCTACCCGGACGACTACGGCTTCATCGACGGCACGCTCGGCCAGGACGGCGACCCGCTGGACGCGCTCGTCCTGCTCGAGGAGCCCACGTTCCCCGGCTGTCAGATCCGCTGCCGTGCGCTCGGCATGTTCCGCATGCGCGACGAGGCCGGCGGCGACGACAAGGTGCTCTGCGTCCCCGTGGGCGACCAACGTCAGACGTGGCGCCAGGAGCTGACCGACGTGTCGGACTTCCACCGCCTCGAGGTCCAGCACTTCTTCGAGGTCTACAAGGACCTCGAGCCCGGCAAGTCCGTCGAGGGCGCCCACTGGGTGTCGCGCGAGGAGGCCGAGGAGGAGATCCGGTCGTCGATCGAGCGCGCGAAGGGCACGCCGTTCGCGAACATGAACCCGCTGCTCCCGCCGAGCAGCCACTAGGACTCACAGCGAAGGGCCGGAGCAGCGATGCTCCGGCCCTTTCTGCATACCCGGGGGCGCGCAGCGCGCACCTACACGGTGGCGGCGAGCGTCAACCAGTTCCCCATAGGAGGCTCAGACCTCCGGAAACCGACCACCAGTTCCCCATAGGCGCCCGGGCGCGGAGCGTGTAGGTGCTGCGTGCGCGCCGGGCGGCGGGAAGCGGGGGCGGGGGCGGGGGCAGAGGCGAGGAGAGGCTCAGGGGCGGCCGATGAAGGGCATCATGTTGCCCGTCATCCAGGCGTAGAGCCCGCGGACGCCGGCCGGCTTGGAGTAGTTGACCGCCTCCATGACCTGGCCGTTGCCCACGTAGATCGCGACGTGGAAGATCGTCGACGGGTCCGAGGTGTCGGTCGCGTAGAACACCAGGTCGCCCTCGCGGATCTGCGAGTAGGACAGGTGCGTAGTCGCCTGGTACTGGGTGCGCGACGAGCGGGTGATCCACTGGCCGGCCTCGAGCCACGACTCCGAGGTCACGCCCGAGCAGTCGTACTTGGGGCCCGACCCGCCCAGCAGGTACTCCGAGCCGATCAGCGTGAGCGAGTGCTGCGCCGCCTTCTTGCCCTGCGCCGCGGTCGAGTTCCAGCTGGTGCCGGGCTGCTCGGGTGCGGGGGTCGACGTCGTGGTCGGCTTGGGGGTCGAGGTGGTGGTGGTCTCGGGCTCGGAGGTCTGCTCCGGCTCGGACGTCTTGGTCGCCGAGGGCTTGGGCGTCGAGGTCTTCGTCGCGGTCGGCTTCGGGGTCGACGTCTTGGTGGAGGTGGGACGCGGGCGGGACTGCTCCTGCTCCGCGGCGGCGGCCTCCTCGGCGGCCTTCTGGCGCGCCTGCGCCTCGGCCTGCGCGGCGGCCTGGCGCTCGGCCTCGAGGCCGGCCTGGCGCTGCTCCTCGAGAGCGATGGTGACGCCGCGCAGCTCGGCGAGGCGGGTCACGGCATCCGCGCGGGTCTCGTTCGCGACGGCGACGGCCTCCTCGGCGTGCGCGCGGGCGTCCTGCGCCTCGGCGTACGCGGACTTCGCCTCGGCGGCGGCGGCGTCGGCCTCGGTGGCTGCCTCGTCCGCGTAGGTCCGCATGGTGGAGGCGACGAGCTCGGCGGCCTTGACCCGCTGGACCCACATGTCGGCCTCGTCGGAGCCGCGGGCGAAGGCCTCGGAGCGGGCGATGACCTCGTCGACGGTCTCGGAGCCCACGACGGCGCCGATCTGGCTCATCGAGCCGGAGTCGCGGTACGCGGCCTGCGCGACCGAGGCGAGGTTCTCGCGCGCCTCGGCGAGCTCCTTCTCCGCCTCGCGTGCACGCTTGTTGGCCGCCTTGAGGGTGTCCTGCGCGGCATCCGCGGCGTCCTGGGCGTCGGTGTAGTCCTCGCCCGCGAGCAGCGCGTTGGCCTCGGCCTTGTCGCGCGCCTCCGCGAGCGCCGCGATGGCGCTGTCGAGCTCGTCGATGCCGGCGGCGAGGTCGCTCGCGGCCTTGCGGGCCTCGTCGATCTCGGCCTGGCCGGGGTAGTCCTCGGCCTGGGCACGATGCGTCGGCCCCGCCACGACGACGGCGCTCGCCAGCGCGAACATCGCCGCGAGCGCGAGCACCCGCTTCAGCCCAGCCGTCACCTTCACCACCCTTGTCACATCTGTCACACGAGTCACGTCCGCACCGATACTAGGCGGGGATCGCTCCCAGCAGAAGACCCCTGTGCCATATCTCTCACACGCGCGAGAGCGCGAGCCGAGCGGCGGCGCAGGGGACCCAGCCGGGATATCGGCGCGACCCGCACACGACTTGAGCCGCGCATCGTCCCCCGTTTCGCCCCTTTCGCGCCGGGGCCTGCATGGATACTCTGGCCGCGAGGGGGCTGGGGACATGTCGAGAGCACGTCGTCGTTGGGGCCACGGGTGGTTCGCCCGGGAGCACGCCGGTATCAGCGGCTGGGGCCTGCTGCTGGCGGCCGTGGCGCTGATCGGGCTGGGCGGCGTCTACTACGTCGTCTCGCAGCAGCCGCAGGCCGAGGCCACGACGCCCTCCAGCACGCTCGCCGCGACCGAGGCGCCGATCGCACCCATCACGATGCCGATCGCGCTGATCCTGGGCGACTCGAACACCGTGGGAACGACCGCGAGCACCAGCAGCAAGCGGTGGACCACGCTGGTCGCGACCGAGCTCGGCTGGCGCGAGGCGAACTACGCGGTGAGCGGCACCGGCTACGCGGCGACCTCGGGGGTGACGGGCTGCGGGCGGACCTTCTGCGCGAACTACCAGGGCTCTCTCTCGGCGGCGGTCGCCGACGGCGTCGAGGCGGACATCGTGGTGGTCACCGGCGGCTCGAACGACGGCGGACGCTGGAACGACGACCCCGAGCTGATGGCCGGCGCGATCGACGCGACCTTCCTCGCGGTGCAGCAGGCCTACCCGGACGCGGAGATCGTCGCGATCGGGGTGCCGTGGATCGGCGAGCCCATGCAGTGGGAGAAGGACTTCGACGGGGCCGTGGAGGGTTCGGTGGGCGGAGTCGGCGGCACGTTCGTCAGCCTCATCGACCCGCCGCTGCTCGAGGACCTCGCGCTCGGGGTGGGCGACGGCGCGCACCTCAACGACAAGGGCCACGCGGCGGTCGCGGCGCGCATCGTCAACGCGCTGCAGGAGTAGCCACCGCGGAGGGACGATGCGCGGGAGGCTCTCCCGGGCCGCCGACCTCTAGGCTGAGCGCCATGGATGACGACGGCATCGAGACCGACGCGCTCGCCGCGGATCAGGGCCCCGGCCCGGGCGCGCCGATCCCCGCGAGCGCCGCCTGGCGCGAGGGCGACCACCCGGGCCGCCGGCTGTTCTTCGCGCTGGGCGACCTGCCGCTCGAGGCCGACCCGCTGGGCACGCTGCCCGACGTGGTCCTCGCCTACGAGACCTGGGGCGAGCTCTCCCCCGCCAAGGACAACGCCGTCTACGTCGCGCACGCGCTCACGGGCGACAGCCACGTGTTCGGCCCCGCCGAGCCCGGCCACCACACCGGCGGCTGGTGGAACGCGATGGTGGGCCCGGGCAAGCCGATCGACCCGGCCAAGCACTTCATCGTCTGCGCGAACGTGGTCGGCGGCTGCCAGGGCTCGACGGGTCCCGCGAGCGCGCACCCGGTCGACGGCAGGCCGTGGGGATCGCGCTTCCCGTACGTGACGATGCGCGACATGGCGCGCGCGGAGATCGCGCTGATGGACCACCTGGAGATCGACCGGTGGCGCCTGATGACGGGCCCCAGCATGGGCGGCATGCGCGCGCTCGAGTGGACCGCGATGGCGCCCGAGCGCGTGGGGGCGATCGCGCCCGTGGGCTCGACGGGAGCGACCACCGCGGACCAGATCGCGTGGTCGACCGCGCAGGTCGCCGCGATCGAGGCGGATCCCCGGTACCGCGGCGGCGACTACTACGACGCCGCCGACGGCGACGGCCCGCACGTGGGCATGGGCATCGCGCGCATGATCGCGCACACCACGTACCGCAGCGCGGGCGAGCTCAACGAGCGCTTCGACCGCAACTACCAGGGCGAGACCGACCCGCTGGGACGCGGCGGCCTGTTCGCGGTGCAGAGCTACCTCGAGCACCACGCGCGCAAGCTCGCGCGCCGCTTCGACGCCAACACCTACGTGCGGCTCGCGCAGGCGATCCAGTCGCACGACGTGGGCCGCGGCCGCGGCGGAGTCGAGACCGCGCTCGCCCGGTACACGGACCCGGCCCTGGTGATCGCGATCGACTCGGACCGGCTGTACCCCATGGCGAACTCGCAGCGCCTCGACGCGGCGCTGACCGGCTCCAACGGCATCAAGGTGGTCCACTCCCCCGTGGGCCACGACGGCTTCCTGGTCGAGGCCGCCCAGATGATCGCATTCATGGACGAGTTCGAGCGGTCGCTGTAGTTCCCGCGGGCGCTCCTCCACACAGGATCGGCACTGATCCACCGAGAAGCCCCAAAGATGACCAAGGACGACCGCAACCGGACGATGCGGCGGCTCGCTGTGTGGATGAGCGCACCGGTTCCACGAGGAGAACGAGGCCGGCGGCCGCGAGGTTGGGTGCCGGATCGCGCGCATTCCGCGCGCCTGCAGGACGCTCTGACCGGACCTGCCCCGAACGGACGTGACACGCGTCTCCCCTGGTGGATCCGCGCATCGTCCCCCGATAGCCTCCCCGTACGCGACGCGAGCGCGGCGCGACAGACGCAAGGGGGCAGACGTGAAGAAGTGGCTCAGGGCTCGGACCGCGGCGGCGATGGCGCTGGCGGCGGCGATGGTGGCGGCGACCGCGGTGGGCACCGCGGCGGCGGCAGCGGACCAGGAGAAGTGGGTGGGCGCGGCGAAGGCCGGCGTGGAGTTCTCGAGCCGCTTCGACGCCGACACCCCGACGCCCGGCGGCTACATCAGCGCCAGCACGTACATCGACAAGCGTCCGGGCTACAGCGTCACCCTCAAGATCACGCTCCCCGAGAACTGCACCGCGCTGCGCGTGGGTGGCGTGCACCTGGCGCACACGAAGATCTCGGCGTTCGACATCGCGCTGCGCGGCGTGTGGCAGCCCACCGCGGTCGAGGACGCGTTCCGCAAGGGCGGCGAGGTCCTCGAGGCGGGCGCCGGCCGCACCATCAAGATCACGGCCGACACCACCTCCACCAAGGGCGCGACCGCGATGGTCGAGTTCTGGGACGTCGAGGCGCGCTGCTCCTAGTGGGCGCGGCCCCGCGACCCCACTTCACCCCTTTTGCGTGACATGTCCCCCGCCGCGGGGCTACCGTGCTGGGAGGACCGCGACACGGCTGGAGGGGGCGTGCCATGGGGGGACGGGATAAGGTCGTCGACTCGCTGCGCGGGATCGCGTGCATCCTGCTGGTGACGTTGCACGTGGCGCAGAACCGCTGGGGCGAGGCCGACTGGCTCGAGTGGTACGGCGACACCTTCATCTACATCCGGATGCCGCTGTTCGCGTTCCTGTCGGGCGTGGTCTACGCGTGGCGCCCGCTCACGGACGTGTCGCACTACGGCACCTACCTGGGCAAGAAGGTGCGCCGCCTGCTGATCCCGTACGCGATCTTCGTGCCGCTGATCGGCCTCACGCAGGTGCTGCTCGACTACGGCACGCCGCCGCCGTCGGCGATCTACGACTGGTTCCTGTATTCGCTGCCGCCGTACTGGTTCCTGCTCGCGACCTTCTGGGTCTATGCCGTGGTCGCGCTGATGGACACGTACAAGCTGCTCGACACGAAGCTGAAGATGGGCGTCCTGTTCGGCCTGCTGCTCGCGGTCAACATCATCTTCAACATGCAGGACGCGACCGGCTTCCTGCAGTTCACGAGCGCCGTCTACCTGGGCCTGTTCTTCGTGGCCGGCATGGCGGCGACGCGGTTCGGCTGGAAGAACATCGGCCTCACCGGTGCCTGGATCATGACCGGCGCGACCGTGGCGTTGTTCATCTACACGCAGTTCGCGGTCAACGGCGTGTGGGCCGCGGCGGACAACCAGCGCCAGGACCCGCTGGGGATCGCGCTCGGGATCGCGTTCCCGCTCGCCTTCATCGCGTTCGGCCGGTCCAACAACTTCCTCGCGTGGGTGGGCGGCTACTCGTACGGCATCTTCCTGCTGCACCCGTTCGCGGTCGCGGCCACGGCCGGCGCGCTCAAGATCGTCGGCTTCCAGGCGCTCGCGCCCTCGCTCGTGATCATGTCGATCACGGGGTTGTTCGGGTCGATCCTGGGCGTGATCGTGCTGCGCAAGGTGGCCGTGGGCCGGATCATGCTCGGTGAACGCGGGAGGAAGCCGGCGCCCAAGCCCGTCGAGGCGAAGGCGGCCGAGGCCGCGTAGGGACGATGCGCGGGCTCGGCGGTCGCTGAGCCTGGGGCGCCCGGGGGCGCCGCGCATCGTCCGGCGTTAGCGCGACTCCACTGCCTCGATCACGCGCTTCGCGATGAGCTGGTGGCCGTCGTCGTTGACGTGCAGCGCGTCCCCGAAGTTGTTCTGCTTGAACTTCACGGCCTTGGGCCGGAGCAGGGAGACGTAGTCCGCGTCGATCGAGTCGGCGGCCGCCTCGACCGCGTCGTCGAAGTCGAACTTCCAGTCGAGCGGCCCCCACGGGAAGTAGGGCCCGACGGCGAGGATCGGTGTGCGCGGGAACTGGTCGCGCAGCTCGGCGTACGTCGCGTCGACGGCCGCCGTGACGGCCTCGCTGTCGGCCAGCCAGTGGTCCCTGTCGAACAGGCCGCCCGAGATGATCACGATGTCCGGCTCGACACCCGCGTCGACCGCCTCGCCGATTGCCTCCGCGAGGCCGAAGCACGAGTCGCCCTTGCAGTCGTCGGCTGTCGAGTAGCCCGCGCCGACGCGGCCGTAGTTGAGCTCGACCCACCCCTGGTCCTCGGACACGAGCGTGCTCCACCGATGCGCCTCGTCGGACGCGCCCGTGCCGAGGGTGTACGAGTCACCGAGGAACAGGGCCTCGGGCGGCCCCCCGGTGGGGCTCGCGGAGGCCGCCGCCGTCGCACCCGAGCCCTTCGCGGCATGCGCGAACCACACCCCGCCGATCGCGACGAGCAAGACGGCCATCGCGAGGATGGCCCACAGCTGCACGCCGGCCCACTCGCGCGTCAGCCAGGAGTCCCTCCTGCGCGCGCCGAACCCGGTCATGGCGTTCCCCCTCGCCTCCCCCGCCGATCAGCCTACAAAGCGGGCGCGCGCATGCCTATGCCCGATCCGTAACGATTTCGTGGGGAGGGACGATGCGGATAGCTAGTCCGTCGTAGCGGCGTGCGGTCCGTCCAAGCAAGCACGAAAGACAGAGTCAAGCGTCCTCACGCGGATCTGAGCGTCGGCGCGCTCCTTCTGCGTCGCTTGCGGATCGTCGCGCTCCAGCGCGAGGAGCCACGCCCTCTGAGCGCGTGCCAACTCGTCGCTCGCGACGACGGCGCGTTCGGGTCCGACGATCTTCACCTTCGCCGCGGCCGCCTGGCACCGGGAAAGCAGCAGCTTCGCATCCGACACGTCCGCATTCGCGAGCAGCGGTGCTCGATCAAGGCGCTCGGTCGCCTCGCCGTTTGCCGTCATCCGTGCGATCTCTTCCTCGCCGATTCTTGCTCGCAGCGCGTCAGTCGCAGCATCGCGCCCGAGCTGCGCGTACTCCGCGGTGAACTGATCGAGCACGGCATCGAACTCCGTGGCCAGCGCAAGATGACCGTGATAAGCCTCGAGCCGCTCGTCCCGCACCTTGGCTTCGCGCGCTACCTCCAACTCGAAGGCCCGGCTTCGCCTCGACATCACCTGTCCAAGCCAGACGCCCGCGAGAGAGCCGGCCACCGCGAGCGCGGGAAGCCAATCCGTCACGCTCGACGCGCCTGCCACGCATCCATGAAAGCACCGACGAGCGCGCGCGGCTCGCTGAGCGCGTCACATTCCGGGCTTGCGCTTTCGGCGCCCCTCCCCCTACAGTCGCTCCCATGTTCCGTCGAATGTGCCGCTGACCAGCGCACGTTCGGCGTGCGCCCGTGAGGGCGCCGGCCGCGAACTCCCCCGCTGAGACGGGGAAGTGACCGCAGGCCACACCCACCACGGGCCCACTCCCACGTGTCGCACCGCATCCCTGAGGGTTGCGGGTCTCGGCGCGCTTGCACGCCCGACGGCCGGTGACACCTGACCCGGGGATGCGGATCAGCCCCCACTGATCACGCAGACCACCCCGACACACAGGAGCCACCATGACCACCCACGACTGGGCCTTCGAGACCATCCAGATCCACGCCGGCCAGACCCCGGACGCCGAGACCGGCGCCCGCGCCCTCCCCATCTACCAGACCACCTCGTTCGTCTTCGAGGACACGAACCAGGCGGCCGCCCGCTTCGCGCTCGGCGAGCTCGGCCCCATCTACACGCGCCTCGGTAACCCCACCACCGAGGCCGTCGAGAACCGCGTCGCGGCGCTCGAGGGCGGCGTCGGCGCGCTGCTGGTCGCCTCCGGATCCGCCGCCAACACGCTCGCGATCCAGAACATCGCCGAGGCGGGCGACCACATCGTCGCCTCGCCCTCGCTGTACGGCGGCACCTCCAACCTCTTCCGGCACACGCTGCCCAAGTTCGGCATCACGGTGACGTTCGTGACCGACCCCGACGACCCCGACTCGTGGCGCGAGGCCGTCCGCCCCAACACCAAGGCGTTCTTCGGCGAGTCGATCTCCAACCCCAAGCAGGACCTCCTCGACATCGAGGCCGTCGCCGCGGTCGCGCACGAGACCGGCGTCCCGCTCATCGTCGACAACACCGTCGCGTCGCCGTACCTCATCAACCCGCTGAGCTGGGGCGCCGACATCGTCACCCACTCGGCCACCAAGTACCTCGGCGGCCACGGCACCGCGATCGGCGGCGTGATCGTCGACGGCGGCAGCTTCGACTACGCGCAGCACCCCGACCGTTTCCCGAACTACAACACGCCCGACCCGAGCTACAACGGCCTGGTCTACGCCCGCGACTTAGGCGTCGGCAGCCCGTTCGGCGCGAACCTGTCTTTCATCCTCAAGGCGCGCGTGCAGCTGCTGCGCGACACCGGCGCGGCGATCAGCCCGCTCAATGCGTTCCTCATCGCGCAGGGCATCGAGACGCTCAGCCTCCGCGTCGAGCGCCACGTCGACAACGCCGAGCGGGTCGCCGACTTCCTCGAGGGCCACCCCCAGGTCCTCTCCGTCGCCTACTCCGGCCTGAGCACCAGCCCGTGGCACGAGCTCCAGCTCAAGTACGCTCCCCGCGGCGGCGGCAGCGTCCTCGCCTTCGAGATCGAGGGCGGCAGGGAGGCCGGCCAGGCGTTCGTCGACGCGCTCACGCTCCACAGCCTGGTCGCGAACATCGGCGACGTGCGCTCGCTCGCGATCCACCCCGCCACCACCACGCACTCGCAGCTCACGCCCGAGCAGCAGCGCGACGCCGGCGTCACCCCCGGCCTCGTCCGCCTCGCCGTCGGCATCGAGCACATCGACGACATCCTCGGTGACCTCGGCGTCGGTTTCGAGGCCGCGGCGACGGTCGCCGCGCGGCAGGACGATGCGCTGGCCGTGAAGGTGGCGACGCCCGCATGAGCGACCACGTCGAGACCGCGGGGAGACCGGCGGGCCGCCGCCCCGGCCCGATCCCCGCATCGTCCGCCTGGCGACCGGGCGACCACCCCGGCGAGCGGAAGTTCGTGGACCTGGGGTGGCTGCCGCTCGAGGCCGACCCGCGCGGCGGCATCGACGTCACCCTCGCGTACGAGACGTGGGGCGAGCTCAACGGCGACGCGTCCAACGCGGTCTACGTCGCGCACGCCTTAACGGGCGACAGCCACGTGGTGGGCGACGCGAGCGACGGGCACCTCACGGGCGGCTGGTGGAACGGGCTGGTCGGGCCGGGCAGGCCGATCGACACGGACCGGTACTTCGTGGTGAGCGCGAACGTGCTCGGCGGCTGCCAGGGCACCACCGGGCCGGCGCACCCGCACCCCGAGGACGGCCACCCGTGGGGCTCGCAGTTCCCGTACGTCACGCTGCACGACATGGTGGTGGCCGAGGCGCGCCTCGCCGACCACCTGGGCATCGACGCGTGGGCGCTCGTCATCGGGCCGTCGATGGGCGGGATGCGCGCAGTCGAGTGGGCCGCGTCGTTCCCCGAGCGGGTACGGGCGATCGGCGCGATCGGCGCGACCGCGGCGACCACGGCCGACCAGATCGCGTGGCACGCGACGCAGGGCGCTGCGATCCGGCTCGACCCGCACTTCCGCGACGGCGACTACTACGACGCCGCGCCCGGCGAGGGCCCCCACACGGGACTAGGAATCGCGCGGGCGATCGCGCACACCACCTACCGGTCGGGGGCCGAGCTCAACGGACGGTTCGGGCGGGACGCGCAGGACGGCGATGTGCTGCGGCCGGAGGGGATCTTCGCGGTCGAGTCGTACCTGGACCATCACGCGGACAAGCTGGCGCGGCGCTTCGACGCCAACACGTACCTCCGGCTCTTGCACGCGGTCAACACTCACGATGTGGGCCGCGGTCGGGGCGGGGTCGAGGCTGCGTTGTCGCGTTTCTCCGGGGATGCCTTGGTGGTCGCCATCGACTCGGACCGGCTGTACCCGTTGGCCGACTCGGAGCGGCTCGCCGCGGCACTCCCGCGTTGTGAAGGTGTCACTCTGCTGCATTCCGAGGTCGGGCACGACGGATTCCTCGTCGAAGGATCCGGTCTCGATCAGGTGGTGCGTGGGGTGCTCGCGAAGGTGGAGGTGGCTGCGGGCGCGCGGTAGGGCGGGTTCCGCGCGGCCCCGCTAGATCGTCGCCGTACCGGAAAGCGTGGTGAGCGCTCCGTTGGCATCGGGCGACTTGCCGCGGAAGAGCACCGAGAGAGCGACCGTCTTGCTGCCGTTCGCGTTCTGGGCTCGAGGAATTCTCAGGCCCACCGGCGTCGGCGTATAGCTCGCCGGGATGGCGCCGCCGTCGTAGGTGAAGCGGAACGTGTGAGTCCCCGACGCTGCATCCACCGTTGTGTCCTGATACGTGAAGTTGCCCGGGTACGAGTCGGAAGATGGCGTGCCAGCGCCGACGCCAGCAAACGGTACCGTCACCAGCGCCTCCACGCCTACCACGCTCGCGGTGTTGGCATTGGGGTCGACGAGGATCGCGCACTGCAGGTGGGTGTAGCGAGGGTTCCCCGTTCCATCGGCGTAGCCGCCGGGGTTCGAGTTGAACTTGAGCAGCGAGTACGCCCCGACAGGGGCCGTGACGGAAAGCGACTGGACCGAGCTCGCGTTTGAGGTGCCGCGCGCCTCGACGGTGAGCGACGTCGCGGTGCGGTCGGTGGTCTTGGGGATCGAGGCAACCAGCGGCGCAGTGGTCGCGGTGGCCGTCACGTCGCCGGACCACGCGTACACCACCACTTTGGTCGTGCCGACGGTCTCGGTGGACACGTAGGTCCAGCCGGCGGTCGGCGTCGTGGGCGTCCCGGTACCGAGGCGTGCGGCGGGAACCGCGATGCGCATCTTCACTTGGGAGACCGGGTAGTCGGCGTGGGGAGCGCCATCGCCCACGTAGGCGGCGGTGGCCTTGACCGTGAATACGGTCTCGTTCTGGTTCGCTGAGACGCCCGCGAGGACGAGTCCTCCGGTGACGGCGGGCGAGGCCGCGAGCGCGGGGGCAGCCGTAGCGACGAGGATCGCGGGTGTGGCCCAGGCCGCACCCTGAACGATGCGGCGGCGCGAGACGGCGCCAGAGGGCGCGCTGGTGTGCTCGATGGTCATGGGGGGCGACCTGTCTTCCTCAACTAGCGGCGCCCCTCAGCGAGCACCGCGGAAGGCTAGATTACAGCGTGATACCTGGATTCACGCATACCCGAATGTTGGCGCGGCTCAGAGCTCGTATTCGATGCCGCAATCTTGCCCGTTGGCGGTTGCGACAATCGTCAACTTCGAGAGTTCGCTGTAGCGGCTCAGTGTGAACTGGACCGCAATCGAAGTCTCAGGGGTCGTGGTCGGGTCCTCAGGAACAGAGATGGACACACCTGTCGCACTCACCGGCTCGAGCACAACCGACCCTGTTTGGCCCGCACTGTTTCCGCCCGGATGAACCGACCCGGACTCCTGCCACCCTGCCGTCACGACGCTGTGGGAGACCGAGCCGTTGGCACCCTTGATGTACTCGACGACGATCTGCGTGACGACGATCGGCCAGGTGCTGTTGTTGTCGGTACGAATCGCACTAACAGTGAGCGTCTGCGCGCCACTATCTGCTGACGCAGGTCCAACCACTCCGCCTGAAAGAATCGGCAGCACGTCGGGATTGGATCCGGCAAACGCCGGCGCCGCCGTCGCGATCAGGATCGCGGGCGTTGCCCACGCGGCTCCCTGCACAATGCGGCGGCGGGAGACACCCGCGCCTTCGTTCGCATTCGTCGACTCGATAGCCATCGATACCCCTCAAGTATTGGTGGACTCGTCCCTCAACGAGCGCTCAGTCCCTGAGGATATCGACAGAATCCCTGCGTGACTATAGATTCGCGCGCTTGGGTCCGGCGCTTCGCTACCTATGCCGCGTGCGTCGCCGCGTAGCCAAGCATCGCCGCCACGATCGCGAACGAGGCAAGGATCGCCCATCCGGGCATCCCACCATGCTCACGCAACAGCCAGTTGCGGTGCCCCATCGGCGTGTACGAACGGTGCCGTCTCTTCCGCATGAGTCCCCCCGGACGCTCATCGCTGTGACTGCAGGCTATCGACCGCCGCCACAACTGCCAAGGACTCTCGCGCCGAGACTCACGCCTCCAGAACGAGGCCAAGTGCCATGAGTTCCGCGACGAACGCCTCCACGTCCGAGCCGACGACGTCGCGGGGCGCTTCGTAGGCCTCTGCGAGCTCGTCCGCGATCTTCTCCACGGTGCGCGTCCCGTCGACCCGCGTCCAGATCTCGAACGACGAGCCCCCGAACAGGTGCGGCACCTGCTGTTCCGCCAGACGCGGCAGGTTGACGACTACCGCGACGTCGTCGCGGACGACCTCAGCGAGCCCGTCGACGCGGGCTAGGAGCGCGCTCATTGCGAATCCTCGTTCAGCAACGAATCGTCGGTTACGCCGCGCCTCGCGAGGACGCGGCCCCACAGGACCCGCGGCGCCGCGCGGAATCCGCGACCGACTCGCATCAACCGACCTCGCGCGGCTGCCACCCGGCCGGGAGGTGTCTCGGGATGGGACTTGCGGAACGATGCGTCGGTCGGCCAGACCATCCGGGCCACCAGTGCGGGCCGGTCCCGCCACCGCGTGCGGGACACGATCGGGAACCACTGCGCGAGGATCTCGCCACGCCCACCGACGCGGGCGCGCCACGCGTCGAGCGCGGCGTCGCGACCGTGGGGCGTCGGCTCGGGGAGCGAAACATCGAGCCGTGCGAGTACGGGTCGCGCGGTGTCGATGGCGCCAACGTCGAGCGCCAGCGCGACCACATCCGCCCGGGTGGCCGCGTCCGTCGAGGGGATCACCCGGCTGACCAGACCACGCACCTCTGCCTCGTGCCGCGCGGTCTGCGCGGGCGTGCGCAGCGCGTGAAGCGCGGCCACCAGGAACGCGCCCGCACGGTCGACGGTGTCGAGTTCGATCCCGGCGAGCACCAACGGCTCGCGGCGCGTCCAGAGCTCGTCGAACACCGCTTGGGCCGGAGCGAGGAACCCCGGGAACTGCACATGTGCGTCGATGTCACACGGCCAGCCGTCGTGGATCAAGGTGATCGAATGCGACGCCTTCGGACCGGGCCCCTCGGCTGTAGGGCGCTCGTACCAGCCACAGCGACCAAGCGCTTGGAGGTATTCCTCGAAGCCGTCCGGAGAGATCAGCACGTCCGCGTCCGCACTCAGCCGCTCGGGACGGAGCCCGTGGAGCGACGCGCTCGGTCCCTTCACCACGAGCGCGCGCACACCTGCCCGACGCGCGACATCGATCGCGAGCGCGTGTGCGATCGGGACGGCGTCGGCGACCAGGAGCGCCACACCGTCGGTCATTCGGGCGACTCCACCGTCATCACGCCGCGCGGCACGAGCGCGAGCACGACCTCGCGCGCCATGTCTCCGGCATCCCTATCCTCCGGCTCACCGAAGGCACACACCAACCGCTCGGCCAGCGCGACCACGGTGATCCCATGTCGCGCCGCCAGGACTGCCTCCGCCGCAAGGGGCGAGAGCAACGTCACGTCGTTGCCGGCAAGCACGAGCATCTCGCCGCCCCGCTCCAGAGCGTCGTCCCACGAAGACCGGACCACCGCATCGTCCGGAAGGCGGTAGGCGTCGCTCATCGTGCCCCCTCGAGGAGCGACGGCATGAGCGGGAGCAGGTCGCGCGCCTCGCGGTAGCGGATGCGCACCAGGCCACCGATGGACTCGACCAGGTCCGCGAGCGTGTGGAGCTGCTGCGGGAGGCGGGAGAGGTACGACACCTGCTCGGCGAGGTGCGCGAGCCCATGCAGCAGCGGCAGCTCGTCGACCACCGGTTCCGAGCCCACCGAAGGGTCCCGCTCCACCAGCGCGAGACGCACTAGCCGCAGCCGCCCCGGCGGCAACGGCATCAGATCGAGCGACTCGGGCCCCCACTGATCCTTCATCGGTCCGGCGGCACCGAGCACCGACAACGGCTTCGGATACGGCAGCACGGTGCGGCCAACGTCGATGGCGAGGGTCTCGTCGGTGACATAGGCATAGTGCGCGCCCAACGTGCGCGCGAGCGTGGTCTTGCCGGTCCCGGACGGCGCGACGAATCCCACGACGTCACCCTCGGGCGAGGCAAGTCCTGCGGCGTGGAGCATCACCAGCGACCCGACGCGTTGCTCGATCGCCCGCACCGTGATGGCCGGCGAGAGGTGGTGCATCGCGCGCTCGACGTCGGGATATGCGAGCACGCCTCGCGCGCGCGCCTCGGCGAGCGCATCGGCGTCGGTGTCCACCATGACGTCGACGCGAGTGTCCGCCTCGCCGTCCTCGATGACGCAGCGGCCCCACGCGCGTCGCCCCGCGACCGACAGCGCGTCGCCGCCCGCGCCCTCGCAATGCACCGCAACGGTCACGCCGAAGGCGTCGACCAGGCAGGACGCCCCGTCGTCCGTGAGGCGCTCAGGAGCGACCGTGGCCGCGGGGGCCATCGCCGCCCAGGCGTCGGCAATCCACACGGCCGCCTCGTTGATCCGGTCGCCGACCGCGTGCGCGCGCTCCTCGAGCTCCTCCCACGGGGGCAGCTCCCAGTCAGGGGCAAGATCACGCCCCGTGCGGAGCCGCTCAAGCATGGCCGGGTGCTCGTGCAAGGGCGCCGCTACACCGAGGCCGTCATAGAGCTGGGCGAACTCCGACATGGTGAACGAGCGGCCCTGGGCGCGCGGGTGACGACGCACGAGCTCGTCGCGCTCGTATCCTGTGCCGACGATGAAGAGGTGGGTCGCCTCGACGATCGCGTCGCTGAGGGAGCGCGCGGCGAAACCCTGCGCGCTGCCCCCGTGCTCCTCGATGACGTCGCGGGCGAGATCCTGCATCGTGGCGCCGTCGTCGGCGTTGAGGCCGGCGGAGGTGACGCGGATGCGGTCGCGACCCACGCCGCGCGCCCAGAGGTGCTTGCGCAGGAGCCGCTCCCCCGCGGCCGAGCGGCCCGTGTTGGTGGCGTCGACGATGAGCACGCGGAAAGCGATGCCCGACTCCCAGGGCATGTCAGGCGCGGGGACCGTCGAAGGTCTCGATGATCTCGTCCCAGCCCGGCAAGGACGATGCGTCGTCGTTCTTGCCGTGGCGGGGACCGGCATGCTGCGGGACGCGCGGCGATGCGGCGGGGACCGATGCGGCACCGTCGTTCTTGCCGTGCTTGCGCTCGACGCCGGTCGAGTAGTCGTAGGCGTACGCGTAGGCGTCCTTGTGGGCTCCCTTGCGCGGCATGGCGTCGACGATGATGCCGAGCGCGCGGCCGTTGACGCGGTCGAGGTTCTGCAACGCACGGTCGAGCACGTCGATGGTGGTCTTGCCCGAACGCGCGACCACGAGGGCGCCGTCGGTGCGGGCGGTCAGCACCGCCGCATCGGTCACCGGGATGAGCGGCGGCGTGTCGATGAGGACGATCGCGCTCTTGGGGAAGCTGTAGAGGAGCTTGTGCATCGCGTCCGACGCGAGCAGCTCGGACGGGTTCGGCGGGATAGCGCCGGCAGCCATGACGTAGAAGTGGTCGGTAGTGCCGTACGCCTGCAAGACATCCTGCGCGCGGGCGCGGCCCACGAGGACGTCGGTCAGGCCGGCCCCCTCCACCAGACCGAGGTTCTTCGCCACGCTCGGGCGTCGGAGGTCGGCGTCGATGAGGACCACGTCGCGGCCGGACTCGGCGATCGCGTCCGCGAGCTTGATGATCGAGGTCGACTTGCCATCGCCGGGCAGCGACGAGGTCACCACGATG
Source organism: Demequina maris (assembly GCF_000971155.1). Lineage (GTDB taxonomy): Bacteria > Actinomycetota > Actinomycetes > Actinomycetales > Demequinaceae > Demequina > Demequina maris. The sequence continues at coordinate 21,120 of NZ_BBLX01000002.1, read as the reverse complement.
ACGCGAGGCGGGTTATCGACGTCCATGAACTGGAGGTTGGTGCGGACCTGACGGATCGCCTCCGTCATCGCGAAGTCGGACGTACCGAGGGCGACGCCGCTGCGAGCGATCGCGTCGTCGAACGGCAGCGCGCCAAGCACGGGGATGTCGAACTCTCGCTCGACGTCCTCGGGCTTGCGCAGACGCCGATCGAGGGTGGCCTTGATGAGCGCGTAGCCGACGCCGAGCGCGAGGCCGACGAGCAGACCGAGCGCGACGGCGAGCTTGACGTTCGGGCTCGATGGAGCACCGGGCAGGACGGCGCTGTCGAGCGTCTGGAGGCCGACGACCGACTGCGTCTCACCGTCCCCCGAACCGGAGTTCTCGATGTCCGCGACGGCCTTGGTCATGCCGGCGATCCACGCCTCGACCAGGTCGCGCGCTTCCTCGGGTGAGGACCCGTTGGCAGCGACGCGCAGCACCGCCGTGTCGAGGGGGTTGCTGACCGTCACGCGCGACACGAGCGCGTCCGGGCTGGAGTCGAGGCCCAAATCCTCGATCGCGTACTCGGCGACCTTGCGGGACTGCGCGATGTCGAGGTAGCTCTTCACGCGGGACTTGGCGTAGTTGTCGCCGACGAGCGCGCTACCGAGGTCCTCGCTTGCGCCGGTAGTGATGATCGCGGAGCCGGTGGCGGTGTAGACCTTCGTCTGGGTGATACTCCATGCCGATGCAACGATCGCGCCGAGAAGGACGAAGACGGCAATCGCGACCCAATGCGCGCGAAACACGCGAGCATAGTCCGTGAGTTCCACACAACCCTCCTACCTGCGCGTTGGGAATGAGTGTAGGGCTCCCATCACCCAAAGCCCCACCGGACTCCGATCCGTGCGAGCAGTCCCTTCAGTCTCGACGGAGACGCACGTCGACTCAGCCAACAGCCTCGTAGTCGAGAGAAGCAGTCCACGGCTCACTGCGGCGACCTCGTGCCGTGTCCGGCGCGTGTGCGCTGAGCCACGGCGCACCGCCGTTTGCGTGCTCGCCCCGTCGAAGTGCCTCAGGTGTCGGCCGACCCCCTCGCTCCTTTCAGCGTCAATGTGAAGTCGAGTGCGTGCTGGCGAAATACGGGGTTGATCAGCCAGTTCACGCCGAGGACTGTGGCCAGGCAACCGATGCCTACAGCAACCTGCAGAAACACTCCCCCGACAGGGCGCGCCGCTATCGCGGTCAGAGTGCCGGCTGGCAGCGCCACGGTCGCAACCGCAAGGCCTGCACTGCGCACGATGGGCAAAGCAGGAATGCCCGCCGCTCGCGCGCCAGAAATCACCGCAGGCGGCCAGTAGAGGGCCCAGGCGATTGAATTTGCGATCGCCACACCGGAGGCTCCCCATGGGAGTCCCGCCAGGGTCGCCAGTGTGACTGCTGGCAATGCGATTGCGTTGAAGCGCAATCCGACTGACGCCGCACCACCACCAATATGCAGCCACTGGATGGTCAGCCCCAAGGCTCTGAACACCCCGCCAACTGCGAGCACCTGGACCAACGGCACTGCGGCGAGCCAAGTCGGCCCCAGCAGAATTCGAACTACAGGCTCAGCCAGCGCAGCGATCATTGCGAAGAGGGTCGCTGTGCCATACGCGGCAAGCAGTTGAGCACGGCCGAAGGCGTCCGCGAGCCGCGAAGAATCAGTGCGAACACGCGATAACAGGGGAAGGGCTACGCGCTTCATCTGCTCAACCGTTAGAACGATCGGGATCAACACAACCTGTTGTGCGCGGTCAAAGACACCGACTTCAGACGGCGAAGCAACCAACCCCAGCGCCGGCACGACCGAGTTCTTTGCTCCTTCCCGGAGCAGGTTGATGCCGAACACCCTCAGGCCGACATGGCGGAGGTCCAACTCTGCCGGGCTTGCCCGCCTTGGCCGTTCCGGCACCCACCTTGCGACAAGCGCAAACCCAATTGCCTGGCACGCGGGCACTAGCAGGATCTGCGCGAGGATGGCGGCGACGCCTGCACCCGCGATCGCGAGACCTACCGCTACCGCGAAAGCGATGGCAGTCGCGGCAACCTCCACCATCGCTATTCGGGTGAATACGTGTCTACGGGCCAGGAGCATCCGAAGGAAGCCGGCGATGCTTGCCGCAATCGGCACTATCGCTGCCCAACTGAGTGCTACATGGAGACCCGGTATGCCGAAGATGTCCTCGAGAGGCTTTGCGAGAGCGAGGATGGCGACAGCGACCAGCAGCGCAGTTGCCAGGGTCCAATAGAAGACATAGCTAGCCGAACGCCTGCTCAGCGCCGGCGCCTGAGCTATCGCCGTGGGGAAGCCCATCGTCGCGACCGCGTTGCCGAATGCGGCGACCGCCACTGCCACCGCCACCGTGCCGAAGACTGACGGCGCAATGAGACGCGCGAGGATCGCCACGCCGACTAGGCGTATGAGGGTAGACAGCGCCTGCGCGCCGATTGTCGAAGCAGCACCGCGCGCGCCAGTCGTTGCGAGACTAGTCATCCGCGAGCATGCCCAGGTACTGCGGCAAAGGAATGCGATCTTTCTTCATGTCGCATCGCCCTTGCCGAACCACACCGCCACAGAATCTCAACGCTACCCACGCACCCACGACCACGGCAGCGCCGCACCCGTGAGCGCCGCCAACTCGACTGCCTCATCGGCGAATGCCTCCTGTAGACGTGCGCGCGCGCCGGTTTCTAGTTGCGGCTTTGCACCTGTATTCAGGGCGAGCGCGCGCAGAGCGACGCCTCGGCGATAGCGTTTCGGGACGACGGCGCGCGCGGCGGCCTTCACGATTCCCTGTCCAGCCATTGTACGGGCAACCAACTTCGACCGAGCGGCGCCGCCCGCGTTTCGCTCGTCTAGGCCTGATGTCTCGACGGGTTCAAGTCCAATGAAGTCAAACAACTTTGCCATGGTCTCGTCCCGAGCGGCACGGAGGTGCTCAGCATGCAAAATAAGCACTCGGTCTGAACCGAAGGTCTCAAGGTACGTGGAGATCTGACGCGCGTAGCGGCTGGTGTCGACGTATCGCCACATCGACGCCCAGCCGGCAGAGCGCCGTGCATCTTCAGCGTCCAGCGCCGCCTCGAAGTCTAGGTTCTCGCGCTGAACTCGCACGAGGTGCAAATACTGTGAATACGCGCGCTCGACCGGATCACGAACGAGAACTACGATTCTGGCGTTCGGCGAAACTGCATGAATACGGCCAGCCGACCGAGCGTGGTAGAGGTAACTAGGCGATACGTCGGCCACCACAGTGTGCGACGCGTCCGTGTGCGCGAAGTAGCCCTGATACTCCTCGCTTGACGTAACGATGCCGCGAACCGCAGCCGCATCTCCGGGGCCCGCCACATTCGCACGCAACTCGGGGCTCGAATGAAAGTGCAATTCCTTGCGGACGGGCACGAACACCGAAGGATGCTCGGCTAGATAGTCGTAGATCGACGTTGTTCCGGACTTGGGAGCTCCGACTACAAACAGGTTTGGGTAGGCCACTCGCACCGATTGATCTCCTTTGCCGCGGATTCCACGCAGGCCCTGAGCCGCCCGGCGCCGAAGTGCATCAAGCACGTGCCCCACCCGCTCGGTGTATCGTTCTCTCTGCACCGGAGCCCGGTTGAACCCGCCCACAGTACTACGTGGGATCGATCTCGCCGCGCGAGCGCACACTCGGGTGGCCAATTCATGGTGAACAACGTTGACGGTAGAGTGCCAGCCACCAACCTCGAGAAAGACAACGCGAACTAGGAGCCGGCAGATGAACGAGACGTTGGCGTCGTCCGATGTGACAGTAGTCATACCGACGTACAACGGCGCGGACGAGATCCTCGACTCGCTCGCATCGGCAGCGCAGGCGCGCGTTGCACGAATCATCGTCGTTGACAACGCGTCGACCGACGGAACCGCGCACCTAGCGGCAACGAGCGAGTTCGCATGCGACGTCGTCAGGCTCGCGCACAACAGTGGCTTCGGCGCTGCCTGCAATGAGGGTGCAAAGCGCGCGAACACGCCGCTCTTGTTGTTCCTCAACCAGGATGCGCGGATCCTCGAAGGATTGGACCACGCAGTGTCTGCTCTGCAAGAGAATCCCCACGCAGGAATCGCCGGAGCTGCGATGTACTCGAGCCAGGGCGGTTTCCGGCCATCGGTCTATCGTTTCCCGACACTTCCTTCGGTGGCCCTGAAGCGTCTGAGCCTCGCTGGCGGTCATTTTCGATCCGGCGACATGGACTCCCCCGCATATGAGGTGGACTATGTCGAAGCATCGTTCCTCTTGGTGAGGTCGAGCGTCTGGCGTCACCTGGGCGGCATGGATGAACGCTACTTCATGTACGGGGAGGAGCGGGACTTCTGCTACCGCGCCCGGGCTCTGGGCCACAAGACGCTCTACGTGTCGCGCGCGCGCTATGTACATGACGGCGGCTACGTCGCGTCAAGGGCGCCCTTGGTCGCGCAAGGACAGTGGCGATTCCTGTCTGATCATTCGAGTGGCGCCCGCGGCATGACCCTGCGTGGCGTCTTCTACTCCAAACTCGCCGTGCTACGACTGATGTCAACGCTTCGTCAGATGCTCGCGCCGAACAGTACGACAGCAGCCAGCGCCGCGTCGCGAGCGCGTGAGACCTTGCATTTGGTGAAGGAAACCCATTGAACATCCTGCTCGTGCATTCCTCGGATGAGCTATACGGATCGGATCGAAGTCTCGTTGCGTTGACTGCACGCCTCACTGAACGAGGAAACCGTTGTCTCGTGGCGTTGCCAGGGCGCGTCGATGGGCCGCTCACAAGGCTACTGCGGTCCAGTGGCGCCCAAGTACTGCACACTGATGTGCTCAAACTGCAGAACTCAAAGAAGTCAATTTTCCAGAGATGGAGAAAGAAGCTACGGGCGGTCGTGCGCGACCTCGACCATGGAGTTCATGCGTTTGGCGCAATCGACGTTGTTCACTCGAATACGTCAGCAGTTCTTGCAGGCGCCGCATGGGCACGGCGGCACAACATCCCACACGTTTGGACCGTGCGCGAAATCCTCAGCGACAGGCCACTCGTCGCGCGCGCAGTGGCGAGAATGCTCTTCCACGGCGCCAACGCTGTCACGTACAACTCACAGGCCACTCGGGATTTCTGGGAAGCGGTCGGCCCCGACGGTTTGCGCGACAAGGGATTCACGATCCTCAACCGCGTCGACGCACGAGCCGATGCGCTTCCCGCAATTCCAGACGACACCACAACGGTTCGGCTTGCGCTCATTGGCCGCATCAACGGTTGGAAGGGACACGAAGAGCTCGTCGCTGCGATTGAGCAGTTGCCGGCTACCGTCGCAGCGTCGCTACACGTGTCATTCGTGGGTGGAAGCCCGCCCGGCAGGCCAGATCTTGAAGAGAACCTTCGGCGGCGCATTTCAGCGTCTCCGCGATGCAGCGCGTTCTCCATCCACGATTTCGTTTCGGACATCTACACTGTGCTCAGCGCCACTGATGTCGTCGTTACGCCGAGCACGAGGCCGGAGCCGTTCGGGCGGGTACCGGTCGAGGCAGCGATCGCAGGTGTACCGACAATCGCAACGAATCACGGTGGCTTTCGCGAGACGATTGTCCATGGCGTGACGGGCATACTCGTCGAACCCGGGCAACTCCGACCCTTGTCCGAAGCGATTGAGTTGCTGGTGACCAACGGTGAGCTCCGACGGCGGATGGGCAGGGCCGCTCGCGCACACGCGATTCGTTCGCAGTCGACCGATGCCATGGCGACTGAATACCTGACGAGCTACAGCACGGCTGTGTCGGCACACAAGCTCCGCAAGGGATGACATGGTATCGCTACACAGGCGCCGGCCGGTGAAAGCAGCACGCGCCTCGCATACCGGGATTCCAATCGCCCTTGAGCTGACCCTGTCGCTGGCGATGGCGAGAAACATCTGGCCCTCGTGGCAGACGCAGTCCCTTGCGACTGTCGCCCTCGCTGTGGTCGTCGTGGCAACAAGCGGACATTGGCGGCACCTTCGCCCAGCACCGATCGCGACCATCGCAGTGCTCACCGGAGTAGGTCTTCTTGGACTGACCACTTCGATCGCCACGCAGGCCGACGTTGCGAGAGACCTCGCCAATGCCCTGCGACTCTGCGCGCTGCTTGCCATAGGGCTCGCATTGGGAACGACGCGCAGTAATGCTGTCAGTTTGGCGCGAGCGATCCTTTGGGCCGGGCTTCTGGATGCAGGTGTCCACCTTTGGGACTTCGCGATGGGCGGCGGTCTCACGGTCACAGCAGTTAGCGCGCTCCGTACCGAGGTGAGCAAGTCTTCAGTTACCGAAGTGCTCGCGCTTGCCCTGCTGATGCTTGGTGGTCGCATGATGGCTACCGGCCCGCTATCGACGAGTGCCCGCCGTGCTGCGCTCGCGACCATACTAAGCGTCTCGATCGCCACATACTTCTCGCGAACAGCGATATTCGGTCTCGTCGCGATTCTTGTGATCGCATCACTGCTCAAGGCCCGGCAGACATCCGCCGGGAGCGGGCCGCCTTTGGACGCGCCCAGACAGAAGGGTGTTACATCTCCGATCTTGCTGATCACAGGTGCAGCGGCGGCTCTGGCCTCCATCGTCTTCGTCGTCGCCCCGCCAACACTGGTACAACAGTTCCTGACCAAGGCCGAGAACTCAATCCATGAAATCTTGCCTCGTCCTGCATCGTCTCGGACGGAGATTACGCAGAACTATCGAAGTTACGAGTCATTCAAGGCACTCGAAGCGTTTCGCCAAGGAACGGACTTGCAGCACGTTTTCGGACGAGGTTGGGGATACCCGGTGGACCTCGTTGTCGACACTGCGTCCTCTACTTCGGACACCGTGCGGGTATCCGCCCCAATTCTTCACAACGGATACCTCGAGCTCCTGGTCAAGACTGGCGTAGTGGGCATGATCGTCTTGGCCGCGTTCGTGCTCGCGCTCATGCGAGGAAGTCTTCGCGCATCGCGGTTGCCCGAGATGGCCGGATTGTTGGGCCGCATCAGCCTTGGAGCTCTGCTCGTCATGACGTTCGCCATGGTTGCAGTCCGCGGCGTGATGAACGTGCAGACGTTCAATGGCGTGATGATTCTGGCGGCGGCGAGCTACGGCTTCGCCATGTCTAGTAGGAAAGAAGGAGATTCGTGGAACAGAACCAGCGCGGCTTCCTTTCGTTTGTGATCGTCGGCGCACAGAAGGCGGGCACCACTTCGCTACATGAGCTCCTCCAGCGGGAGGAGTGGATCCGGCTGCCCCGTCGCAAGGAGACTCATTTCTTTAGCGCACTGGATCGCTGGGGCCGCGGCTGGCCCTGGTACGTGTCGACGTTCGACGCTGACAGCAGTGGGTACACTCGCGGCGAGATCGATCCGGACTACCTGACGGCTCGTGACAGCGCCGAGAGGATAAGCTCCACAGTCGGCGACATCCCGGTCGGCGTTGTACTTCGAGATCCGATAGCACGCGCACACTCGCAGTACCAGATGACAGCGCGCCGGGGCCTGGAGAGTCGGTCTTTCGCGGAAGCGCTCGAAGCCGACCTCGGCAACATCACGTTGGGGCAACGCTCCGATGACCACCACGACTACCTCTGGCGCTCGCTATACGCGAGGAGTCTGGACGAATACTCCTCGCGTTTCTCCACTGTGAGCATTGTCCGCTTCGAAGATATCTTCGCCGACCAAAGCAGCGGCGCTGCCTACGTTCGCTTCGTGGAATCATTGACCGGGAGGGCGCCCATACATCCGATGGATGTTTCGCTTCGCAGCAATCCTGCGTCAGCGCCGAAGTCTGCAAGAGTCGCATCGATCCTCTGGAACCGGGAGAAGCTGAAGTCTGCTCGACGCATCGCGCGCCTCGTTGTGCCGTCCAAAGAAGCCCGCTACTCACTTGCCCGACGTCTAGATTCCGCGAATCTGACACCTACTACTACCTCCGGCACGCGTACTGAACTCCCACCGTTGCCTGGAGCGGCGTTGTCTTTGATCATCGATGACCTCGAAGAACTCGGCGACCGCTATCGCGTTGATACTCGCGAATGGCGCGACCACGCGATTCGCGCCTTGCGATCGTCTCAAAGAAACTGAACCCAACCCGCTGTATTTGCTGATCCTGCCCGCTTTCACAGGCTCGTGTGTGAGGAGTCGAGTGGTCGTGATGGGTAGGTGTCCTCGACACGGTGGCAGGCTGAGCCGGCCCAATCCTGAGTGTGTGCCGGTGCGTTGTTGAAACCCTCGATGCACGAGAAGATTGCGCACGCGATCTTGACGCGCGCGCTCCAGCGCCTGCGGTTGAACAGCTCCGCGGCAGCGAACCGGGGCACCCATACCGTATCGGCGCGATGGTAGCCTTCGCCACGACCGTCGTAGGACTGCACAACCGGGGGCCGGATTGACAAAGGACAACAGCACCGCAAAGGCGACGAGCGAGCGCCAGAACCTGCCGCTGCTCACCGGACTTCGCGGCCTAGCCGCGGCCATCGTCGTCGTTTCGCATGCCGCCAATATCGGACTCCTGCCGTCCGTTCTTGGCCAAGGCTTCGGCCAAGTAGGGGTCATGCTGTTCTTTGTGCTCAGCGGCTACCTGATGGGCTATCTGTACCTGGGCCAATCTCCGACCCGGGCCAACATCGCAGGATACGCCGCAGCGAGGGTGGGACGCGTAGTGCCGCTGTTCCTGGCGGTGGTGGGCGCCTCAGCGCTGATCAGCACCGTTGCCGGCAGCGCATTCCGCTACTATCTGCCGCTGTCCGACCCCACTACGATCGGCCAGGCATTGCTCTTCATGCGCGCGCCCTACGAGCTTTGGACGATCCCGGTCGAGGTGCAGTTCTACGTGGTCTTCGCGCTGATGTGGGCTCTGGTACCGCGCCTCGGTCGAGCGGTCCTTTGGTACGGCGCGGGGGCTCTCGGCACCCTCGCGGTACTGCACCTGGTCCTGCTGCACGGCAACGTCGCCGTGCTGCCGAAGTACAGCCTCATGTTTATGCTCGGCGTGCTGACTGCCGCGTATTTACCTGGCATCAAGCGCTCTCTCGCGTCGCGCACACCGGCCTTCGCCGGGGTTCTCGTGCTCGCACTGGTTGCCTTCAACCTACCGATCCTGCGTGAGAATGCCGGGCTGTCGCTCACTCCCGGCGACTACTTCATGTCGACGTGGTACGACCCACTGACGATTGCACTCGTCTACGCACTGTTCCTGTGCTGTGTACTCAACCTTCGCTCCCTGAGCTTCCTCGACTCGCAGGCGTTCGTATTTCTGGGCACGATCTCCTATGGGCTCTACCTCCTACATCGCCCTCTGCGGGAAGCCGCCGGAGCCCTCCTCGGAACTTCACCGTTGGCGCTCACCGCTGGGTTCGCCGCATCGGTCGCGCTCGCATGGCTGTCCTTCCGACACTTCGAGCAGCCGGTCGCGCGCGTCATCCGGGCGCGGGCGCGACGCAGATTCCCGCGGCACGCAATCGCATAGCACCCCTAACCAGCAAACACCGCCGCGGCCCCCAATCCTTAGACGTCTGGCACCCAATCCTCGTTGGCCCGGTCGCCGTTGCGCGCGTCGCGGTCTTGCCCACGTCGGCATATCGACCGTAGATGCCAATTGCCAAACCCCATAGCGATCACCGGCTGTTGCCGAACGACACGAAATGGCAGTGGAGACCGCTTCCGGTCGCCGCCGTCGTGGATACTTGTCCCGAAGCCTCTCGGTTAGCGCCGCCGCGGCAACTGCAAGACTCGGCAGCCGTCCGCAACGGGCCCGCCGAGCGGCTAGATGAGCCGCCGCTTCGACCCCTCGTTCAATGCATCAACCAGAGCGCGCTCGTAGAGCGCGCAGATTCCGTCCCAGGTGTAATGCTCAGCAGCCCGAGATCGCGCGCGCATGGACGCCGACTCCTGCAATGCTGGGCTGCGAAGCACCCTTGAGATGCCTTCGGCGATGGCCTCTGACGTCGGCTCCACGAACGCCGCCGCGGTATCCGCGAGCACCTCTCGGTTGAACTCCGTGTCGCGGGCGACCACGGGCGCGCCTGCTGCCATTGCCTGAACAAGTGCGGGGTTGGTTCCGCCGACGGAGTGCCCGTGGAAATAGGCCCCGGCGTGGTACCAAAGTGCGGCGAGCAACGCGTCGTCACTCACGTGCCCGAGCCACTGGACGTGCTGCCGTCGCTCCGCGAGCCGCGCAACCGCATCCTCGATGGGAGAAGGGTATCCGGCTGACCCGACAATCACGACGGTCGTCGTGATTGGTAGCGCGTCCACGGCGGCAATGAATTCTTCGACCGTATTCTCCGGGACGAACCGCGCGACGAGCAGCACATAGCCGCGGCGCTCAAGGCCGAGAGGCACCGGCGGATCTTCGACACTGTCGGCACCGTAAGGTATGAACACTCCGTCGACGTCGAACTCCCCTCGCCACCGCGACTGGATGCGCACCGAGTCGCAAACAATCGAGTCGGCGTACTTCGCCGTCGCACGAGCGCCCGCGAGGAAGACGTTCGACGCGGTCCTTCCCCACTTGGCGCGCTCCCACTCGATGCCGTCCACATTGACCACGGTCTTGACTCCTCGGGCACGGAGAAACGGCAGGAAGAAGCCATTGGCAACGTTCATGACGAGGGCGACATCGTGCCTTCGAATTGCCGCGACCGCGGATGCGCTGAGTCCATATGACAGCGTGCTCAACGACTTCGATTCAAGCCCCCAAGTGACAGAAGTGTGCACGCTGTGGTCCCGATCCGGGTCATCTATCCGCGCGGCGCCCCGGCGCCCATAGACAGTAACGTCCCAGCCACGCGCGGCCAAGTACGGCGCGACCTTCCTGACAGCCGTCTCGAAGCCGCCATAGTAGCTCGGGTAGCCACGCGTTCCAATAATGGCGACGCTCTTTCCCACGAGTCCTTCCTTCCTATTTACCGCAGTGTGCCGTTCTCACGGGGCAGAAGCCGTGTGACCAGTCCGCGCGCGCAACGTTCGCCATGCCTGCCGTGGCGAGCCCAGCCTGAGAATGAGGGAAACCAACAACTTGGGCGCCGTCTTCAGAATCGACCAAACTACAGAGCCCGCGGGGAATCGCGTGGATGATCGCGTGTAGCCGAACTCGTCAGCGGTCGGGAAGACAGTGCGTTCGCAAAGCCACACTTCCCCGGCGGAAAGGCCCGCAGTCCAGCGGCCCGCCGACGACGCGTCCATCCCCAGGCCGGTGCCCGCATCTGCACGATGCGACGAGTTGCGTCGGGGCACATCCGCCATCTGCGTCTCGAAAGGCACACCGATGAAGTCCGCGATCCCCCGGAGCGACACGTGCGGATCCGCCACAAGCTCCTCGTAGACCACGACCTTAACCCGTTCGTGGCCACGTGCCTTGACCAGTGCCTCGGCGGCCCGTTTCCACATGAGCGCCATGACTATCGGGTTGTAGTCGGCCCACCGGCGCAAAGTCACTCGCCAAGGAATATGGCGATAGGGGAACTTGCCGCCCTGAAAGACCTGCCGCCACCAGCGCTTCTGTGACAGAAGGACGTCGCGCGGATCGCGAACGATGCCGAGCACTAGCGCCTGCGGCAGAGCTTCAAGAAGCGGAGCGATGAAGTACACATTCGCTGGAGTCTGCTCACAAACAACGGCAACTTCATTGTCATCTGCCACTTGGTCTAGGTATCGGAGGAGGATCTCTGCAGGGCGCGCGGATTCCCCACCTGAAGCGACCAACAACGCTGCACCGCGCCGCCGGGTCCGCGCGGGGTCCGAATCACGCAAATAGCGTCCCTCACCGGCCCGTTCCAAGCCGTTAGCGATCTCTGACGCGGAAGCTACTGGCCGCGCACTCGACGGGTCCCACAATTCGCCTACGAAGTGAAGTTCCGGCGTCGAATGGACCTGCGAGTTTAGCCCAACCGCTCGAGACAGCAGCGTCGTTCCCGACCGTGAACTTCCCGCGATGAAGACGGCGCTCGCGATTTTCATTTGTTGGGTCCGTCCGAGAGTCGTTCGTGAAAACATGCGGCCCCCAGTATGCCGCTCTCCGCCTGCACCATGTACATCGACGAGACCGGACCCGCGCAAAGCGGGGAAGCGCCGTCCCGCCGTCGCCGCTGGCGGTCGCCTCGACGTCGGATACAACCAAGGGCTCCAGAGGCGCCTGCGGAGCTGCGACGGGCACCGCTATCCTGCGTACTCACTACGCGCCCAGGACCGCCGGCGCGGCTTCGCGCCAACGGTCTCGCCAGTTGCCGATGGTCTTGACGCCGAAGCGCCTCGCAGCATCGTGGCCGAGAACGGACCACGGTGGTCTCGGTGCCGGCCGCACATGGCTCGATGAGTCAATCGCGGTCACAATGTCACCAAGGCCCGCAGCGGCAACGACTTCACGTGCAAAGTCGAACCACGACGCCTGGCCGCCGGACGTGCCATGGTAGATGCCACTGGGCACGTCCGCCTCCACGAGGTCGATGATGAACTCCGCGAGGTCACAGGTCCAGGTCGGCTGACCGATCTGGTCGTCGACGACTTGAAGCGCGCCGCGCTCCTTCCCTGCCTTGGCGATCGTCTTCGGAAAGCAGGGGCCGTGCGCACCGTAGAGCCACGCAGTCCGCACAATTAGGCTGTCCGCTCCGCTCGACTCAACTGCTTCCTCGCCCGCAGCCTTGGTCCGTCCGTAGGCGGAGAGCGGCGCTCTCGCCGCGTCCTCCGGGTAAGCGACCGGCGCGTTGCCGGCAAACACATAGTCAGTCGATACCTGAACGAATCGAGCGTGGCGAGCCTTCGCGACAGCTGCAGCATTTCCAGCACCTACGGCGTTGACTGCGAAAGCACGTGCCTCGTCTTGCTCGGCCTGATCGACCGCGGTGTAGGCGGCGCAGTTCACGACGACATCGCAAGCAGGTACCGCCGCCGCCACTGAGCCGGCCCTGCGTATATCCGCATCGTCTTGGTCGAGAGCCACCACCACCGCGCCCCGAGCCTGCGCTCGCGCGCAAAGGTCCTGCCCCAACATGCCACGGGCGCCAATGACCACCCACGTCGTTCCCTCAATCAACATGGTCACGGATTGTAGGCGACCCGGGTAAGGTGGACGCCGACTGGTCAAGGGGGGACCTTGGAATACAGAGAGCTTGCCGTACCCGGAGCGTGGGAGATCACCACCCGGCACTTCGGAGACGACCGAGGCGTGTTCCTCGAGTGGTTCAAGGGCGCGCCGTTCGCCGACGCGTCGGGACACGACTTCACGCTTGCCCAGGCCAACTGCTCGGTCTCGGCCGCAGGCGTGCTTCGCGGCATCCACTACGCCGATGTCCCGCCCGGACAGGCCAAGTATGTGACGTGTGCCAAGGGCGCGGTGCTCGACGTGGTGGTGGACCTCCGCGTCGGCTCCCCCACCTACGGCCAGTGGGACTCGGTTCTGCTCGACGACGTCGGCCGGAAGGCGATCTACATCTCCGAGGGCCTAGGCCACGCCTTCCTGTCCCTTGAGGATGGCTCGACCGTGATGTACCTGTGCTCCACGCCCTATTCGCCGGAGCGCGAGCACGAGGTGAGCCCGCTCGACCCCGCGATCGGCATCGCATGGCCGACCACCGCGCGCGACGGGAGCCCGCTCGCCTACGAGCTCTCCGCGAAGGACCAAGCCGCGCCGACTCTTGCCGATGCTGCCGAACTTGGCCTGCTCCCCAACTTCGGGTCCACCACCGATTGGATCTCCTCGCTGTGAAGCTCCTTGTCACCGGCGGCGCCGGATTCATTGGCGCGAACTTCGTGCGCCTCACCCTCGACACGCGTCCCGACGTGACCGTAACCGTGCTGGACCTGCTCACCTACGCGGGCAACACCGCGTCCGTGCCCGACGACCCGCGCGTCACGCTCGTCAAGGGCGACATCGCGGATCCCGAACTCGTGGACTCCCTCGTGCGGGAGCACGATGCGGTGGTGCACTTCGCGGCCGAGTCCCACAACGACAACTCGCTCGACGACCCTTGGCCGTTCGTGCACACCAACCTGGTGGGCACGTTTCAGCTGCTCGAGGCCGCTCGCCGCCACCAGACACGCTTCCATCACGTCTCGACCGACGAGGTCTACGGCGACCTGGATCTCGACGACCCCGCGAAGTTCACGCCGGAGACGCCGTACAACCCGTCGTCGCCGTACTCCTCGACCAAGGCAGGCTCGGACCTCATGGTCCGCGCGTGGGTGCGCTCCTTCGGGCTGCAGGCGACCATCTCGAACTGCTCCAACAACTACGGGCCGCTCCAGCACGTGGAGAAGTTCATCCCGCGCCAGATCACCAACCTCCTGGATGGCGTCAGGCCCAAGCTGTACGGCGCGGGCCTGAACGTGCGGGACTGGATCCACGTCGACGACCACAACCGGGCCGTGTGGACCATCCTCGAGCGCGGCCGCATCGGCGAGACTTACCTCATCGGCGCCGACGGCGAGGTCGACAACAGGACGGTCATCGAGACGATCCTCGAGCTGATGGGTCACGAGCCCACCGACTACGAGCACGTCGCCGACCGTCCCGGCCACGACCTGCGCTACGCGATCGACGCGACCAAGTTGCGCGAGGAGCTGGGCTGGGAGCCCGTCTACGGCGACTTCCGCGCTGGCCTCGCCGCGACCATCGCCTGGTACCGGGCGAACGAGTCCTGGTGGCGCCCCCAGAAGCTCGAGACCGAGCTCAGGTACCAGCGCCTCGGACGCTAAGGGAGGCAACGATGAAAGGAATCATCCTCGCAGGGGGCTCTGGCACACGCCTGCACCCGATCACCATGGGGGTGAGCAAGCAGCTCGTGCCCGTGTACGACAAGCCGATGATCTACTACCCGCTTTCAACGCTCATCCTCGCGGGTATCGATGAAGTATTGATCATCACGACACCGCATGACGCTGAACAGTTCAGGCGCCTGCTAGGTGACGGGGCGCAGTTCGGAATCCACATCACGTATGCCCTGCAGCCAGAGCCGAACGGGCTCGCGCAAGCATTTGTTCTGGGCGCTGACTTCATCGGTGACGACCGCGTCGCTCTGGTCCTGGGCGACAACATCTTCTACGGCCCCGGCCTTGGGCACCGCCTCACACGCTTCCAGGAACTCGATGGAGCAGCCGTGTTCGCGTTCCACGTGTCGGACCCTTCCGCCTACGGCGTTGTCGAGTTCGATGAATCCGGCACCGCCGTCTCTCTGGAGGAGAAGCCAGCGAGCCCCAAGTCAAACTTCGCGGTACCGGGGCTCTATTTCTACGACAACGAAGTCGTGGAGATCGCCCGGAGCCTCCCCCCGAGTGCCCGTGGTGAGTACGAGATTACGGACGTCAATAGGCACTACCTCGAGCGTGGCAAGTTGAAGGTCGAGGTCCTTCCACGAGGCACCGCCTGGCTCGACACCGGCACCTTTGATTCGCTGCTCGAAGCGTCCGAGTTCGTTCACACGGTCCAGCACCGTCAGGGTCTCAGCATTGGCGCGCCCGAAGAAGTCGCGTGGCGCCGCGGTTTCCTCTCAGACGACGAATTGCTTGAGCGCGCAGGCGCCTACCCCAAGTCGGGCTACGGCGATTACCTTCGATCGGTGCTTCGGTACCACGGGTAGCGCCAAGGCAGACTGGGGTCAAAGTGCTAAAGAAGCCCCTTGACGTCGTTGAGTCGCCGTGCCTCTGCCATCGCCCGTCTAGCGCCGAATGACATCGTAGCCCTCGGACGGGGTTGGTTACCGCGGTAGCGATCGCACTAGTTTGCGTGTAGCGCAATCCCCATAACCTCAGAGCCGACGCCGGCCACTGTCCCCAGCTCACTTGGTCTAGAAAGCGAAGTGCAGTCCTTCGATTGGGCTCCTGAGCTCGCTCCTCGATGCGCTCCGTTTTCCGTGCGGTAATGAAGCGCGAACTGCTGGTGTCGCTGTCAGGTGCCGTGATTCGTGCGGAGCCTAATACGCGCCACGGCCGAACAGCACCGCTCCGACCGTTCTCAACACAATGACGAAGTCGCCAGCGAGGCTCCAGTTCTCCGTGTAATACAGGTCGAGTCGAACGCTCTCATCCCACGAGAGGTCGCTTCGTCCACTCACCTGCCAAAGTCCGGTAATTCCGGGCTTCACGAGTTGACGCCGCCCTACGCGCGCGTCATCCCATTGTTCCACCTCGGTCCTCAACGGCGGGCGCGGACCCACGATCGACATGTCGCCCACTAATACGTTGATGAGCTGCGGCACCTCGTCGATGCTGAACCGGCGCAAGAACCGTCCGACCGGTGTAACTCGGGGGTCGTCCTTCATCTTGAACAGGACTTCATTGCCCTCAGCGCGCTGGCGCTCGCGCAGCTCCTGTATCCGGTGCTCGGCATCGACATACATTGAGCGGAACTTTATCATCGCGAATGGCTCATGGTCGCGGCCAATGCGCTCCTGCCTGAAGAACACGGGTCCCGGACTCGTGACCTTGATGAGGGCGGCCACGACTAGCATCGGTACAGCACCCACCGCGAGCAACATCAGCGCCGTGAGACGATCGCCGGCCTCCTTGAGGAAGTACTTGCCCCCCTCGAAGCGAGGGATGTCAACGTGCAGCAGCGGGAGGCCCTCGACTGGGCTCATCGAGACTCGAGGTCCGGCTACATCGACCATGGCGGGCGCGACAATGAGACCGATGCCGGTGCCCTCGAGTTCCCACCCGAGCTGGCGAGACTCGCGAAGTGACATTGCATCAGTCCCCGAGAGCAGCACAAACTCGGCGTTCTCACGCTTGGCGATCTCAGCAGCGTTCTCCACCGCGCCCAGAAGCGGAATGTCGTGCATGTCTGCATCCACGAACTGGTGACCCGCAGGGAGGCACGCACCGATGACGCTATAGCCCGCCCGCCGAGATCGCTGGATGCGCCGGATCATCTGCTGGGAAGTCAACATCGGGCCGACGACAATCACCTGCGCGAGGAGCTCTCCTCGATCTCGCTGGCCATGCATCCATGTACGCCACGCGGCGCGATACACCGCGAGCGCTGCGGTGCCAAGCGGGATTGCAAAAAGCAGATAGCCGCGGCTCACTTGCCACTGCGTCAAGAAACCGACGATGGCAACAATCGTGAAGGTGTTCCACGACGCTCGAACCACGCGCTGGAACTCCTGAGGTCCATGGCCGAGCACCAACGCCTCGCGCGAGCGGGTCCATCCGAGTTGAAGTACCCACAGCACCCCGACAATTACTGTGACTTGCCAGTACGCGGGGGAGGCGTGCCCCGTAACTCCGACCAACGGATCCCACCCGAATCGCACGGCGTGAGCGCCGATCATTACAAGTGACACAACGAGCGTGTCCGTCACAAAGAGCCGCAGCTCGTACTTGCGCGCCCATCCCCGCGCGCCAAACATTCGTTGCGTCGAGGCGCGTCGAAGCGTCTCGCCCCCCGTGGCTACCATGCACGCAAGGGTACCCGGGCTGTGACCTGTGTTCGACATCGCGTCCATCGCGGGTACCCCGTCATGGCAATATTGGTGGTCGCCGGGGGGCGCGCCCTCGAGTGTTCGCGAGAGAACAAGAGGAAGACACGTGGAGCTACAGGACTACGTCCGGATCCTGCGCAAGAACTGGGTCCTGATCCTAGTACTCGCGGTGCTCGGCGGGGCTGCGGGTCTCGCATACTCGCTCGTGGCCACTCCGACGTATTCCGCATCGTCGAAGGTATTCGTCTCTACCTCCGGCGGCTCCACGGTCTCCGACCTCGCACAAGGTAACAGTTTCACTCAACAGCGTGTGAAGACCTACGCGGACCTCATCGGTACGTCCGCGGTGCTCCAGCCGACTATCGACAACCTGCACCTCGATCTCAGCGTCGCGCAGCTTCGAGGAAAGATCTCCGCCTCGACGCCTCTCAATACCTCGGTGATTGACATCGCTGTTTCCGACTCTGACCCGGTGTTCGCGGCGTCGCTCGCGACCGAGGCCGCGAACCAGCTCATCGACGTCGTCGAGGACATCGAGACGACGGACAGCGCTGGTGGCTCGCCCGTGAGCCTCACGGTGGTCCAGCAGGCGGAGGTGCCGCAATACCCGGTCAACCCGAAGAAGGCGCTCAATGCTGCGCTTGGGCTCCTGGTCGGACTCGCTATCGGGGTTGCCGTCGCCCTGCTCCGGGCCACGCTCGACACTCGTATCCGCAACGAACGCGACATCGAGCGCGTCACAGACACGCCCGTTCTTGGTGGAATCGTCTTCGATCCCAAGGCCAAGCAGCGGCCGCTCATCGTCCACGAGGACGCGCGCAGCCCCCGAGCGGAATCCTTCCGGACGCTCCGCACCAACCTCCAGTTCCTGGATACCGAGCGTTCCGCGCGCAGCTTCGTCATCACCTCGTCCATTCCCTCGGAGGGCAAGTCCACGACGGCCGCCAACCTCGCGATCACCCTCGCGGATGCCGGCGCTCGCGTGCTCCTGGTCGGGGCAGATCTGCGGCGCCCCAAGATGGCGCAATACATGGGCATCGAGGCCTCCGTCGGCCTCACCGACGTGCTCATCGGCCGCCTTGATCTCGACCACGCAATCCAGCGGTGGGGCCGCAGCGAGCTCCACCTGCTGCCGGCGGGCTCGATCCCCCCAAATCCGTCTGAGCTTCTCGGCTCGTCGCGCATGGACGAGCTCATCAAGCAACTCGACGCACGCTTCGACGTGGTCCTCTATGACGCGCCGCCGCTGCTGCCCGTGACCGACGCCGCGGTCCTCGCGAAGCTCGTCGGCGGCGCCGTCGTGATCGTCGCGGCGGGCAAGACCCATGCGCCGCAGCTTGATAGCGCGCTCCAGTCCCTCGAGACGGTCGGCGCGCACGTCTCGGGCCTCGTGCTCTCGATGCTCCCGGCGCGCGGTCCAGACGCCTACGGCTACGGCCGCTACGGCTACACCTACGAAGAGGAAGCTGCCAACAAGTAGCGGAGGCTTCCACCCCCTTCCCTCATTTCGGACATTCTGGCTATAGTCCGCAGTAGGAGCGCATGTCCGCTCCCACGCTGAGGCTTGAGGGGGGAATCATGCCGAAGAAGGCCTTCATCACGGGCATCACCGGTCAAGACGGCTCATATCTGGCAGAACTGCTGCTGAGCAAGGGTTACGAGGTGCACGGCCTGATCCGCCGTTCGTCGTCGTTCAACACGCAGCGCATCGACCACCTGTACGTGGATCCGCACGAGCCGGAGGCTCGGCTGTTCCTCCACTACGGGGACCTGTCCGATGGCGCACGGCTCGTGTCGTTGCTCGCTGGTATCAATCCCGACGAGGTCTATAACCTCGCCGCGCAGTCGCACGTCCGAGTGAGCTTCGACGAGCCCGAGCACACCGGCGACACCACCGGCATCGGCTCGGTGCGCCTGCTCGA
Organism: Demequina maris; assembly: GCF_000971155.1. Taxonomy (GTDB): domain Bacteria; phylum Actinomycetota; class Actinomycetes; order Actinomycetales; family Demequinaceae; genus Demequina; species Demequina maris. Next base: position 1,777 of record NZ_BBLX01000002.1, on the reverse strand, counting down.
GGCCGTGCGCATGGCCGGCATCGACACGCGCTTCTACCAGGCGTCGTCGTCGGAGATGTTCGGCGCCTCGCCGCCGCCGCAGGACGAAGGCACGCCGTTCTACCCGCGGAGCCCTTACGGCGCGGCGAAGGTCTACTCCTACTGGGTGACAAAGAACTACCGCGAGGCTTACGGCATGTTCGCTGTCAACGGCATCCTCTTCAACCACGAGTCGCCGCGCCGCGGCGAGACCTTCGTGACCCGCAAGATCACCCGTGCCGCCGCGCACATCAAGGCGGGGCTGCAGGACGACCTGTGGCTGGGCAACCTCGACGCGGTCCGTGACTGGGGTTACGCCGCCGAGTACGTCGAGGGCATGTGGCGCATGCTGCAGGCCGATGAGCCGGACGACTTCGTGCTCGCGACAGGCGTGGGCCTCACCGTCCGCGACTTCCTCGAGGAGTCCTTCGCGCGCGTCGACCTCGACTGGCACGACCACGTGAAGTTCGACGAGCGCTACCTGCGCCCCTCCGAGGTCGACGCCCTCATCGGCGACGCCTCGAAGGCGAAGGAGATGCTGGGCTGGGAGGCCACCGTCGACGGCCGCGCTCTCGCGCGGCTCATGGTGGACGCCGACCTCGACGCCATCGGCTACGAGGCCAAGCCGTGGCACGATGTCGTGGACCTGCAGTCGTGGCGAGCGGCCTGATCTCACCCTCCGTGGCGGTCGACGGCGTCGAGTACACCCCGGCACCGCTCGACCACACGGCAACGTTCTACGTCGCGGGCCACCGGGGGCTCGTTGGCAGCGCTATCGTGCGCCGCCTTGAGGCAGCGGGCTTCACCAGCGTGGTGGGGCGCGTGTCGGCTGACCTCGACCTCAAGGACCGCGACGCCACCTTCGCGTTCTTCGCCGAGACCAAGCCCCGCTACGTGGTGCTGGCCGCCGCGAAGGTCGGCGGCATCCTCGCCAACAGCACGTACCCGGTCGACTTTCTGTCCGACAACATCCGCATCCAGACCAACGTCATCGACGCGGCGATCGCCCACGACGTCGAGCGGCTGCTGTTCCTCGGCTCGTCGTGCATCTATCCCAAGTTTGCGCCGCAGCCGATCCCCGAGGACAGCCTGCTGACCGGCCACCTCGAGCCGACCAACGACGCGTACGCCATCGCGAAGATCGCAGGCATCCTGCACATCCAGGCCGCACGTCGCCAGTACGGCAAGGCATGGATCTCTGCGATGCCGACGAACCTCTACGGTCCCCACGACAATTTCTCTCTCCGGGGCAGCCACGTACTCCCGGCGCTCATCCGACGCTACGACGAGGCAGCCAGATCGGGAGCGCCGACAGTCACCAACTGGGGCACCGGCACGCCGCGGCGCGAATTCCTCCACGCGGACGACATGGCCGACGCATGCCTCCACCTGCTCGAGCACTACGACGGGCCGTCACAGGTCAACGTGGGCACCGGCACCGACGTCACGATCAAGGAGATCGCCGAGACCATCGCCCAGGTGACCGGCTTCGCCGGCCGCACCGAGTGGGACACGACGAAGCCCGACGGCACACCGCAGAAGCTCCTCGACGTCTCGCACCTGACCCGGCTCGGGTGGACCGCGCAGATCTCCCTTGAGGAGGGCCTGCGCCGTACCTATGCGTGGTACCAGGAGAACGTCGAAGCCCTGCGCGACTGACTTGGACGGCTTCGGCGCGGCAATCGGTCGCTGGTACAGTTTCCGGCATCTTTGATGGACTGCTGGGGGACCACAATGACTGAACATGATGACGCGCGCC
>NZ_BBLX01000003.1 GCF_000971155.1 Demequina maris | reverse complement strand
TAGGAGTCGCAAACCTTCCAGAACCGTCGCTGAGTTCCCCGCAGCGTGGTGGACGGGGGCGACTGGTGGGGGGGCGGGGGTCAGGCCTCGCCGAGGACTGCGTTCTCCGTGCGCATCACCGTCGGGTCCGCGATCTCGTCCGAGGAGCCGTCCTCCGAGCCCAGGCCGTCGACGTTGGGCTCGAGCGCGGCCTCGGTGTCGACGATCTGCATCGCCTCGACGCGGCCCGCGGACAGCAGGTCCGCCTTCGCGGCACGCACGAGGCCCGCCTTCGCGGCCGGCACCAGCAGGTCCACAGACGTCAGCGGCGTGCGCTGCGACACCTTCGCCTCGGACTTCACCTTGCGGAGCACGGACAGCGCCTCGCCGGCCGCGGCCAGCAGCGGAGCGCCCTGCGAACCCTCGCCCGCCGCACTACGCAGCGGGTCGGAGGTCGGCCACTCGGCGCGGTGCACCGAGCCCGGCTGGTACCAGCTCCACACCTCCTCGGTCGCGAACGGCAGCACCGGCGCGAACAGGCGCAGGAACGTGCCGAGCGCGAGCGTCAGCGTGGTGCGGGCCGATGCGGCGCCCTCGGAGCACGGCGCGTACGGGTCGATCGCCTCACCGGGGGCGGCGCCGTCGTAGGCGCGCGCCTTGACCAGCTCGAGGTAGTCGTCGCAGAAGGTCCAGAAGAGCGTCTCCGCGACCTCGAGCGCACGCGTGTGGTCGTAGCCCTCGAGCGCCTTCGTTGAGGCGTCGACCACGTCCGCCAGCGCGGACAGCATCGCCTGGTCGAGGGGCTCGGTCACGGAGCCCGCGGCGATCGCGTCGGCCGCGGCGATGCCCTGCTCCAACGACGCACCGGCCGCGGTGGAGATGCCCGTCGCGCCCAGCACGAACTTCGATGCGTTGAGCACCTTCATCGCGAGGCGGCGGCCGATCTTCATCTGACCCTCGTCGAAGGCCGCGTCCGTGCCCAGGCGCGCCGCGGCGGCCCAGTAGCGCACCGCGTCCGAGCCGTGCTGCTCGAGCAGGCCCATCGGCGTGACGACGTTGCCCTTCGACTTCGACATCTTCTTGCGGTCGGGGTCGAGGATCCAGCCCGAGATCGCGGCGTGCTTCCACGGCAGCGTGCCGTGCTCCTGGTGCGCGCGCACCACGGTGGAGAACAGCCACGTGCGGATGATGTCCTGGCCCTGCGGGCGCAGGTCCATCGGGAAGGTGGCGGCGAACAGCGCGGGGTTGTCGCGCCAGCCGCACACGATCTGCGGGGTGAGCGACGAGGTCGCCCACGTGTCCATGATGTCCTTCTCGCCGGTGAAGCCCCCGGGCACGTCCCTCTGGTCGGAGGAGAACCCGACAGGCACGTCCACCGACGGGTCGACCGGCAGCGCGTCCTCGGACGGCACCAGCGGGTTGTCGAAGTCGGGCGAGCCGTCCGCGAGCACGGGGTACCAGACCGGGATCGGCACGCCGAAGAAGCGCTGACGCGAGATCAGCCAGTCGCCGGTGAGGCCCTTGACCCAGTTCTCGTAGCGCACGCGCATGAAGTCGGGCTCGAAGTCGAGCTCGGAGCCCCGCGCGACCAGCTCGGCGTTGAGACCGGCGTCGGTGCCGCCGTTGCGGATGTACCACTGGCGGGTGGTGACGATCTCGAGCGGCTTGTCGCCCTTCTCGAAGAACTTCACCGGGTGCGAGATGGCGCGCGCGTCGCCGTCCATCACGCCCGCCTCCTGCAGCATCTCGACGATGCGCTTCTGGGCGGAGAACACGGTCATGCCGGCGAGCTCGCCGTACGCGGCGACGCCCTCGGCCGACGAGACGCCGGCAGGCGCCTCGGTCAGCATCCGGCCGTCCCAGCCGATCACCGGGCGGGTCGGCAGGCGCAGCTCGCGCCACCAGGTCACGTCGGTGATGTCGCCGAACGTGCAGATCATCGCGATGCCGGACCCCTTCTCGGGGTTCGCGAGGTGGTGCGCCACGACCGGCACCTCGACGCCGAACAGCGGCGTCCGCACGTGCTTGCCGAACAGCGGCTGGTAGCGCTCGTCGTCCGGGTGCGCGACCAGTGCCACGCACGCGGGCAGCAGCTCGGGGCGGGTGGTCTCGATCCACACGGACTCGTACGAGCCGGTGGCCTCCTCCATGTCCGCGGCCGGCTCGAACGCGAGCCGGTGGTAAGCGCCGGGACGCTCGCGGTCCTCGAGCTCGGCCTGCGCGACCGCGGTGCGGAACGTCACGTCCCACAGGGTCGGCGCCTCGGCCTGGTAGCACTCGCCGCGCGACAGCCCGCGCAGGAACGCCTGCTGCGCGACGGCCTGCGACGAGGGGGAGATGGTCTGGTACGTGCGCGACCAGTCGACCGAGAGGCCGAGGTGGCGCCACAGCGCCTCGAACTGCTTCTCGTCCTCGGCGGTGAGGCGCTCGCACAGCTCCACGAAGTTCCTGCGCGAGATCGGCTGCTGGTCCGCCGCCTTGATCGACTTGCCCTCGCCGCCCTCGTGCGGGGGCTCGTAGCCGTCGACGTACGGCAGCGTCGGGTCGCAGCGCACGCCGTAGTAGTTCTGCACGCGGCGCTCGGTGGGCAGGCCGTTGTCGTCCCAGCCCATCGGGTAGAACACCTCGCGGCCGCGCATGCGCTGGAAGCGGGCGACCACGTCCGTGTGCGTGTAGCTGAAGACGTGGCCGACGTGCAGGGAGCCCGAGACGGTCGGCGGCGGGGTGTCGATCGAGTACACCTGCTCGCGGGTCTTCGACTCGTCGAAGCGGTACGTGCCGGCGGCCTCCCAGGCCTCGTTCCAGCGGTCCTCAAGCCCGTCGACGGTGGCCTTGTCGGGGATGCGCGAAGTCATGCGCGCCATTCTTCCAGAGCGGGGACGATGCGCGGGAATCGGCAGCAGGGACGATGCGGCGCGCACCTGGTCGGCGGGCGGCACGCCTCACCGACGGAGGCACGATGCGCGGGTACCGTTCCGCGCATGGACGCGAGGGTGGGCGCCGGCTTCCTCAAGGCGCTGGAGAGGCTGGACGGGGACGTCGGCGACGCCCTCGAGCCGCGCCTGCGCGACATGATCCGCCTGCGGGTGTCGCACCTCAACGGCTGCCATCACTCGATCCGCCTGCACTCCGAGTCCCTCGCGAAGGCCGGCACGCGGCCCGACCTCATCAGCGCCCTCGCGCGTCCCGCGCGTCAGATCCGCCCCGGCCTCGTCACGGACGGCGAGTCCGCGGCGCTGCGCCTCGCGGAGGTCCTCACGGACGCGCCGCGCGCGCTCGAGCAGGAGGCCCGCGAGCAGGCGGGCGCGTGGTTCAACGGCAAGCAGATCGGCGCGATCGTCGAGGTGGTGGCGCTGACCAACGCCTGGAACCGCGTGATGCGCGGGATGGACTGAGGCCTACTCGCCCAGGTTGTCGAGCATGTGCCGCAGGACCTCCGCGGTGACCTCGAGGTCGTGCGCGGCGATCCCCGCGTCGGCCTCCGTCGCGATCCCGTCGATCGCGGCGTGGAGCTCCTCGAGCGCCTCGCGCCCGCCCTGGGTCGCGACGCGCAGGCCGTCCACCTCGTCGGCCCAGCCGGCCACCACGAGGGCGTTCCACGTCTCGGTGAGCAGGCCGGGGCCGTAGCCCACCGGCATCGTCCCCTCGAGCACCTCCCACGTGACCGGGTCGGGGGAGTCGGCCAGCCGGCTCAGCATGACGAACTCGGCGCGCGTGCTGGAGCGATCGGCGAGCGCCTCGTCGAAGGCCAGGTCGAAGGCGTGGGTGAGCATCCGCACGAGGATGTCGAGACGAGGGGCGTCGTCGCTCATGCCCTCAGGCTACGTCCGCTCGGGCTCGTTCGGCGGGCCGCCGGCGCGCTCGACCATGAGGTCGGCGATCTCGTGCACGCCCACGAGCACGCGGCTCGCGCCCTGCGCCTCGAGGTAGGCGACGTCGCGCTTGCCGTGCCCGCGCGCGACGATGTCCGCCTCCGGCGCCAGCGCGCGCGCCTTCGCCACGATCGCGCCGGCGTTGAGCGGGTCCGGCACGCCGACGAGCACCGCGCGCGCGGACTCGATGCCCGCGGCGTGCAGCACCTTCCCGCGGGCCGCGTTGCCCAGGATCGCCTCGTGTCCGTCCTGGCGGATGCGCTCGACGCGGGTCTCGTCGTCGTCGATCACGACGACCGGGATCTCCGCGCCCCACAGGCCCTTGGCGACGCGGCCGCCGACCCGGCCGTAGCCCACCACGATGACGTGGCCGTGCGCATGCGACTCCACCGGGCCGTCCGCATCGTCCGCGGGGAGGCCCTCGCGCCGCGCGTAGAAGCGCGCGACCCATGCGAACACCAGCGGGTTGAGGATGATCGACACGATCGCGCCCGCGAGCACGAGGTCCTGCGCGTCCTGGTGGAGCACCTCGAGGTCGGCGCCGAGCGTGACGAGGATGAACGAGAACTCGCCGATCTGCGCGAGCGAGGCGCCCACCACGAGCGCCATCGACCGCGAGTACTTGAGTGCCCGCACGAGCGCGTACGCGATGGCGAGCTTGCCGCCCACGATGATCGCGACCGTCGCGAGGAGGGCGACCGGCTGGCGCCAGACGATACTCGGGTCGACGAGCATGCCGACCGCGACGAAGAACAGCACCGCGAACGCGTCGCGCAGCGGCAGCGAGTCCTCGGCGGCGCGGTGGGAGAGCTCGGACTCGCGCAGGATCATGCCCGCGAAGAACGCGCCGAGTGCGAACGACACCTCGAACAGCCAGGCGGCGCCCACCGCGACGCCCAGCCCGATCGCGAGCACGCCCAGCGTGAACAGCTCGCGCGAGCCGGTGTCCGCGACGCGCGCGAGCGTCCACGGGATCACGCGGCGCCCGACGAACCACATCAGCGCCACGAAGCCGCCGACCCGCAGCACGGTCAGGCCCAGCTCGCCCGCGAGCTCGCCGCCGGTGACGCCGTCCCCGCCGGCCAGCACCGGCACCACCACGAGCGCGATCACCATCGCGAGGTCCTCGACGATGAGCCAGCCCACCGCGATGTGGCCCGCGCGTGTGTCGAGCATCTGCCGCTCCTCGAGCGCGCGCAGCATCACCACGGTCGACGCGACGGACAGCGCGAGGCCGAACAGCAGCGAGCCCGCCGTGCCCCAGCCGAGCAGGAAGCCCAGTCCCGTGCCCAGCGCGGTCGCCACCGTCATCTGCGCGATCGCGCCCGGCACCGCGACGCGCCGCACCGCGAGCAGCTCCTTGAAGGAGAAGTGCAGGCCCACGCCGAACATCAGCAGGATCACGCCGATCTCGCTCAGCTGCGTCGCGAGGTCCACGTCGCCCACGTAGCCGGGGGTGTACGGGCCGATGAGCAGGCCCGCCGCCAGGTAGCCGACGATGGGGGACAGCCGCGCCTTCTGCGCGAGGAATCCCAGGATGAAGGCCGCCACCAGGCCCACCGCGATCGTCGTGATGAGGGGAGCGTGATGCAGCATGCCCTGACCCTATCCGGCGAAGTTTGCGGACAGATGTCCGGTTCGGGGCGCGCGATCCTATGCGATCGGGTGTCCGCGCGGCCGCGCATGCGCTACTGTCTAGGCACAAGGTCCTAGACCTCATTCGTCTTTGAAGCCGGCCGCAAGTCCCTGGTGGCCGGACGACATGGTCGACAGCACCACGAGGGCGCCTCCCCGGAGGCGCCCTCGTCGTCTGTGGGGACAGCCTCTCGCGCATCGTCCCTGGCCCGGGGTAGCGTCGGCCCATGGAGAGATTCCTGCTCAAGGCCGCCGTGTTCCTCGCCTCCGCGGTCGCGGCGCTCGCGCTGCCGTCGCTGATCCTCGGCGAGGACTTCGAGCTCAAGATCAGCGGCCTCATCACCGCGACGGTGATCTTCGCGCTCGCGCAGAGCCTGCTGTCGCCCATCATCGAGCGGCAGATCGAGAAGCGGGCCCGCGCGGTCGTGGGCGGCGTCGGCATCATCTCCACGTTCGTCGCGCTGCTCATCACGGCCACCCTCACGGAGGGCCTGGCCATCCACGGCTTCGGCGCGTGGGCCGGCGGCACGCTGCTCGTGTGGCTCATCACCGCGATCGGCGTGTGGATCCTGCCCGGGCTCTTCGACCGCATCGGGGACAAGGGCGACAAGGGCAAGGCGGTCGACAAGCCGGCCGACACCAAGGACTGAGCCCGCGCATCGTCCCGACGCGCCATAGGCGCGTCATGCCTGATTGACGCGCGAAACGGACATTCGGGGAGTAGCGTCTGCCTCATGGTGAGATTCCTGATCAACACGCTGATCTTCCTCGGTTCCGCGGCCCTGGGCCTGTGGATCACGTCGCTGGTCCTCGACGGGTTCCAGATCGACTTCCTCGCGCTCGTCACCGCGTCGGTGATCTTCACGGTCGCGCAGTGGATCCTGTCGCCGCTGATCTTCAAGATGGCCACCAAGTACGCGAACGCGTTCCTGGGCGGCGTGGGGCTGGTGTCGACGTTCGTCGCGCTGCTCATCACGTCGCTGGTGGTCGACAGCCTCACGATCGACGGCGTCGGGACGTGGATCGCCGCGACCGTGCTGGTGTGGCTGATCACCGCGCTGTGTACCTGGCTGCTGCCGATGTTCCTGCTCAAGGAGGCGGCGGACAAGAAGTAGGGCTGTCCGTTCGAGCGACCCTCCGCGAACGCGCCGCCGGGTGATCCGGCGGCGCGTCCTGCTGTCCCGGAGGGGTGCTCCGACGCCCCGCGGCGCGGCGTTTCCGGGGACCTTCGTCCCTTGCGGCGTATACCCTCGGGGGTATAGACCTGAAAGGTAGGCCGCCAAGGGTGACGGTCGATCCTGATCAGCGAGGAAGGTGATCGGTCATGGCCCGTGTGGTCGTCCTGGGTGCCGGGGTTTCGGGGCACACCGCAGCGCTGTACCTGAGGAAGCTGCTCCCGTCGGAGCACGAGGTCGTGGTGGTCAACCCCAAGCCCACCTACAACTGGATCCCGTCCAACATCTGGGTGGGCGTGGGCAAGATGGACCACGAGGACGTGGTCTTCGACCTCGCGCCCATCTACAAGAAGCAGGGCATCACGTTCGTGCAGGCGAAGGCCTTCGCGCTGTGGCCCGAGGGCGACAAGGACGATGCGCGGCCCGCCGTGGAGGTCGAGCACACCACGCCCGGTCGCGACGGCGAGCACGAGAAGCTCCGCTACGACTACGTCATCAACGCGACCGGCCCCAAGCTCAACTTCGGCGCGACTCCCGGGCTCGGCCCGGACGCCGGCAACACGCTGTCGGTGTGCACGCCCGACCACGCAACCGAGGCCGCCGCGAAGCTCGCCGAGCTCAAGAGCGTGCTGCGGACCCGGAAGCAGACCGTGGTGATCGGCGTCGGGCACGGCACGTGCACCTGCGAGGGCGCGGCGTTCGAGTACACGTTCAACGTCGAGCACGAGCTGCGCGAGGCCGGCGTCCGCAAGAACGCGGAGATCGTCTACCTCACGAACGAGAACGAACTCGGCGACTTCGGCGTGGGCGGCATGCAGTTCGAGCAGAACGGCTACCGCACCACCTCGGAGCTGTGGACCGAGTCGCTGTTCCGTGAGCGCGGCGTCAAGGCGATCACGGGCGCGGCCGTCACGTCGATCGAGCCGGGCGTCATCCACTACGACCAGCTCGACGGCTCGCACAACGACCTCGAGTTCGACTTCGCGATGCTGCTGCCGCCGTTCAAGGGCAACGACTGGAAGGCCTTCGACCGGGATGGCGAGGACATCACCTCGACCGTCTTCGCGCCGTCGGGCTTCCTCAAGGTCGACGCCGACTACACGCCCAAGCCGTACGAGGAGTGGACCGCGAGGGACTGGCCGCGGACCTACCAGAACCCGACCTACAAGAACGTGTTCGCCGTGGGCATCGCGTTCGCGCCGCCGCACCAGATCTCCAAGCCGCGGGCGACGCCGGACGGGGTCGCGGTCGCGCCCTCGCCGCCGCGCACGGGCATGCCGTCGGGGACCATGGGCAAGGTGGTCGCGAAGTCGATCGCGGACATGATCCTCACGGGCGCGCCGGCGCCGACGCACTCGGCGTCGATGTCGGAGATGGCCGCCGCGTGCGTCGCGTCCGCTGGGCACGGCTTCCGGTCGGGCACCGCCGCCGCGATGACCATGAGCCCCGTGGTGCCGGACTGGGAGAAGTACCCCGAGACCGGCCGCGACCTCAAGGCGACCAAGGGCGAGATCGGCCTGTCCGGCCACTGGGTGAAGCGCATGCTCCACACCCTGTTCATCTACAAGGCGAAGGCCCGTCCCGGGTGGACGTGGATCCCGGAATGATCGGAGGGCTCTGATGGACGTCACCAACGAGAGGATCTCCCACGCGCCGCTGCCCACCGAGGGCGAGCTGAGGCGCCGGAGGAACGTGTTCGCGCAGCTCGCGAGGTTCATCGGGACCTCGTGGACGATGTGGAGGCTCGCGCAGAAGCACCACTAGGACGTGCGGTGGACGCTCAGCGGTACGGATGGCCGCTGAGCGGGGTCGGAGCGCACGCTCAGCGGTATCGCTGGCGCGCGCACGCCCGCCGTACCGCTCGCGGTGCGCTTCGCCCGTGCTGAGGCGACTCCGGTACCGCTGAGGGTGCGCTGCGCGGGCTCAGGCCTGCGCCGGGTCCGCGGGGCAGTCGTCCGCGGGCAGCGGGTCGGCGTCGCACTCGGCCGCCGCGGGGTCGGCCGCGCACTCGACCGCCGCGGGGTCGGCCGCGCAGGCTGCGTCGCCCAGGCTCGCCGTCACCGCGAGGCGACGGTCGGGGTCGAGGCGGCCGAGGATCTTGAGGGCGAGGTCGGCGAGCGTGTCGACCTCGTCCTCGGTCATGCCGTCGAGGACCATCTCGCGCACGGCGTCGGCGTGCAGCGGGCGGGTCGACTCGAAGGCCTCGAGGCCCGCGGTCGTGAGCACGGCGTTGAAGGCGCGCCCGTCCTCGGCGCACGGCGTGCGCGTGACCAGGCCCTTGCGCTCAAGGCCGGTGACCACGCGCGAGAGGCGGGGGAGCGTCGCGTTCGTGCGCGAGGCGAGGGCGCTGAGGCGCAGGCGGTGGGCGTCGGCCTCCTGCAGCGCCTCGAGCAGCGTGAACTCGAATGCCGTGAGGTGCGCGTCGGAGAGGCGCTTGTCCAGGGCGGTCGGGAGCAGCTCGAGCAGCGCGTGCAGGCGCGCGACGGCCACGCGCTCGCGGTGGCGCAGGGCGGTGGCGGTGCTCGTCATGGACACCATCATACCCAAAGGTTGCATCTACAACCAAGAGGGTCTATCGTCAGTTGTTGTAGGTACAACCAATGGGGCGCGAGGCGGCCCGGAACAGGAATCGACATGACGACCTTCACCATCATCGGCACCGGCAACATGGCCAACGCGATCGGCGGCGTGCTCGCCGACGGCGGCAGCTCCGTCACCTACGTGGCCAAGGAGCAGGTGGGCACCGCCCCGATCGACGGCGACGTCGTCGTCCTCGCGGTGCCGTTCCCGGCGGTGGACTCGATCCTCGACGCGTACGCCGACGCCTTCGCCGGCAAGGTCGTGGTCGACATCACCAACCCGCTCAACTTCGAGACGTTCGACTCGCTCGTCGTGCCGGCCGGCTCGTCCGCCGCCGCCGAGATCCAGGCGCGCATCCCGGCCGCGCACGTGGTGAAGGCCTTCAACACCAACTTCGCGGCCACCCTGGGCGCCAAGAAGGTCGGCGAGCTCACCACCACCGTGCTCGTCGCCGGCGACTCGGCCGAGGCCAAGGCGACCCTCGTGGCCGCGGTCGAGAAGGGTGGCCTCGAGGCGATCGACGCCGGCTCGCTGGCCCGCGCCCACGAGCTCGAGGCCATCGGCTTCGCGCAGCTCACGCTCGCGGTGTCCGAGAAGATCGGCTGGACCGGCGGCTTCGGCATCTCGCGCTGACCCCCTCAGGCGCGCGCGGCGGGAGCGATCCCGCCGCGCGCGCCTTGCCGTCCCCCCCTCGTCGCCCCACGAACCCCCGGAGCCCCGCTTGAGCACGCCCTCGCGCCGCCGCGCGTCCCTGACCGCCCTCGCCATCCTCGTCGTCGCCGCCGTCGTCGCGATCGGCCTGATCGTCGCGCGCCCCGACGGCTCGCAGCCGTCGGCCGCCGCCGAGTCCGCCCTGCCCGCCGCCTCGGGGATGGGGGAGGTCGAGCTGCTGGTGAGCGACCTCGACCGGATGATCGACTTCTACGGTGACGGCGTGGGCCTCGACGTCATCGAGCGCGATGCCGACGGGGCTGTGCTCGGCTCCGACGGCCAGCCCCTGCTGCGCCTCGTCGCGGCACCCGAGCTGGGGACCGACGACCGCACGCAGGCCGGCCTCTACCACTCCGCCGTCCTCTTCGACGAGGCCTCCGAGCTCGCATCCGCGGTGGTGCGGGTGGCCGCCGCCTTCCCGGCGGCGTTCCAGGGCGCCTCGGATCACACGGTCAGCAACGCGTTCTACTTCGGCGACCCCGAGGGCAACGGGGTCGAGCTCTACGTCGACCTCCCGCGCGACACGTGGACCTGGACCGACGGCCGCGTCACGATGGGCACCTACGCCCTCGACCCGAACGCGTTCCTCGACGCGCACCTTCCCGCGGAGGGACCCACCGCATCCGCCGACGGCGTCACGATGGGCCACGTCCACCTGCGCGGCGGCGACGTCGACGAGGCCGAGCGGTTCTACGTCGACGTCGTCGGCATGGCCGTGACCAGCCGCATCGACTCGGCGGTGTTCCTCAGCGCCGGCGGCTACCACCACCACATCGCGGTCAACACGTGGAGCTCGGCGGGTGCGGGGGCGCGGCCCGAGTCGCTCGGCCTGAGCCACCTCACCATCGCGGTCCCCGACGAGCAGGCGATCGACGCGGTCCAGCGGCGAGCCGAGGCGGCGGGCGCCGAGGCCGAGCGCACCGACGCGGGGCTGGTCCTCCTGGACCCGTGGGGCACCCGCGTGGTGATCCGCGCGACCGGCGACGCCGCAACGGCGGGCTGACTACCGCCCGAGCTGCTCGAGCAGCGTGAGCTGCTCCTGGCGCCGTTGGTTGAGGAAGTCGCCCAGCTTCTGGGTGTCGGTCGTGGCCCACCCGTCGGGGTCGGTCACGCCCACCCACGCCTGGAGGTTCGCCTTCGCGGTGTACATGTGCCCGTAGCCCTCCGGCACCGAGCCCGCGGCCGGCATGTCGAGCATCGTCTGCCAGCCCGTGATGATCGGGAACCAGCGCATGTCCGGCGAGACGTCGGGCGCGCGGGAGGTGCCCTGCAGCCACTCGGGCTCGCGGTAGAACGTCACGGGCGAGAAGAACACCACCGGGTCCGAGCCGTGCTGCAGGTACACCACGCGGGTGTCGCCCCACACGGCGGACGGGTCGCTCAGCGCGTCCTCCTCGCCGGTGAAGCGCACGGTGCGGCCGTCGCCCACGACAGGCAGCCACGCGGGCGAGCCCACGTCACGTGAGCGCTCGAGCTCGTTGTGCATGAGGTTGAGGAACGTCGGCCCGGTCATCAGGGCGCCGTCGACGGGCTCGTTGAGGATGTCGATCGAGCTGAGGATCGACTCGACGCCCGCGGATCCCAGCGACAGCCCGTAGAGGTACAGCTCGGGGCGTGCGTCCGCGGGCAGCTCCGCCCAGTAGTCGTGCACCAGGCGGAACGTGGCCTGAGACGCCTCGTTCACGAGCTGCTGGTCGGCGAGCAGCGAGATCCAGCTGGGCAGGTACGAGTACTGCAGGCCCGCGATCGCCGTGTCGCCCTTGTAGAGGAACTCGAGCGAGTCCGCCGCGTTCGCGTCGATGAAGCCCGTGCCGGTCGTCGTGGTGAGCACCAGCACGTCGCGGTCGAAGGCGCCGGTGCGGATGAGCTCGTCGAGCATCAGCTGCGCGCGGTCCTCGAGCGTGTCCGCCGACCGCAGGCCCACGAACACGCGGACGGGCTCGACGGCGCCGCCTCCGGACCAGGAGTCGAGCTCGTCCACCGTGGGTCCGCCGGACACGAAGGCGCGGCCCTGCCGGCCCAGGTCCTCCCACGCGACGTACGAGCCGTCGCCGCCGGAGCGCAGCGTCGACGACACCTCGGTGGTGCCCACGCGGTCGTTGAGGTCGCGTGCCGAGAACGCCCAGTTGGCGACCACGAAGAAGCCCTGCACCAGCACGCCCGAGAAGAGCAGCCACAGCAGCAGCACCATCGCCGCCGTCGCGAGCGTCACCGCGAGACGATGCGGGAGGAACCTCAGCAGGAGCTGGTCGGCCCAGCGGAACACCTTGCGGATCACCCGCGCGGCCACGAGCACCGCCGCGGCGACCACGAGGGCCATGCCGATGACGATGGGCCACGCGGTCGGGTCGAGCTCCTCCATGCCGAACGTGCGGCGGATCCCGTTCTGCCAGCCCACCCACCGCCACACCGCGAGCGACAGGCTCAGCCCGATGAGCCCGAGCACCGTCCAGCCCACGATGGCCCGCGCCCGCCCGCGCAGGTTGGGCACCTCGAGGTAGTTCCAGATGGCGTGGGCGCCCGCGCCCAGGCCGTAGCCGACCATGAAGGACACGCCCGTCGCGATGCCCTGCACGATCGGGACGCGGGGCAGCAGCGACGGCTCCAGCGAGATCGCGATGAAGAGCGCGCCCGCGACCAGGCCCACGCCCGAGAAGGTGGGCTCGAGGAGCCGCGGCGGCTGGGTGGACGATGCGCGGCGTCGGCGGTCGCGGAGCGTCCGGAGGATGAGGATGCGGCCATGGGGGCCGACCCCTGCCGAGGGGGCGGGCCGGGGCTGCTCGGCGGTCTCGGGGACCTCGGTCGCGGAACCGGTCATGGGCGTCACCCCCCTCACCCTCGTGACTGTAGCCCGGGATGCCGCAATCCCCGCGCATCGTCCGCGGGAGGGCCCGAATGGCACTCGGAGTCGAATTGTGACCGTTCCCATTGATAACTATTCGGTAAAGCCGGGTTCTGCAACGTTTTACGGCGCTAGCGTCAAGAGGTGCGGACACAATGGCGTGCCCGCACCTTCTTCCCGAGGCGGCCCCGACGACGTGGCCGGCCCTCGGATCCTCCCGATCTCAGGCGTCGCGCAGCAGCGGCTGGGTCAAGCAGTGGGCGCCGCCGCGGCCGCGTCCCAGCTCCGCGCCGACGATCTCGATGACCTCGACGCCGGCGGCCCGGAGCTCGTCGTTGGTCTGGGTGTTGCGGTCGTACGCGACCACGACGCCGGGCTCGAGCGCGAGCAGGTTGTTGCCCGAGTCCCACTGCTGGCGCTCGGAGGCGTAGCGGTCGCCGCCGGTGGCGATGACGCGCAGGTCCACGCCGAGCGCGTCCGCGACCACGTCGACGAACGGTCGGTCCTCACGGCGCACGTCGAGCATCGTGGGCGCGGGGGCCTCGCGGATGGTGAAGGTCTCGATCTCGTCGATGATGCCCGGGAAGACGGTGCAGAGGTCGCGGTCGGCGAGCGTGAAGACCGTGTCGAGGTGCATCGCGGAGCGCAGGCGCGGGAGCTTGGCGACGATGACCTGCTCGGCGCCCTCGGCGAGGAACAGCTCCATCGCGAGCTGGGTGATGGCCTGGCGGCTCGAGCGCTCGGACATGCCGACCACCACGGTGCCGTTGCCGATGGGCATGACGTCGCCGCCCTCGAGCGTGGCGAGGCCGTGGTCGAACTCAGGGTCGCCCCACCACACGTTGACGGCGTCGCCGAAGTCGGGGTGGAAGCCGTAGACGGCCTTCATCACGAGGGTCTCCGCGTGGCGCGCGGACCAGTACAGCGGGTTGAGCGTGACGCCGCCGTAGACCCACGACGTGGTGTCGCGCGTGAAGAGCGTGTTGGGCAGCGGCGGCAGCAGGTAGTCGCGCATGCCGGACTCCTCGCGCACCAGCTGGATGCCGGGCGGGGAGAAGTCGCGCGGGAGGTCGAGGGTCGACAGGCCGCCGATGATGTGGCGCGCGAGCTCGTCCGAGGGGAGCTCGTCGAGGTACTGGCGGATGTCGGTCGCGAGGCCCAGGCCCACCTCGTCCGGCGTGACCTTGCGGTCGAGCAGCCAGGCGCGGGCGTGGGGGATCGCGAGGGTCTCCGCGAGCAGCTGGTGGAGCTCCATCACCTGGATGTCGCGGTCCTTCATCAGCTGCACGAACTCGGCGTGATCGCGCTCGGCGTTCTCGACCCACATGACGTCGTCGAACAGCAGGTCCTGGCAGTTCGACGGGGTGAGGCGGTGGTGCGCGAGGCCGGGGGAGCAGACGAGGACCTTCTGGAGGCGCCCGACCTCCGAGTGGACGCCGTACTCCGGCATCGTGATCGCGGGGGCGAAGCTCTCGCTCATGGAGGTGTCGTGCCTTCCTGCAGGGTGATTCGAACCTAGCAGGGGGGTCGAACCGTGGCGCGGGCCGGGACATTCCGCACTGCACGATGCCCCGGTCGGGCCGCCGCAGGGGGAGGAGGCGACCCGACCCGGGGGTCCAGCCGAGGCGTGAGCGCGCTACAGGCTGGGGGCGGCGGCGAGGGCGGGCGCGTGGTGACGGAGCACGCGCGCCCAGTCGGCCGCCGAGGCGTCGGCCGCGTCGGAGGCGACGAGCGCGGCGCACAGGCGCTCGAGCTCCGCGTCGACGAGGGCGGCGTAGTCGGGATGGGCGAGGAAGCGCTCCGCGAGCAGCCGCGCGGCCGCCGCGTCGCCGAGGCCGCTGCGGGTGCCGACCGCGACGTCGAGCGCCCAGTCGACCACCGCGAGCCGGCTGGTCGCCGGGTCGTAGCAGAGGTAGGCGTGGTCGGCCGGCGCGGAGGGCGCGTCGTAACTGTCGACGATCTCCTGGAAGGCCAGGTAGGTGGCGAAGGCCTCGACGTCGAGCGCGGCGTCGATCGCGGTCGCGAAGGCGGCGTCCTCGGCGTGCGTGAGGCGGTCAAGGACGTCCGCGACCGTGGTGGCCGCGGGGGCGAGGGTGGTGGCGGTGTGCGTCATGCCCCTCATCCCACCAACGGCGCCTGGGAACCGGCTGAGAGCCCGCCGGGTGTTGGTCGGGAGCGGCTCAGCGGTAGCCCGCCGCGCGACGCGCGTTCACCGCGCGCACCTGCGACGGGATCGTGAAGAGGTCGACGATCCAGCCGATGAGGAACAGGCCGCCGGTCAGCAGCCACAGGATGCCGCGGCCGACCTTGCCCATGTAGAAGTGGTGGATCCCGAACAGGCCGAGGAAGAACCACAGGATGTACGTGATCGCCGTGTCCTTAGGCGGAAGCGGCAGGGGTGCGGTGCTCATCTCGTTCTCCGGTGGTGTGCGGGGGGACTCCTTTGAGCGTATGCCGCCCGCGCGCGCGGCGATATCGGGGAACGCCCTGATCTGGGGGCCCGCGCATCGTCCGCCCGGCGCTCGCCCGGCTACCCACCCGCTCCTCCACCCGCCCTAACCGGCGTACAGGAGCGACCTCGACCTGCAGGACCAGGGACGATGCGCGCGGGCCGGGATCCATACGCCGGTTGCGTGAGGGGAAGCGAGGGCGGAGGGGGAAAGAGGAAGGCCCCGCCACCTCGTGGGTGGCGGGGCCTCTCCCCGGATGGAGCGCAGGCAGCCCGCGCTCCGCTCGCGCGCTTAGCGCGAGAAGATCGAACCGAAGATCGAGCCGAACGAGCCGTTGCTCGAGCCCTGGTCGCACGAGCAGCGCTGGTCCTGGGCGACGCCGGCGAGCGCCTGCTCGACGTGCTGGCCGCAGCCGGTCCACGTGGCCTTGCCGCACTGGTTGCAGGTGATACGCGAGCACATAGGTGTTCTCCTTCTCGAGGTGACGGGGTGATGCGGCCGGGTCAAGGGGGAGGGTCTCCGGCCGCTCGATGTCCAGTATGCATACCCCCAGGGGTATATGTCAAGAGGGACTTTGCTACCGTCGGGACCATGGCCGACAACGCGATGGAGCAGCCCTTCGAGCGGATCGTGATGCGTGCGCCGGTGGGCGCGGTCCTCGAGGCCGCCACTCCATGGTCGCACGTCCGCGCGATGGTGCCCGAGGACATCCCGTGGCTGGCCGCCGCCGCGTGGGAGTGCTACCCCCGCCGAGGGCTCTTCACCGACTGGGACCGCGTGGTCGAGCTCACGCAGGGGATGTTCAAGAACGAGGCGGGCGAGTTCATGCCCGTCGCGTCGCCCGTGGCGGTCACCGAGGACGGCTACATCGCCGGCGCGGTCACCGTGGTGCATCGCCTCACCCTCAAGGACGACGCCCCGGACTGCCCGTACGTGCTCGACTGCCTCACCCTGCCCGACCACCGCCGCAAGGGCGTGGCCTCGGGGCTGCTCGCGGCGAGCGCGCGCGCGCTCAAGGCCGTGGGGGAGACCGACCTCGCCCTCACGTGCGACGCCGACAACCCCGGCGCGCTCGCGCTCTACGAGAAGCTCGGCTTCGTCGAGATCATGCGGGGCCCCGCAGGCTCCTGAGACCTCCGGGGTCCGGACCAGGGACCGCGCGCGGCTAGCGTGGACCCATGGGTTTCCTGTCGAAGGTGTTCGGTGGCCGCAAGCGCGTCGAGCCGTACGACCTGTGGAGCGAGGACCAGGACCAGCTCGCCGCGTTCGAGTCGCGCGGCGGCGTCCTCACCGCCCCGCGCGAGTCCGAGTTCTTCATCGCGTTCCGCTCGGAGCCGGGCCTGCGCGCCGCCGCGGACGAGCTGCGCGCCATGCGCGTCACGCACGAGGTGGTCGAGCCGAGCCACGACATCCCCGACTGGATGCTGTTCGTGCGGGCGTACCGCACGCCGCTCGTCCCGGACTTCCTGCGCGAGACCATCGACACGTGCGAGCGCATCGCGGAGAAGCACGGCGGCGAGTACGAGGGCTGGGCCGGCCTCCTCACCGACGAGGAGAAGGGCCTCTGATGGGCTACCGGATCCGGCGCTGGACGGACGCCGACCTGCCCGTCCTCCACGCCGCCAACGTGCCCGAGATGATGGAGCACCTCGCCGGCCCGGAGACCGACGCGCGCATCGCGCGCCGCCACGAGCAGTACGTGCGCGGCTGGGACAGCGGGCGGCCGCACATGTTCACGATCCGGCGGGACGATGCGCCGGTCGCCGTGGGCTCGATCGGCTGGTGGGAGTCGGAGTGGGACGGCGAGCCGTGCCTCGAGACCGGCTGGATGGTGCTGCCCGAGTTCCAGCGCCAGGGCGTCGCGACCGCGGGCGTGCGGCTCGTCATCGAGGACGCGCGCGAGCACGGCCCGCTGCCGGTGCTGATGGCGTGCCCGAACGTCGACAACGTGGCGTCGAACGCGCTGTGCCGGACGGTCGGCTTCACACACCGCGGCACGCTCGACGACGAATACCGGGGCGTGCCCATGACGCTCAACGTCTGGACCTACGACCTCAAGGAGACCGCGTGACCGCCGAGTGGACCCGCCCCGACGGGACGCCGCTGCCGCCGCACGCGCTACGCCGGCTCGAGCGCCGCGCGTGGCGCTGGAAGACCTCGTGGTGGATCCTGCCGCCGCTGCTGACCCTGGGCGTGCTGCCGTGGGTCGGCTACCTGTGGGCGGGCATCAAGACCGCGCGGGCCAAGTACTACTGGTCGGGCGGGATCTGGCTGGCGATCTCGCTGACGTGGGGGCTCATCCTGCCCTCGGCGGCGCCCGGGGCGATCCCCGTGGTGGCGATGTCGTGCATCTCGCTCGCCACCATCCAGGCGGTCGTGATGAACCGGCACTACCTGATCGAGCGCGCGATCCTCGACCTGTAGCCGCGGCTACCCGGCCGCCGCATCGTCCCGTGCGACCGCATCGTTCCTGATGCCGGCCCACGAGATCGCGCCCGCGACCACCATGAAGACGCCGGTGACGATGGTCGCGCGGTGGAAGCCGTCGAGGTCGAGCTCGCCGCCCACGATGGTGCCGATCAGCGCCACCGCGACGAGGCCCGCGATACGCGCGACCGCGTTGTTGACGGCGCTCGCGATGCCCGAGCGGGACGTTTCGATCGCGCCGAGGATCGCCGACGTCAGCGGCGCGACCATGAGCGTGAGCCCCACGCCGAACACGACGATGCCGGGCAGCACCTGGGTCCAGTAGGAGAAGTCCGCGGACACCGCGACCAGCATGAACGAGCCGACGCCCATGATCAGCGGGCCGAGCGTCATGAAGATCCGCGGCCCGTACCGCCCGCCGAGCGCGCCCACCCGCGAGCTGCCGACGATGAGGAGCACGGTCGCGGGCAGGCTCGCCAGGCCCGCCGCGGTCGCGGTCAGCCCCGCGCCCTGCTGCAGGTAGACGCCCACGATGAAGCCGTTGAGCGCGAGCGCGCCGTACGCGAACCACGTGGTGAGGTTGCCCCACGCGAAGTTGCGCGCCTTGAACAGCGACAGCGGCAGCATCGGGTCCGCGATGCGGGCCTGGCGCCACAGGAAGCCGGCGAGCGCGAGGACACCGGCACCCGCCGAGCCGAGGATCGCGGGATGGTCCCAGCCGAGGTTCGGCTCCTCGATGAGCGCGTAGACGAGCGCGCCGAGACCGACGGCGCACAGCACCGCGCCCAGGTAGTCGACGGTCGCGTCGGGGCGGCGCACGTCGCGCATCCCGCCCGCCTTCACGCGGGCGAGCAGCATCAGCGTCACCGCGATGGGGATGACGTTGATGCCGAAGGCCCAGCGCCACGACGCGTAGTCGGTGAGCAGGCCGCCGAGCAGCGGGCCCGCGACGAACGCGCCGGTGGTGGCACCGGTCCACGTGCCGATCGCCTTCGCCTGCGCGGGGCCGCGGAACGTCGACATGATGAGCGCGAGGGAGCTGGGGACCAGCAGTGCGCCGGCGACGCCCTGGAGCAGCCGCGCGCCGATCAGCACCCCGCCCGTCGGGGCGAGCGCGATCACGAGCGACATCGCGCCGAAGCCGATCAGCCCCACCGTGAGCACGCGGAGCCGCCCGAACGTGTCCGAGAGCGAGCCCGCGACCAGGATGAGCGCGCCCAGGGTGATGAGGTACGCGTCCGTCACCCACTGCTGCAGCGCGATGCCGCCGCCCAGGTCGCGCGCGATCGCGGGCAGCGCGACCGTGACGATGCTGCCGTCGAGGAACGCGACGAAGCTGCCCAGGATCGCGATCCACAGCACCGTCACCTGGGTGGTCGTGACGGTGGGGGACGGCGGCGGGGGCGAGGCGCCGGGTGCCGGGGAGTCGGCCATGCGTTCAGGTTAGGTCCGCCGGGGCGCGGACGTCCGTCGCGAGGGCGTTGACGATGCGACGGTCGCGGGCGCATGGTGGAGGTCCGCCCCTGCGACCCCCAGGAGGGACGATGCGACCGCCCAGCGATCCCACCGCCACCGACCGTGCCGTGTCCGAGGGCGCCGTGCCCGCCACCATGACCGCGCGTCACGCCGCGCACGTCAGGGCCATCGTCGACGCCTCGGCCCAGGTGGACGTCGCGCAGCAGCTGCTGCGGGTGGTGGTGTCCGAGGCGCGCGAGGCGGGGGAGTCGTGGACCGCGATCGGCGCGGCGCTCGGGACCTCGCGGCAGGACGCCCAGCAGCGCTTCGGCCGCGCCGAGGCGTAGGGGGCCGGGCGCGGTCGCCCTGTCGCCCGCGTCCTAGGAGGCGCGGCGCTCCGGCGGCGTGCGCAGGGCGAACCAGCGCGTGGCGCTGTCGCGGGCGGCGTCGGTGAGGACGGTCCACGGGTGGGGGAGCTCGCCGCGCTCGCGGATCTCGCGGTCGAGGTAGTCGCGCAGCAGCCACACGTCGGCGGGGTCGGACGCGGGGCCTACGCGGAGGGTCTCGGTGAGGCGGCGCTCGCTGAATCCGAGGTCGCGGGCGACATCCTCGCGGGCGACGCCCGACCTCTCGAGGTTGGCGGTGAGCTCGAGCCCGGTGCGGGCGATCTCGGTCCGGTTGAGCGACATGCATGCTCCTTCAACTCGTCGGCGTCGTTGCCGACTGCTCGCGGTGAGCCATACGAGGATGCCATCGTTTCGCGGTGCTCTTGACCACGATGCGGGACGTCCCTGGTAGGTGGGTGGAGGAAGTGGTGCCGGCGTGCTGTCGTGATTCATGCACGAAGCGCCACGAGGCCTCGCGGGTGACCTCAGCAGGCCTTGGCGGAGCCCGAGGAGCCCCACTTGCAGGCGTCGAGCGTGACGCCGCGGGAGTTCTTGAGGACGGCCTTGTCGCCGTCGTTGTTCCAGATGTACCAGGTCTGCTTCCAGTAGCGGTGCTTGACCGTGTTCGAGCCCTTGCCGGTGTGCAGCGTGACCGTCGCGCCCGGCTTCAGGTTGAGGTAGCCGAACGTGTAGACGTGGCCGGCGGCGTCGCGGACGGTCCAGCCCTTGAGCTGCTTCGCCTTCGCGCCGTAGTTCTTGATCTTGATGTACTCCTGGTTGAGGGAGTAGTTGCTGCCGTAGTCCGAGCCGGGGCTGTTGTACTGGACGTACGAGAAGCGGACGTTCGCCGCGGCCTCGGCCGTGGTGGTGGACGAGACGCTGGCGAACAGCGCGATCGCGATGGCGGCGACGATGGTGGCCAGGCGGCGTGCGACAAGCATGGTGTGTCCCCTCAGACATGCGCGCCACGATGCGCGCGGGTGGTGCTCCTCGATCGTAAGCCCGCGGCGACACGTCCGTCGGCCCGCCGCGGCGCCGCTAAGGTTTCTCGCACACGCGCAGAGAGAGGGCCGACGTGGCGAAGCTGTACTTCCGATACGGGGCGATGAACTCGTCCAAGACGGCGCTGCTGCTCACTGCGGCCTACAACTACGAGGAGCGCGCCCAGCACCCCGTCATCGTGAAGCCGGGCATCGACACCAAGGCGGGCGAGGCGGTGTCCTCGCGCATCGGCGTCGAGCGCGCCGTCGACGTGCTGCTGCCCGCGGAGTCGTCGCTCGAGGCCGAGCTGCGCGCGCATCGTCCCTTCGACCAGATCGACGCGATCTTCGTCGACGAGGCGCAGTTCCTCACGCCCGCCCAGGTGGACGAGGCCTTCGTGATCGCGGTCCAGCACGGCATCCCGGTGCTCTGCTACGGACTGCGGGGCGACTTCATGACGCGCTCGTTCCCCGGCTCGCTGCGCCTCCTCGAGATCGCGCACTCGATCGAGGAGCTCAAGACGATCTGCCGCTGCGGATCGAAGGCGATCTTCAACGGCCGCGTCGTGGGCGGCGTGTTCGTCAGCCACGGCGAGCAGGTCGCGATCGACGGCCAGCAGGCCGACTACGAGTCGCTGTGCGGCCGCTGCTACCTCGAGAAGGTGGGCCCGGTCCAGGCCGCCGGCGCGCCCGAGCCCGAGGAGGGTCCGGCGCTCTTCTGAGCGGTCGGCTCGCGGCGGCGCGGCGCCCGCGGGGAGAGGTGGGTCCGTTTCCGTGTGTCACTCCTAGGTGAAATGGGTGGCCCGTGCGGCTGGGCTCCGTGCTCGGCGGCCGCGGGATGGCGGCGCCATTTCACGAATTCTTGACACACGTGAGAGAGAGTGTCGTCTCCCGCGCGGCTCAGGCGTCGCGCGGGACGATGCGGCGCTCGCCCGCCCGCACCGGCACCGCCCAGCGGTTGGTCGGGGGCGGGGTCACGCACACGAAGTGCGGGGAGAAGCGGCTCGGCGGCAGGTAGGCGCGGTTGAGGTCGACCGTCACGCGGCCGTCGGAGCCGGGCGCGGGGAGGCGGAGCATCCGGAAGTCGTACTCCTCGTCGGCGCAGCTGCCGTCCGCGAAGGCCGCGAAGAGCTCGTCGCCGTCGACGTGCACGAGCATCTCGACCCGCTCGCCGTCCAGGTGGAACAGCACGACCCCGTCGTAGATGGTGGTCGCGACATGGCCGTCGACCGAGACCACGGTGGTCGGGTCCGTGCGCATCGCCGCGAACGTGCCGCGGATCGAGAACTGGGCGCCGTGCGGGTAGCGCTCGATCGCCCCGAGGCCCTCGGCGCCGGCGCGGTCGGGGTCGAAGACCCGCAGCGCGACGGCGCCCTCGCGCGCGAAGGCGCGCAGCACGAGGGGGTGCGCGTCGGCGGCGCGCTCGAGCTCGACCTCCTCGCCGGGCGCCAGCTGCACCGCGGTGCGGTCGTGCTCGCCGACGACGGTCCCGTCCTCGGCACACCAGGACCCGGGGACGCCGGGCACCGCGACCGCCTCGGACGACAGCCACACGGTGGCCGCGAGCGACGCGAGGCCGTGCCGGCGGAAGGCGCTGTGGTCGCGCGCGACCAGCCAGGCGTCGTACGAGGAGGGGGTGCTCACGGGTCCATGGTGACAGGTCCCGGATCTGCGCAAAATGAAACATTGCTGTAACCCATGGACAGAAAAAGATAGATAGCGTCCCCCTATGGAAGGCGCGATCGGCCCCGAGATCGAGTCCCTGACAAGGGTCATCGACCTGCATTCGCTGCGCATCCTGGTCGCCATCGACGAGCACGGCTCGATCTCCGCGGCGGCCCGCGCGCTCGGCTACAGCCAGCCCACCATCACCCAGCACGTGCAACGGCTCGAGGAGCGGCTCGGCGCGCCGCTCGTCGCCAGGACCGCGCGGGCGGCGCGCCTCACCCCCGTGGGCGCGCTGCTTGCGCGCCACGCCCCGCGCATCGATGCGAGCCTCACGGCCGCCGCCACGGAGCTCGCCCGCGCGCTCGGCCAGCGCGCCGGCCTGGTGCGCCTCGTGTCCGTCCCCGAGCAGGTGGGCCCGGTCCTCGCTCCCGCCGCCGCCCGTCTCGCGCAGCTCCAGCCGCACCTCGACATCGCGATCCTCGAGGCGCCCGACGCGGAAGCCGCGCTCGCGATGGTCCGCGGCGGCCGCGCCGACGTCGCCGTCACCCCGTCCCCGCTCGACACCCGCGACCGCTCCCGCGCGACGGGCCTGCGCACGTCCTTCCTCTTCTCCGAGGAGGTCATCGCGCTCACGACCGCGGACGCGCCGAGCGCCGACGGGCGCATCGACGCCGCCGCGCTCGCCGAGCAGGCGTGGATCACCGGGCCGGGGACCTGCGGCGACGCGGTCGCCGCCCGCGTGGGCCGCGTCGCGGGCGCCCGCGACATCACCGTCAGCCGCCCCGAGGCCGCCGTTGCTCTCGCCGCGCACGGCCGCGGCACCGCCTTCGTGGTCGAGTCCGCCCTGGAGGGCGTCGACCTCCCCAGCTCGCTCCGCGCGCTGGGCCTCGCGCCCGCGATGCGCCGCCGCACCACCGCGGCGACGCTCGTCGAGGCCGCGCAGATCCCCGGTGTCGCCGCCGCCCTCCGGGTGCTCGCGGCGCACCAGCCCTCACCCGTCGGCGTCGAGGCCATCCTCGACGCCCGTCGACGCACCACCGCTCACCGGGCACGCTTCGCGCCCCTGGGACCCACCCACCTCGAGGAGAACACCATGGCACTCACGTCAGGCACCGTCGCCCGCACGGCGGCGGTCACCGTCGCGGGCGCGTTGGCGCTGGCCGGCTGCACCGCCCCGGCCGAGAACGAGCCCACCGCCGCCCCGACCGTCGCAATCGGCACCGACACGGGCGAGGAGATCGACTCGATCACCGTCGCCCTGCCCGGCTCGCTCTCGAGCCTCTACGTGGGCGCCGAGTCCGGCATCCTCAACTACTACGTCGCGTCGGTGGCGCAGGAGGGCCTGGTCGCGGTCGACTCGACGGGCGCGCTGCAGCCCGCCCTCGCCGAGAGCTGGGAGCAGACCGACGACGTCACCTACGTCTACGAGCTGCGGGAGGACGCGCAGTTCCAGGACGGCACCCCGGTGACCGCCGAGGACGTGGTGTTCTCGCTCGACATGGCCCGCGACGAGACCGCCTCGCCCGGCCTCGCGTACTACATGACCAACATCGACACGGTCGAGGCGACCGGCGACCACGAGGTCACCATCACCCTCACCGCGCCCGACGCCGCCTTCGCGGGCAACATGAGCACCGCGGGCGCGGCGTTCATCACCAGCAAGGCGTTCTGGGAGGAGAACGAGGGCGACGTCGGCACCTCCGACTCGCTGCTGCTCGGCACCGGCCCGTACCAGGTGACCGAGTTCGTGCCCGACTCGCACGTCACCTTCGAGCGCGTCGACACCTGGTGGGGCGAGCTGCCCAAGGTCAAGGAGATCCGCATCGACTTCGTCTCCGACGAGTCGACCCGCCTCCTCGCCGCCCAGTCGGGCGACGTCGACATCGCCTTCAACGTGCCGTTCTCGCAGTCGGAGCAGTGGGAGGCCCTGTCCGACATGCGCGTCGAGTACGTCAACGACCTCTCCTACGTGGGCCTGTACTTCAACACCGGCGTCGCGCCGTTCGACGACGCCAAGGTGCGCGAGGCCATCGCCCACGCCGTCAACCGCGACGCGTACGTGTCGACCATCCTCAAGGGCCACGGCGAGGCCGCGACCGCGATCATGACGCCCGAGTCGCTCGGCTCGGTCTACAGCGCCGACGAGGCGCGCGACATCCTCGGCGGCATCCCGCAGTGGGACTACGACCTGGAGGCCGCGAAGGCCGCCCTCGCCGCATCGTCCGTGCCGGACGGCTTCGAGGCGGAGATCCTCACCCCGAACACCGGCCCGCAGATCGGCACCGCGGCGCAGGCGCTCGCGCAGGACCTCGCCGAGGTGGGCATCACGCTCAACGTCCGTGAGGTGCCGATCGAGGAGTGGCTCGCCAGCCTCGACCCGTCGTCCGAGTACGGCATCAACTACATGTGGTACTTCTCGACGCTCGGCGACCCGGCGGAGATCCCCTCGTACCTCATCGGTGCCGACAACCCGGCGCAGTACGACAACCAGGAGGTCCTGGACCTGCTCACGCAGATCGGCGCCGAGAAGGACCAGGCGACCCGCATCGACCTGCTCGTCGAGGCGGAGACGCTCCAGGCCGAGGACGTCATCAACGTGCCGCTGTGGTGGGGCCAGTCCGCGACCGGCTTCGCAAACGACCTGGGCCTCGACGACTACAGCGCGTACACGTTCGTGTCGACCTGGCCCGCGCTGCTGTACCGGGCGGGCTGACCTTCGTGTCGATCGCCGATACCCGAGCACGCGCATCGCGCCTGCGGCCCCTGGGCCGCATGGTCGCGGTGCGCGTGCTCGGCGTGCTCGGGGTGCTGTTCGTGCTGTCGATCATCGTGTTCGCGATGATGTACCTCGCCCCGGGCGACATCGTGAAGAACCTGCTCGGCAACCGGCCCATGAACCCCGACGTGGTCGCGGCCGTCCGCGAGCAGTACCGCCTCGACGACCCCGTCGTCGTCCAGTACCTGTCGTGGCTCAAGGGCTTCCTCACGGGCGACCTGGGCGAGTCGATTCGCCTCCAGGTCCCGGTGGCCGATGCGATCGCCTCCCGGGTCGGCATCACCGCGGCCCTGTGCGGGCTCGCCTTCCTCGTCTCCGTCGCGGTCGCGGTCCCGCTGGGCGTGCGCTCCGCGGTCAAGGCCGGCGGCTGGGTCGACCGCACCGGCAACGCGCTGTCGATCCTGGGCCTCAGCGCCCCCACCTTCGCGGTGGGCCTCCTGCTGCTCTACGTGTTCGCGTACTACCTGCCGATCTTCCCCGTCTACGGCGGCGGCGACGGCGGCATCGACACGCTGCGCCACCTCGTGCTGCCCGCGATCACGCTCGCGCTCGGACTCGGCGCGATCATCGTCAAGCTCACACGCACCGCGATGCTGCGCGAGCTCGAGTCCGACTACGTCACCTTCGCCCGCTCGCGCGGCCTGGGGGAGCGGCTCGTGCGCCGCATCGCGCTGCGCAACGCCGCCATCCCGATCGTCACCGGCGCCTCGCTGGTGCTCACCTTCCTCGTGGGCGGCACCGTGCTCGCCGAGACCACGTACGCGCTGCCCGGCCTGGGCACGCTGCTGCAGGACTCGGTGCTGTTCAAGGACATCGCCGTGGTGCAGTCGCTCACGCTGCTGGTCGCCGTGGTGATCGCCGCGATCGCGCTCATCGCGGACCTCACGTACATCCTGCTCGACCCGCGCGTGCGCCGGCAGATGGGAGCCGCGTCATGAGCGACATCCGAGTGATCGGCCCGGCGCCCGTGCGCCGCCGCCGACGCCGCCTCCCGATCGGGGTGGGCGTCGCGCTCGGCGTGCTCGCGCTGGCCGTGCTCGCCGCCGTGTTCGGGAAGCTGATCTTCCCCGACGCGATGCACCAGGACATCCTCGCCGCGACCCTGCCGCCCGGCTCGGAGGGGCACCCGCTCGGCACCGACGAGCTGGGGCGCGACGTCCTCCAGATGGCCGTGGCGGGCGCCGCATCGTCCCTGGTGGGACCGGTGATCGTCGCGGTCGGCTCGATGCTGCTCGGCGTCGTGATGGGCACCCTCGCCGGCTACGAGAAGGGCTGGCTCGACACCCTGATCTCCCGCTGGACGGACCTGCTGCTCGCGGTGCCCGTGCTGCTCGCCGCGATCGTCGTGTCCGGCGTCATGGGCGGCGGCTACTGGGTGACCGTCGCGCTGCTCATCGTGCTGTTCTCGCCGTCCGATATCCGCATCGTCCGCGCCGGCGTGCTCGAGCAGTCCGCGCGGCCCTACATCGAGGCGGCCCAGATGCTGTCCCTGTCGCGCTGGCGCGTGATGTTCCGGCACATCCTGCCCAACGTCACGTCGCTGGTGGTCACCAACTTGATGCTCAACGTCGCGTTCGCGCTCGTCGCGTTCTCGTCGCTGTCGTTCCTCGGCGTGGGCGTCGCGCCCGGCACCGCCGACTGGGGCCGCCAGCTCACCGACGGCCGCGCCATCATGTTCCAGAACCCGGCCGCCGTGTTCGTGCCCGCGCTGCTCATCGTGGTGGTCGCGGTGTGCGTCAACCTCGTGGGCGACTGGATCGGGCAGAGGCTCTCCCAGGTGGGGGAGGAGGTCCGATGACAGTTCTGCTCTCGGAGCTCTCCGTTCTCGGGCCGAACGGGACGATGGTCGAGCCCGTCTCCGCCGAGATCGCGCCCGGCGCGACGCTCGCGCTGATCGGCGAGTCCGGGTCGGGCAAGACGCTCACCGCCAAGTCGATCGTCGGGTTGCTGCCGCGCGGCTTCCGCGCGACCGGCGCCGTGACGGTGGCCGGGCAGGAGCTGCCCGTGGGCCTGCGGGGGGACGATGCGGCGTGGCGGCGGGCGCGCGGACGTTCCGTGTCGCTGCTGCTCCAGGACCCGTTCACCTCGCTCACGCCGGTGCACCGATGCGGCGACCAGATCGCCTGGACCCTTGAGGCCGCGCACGGCCACCGCATCCCGCGGGCGGCCAAGCGCGCGCAGGTTGAGGAACGGCTCGCGGAGGTCAACCTCCCGGCACGCGTCGCGGACGCGTTCCCGCACGAGCTCTCCGGCGGCATGCGCCAGCGCGTCGCGATCGCGGCGGCGCTGGCCTCCGACCCGCAGCTGCTCATCGCCGACGAGCCCACCACCGCGCTCGACGCGTCCAACCAGGCCGAGATCCTCGACCTGCTGCGCCGCATCCAGCTCGAGCGACGGCTGTCGGTCATCCTCATCTCGCACGACCTGGGCGTCGTGCGCGGCCGCACCGACGACGTGCTCGTGATGCGCGACGGCCAGGTGGTCGAGCGCGGCGCGACCGCCGAGGTGCTCGCCGCTCCGGAGCACCCGTACACGCGGGCGCTCATCGAGGCCGACCCGGTGGTCGCCGCCCGCTCGGGCGCGCGCATCTCCGCAGAGGAGGCCGCGGATGTCGCCGAGGCCGAGGCGCTGCTGGTGTGCGAGGGCGTGACCAAGGCCTTCGGCGTGCGGACGGTGCTCTCCGACGTGGACCTCACGATCGCGCCCGGCGCGATCGTCGGCATCGTCGGCGAGTCCGGGTCCGGCAAGTCCACCCTGGCCCGCTGCATCGCCGGCCTCGAGAGGGAGGATGCGGGGCGCATCGTCCTGTCGGGGGAGGCGCTGGCCCCCGGGCGGGGCTCGCGCACGCCCGACCAGATGCAGATCGTCTTCCAGGACCCGTACTCGTCGCTCAACCCGATGATGAGCATCGGCGCGATCCTCGCGGAGGCGCTCGGGGTGGCCGGGCGCGCCTCGTCCGAGGTGCCGGCGATGCTGGAGATGGTGGGCCTGCCGGCGGAGTTCGCCAAGAAGCGGCCGGCGGAGCTGTCGGGCGGTCAGCGTCAGCGCGTCGCGATCGCGCGGGCGCTCGCGCCGGAGCCGCGGCTGCTGATCTGCGACGAGTCGGTGTCCGCGCTCGACGTGTCGGTCCAGGCGGACATCCTGGCGCTGCTCGCGCGGCTGCGCGACGAGCTGGGCATCGCGATCCTGTTCATCTCGCACGACCTCGCGGTGGTGCGGATGATCGCCGACACCGTGACGGTCATGTGGGACGGCCGCGTGGTCGAGTCCGGGCCGTGCCACGAGGTGCTGGAGCAGCCGGCGCACGAGTACACGAGGCTGCTGGTAGCGGCCGCGATGCGGGAGAACGCCGTGCCCGCCGATGGGAAGGACTGACGTGTCGGGATTCGGGACGCCCGCGGTGGGCGAGGCCCCCGCGGTGTTCGAGGAGTTCGGTGCCGAGCTCGTGGAGGTGCTGGGTGAGGAGCGGGCCGCCTGGTGGCGCAAGCCGCGCTCGCCGTACCGGCCCGCGCTCGCGGTCCGGCGCTCCGAGGGCGGCGAGCCGCTCGCCGCGCTGCTCACCAGCGGCCGACCCGCGACCGCCGCGGTGAAGATCGTGGACCTGTGGTGCGCTGCTACGGCGGCCGGGCTCGCTGCGGCGGAGTCGCTCGTGGACGCGCTGCTCGAGGAGCGGGCGCTCGCGGGCGACGCGGCCGTGAAGTGGGAGGTCGCGCCGGGGGTGTCGCTGCCGCCGTTCGCGATCGCGCGGGGCTTCGCGCCGATGCGCGCGCCGTGGGGCGCCAAGGGCACCGAGCGCTTCGCGGGCTTCGTCACGTGGCTGCGCGAGGTCCCGCACGAGGAGCTCGGCTACTACGCGCAGACCACGCTCTACACGTGCGGCGCGGTCGCCGGGCTGATGGCGGTCGAGGCGCGCGGGGTCGTGGGGTTTGCCGGCTCGGGTGCTGGGGATCGCGATCGTGAGATCGGGTTCTGGCGCGAGGCGACCAACCACCCGGCCTGCGAGCCGATCGGGCTGGCGGTGCGGCTGCGCGAGGAGGTCGGGTCCGTTGCGGGCGGCGACGCGGCGGACGATGCGCCGGTCGAGGTCGCGCTCGACCGCACCGGGCCGGTGCTGCT
Source organism: Demequina maris (assembly GCF_000971155.1). Lineage (GTDB taxonomy): Bacteria > Actinomycetota > Actinomycetes > Actinomycetales > Demequinaceae > Demequina > Demequina maris. Next base: position 334,143 of record NZ_BBLX01000003.1, on the reverse strand, counting down.
CGAGGACTACCAGGGCTTCGAGTTCGACTACCGCGCGGAGCTGCAGGCGCACTCGACCGCGCGAGCGGAGGCGCTGGGCGTGCCGATCGCGCGCGAGCGGGTGTCCATGGAGGAGCTCGAGGCGCGGCTTAACGACGGTTGGGTGGCGCTGCTGCTCGTCGACGAGGAGCCGATGCACGGGGTCACGGGCGCGCACTGGATCGTGGCGCACGCGGCCCGCGACGGGATGTTCCTTCTCGAGGACCCGTGGGTCGAGGACCCGGCGGGGGAGTCGTGGGTGGACACGCACGACATGCCCGTCGCCGCCGCCGACCTCGACCGCATGGTGCGGTGGGGCGCGGACGGCTACCGCGGCATCGTCTGGCTGCGCCGGGCGTAGCTAGAGGACGTGGCCGCCGCGCGCCCACTCGGAGGCGTGGCGGGCGCAGAGGATCGCCACGGAGCCGAGGTCGGACGAGGTGCGGTCGTGCACGATCCACAGCGCGTCCGTGCGCACGGCGTGCCCGGCGGGGCCGCACGCAACGCATCGTCCGGTGGCTCGGACGATGTCGGCGAGCGCCAGCACGTCCGCGTAGTTGTCGAGGCTCAGGTGGGTCCGGGTCTCAAGGATGTCGGTCACGGGCGACTCCCGGGTGTGCATCGTTCCTGGTAGTGGTAGTTCCACCGTAGGCAGGGCGATCGCGGGGTCGCGCGGGGCCAACGTCCCGGCTTGTGGACGCATCAACTCGCCGAGACGAAGTGCCCGACGTGGACCCAGTCGGAGGCGTGGTGGGCGCAGAGCAGGGTGAGGCCGCTGGTGTCCTCGCCGGACTGGTCGTGGACCAGCCAGAGGGAGTCCGTGCGGTACGGCAGCGAGTCGGGCCCGCAGGCGTTGCACGTGCCGGTCGCGCGGACGATGCCGGCGAGGGCGAGGAGGTCGGCGTAGTTGTCGAGGCTCAGGTTCTGGCGCTCGGGTGCGTGGATCATGTAGCAGTCCCAGGTCTGTACGTCTTTGTCTTCGTGGGCGCAGAAGACTCTACCGGCTCCCGGGAGTGGGCCGTGGGGCCTTGGTCCCTGGCCTGTCACTCGCAATTCGGGCAGGCGCCAGTGAGCGGCATCTGCATGAAGCAGGTATGGCAGATCTGATGCGCGGGCGCCTCCGCGCCGCGGCGGCCGGGACGCCTGCTCGCCGTCGCATCGTCCCTCCAGGCGGCGAGGTGGACCTCGCAGTAGAGGCGGCTCGAGCCCTTGTCGCTGCCCGTCTGGCGGTACTTGATGAGCGAGAGCGCGTGCGGCGGGAGGGGGTCGGACTCGAGGCCGCAGAGGGTGCAATGCGCGGTGTCGCGGGCGCTGCCGGCGCGCGCGAGGAGCTCGGCGTAGTTGTGCGGGGTGTCGTAGTCGATGAGGTCGCGGACGTCGGTCATGGACGCTCTGCTTTCCTGCGGGGCCCTGAGGGGGGACGGGCCTCTGGGGGCAGCGTAAGTCGGGCGCTGGCCGGGGCGGAAGAGTGGTCGACAGATGTTCATCTGGGGGTGGGCGCGGCGGCGATGCAGCGGCGGCGTGTCGCGCTCCGGCGTGTCGGTGCGGGCGCGGTGGTGCCTACGGGCTGTGTTCAGGATTACTGAAATGTGGCGGTGCGGTCACCGCGCGGGCGCGCGCAGCGTCGGGGGTTCAGGAGGCGAGGGCGATGTGGCCGTTCTCGGCCCAGTCGGCGGCATGGCGGATGCAGAGCAGCGAGGCGCCGCTGAACTCCTCGCCGTTGGCGTCGTGGGCGAGCCACAGGGCCTCGGGCCGGAGCGGGGCGCTGTCGGGGCCGCAGGCGGAGCAGAGGGCCGTGTCGCGGGCGATGCCGCCGAGGGCGAGGAGGTCGGCGTAGTTGTCGAGGCTCAGCTGCGGCTGCTCTGCGGCGGCGATCATCGGGGTCTCAGCTCCGTAGGTTGCTGCCGCGGCGCGGGTGCCGCGGCGATGTGCCCAACCTCGGGGAGAGGGCCGCTATTCCCAAGTCGTGGCAAAGGGAGGTGAAAACGTTGTGATGCGGGCTCGCGGGCATTGGGGGAACTCGGCGCCGAGTGACTTGAGCGGCCGGGCGTCACCCGATCGCCTTAATCCCGTCCCACAAGACCTGGAAGCCCATGCCGAGCGACTCGTGCCAGCGCAGGCCACGGGCCCACCCTCTGCCGATGCCCGCGGCCAGAAGGGTGACGAGCGCAGCGGCCATGGCCGCGATCGCTGGCCACACGAGCCCGCCCGGCAGGTCGACGAACTCGCTCACCACGGCGACGGATCCGGCTGCCACGCCCGCCCCGAGAGCTGCGAGGGTCACGATGCGCCAACGCCGTGCTGCGCGCTCGCGGCCGGGAAGCGGGGGCGGAAGCGTGCGAGCCATGCCTGGAAGGTAGCGCGGCCGCCGAGTGCCCGCCGGGACCGGCGCAGGGGGTGTTGGTCGTGTTGGCGTGTGTCGGCCAAAGCTGAAATGGGCCCTCGGCAACCGCACCTCCGCCGCATCGTCCGGCCTGTCGCACCCCGCACCTAGACTCGTGCGCATGGCTGAGCAGGTGGACGACGGCGCGCTCGCGCACCTCAACCCCGCCCAGCGGGAGGCCGCGCTGACCGAGGCGCGCCACAACCTCATCCTGGCCGGCGCCGGCACAGGCAAGACCACGACGATCGTCGCCCGCATCCGCCACCTCGTCCGCAACGGAACCCCGCCTGACCGGATCCTCGCGATCACCTTCACGCGTCGCGCGGCCGCGGAGATCAGGAGCCGCGTCCAGGGCGACGCCGCCGGCGCATCGTCCACCCCGGGCGTCGCCGCCATGACCTTCCACGGCTGGGCCATGCGCGAGGTGCGGGGCGCGCCGGACGTGTTCGGCTACGAGGGCTGGAGCGTCCTCGACCAGGAGGACCAGCAGCAGGTGATGCGCGGCGTGCTCGGCCGCGGCAAGCGGGTCGAGGGGCTCAAGGCGGCGCAGATCGTCGACGTGCTGTCGTTCGCGCACAACACGCGCCGCACGCTCGCCGACGCCATCCGGGTCAAGTTCCCCGACGACGCCATCGACGCCAAGGCCATCGGCGCCGCCGTGCGCGCCTACGAGCAGCGCAAGCAGGAGCGGCGCTACCTCACGTACGACGACATCCTGCGGGTCTTCGCCGCACGCCTCGCGGACGAGGCGGTGGCGGAGTGGGTGGGCTCGCACTACGACGAGATCCTCATCGACGAGATGCAGGACACCAACCCGCTGCAGTGGATGATCATCGACCCGCTGGTCCCGCACACCCGCTTCTACTGCGTGGGCGACGACGCGCAGTCGATCTACGGCTTCCGCGGCGCCGACTTCGCCTCGATCCACTCGTTCCGCGACCGCGTGCCCGGCGCGCGGGTGCTCAAGCTCGAGGACAACTATCGGTCCACGCAGGAGATCCTCGACCTGTCGAACTGGCTGCTCGAGCAGTCCCCGCTCGGGTACGACAAGAAGCTGCGCGCCGTCCGCGGCAAGGGCGCGAAGCCCGAGCTGCACTCCTTCGAGACGCCGCAGGACGAGGCCGGCTACATCTGCGCGGAGATGCTGCGCGCCCGCCGCGACGAGCTGCCGTGGGCGACCCACCTGATCCTGGTGCGCACCAACTACTCGGGGCGCGCGATCGAGGCGCGGCTGGTCGAGAACGACATCCCCTACGTGTTCTTCGGGGGAGTGAAGCTCCTGGAATCGGCGCACGTCCGGGACGTGCTGTCCGCGCTGCGCGTGGTCGCCAACCCCGACGACGAGGTCGCCTGGATGCGCCTCCTCACGCTCATGCCACGCGTGGGGGACGTGACGGCGGCGCGCGCCTTCGACACGTTCCTGTCGGCGCGCTCGGGCGGCGCGTCCGCCCGGGAGGCCCGCGCATCGGCCCTCGCGGGGATGCCCGCATGGCTGGCGGCCGGGCTCGACGCGATCGAGGAGGCGGCCAAGCGGGTGGACGATGCGGTGGGCAGGGCCGCGGCGATGCTGCAGCCGGTGCTCGCGCACAAGTACCGCAACGAGAACTGGGAGGCGCGCGCCCGCGACCTCGTGCACGTCGAGCGGCTCGCGGCCTCGCGCCGGTCGATCCTCGAGTTCCTCGAGGAGTACATCCTGTCGCCGGTGTTCACCTCGGAGATGGAGCCCGAGTCGCAGCAGGACCATGTCATCGTGTCGACGGTGCACTCGGCGAAGGGCCTCGAGCGGGACTGGGCGTTCGTGGCGGGGGCGTCGGCGGGGTCGTACCCCTCGGCGCGGTCGCTCGGCGACCTCGACGAGGTCGAGGAGGAGCGGCGCGTCCTCTACGTGGCGCTGACCCGCGCGCGCGACCGGCTGGTGGTGACGCGGACCGTGTCGCACACGCCGGTGCGGGCGTGGATGGGGTCCGCCGGCATGGACGTCCTCGAGGACGCCTACTTCCTCAACACGCTGCCCGAGCGGCTGGTCGAGGAGGTGCCGCACGTGGTCGCCCGGCCGGCGCGTCCGGCGCCGCCTCCGGGGCTGTCCGCGCCCACCGAGGTGGACCTGTCGATCGACCTCGGGGACCTCGAGTAGCGGTCCCGGTCAACGGTCCCGGTCGTCACGTGCGACCCTAAGGGGTGAACACCCCCACGCTGATCTCGCTTGAAGCGGCCATGGAGCAGCTCAAGATCGCCGACGAATCCCGGCCACTGGTGCGACAGATCGCCCGCAGAGCAGGGGTGATCGGCTGCGAGGTCAAGTCCAGCTACATCAAGGCGATGCGCGAGGACGGGCTGCACCCGCTGCACATCGGCAAGCGGTCGACAGAGTGGTTCGGGTCGCGGCGCGAGGCGATCGCCGCCTCCGATCTGCCCGACCGGGTCCGCGACAAGACCCACGGCAACGGCATGGTCAACTGGGCCGTCGACTTCCCGGTCACCAAGCGCACGATGAGCCCGGGCGTGCGCAAGAAGATCACGCCCGCGACCGACGCCGAGCAGAAGAGCTACGGCGTGTGCGAGGTCTGCTGGCAGGCACGGACGCCGTCCGGCTCCTGCGGGTGCGACGAGTAGGTCCGCCTCTTCTAGGGTCGGCTCGGGGGAGGAGCGACGATGCCCGATGCGCCGGTGCCGTTCGAGGTGTACGGCGACGGGTCCACGTTCCTGCACGGCACCAAGGCCGCGCTCGCGGTCGGCGACGTGCTCGAGCCCGGCTTCGAGTCCAACTTCCGTCCGGGCGCACCGCCGCGGCACGTGTACGTCACGCAGACCCTGGACGCCGCGACGTGGGGCGCCGAGCTCGCCGTCGGCGAGGGGCGTGGGCGCATCTACGTGGTCGAGCCGCTGGGTGAGCTCGAGGACGACCCGAACGTCACCGACAAGCGCTTCCCCGGCAACCCGACTCGCTCGTACCGGACGTTGTCCGGGATGCGGGTGGTGGGGGAGCTGACGGACTGGGGCGGGCACTCGGCCGAGCAGGTCCGGACGATGCGCGACGGCCTGGCCGCGCTCCAGGCACGCGGCGAGGCGGTCATCGAGGACTGACGGCGGCCCTGCCGGTGTACGCGATCACGAGCCTGAACGCCGCCCACACGACGCCGCCTACGGCCGTCGCGGTCATCGCCAGCGCCATGTCAGGCTGGAAGACCCGCACCGTCGACAGCGGGGCGCCCATGAGGTTCGGGATGAGGAGCAGCAGCACCCACGCCGCGACGCCTGTGGTGAGGAGCGGGAACCACAGGCTGAAGAGCCCCGCGAAGCCCGCGCGCGTCTTCGCGCGGACGGCGTCGCGCTTGGCCCACGCCCAGATCATGGCCGCGAGGTACACGAGCGGAGCGAGCGCCAGGCCGAGGAACAGGGCCTTCTGGGTCCAGCGCGATCCCTCGCCGTCGTAGTCGAGGCCCAGCGCGATCGCGGTGATCCCGTAGCGCAGCTGCGTGGTCTCCCCGAAGCCCACCCCGCTGCCGCCGTTGACCAGGACCACCACCGCATCGTCCCGCGCGGGGACCATCGTGGCCTGCGTCTCGACGCCGGGGACGGAGCCGGTGTGCCCGACCGTGCCGTCGGACGTGTCGACGTACCAGCCGAGGCCGTAGAACGGGGAGGAGGCGCTGGCGGGCCGCATCATCTCGGCCTTGCCCTCGGCGCTCAGGACGTCGTCCTCGCCGTTCATCATGGTCGCGAGGTAGAGCGCCACGTCGTTGGCGCTGGCGACGATGCCGCCCTGGGGTGCGGTGACGCGGTCGGTGGGGCTCTCCGCGAGTGGCCGCTTGGTCCAGAACCACGGCGTGTGCCCGGTGGCGATCTCGGGGTGGACGTCGCCGTCGGCGACGAAGCTGTGGTTCATCCCAACGGGGTCGAGGATGTGCTCGGCCACGTAGGCCTGGAACTCGGTGGCCGCGACCTCCTCGATCAGCCGGCCGAGGATCTGGTAGTTGGTGTTCGAGTACTCCCAGGTGGTGCCAGGCGGGTATGCGGGTGGCTCGTCGGCGAGCGCAGCGACGGCGTTCGCGAGGTCGTCGGCGCCGCCCGTGGAGCTCACGCGCGTGGTGTTGCCCTGCAGCGTCGAGAAGCCGCTGGTGTGGCTCAGCAGCTCGCGCACAGTCGGGGCACCGGCAGGGGTGTCGGCGAGGGCGTCGACGTAGTCGCCCGCGGGGGCGTCCAGATCCACCTCGCCGGCCTCGACGAGCTGCATGACGGCGAGCGCGGTGAAGCTCTTGGAGATCGAGCCGATGACGAACGGCGTGTCGGGGGTGACGGTCGTGTCCGATCCGGCGCGCGTCACGCCGTGGGCGCCTGCCTCGATCACCTCCCCGTCGGTCACCACGGCGTAGGCGATGCCGGGCGCGCCCGAGGAGGGCATCTCCGCGGCGATGTAGTCGTCAATCGAGCCGCTCGGGACGGCGGCGCCGAGCGCGGCCGTGAGGCCCAGGGCCGTGATGGCAAGCAGATGCCGCACGGAGGCACCCCCAGTAGTCGTGCGTGCGGATTTCCCACGACCCTAGCGAGGCACTTTGTGCCTGGCAACGGCGACGTTCCCCGGGCGCCGCGCATCGTCCTCCTGTCCCGTCCTTCATGTCCGCACGTGGTTCCCGCTGCACCGGCGCGTGGCCGGCGATGTCGGCAGCGGCGGAGGTGCGGGCATCTCCTCGGGGGCGAGGCGCCGTCTCCCGCCCAGGATCGCCACGCGGTCCGGGTCGACGGCCGTGGGCGGCCGGAACCACACGACGCCGCTGTGGAGTTCGACCTCCCAGCCTGTGTCGTGCAGGCGGAGGTGGCAGCTGCGACAAAGCAGGACGCCGTCGCAGAGGTCGGTACAACCGCCGTCCCGCCCCCAGTGAGCGATGTGGTGCGTCTCCGCCCAGGAGATCGGAGCGCTGCACCAGGCGCACCCTCCGTCGCGCAGGGAGAGGGCGCGCCGCTGCGCACGGGTGAAGAGGCGCCGCGCGCGTCCCAGGTCCAGCACCTCGGACTCGCCGCCGCACACTGCGGGCAGGATCTCGGCGTCGACGGCCAGCTGGCGCGCGGTCGCTCCGGTGATGGGCACGCCGATCCCGTCGCAGGAGCCGAGTCCCAGCTCGCTGGTCAGCGCATCGCGGTCGATCGTCACCATCAGGGTGGTCTTGACGCCCGAGCCCGGCGCGGCGCAGTCCAGGCCGTGGGAGGCGAGCGCAGCCAGGGCGTCGACGCGGATCTGAGCAGCGTTGCGTTGCTCCGTGACGCCGGCGTCACGCGCGGACCGGAACGCCTCGGTGGTCTGCGCGTCGAGCCACGCGCGCAGGGGAGCGGCGGACAGCGGGTCGAGCCGCGCCGTGAGCGTCACCATCCCCTCGGCGTCCTCTCCCAGCATGAGCGAGCGGCGGGCCCGGATCCGCTTCTCGCGTTCGCGCCATCCCGCGGGGTCGGCGGTAGCGCGCTCGCGCCAGCAGGCCGTGCGCAGGTCGTACAAGGACAGCCGGGCCGCCTTCGCCACGAGCCGCTTCTCGATCTCCCACAGCGTCGCGCGATCCACCACGTCGAGCAGTTCCGCGAGGGTCGCGCGGATGGGGGCGGCGGCGTCGACCGCGATGGTGCCGTTGCCGAGCGCCTCGGCCAGCGATCCGGGAACCGGCGGGCGGGGCTTGGGCCGCGCGGGCTTCGGATTGGGGTCGGGCGGATTCGGATCGTCCTCGCCACCTCCTCCCGAGCCAGAGCCCTCGCCGCCGTTCTCACCCTCGTCCGGGTCGTCGGGATCCTCCGGCTCGTCCGGGTCCATCGCGAGGCCCGCGCCGATGAGGGTGCGCGCCTCCGCCACCGTGCCACCGAGCAGAGTCGCGATGAAGTACTCCGGGCTGCGGTGCCCGGCCTGGCGCGTGATCCCGCCGCGCAATCCCTGTCCGCCCGCGTCGCGCGCAACCGCGGCGGCGATGGGTGCGGCCAGGCGTCGCGCCTCGGACAGCACCTCGCACGCGGCGACGATCGCGGCATGGAGGCCCTCGCCTCGAAGCTCCCTGGTCTCGGCGCCGTCGAGCGCGCGCACGCGGGCTGCTGCCCGGTCGAGTGCGGCGGTCGTGACGTCCATGGAACAAGTTCATCACGAGGGTCTGACAGCGATGTCGGGCATCGTTCCTGGTAGATGTGGAAAAGGGATGCGGAGGTCGGGCTGTGGACATCAGCCAACGGCGGGAGTCGCGCGGCGCCGGACATGCGTCGGGGCCCCCGCTTGCGGCGGAGGCCCCGACTGTCAGGTGTCCGGGATCAGCGGACGGCGTGGGTGCCGAGGAACTCGGCGTCCTTGAAGTGGCCCTTCGCCTTGCCCTTGGCGGTGCCGCTGATCGCCGACGTGGTGTCGGCGAACGTCAGCGTCGCGTGCGCGATCGCGTCCGACATGATGTCGAGAGTGTCGGTGTCGATGTTCGCGATCGTGTCGCATGCGGAGTGGTAGCAGGGGTCGTAGGCCACGCCGGCGGTTCCGCCGTAGAGCTCCGCCTCCTCTTCGGTCTTGATCCCCTCGGCGCCGGAGAACAGGCCGCCTGCCGGGATGCCCGCCTCGATGAAGCCGAGGTAGTCGGAACGCCCGTCGAACGCCGTGGGCTCCGTGTACGCGCCCTGCGACTCGAAGAAGCTGGTGAAGACCTCCTCGACCACGTCCGAGCCGGTCGGGCCGGACTGGCCGTACGCGTCGCCGTCGCCGTCGTAGACGAAGTTCACGGCGTTGGGCGAGCCGACCATGTCGAAGTTGAGGTTCACCGCGATGTCCTTGAGCTCCGACTTCGACAGCTGGGAGACGTAGTACTCGGAGCCGAGCAGGCCGTCCTCCTCGCCGCTCCAGAACGCGAAGCGGACGCGGTTCTCCGGCTCGATGCCGAGCTCCGCCATCTGCAGGGCGGTCTCGAGGATCGTGGCGGTGCCGGAGCCGTTGTCGTTGACGCCGGGGCCCTCGCCGACGGAGTCGAGGTGGCCGCCGACGACAACCGTGCGGTCGGCGCGGCCGGTCGGGGTGTCCGCGATGAGGTTCATCGTGTCGACCTGCTCGGTGAGCATGTCGACGGCGAGGTGCATCTCGAGGCCGTCCGTGCCGGCGAGCGCCATGCCGATGTCGTAAGTGGTGCTGATGACGGGGATGTCCGCGACGGTCTCGCCGAGGGTGCCGTAGAACATGCCAGTGCGGTCGACGCCGCCGTTGCCCTGGTTGAAGATGATGACGCCGGAGGCGCCGTACTCGATCGCGTTCAGGACCTTCTGTTCGAACGAGCAGGCACCGCGCTGGACGAGGGCGATGTTGCCTGCGGTGAAGCCGCCGAAGTCCTCGGGCTCACACCCGCTCGTGGAGGCGGCGGGGTCGCCCAGCGACAGGTCCACCGCGGTGACCGGGGCGTCGGCGGTGCCGTCGCCCTCCATCGGGTAGTAGTCGGTGTCGAGCTCGTAGGTGGCGGAGCCAGGGGCGGTCTCCGCCCACTCCGCGGAGACGAGCGTCTGACGCTCGTAGTTGAACTCCTGGATGGTGGTGAGGTAGCCGGCCGCGTCCAGCAGGTCCTTCATGTAGTAGACCGAGTCCTCGTGGCCCGCAGTTCCCGCCTGGCGGTTGCCTCCGTTGGCGTCGGCGATGTCCTGCAGGGCCTGCAGGTGCGCCATCACGCCGTCGGCGGTGACGGCGTCGCGCAGCGCGGTGGTGTCGGTCGGGGTGGCGGCCTGGGCGCCGGCCGCGATCGCGACGCTGGCGGCGAGGCCGGTGGTGGCGGTGAAGGCGAGGGTTCGCATTCGGATGCCGGATCGTTGGTGCACGGTTACTTCCCTTCGATCGTTGTGAGCGGGACACCGGGTTTGTCCCACTCGCAGTATTCGCGACCTTAGTGAGGGTTTGTCAGGTATTTCAATGGATGAACACACCGTGTGGGATGTTGCACACCGACCCGCCGCGCGCTGCCGCGCTGGTGTATGACAAGGCGGCGGCCGGGGGTGAACCCGGCCGCCGCATCGTCCCTTCGTCAGGGCTTGAGCATGACCTTCCCGGAGCGTCCCGGGGTGAAGTGGGCGCGCACGGCGTCCGCGATCTGGTCGAAGGAGAAGGTCGCTTCGACGGGCAGGGTGATGGTGCCGTCGGACAGGCGGGCGAACAGCTCGCGCATCAGCCGGCCGCGGTCCTCGGCGGGCATGGCGGCGCTGACCTTCGAGCCCCAGAAGCCGCGGATGGTGGCCTGCTTGAAGATGACGTCGCCTGAGCCGATCTCCATGGTCGGCGACGCCATCGCGCCGAACACCACGAGCGTGCCGTTCTCGGCGAGCTGCGACATCACGTCGCCGGCCGCCGGGCCGCCGACCGACTCGACGCCGACCTTGAGCGGCGCGCCGCCGGTGGTCTCGAGGACGCGCTCCTGCCAGCCGTCGGTGTCGGTGGCGACGATGCGCCCGATGCCCTGGGCCTCGAGCTCGCCGATGCCGTCGGTGCGGCGGACCAGACCGACCACGTTGATGCCGCGGGCGGCGGCCAGCTGCGCGACGAGGCGGCCGACGGCGCCGTTGGCGGCGTTCTGGATCATCCAGTCGCCCTCGGCGAGGTCGAGCGAGTCGAGCAGGCTGATGGCGGAGAACGGCATGGCGACCAGCTGGGCGGCGACGTCGTCGGGGATGCCGTCCGGCACGGGGATGAGGGCGGCGTCCTTGGCGACGAACTGCTCGGCCCACACGCCGAACGTGCCGCCCGTGGCGACGCGCGTACCCGGCTGGAGGTTCTCGACGCCCTCGCCGACGGCCTCGACGATGCCGACGGCCTCGGTGCCGGAGCGGGCGGGCATCTCGGGCTTGAAGCCGTAGTTGCCGGTCACGGTCCACAGGTCGTGGTTGTGGATGGGGGAGACGATGAGGCGGACGCGTGCCTCGCCCGGGCCTGGCTCCGGGGTGGGGACGTCCTCGACGGTGAGGATCTCGGCCGGATTGCCGAACGCGTGGTGGATCAGTGCCTTCATGAGGGGGCCTTCCTTGTGGGAGTGAGGCGCGGCGCTCTCTCGCTAGTGGTGGGAGGCGCGCGTGCGGTGCCGAAAGTGGCAACGCGAGGGGCCTCGGCGTTATTTCGCGCCTAAGCGCCAATAACTCACCGCGCCGGGTGCGCAGCGATTCTCCAAAGGGAGCAACTCGTTAATACACCCACGATCGGGGCGGCACGCTCAACTCACTGAGCAGGCGGAAGGAATCCTTCCGAGCCGATGACGTGAACTCCGCATCGTTCACGTACGAGAGCGACTCGCGAGGGATCAAGGTGCTTGGCCTCGTGGGTGACGTACGCTCCACCGACCCGTGCAGCAACGCCCACGTATGCACGGTCTGACGGGTCGAATCCGTCACTGTCGAGACAGGCTTCGCACGCTGCGTTGAGGCGTCCGCTGTGGAAACCAATGCGATGCGCTGACATCAAGTGTGTCAGGATCTTGCGGCCAATCGTGTGTGGGCCCAAGTAGCGTTCGTACTCGCCGAGAATATGGCCTTCGACGTCCACCAACAGATTTGCCTCGTCTTCGCACATCGCGGCAACGGCGCTGAGAATGCTGTGGATGGTTAACATGTCCGCGTCGTCCTGCTCGATAAGCCAGCCGACGTCAATCGCGAAGCCGTCGAACGTCACTCCGCGACCTTTGCAGCCTCGGCGGTGAGCTTCAGCAGGTCCTGCCAGTCCTCCTCGAAGAACCCGTCGGGAACCGCTGACCGGTCGAGGCGTCCACGGCGGTCGATATTCGCTCGGCGCACACTTCCGGCATCGACGAAGTACGTCGTGAGGTACTCGGGGTCGATCGTGGCGTCTGCGACCCTGCGCTGCAGCCGAAGCAGGAAGTGTTCGCTGTGAGTTTCGATCACCAGGCCTATATTGCGCGACCGCGCGAGGTCCAAGAGGACGTCGGCGAAGTTCCCCTGCGCCTCAGGGTGGAGGTGGAGTTCAGGCTGCTCCACGAGCACGGTCGAGCCGGGCTCTGTGGTCACCAACGTAGTGATGATGGGCAGCACCTGCGAAACCCCAAACCCAACGTCCGCGAGGTTCTCCATCCGCCCCGTGCGGACTTCCTTCAGCAAGATTGCGGAGTACCCCGGGGCGAGCTTGTCGATCTTGATGCCGTCGGCCATCTTCAAGAGCTTCAGCGCGGACACGACGTCCCTCGCCGCCTTGCCACCGCCCCGGAGGACGTCGATGGTGTCGCGCGCGCCTGCCACGCCCACCTGGTCGGTGCGATACGCGCGAGACGGTTGGTCCCGTAGGGGCCCAACGTGCACCAGTCGCGTGACTGCGAGCTCAAGCGCGATGCCCAACGAGAACATCGCGTAGTCCCACTGTCGGTCAAGTTGGTCCCCACTGCGCCGCAGGCCCGAGAACCGCAAGGTCTGTGGGAGCAGTTCGCCGTTGACTTTGCGGGCCCGGCCGCCCCCAATGGCGATGCTGTGACGGTCGAGCCCGGTACGCGTCAATGCCACCGCGGCTTCAGCTCGCGGGTCGGCGCGAAAGTTCATTTCCGAGATCACGGTTCGCGAGTTGCGCATGTTCCAGTGGAGCGCCATATCCAGTGCAAACTGTCCGAGGCGTGTCTTGCGATCGAGACCAAAGGCATCGTTCAGGTCCTCGGGAACGCCGATGCCTATGTCCTGGATGTCCAGTTCGGCGGCAATGCCGATATCACGGGAGCGGTCGCCTGCGTGTACGGTCTCGGCGAAGGACCCGAAGTCCACCGCGCTTCCCGAGAATCCGGGCTCGGTGCCGGGCGGCTGCTCGATGAACTGCTTGAGAAGAAGCGGCGCGCGAAGAATCGACGTCTTGCCGGAACTGTTTCGTCCGAACAGCAACGTGATCGGCGCGTACTCGATGCTCCCGGTGTCTTCGAAGGCGCGGAAGTTCTTGAGCTGGACGGACTTCCAGACCTGATCAGCGGCCATCGCGAATTCGCTCCCCAAACTGTGGTTGGTGTCGCCCAACGGTAGCGGAACCAGCACTCACTTAACTTGAACTAGCAACATAACTCGGGGGCTCGACCTAGCCTCCTACGGCGCTGTCCCGCCTGCCCACGGGACTCGCGCCATGCTCCGGCTTCGATCCGATACCGGAGGGCTCTGCGGTGGAGCGCGCCCGGTCCACCCGCACCGACGCGCGGGCTTGGCCCGCGCTGGTGCGGGAGCACCTTCCCCATCACAGCACCAGCAAGCGAGTTGACGGGGCGCGTGGAGCCGCGATGCTGGAGGTCTCAGGTCGATGCCACGCCATGGATGCCTTTCGGGCGAGGCGGTGGCGTGGGGTGACGCGCGCAGCACCTCAGCGCGGCGCGACACCCCTCAGAGCCGCCAGCGCCGGTGGGTACATTGACGAGCCACTGCCAACCGAGTGCCCATGTGCACCGCGGCGGAACTCACTCCTTCAATGGAGCCGTTCCGTGGAAGTCCTCCGGTCGGAATCTCTCGCGAGAATGGTCGAGCTTCGCGTTCGCGGCGCTCGCCAGATCCACGCCAAGCACGTCGCTGAGGCGCAGCAGGTAGGTGAGCACATCGCTCAACTCCTCGCCAACGCGCTGTTGCCGCTCGGGGTCCCTGAAATGTTCCGCCGCCTCGGATGCAGGCACCCACTGGAACAACTCCGCGAGCTCTCCGACCTCGCCTACCAAGGCCAGCACAAGCGACTTCGGGTCGTGGAATTGCTCCCAATCTCGCTCTCGGGCGAACTCTCGGAGCTCGGCGGTCAAGGCTCGTAGGGAATCGTCATTCGCCATGTGTCAGACCCTACGGGCTCGCGCAGCCGTGCCAGCGGAGAAGAAGGGCCGCAGGTGCTCACGAAGTGCCTCGTCGCAGACGTACACGTAGGTGCCGAGCATGCCGCGGGTGAGCAGCACGGAGTAGATGTTCTTCACCATGCCGAGGATGTCGTCGTCCGAATATGAAAGACCGCGCAGGTTGTTGTTCGCGCGACCCTTCTTGTCGAAGTAGTGCGCGCGATCGAATCGGATCCGTTGGGACTTGACGTCGAAGTACATGTCGCGGCCGATAACGACGCCGACGTAGTTGAGGTCGTAGCCCTGCACAGTATGGATGGAGCCGACTTCTTCCACTGAGGTGCGGCTGTTGATCCAGTCGGTGGCTTCACGATTCCAGCAGAGCCGGATTCCGTCGATCTCCATGTCGAAGATCTCGTCGTCCGCCTTGCTGCCTTTCGAATTCCACGGCCAGGCGTAGCCCGCGGCGAGCCGTGCGAGGCCGTGCTCGCGATTGCGCGAAAGGATCGCGTCCCGCATGCTCCCGAGGTCGTCGAAGAATCGGAGGTCGTAGCCTTCGAAGGTTCGCGGCGCTTCAGGTGCGTAGTCGCTCAACATCTCTCGCACGTATCCGATGTAGTCGTCGCCGGCTTTGACGCGCATCTGGGTCATCAACGGGTACCTGCGATCTTCTGCGGCTCCGCGCAGGCCGCGAAGCGCCGACGCTGGCACGTCGATGGGGCGCACGCCCTGGCCCTCGTCTAGCAGGAAGACCTGGTGGCGACTACGGCGCACGATCCAGTCGATCTGAGTGAGGTTCTGCCAGTCCTCGCCCGGCGCGGCGAGACGTTGGCTCGTCTCGCGGTACGCCTTCGTCAATGTCCCCATCGCCTGCGCGCCGTACTGCGTGAGCCTGTGGGTCTCGTCGACAACGAGAAGATCGAAGTCGGCATCCGAGTTCGCGACGTCGTACGGCGTCAGCACCATCGACTTGTGCAGTCCGGGTGTGCGGGCGAACACCTTCTTGATCGATGCGCGAAGCGACTGCTGAGGAACGACCAGGCCAATCCGAGCCCCTTCTAGCAGCGCTCGGCGGTCATGCTCGAAGAATTCAGAGAACACTGATTCGGCGTCGGGATTGTCGTGGTCGTTGCCGTTCTGAATGTCGACCAAGAGCTTGATCAGGTAGATCGCGACGATTGTCTTGCCGGTCCCGGGGCCGCCCTCGACCACCGCGGTACTGTCCTTGCCCGCCGCCCGATCTGCGAGCAGGCCCTGAATGATGTCCTCGACGACGATCTCTTGGTCCTTGTTGAGGGCTTTGAACGGCGAGAGTTTGAACAGGTCGCTGTTGACGATCTCGGGGAGGCGCTTCTCGAAAAGCCCGCTCGCGCGCAGCTGGTCGAAGATGTCGGTGAACACGTCCTGATAGGCGTGGCGGTCGAAGTACTCGGCATTCGTGACGCCGTCGTTTCGATTGAGCACCTGGAAACGACCGTCGCCCGAGAACATCCGGATGAGAAACGACTCGAGGTCGAGGCACACCGACTTGTTGAAGGTGTCATCCACGACGATCCGCACCGAGCGCAGCCCCTGCTTCTCCTTCGCGTCCAGGTGCTGACGCATCCGTGACACAGCATTCAGGGACTCGCCGACGTAGACGTGGCGGTCGTTGTTGAGCGTGTAGACGACGGGCCAGTTTCGGTGGCGCCCCTGGGGATCGGTCCACGCGTCGACCGAGCGTCGCGTGAAGTCGAGGCGTTCGATGCGGGTGCCGGCGCGCGACGAGGCCACCTGCTTCGCGGGATCCATGAACTCAATCTATGGGTTGTAGCGCCTGTCCCAGGTGCTTTGCGGCTGTGGCGGGGCAACCGGGGAGGCAGCGAGGCCTGCCCGCGAGGCCCCTGCATCGTCCTGGCGGAGGACCAAAGTCCCTCGCGCCACCACCTGACGCGCCTAACGTCGCAAGAGGAGGCGTGTCATGGACGACATCCGAATCCTCGAGCCCCAGGGCCTCGACGCACTGATCGCAGAGTTGCGCCAACGCGGCTACCGCGTCGTCGGGCCGACCGTCCGGGGCGATGCGATCGTCACCGGTGACCTCTGCGCGGCTTCGGACCTGCCGCAGGGCGTCGGCGACACGCAGGAAGCAGGCAAGTACAGGCTCCGGAAACGCGACGACGACGCCTACTTCGGTTTCGCCGACCCCGCCCAGTCCACCAAGCCTGTGTTCTTCCCGGCCGAGGAGGTCGTCTGGCGCGGCCGCCGCGAGGAGGGCCACTTCACCGTCGAGCGCGACAGTCCGGAACAGCAACCCGTCGCACTGCTAGGCGTCAGAAGCTGCGACCTCCGCGCCGTCCAGATCCACGACGCCGTCCTCGCCGACCGACCCTTCCACGACGCCCACTACATCGCCCGCCGCGACGGCACCTTCACCGTCGCCGTCGCCTGCGGCGAGCCCGCCGCCACCTGCTTCTGCGCCTCGATGGGCACCGGCCCACGCCCCGCCGCGACCAACCCACAAACAGGAGAGCCCGCCTACGACCTCCTCCTCACCGAGGTCATGGAGCCGGAGCACCGCTTCGTCCTGGAGGTCGGCACCGAGGCCGGCAGGGACGTGGCCGACGCGATCGAGACCGCCCCAGCCAACGAAGAGGCACAGCAGGAGGCGATCGCCGTTACCGACGCAGCCGCCGCCTGCCAGACAAGAAGCATCAACACCGACGCCATCCACGACGTCCTCCAGGCCTCTGCCGAGTCCCCGCGCTGGGACGACGTCGCCTCCCGTTGCCTCGCCTGCACCAACTGCACCCTCGTGTGCCCCACCTGCTTCTGCACCACCATCCAGGACACCAGCGACCTCGCCGGCGACAACGCCGAGCGCCACCGCGTCTGGGACTCCTGCTTCTCCGAGAACTTCAGCTACATCCACGGCGGCCCCCTCCGCGGCGACGTCAAGGCCCGCTACCGCCAATGGATCACCCACAAGCTGTCCAGTTGGGAGGACCAGTTCGGGATGCTCGGCTGCGTCGGCTGCGGCCGCTGCATCGCCTGGTGCCCCGTCGGCATCGACATCACGGAAGAAGCAGCCGCCCTGGGAAGGATGGCGACCGCCGCCGGCCCGGCGCCCGCGTAGACGACGCCACCCGCGCATCGTCCCGCCACAACTACGGGACGATGCGCGACGCACCTACGCCGCGGCGCCCCGGGGCAGCGCCACGCGGCTGACGTCCGTCGCGCCCAGCGACACGACGGTGAGGAGCTCCTCGCGGCCGGGCGGCAGCAGCCGTGCGGTCACCGTGCCATCGGCCGCGGCGTCGAGCGCGTCTTCGACCGCCCGCACCACCGCATCGGTCTCGCCAGGGGACAGCGGCACGCCCAGGTCGTCGAGCAGCGTGACATTCACCCCGCGCGAGCGGGCCCGCGTCGCGGCGGCGACGATCGGCGGCAGCGCCAACCCGTGGCCGCGTACCGAGTCGCGCAACTGGGCCTCGACGCGCATGATCTCGGCGCGCGTCGCATCGTCCAGCGGTTCCCCGGTGGCGAGCACGGTGAGGACGGGCACGACGACCTCGGCGAGCTCGTCGGCGCGCTGGTCCTGGACCTCCCGCGCCGCCGCGACCGCGCCGGCGGCGGCCGCCGCGTCCACCGACCGTCGGGCTAGTGCGTTGATGCGCCACGTCGCCCTCCGCAGCGCCCCGCCGAACAGCGTCGCGATCGCGAGCAGCAGCACCTGCGGGCTCGCCAGCACCAGACCGTCGAGGGCGCCCCGGCCCGCGTACTGGGCCCAGACGATCGTCTCCACGAGCATCGCGATCCCACCCGCCCAGGCGAGCAGGATGCGGCGGCGCAGGATGAGGAACCAGAGCAGCCACGTGTTCGCGCCCAGGTACCAGGTCGCGCGGCCGAGCGCGCCGCTGTCGGGCAGCGCGTAGAGCACCAGGGCGCTCGACGCGACGACGATGCCGAGCACGGCGAACGTGAGGACGCGCGGGAACGGGTCGGGGTGCGGGCGCGTCACGACGAAGCCGCCCACCGTGACGAGCGCGACCGCGAGGTACGCCGGCCACACGTGGTCGAGCCGGTTGGCGGTAGCGGTGACGAACATGACGTTGGAGACGACGTAGACCGCGAGGATCAACTGCGCGCCACGGGTGTGAAGCCCCAGCAGCTCGCTGATGTCGGTGCCGCGCTCCTCGGCCGCGGTCGCCGCCGCGGTCATCGGGCCGCCTCCGCGCGCCACCACAGCTCGACGGTGGTGCCCTGGCCCGGCGCCGACGCCACGCGCGAGCCGCCGCCCGCGAGCGCCTCCATGCGCCCGCGGATGCTCACCTGCAGCCCGAGCCGCCGCGCCGAGACGGCGCGCGGGGCGAAGCCGCGGCCGTCGTCCCGCACCGTCACGCGGACCTCGCCGTCGGCGACGCCGACCGTCAGCACCCGCGTCACGTCGCGGCCGTCGACGTCGCCGTGGATCACGCTGTTGCGCAGCGCCTCGCCGGCGGCCTCCGCCATCGCGGTCACCACCGAGGCGGGGATCCTGTCGGACGCCGTGATGCTCGAGCTCACGAAGATGTCCTCGCTGATGTCGGCCGCCGTCGCGCGCAGCGCGGCCACCAGCTGCTCCGGCGGGTACTCCGACTCGCCGGTCCTCGCCTCGCGGATCGCCGCGATCGAGCCCAGCGCCCGCTGGGCCCGCTCGGGCACCGCCGCAGGAGTGGGGGTGCGCACGGCGGCGAGCAGCACGGAGATGATCTCGTCGTGCACCAGCGCGTTGATGCGGGCCTGCTCCCGCTCGCCGGTGCGGGCCGAGGCCTCGAGCGCCGCGTCCGCGCGGGCGCGCTCCGCCTCCTCGTCCTGCCGGGCCGCCGCCGTGACCACGCCGGCACCGGCGCCCGTGAGGATCAGGGACGTCACCAGCGCGCCGACGCCGTCGAGCGCCGACTGCTCGAGGTCGCCGCCGCTCGCGAGGTACTCGACGACGGCGACGAGCGGACCCTGCGCGATCGGGTACAGCCACACCCACGGCCGGTTCCACGCCACCGCGAGCAGCGTCGCGTGGATCGCCCCGAAGCCCTGCAGCCAGGGCGCGGCGCCGTCGGCGAGCACGTCGGACGTCATCATCGGCACCCACAGCAGCTGGGACAGCACGAAGCCGACGGCCGAGACCGTCACCAGCGCGCGCAGGACGCGGATGCTCACGAGGAAGGCGATGAGGGAGTAGCTCGCGGGGATCGCGATGCCGACCAGCACGGTGAACGCGCCGAACGGCGCGTGCAGCTGGTCCATCTGGTTGAGGAAGCCGTTCGCGCCGCGCGCGAGCAGCGCGGCGAACAGCGCGGTCGCGAGGCCGGTGGCGAAGTACGTGGTGCGCTGCATGCGCTCGAGCGCGCTGCGCGGACCTCGCGTCTCCGCGGCCGTCATCGGCCGTGCCCGCTCGGCTCCATGCATGTCCTCCCGCCGGCGCGCACGGGATCCGGGGTGATGTCGCGCGCGCCGCCCTCCGCCCATGATGCCTGCAAAGCGGCGGTTTCGCGCGGGGGAGAGCGCATTGTCGCGGCGGGCGATGGGCCGCCCCACCTGGACCAAGGTCCCTTCCGCCTCGCCCACAGCGTCCTAGCGTCGCTAGAGGAGGCGTCTCATGACCACCACCGCAACCCGCGCATCGTCGCCCGGCCCGCAGCCCGCGGACCCCATGGTCCCGCGCCGCTACGTCATCACCCACGTGCGCCAGGACACCCGCGACACCTTCACGCTCCTGCTCGACCCCGCCGACGGCACCGCGCCGCTCACCTTCAGGGCCGGCCAGTTCACCATGCTCCACGCGTTCGGCGTCGGCGAGGTGCCCATCTCCATCTCGGGCGACCCCGCCCACCCGGCACCGCTTGAGCACACCATCCGCAACGTCGGCGCCGTCACCCGCGCCCTCGTCGAGGCCGCGCCCGGCACCGAGATCGGCGTGCGCGGCCCCTTCGGCACGTCCTGGGATGTGGACGATGCGGCGGGCCACGACGTCGTCTTCGTCACCGGCGGCATCGGCCTGGCCCCGCTGCGCCCCGCCATCCTCGACGTCCTCCGCCACCGCGACGCCTACGGCAAGGTGCTCCTGCTGTACGGCTCCAGGACGCCCGACGACATCCTCTACGGCCACGAGATGCACCGGTGGGCCGACCTCAACGGCGTCAACCTGCAGATGACGGTCGACAACGCGCCCTACGGATACAAGGGCAAGGTCGGCTTCGTGACGGAGCTGGTGGCACGGGCCGGATTCGACCCCCGCAACGCCTTCGCCTTCGTGTGCGGGCCCGAGGTCATGATGCGGTCCGCGGCAAGCGCGCTCAACGCCCGCGGTGTCCCCAAGCCCAAGGTCCGCCTGTCGATGGAGCGCAGCATGAAGTGCGGCGTCGGCCTGTGCGGCCACTGCCAGCTGCGCGAACTGTTCGTCTGCCTCGACGGGCCCGTGCTCGACTTCGCGCGCCTCGAGCCGCTCATGAACGTCCGGGAGCTCTGAGCGCGCCCGAAGCGCAGGGGAGTGACCGCTGTCCGTCGCGGCGGATAGGGTCGAAGACCTGCCCCCGACGCGAAGGAGACCCGCTGCGCATGCGGTACGCACTCGACAACCGCCTGGTCGTGGGCGTCGCCTCGTCCGCGCTGTTCGACCTCGCCGAGTCCGACGCCTACTTCCGCGAGCACGGCGAGACCGCGTACCGGCACTACCAGGACGAGCGCATCGACGCGACGCTCGAGCCCGGCGCCGCCTTCCCCTTCGTCCAGCGCCTCCTCGCGCTCAACGACCTGCGCGCCGACGACCCCCTGGTCGAGATCATCGTCCTCTCGCAGAACGACCCCAGCACCGGCCTGCGCGTGATGCGCTCCATCGAGGCGCACGGCCTCACCATGACCCGCGCCGTCTTCACGCAGGGCCAGGCGCCGTACGCGTACATCGGCGCCCTCGAGATGTCGCTCTTCCTCTCGGGTAACCGCGAGGACGTGGACGATGCGATCGCCGCGGGCTTCCCCGCGGGTCACGTCCTCCCGTCGGCGGCCGCGTACGACCCCGCCGACCCGGGCCTGCGCATCGCCTTCGACTTCGACGGCGTCCTCGCAGACGACGGCTCCGAGCGCATCTTCAAGACCGGCGGCATCGACGCCTTCCGCGACCACGAGGTCGACCGCCGCGACCACGCCCTCCGCCCGGGCCTCCTGCAGCCGCTCCTCAAGGACCTCAACCGCATCCAGGCCCTCGAGCGTGCTCGCAAGGACTCCGACCCGGCCTACGAGGAGCGGCTCCGCATCGCCCTCGTCACCGCCCGCGCGGCCCCGGCCCACGAGCGTGCCGTGCGCTCGCTGCGCGACTGGGGCGTCGAGGTCAACGACGCCTTCTTCCTCGGGGGCGTCGCGAAGTCCCAGGTGCTCGAGGTGATGAAGCCGCACATCTTCTTCGACGACCAGGCCACCCACCTCGAGGACGCCACCGACTTCATCATGGGCGTCCACGTGCCCTACGGCGTCGCCAACGAGATCGTCGAGACGGCGCCTTCCGACGCGCCCGCCCAGGAACCGGCCGGGTAGCAGGCCCCACCCGGACCAAGGTCCCTTTCACGCCTCGGATAGCGGCCTAGCGTCGCTAGAGGAGGCGTGTCATGGACGACATCCGATTCCTCGCACCGCCCGCTCGTCGGAGGGGGTGCTGACATGGTCGAGCACGCCCACACGCATGAGCACCCGCACGATGCCGCGGTCGCCACCGATCCCACCCCGCCGGACGCCCGCCCCAAGCTCGCGGTGTGGAAGTTCGCGTCCTGCGACGGCTGCCAGCTGAGCATCCTCAACTGCGAGGACGAGCTCCTGCAGATCGCCGAGTCCATCCACATCGCGTACTTCCCCGAGGCCACCCGCGCGATCGTCGCCGGTCCCTACGACCTGAGCCTCGTCGAGGGGTCGATCACCACCCCCGAGGACGTCAAGCGCATCCACGAGATCCGCGCGCAGTCCGGCACCGTCGTGACCATCGGCGCGTGCGCGACCGCTGGTGGCATCCAGGCGCTGCGCAACTGGGCCGACGTCGACGAGTTCCGCTCGATCGTCTACGCCCACCCCGAGTACCTCTCCACGCTCGACACGTCCACGCCGATCGCGAGCCACATCGACGTCGACTACGAGCTGCGCGGCTGCCCGGTCGACAAGACCCAGCTGGTCGAGGTGCTCGCCGCCTTCCTCAACGGCCGCAAGCCCCGCATCCCGACCTACTCGGTGTGCGTCGAGTGCAAGCTCAAGGGCAACGTCTGCGTCCCCGTCGCCACCGGTACGCCCTGCCTCGGGCCCGTGACGCAGGCCGGCTGCGGCGCGCTCTGCCCGTCCTACGGCCGCGGCTGCTACGGCTGCTTCGGTCCGCAGGACTCCGCGAACACCGAGGCCATGACCCGCCAGCTCGCCGAGCTCGGGATGTCCAACGCCGACATCGTCCGCGTCTACCGCACCTTCAACGCCGGCTCACCGGAGTTCGCCGCCGCGAGCGACCAGGCGGCCGCCGCATCGTCCACCGGAGGCCCGTCATGACCCACCAGCTCAAGGACGGCGGCCAGGTGATGCAGGTCGGCATGCTCGCGCGCGTCGAGGGCGAGGGCGGCATGCACATCGAGTTCAAGGACGGGAAGGTCGAGTCCGTCCAGCTCAACATCTTCGAGCCGCCGCGCTTCTACGAGGGCTTCCTGCGCGGCCGCAAGTTCACCGAGCCGCCGGACATCACCGCACGTATCTGCGGCATCTGCCCGGTCGCCTACCAGTCCGCCTCCACCGAGGCGATGGAGACCATCTGCGGCGTCACCACCACGCCGGAGATCCAGCTGATGCGCCGCCTGCTCTACTGCGGCGAGTGGATCGAGTCCCACGCGCTCCACATCTTCATGCTCCACGCGCCCGACTTCCTGGGCTACGAGTCCGTCCTCGAGATGGCCAAGGACCACGCCGACGTGGTCCAGATGGCGCTGCGCCTCAAGAAGGCCGGCAACGACCTCATGACCGCCGTGGGCGGCCGCGCGATCCACCCCGTCAACGTCAAGGTCGGAGGCTTCTACCGGATGCCCACGGTCGCCGAGCTGCAGCGCCTCCGCCCCGCCCTGGAGCAGGGGAGGGACGATGCGCTGGCCGCCGTCGCCCTGGTCGCGACCTTCGACTTCCCTGACATGGAGCAGGACTACAACTACGTCTCCCTGCGCCACCCCGACTGGTACCCGCTCGAGCGCGGCACCGAGGTCGTCGCGACCAGCGGCGTGCGCTTCCCGGTCACCGAGATCGCCGACCACGTCAAGGAGTTCCACGTCGCCCACTCGAACGCCCTCCACGCATCGTTCGACGGCAAGCCCTACTTCGTGGGCCCGCTCGCGCGCTACAGCCTCAACTTCGACCAGCTGAGCCCCACCACGCAGGAGGCCGCGCTCAAGGCCGGCCTGGGTGAGACCTGCCGCAACCCGTTCAAGTCGATCATCGTGCGCACCGTCGAGCTCGCGTACGCGTTCGAGGAGGCGCTGCGCATCGTCGACGCATGGCGGGACGGGCACGCGCCGTCGGTGCCGGTCGCGCCGGTCGCGGGCGAGGGCATCGGCGCCTCGGAGGCGCCGCGCGGCCTCATCTGGCACCGCTACCGCATCGACGCGGACGGCGTCATCGAGGACGCGCAGATCGTGCCGCCCACCTCGCAGAACCAGGCCAGCATCGAGGCGGACCTGCGCAAGGCGGCCGAGCAGTGGATCGACCTCGACGACCACATGCTCACGCACCGCTGCGAGGAGGCCATCCGCAACTACGACCCGTGCATCTCGTGCGCCACCCACTTCCTCGACCTGCGGGTGAAGCGGTCATGACCGGCGGACGGGTGCTCGTGGTCGGCCTCGGCAGCCCCGACCGGGGGGACGATGCGGTGGGCGCCGCCGTCGCGGCGCGCCTGGGCGAGCTCGCGATGGCCGACGTCGACGTCGTCACCCGCGAGGACCCCACGCAGCTGGTGCAGCTGTGGGCGGGGCACGATGCGGCGCTCGTCATCGACGCGGTCGCGTCCGGCAATCCGCCGGGCCGGCTCCACATCCGCGAGGTGGGGGACAGCGGGGAGCCGCTCCCTACCAGCGCGTTCATGGCCGCGGGCCGCGGCGGCAGCCACGCCTTCGGGCTGGCCGGCGCCGTCGAGCTGGCCCGCACGCTGGGCACGTTGCCCACCCATGTGACGGTTGTCGGGGTCGAGGCGAAGAGCTTCGACTTCGGCCCGATGTCCCCGGAAGTCCAGGAGAGCCTCGACGCCGCGGTCGCGACGGCCGCCGCCGAGCTCATCGCGCTGAGAGAGGAAGTGCAGTCATGTGCCTAGGAACCATCGCCAAGGTCATCGAGGTGCACCACGACGGTCGCGCCGTGGTCGAGGATCACGGCCAGCGCCAGCTGGTCCTCGAGATGACGGTGTCGGACGACGACATCACGCCCGGCGACTGGGTGGTGGTCCAATCCGGGTTCGCGCTCGAGCGGATCTCGGAGAAGGAGGCGCTCGAGGCGCTGCGCATCCGTGACTCGGAACCGGAGGCGACGACATGATCTCCACACGCTCGCAGGGCGTCGCGCTCGCCGGCGCGACCGCCCTGATCTCGGGCGTCGCCGTGTACGTGAACTCCAACGGCGTGGCCGCGTACGGCGACGCGACCGCCTACACGACCGCGAAGAACGCGATGGCGGCGATGCTGATCCTCGCGGCGTTCCTCGCGGCCCGGTCCGCCGGGGCGCGGCTTACCCGCCCCGCGCGGGCTCGCCAATGGTGGGGTCTCGCGTTCGTCGCGATCTTCGGCGGCGCGATCCCGTTCGTGCTCTTCTTCCAGGGCCTCGCGTCGACCGCGTCGACGCAGGCCGCGTTCGTGCATAAGACGCTGATCGTGTGGGTCGCGCTGCTCGCGGTCGTGGCCCTCAAGGAACGGCTCTCGTGGTGGCACCTCGGGGCGATCGGCCTGCTGCTCCTCGCCCAGTGGGGCCTCGCGGGGGACGTGGGCCTGGTCGCGGACCAGGGGACGATGCTCGTCGCGGCGGCCACGCTCATGTGGGCCGTCGAGGTCGTGGTGTCGAAGCGTCTGCTGGGGTCGATGACCCCGTGGACGCTGTCGCTCACGCGCATGGTCGGCGGTTCGGTCGCGCTGCTCGCCTGGTCAGGCGCGACCTCAAGCCTCGGGAACGTGATCCCGAGCACCGCCGGCCAGTGGGTGTGGGTCGTCGTCACCGGCGTCCTGCTCGCCGGCTATGTCCTCACGTGGCACCAGGCGCTCGCGCGGGCGCAGGCGGTCGACGTCACCGCCGTGCTTGTGCTCGGCGCGGTCGTCACCGCGGCGCTCGCGGGCGCCCTCGATGGCGCCGCGCTGGCCGCGCAGCTGCCCTGGCTGCTGCTGCTCGCCGCGGGCGGGCTCATCTTCCTCATCCCCGCACGGAGGCGCGCCGCCACATGAGTGCCCGGCTCTCGCATCGTCCACCGTTGCCCGCCGACGGTGCGGTGCTGTTCGGCCGCTACGCTTTCCCGCCCAACGACCTGGGCTACTGCGGGCCCGACCGTGCCGGCGAGCTGCTCGAGCGCGTCGATGCCGGCGCGTCCGGCCGCGCGCTCGAGGAGGTGGCGCGCGGCTTCGAGGGGGCGTGGCCGTACCTCGAGCTCATCGGCGAGTGCCTGGGGCGGTCGCCGCTCGACCCGGTCGTGGTCGAGGCGTACTGGCTCGGCGGCGCCGTGCTGGGACGATGCGGCGGCACGGCGTTCGCGAACTCTCTCGAGACGCGCTTCCGGTCCCGGCTGACGCGCCAGGAGTTCGAGCGGATGGCCGAGGGGGTCGCGACGGGCGGCACGCCGCATCACAGTTTCCACGTGTTCGGGGTCTACCCGTGGGTGGGGCTCATGCGCGGCGGGCAGGTCGAGGCGCCGCTCGAGGTGCTCGACCGGTGCCGGATCCGCTGGGGGCGGGTGGTGTCGGTGACCGGCGACACCGCCGTGGTCGAGGGCCGGCACCTCCAGTGGGACGGCAGGTTCCTGCGTCTGGGCCCGGTGACGACCGAGAAGGCGCGCTTCCGGCGCGAGGGGCAGTCCCTCGCGCGGGCGTTCGAGGCGGGCGACTGGGTGTCGCTGCACTGGGACTGGGTGTGCGACCGCCTCGACACGGTCCGCCGGGACCGCGTGCGCGCGTCCACCCTCATCGAGCTTGCGGCGGTCAACCGCTGCGCCGTTCCCGCACCCGCGGTGGTGCTGGCCTGAAAGGGGTACATCATGCACATCCAGAGCGGGGTGCTCGACCCCGGAGTCCTGATCGTCACGGGAGCGGCCGCCGTGGGCGCCGTCACCTACGCGGGCGTCGCGCTGCGGCGCGGTGAGCGGAGTTGGGGGCTGGCCGCGGCCGGCGCCGGCGCGGTGCTCGTCGCGCACCTGCTCGACGTGCCGCTCGGCATCGGCGGCACGCTGACCGCCCACGTCATCGGCGGCACGCTGCTCGCCATCGCGGTGGGCCCATGGCTGGGGCTGCTGACCATGGCCGGGGTGCTCGGCTTCGAGGCGCTGGTGCTCGGGGACGGCGGCGTGTCCGCGCTCGGGGCGAACGTGCTCGTGATGGGCGTCGCGGGCGTGCTCGTCGGCTGGTTGGTCTATCGCGGTGTCCTGCGTGCGGTCGCACGATGGCGCGGCGAGCTGCCGGGGGACCGGTGGATCGTGCTCGCGTCGGGCGTGGCCGCGTGGGTGAGCGTCGTCGCATCGTCCCTGGTGCTGTGGGGCGTGTACGCGGCGGGGGCGCCGGCGCAGCTGGCGGCGCGCGCGTGGAGCGTGTCGATCCCGCACCACCTCGCGTGGGCGGTGCTCGAGGCGGCGGCGACCGCCGCGATCGTGGCGGTGGGCCTGGCCGTGGCCGGGCACCGGGCCCGGGCGCTCGCGCACGCCGACACCATGGGCGTGGGCCACCGGCACGTGCGGGTCGTCGACGGGGAGCTCGAGGCGCTGGGGTAGGCCCGCGGCGAGGGGGCGTGGTGTGGCGGCGCGTGCGGAGCGGTGGCGTCGTGCGGCGTGTCGCCCGGGGCGCGACACCCTCTCTGGCGTGTTTCACGTATGCGTGAAATGGGGGCCCGACAGCGCGGCGCGCCACGCTGCGCCGATGCGCCCCGGCACAGCTGTTTCACGCCTACGTGAAACACCGGAACGGACCCACCTCGCCCCGCGCCGCCGCGCCGCCCGGAGGCCGCGCTCGGCGCCGCATCGTCCCTGCTCCAGGTCCGTTGCCCGGGCTCGGCGGGGATGAGATAATAGAGGTAGCGAAGGGCAGTAGCTCCGAGCAGCAAACCCGGCAGCCTCCCGGATGGTTGGTCAGCCGGGTTTCGCGCTGTCCGGGCACGTTCAGGCGGCGTTCAGGCCGCGTGGTGCAGGCGGCGCCCCTCCGGCTCCGCGACCACCTCGTGATGCACGACGAGCGGCGACAGCGCCTCGCGGAACGCCCCGCCCTTGGTCCAGAGCCAGGCGGCGAAGTCCGCGATCCACAGCAGCGGTTCGGCGGGCCCGGCCTCGTGCCGGTAGCGCATGCGGTGGATCTCGCCGGTACGCATGAGCATCGCGATGGTCTGCCGGTCCCGGTACTCGACCGGGGCGTCCTGCTCGAGGGTCCAGTGCGTCACGCCGTGGTCCGACGCCCAGCGCGCGAGCGCGTCGACGCAGGCCTCGCGCGCCACGAACTCGGGATGCGTCTTCGCGTGCTCGACGATCACGATGTCCACGCTGCCGGCCAACCGCAGCAGCCGCCGCAGCGCCCGATCACGCGCCTCCGGCTTCTCCTTCGAGGTGTGCCAGCGCCGCGCGGTACCCACGCGCCAGTCGAGGACCTCGCGGCGGACGCGGTGCAGGTCCTCGCCGTCGACCACGGCGCCCGCGAAGCGGAAGCCGTCGACCTTCGACTCGTCGCTGTAGAGATGCCTGTCCATGACCCGTCACCATCAACCCCTCACCTCGAGTCTCGCAGGAAAGCCGTGGCGCGGCACCGGTTGACGGCGATGGCCGCCGGGAAGATCCTGGCCCTCGACCCCGAGGAGACCGCATGACCGTGCCCTGGCTGCCCGCCGGCTTCGCCCACCCGCTTCACGTACGGGTAGCGGAGGACATCCACGTGCGCCCCATCGGCCCCGACGACCTCGAGATCGACATGCCCGCCGTCATGGGCAACCAGGCTGCGCTGTGGGCGAAGTACGGCGAGGTCTGGGGCTGGCCGCCCGTCGACATGAGCGCCGAGGCCGACCGCGACGACCTCGCCCGCCACGCCCGCGAGATGGTCGCCCACGAGTCGTTCAACTACGCGATCCTCCCGGCCGACGAGGGCCGTTTGCTCGGCTGCATCTACGTCGATCCCGCGGAGCCTGGCGACGACCTCGAGGAGCCGGCGGCGGACGTCTCGTGGTGGGTGGTCGCCGACGCTCCCGCCGGGGTGGACGAGGCGGTGCGCGCCTTCGTTCCCGCCTGGCTGGACGAGGCGTGGCCGTTCGCGACGGTCCGGTACCCGTTCGGCGAGCTCGGCTGAGAGGTCAGTCGACCTCGCCGACCCTCACCTCGACCCGGCTCGAGCCGTCCGCCGCCTTGGTGACCTCGAGCCGAGCCGGGATCGCGTCGTGCATCGCCTCGACGTGCGAGATCAGCCCCACGGTGCGGCCCGAGTCGCGCAGGTCGTTGAGCGTCGACATCGCGACCTCGAGCGTGTCGCCGTCGAGCGAGCCGAAGCCCTCGTCGATGAACAGCGTCGACAGCTCGATGCCGCCCGCTTCCGCCGTCACGGTCTCCGCGAGCCCGAGCGCCAGGGACAGCGACGCGAGGAACGTCTCGCCGCCGGACAGCGAACGGGTCGAGCGCGCCTGGCCCGTGTGTGCGTCCGCGATGCGCAGCGCGAGGCCGGTCTCCTTGCCGCGGTACTGCGCCGAGTCGTCGTGCTCCAGCTGGTACTGCCCGCTCGACATGGTCCGCAGGCGCGTGTTCGCCGCCGCGACGATCCGCTCCAGCTTCGACGCCAGCACGAAGGACTCGAGCCGCAGCCGTCGCTCGTTCGGCGCCTTGCCCTCGAGCGCGTCCGCGAGGGTCGCGACCACGTCGCGCTCCGCACGCGCGCCCGCGGTTGACTCGCCCAGCTCCCGGTACTGCCGCGCGAGCGCGTCCAGGTCCCGCGCCCGTCCCGCGGCCGTGGTGGCGGCCTCGATCGCGGCGTCGCGCGCGCTCGCGGCCTCGGCGGCCGCCGACGCGAGGGACTCGAGGTCCGCGGGCTCGGGCGGCAGCTCGCGGTCGGTGAGCTCGGCAACGATGGCGCGGGCCGCGGCGAGGTCGCTGCGGTGGCTCTCGGCCTGCGCCTCGAGCCTCGCGAGCTCGCCGGGCTCGAGCCCGGCCTCGCGGGCCGCGTCGTGGCTCTCGAGCCCGGACGAGGCGAGCGCGTCCTCGAGCGCCGCCGTCGCCTTCGCGTGAGCGGCCCCTGCGTCTTCGGCCGCGCCGGTCGCCGCGATCAGGCGTGCGACCAGGGCCTTCGCGGACGCGAGGGCGTCGGCGTACGCGGCCACGGTGGCGTAGTCGTCGGGACGATGCGCGGCGAGCTCCCGTGCGGACGCCAGCTCGGTCGCGGCGCGGGTGACGGCCTCCTGGGCGGTCGTGAGGGCGTGGGTCTGCGCGTCGAGCTGCTGGGTGAGGGCGGCCTCGCGTGCGGCGAGGGCCTCGAGCTCGCGGGTGAGGCGGTCGCGCTCGGCCGCCGCCGCGTCGGCGGCGGCGTGCGCCGTGCGCGCGTGCTCCAGGGCGGCGGCCGCCGCCTCCGCATCCCCCTCGCCGGCCCTCTCCCGCGCGCCGGCGAGGTCGCGGTCGGCCTCGGCGCGGGTGTCGCGCGCGCCCGCGAGGACGCGGTCCGCGGCCTGGAGCGCCTCGTAGGCGGCGTCGACGGCCTCGTCGGTGACGTGGTCGTCGGACGGCTGCGCAGGGGAGGGATGGTCGGTCGCGCCGCAGACGGGGCAGGGCGCTCCGTCCTCGAGCTCGGTCGCGAGGTGCGCCGCCTGCGAGCGGAGCCGGCGCTGGACCAGGTCCGCGTGCACGGCGGCCGCGGCCGCGTGGCTCTCGGCCGCTCCCGCCTCTGCGGCGCGCGCCCGGTCGAGGGCGCCGGAGAGGGTGTCGACGAGCCCGTGGGCCTCCACCGCCGCCCGCGCGCGCTCGACCGCGCCGGCGAGGTCCTCGACGCGGGCGGCCGCGGTGCCGGCCGCCTCGACCGCCTCGCGCAGCTCCCGCTCCCGCTCGGGAAGCGCGGCGAGGGCCGCGCGGGTCTCCTCGGCCGCCTCGGTCGCCGTCGCGACTCCCTCGGTGGCCCGGGTGTGGGCCGCCCCGAGCGAGGGGATCGAGCGCTCGGCGGCGAGCGCGCCCGACAGCGCGCCGATCTCGCCCGCGAGCTCCGACTCCCGAGCCCGCAGCTCCGCCTCGCCCGCGGCGCCGAGGTCGCCAAGCGGCCACGCGAGCCCGGCCACCGCATCGGCGGCGGCCACCTCACGCGCCCGCGCGAGCGCCTCCGTCGCGTCGGCCTCGGTGCGCGCGGCACGCTCGGCCTCGCGCATCGGTCCCAGCACGGGCACCGCCCGGCGCGCCGCGGCGACCCGCGCCTCGCGCGCGGACTGCTCGTCGGCATCGGCCTCGAGCTCCGTCACGGTCGCCTCGGCCCGGGCGAGCCGTTCGCGGGTGCGCTCGACCTCGCGCGCCTCGCTCAGCGCGGCGGCGGTCGCGTCGGCGGCGATGGTCGCATCCGCCCGGGCCGCGGTGGCCAGGGTCACGGCCTGCGTGGTCTCCGCCGACGCATCGTCCCAGAAGCCGTCGCGCTCGGCGACCGCCGGCACGTCCAGGCCGACGAGCGCCGCGGCGCGCTCGACCAGCCCCGCGAGCTCGGCGTCGGCGGCATCCACGGCGGCCTGCTTGGTCTTCGCGATCTCGCGGAGGTGCTGCTCGAGGTCCTCGAAGCGGCGCGTGCCGAACAGCGAGCGCAGCACGGTGCGCCGCTCGGAGGTGTCGGCCTTGAGGAACTCGGCGAACCGGCCCTGTGCCAGGAGGATCACCTGGAGGAACTGGTCGCCGGTGAGCGGCACGGTCGCGCCGACGTGCTCGCCGACCTCGCGCGGCATGGCGGCGAGGATCTCCCAGTCGGCGCCGCGGCGGACGTAGAGCTTCGCCTCGGCGCCCTTGGTCGTGGTGCCGGTGCCGCGCTTCTTCGCGCGCTCGTAGGCGGGGGAGCGCCACACCCGGTACTGCTGGGTCCCGAGCTCGTAGTCGAGGGTCACCGAGGTCTGGTCGTCCTCGCCGCAGAAGTGGCTGCGCAGCACCGGCTCGGCCTTCTCGTAGCGCGGCACCTTGTCGTACAGCGCGAAGCAGATCGCGTCGAGGATGGTCGACTTGCCCGCGCCCGTCCTACCGGTGATGGCGAACAGGCCCTCGGTCTCGAAGGCGGTGAAGTCGATCTCCTGGCGGTCCAGGTACGGGCCGAAGCCCTCGAGCTCGAGGCGGAGGATCCTCACCGGGTCGCCTCCTTGGCCTCGAGCGCGCCGAGCGCGTCCGCGACCAGGCCCTTCTCTGCCTCGCTGAGCGCGGCGCCGTTGCGGACGTAGCCGAGGAACTCGTCGACGATCTCGAGGTCGCTGCGGCCCTCGACCCGCTCGGCGTAGGTGGCCTCGCCGTGATCGTGGCGAGTGGCGGGACGATGCGTGAGCGTCACCGCGTGCGGGTAGCGCGTCTGCAGCGCGCGCATGGCGTCGCGGGGGAGCTGGTCGTCGGTGAGGACCACGTCGACCCACGCGTCCTCCGCCTCCGGATGCGCGCCGGGGGCCAGCAGGTCCTCGAGCGTGCCCGTGAGGCGGACGGCGGCGCGTGGGGCGGGCAGGTCGAGCCACGTGACCTCCGGCTCCGTGCCCGGCAAGCCGAGGTCGACGATCCACGCGCCCTTGGAGCCCGAGATCTCGCCGAACGAGAACCGCAGCGGTGCGCCCGAGTAGCGGACCCGCGGCGCGAGGGTCGCGTGGGAGTGGATGTGGCCGAGCGCCACGTAGTCGGGCCCGTCGAACGTGTCGATCCCCACGATGTTGAGGCCGCCGCGCGAGATGTCGCGCTCCTCCGCCCGGCCCGACTCCTCGGTGGTGTCGGAGACGCCCGAGGCGAAGCAGTGCGAGGCGACCACGTATCGGGCCGGGCCGTCGGCGCCGCCCCTCGCCGCCGCATCGTCCCTGATCAGGCCCATGGCGAAGGCGAGTGCGTCCTGGTGCGTGGCACCGGTGAAGCCGGGGAAGGCGGCGCGCAGGAACTCGGGGTGGATGTACGGGATGCCGTAGAGGAGGACGTCGCCGTGCGCGTCGGCGAGCGTCACCGGGGTCGCGAGGTCCTGCAGACGCGTACGGAGGTGGACGCCGCCGAACGCGGCAAAGTCGGCCATGTGGCCCAGGCGCGCGGGGCCGTCGTGGTTGCCCGACGTGAGCAGCACCTGCGCGCCGGCCTCGCGGATCGCGGCGAGCGCGCGGTTGAGCATGGTGAAGGCGTCGGCCTTGGGGGTCGAGCTGTCGAAGACGTCGCCGGCGACGACCACGGCGTCGATGCCATGGGTCCGCACCGCGTCCGCGATCGCGGCGAGCACGGTCGCGAGGTGCTCGTCGGTGGAGTGGCCGTGGAACGTGCGGCCGATGTGCCAGTCGGACGTGTGGAGCAGGCGCATGCCGCGAGGGTATCGGGGAGGGCCGACAGGTGAGCGCGCCGCGTGGGGACGATGCGCGTCAGGCGGCGGGTCGCTCCGCGGCGGCGTCGCCGGGCCGTGGCAGCACGGTCGGGGCCCCGACGGGCCCCGCGGCGGTCGGCGCGGCCGTGTTGAGCAGCAGCGCGCGCATCGTGCGGAACAGCACCATGAGCGGGATGGTCGACAGCGCGCCCAGCACCGCGCCCACCACGGCCGCCTGCCAGCCGAAGCCGCCGCTGTCCGCGGTGAAGATGCTGCCCGCGATCGCGCCGGCCGCGAGGGTCCAGCCCACGAACCAGATCCACATCCACGCGTCCTCGTCGCCGAGGTCCAGCTGGATATCGTCCTTCAGTGCCTGCATGCTTCGACCCTAGTGACGGGGTCCGACACGCGCCTGCCCCCACTTGTGGGGATAGCAGGGAGGTCGACCGTTCCTCCTAGGCGGAGGCGTCGCGGATGAAGCCGGCGACGGCGGACTCGACCTCGGTGGGATGCGTGAGCGCCATCGAGTGGTCGGCATTCGCGAGCGACACGTGGGACACGTCCGTGAACCACGTGCGGATGGCCTCGATCTCCTCCTCGAACCAGTGCGCGCTCGCGGTGCCGCTGACCAGCAGCACGGGCGCCGTCACCTTGGCCGCGTCGGCCTCCGTGAAGTCCCACGACAGCAGCGCGGGGATGTCCGCGGCGAAGAAGGTCTCCGCGTCCGCGTCCACCTGCGCGACCGCGCCGGGGAGCATCCGCTCGACGTCGAGCCGCCAGTGCGGGTCCATGAGACGCGACAGGAAGCGGTCCGCGGCGCGCGGGGCGC
Organism: Demequina maris; assembly: GCF_000971155.1. Taxonomy (GTDB): domain Bacteria; phylum Actinomycetota; class Actinomycetes; order Actinomycetales; family Demequinaceae; genus Demequina; species Demequina maris. The sequence goes on along the minus strand of NZ_BBLX01000003.1, from coordinate 300,450 downwards.
CGAGGTGCTCGTACTCCGCGATGAGCCGGGTGTTGGCGACCCGGAACGCGGCGGCGGAGGCCGACTGCACGGGCGGCGGCTCGATCGCGATCACGCGCTCGACCCGCTCGGGGTGGTCCGCGGCCGCCTGCAGCGCCACGGCCCCCGAGTACGACACCCCCACGACGACGGCACACGCGATCTCGAGCTCGTCGAGCAGCGCGATGAGGTCGCTCGCATCGAGCCGGATCGACCCCGCGCCCGCGACCGTGCCGGCCGTGCCGTAGCCGCGACGCCGGTACGCGAGCACCGTCCGGCCCAGGTCGCTCGCGAGGAGACGCGCGACGGGAAGGAGCTCGTCGGCGGTCAGCGCAGTCCCGATCAACACCACCGGAGGCTTGTCGGACGCCGGCCCCGACTCCCACAGGTCGAGCTGCGCCCCGCCGACGTCGATCGCGCGCCAGCGTCCCTGCTCGACCAGGCTGCTCATACCTGGCGCGGCACGTTCCCGGTCCGCTTCATGAAGGAGCACATGAACTTGTGGCCGCCGTCGGCCGTGGGGCCGAACATGCAGGGGCAACCGCCGTCGATCACGGTCATGCCGTGCTCGCGGCCCCAGGCCGCCGCCGCATCGTCCACGCTGCCCTGGCCGGGACCGCGGTGCATCCAGACGTCCTTGATGCCGAGCGACTCCGCCTCCTTGACGGTGTCGAGCGCGCGCTCGGGACGGGTGCCGATGACGACGGCCTCGACGCCGCCTGGCACCGCCGCGAGGCTCGCGTAGGCGGGGTCGCCCTCGAGGGTCTCGGCGTTGGGGTTGATCGCGAAGGTCTCGTAGCCGCGCTCGCGAAGGCGCTGGTAGACGACGTTCGAGCCGTGCGAGCCGGGCGTGCGCGACACGCCCGTGACGGCGATCCGCTTGTGGGCGAGGAAGGCGTCGGCGGCGTCCTTGATGGCAGTCATGATCCGCTCCCTTGGAGCTCGGAGTGGGGACCCTGCCTTCCATGGTCACGCGCCGGACGATGCACGGCAAACGGAGGGCTGCCCCCACAAGTGGTGGCTTGAGGCCCAGGGGCGTCCCGGGAAGGCTCGACCGTGGATGAGATGTGATCCAGGGGGCGTACGAGATGGACAAGAATCACAGGTCGATGGCCGCGGTCAACGGCTTCGCGGTGCTCGCGATCGCCGTGGTGAGCTGGTTCGTGTGGCTGTTCCGCGACCTGCCGCATGCCGGGGCCGGGCTGCCGCAGCTCGTCATCGCGCTCGGCGTGATCCTGCCGCTGTGGGCCGCCTTCGCCGCGCGCGCCCACCACGACCAGCGCAACCGCCGCACCCGACGTCGCTGAGCTCCCCGCAGGAGTCGACGATCTCCTCAGACCGTCGCTGACCTCCCCGCAGCGCGCCCGAGGTGGGGGGCGGCGAGGGGTCGCGACGAGGGTGGGGGACGGGTCACCTATTGCGCAGGTGGCTGACACCTGCGCACGATGGCGGCATGGCCCCGCGCCGCAGCTCTGGGGGCCGGGACGCGCGCCCGGCCTGGTCCGACCTGCGCGATCACCCCACGACGGACGTGCTAATCATCGGCGGCGGCATCAACGGGGTCGCGACGTTCCGCGACCTCGCGCTCCAGGGCGTCGACGTCACGCTCATCGACCGGGGCGACATCGCGGCCGCCACCAGCGCCGCCAGCAGCCGCATGATCCACGGCGGCCTGCGCTACCTCGAGAACGGCGAGTTCCGCCTGGTTCGCGAGGCGGTCGCCGAGCGCAACGCGCTGCTCGCGAACGCGCCTCACCACGTCATGCCGCTGCCCACCACCGTGCCGATCCACACGATCTGGTCTGGCCTCGCGACCGCGCCGCTGCGCTTCCTGGTCGGGCGCGGGCCCGCCCGGCGCGCGCCGCGCGGGTCGATGCTGATCAAGGCGGGCCTGACGCTCTACGACGACTACTCGCACGCCGGCCGCGCCGCCGACGGCACGGGTGTGCCCCGCCACACCTTCGCCGGCCGGACGCGGTCGCTCGAGGAGCTGCCCGACCTCGACCCGACCATCCGCTGCACCGCGACCTACTACGACGCCACCGTCCGGGCGCCCGAGCGCCTCGCGCTCGAGATGGCCCTCGACGCGCTCGCCGCCCACCCCGGCGCCCGGCTGGCGACCTACGTCGAGGCGACCGGCGCATCGTCCACCGGGGTCGACGTCCGCGACGTGGTCACCGGCGAGACCGCGCGGCTGGAGGCGCGGGTCGTGGTGAACGCGTCGGGGCCGTGGACCGACCTCACCAACGCGACGTTGGGCGAGGAGACCGCGTTCATGGGCGGCACCAAGGGCAGCCACATCGTCGTCGACAACCCCGCGCTGCACGCCGCCTGCCGCGGCCGGGAGGTGTTCTTCGAGAACGACGACGGCCGCATCGTCCTCATTCACCCTCAGCACGGCCGCGTCATCCTCGGCACCACGGACCTGCCGGCGGACCCGCGCGAGCCGGCCGAGTGCACCGACGCGGAGGTCGCCTACTTCATCGAGCTCGCCGCGCGCGTGTTCCCGGGCATCCCGGTGACGCGGGCGCAGATCGTGCACCGCTTCGCCGGCATCCGCCCCCTGCCGCGCGCGACCGGCACGGACCCGGGGCGCATCCCGCGCGACTACCGGGTCGAGTCGTCGACCCTGCCGGGCGGCGACGTGCCGCTGCTGAGCGTCGTGGGCGGCAAGTGGACCACGCATCGTGCCCTGGGGGAGCGGGTCGCCGACGACGTGCTCGGGCTGCTCGGCCGCGAGCGGCGGGTGTCGACGCGCGGGCTGCCCATCGGCGGCGGCCGCGACTACCCGCACCCGGACGACCGGGGCGACTGGATCGCGGTCCACCTCCCCGGGGACGATGCGCGGGCGGGGGTGCTGCTCGACCGCTACGGCACGCGCGCGGAGGAGGTCGCGGCGATCGAGCGGCGCGGGCGGTCGCGCTGGGACGAGGGCCGGCACCTGCGGCACGCGCCCGCCTACACGCGGGCGGAGATCGCGTGGATCGCGCGCGCCGAGCACGTGGTGCGGCTCACGGACGTGGTCGAGCGCCGCACGCAGCTCACGTTCCGCGGCGAGGTCACGCCGCCGCTGCTCGAGGAGATCGCGCGGATCGTGGGACGCGAGCTCGGCTGGAGCCGGCGGCGCCGCGCCGAGGAGGTCGAGCGGATCCTGGCCGCGCGCGAGGCGGCGCGGGTCGCTCAGGCCTCGCCGACGTCGGTGACGCCCTCGTAGAGCCCGATCGCGTTGCCGTCGGGGTCGGCGAGGACCGCCCACCAGCTGGTGTCGGTGATCTCGGACTTCGGCATCAGGACCGTGGCGCCGTGCTGGGCGGCCAGCGCCAGCGTGTCGTCGATCGAGTCGACCTCCACGTAGGAGCGGGGCTGCTCGAAGCCCTCGGAGCGCGGCGCGAGGCCGCCGCCGCTCACCTGGTTCGGCGCCGTCCACATCGGATAGTCCTCGAAGCCGGGCGGCGCCGCGATCTGCCAGCCGAACAGCGTCCCGTAGAAGCCCTTCGCCGCCTCGAGGTCGGATACCGGGATGTCGATGTGGGTGATGTCTCCGTGCGCCATGGTGCTCCCTTCCCTCGTCGAGTGTCAGACGGGTCGCGCGGCATGGCAACCGCTGCGGCGACAATCACGTACCCATGAGGCGCACGGATGCGCGGAAAGCGACCAGGGGCTACCCATTGCGCAGGTCATCGACGGGGTGCTGGGTTAGCGTGAGGCGCATGTCGTATGTGATGGCGATCGACCAGGGGACCACGTCGACGCGCGCGATCGTGTTCGACCACGCGGGCCGGATCGTGGCGCAGGCGCAGCTCGAGCACCGGCAGCACCTGCCGCGCGCCGGCTGGGTCGAGCACGACCCGCAGGAGATCTGGGAGAACACGCGGCTGGTGATCGGCCAGGCGCTCGCGAAGGCCGACATCACCCGCCTCGACATCGAGGCGCTCGGCATCACGAACCAGCGCGAGACCGTGATGATCTGGGACCGCGCCACGGGCGAGCCCGTCTACCCCGCGATCGTGTGGCAGGACACCCGCACGCAGCCGATGATCGACGCGCTCGCGGCCGAGGGCGGCGTCGACCGCTTCCGCGAGGCCACGGGGCTGCCGCTCGCGACGTACTTCAGCGCCACCAAGATCGCGTGGATCCTCGACAACGTCCCCGGCGCGCGCGATGCGGCCGAATCGGGCGAGCTCGCGTTCGGCACCCCGGACACGTGGCTGATGTGGCACCTCACCGGCGGCGTCGACGGCGGCATCCACGTCACCGACGTCACCAACGCCTCCCGCACGCTGCTCATGGACCTGCACACCCTCGACTGGTCGGACGACCTGCTCGCCGCCTTCGGCGTCCCGCGCGCGATGCTGCCCGAGATCCGCAGCTCCTCGGAGGTCTACGGCGTCGTCGGCGGCCGCTCGTTGCTGCGCGAGGTCCCGATCGCGGGCATCCTCGGCGACCAGCAGGCCGCGACGTTCGGGCAGGCGGCCTTCCACGAGGGCGAGACCAAGGGCACGTACGGCACCGGCACCTTCCTACTGGTCAACACCGGCCTCGAGGCGATCATGAGCGACCACGGGCTGATCACCACCGTCGCCTACCGGCTCGGCGACGCGCCCGCGCATTACGCGCTCGAGGGGTCCATCGCGATCACCGGAGCGCTCGTGCAGTGGCTGCGCGACAACTTCGGGACCATCAAGGACGCGACCGAGATCGAGCCGCTCGCGGCGAGCGTGCCCGACAACGGCGGCGCGTACTTCGTGCCCGCGTTCTCCGGGCTGTTCGCGCCGTACTGGCGGCCCGACGCGCGCGGCGCCGTCCTGGGCCTCACGCAGTACGTCACGAAGGCGCACCTCGCGCGCGCCGTGCTCGAGGCGACCGCGTACCAGACGCGCGACGTCGTCGAGGCGGGCGAGGCCGACGCGGGCGTGGGGCTCACCGCGCTCAACGTCGACGGCGGCATGACCTCCAACGAGCTGCTCATGCAGTTCCTCGCGGACGTCCTCGGCGCGGACGTCATCCGGCCCGAGGTGGTCGAGACCACCGCGCTCGGGGCGGCGTACGCCGCCGGCCTCGCGGTCGGGTACTGGAAGGACCTCGACGAGCTGCGCGACAACTGGCACGAGGACCGCCGCTGGCATCCGACCATGCCGCGCGCCGAGGCGGACCGGCTCTACCGCAACTGGAAGAAGGCGGTCGCGCGTTCCCTCGACTGGCTCGACGAGGACGCCGACGGGTAGGCGCTCAGCCGCGCTTGGGCTGCGGCTGGAAGCGCGCGCCCGCGTCCTGGCCGGGGTTGCCCGCGACGATGCGCCCCGCGGGGACGTCCTTCATCACGACGGCGCCGGGGGAGACCAGGCATGAGCGCCCGAGCGTCACGCCGCCCGTGACGATGCAGCGGGAGGTCACCCAGGCGCCGGGCTCGATCACCACGGGCCGGGTGATGAGCGCCATGTTGCGCCGATGCGCGTGGCTGCCGGTGGTGATGAAGGTCTCCTGGGAGATCACGACATCGTGACCGATGACGACGCGGTCCTGGTTGTGGAACCAGACGCCCTCGCCGATCCAGCAGTCGTCGCCCACCTCGAGGTTCCACGGGAACTTCACGCGGGTGCGCTGGCGGAAGATCACGCCGTCACCGATGGTCGCGCCGAACGCGCGCAGCGCCGCCACGCGGATCCGCGAGGACGGCTGGATGGCGTTGGTGACCAGCAGCCACTCGACCAGCATCCAGGCGGCGATGACCAGGGGTGATCGTCCCCATGCGGCACGCTCGCCCGGCGCCTCGCGCAACGGGATGACGGGCGTCTCGTCGTCCTTGTCGGTCACGTGCGGCCCCCTCCGCTCGGCGTGCGCCCGGCCGGCGCATCGTCCTCCCTGCATCATGCCGTGACCCGTGCCCGCGGCGAAACCGGGACCGCCGCGAGAGTTCACGCGCTGTTAACCGTTCTTGACCCAACGGAACGGGCGTTGGGTGCGTCTTTACCCATGATTGGAATATTCGTCACCCGCTTCCGGTTGCGCGAAGTGACCAATCGCGATCCCATGGATTTGGGGGTAAACCATGACAGTTCCACACATTTCGGTCGGATCCTGGGGTCCGCGCCGCACCGGCGACTTCCGGGTCCACTGGCCCGCCCGTGGTGCCCGCGCGCAGACCGTCGCCGCGCCCCGCGCGGTCGGAGCGACCGGCATCGCGTGGATCGACGTGGCCATCCAGCTCCTGCTCGGCGCGGCGCTCGTCTACGGCCTCTACTGGGTCGTGACGTTCGGCATCTTCCACAAGGGCATCGACGTCTTCACCGACTGGTACGTCGGGGACGTGATCCCCACCTTCGCGATCGGCACCGGTCCCGTGATGGGCGGCATGGAGTTCAGCGAGGGGTTCTTCGCCCCGCACCCGGAGGTGCCCACGGGCCTCCAGTGGAACGCACCGTCGCTGCTGTCGTACGAGCAGCGGTTCGAGCGCTGAGCCCTCGCCCGCCGCGCGCGCTCCGGCGCTAGCGTGGTGCCACGCGAGGAAGGACCATCGATGTTCACCGGACTCACCCCCGAGCTGTGCGCCCACGCCTGGGAGCTCGTCACCCCTGCGATCGAGAGGGCGGCGGCGACGGGCACGATCCGCGGCGCGGTCGGCGACCTGGTCGTCATGGATCCCGCGCGACCGGGCGCCATCCTGTGGACCGGCAGCATCGGCGACACCGAGGCGAAGACCTACGGCTACGCGGTCGCGAAGGCGAAGGTGGCCGAGCGCACCGGCCTCGACACGTCGCGGGTCCGCATGGACCAGCCCCACCTCTACACGACCGGCGACATCGTGTACCCGGGCGGCGTGGTCCGCCACGGCATGGTGGTCGCCTTCTCCGGCGTCGAGGGCGAGGCCGACGAGATGATCGCGGAATGGTTCATCGCGGCGGTGCGCGGCATCGCGCGTCTCGCGTTCGTGTCGGACCAGGGCCCGGACGCGACCGGCACCCGCTACCTCGGGGAGTAGACGGCGCCCGCGCCGCGTTCACCACGCCATGAGCACCCCCGACACCCCCGCGATCCGCGCGCTCGCGGCCACCGGCATCGAGTACGACGTCACCGTCCACGGCCCCGTGCGCTCGCTCGAGGAGGCCGCCGAGGTCCGCGGCCTCGAGCCGCGTCAGATCCTCAAGACCCTCGTGGTGCGGCGTGCCGAGGGCGAGTACCTCATGGTCCTCGTGCCCGGCGACCGCGAGATCAGCTGGCCCAAGCTGCGCACGCTGCTCGGCGTCAACCGGCTGTCGATGCCTGACAAGGACGTCGCGCGCGAGGTGACCGGCTACGAGCGCGGCACCATCACCCCGTTCGGCGCCACCCCCGACCCGGCGACCGGACGGCCGTGGCCCGTGATCGCGGACGCCCTCATCGTCTCCCGGGAGGGGCCCGTGTCGATCGGCGCGGGCGCGCACGGCGTGGCCGCGACGCTCGACACGCAGCAGCTCGTCGAGGTGCTCGACGCCCGGATCGCCGACGTCACCGAGGCCCTCACACCCCGCTGAGCCTGAGGTTGGGTACTCTGGCGCACGTGTACGAGAGGCCCGAGCTGCCAGAGCTGGTCTTCACCGACCCCGAAGGCAACGCGATCCCGTACGGCCACCGCTGGGGCGCCGACGGGCCGCCCAAGCGCACCTACTCCCTGACGCGGCACCCGGAGCGCTTCGCCCCGCTCGCCGACGTCGCCGACGCGCTCATCGAGCACCTCGAGCGCACGTACGACGTCGACGTCCGCTACACCGAGGGCCTGCCCGAGGACGCGCCGGACACGGTGCGCAGCGCCGAGCAGGGCCAGGTGCGCATCGCCCGGGCCGCGACCCTGCTGCCGCGTCACGACGGCTGCGCGCCGCTCGTGATCGCGGAGACGACGTTCCCCAGCATCGTCGTCGCGATGGGAGCCGCCGGCGAGGCCCGCGCGCCCGCGTGCGGCTGCGACGCATGCGACGAGTCCCTCGAGGACAGCGCCGAGCTGCTCGAGCGGCTCGTGTTCTCCGTGGTCGAGGGCCGCTTCCAGGAGCGCTACTCGTGGACCGACGGCATCGAGATCACCATGGGCGACCTCGGCGGCGCGAGCTACAGCCGCGAGCCTCGCCACGTCGCCGACAAGGAGCGCGTCGACGCGCTCAAGCAGAGCCAGCGCGAGCGGCACGGCCGCCGCTGGATGCCGTGGCCCCCGCGCCGGGACGATGCGGACGGCACCTGGGAGCCCGAGCCGGAGCCGATGCGCCGGTGGACCCGCGAGGAGGGCGAGGCCGCCATCGAGGCCGCGCTCGAGCGGGTCAAGAAGATGCTGCGCAGCGCCTGACGCGCCGCTCGGCCCCCGGGCCGGTCAGGCCATCTGACGCGAGCGCTGGTGCTCGTCGAGCTCCGCGAGCCACGCGCTGGTGCGCTCCTCGAAGCGGTCCGCCGCGTCGGCGTCGTACTCGAGCGTGGAGTGGTCCATGAACAGGTGGCCCTTGCCCGCGTAGCGGAAGATGCGTGCGTGAGGCGCGTGGTAGAGCAGCGCGTCGATCTCCTGCGGCACCACCCACTCGTCCGGGTCCGCCACGTGGATCTGCAGCGCGACCTCGTGCCGCCACACCCCGCCGAGCGCCGCGGGCGGCAGCGCGCCGGCCACCAGCAGGCATGCCCGGAATCGGCGCCGATCCTGCGCCAGCAGCTGCGCCTGCATGGCGCCGAGCGAGTAGCCGATCACCACGTCCGCGCCGCGGTGACGACGGGCCGCGCTGTGCGCGGCCTCCTGGAGCGCATCGTGCCCGATGCCCTGGGCGAACGAGACGCCCTCGTCGGTGTCGGTGAACGTGCGGCCCGCGTAGCAGTCGGGGCAGTGGACCGTGTGGCCGTCCGCGCGCAGGCGCTCGGCGAAGGCAAGGAGCCCTTCGGTGAGCCCTAGTGCGTGGTGGAACAGGAGAATCTCGGCCATGCCTCAGTCTCTCGCCGTGGGCCCCGGCGCGCGACCCGAGCCGGTCGCGCCGCTCGCCGCGGCGGCCCGCAAGGTGGTTGGCTGGGGGCTGAACACTCGGCGCGGTGCCAGGGAGGTCGTGGATGGACGAGGTCCTGCTCATCGGGGTGATCGCGGTCGTCGCGATCGTGGCCGTGCACTCGATCGCGCCGCGCGTGGGCGTCGCCGCCCCGCTGCTGCTCGTGCTGCTCGGCGTAGGCGTGAGCTTCGTCCCCGGCATGCCCGAGATCGAGGTCGAGTCCGAGTTCATCCTGCTGGGCATCATCCCGCCGCTGCTGTACTCCGCCGCCGTGGCGCTGCCCGCGACGGAGTTCCGGCGGGACTTCCGCTCCATCAGCGGCCTGTCGATCGTGCTGGTCCTCGTGAGCGCGGGCCTCATGGGCTTGTTCTTCATGCAGGTGATCCCGGGGATCGGCTTCGCGCTGGGTGCGGCGCTCGGCGCGGTGGTGAGCCCTACGGACGCGGTCGCGGTGCAGATCATCCGCAAGATGGGCGTGAGCCCGCGCATCGTCACGGTGCTCGAGGCCGAGTCGATGTTCAACGACGCTACCGCCCTCGTGACGCTGCGCACCGCGGTCGCGGCGGCGGGCGCCAGCATGACGTTCGGCGAGGCGACCTGGGACTTCGCGTCCGCCGTGATCATCGCGGTCGCGGTGGGCCTGGTGATGGGGGAGCTGAGCGTGAGGCTGCGCCGGCTCGTGCCCGGCGCCGCCAACAGCACCGCCATCTCGTTCGTGGCGCCGTTCGCCGCCGCGGTGCCCGCGGAGCTGCTCGGCGCCTCGGGCCTCGTCGCCGCCGTCGTGGCGGGCCTGGTCGCGGGGTACCGCGCGCCCAGGTACCTGCGCCCCGCGGACCGCATCTCCGAACGCACCAACTGGCGCACCGCCGAGCTGCTGCTCGAGGGCGTGGTGTTCCTGCTGCTCGGCCTCGAGCTCACCACCCTCGTCACCGACGTCGAGGAGACGCACGGGTCCGTGTGGAACGCCGTCGGCATCGGGATCGCGGCGCTCGCCCTGGTGCTCGCCATCCGCATCGCGTACATCGCCCCCGTGGTGATGGCGGCGGCGCGCCGCGCGCGCCGGGTGAGGGCGCGGCACGAGCGCGTCGAGGGCCTCGGGCAGCAGGCCGAGTCGCATCCGGACCCGGCGCATCGGGAGGCGGCGGCCCGCCGCGTCGAGCAGCACTCCGCGTACGCCGACTACCTCGAGAACCGCCCGCTCGGGTGGCGCGAGGGCGGCGTGCTCGTGTGGGCGGGCATGCGCGGCGCGATCACCGTCGCGGCGGCCCAGTCGCTGCCCGCGGACACGCCGCTGCGCTCGACGCTCGTGCTCATCGCGTTCGTCGTGGCCGTCGGCTCGCTCATGATGCAGGGCTCGACGCTGCCGTGGCTGACGAAGCGCCTCGGGATCGCGGGGGAGTCCGTCCACGACGAGCGCGAGCGCGAGGAGCTGCGCGACCTCCTGTCGGGCGTGGCCGACACGATCCTCGCCGACGACGCGCTGCGTGCCCACGACGGCGGCGCCTTCCACCCCGAGGTGCTCGCGGCGGTACGCCGCGCGGTGAGCCATGCGCGCGCGGAGGACGACGAGACCGTCGGCCACGGCGCGCAGTTCCTCGAGCTGCGGCTCGCGATCATCGAGGCGCAGCGCGAGCGGATCCTCGAGGTACGAGGCATGGGGACGTACGGCTCGGAGACGCTCGGCGACGCGATGCGGATCCTCGACGCCGAGCAGATCTCGCTGCAGCTGCGCGCCGAGCACCCCGACGGCGACGACTGACCCGGCCGGCTCCCGAGCCGCGGCCGGACCTACAGCCCCACCACCGCGACCTCGGTCGAGGTCGGCTCGGCGGAGCCGCCCATGGGCTCCTCCGTCACCGCGATCGCGGTGACGCCGTCCATGTCCATGTGGACCATCGTCATGAAGGTGCCGTCCGAGTCGGGCATGAACGTCGGGCCGGCCTCCTTGGAGCCGTCGTCCATCACCAGCCACAACTGGTACGCCATGCCGTCCTTGGGGTGGGGGCAGTCGTCGCCCATCGCCACGACGGACGACATCTTCTCGCTCACCACGAGGTGCGCGGTGCCGAGCCCGAGATCCATGGACTTCGCGTCCGGCGCGCTCGTCACCATCATCACGTCCTTCTCGAGGGCCAGCTGGTCCTCGCGGTCCGCCATGAGGGTCGAGCCGACGAGGCCGCCGACCGCGAGCACCGAGGCCACCGCCGCCGCGACCGCGAGACGCGGCCACAGGTGGCGCTCCCGGCGCGCGTGGCGCTCCTGCGCGAGCGGCACGGGGCCCCCAGCGTCCCGTGCGGCCGGCGCATCGTCCTCGGTCAGGGGCGGCAGCTGCGCGGTGCGCCCGATCTCGTCGAGCACGCTCGCCCGCAGCGACGCCGGGGGCGTGACCGCCTCCGCCTCGCCGAGGGTCGCGGCGGCCTCGCGCAGTCCGACGAGCTCCGCGCTGCAGTCCTCGCACGCGGACAGGTGGGCCTCGAAGTCGGCGCGCTCGTCGGGCGTGACCGCGTCGACGGCATAGGCGCCGATGAGGGCGTGCACGTTGTCGTTCATCGCGCCGCCTCCCAGGTGTCGCGCAGCCGGATCATCGCGTCGCGGATGCGGGCCTTCGCGGTGCCCAGGGGGATCCCGAGCGACTCCGCCAGCTGCTTGTTCGTGTAGCCCTTGTAGTACGTGAGCTCGAGCGCCTCGCGCTGGAGCGGGGTGAGGGTCTCGAGGCCCTTGCGGACCCGCGCGGCGCGCCACTGCGCGTCCATCGCCTCGACCACCTCCTCGGGATGCTCGAGCTGCTCGGCCGCGGCGACCGCGTGGCGCGGGCCGTGGTTCATGAGGCGGTCGGCGTGCGACTGCTCGGAGCGGACCCGGTCCACCGCGCGACGATGCGTGATGGTCAGCACCCACGCGCGCGCCGAGCCGTGCTCGGGGCGGTAGCGGGCCGCCGCGCGCCACACCTCGACGAGCGCCTCCTGCGCCACGTCCTCGGCGAGCTGCGGGTCCCGGACGATGCGGAGGGCCAGCCCGTGCACCGTGCCGGCCAGGGCGTCGTAGACGCGCTCGAAGGCGGCCTGGTCGCCCCGGCCGGTCCGCACGAGGAGGTCGGCGAGCACGTCCGCGTCGCCGCGGGCGTCCCTGTGCCGGTCCGGGTGCGCGCCGTCGCGGTCCGCGGGCACCGCCCGCAGCCGCCGCTCGCTCCCGTTCGCGCTCAACTCGCCCTCCGCATCGTCCGGCCCGAAGGCGTCAGCCCTCGTCCTCCATCATCTCGTCGCTCTCCATGGTGGAGTCGTCGTGCGACTCGTCCATCATCTCGTCGTCGGACTCCATGGTGGAGTCGTCCTCCATCATCTCGTCGTCGGACATCATCGACTCGGACTCCATGGGGGTCGACTCCATGGTCTCCTCCATCATCGAGTCGTCCGAGCTCGACGAGGCGGGCTCCGTGTCGCCGCACGCGGCGAGCGTGGTGCCGGCCAGCAGGATGAGCCCCGGAACGGCGAGCGTGCGCATTCGGTTCATGATTCCTCCCTGTGCCGGGCTTCTCGGGGATGTCGTGCCCGACGGTTGGTGTTCGGGGCTGCGGGGGCGGTGGATGGGTGCGGCGCCGGTCCGCGGCTCCCTGCGATGCGCCCCGCTGATCACTGGGGGCCCATCTTCGGCCAGAGATGGGCCCCCAGTGATCAGCGGGGCGCGGAGGGCGGGCGGAGAGACGTGGCCGCCCGCGGCTCACCCGAAGGTGAACGCGTACGCCTCGACGCCCTCGGAGAAGTCGAGGTGGATCGTGTCCGTGGTCGGGTCGCCGACGTAGAGGTCGTACAGGTCGGGGGTCCCGGTCACCTTGACGACCTCGCGGTACGACGGGTCGTTCTCGAGCGTCACGGTCACCGTGCCCTCGCCGGCGAGCACGAGGTGCACGTCGGCCGCGTAGAAGCGCATCTCGAGCGACGCATCGGCGCCGGCGGTGATGTTCTCGTCGCCCACGGTCCACGTGCCCGACAGCGACACCTCGTCCGTGGCCGGGACCGGGCCCGTGCCGAAGTCGTACGCCTCGTCGCGCGGGTAGTCGCCGTTCGCCTTCGCGTAGCCGCGCCCGTAGCCCAGGTAGGTCTCGGGGCTGCGGCCCACCGTGTGGCCGCCCGTGTCGACGTTCACGGTGTCCTGCGGGGGAGTGTCGAGCAGCTGCTGGATGAGCGTCTCGGTCTCGTCGTACGCGCCCTCGCCGTAGTGCACCTGGCGCACCACGCCGTTCTGGTCGATCAGGTAGTGCGCCGGCCAGAAGCGCTGGTCCCACTCGCGCCACGTCTGGTACTCGTTGTCGATCGCGATCGGGTACTGGATCCCGTAGCGGTCCGCGGCGGAGGCCACGTTGTCGACCACCTTCTCGAAGGCGAACTCCGGCGTATGGACGCCGATGATCGTGAGGCCGTCGTCGCGGTAGCGGTCGTCCCACGCGGTCAGGTACGGGAACGTGCGCTGGCAGTTGATGCAGGAGTAGGTCCAGAAGTCGATGAGCACCACCTGGCCGCGCAGCTCCTCGAGGTCGAGCGCCTGGCCGTCGTCGGTGTTGAGCCACGCGTCGATGCCCGGCAGGTCGCGCGCCTCGCCGCAGTTGTGGAGCGTGCCGCCGTCGTCGGCGCACTGGTCGAAGCTCAGCTGGTCGCCGGTCACCGACGTGTCCATGTCCTCGCGGCCGGCGAGGGTGTCGAGCTCGTCGCGGACGGTGTTGTTGTCCTCGATCGAGTTCTGCACGCTCGCGAGCCAGCCGGGCACCGCGCGCTGCAGCGGCTCCGCGACGTTCGTCGCGATGACGAGCGCCGTCGCGAGGAGCACCGCGCCCGAGATGGAGCGGATGAGCTGAAGGCGCTCGCGGACGGCCTTGATGCGCGCGAAGATCGCCTGCCCCGCGAAGCCGAACCCCAGCAGCGGGATCGCGATGCCCGCGGAGAACGCCAGCGTCAGCGCGACGAGGCCCCAGCTCACGCCGTTGGTCGCGGCGAGCACCGTGATCGACGCGAGGATCGGGCCGGCGCACGGCACGAACACGAGCCCAAGCGCGAGGCCCATGACGAAGCCGTTGCCGTTGCGGTCCATCTGGATCGGGCGGATGCGCTCGAAGGGCCGCTGCAACAGCTCGCCCACCTGCGGGATCATCAGCCCGAGGCCGACGATCGCGAGCACGATGATGCCGATCCACCGCAGCAGGTCGTCGGGCAGCCCCAGGCTCGCGAGCAGGATGCCTCCGAGCAGGGTGAACACGGCGAAGCTGGTCACCAGGCCGGCGACCACGACGAGCGGGCGGCGTCGGCTGCTCGCCCCGTCCTGGATGGCGCTGGTGAGGATCGCGGGAAGCACGGGCAGGACGCAGGGGCTGATCGCGGTGATGATTCCGGAGACCAGTCCGACGATGATGAGCGTGATCATGACCCGGGTTCGGAGCGACGATGCGACGGGATGGGGCGCGCTGCCACCGCACCGACGCTATCAGCCGCCTAACCTGGCCACATGACCGTCGCATTCGTCCTGGGAGGCGGCGGCGTGCGCGGCGCCACCGAGGTCGGGATGCTGCGCGCGCTGCTCGAGGCGGGCATCGTGCCGCAGCTGGTCGTGGGCACCTCGATCGGCGCGATCAACGGCGCCGCCGTCGCGCAGGACCCGCACCTCGACGTGGTCGCCAAGCTCGAGCACACGTGGGCGTCGCCCACCGCCGGCGCCATCTACGGCGAGTCCTGGTACCGCCAGGCCCGCCGCCTCGCGAAGCACCGCACCCACCTCAACGACCCCGACGCGCTGCGCGGCCTCATCGAGGACGTGATCGGCCACGAGACCCGGTTCGAGGACCTCGCGGTGCCGCTCGCCGTATGCGCCGCGTCCATCGAGCGCGCGTCGGAGCACTGGTTCGACTCCGGGCCCGTGGTCCCCGCCGTGATGGCCTCCGCGTCCGTGCCGGCGGCGCTGCCACCCACCGAGATCGACGGCGAGCACTTCATCGACGGCGGCATCGTCAACTCGATCCCCGTGGGGGAGGCGGTCGCGCGCGGGGCCACCACGATCTACGTGCTGCAGGTGGGCCGGATCGAGGAGCCGCTGCACCCGCCCCGCACGCCCTCCGACGTGGGCCGCATCGCGTTCGAGATCTCGCGCCGCCACCGCTTCCAGCGGGAGCGCGCTGCCGTCCCTCCGCACGTCGAGCTCCACGTGCTGCCCTACGGCGGACGCCAGCCCGGGGACGAGCGGCTCGGCGCGTACCGCCGGCTCGACCGCACGCACGCGCGGATCGAGGCCGCGCGCGACGCGACCGCCGCGTACCTGGCCGGCGTGGGGGAGGGTGCGTGACCGGCGCATCGTCCCCCGCGGGCGCGCGCCCGAGGTCGCCGCGCCGCACGCGCTGGTGGCGCCTGCCGCCGCGCTGGGTGCGTCGCGCGGTGCTCGCGCCGCTGATCGTCGCGGTCGCGTTCGTGTGGCTGCCGCTCGCGGCGTGGCTGCTGGTCGCCGTCGCCGCGGCGGTGAGCTTCGCGCTGCCCGGACGCCTGCGGCTCACGCGCATCGTGTGGCTGGCGGGCTTCTACCTGCTGTGGGACGCGGCCTGCGTCGTCGCGCTCACCGGCCTGTGGGTGTGGCACGGCTTCGGCACGAGGATCCACTCCGAGGCCTCGCAGCGGAACCACCTGGCGCTCGCCCGCGCGATGCTCAAGGCGCTGTTCGCGCAGGGGCGGTGGACGCTGCGCCTCGAGATCGACCTGGAGGACGCGAACCTCGACGAGATCGCCCCGGGCAGCCCGCTCATCGTCGTATGTCGTCACGCCGGGCCCGGCGACTCGTTCATCCTGGTGGACGCGCTGCTCAACCGGTTCGGCCGGGCGCCCGCGATCGTGCTCAAGGACACGCTGCAGTGGGACCCCGCGATCGACATCCTGCTGCACCGGATCCCGTCGCAGTTCCTCACGCCGCGGCGCCATCGGGCGGTGGGCGCGCCCGGCGGGACCGAGGCGATTGCCGCGCTCGCGCGCGAGCTGGGCGATGAGGGCGCGCTGCTGATCTTCCCCGAGGGCGCCAACGCGACGCCCAAGCGGCGCGAGCGACGGATCGCGGCGCTGCGCGAGCAGGGGCACGATGCGCTCGCCGACCGGGCCGAGGGCATGCCGCACGTCATGCCGCCGCACCCGGGAGGCGTGCTCGCGGCGATGGACGCGCGGCCGGATGCGCGCGTGGTGGTGGTCGGGCACACGGGCCTCGAGCGGCTCTCGACCGTCGCGGACGTGTGGCGCGAGCTCCCGGTCGACAAGCGCATCGTCATCAAGGGCTGGACCGCCGATCCGGCGTCCGTGCCCGACGGCCGGGAGGCGCGCGAGACGTGGCTCTACGAGTGGTGGGAGACGGTCGACCGGTGGATCGACGCCCACCAACCGGACACCTCAGACGCCGCCGAGGCGCGCGAGCCGCACGTCGCGCGCAAGCGGGCCGGGTAGCCTGGCCCGATGTCGACGTCACTGCGCACCCGTCTGCTGGGGCTCGCCCTCGTGGGGCTGCAGGGGCTGATCTTCCTGGCAGTGGCACTGACGGCGCTGCTCGACGGGCCCGGTCTCGAGGGATCGCTGTGGCTGGGGAGCACGCTGGTGCTGCTCGGGCTGCTGGGCATGTTCTGGTCGGGCAAGGACCTGGGCCGGGCGCTCACGCCCATGCCGACCCCCAACGGCGCCGGCCTCGCCGCCGGCGGCATCTACGGGTATGTGCGGCATCCGATGTACGCGGCGATCATCGTGATCGGCTTCGGCCTGGCGATCGGGTCGGGAAAGCTGTGGACGCTCGTGTCCGCGGTCGTGATGCTCGTGTTCTTCGACCTCAAGACGCGCGTCGAGGAGGGGTACCTGGTGCGGACCTATCCCGGGTACTCGGACTATGCCGCGCGCACCGGCAAGTTCCTGCCCGGGGTGGGGAAGCGGCGGGTCCGGTAGGCGGGTCGCGGGCCGCGCCTCGGCGTGTCGCGAGGGGCGCGAGGTTATCTCTGGCGCGTTTCACGCATACGTGAAATGGGGCGCTACCCGTCCCCAGGTTGAGATCTGGGCCTTCTGCCAGGGCGTTTCGTCCGTTACCTTCGATTCATGCGGTTCATCCCAGGGGGGCGGGTGGCGCGCCGCGCGGTCGCGGCGACGATGCTCGCGGGCGTGTGCGTCGGCGTCGCCGCGTGCACGGGGGAGCCGGCGCCGATCGTCACGGAGTCGCCGACGGGCGGCACGGTCGTCGTGCCAACGGAGGCGGCCGCGTCCACCCCGAGCGCGGCGCCCACGGCGCTGACGGACGACGAGCTGCTCGCGATGATGCCCGAGGGATCCGAGCGGGCCGACGTGTACGGCGCGATGATGACCGCGACGTTCTTCCTCGAGCAGTACGCGCCGATGTTCCACACCGGGGACACGCGCGTCTGGGAGGCGCTGTCCGCGGAGGGCTGCGACTATTGCGCCGACGCGCTCGCGAATGCCGAGCGTGTGCGCGACGAGGGATGGACCGCGCGCGGTGGCGAGATCACGGTCGACGCCGGTCAGACTCAAGCCGCGCTGACGAGCGACTCCGAGGCGTCGGTGTTGCTCGCTGCCGAGTTGGAGGCGGGCCGTCTGCTTGATTCCAGTGGCGGAGTGCAGAGTTCGAGCCGGGCCGGCGCCGCGGCCTATGGCGTCCGGCTCGGTTTCACTGGCGGTCATTGGCAAGTGATTGGCGTTGCGAGTGAGGACTCGTGAGATCGCGGCGGCTGGCTGCGCTGACGGTGCTCACCGCCTTGCACCTTGCGCCCGGAGTTCCGGACGATGCGTTCGACGGTAGGGCTGGCGAGGAGGAATTCGAAGTCGATGGCGTGCGGGGTGAGATTGAAGGCGGCCCGGGCACCACCCAGGTCGCCTCGACCCCACGCGAGTACCTGCGCGCGATCGCCTGCACCGGCTCCACGCCGATGACCTCCGAGGACCAGGTCTGCTCGCCGCTCGCGTCCGGCGACGCCCTCGACTGCCCCGGCGGCATGACGCCCATCCCGCCGCTGTGGATGCGCGAGCAGCTCGACGACGGCACCTGGTCCGCCTGGACCGCCGTCGCCTGGTACTCGTGTCCCTCCGAGGACGACCTCTTCGCCCTCATCGAGCGCGAGTGGACCGAGCTTCGCCCCGACCCGTCCGAGATGTCCCTGCAGCCGGACACCGGCGTCGTCTACGCCACCGTCCCGACCATCGCGATCGCCGACGACGGCCCCCGCCTCCACTCCGCGATCCTGCTCGGCGCCGACGTCGACATCCGCGCCACCCCCGCCACCTTCACCTGGGCCTGGGGCGACGGCGCCGAGAC
Organism: Demequina maris; assembly: GCF_000971155.1. Classification (GTDB taxonomy): domain Bacteria; phylum Actinomycetota; class Actinomycetes; order Actinomycetales; family Demequinaceae; genus Demequina; species Demequina maris. Next base: position 282,127 of record NZ_BBLX01000003.1, on the reverse strand, counting down.
CACCACCGCCGACCCCGGCGCGCCCTACCCCGACGCGACCGTCACCCACGCCTACGGCCGCGCCCTCGACACCGCGACCGTCACCCTCACCACGACGTGGTCGGGGGAGTACCGCGTCGCCGACGGCACCTGGGCGCCCTTCGACACCACCATCGCCACCACGTCGCCCGGCCTCACGCTCACCGTGCTGCACCCGCGCGCGGTGCTCGTCGAGGGCCCGCTCGGGTAGGCGAGGACCCGCGGTCCTGTTTCACGTATGCGTGAAACACGTCGGAGAGACTCTCGCGTCCCGCGCGACACGCCCGGCGGGGGACGATGCGGCGGTCGCGACAGGCCCGTGCGGCGGGACGATGCGCCGGGTCGAGAGAGCGTTCTCACGCACCGGCGCGTGCCGCCCGGCAGCCAGCCGCTTCCCGTGCCACCCTGGGACCATGCTCGAGATCCCCCATCTCTACCATCTCGCCATCGCCGCCGAGTGGGACCCGCAAGCCACCGAGCCCTACACGGTCTCGACCCTCGGCCGCACGCTCGAGGAGGAGGGCTTCATCCACCTCAGCCTCGCGCGCCAGGTGGCCGGCGTCGGCGCGGCCTTCTACGGCGGCCAGGACGTGGTGCTGCTGCGCGTCGACCCCGCCAAGGTGCGCTCGCGCGTCGAGTTCGAGCAGGTGCCGGAGGCCGGTGACGCGTTCCCGCACCTCTACGGCCCGATCCCGCGCGAGGCGGTCGTGTCCGCGACTCCGGTCCCGCGCCGCGCGGACGGCACGCTCGACTTCACCGGGCTCCTGCCGGAGCCCATCTGACGCGGTCCGCGCGACCTCAGCCGATGGTGAGGTGCAGGATGCGGTCGTCGCCCTCGCGCGCCTGGCCGCGGCCGTCGGTGTTCGTCGTCGCGACGTACAGCGAGCCGTCGATGCCGACCGCGACGTCGCGGATGCGGCCGATCCCGTCGAGGATCACCTGCGGCTCGCCCGTGCCGTCCGCGGTCAGCGGGATGCGCCAGAGCGCCTCGCCCTTCAGCGCGGCCATGTAGAGCGCCTCGTGGGTCGCCGCGAGGCCCGAGGGCGACGCATCGTCCGGCGCCCACGTCTCGATGGGCGCGGTGACGCCGTCGGCGGGAAGCCCGTCGGTGCCCTCGGTCGACGGCCAGCCGTAGTCGCTGCCGGCGGTGATGAGGTTGAGCTCGTCCCAGGCGTCCTGGCCCAGCTCGCTCGCGTAGAGGCGGCCGTCGGCGACGAACGCGAGGCCCTCGACGTTGCGGTGGCCCTTCGACCACACGCGGTTGCCCCACGGGTTGCCGGGCGCGGCCTTGCCGTCCTTCGCGCCGCCCTTCGCGACGACGCGCAGGATCTTGCCCGCGAGGGAGCCCGTCTCCGGCGCCTTGTCGCCTTGGCCGGCGTCGCCGGTGGCGATGTAGAGGAAGCCGTCGGGCCCGAAGGCGATGCGGCCGCCGTCGTGGTTCTTCGCCGACGGGATGCCCTCGACGATGGCCGTGGGCAGGCCCAGCAGGTCGCCGTTGAGCTCCATGCGCAGCACGGCGTTGTCGTCGGCGCGCGTGATGTACGCGTACAGGTAGGTCGTGTCGCCCGGGAGCACGGCGATGCCGAGCAGGCCGCCCTCGCCCTCGTTGTCGACCGTGCGGCGCAGCGCGTCGGCGCCGGGACCGTTGAGGCTGGTCGCGATGCCCGCGCGCACGCGCTTGATCAGCGCGCTGTCGCGCTCGGAGACGAGCAGCGAGCCGTCGGCCATGGTCGCGAGCGACCATGGAGCGTCGAGGCCGGTCGCGACGACCTCCTGCGAGGTCACGGTGGCCGTGGCGGCGCCGCCGATCTCGGCGGGGGTCGCGGGGGCGACGGTGCTGGTCGGGGTGGTCCCGGACACGATGCGCTCGGCGCTCGCGGTGGCGGAGCTGTCCGACGAGGACGAGCAGGCGGCCAGCGTCAGCGGCAGCAGGCAGGCGAGCGCGACGATGCGGGGGTGGAGCGACATAACCGCCCCAGGTTAGGCATGCCTCGCACGCTTGTAAAAGTTGACAAGTCGTCAACCATATGCCTGCCCCCGGGGGTACCCGGGCCCGCAAGGCGTCACGCGCTGGGAGCGGGCACGGCCACCGCGCATCGTCACCCGAGGACGATGCGCCTCAGGGTCGTGAGCGGCACCGCGCCGTAGCCGAGCACCGCCGAGTGGAACGCCCGGATGTCGAATCCGGGCCGGCGCTGCGCCTCGTCGCGGATCGCGAGGATCTCGAGCCGGCCGACCATGTACGCGAGCGCCTGGCCGGGGAGCCCGATGTAGCGGTCGACCTCCTGCTCGATGTGGTGGCGGTCGAGCGGGGAGTGCGCGAGGCAGTACTCGATCGCCTGCTCGCGGCTCCAGCCGAGCGCGTGGATGCCCGTGTCGACCACCAGGCGGCACGCGCGGAGCGAGTCGGCGCTGAGCATGCCGACGCGCGACAGCTCGGACGAGTACAGGCCCATCTCGTCGGCGAGCCGCTCGGTGTACAGGCCCCAGCCCTCCGCGTACGCGGTGCTGAAGAGCTCGCGCTGGACGATGTGCAGGTCCTCGTTCTCGGCGTGCAGCGCGAACTGGAGGTGGTGGCCGGGGATGGCCTCGTGGAACGCGATCGCCTCGAGCTCGTAGGTTGCCCACGCGTGCGGGTCGGACGTCTTGAAGTAGAAGTCGCCCTCCTTGCCGGTCGTCGGCACGGGCGCCGAGTAGTACGCCATCGCGCCGAAGTCAGTCGCGTGGCCGACGCAGCGCGCGCGGGGCATGACGGCGAACCACGCGGGCGAGGCCTCCTCCGCCCGGACCAGCGCCGCCTCCGCATCGCGCACGATCGCCTCGGCGGAGGTGTACCGGAGGCTGTCGTCGTCGCGCAGGCGCGCGTAGATCTCGCCGATGTCGTCCGTGCCGAGCAGCGGCCCGGCCATCTCCCGGTACTCGTCCTCGAGCTTCGCGACCTGCGCGAGGCCCAGCTCGTGGACCTCCTGCGGGGTGAGGTCGAGCTGCAGGTGCGCCCACATGCGGTCGCGGTAGACCGCCTCGCCGCCGGGCAGGTGCACGAGGCCGGGGCGGTCGTCGGGCGTGCCGCGGTCCGCGAGCCGGCGCAGGCGGTCGGCGAAGCGGGCGACGCCCGCGTGGACGGACTCGGCGACCACGCGGTCGCGCTCGCGGACCCACTCGGCCTGTGCCGCATCGTCCAGCTCGGTGGGGGCCGCCTGCGCGAGCATGCGGTCGTCGCCGTCGTGCGCCGCGCGCAGGTAGGACTCGGCGGAGCGGGCGGTGTCGAGCAGGTGCCGCTCGAGAGCGACGCGGCCCTCGGCGGCGGCGTCCTCGGCGACGTCGAGCAGGTCGTCGAGGAAGCGGGGGAGCCGGCGCAGCTTCGTGAGGTACGCCTCGCCGTGCTCGGCGGTGCGGAGCGGGAACGCGTCGATGAACGACAGAATGTTCTCCCACGCGCCCATCGTCGGGTTGAGGTGGAGCAGTTCCGGCTCCCACGCGAGGTGCAGCGCGGTCGAGCGCGCGTGCGACGCAATGGTGTCCCGCAGCGCGGTCGCCTGGAGGTCGTCGCCCGGGTCGATCGCCTCGGCGGCGCGCGCGTAGCCCATCAGCCGCTCGTGCGCGGCGGCGCGTCCCTCCACGGAGACGTCGTTCCACTCGGCGAGGTGCTCGAGCCGCCCGTCCCACATGAGGTCGAGCGGGCTGAGCCCGAGCGCGTAGGCGTAGTACTCGTCGGCGAGGGCGGTGAGGTCGGTCATGGCTCGACCGTACCGGCGCCGCGGGACCGCCGAGTGCTCAGGCCTCCTCGGTCATGGTCTCGCCGATCAGGATCCAGTTGCCGGCCGGGTCCTTGAACCACGCGGTGGCGGGCATGCGTCCCTCGATGTCGCGCGCGATCCCGTCCTCGTCGGTCCACTCGAGGACCTCGAACGTCACCCCCGTGTCGCGCAGCGCCGCCACCTCCGCATCGAAGTCGGCGACCTCGAAGTTGAGGACGGTGTGCGTCGCCGGCTGGTGATCCTCCTTGTGGTAGATGAACAGGCGGCCGCCGCCGGGCAACGGGATCCACAGCATCTCGCCCATGCCCTCGTCGCCCCAACGCTTCACGTCGAGGCCGAGCGTGTCCGAGTAGAACGCCTCCGCCTTGTCGATGTCGTTCGTCGAGAAGCTCGAGAACGCCTTGCTGTCGCTCAGCATGATGATCTCCGGTCGTCCGCGGCCGGTCAGGCGAAGTTCTCGCCGACGGCGACCCAGTTGCCGGACGGGTCCTGGAACCACGCGGTCTTGGGCATGTTCTCCTCGCGCGCGATGCCGTCGTCGTCCGTGTACGGCAGGTCCGCGAACGTGACGCCCTTCGACTTGAGGTCCGCGACCTCGGCCTCCACGTCCGCGCCCGTGAGGATGAGCACGGTGTGGGCCGCGGGGACGTGGTCCTCCTTGAGGTAGATGAAGGCGGCGGTGCCGTTCGCGAACTGGAACGCGACCGCATCGTCCTGCTCCATGAGGATCGGGACGCCGAGCGTCCCGTTGTAGAACTCCTTGGTCTTCGCCACGTCGTCCGTCGAGAAGCACGCCGTGGCGGTGCTGTCCTTGAGCATGATCCACTCCTGCGCGCCTTCCGGGGACGCGCGGCGTCGGGCGCGCGGAGCGGCGCCGCTCGCCTCCAGTGTGCGCCTGCGGCGGCTGCCCCGCTCGGTGGGCGGCTCAGCTGAGCTCGGCCCAGTCCCTCACGTGCGCCCGGAGGGCCGAGCCGGCGCGTCGCGCGCCGCCGTGGGCGGCCCGCGCGGCGCCCTGGCCCGCGGAGTCGAGGGCCCCGCCGACGGCCGCGCCGGTGCGGCGCTGCCACTCCTGGCGCCGTGCCCGCATGGCGTCGCGCGCCTCGAGCGCGAGGCGCACCTGGCGGGGCACGCTCAGCCTCCGCAGCATCGTCCGGTCGACGCCCGCCGTCACGACGGCGGCCAGCAGCGTGAGCCCCAGCGACACCGCGGGCAACGCGCGCAGGCCGTACTGCTCGACCAGGGCGCCGCCGACGAGCGGGCCGACCGCGGCGCCGGAGTTCATGGCGACCGTGTAGGTCGACGCGCCCACCTCGGTGCGCCACGGCGTGTGGCGCATCGCCCAGTTGAGGAGCGCCGCGAGGAGCACGGCCCAGCCGGCGCCCTGCGCCACCTGGCCCAGGATCGCGGCCCAGCCGACGCCCGTGGCGAGCAGCGACCACGCCGCCGAGAGCACCACGAGCCCGAAGGCGACCGTGGGGACGGCGTGCTTGACGAGGAACGGCGTGACCGCGAGCGTGGTGCCCACCGCCACGGTGCCGCCCAGCGCGAACAGGATCGGCACGGTGCGCGGCCCCACCTCGGCGACGTCCGTGTAGAACGGCACGATGTACGTCCAGGTGGTCGTCATCGCCACGCTCGCCGTGAAGGTCACGGCGAGCACGCGGACGAAGGCCTTCAGGGACGGCAGGTCGCCGCGCGCGTGCTGCGGGGCGGGAGCGTCGGAGGCGTCCGGACGGGGCGGCGCGGCCCCGGGCAGCAGCAGCGCGAGCGCGACGGCGAGCAGCACGCCGAGCGCCGCGAAGCCCCAGTAGGGCGCCTGCCAGCCGAGCGAGCCGCCCGCGACGGTGATGAGCGGCGTGCCCACCACGCCGGCCGCCGCGGCGCCGACCATGATGCGGGTGACGGAGCGGGCTCTCAGGTGCGGCGCGAACAGGCTCGCGGCGGTCGGCGCGACGATCGCCCAGAACAGCGCGTGCGCGGCCGCGGAGACGATGCGCCCGGCCGCGAGCTGCGGCAGCGCCGTGGCGCTCGCGGCGAGCACCACGCCGGCGGTCCACACGACGAACGTGCCGGAAAGCGCGACGCGCTTGCTCAGCCGCCGCGTCACCACCGTGAGCGGGATGGCGGCGACGACGACGGTGAGGGCGAAGGCCGTGGCGAGCAGGCCCACCTGGGACACGGGCACGTCCAGGCCGCGCGCGATCTGCGAGCTGAGCGCGACGATCGAGGCCTCGTTGGCGCCGGTGGCGAACGCGCCCAGCGCGAGGGCCGTCAGCGCGAGGCCCGCGCGGCGGGGCGACAGCGTGAGCGCGGCGGTGCTGCGGTAGCCGGGCTCGGGCTCGTCGACGACCACGGCCTCGCCGCCGCCCACCACCGGGATGGTGAGGGTCGTCGGCTCGGGCTCGTGGTGCGGGTGGTGGTCCGGGCCGGGCGGCTCCTCGCGGTCGAGGAGCGGGCCGAGCGGCTCCAGCTCGAGGGTACGGGTGATCGGGTCGTTCACGGCGGGGCTCCCGTGGTGGTCGCGTGCAGGGTCAGACGCCGCGTCCATCGGGAGGGGCGGCGTGCGAGGGCGACGCCGCCCGGCGGGATCCGTGTCCCGCCGCATCGTTCAACGGCCGGGACGGCCGAATCCTTCCTTCCTCATGACAGCACGAGGCGGGCCCGGGTGGAAGCACCCTGGCCCGCCTGTGCGAGAACTGTGCGGGAGCTCCGAGGCTCAGGCGCCGGGGAGCGGCTCCGCCTCGTGCACCTCGATCGAGCAGCCGCCCGGCATGTTGAGGTGCGGATGCGACTGCGCGAGCTCGACCGCGGCATCCATGTTGTCGGCCACGAGGATCGAGTAGCCGGCGACCTCCTTGGTCGACCCCGACACGCTGTCCGGGTCGACGTGGACGCCGCCGGCGAGCGGCGTGCCCAGGTCGATGAGGTTCTCGCCCACGCTCCGCGCCCATCCGTACCAGGCGTCCATCATCTCCTGGACCTGCTCGGGCTCGGGTGGGGACGCATCGGCCGGCATCGGGGGCGCGTGGTAGATGAAGACGTACTTGGGCATGGCCCCTCCCTCTCCCGGCGTCGTCGCCGGGGTGTCCCACCAGTCTGCGCCGGGTCGATGCGCCGCGCGCGGGGAGCGGCGGGCCCAACCGTTCGCGGGTCTGGGGTGTTCCCTCTTCGGCGGGCCCGCTCCGGGTCCGTGACGGGAGGGGGAGAGACATGACGACCGTCAGGATCTGGGAGCGGGCCCTGCCCGCCATGGCAGGGATCTGGGGTCTCGCGGCGCTCGCCGGGTGCACCGGCGGCGGGGAGACCGCGGAGGCCGCCGTGTCCGCGGATGCCGTGCCGTCGACGACCGCGGAACCGACGGCTGCCGCCGGCGCATCGTCCGACGACGACGAGGTGAGGGGCGTGCTCGAGTCGTTCGACCCTCAGGTCGAGGGCCTGGAGCGCGATGCGAGCCTCATGGAGGTGCTCGTGACAGGCACCTTCGCGGACAACGGCGAGGTGCTGGTCGAGCCCGCGGAGTGCACGGCGCTCAGCGCCGCGCTCGACCTCATGACCACCGACGAGAGCGGCGATCGAGCGGACGACCTGGTGGCCGACTACGGCCCGATGCAGGAGCCAGGCGACGACGACGGTCCGCTCGTGAACGTGTTCGTGAGGGCGTTCGACTCCGCGGAGGACGCGGCGGCGCTGGTCGCCGCCGCCTCCGATTCGAGCGGCTGCGACGCCTACACGCGAGAGCGTGTCGGCTTCGCCGAGTTCGCCTTCGAGGGCGTCACGATCGACCAGGTCGAGCTCGCGGGGGTCGACGCCCCGGCGGTCCGCCTCGACGTGCAGGGCGCCGCCATGACGCTCCCGGACGCGACCGAGCCCGACACGATCGACGACTGGGGCACGGATTACCTGGTGGCCATGGGCCCGTACGCGCTCCACGTGACGGTGGCCGGTCTCGACGACCGGGACGAGGTCGCCGCCGAGGTGGCCGGGCAGCTCGCCGCCCACGTGGACGCGCAGTAGCAGGAGCTCTCGAGGGTGCGCGTGCGCCCGGGTGAGGTCATGATGGACACGATGCGATCGCGACGCCGACGGGGCCGGCGGGACGGGGGCAGCGCATGAGGACGTGGGAGGGCGTGCTCGAGACGCTGGTGCGCGAGCGCCGTGGCGCGCTCGTGGGCTACGCGTTCCTGCTCGCCGGAGACCGCGCGACCGCCGAGGATCTGGTGCACGACGCGATCATCCGCACGTTCTCGCGCGCCCGTCGGCTCGACAACGTCCACGCCGCGGAGGGCTACGTGCGCCGGGCGATCACGACGCAGTTCCTCAACGGCAGGCGGTCACGCGCGACGGCGCGCGCCAAGCAGCACCTGCTGGTGGAGCGCGACGCCCCGCCGGCCGACGCCGCCACCGGCGCGGTCGACGAGGTCACCCGCGCGCTCGGCAAGCTCAGCGGCCGCCAGCGCGCCTGCGTGGTGCTGCGCCACTTCGAGGACCTCAGCACCGAGGAGACGGCGCACCGCCTCGACATCTCGGTCGGCAGCGTCAAGCGGTACGTCCACGACGCGATGGTGATCCTGCGCGGCGAGCTCGCGGATCTCGCGCCGGACGAGCCCGACGAGACGGTGAGCGCGCCGGTCGTGGCAGCACGAAGGAGGACGCCATGAGCAGGCAGCTGCGGGACATGCTCGGCGACGTCGCCGGCGGCCATCAGGCGGCGTTCGACGACGCCCATCGCGGAGACGACACGAGCCTCTACGTGCGCGCGATCGCGCCGCGGAGGAGGGTGCGACGTGCGGCCCCGCTCGTGACAGCGGCCGCGGTCGCCCTGATCCTCGTGGTAGGCGTGCTCGGCTTCGGCCCGCAGCGCTCCACGGTCGAGCCCGCGCACACCGCGCCGACGCCCTCCGCGAGCGACGAGGCCTCGGCGCCGGAGCGGACGACGACCGGGCAGCAGCCCTTGCCGGGTCAGCCCGGCTGGGCGGTCGACGGGCTCGTGCTCCAACCCGACGCGGTGGCCGCGGCTGCGGCGGCGAGCCTGGACGGGGCGCTCGCCGACTCGCCCGATTGCGCGCTGCTCGACTCGATCGGCCGCCTCGAGAACGCATCGGCGGAGGGGTGGGTCGAGGCGACGCACGTGGGGGCGTTCATGGAGGCGACGGGGGCGACGAACGACGTCCGTGTCGCGCAGTTCGACTCCGCTGACTCCGCCGACGCGTACGTCGATCTCGCCGCCGCTACCGCTCGCGGGTGCGGCCGCGACCTGCAGGCAACGTCCCTCGACGTCGAGGTGTCGCGGGTGGGCCTCACCGGCGTCCCCGGTGCCGCGCTACGGGTGATCGTGACCGACGGCGAGCTTGCCGCGGACGACGGCCGGTGGATGCTGTGGCTCCACGTGGACGGCACAGATGCTCTCGCGGTCGTGGTCGAACCCGGCGCGACCGACAGGGCCGTGGCGATCATCGGCGACTGGGTGCGCGAGGTGGGGGCGTAGGGCATGCTCGGACACTCGAGATGGCGCATCCCCACCGCCGTGGCTGCCGCGGTCGCGGTCATGGCCGCCGCAGGGTACGTGCTTGCGGCGGTTCGCGGGACGGCTGCACAGGAGGTCGAGGCTGCGGCGACCCATCCGTCCGCCGCGCCGTCGCAAGCATCGCCCGCGGCGGACTCGGACGTGCGGCAGCGGCTCCTCGCGTTCACCCCCGAGCTCGACGGGCATGTGTACCGCTCCGATGGGGAGGTCGGTCTGACCACCGTGGGGGAGGAGACCTGGGCGCCTGAGCCGGCTGGCGATGTCAGGTGCGAGGCGCTCCAGCGCGCGATGAGGCTCACGACCGCCGAGGACCACGTGTCCCGGACCGGGGACCTCTACGCCAACCTCGGCTACCTGCAGGTGCCCGGCAACCGCGCCGACGCCAGCACCGTGACTTTCGAGCTCCGCGTGTTCGCCGACGCCGGGGAGCCTGCCGCGATCGTCGCGGCGGCGGGCGCTGCCGGGTGCGACGAGGTCTCCGAACTCGGCGGGCCGGACGGCGACGAGATCGTCGCGACGGCAGTCCTCGCCGTCGACGCCTTCGAGGCGGGCGACGGTGCGGCGCGCGTGAATCTTGGCGAGGTGTCGGACCGCCATGGCGACGACGGCGTCCTGGACGACACGCGGCCCGCGGACGATGCTGAGGAGGCGCCTGCGTTCGACGACCCCATCTACGTGGTCGCGTCCGGGCCCTACCTCATCGCTCTCCGCACCACGAATGTCGCCCGCGCGGACGCCGTCGCCACCGAGATGGTCGGACAGCTCCTGGCCCACCTCGGCGCTGGAGGCTGACGTCCGCGGTAGCGACCGTGCCGCAGCGCGCAGCGGCCGACATGGGCCGGGCCCAACCTCGCGCACGTGCCGGCTGTTCTGGCTTCGGGAGGCGCGCGCCGCCGCGGCGGCGACGCGGGAGAGGGGGAGCCATGAGCGACGAGCTGCGCGAGGCGCTGGAGGAGGCGGCCGACGACGAGCGGCGATCGTTCGCCGCCGACCACCGCGGGGAGGAGGCCGGGCTGTACCTGCGGGCGATCGTGCCGCGCCGTCGCGCGCGCCGCCTCGTGCCCGCCGTCGCCGCGGTCCTCGCCGCATCGTTCATGGGCGTCGGGATGATGGCGTCGGGGCCGGAGAACGACGAGGCCGCACCGATGGGCGCCTCGGCCAGCCCGACGGCGAGCGTGGAGTCGAACCCCGAGGCGATGCCGGGGGAGCGCGGTTGGACGGTCGGCGGTCTCGCGATCGACCCCGGGGCGTCCGCGATGACGCTGTCCGCGGCCGTCGGCGACGTCAGTGGTGCGTCGAGCGCATGCCCCGCGCTCGAGGTCTTCGGCCGGCTCGAGGGTGGCTCCGACTGGTCCACGGGCGTGCACGTCGGCGCCTTCGTGCGGGGCGACGGCGCCGCGAACGACCTGCACGTGCGCCGGTTCGAGAACGTGGACGTCGCCGCGCGCTACCTCGGGGAGCTCAAGCGCATCGCCGACGCGTGCGCGGCCGCGCTCGCGGAGTGGGGCACCGTGGCGTCGGTGATCCGCTACCGGCTGGACGGGCTCGACGGCGAGGTCGTCGCGGTCGCGGTGCAGGTGCGGGGGAGCCGCGACGCGTGGCGCCTGGAGCTCTACGTCGACGGTGTCGAGGCGATCGCGGTGGTCGTCGACCCGGGCGCCCCGGACCTCGGCACCGCGATCATCCGGGCGTGGGCCCGCGGGGCTCGCCGGTAGCGCGGGCGCGCCGCGACGATGGCGGCACCGACCGTCCCAGGTCGCGCACAACCGCAAGGTGTGGTGGCCTGTTGAGATGGTGAGGCGGCCGCGGGGCCGCCGGGGGAGACACCATCATGAAGCGATCAGTCCGAACCGTCCGCGCGGGCACCGTGGTCCGCGCCGTCACCGCCGGCGCCTTCGCCGCCGCCGTCCCGGCGCTTGCCGGTTGCGGTTCGTCGGGTGCTGTCGACGCGTCGCCGACCGCGGCGAGGCCGCGGCGAGCGTGGGCGCCGTCGCCGCACCGGTGGACGATCCCGAGCTCAAGAGGTTGCTGGCGGGCTTCGACGGCGTGGTCGATATCGACGGCTATGCGGTGCCCGCAGGTGACCTCTCGCCGGTCGACTCGGTCGAGAGCTTCATGGGGTCCGGCACCGAGGTCTACGACCCGGCGGCCTGCTCGGCCTTCCACCAGGCGACGGCGCTGACCACCGTCAAGGATCGGACGGAGGCGGCCGGCGACGTCGTCAACCCGGTCGGTCCGTTGTTCCCCGGCGGTGAGGCACCCGAGGGCGAACCGGAGTTCATCGTCTACATCCTCACGCGCGTGTTCGGCGACGAGGACCTCGCCGCCACGCTGTATCCGGCGATGCTCGACGCGGACTGCGCCGCCTACTCCTGGGAGTCCACCTGGGAGGACGGCTCGACGACGACCGAGCACGAGGTGGCGGAGGTCTCCGAGCAGCAGCTCGCCGGTGTCGACGGCACGACCGTGCGCGTGACGGTCGCCGGCACCTCGACCCTTTACGACGAGGCGGGCGAGGTCGAGCTCGTGGGCGAGCGCGGGACCTGGAACCACTACGTCCACGTCGACGGGCCCTACGCGATCATGATCGACGCGGTGGGCATCGCTGACGAGGAGGCGGTGGTCGCGCAGGTCATCCGCGACTTCGTCGCCTACATGGACGCGGGCTGAGGGACGCGGGGCGGCGATCGACCATGGACCTGCGCAGCCGGCGGCGGGACGGCGGAACGCCATGAAGGCGTGGCACGGCGTGCTCGACACGCTCGTCCGCGAGCGGCGCAGCCGCCTCGTCGGCTACGCGTACCTGCTGGCCGGCGACCGCCCCACGGCGGAGGACCTGGTCCACGACGCGATCATCCGCACCTTCTCGCGCGCGCGTCGGCTCGACGACGTCAACCGGGCGGAGGCCTACGTGAGGCGGACCATCCTCACCCAGTTCCTCAACCGGAGGAGCTCCCAGGCCGTCGCACGCTCGAAGCAGCACCTGCTGGTCGAGCGGGACGCCGCACCCGCCGACGAGCACGCGGGGGAGCACGATGCGGTGGTGCTGGCGCTGCGTGAGCTCCCCGCGCGCCAGCGGGCGTGCGTGGTGCTGCGGCACGTCGAGCAGCTCACCACCGCCGAGACCGCCGCACGCATGGGCGTGTCCGAAGGCGCGGTGAAGCGCTACCTCCACGACGCGATCGCGCACATGCGCGAGACGCTCGGCGACCTGGGGTTCGCCGACCCGGCGGAGGACCGCGTGACCGCCGTGATCCCGAGACGAGGTGCACGATGACCGACAAGCTCACGGGGATGCTGCTCGACTCGATGGACAAGGAGTCCCGCCGCTTCGCGCACGAGCACCAGGGCGAGGAGACCTCGCTGTACGAGCGCGCGATCGGCCCGCGCCGCAGGAACCGGCGGCTCGCGCAGGCGGCGGGCGGCCTGGCCGCGGCCGGCGCGGTCGCCCTCGGCTCGTACGGGCTGATGCTGTCCCACGACGGCGGCGGCACGGCCGACCCCGTGTCCAGCCTCGAGATCGAGCAAAGGGTGCGCGACTGGGATCCCCCAGACGCGCTGCAGGCCGACGGCTCCGCCGCGGGCCTCGTCGAGACGTGGGGTCTCGGGCCCGACGAGGCGCCGGCGTGCGCCACGCTCGACGGCCTCGCACGCCTCGAGGGGCAGTCGGGGCTCGGAGGCGAGCCGGTCGCCGTCGGCGCGGTGGGCTCGGGCGGTGCCGCGGTCAGCGGCGTCACGGCGCGCGGCTTCGCCTCGGCCGAGGACGCGCGGGCGTACCTCGCGGAGATTGACCGGGCGGCGACCGGATGCCAGGAGCAGGCGGCCTCGTCCGGACTCGAGGTCGACGTCAAGGACCTGGGGATCGGGGCCGTGCCCGGCGATGGCGTCCGCGTGGACGTGACCGGCGGTACGACCGATGGCACCTGGCGCGCCTGGGTGCATGTCGACGGCGACGAGGCGCTCGCGGTCGTGACCGAGCCCGGAGCCCGGGACCTCGCCGCGCAGATCATCGTGGCGTGGTTCACCGCGGCGGCCGGGTGACCGTCCCGGGCACGCCCCGGTACACTTCTACGCAGCAGCGTCGACCCGGCCATCACCGGCGAGCTTGCGGAAGAAATCCTCCGGGAGAGTAGAACCGCACGGGCAGCCCGTCACAGCGACAACGAGCGGCCGCCGCGACCCTGGCGACAGGGGACGGAGGCAAGCGGGGTGGTACCGCGCATCGTCCCTCGGGACGGGGCGTCCTCGCAGTCGAGAAGAACGCCAGGACCACCACCGCAGAGGACCGCATGACCGCGCGCTACCCCCTCCACCGCAGCTCCGACCAGGACGCGCACGTCGAGGTGCCCCCGTCGCCGCACTTCCCGTCGATCGAGACGGACGTGCTCGCGTACTGGGAGGCCGACAAGACCTTCCAGGCGTCCATCGACAACCGTCCCGCGCGCACCGAGGACGGCAACAACGAGTTCGTCTTCTACGACGGCCCGCCCTTCGCGAACGGCCTGCCGCACTACGGCCACCTCCTCACCGGCTACGCCAAGGACGTGGTGCCGCGCTTCGAGACGATGCGCGGCAAGCGCGTCGAGCGCCGCTTCGGCTGGGACACCCATGGCCTGCCCGCCGAGCTGGAGGCCGAGCGCATCCTCGGCATCACGGACAAGTCCCAGATCGAGGAGATGGGCATCGCGGCGTTCAACGACGCGTGCCAGCAGTCGGTGCTGAAGTACACCAAGGAGTGGGAGCAGTACGTCACCCGCCAGGCCCGCTGGGTCGACTTCGAGAACGACTACAAGACCCTCGACGTGACCTTCATGGAGTCCGTCATCTGGGCCTTCAAGGAGCTCTACGACAAGGGCCTCGCCTACGAGGGCTACCGCGTGCTGCCGTACTGCTGGCGCGACGAGACCCCGCTGTCCAACCACGAGCTGCGCATGGACGACGACGTCTACGCGATGCGCCAGGACCCGGCCCTGACGGTGCTGTTCCCGCTGCTCGACGACGCGGGCCACACCACCGGCGAGTCCCTCATCGTGTGGACCACCACGCCGTGGACCCTGCCCTCGAACCTCGCGGCCGCGGTCGGCCCGGACATCGAGTACGTGGTCGTCGAGCCCGGCTCCGAGTCCCAGTTCGCCGGCTCGCGCATCGTCCTCGCGAAGGCGCGCCTCGGCGCGTACGCCCGCGAGCTCGGCGCGCTCGCCCCCGAGGGCGAGGTGCCCGCGCCGGAGCACGCGCAGATCGTCGGCACCGTGCTGGGCCGCGACCTCGCGGGCCGCCGCTACCGGGCCCCCTTCGCCACCTACGCGGACCGCGAGAACGTCCACCAGGTCCTGCCCGCCGACTACGTGTCGACCGAGGACGGCACCGGCATCGTCCACCTGGCCCCGGCCTTCGGTGAGGACGACATGCTCGTGTGCCAGGAGGCCGGCATCGAGCCGGTCATGCCCATCGACTCCAAGGGCCGCTTCACCTCCGAGTACCCGCAGTACGAGGGCCAGCAGGTCTTCGACGCGAACCCGCAGGTGATCGTGGACCTCAAGGAGGCGGGCATCGTCCTGCGCCACGAGACCTACGACCACAGCTACCCGCACTGCTGGCGCTGCCGGAACCCCCTGATCTACCGCGCGGTGGGCTCGTGGTTCGTGCGCGTGACCGAGTTCCGCGACCGCATGGTCGAGCTCAACGAGGACATCACCTGGGTCCCCGAGCACATCAAGCACGGCCAGTTCGGCAAGTGGCTCGAGGGCGCCCGCGACTGGTCGATCTCGCGCAACCGCTACTTCGGCACGCCCATCCCCGTGTGGGTGTCGGACGACCCGGCGTTCCCGCGCACGGACGTGTACGGCTCGCTCGAGGAGCTCGAGCGCGACTTCGGCCGCCTCCCGCTGGACGACAAGGGCGAGCCCAACCTGCATCGTCCCTGGATCGACGACCTCACCCGCCCCAACCCCGACGACCCGTCGGGCAAGGCGACGATGCGCCGCATCAGCGACGTGTTCGACGTGTGGTTCGACTCCGGCTCGATGCCGTTCGCGCAGGTGCACTACCCGTTCGACAACCGCGAGTGGTTCGACACGCACAACCCGTCGGACTTCATCGTCGAGTACATCGGCCAGACCCGCGGCTGGTTCTACGTCATGCACGTCCTCGCGACCGCGCTGTTCGACCGCCCGGCGTTCAAGACCTGCGTCTCGCACGGCATCGTGCTCGGCTCGGACGGCCGCAAGATGTCGAAGTCGCTGCGCAACTACCCGGACGTCAACGAGGTGTTCCACCGCGACGGCTCCGACGCGATGCGCTGGTTCCTCATGTCCTCGCCCATCCTGCGCGGCGGCAACCTCATCGTCACCGAGGAGGGCATCCGCGAGGGCGTTCGCCAGGTGCTGCTGCCGCTGTGGTCGACGTACTACTTCTTCACGCTGTACGCCGGCGCCGCCAACGGTGGTGCGGGAGTGCTGGGATCGCACATGGACGATGCGCGGGTCGCGTCGCTGCCGGTGATGGACCGGTACGTGCTCGCCAAGACGGCCGACCTGGTCGCCGAGGTCACCGCGCAGATGGAGGCCTTCGACGTGCCCGGCGCTTCCGAGTCGCTGCGCCAGTTCATGGACCTCCTCACCAACTGGTACGTCCGCACCCAGCGCGACCGCTTCTGGGACGAGGACCAGGACGCGTTCGACACGCTCTACACGGTGCTCGTCACGCTCACGCGCCTGGCCGCCCCGCTGCTGCCGCTCGCGACCGAGGAGATCTACCGCGGCCTCACCAACGAGCGTTCGGTGCACCTCACGGACTACCCGGTCGCGCCCGCGGCGTGGGCGGACGACTCGCTCGGCGCGGTCATGGACCAGGTCCGCGAGGTCGTCTCCTCCGCGCACGCGCTGCGCAAGAAGGAGCAGATCCGCGTGCGTCAGCCGCTCACCTCGCTCGAGGTCGCGGTCGAGTCGCCCGAGGCGCTGCGGGACTATGCGGCGCTGATCGCGTCCGAGCTCAACGTCAAGGCGGTGTCGCTGGTCACCGTCGAGGAGTTCACGGCCGCGAACCCCGTCGAGCGCCGCCTCACCGTCAACGCCCGCGCGGCCGGCCCGCGCATCGGCAAGGACGTGCAGGCCGCGATCAAGGGCTCCAAGACCGGCGACTGGTCCGACGCGTCCGGTCAGGTCGTGTCCGGCGGCATCGCGCTGGTCGAGGGCGAGTACGAGCTCGCGACCGTCATCGGCGGCGGCGAGGACTCGGACTCCGTGGCGGCCGTGCTGCCCGGCGGCGGCTTCGTGCTGCTCCACACCGCGATCACGCCCGAGCTCGAGGCCGAGGGCTTCGCCCGCGACCTCATCCGCGCGATCCAGGACGAGCGCAAGAACGCCGGCCTCAACGTGTCCGACCGCATCGTGCTGTCGCTCACCGTGCCCGCCGAGCGCGTGGCCGCGGTCGCGAAGCACCAGGACCTCATCGCGGGCGAGGTGCTCGCGGTCGAGGTGAAGGTGGCCGAGGGCGCGCAGGCCGTCGAGGTCGCCAAGGCCTGACCGAAGCCTCACGTACGACGGGGTCCGACCGCGTGGTCGGACCCCGTCGTGCGTCTGCGGACGCTCAGGCGGCGGAGCCGTCCGTCGGGCAGGGCCCCTCGGCCACCTCGCCCGACTCGGTGACGTGGTAGTGCCCGACCGTGCCCGCCTCCGCGTGGATGCCGATGCAGAAGCCCGTGGAGGTCTCCTGGTACGCGACGAGGGAGATCCCCTCGGGGAACGTGGCGCTGAACCACTCGCCCTCGTCGTCGTAGAGCGTGAAGTCGGATCCGTCCATCGCGATGTCGGGCATGCGGCCGTTGGAGCTCGTGTAGGCGGACATCAGCTGGCCGAGCTTTCCGGCGGCACCTCTGGCCCCGGCATCCGCGTACGCGGCCGGATCGTTGGCCAGATCGGCGGTCGTGTACGGGTCGCCCGCCTCGGAGGCGGCGTCCGCGGCCTTCTGCTGCTGGTTGAGGTACAGGGGGATCGCGATCGCGGCGAGGATCCCGACGAGGAGGATCCCGACCACCACGGAGCCCACGACGATCGCGACCACCGTGCTCGGCGACCGGCCGCGGCTGGTCGCCGGCGCGGCCGCAGCTCCCGCGGCGTGAGTGTGGCTCGTCCACGCGGAACCGTCCCAGTAGCGGAGCAGTCCCGGCTGTCCCTCAGGGTCGGCGTACCAGCCGGCCGGCGCCACCGTGCCGCCCGCCGGGACGCCCTGCCCGTGCATCGTCCCTGCGTCATCCACGGTTGCCTCCCCAGTCGTGTGTTCGCGCCACACGCTAGCGGCTATGACGCCGGTGCCGTGGCGACGCGGCCGAGCGCGCGTGCGCCGCGTGCCAGGATGGTGCGAGCAGCCAGCACGACCGGAGGAACCCATGCCCGTGCTCATCTCGCCCGCCCAGCTCGCCACGGCCCTCGCGTCGTCCGCGCCGCCGCGCCTGCTCGACGTGAGGTGGGCGCTCGCGCAGCCGAACGGCGAGGCCGAGCACGCCGCGGGTCACCTGCCCGGCGCCGTGTACGTCGACCTCGACACGGAGCTGGCGGACATCGGCGACCCGCGCGCTGGCCGACACCCGCTGCCGACGCCCGAGGCGTTCCAGGCGGCCGCGCGCCGATGGGGCCTGGACGACGGGGACGCCGTGGTGGTCTACGACGGCGGCCCGTCCTTCGGCGCCGCCCGCGCGTGGTGGCTGCTGCGGCATGCCGGCGTCGACGTGCGCATCCTCGACGGCGGCTACGACGCCTGGGTGCTCGCCGGGCTGCCGGTCGAGACGGGCCCGGTGGAGCCTGAGCCCGGCTCGGTCGCCCTGGGATGGGGCCTCATGCCCGTCGTCGAGGCGGACGATGTGGCGGCGTGGCCCGCGCGCGGCGTCCTGCTGGACGCCCGCGCGCCCGAGCGGTTCCGGGGCGACGTCGAGCCCATGGACCCCGTCGCCGGCCACATCCCGGGCGCCGTCAACGCGCCTACCACCGGCAACGCGGGCGGGAAGGGCACGTTCCTGTCAGGCGCGGAGCTCGAGGCGCGCTTCGCGGGGCTCGGCGTCGCGCCGGGCGCCGACGTGGCCGTCTACTGCGGCTCCGGCGTCACCGCCGCCCACCAGATCGCCGCGCTCGAGATCGTCGGCATCCCGGCGACCCTGTACCCGGGCTCGTGGTCGGCCTGGGCCCACCAGGGGCGCCCGGTCGCGACGGGGGAGTAGCCCGCGACCGAGCGCTCCTCCACACAAGAAGCCCTCGGCTCGCGCGAATTCAGCCATGTGCCCGTTCACATCGGGCGGTTGGTGTGGAGGAGCGCACTTCCTGTGTGGAGAGGCGCTCGGGTGGGTCAGCCGTGGGCCAGCAGGTCCGCGTTGACGCCGTCGGTGAGCGCGCGGTCGACGACGAGCATGCGGCCGTCGAGCTCGCGGATGGGGCGCAGCAGCTGCACGGAGTCGGTCAGCCACAGGTGGTCCGCCGCCTCGAGCTCGTCGACGGTCACGTCGCGGTACGAACACGACAGCCCGCGCGCGGTGAACGACTCGAAGGCCGCGCGCTGTGCGGTGCCGTGCAGCAGCCCGCCCTCGGCGGCCGGCGTCACGACCTCGTCCCCGAGCCGGACCAGCACGCTCGCGCGCGGCGCCTCGAGCACGTAGCCGTCCGTGGTGAGCAGGATGACGTCGTCCAGCCCGCGCGACTTGGCGTGCCGCTCGGCGGCCATGTTGACCGCGTACGACAGCGTCTTCGCGCCGACGAGCAGCCACGGCGCCTTCGCGCCGATCGCGTGCGGGTAGCCCCGGCTCAGGGTGATCACCGAGACGCCCTCGGTGCGCTCGCGCGTGACGTCGGGGAACACGTCCGCGTAGACGTAGCCGGTGGGGTGTCCGGCATTCGGCCCGTGGTCGGGTCCGCGCGTGTAGACCACCTTGGCGAGCGCCGTGGGGGGCGTCGACGGCAGCCCCTCGAGCAGCGCGCGCACCGCCAGCGCGATCGCGTCCCGCATCGCCCCCAGGTCGGGCGCGGGCAGGTCGAGCATCGACGCGGACTGCGCGAGGCGCTCGAGGTGGGGCTCCAGGTCGTGCATCCGGCCGTCGTGCACACCGACGGTCTCGAAGACCCCGTCGCCGCGCGTGAGGCCCGCGTCGGTGGCGGTCGCGACGGGCGTGTCCGGGTCGACGAGCTCGGCCCGGCAACCGGGCATTCCTGCGACCGGAGCGGCGCAGACGACAAGGGCGGGCATGGTCACCTCCTCGGCCACCGTAGCGCGGGTGCGGGACGAAAGCGCGAGGTCCCGTGCATGATGGGCGCATGGTGACCCCGTACGCGCCGCCGACCATCGCCGACCTCGTGGGGCGCACGCCCGTCGTGCGCCTCCAACGCCTCCCCGTCGACGGCGGGGGCATGGTGCTCGCCAAGCTCGAGGGTGACAACCCCGCGGGCTCCGTCAAGGACCGTCCCGCCTTCTCGATGATCGCCGCGGCCGAGCAGGACGGCCTCATCGCCCCTGGTGCGACGCTGGTCGAGGCCACGAGCGGCAACACCGGCATCGCGCTCGCCGCGGCCGCCGCCGTCAAGGGCTACCGGATGATCCTCGTGATGCCCGCCGGCTCGTCGCGCGAGCGGTCGCTGTCGATGACGGCCTACGGCGCGGAGGTCGTGGAGACCGACAAGGAGGGCGGCATGGAGCTCGCCCGCGACGTCGCGGAGCAGATCTCGCGTGACACCGGCGCGGTCCGGCTCGACCAGTTCGCCAACCCCGCGAACCCGCGCGCGCACGAGCTCGCGACCGGCCCCGAGATCTGGGAGCAGACGCAGGGCACGGTCACGCACGTCGTGTCCTCGATGGGCACCACCGGCACGGTCACGGGCCTGTCGCGCGGCCTTCACGCGATCGCGCCGCACGTGCGCGTCATCGGCATCCAGCCGGCGCCCGGCGCCGCCATCCCCGGCATCCGTGCGTGGCCGCCGGAGTACCTGCCGCGGGTCTTCGACCCCACCTACATCGCCGAGGTGCGCACCGTGACCCAGGAGCGCGCCGTCGACACCACGCGTGCGCTCGCGCGCCGCGAGGGGCTGCTGGTGGGGATGAGCTCGGGCGGCGCGGCCGCGATCGCGCTCGAGATCGCCGCCGAGGAGCCGGGCTCCACCGTGGTGTTCATCGCCTGCGACCGCGGCGACCGCTACCTGTCGACGCCGCTGTTCGACGCGGCGGGGGAGTAGGCCGGGGGCCGTCAGCCGACGACGTCGGTGCAGTCGCCCGACCGGTCGACCTTGCCGTCCTCGTCCGCGACGTCGAGAGGCGACCAGTGCGCGTTCCTGCCGGTGGTGGGGATCGTCACCCACACGCAGAAGTCCTCCGCGCTCCCGTCGACGTAGCCGCCCAACGCCACGCCCTCCGACACGTCGATCGTGGCGTACGCGGCGCCGTCCGCCAGGACCACGTAGTCGCCGTTGACCTCGATGACATCGACGGGTGCGTCCGGGTGGTCGGCGAACGCCGTGAGGATGTTCACGCCCAGCTGCTCGAGGTCGGCCTTCGCGTGCTTCCAGAGGATCTTGTGGCCCGGCGCGGCATCGGTCGCGGGGGCGGCGCTCGTGGAGGCGACGGCGTTCGGCTCGGTCGGATCCATGCGCTCCGCCTGCGCGAGCGCGGCGATCGTGACGAGGGCGACGCCGAGCAGGGCGGTGGACGCGATGATGCCGAGGACGGCGGCGAGGCCCAGGCGGTGCTTCTGGGCGCGCGCGGGCTCCGGCTCCACCTCCACGGGCCGCGCGTGCGCGGTCCAGGCGGCGCCGTTCCAGTAGCGCAGCACCCCCGCATCCAGCGGGTCCACATACCAACCCGCGGCCGGAAGGCCGTGGGCAGGCTCCATCGACTCGGTCACGCAATCCCCCTCAGCATGTGCGACAACCGTCGGCACAAGATAATGCACCGGACGATGCGTGTCACGGGGAAATCTCACACGGTCCCGTTTCTGCGTGTTGCCTGCTAGCAGCAGGAATGTGCGATTGGTGCGATTCGTCAGGCTTCGCTCCGGAGACGCGCTGCCGCGCGCGGGGAGGCGCGGATCCCGTCGCGCGGCCCCGGACGGGGCCTCTCAGGCGGCCGCGCCGCGCCGATGCGGCGTGTCGTCGCCGGGCGTGTCGCGCATCGTCCCGAAACACGTCCGAAATAGCGTCGATATGCCTGGTAGATCAGCATGTTATCGAGTGCCTCGGACAGGCTCGGAGAACGTGTCACGAGCACCCCGAAACGTGCCGCACAATTGCTTCTCGTGACAACGGATGTCTTCCCCGAACTGAGCCTCTCCGAGGCCGAGCGCGAGATCGACGCGCACATCTTCGCCCGCACTCCCGAGGCCGACCATGAGGCCAAGCTCCTGCGCGTCACGCAGGCGCTGTCGCTGCTCGGTGATCCTCATCGCTCGCTCGACATCATCCATGTCACCGGCACCAACGGGAAGACCTCGACCAGCCGCATGGTCGAGTCCCTGCTGCGCGCCCACGGCCTCAGCACGGGCCTGTTCACCTCGCCGCACCTCACCACGCTGCGCGAGCGCATCATGATCGACGGCTCGCCGCTGCCGCAGGACGCGCTGGTGCGCCTCTGGCAGCAGGTCTCGCCCGCGATCCACGCGGTCGACCAGGCGTCGATCCAGCGCGGCGGCCCGCGGATGAGCTTCTTCGAGGTGCTCACCGTGCTCGGCTTCGTCGCCTACGCGGACGCGGGCGTCGACGCGCTCGTCCTCGAGGTCGGCATCGGCGGCCTGCGCGACGCCACGAACGTCGCCGACGGCCGCATCGCGGTCCTCACGCCCATGGCGCGCGACCACGACAAGTACTTCACCGGCGGGCTGCCGGGCGTCGCGCACGAGAAGTCCGGCATCATCAAGCCCGGCGCGACCGTCGTGAGCGCGCTCCAGAAGGACGAGGCCGCCCAGGTCATCGTCGCGGCGGCCGCGCAGCGCCAGGCCTCGGTGTTCTGGGAGGGCGCGCACATGTCGGTGTCCGACCGCCGCATCGTCCCGGGCGGCCAGGTTGTCACGATGCGCACGGCGTCGCGCAACTATGTCGACGTGTTCGTGCCGCTCCACGGCGAGTTCCAGGCCCAGAACGCGCTCATCGCGCTCGCCGCGTGCGAGGCGTTCATGGGCGCCGGCGTGCCGCGCGCGCTCAGCCTGCCGGCGGTGGCCCGCGGCTTCGCGGGCGCGACCTCGCCCGGCCGCATGGAGGTCGTCTCCGCGGAGCCGACCGTGATCGTCGACGCCGCGCACAACCCGCACGGCATCGCGGCGCTGGCCGACACGCTGCGCGAGACCTTCGACTTCGACCGCCTCATCGGCGTGGTCGCGGTGCTGGCCGACAAGGACGCCGAGGGCATCCTCACGGGCCTCGCGGGGCTCATCGACGAGGTCGTCATCACCCAGACGCGCTCGCACCGTGCGGCGGACGCGGAGGTGCTTGCCGAGCGCGCCCGCCTGATCTTCGGCGCGGACCGGGTCCGGGTGGCCGGCTCGGTGCCGGACGCGGTCCAGATGGCGACGACGATCGCCGCGGAGGCCGAGGGCGAGGGCGGCGTGCTCATCGCGGGCTCGATCACGCTCGTGGCCGAGGCTCGCCGCCACCTCCAGGCGACCCACATGCCGGCCACCGTCGACGCGGGGACCGTCGTGGCCGCGGCCGACGCCGCGGACGCCCCCGTCGAGGACGCGGGCGACGCGGGGGCCGTCCCGGCGTAGCGGCGCAGGTGCCGTCGCATCGTCCGGACGATGCGGCGGCGGGCCGGGCCGACCGTGACACACTTGAGTCATGACC
Organism: Demequina maris; assembly: GCF_000971155.1. Taxonomy (GTDB): domain Bacteria; phylum Actinomycetota; class Actinomycetes; order Actinomycetales; family Demequinaceae; genus Demequina; species Demequina maris. The sequence goes on along the minus strand of NZ_BBLX01000003.1, from coordinate 259,025 downwards.
GACCTTGACCTCGGTGGCCTGAGCCTCGAGGAGGCCGAGCGCGAGATCTACGCGCACATCGTCTCCCGCAACCCCGAGCACGACTTCGAACCCACGATCGACCGCGTCCGCGACGCGTGCGACCTCCTCGGCAGCCCCCAGCAGGCGTACAAGGTGGTCCACCTCACGGGCACCAACGGCAAGACGTCCACCGCGCGCATGACCGAGTCGCTCGTGCGCGAGCACGGGCTGCGTACCGGCCTGTTCACGTCGCCGCACCTCACGAGCGTGCGCGAGCGCATCCAGATCGACGGCGAGCCCATCGCGAGCGAGGACTTCGTGCGGCTGTGGCTGGACGTCGCGCCGATCGTCCACATGGTCGACGCACGCTCGCTCGAGGCCGGCGGCCCGCGCATGAGCTTCTTCGAGGTGCTCACGGTCCTCGCCCTCGCGGCCTTCGCCGACGCCCCCGTGGACGTCGCGGTCGTGGAGGTCGGCATGGGCGGCGTGTGGGACGCCACCAACGTCGTCGACGGCGAGGTGTCCGTCATCACGCCCATCGGGCTCGACCACCAGCAGTGGCTCGGCGACTCGCTCGTCGACATCGCGGCGGAGAAGTCCGGGATCATCAAGGAGGGCGCCGCGGTCGTCATCGCCGAACAGTCCGAGAGCGTCCTGCCGGTGCTCGAGTCCGCGATCGCCGAGCGCGGCGCCCGCGCGTACTGGGAGGGCGAGGCGCTCGAGGTCATGGAGCGGCAGCCCGGCGTGGGCGGCCAGCTGGTGACCCTCCGCACCCCGGCGGCGACCTACGCCGACATCTTCGTGCCGCTCTACGGCGCCCACCAGGCCCACAACGCGCTGCTCGCGCTCGCCGCGGTCGAGCTGCTGCTCGCCGCCGGCGGCGAGCCGGTCTCGCTGTCCGGCGAGGCCGTGGAGGCGGGCTTCGCCCAGGTGAGCTCGCCGGGGCGCCTCGAGGCAGTCCGCACGTCGCCGCTGATCCTCGTCGACGCGGCCCACAACCCGCACGGCATCGACGCCATGGTCGACGCGCTGGAGGAGTCCTTCGCGTTCGAGACGCTCGTCGGCGTGGTGGGCGTGCTCGCCGACAAGGATGCCGAGGGCATCCTCGCGGCGCTCGAGCCCGCGCTCGCGCACGTCGTCGTGACCGCGTCGCCGTCGCCGCGCGCGATCCCGGTCGAGGACCTCGAGAGGATCGCCATCGCCGTCTTCGGCGAGGACCGCGTCACCGCCACCGGCTCCGTGCCGGACGCGATCGACGCGGCCGTGCAGCGCGCCGAGCGCGACAACGACCTGGGCGCGGGCGTGCTCGTGGTCGGATCCATCACCCTCGTCGCCGAGACCCGCATCCTCACGGGCGCGGACCGTCGCAAGGGCCAGGGGCAGGCCCGATGAGCGCACGTCCCCAGCGTCCCGCGACGCTGATCTTCTGCCAGGCCGTGCTCGCGCTCCAGTCGCTCGCGGCGTTCTTCGCGGTGCTCGTGCTGTGGGGCCTGGACCGGGCGGGCGAGGTCGACCTGTCGGGCGGCCTGCTGTGGGGTGGCGGGCTCGGGCTCGTGGTCGCCTTCGGCTACGCCGCGGGGCAGCAGGCGAAGCGCTGGGGCCGGTGGCTCGGCTGGGCGCTCCAGGTGCCGATGCTCCTCGCCGGCTTCATCGAGCCCACCATCGCCATCATCGGCGGCACCTTCCTGCTGACATGGATCATCGGGCTGCGGCTCGGGAAGCGCATCGACCGCGAGCGTGCCGAGCGCGCCGCGGCGGAGGCGGACGCCGAGGCCGACGCCGAGGCTGATGCGGAGGCCGCCGCGGACGGCGAGCAGGCATGAGCCCGTTCCTGTGGCGCATGGGCGGCGCCCTCGCGCTCGGCGTGCTGGGACTCACCCTCGTCTTCTGGCAGCTCGAGCACGCGTCGCTGTACGCGTTCGCCGGGCTGGGACGGCCGTCGGCCGCGGTCTACGCGCTGCTGTTCACCGGCCTCGTGCTGGTCAACGTGTCGGTCTTCTACATGCTCACGCGCTGGTCGCGCTTCCTGCGCGAGCACCCCGAGACGCGCCAGCTCCCGCCGTGGTTCCTGGTGGGCCTGATCGTGCTGTCCGGCGCGGTGCTGGTGACCGGCATCGCGGTGCACGCGGGCTACCTGCGCTCGCTCGACCCGCTGCCCACGACCATCAGCCAGGGCTTCGTGGCCTTCGAGGTGTCGTTCGCGGCGCTCATCCTCGTGCCGCTCGTTCTGCTCGCGGTCCGCTGGTCCACCGGCTACCGCAACGCCTGAGCGGCGCCGCGCCGCCGCATCGTCCCGTCAGACGGTGACGACCGAGGTGATGTCGTAGCCCTCGAGCGCCTCGCGCCCCGGCAGCTCGCCGATCTCGATGAGGAAGCTGAAGCGCACCGACGCGGCGCCGCCGCGCTCGAGCATCTCGGCGACCGCGCGGGCCGTGCCGCCCGTCGCGAGGACGTCGTCGATGACGAGGACGTGCTTGCCCTCGACCGAGCCGGCGCTGACCGCGAGGTCGCGTGCGCCGTACTCGATCTCCGCAGACGACTCGAGCAGGTCGACGCCGGGCATCTTGCCCTTCTTGCGGACCATCGCCATGCCGACGTCGAGCGTCTGCGCGACGACCGGAGCGAAGATGAAGCCGCGCGCGTCCACGCCGGCGACGACGTCCACCTGCGAGCCGCTCGGCGGCATCAGCTGGATGCAGGCCTCGCGGAAGCGCTCGGGGCTCGCCAGGATCGGCGCGATGTCGTAGAAGAGGATCCCCTCGATGGGGAAGTCGGGATACGTGTCGAAGTCGTCGATCGTGATCACGGGTCCATCCTGTCACGGGGCGGTCCCGGCCTCGGCTGATGCCCGCCGCCAGGCGCGTCACCGCCGACCCGCTGCCGCCACCCCACCGCCAGCCGTACCGCTGATGGTGCGGATCCGCGGTTCCGAAGGGCTCCCCGTACCGCTGAGCGTCCACCGCCGCGCCTAACCCGCCTTCGGGCCGGGGATCGTGTCGCCTCCACCGCTGACAACCGGCTTGTGGTGCCGATCCGTGTCGCTGCAACGGCGAAGCGCACCACCAGCGGTACCGCAGACCCCAGGATCGGCCCCGCACGCACCGCCAGCGGTATGGGGTCGGTGGACACCATCGCGGCCCGCCCCGCTAGGCTCCCCACCATGACGGAACGCACCCTCATCCTGGTCAAGCCCGACGGCGTGAAGCGCGGTCTGTCGGGGGAGGTCCTCCGGCGGGTCGAGGCGAAGGGCTACACGCTCGCCGCCGTCGAGCTGCGCCAGGCGACCCCCGAGCTGCTCGCCGAGCACTACGCGGAGCACGTGGGCAAGCCGTTCTACGACCCGCTGGTCGAGTTCATGCTGTCCGGCCCCGTCCTCGCGGTGGTCGCCGAGGGCCAGCGCGTGATCGAGGGCTTCCGGGTGATGGCCGGACCCACCGACCCGACCACGGCCGCCCCGGGCTCGATCCGCGGCGACCTCGCCCGCCAGTGGGACCTGCCGGTGATCCACAACATCGTGCACGGCTCGGACTCGCCGGAGTCCGCCGAGCGCGAGATTGGGATCTGGTTCCCGGGCCTGTAGCGCGTCACCGGGAAGCCTCCCACCAGGCAGAACGATGGTCTGGGCGGGCGTGCTCGTGCCTCACCTGAGCACGCGGGCGATTCCCCTACACTCGCACCCATGCATCTCAAGACGCTGACGCTGCGAGGCTTCAAGTCCTTCGCGTCGGCGACCACCCTCGAGTTCGAGCCCGGCGTCACGTGCGTCGTGGGCCCGAACGGCTCGGGCAAGTCGAACGTGGTCGACGCGCTCGCGTGGGTGATGGGCGAGCAGGGTGCGAAGACGCTGCGCGGCGGCCAGATGGCGGACGTCATCTTCGCCGGCACGTCCGGCCGCGCACCGCTGGGCCGCGCCGAGGTGTCGCTCACGATCGACAACACCGACGGCGCGCTGCCGATCGACTACACCGAGGTGACGATCAGCCGCACGCTGTTCCGCAGCGGCGGCTCCGAGTACGCGATCAACGGCTCCGCGTGCCGCCTCCTCGACATCCAGGACCTGCTGTCCGACTCCGGCCTCGGCCGCGAGATGCACGTGATCGTTGGTCAGGGCCAGCTCGACGCGGTGCTGCGCGCGACGCCCGAGGACCGCCGTCACTTCATCGAGGAGGCCGCGGGCATCCTCAAGCACCGCCGCCGCAAGGACAAGGCGCTGCGCAAGCTCGACTCGATGCAGGCCAACCTCACCCGCGTCCAGGACCTCACGGGCGAGATCCGCCGCCAGCTCGGCCCGCTGGGCAAGCAGGCCGAGGTCGCCCGCCAGGCGCAGCGCATCCAGGTCGACGTCCGCGACGCCCGCTCGCGCCTCCTCGCCGACGACATCGGCACGCTCACCGAGTCGATGTCCAAGGACAAGGCGGACGAGACCGCGCTGCTCGAGCGCCGCGCCACCGTCGAGAAGGCCCTCGCCGACGCCCGCGCGCTGCTCGCGGAGCTCGAGCGCCAGTCCGCCGAGGCGGCGCCCGCGCTCACCCGCGCCAACGACACCTTCTACCGTCTCAGCGCGATCCGCGAGCGGCTCCGGAACCTCCACACGCTCGCCGAGGAGCGCCTGCGCATGCTCGGCAGCACCCAGAGCGAGGCGCCGCCCACGGATCTGGTCGACCTCGACGAGCAGGTCGAGCGCGCGCGGACCGCCCGCCGGGAGCTCGAGGCCGAGGTCGAGGCCGCCGCGGCCGACCTCGAGGCCGCGATCGAGGCCCGCAAGGACGCCGAGGAGAAGGCCTTCCAGTCGGACCGTCATCACGCCAACCTGCTCCGCTCGGTCGCGGACCGCCGCGAGGGCGTCGCCCGCCTCGCCGGCCAGGTCGCGGCCAAGCGCTCGCGCGTCGAGTCCGCCGAGGCGGAGATCGGCCGCCTCCAGGAGCAGCTCGCCGCCGCGGAGAAGCGCGCGCACGACGCCAACGCCGAGTTCCAGCACGTCGAGACCTCCGTCGCCACCGTCGACGCGGGGGAGGAGGACCTCGACGTCCAGCACGAGTCCGCCACCGAGGCATGGGAGCGCGCCAAGGCCGCCGTCTCCGAGCTCAAGGACGCCCTCCACACCGCGATGCGCGAGCGCGACTCGTGGGCCGCGCGCGGCGAGGCCCTCGAGCTGTCGCTCGTGCGCAAGGACGGCGCGGGCGCGCTGCTCGCGAGCGGCCTGCGTGCCGTCACCGGCACCGTCGCCTCGCTCATCGAGGTGGGGGACGATGCGGAGGACGCCCTCGCGGCCGCCCTCGGCCCGCTCGCGGACGCCCTCGCCGTCGACTCCGTCGAGGACGCCGTCGACGCCATCCGCTGGCTGCGGGACGAGGACGCCGGACGCGCCCGCTTCCTGGTCGCCGACGCGGCCGCCACCGCCGACAACCCCGCCGTCGCCCTGCCGGCCGGCGCGCGCTGGGCCACCGACCTCGTCGACGGCCCGGCCGCGCTGCTCGCGACCGTCCGCTCGCTGGTCGCGGGCGTCGCCGTCGTCGACGACCTGGCCGCGGCGCGCGCGCTCGTGGCCGCGCATCGTGACGTCACGGCCGTGACCCGCCGCGGCGACGTCCTGGGCGGCCGCACCGCCTCGGGCGGCGCCGGCGACGCCCCCAGCGTCATCCACGTGCAGGCGGCCTTCGACGACGCGCGCGAGAAGCGCGACCTCGCCGCCACCCGGGTCGAGGCCACGGAGGCGCGGCTGAGCGCCGCGGAGGAGGCCGAGGGCGAGGCCCGCGGCCTCCACGAGCGCACGCTCGCGCGCCTGAACGAGGCCGACGCCCGCATGGCCGCGGTCGCCGAGAAGCTCGGCCAGCTCGGCGCCCAGGCGCGCGCCGCCAAGGCCGAGTCCGAGCGCTTCACCGACCAGCTCGACCAGGCCCACGGCCGCATGAAGGCCGACGAGGACGAGCTCGCGAGCCTCACCGAGCGCCTCGCCGCCGCCCAGGCCGAGCCCGAGCAGTTCGAGGCCGACACCCGCGAGGCGCAGGAGCGGCGCGACGAGGACGAGGCGGACGCCCGCACCTCCCGGGCCAAGGAGACCGAGGCCCGCCTCGCGCTGCGCACCTCCGAGGAGCGCGCCCGCGCCCTCGCCGCGAGGGCCGAGAGCCTCGAGCGCGCCGCGCTCGCCGAGCGCGAGGCCCGCGTCCGCGCCGAGGCCGCCGCCGCCCGCCGTGAGCGCCAGGCCCAGGCCGCGCGCGAGGTCATCGCCGGCAGCCAGGACGCCATCGCGCTCATCGACGTCTCCGTCCAGCACGCCGACGACAAGCGCGCCGAGGTCGAGGCCGCGCGCGCCGAGCGCACCGGCAGGCTCGCCGAGGTGCGCCGCAGCGTCGACGAGCTGTCCACCGAGCACGCCCGTCTCACCGACGACGCGCACCGCGACGAGGTGGCCCGCGCCGAGCAGAACGTGCGCCTCGAGCAGCTGCGCCAGCGCGCCGTCGACGAGCTCGGCATGGATCCCGACCGCCTGGTCGAGGAGTACGGGCCGCACCTGGGCGTCCCCGTCGTCGACCCCGACGCGGACCCCGACGTCGAGCCCGAGACCACGCCGTACGTGCGCGAGCAGCAGGAGAAGCGCCTGCGCCAGGCCGAGCGCGCCATGAACCAGCTGGGCCGCGTCAACCCTCTCGCGCTGGAGGAGTTCGCGGCGCTCGAGGAGCGCCACAAGTTCCTCACCGACCAGCTCGCGGACATCAAGCGCTCGCGCGAGGACCTGCTCACGATCGTCAAGGAGATCGACGAGCGCGTCGAGGTGATCTTCGCGGAGGCCTTCGCGGACACCGCCGCGCAGTTCGACCGGGTCTTCCCGCGCCTGTTCCCGGGCGGCGAGGGCCGGCTCGTGCTCACCGACCCCGCGCACATGCTCACCACGGGCATCGAGGTCGAGGCGCGCCCCGCCGGCAAGAAGGTCAAGCGGCTCTCGCTGCTGTCCGGCGGCGAGCGCTCGCTCACCGCGGTCGCGCTGCTCGTGTCGATCTTCAAGGCGCGCCCCAGCCCGTTCTACGTGATGGACGAGGTCGAGGCGGCCCTCGACGACGTCAACCTGGGTCGCCTGCTGGAGATCTTCCGCGAGCTGCAGGAGGACTCCCAGCTCATCGTCATCACGCACCAGAAGCGCACCATGGAGATCGCCGACGCCCTCTACGGCGTGACGATGCGCGGCGACGGCGTCACCACCGTCATCAGTCAGCGCCTGCGCGACGACGACGCCGCCTGACGGCCCTGGCAGACCGCCCATCGGCGGCGATCCGGGAACACCGTCGGAGCCGACACGTTCTCTCCTCGGGGCGAGTGCCCCTTTTTTCATCACTTGTCCGGTGCGCGATGCCGGGCGAGAAGGCCGAGGGCCGACGGGCCCGAGGCGTGGGGAGCGACGCATGTTCAACTACATGGTGCAGACGCTGGTGGTCGGCGGGCTCATCGCCACCATCGTGTTCGTGGCCGCCTTCGCGAGCGAGGGACGCGGCCGCCGCGTCGTGCGCATCCTGCTGGGCGCCGAGGAGCGCCGGCCCGTGCGCGAGCACCTGTTCGACGAGATCGAGCGCCCCGAGGCCACCCTGGACGTCGTGGGCGAGCTCGGCCGCGAGACCGCCTCGCTCCCGACCGTCACGATGCGCCACACCCCGGCGCAGCCCGCGCGCCACCGCGCCTGACGCCCCCGCGGGACCGGCGACACTCCGCCGGGTGACCTGACAGACTGTGCCCGTGGACATCTCATGGATCCCTGGTGACAGCGACCTCCTGGTGACCATCGTCGCCGGCCTCGTCGTGATCGGCGGCGTCGGCGCCGCCCTCCTCGGCCGCAGCAGGAAGGCGCCGCCCCGCGAGGCGCCCCCGCGCCGGGACGATGCGGCGGCCGCCGCCGCGACCACGGTCGAGGAGGCGCCCGAGGAGGCCCTCGAGGAGGCCGCGCCCGCGGTCGAGACCCCCGAGGCGGTCGATCATCGGTTCGGCCGGCTGCGCCGTCGCGTGGGCACCACCTTCGGCCAGTCGCTGCTCGCGATCTTCCGCCGCGGGTCCCTGTCGCAGGACGACTGGGACGAGCTCGAGGAGACCCTCCTCATGGCGGACGTGGGCGCCGCCGCCACCGACGAGCTGCTCGCGGACCTCAAGGCCCGCCTCAAGGCGGACCCCGACGGCGACCCGCGCGCCCTGCTGCGCGCCGCGCTGCTCGACGTCGTCGACCCCTCGCTCGACCGCTCGCTCGCGCTCGGCGCGCCCGGCGACGGCGAGCTCCACAGCGCCGTCGTCGTCGGCGTCAACGGGGTGGGCAAGACCACCACCGTGGGCAAGCTCGCCCGCGTGCTCGTCGCCGAGGACCGCAGCGTCGTGCTCGGCGCGGCCGACACGTTCCGCGCGGCCGCCGCCGACCAGCTCGAGACCTGGGGCGCCCGCGTGGGCGTGCCGGTGGTGCGCGCCTACGTGGACGGCGCGGACCCCGCCTCCGTCGCGTACGAGGCCGCGGACCGCGCGCGCACGGACGCCGCCGAGGTGCTGCTCGTCGACACCGCGGGCCGGCTGCAGAACAAGCAGGGCCTCATGGACGAGCTCGGCAAGATCGTCCGCGTCGTGTCGAAGGTGAGCCCGCCCAAGGAGGTGCTGCTCGTCCTCGACGCGACCACCGGCCAGAACGGCCTCACCCAGGCGCGGGTGTTCGGGCAGGTCGCCCCGCTCACCGGCATCGTCCTCACCAAGCTCGACGGCACCGCCAAGGGCGGCATCGTCCTCGCCGTGCAGCGCGAGCTCGGGGTGCCCGTGAAGTTCGTCGGCCTCGGCGAGGGCGCGGACGATCTCGCGCCCTTCGACCCCGCGGGCTTCGTGGACTCGCTGCTCGGCGACTAGCGGGCCGGACCGACCGGGGAGCGCGTCGCGACGCGCCCGGCACCCGGGATGTCCGTTTGCGCAACGCACCTTTTACCTGCGTGCCGTCGATGTAACCGTTCGGAAACATGGGGGTCGTCCAGGTTTAACAACATTGCGGAAGTCTCTTGGATGACTAGCCGGAGGGCTAGCGAAAAGGAGAGACAAACCAATGGAAGACGCAATGGCATACGCCGACGGAGTGGGGGCCCTCGGCTGGCTCCTCGTGTCGGCTTCGCTGGTGCTGCTGATGACGCCTGCCCTGGCGTTCTTCTACGGCGGCATGTCGCGCAGCAAGTCCGTCCTGAACATGATGATGATGAGCTTCGGCGCCCTCGGCGTCGGCATGCTCGCGTGGATCCTGTTCGGCTACTCGATCTCGGCCGGCCCCACCGTCAACAACCTCTTCGGTGAGCCGTTCTCGAACTTCGGCATGATCGATGTGGTCAACAACTACGCCGACGACCCGATCACGCTGATCTCGGCCGGCTTCGGCGCCACGTTCGCCATCATCACCGTCGCGCTGATCTCCGGCTCGGTCGCGGACCGCATGAAGTTCTCCGCCTGGCTGACCTTCGCGTTCATCTGGGTCATCCTCGTGTACGCGCCCGTCTCGCACTGGGTCTGGGGCACCGGCACCAACGGTGAGGGCTTCGACGCGCTGCTCGGTGGCGGCGGCCCGCTCTTCGCGGACCTGCCCGGCCCGTACGACTTCGCCGGCGGTACCGTCGTCCACATCAACGCCGGTGTGGCCGGTCTCGTGCTCGCTCTCCTTCTCGGCATCCGCAAGGGCTTCGGCAAGGAGCCCTTCAAGCCCCACAACCTGCCGTTCGTCATGCTCGGCGCGGCCCTCCTGTGGTTCGGCTGGTTCGGCTTCAACGCCGGTTCGGCGTTCGCCGCCGACGGCTACGCGGCCCTCGCGTGGGTCAACACCACCACCGCAACCGCGCTCGGTATGCTCGGCTGGCTCCTCACGGAGAAGCTCCGCGACGGCAAGGCCACCTCGCTCGGCGCCGCCTCCGGTGTGGTCGCGGGTCTCGTCGCGATCACCCCGGCCTGTGCCTCGGTCGACACCTGGGGCGCCATCGCGGTCGGCTTCTTCGCCGGTGTCCTCTCGGCCCTCGCGGTCGGCCTCAAGTACAAGTTCGGCTACGACGACTCGCTCGACGTCGTGGGCGTCCACCTCGTCTCCGGCCTCTGGGGCACGCTGGCCATCGGCCTCGTCGCCTCGGGCACCATCAACGGTGACGCCGGTCTGTTCTACGGTGGTGGCGTGACCCTGCTCGGTGTCCAGGCTGCTGCCGCGGCGATCACGATCGTCTACTCGGCCATCATGACGCTGATCATCGGTCTGGCCATCAAGTACACGATCGGTCTTCGCGTGAGCGAGGATGTCGAGGTGCAGGGCATCGACCTCGCCGAGCACGGCGAGACCGCTTACGAGGAGGCTGTGTAAACCATGAAGCTCGTGACCGCAATCATCCAGCCCCACCGCGTCGACGAGGTCCGTGCGGCCCTCGAGGCCGCGGGCGTCAAGGGCGTCACCGTCTCCGAGGCTGCCGGCTACGGCCGCCAGAAGGGGCACACCGAGGTCTACCGCGGTGCGGAGTACACCGTCGACCTGGTGCCCAAGACCCGTCTCGAGGTCCTCGTGGACGACGCCGATGCCGCGACCGTGACCGAGGCCATCGTCTCGGCCGCGCAGACCGGCAAGATCGGTGACGGCAAGGTCTGGGTCGTCCCCGTCGACGACGTGGCCCGTGTCCGCACCGGCGAGCACGGCGCGGACGCCCTCTAAGCAGGGGAGACCGCCGGACAGATGGAGAGCCGTGAAGGCTCCCGCGCTGAGGTCCCGCACCCCCGAGGGGTGCGGGACCTCAAGCGTCTGAGGAGAGAACGCGCCGAGCAGCTCGCCGCGAGCGGGCTGCCCGGCAGGCAGCGCCGGCAGGCGATGGCGGACTTCGTGTTCGCCCACCTGAAGGAGCACTGGGACGACCACGCCGACGGCCTGCGCGACGGCATCGCCTTCGGTGCCGTCGGGTCCGTGGGCCGCGGCGACGCGGGCCCCGCGTCGGACCTCGACCTCGTGATCCTGCACGACGGGTCGACCCTGAAGAAGGATGCCGTCGCGGAGCTCGCGCAGCGCCTCTGGTACCCCATCTGGGACGCGGGCCTCGAGCTCGACCACTCGATGCGCACGCTCACCGAGTGCCGCCAGGTCGCGTCCAAGGACCTGGCCGCGGCGGCCGGGCTGCTGGACCTCCACCTCATCGCGGGCGACGAGCAGCTGCTGCTCCAGGCCCGCACGCACATCTACCAGGACTGGCGCGCCGCGGCGCGCAAGCGCCTGCCCGACCTCCTCGCCGCCTCGCGCGCCCGCGCGGAGCGCCACGGCGAGCTCGCGTACCTCATCGAGCCCCACCTCAAGGAGGCGCGCGGGGGGCTGCGCGACTACGTCAGCCTGACCGCGCTGTCCGCGACCTGGCTCACCGACCGCCCGCACGGCGCCGTCGACGCCGCGGGCGACCTGCTGCTGGACGTGCGCGACGCCCTCCAGCTCGAGACCGGCCGCAGCGTCAACGTGCTCGGCCGCCACGTCGCCCCCGAGGTCGCCGCGCGCCTCGGCTACGACGACCCCGACGACCTGCTCGCCGCGATCGGCGAGGCCGGCCGCATCGTCGCCTTCGCGCTCGACACCACCGAGCGCGGCGCGCGCCGGTCGCTCGAGCGCTCCGGCGTGGGCTCGCGCGCGTTCCTCGCGCGCCGCCGCGCCGCCGCGCCCCGCCACGTCAAGGTGGCCGAGGGGCTCATCGACGTGGATGGCGAGCTCGCGCTCGCGCCCGGCTACGCCGCGGAGGCCGATGCGCTGCTCCCGCTGCGCGCGGCGGCCACCGCCGCCACGACGGGCCTCACGTTCACCCCCACGCTGCTGGACTCACTGCAGCGCTGCCCGGACCTCCCCGAGCCGTGGCCCACGGAGGCCCGCACCTACCTCCGCGACCTGCTGCGCGGCAGCGCGCACCTGGTCGCCGTGTGGGAGGCCATGGACCTGCACGGCCTCACGGTCCGCTGGATCCCCGAGTGGGAGGGCGTGCGCAACCGTCCCCAGCGCAGCCCCATCCACCTCTACACGGTCGACCGGCACATGCTCGAGTCCGTCACGATCGCCGCGAAGCACCGTCGCGGCGCGCACCGCTCGGACCTCCTGCACCTCGCTGCGCTGCTGCACGACATCGGCAAGCGCGCGGACGCCACCGACCATTCGGTGGACGGCGCCGCGCTCATCCCCGCGATCGCCGCCCGCATGGGCCTGTCCGAGGGCACCGCGCACGACCTCGAGCTACTGGTGCGCCAGCACCTCACGCTGTCCGTGCTCGCGACCACCAAGGATCCCGAGGACCCGGCGACCGTCGCGGCGCTGCTCGACGCGATCGAGCATCGTGCCGACCTGCTCGAGATCCTGCGGGCGCTCACCGAGGCGGACTCCAAGGCCGCCGGGCCGAAGGTGTGGACCGCGTGGCGCGCCCAGCTGGTCGACACGCTGACCGACCGGGCCCGCGCGGCGCTCGGCACCGGAGGGGCGTCCCCGGTTCGGTAGTCTGGTGGGCACGTTGTGAAGGGATATCCGTGTTCGCCAACCTCTCCGATCGCCTGACAGAGACGTTCCGCAACCTGCGGGGCAAGGGCCGCCTCTCCGAGGCGGACATCGACGGCACCATCCGCGAGATCCGTCGCGCTCTGCTCGACGCCGACGTCGCCGTCCCCGTGGTCCGCACCTTCACCTCGAACATCCGCGAGCGCGCGCTCGGCGCCGAGGTGTCGGGCGCGCTCAACCCGGGCCAGCAGGTCGTCAAGATCGTCAACGAGGAGCTCATCGGCATCCTCGGCGGCGAGACCCGCGCGATGCGCTTCTCGAAGACCGGCCCGACGGTCATCATGCTCGCCGGCCTTCAGGGCGCCGGAAAGACCACGCTCGCCGGCAAGCTCGCACACCACCTCAAGCAGCAGGGCCACACCCCGCTGCTGGTCGCCGCGGACCTCCAGCGCCCCAACGCCGTCACGCAGCTCAAGGTCGTCGGCGAGCGCGCCGGCGTGCCGGTCTTCGCCCCCGAGGCGGGCGTGACGCGCGAGGACGAGCGCCCGCGCGGCAACCCCGTCAAGGTCGCGAAGAAGGGCCTCAAGGAGGCCGAGCAGCGCCAGCACAGCGTCGTCATCATCGACACCGCGGGCCGCCTCGGCATCGACCAGGAGCTCATGCGCCAGGCCGCGGACATCCGCAAGGCCACCGACCCCGACGAGGTCCTGTTCGTCATCGACGCGATGATCGGTCAGGACGCCGTGGCGACCGCCACCGCCTTCCAGGAGGGCGTCGACTTCACCGGCGTGGTCCTCACCAAGCTCGACGGCGACGCGCGAGGCGGCGCCGCGCTCTCCGTGGCCGAGGTCACCGGCCGCCCCATCATGTTCGCGTCGACGGGCGAGAAGCTCGACGACTTCGAGGTGTTCCACCCCGACCGCATGGCGTCGCGCATCCTCGACATGGGCGACATCCTCACGCTCATCGAGCAGGCCGAGCGCACGTTCGACCAGGCCGAGGCCGAGCGCATGGCCGAGAAGGTCTCCAAGGGCGAGGACTTCACGCTCGCGGACTTCCTCAGCCAGATGCAGCAGCTCAAGAACATGGGCTCGATGAAGAAGATGCTGACCATGCTCCCGGGCATGGGGCAGATCCGCGACCAGATCGAGAACTTCGACGAGCGCGAGCTGGTCCGCACCGAGGCGATCATCCAGTCGATGACGCCGCTCGAGCGCGAGAACCCCAAGGTCCTCAACGGCTCGCGCCGCGCGCGCATCGCCAAGGGCTCCGGCATGCAGGTCTCGGACATCAACTCGCTCATCAAGCGCTTCGAGCAGGCGCAGCAGATGATGCGCGCGATGTCCCGCAGCGGCGGCATGCCGCAGATGCCCGGAGCGGGCGGCGGGCCCGGCGCGTTCGGCGGCCTGCCCGGCGGCAAGAAGTCCAAGGGCAAGCAGGCGCCGCAGCGCAAGGTCAAGGGCAAGTCCGGCAACCCCGCCAAGCGCGCCCAGCAGGAGGCCGATGCGAGGAACCGGGCGGCGTCCGCCCCGGCGGCGTCGCAGGGCTCGGCCTTCGGGCTCGGCCAGCGGCCGCCGCAGGACGTCGACCGCGACGCCTTGAACGCGGACCTCTCGAAGTACCTGGGACGCTGACATGGCCCTCCACCTCACCGGGCCCGTGATCGTCGGGGACGACGACGTTCGCGACGAGGCCTGGGTGGTGGAGGGGCGCCTCACGTTCGAGCCGCCGGAGGTGGCGGCGCGCCACGAGGTGGACGGCTTCGTGCTGCCCGGGCTGGTCGACGTGCACTGCCACGTGGGCCTCGACAGCGGGGGAGCGGTCGACCCCGACCTCGCGCTCAAGCAGGCGCTGGTCGACCGCGACGCGGGCACGCTGCTGATCCGGGACGCGGGCTCGCCCACGGACACGCGCTTCCTCGACGGCGTCACCACGGCGCCGCGCCTCATCCGTGCGGGCCGGTTCATCGCGCGCCCCATGCGCTACCTGCGCCACTACGCCCGCGAGATCGACGTCGCCGACCTGCCCACGGCCATGGCCGAGGAGGCGCGCAAGGGCGACGGCTGGGTCAAGATCATCGCCGACTGGATCGACCGCGAGGTCGGCGACCTCACGCCGCTGTGGCCGGCGGACGTGCTCGCCGAGGGCGTCGCCGCGGCCCACGAGGCGGGCGCGCGCGTCACCGCGCACACGTTCGCCACCGAGACCATGGACGCGCTCCTCGACGCCGGCATCGACTGCATCGAGCACGGCACCGGCATGACCGCCGACCACATGGACGAGGCGGCGCGCCGCGGCATCCCCGTCGTCCCGACCCTGCTTCAGGTCGCCAACTTCGAGGGCTACGCCGCCCAGGGCGAGGCCCGCTTCCCCGCCTACGCGGCGCGCATGCGGCCGATGCACGAGCGTCGCTTCGCGCACGCCCTCGCGCTGCACGAGGCGGGGGTGCCGCTGCTCGTCGGCACCGACGCGGGCGGCACGATCGGACACGGCGCGCTGCCGGCCGAGGCCGCCCTCATGGCCGCCGCCGGCATCCCCGACGCCGAGGTGGTCGCGATGGCCTCGTGGCGGGCACGCGAGTTCCTCGGCGCGCCGGGCCTCGAGGAGGGCGCCCCCGCGGACCTCGTCGTGTACTCCGAGGACCCGCGCGAGGGCATCGCGGCGCTGTGCACGCCGCGCCACGTGGTGCTGCGCGGCGCGCTCGTCTGACGCCGCTCCTCTCAGCCAACTCCCAGGTCGACCTTTGAGGGCTCTCAGGTACCGCCGCTGATATTGGGGGTATGAAGCGATCCTCCGGCATCCTCGTCACCGGCCTCTCCGCCACCCTGCTGTCGACCGGCGCCGTGATGGGCTCGGGCTTCCTCTGGCCGGACGATGCGTCCACCCAGACGGTCGCCGAGGCCCAGCAGGGCGCGACCACCGACACCTCCACCGGGACCTCCTCCGGGTCGACGGACACGTCGACGGACTCGTCGACCGACACCTCGACGGACACCTCGACGCCCACCGACACGTCGACCCCGTCGGACACCTCGACGGGCACCACCGACTCGGGCACCACCGACTCGTCCACGGCGGACAGCAGCGGCAGCGGCACATACGACGGCGAGGCGATCAGCAGCCGCTACGGCGTCTTCCAGGCCGAGATCACCGTCGAGGGCGGGCAGGTGACCGCGATCGACTGGCTCCAGTCGGGCGAGGCGGACCACCATTCGCAGCAGATCAACGACTACGCGATCCCGGTCCTCGAGCAGGCCATCCTCGAGGCGCAGGACGTCAACGTCGGCTACGTCTCCGGCGCGAGCTTCACGTCCGAGGCCGTCGAGGAGGCCGTCTACAGCGCGATGCAGGTCGCGGGGCTCGCATGACCGCCGCAGCGACCCGGCCCGTCACGCATCGTGCGCCCGCGCCGCACCACGCCGTCGATCCCCGCCTGCGCGCCCGCCGCGACCGCGCCGTCACGCGCAGCCGCCGCCGCGACACGCTCGAGGCGGCCGCCTGGCTCGCCGGCGTCGGCGGCCTGTCGCTCATGCTCGCCTCGGGCTCGGTCGACGTCACCACCGTCGCCGGCCTGCTCACCACGCTGGGCCGCGTCGCCGGCATCGCCGCGTCGACGATGATCATGGCCCAGCTCATCCTCATCGCCCGCATCCCGCTCGTCGAGCAGGCGATCGGGCACGACCGCGCCGCGCGGATCCACTCCCAGCTGGGGCGCATCGGCTTCCTCGTGATCATCGCGCACATCGTGCTGCTGATCGCCGGCTACGCGATGCCCACCCAGACCGGCCTGCTCGCGCAGACCTGGGACTTCGTCGTGGGCTACGGCGGCCCGATGTTCATGGCCAGCGTGGGCTTCGTGGTGCTGTGCGCGGTGGTGATCACCTCGTACGCCATCGTGCGGAGCCGCTGGCGATACGAGAACTGGCACGCGGTCCACCTCTTCAGCTACCTCGCGGTGGGCCTGTCGATCCCGCACCAGCTGACCGACGGCCAGAGCTTCATGAGCATGGGCTTCGCGTGGTGGTACTGGGTGGTGCTGTGGACCGTCGCAGTCGGCGGCCTCCTCGCGTACCGCGTGGTCCGTCCCCTCGCGCGCTTCCTGCGCCACCGGATCCGCGTCGCCGCCGTCGGCACGCTGCCCGACGGCTCGACCGTGGTCGCGATGCACGGGCGCCAGCTGCGCCGTCTGAACGCCCAGGGCGGCCAGTTCTTCCTCTTCCGCTTCCTCCAGGCCGACATGTGGGGCCAGGCGCACCCGTACTCGCTGTCGCGGACCGTGCGCGACGGCTGGATGCGGATCACCGTCAAGCCGCTCGGCGACGGCTCGTCCGCGCTGCGCGACCTCAAGCCCGGCACGCGGGTCATGGTCGAGGGTCCGCTCGGCATCTTCACGGACGCGTCGCGCTCGGGCGACCACCTCGTGCTCGCCGGCGCGGGCGTGGGCATCACGCCCATCCTCGCGCTGCTCGAGTCCGCCGACTTCCGGGCGGGCGGCTGCACCGTCGTGGTGCGCGCGCACTCCGAGGCGGAGATCCCGCACCTCGACGAGTTCCGCGAGCTCGCCGCGGCCCGCGGCGCCCACCTCCACGTCCTCACGGGCGCCCGCGGCGACGGCTGGTCGCCCGCCGCCCTGCCGGTCACGCTGTCCCAGCTCGTGCCCACCATCGCCGGCGCCGACGTCTACGCGTGCGGCCCGCAGCCCTGGGTCGACGCCGTGATGGACGATGCGACGGCCGCCGGGGTGCCGGCCGAGCGCCGCCACGCGGAGGAGTTCGCCTGGTAGCAAGTACGATGCACGTGCGCGCGGCGGAACGATCGGACGCCCGCGCGCGTTGCCCGGACAAGCCCGTCCCCGAGCCCCCGGAGGTCCCGTGAGCACCGTCGAGGCGTACGCGCGGCGCACCGCCCGGCGGGGCTGGTGGCGCGACGGGCTGGAAGCCTCGATCTACCTCGTGGCCGCGGTCGGCGTCGCGCTGTTCGTCGCGTCGGGAGGGCTGCTCGTCACCTCCCCGATCGACCACGTCTACGGCCTCGGGCGCGTCGCCGGCATCGTCGCCGCGGTCCTCGTCCTGTCGCAGATCACGCTGATCTCGCGCGCGCCGTACGTCGAGCGCGCGCTCGGCCACGACCGCGCCGCCGCGATCCACACGCGCCTCGGCAAGGTCGCCTTCATCCTCATGCTCGTCCATGTGGGGCTCGTCCTCGTGATGAACGCCCGCTACGACGGCCGCTCGATCCTGACCGAGGCCGTCGCGCTGTGGGACCTCGGCTGGTTCATGGTGGCCGCGCAGGTCGGGCTCGGGCTGTTCACGATCGTCGTCGCGACGTCGCTCGTGATGGTGCGCTCGCGCTGGCGCTACGAGCGCTGGCACGCGGTCCACCTGCTCGTCTACGTCGCGATCGCCGCCGTGGTCCCGCACCAGTTCCTCGAGGGGTCGACCTTCCGCGACGGGGGAGCGGCGTGGTGGTTCTGGCTCGCGCTGTGGACCCTGGCCGTCGGCTCGTTCCTCGTCTTCCGCATCGTCCGCCCGCTCGTCCTGCTCGCCCGGCACGACCTCCGTGTCGCCGCGGTCGAGCCCCAGCCGGACGGCTCCACGAGCGTCGTGATGAGCGGGCGCGGCCTCGACCGGCTCGGCGCCCGGCCCGGCCAGTTCCTGCTGTGGCGCTTCCTCGACCGGCAGCGGTGGACGCAGGCGCACCCGTGGTCGCTGTCGCGCGCGCCGCGCCCCGACTCGCTGCGGATCACCGTCAAGCCCTCGGGCGACGCGTCCGCGGCGGTCGCCGGCCTGCGCGTCGGCACGCGCGTGCTCGCCGAGGGGCCGCTGGGGATCTTCACCGACGTCGAGCGCACCGCGCCCGGCTCGGTGCTCGTCGCGTCCGGCATCGGCGTCACCCCCATCCGCGCGCTGCTCGAGGAGGCGCAGGCGCCGTGCACGGTGGTGCTGCGCGTGCGCTCGCGCGAGGAGGCGCCGCTCATCGACGAGGTCGAGGCGCTCGCCGCGGAGCGCGACGCCGAGGTCGTGGTGGTGGCCGGCCCGCGCGGGTCCGGGTGGGGCACCGCGGCGGGGGAGAGCCTGGGCGCGCTGGTGCCCGACGTCGCGTCGCGCGACGTCTACGTGTGCGGCCCCGTGCGGTGGGCCGACGCGGTCGAGCTCGACGCGCGCGCCGCGGGCGTGCCCGCGACGGCCGTGCATCGGGAGAGGTTCGGATGGTGAAGGGGACACGATGAGGACGATGACCAGGACGGCGGGCGTGCTCGCCTTCGCGGGAGCCGCCGCGACGGTGCTGAGCGCATGCGGCGGGGACGCGGACGCGGAGTCCGCGGCGGGCGCCACGACGGACGTCGCGTACGCCGACGGCACGTACGACGGGCCGCGCATCGAGAACGCGCGCGGCGGCTACCAGGCGCAGGTCACGATCGAGGGCGGTGCGATCACGGACGTGCAGGCCATCGAGGCCGGCACCGACGCGCCCGAGTCCGTCGAGATCAACGCCCGCGCCATCCCCGAGCTGCGCGACAAGGTCATCGAGGCGCAGAGCGCCGACGTCGAGGCCGTGTCGGGCTCGTCCTACACGTCGCCGGCCTTCCTCGAGTCCATCCAGGGCGCGCTCGACGACGCCGCGGCGGCGGGCTAGACGATGCGCGCGTCCCGGGCCGTGCTGGTCGCCGGCGGGTGCGCCGCGATCGTCGGTGCGGGCTGGGCGGCGGCGCCCAAGGAGCTGCCCACGCTCGACCTCGTCGCGCCGTCGAGCCCCGACGCCTCGCCCAGCGCGAGCCCGAGCGCCTCGCCGGTTCCGAGCGTCACGCCCGAGCCCGCGCCCACCCCGTCCGTGACGTGCGAGCCCGACGACAGCGGCGACGACGAGGACGACGACAAGGACTTCCGCGAGGACGACGACTGCGCGATCGCGACGCCCGCGCCGGCGGCCACGACGCCGAGCCCGACGCCCACCGCCACCGCCACCGCGCAGGCCGACCCGGCCCCCGCATCGTCCACGCACGACGGGCCCGTCGTCACCAACGCCCGCGGCGACTACCAGGCCCGCATCACCGTCACCGGCGGCGAGGTGACCGACGTGCAGGCGATCGTCGCGGGCACGCAGGACGCGCAGTCGGTGCAGATCAACGCGCGCGCGATCCCCGAGCTGCGCGAGAAGGTGCTCGCGGCGCAGACGTGGGACGTGGAGGCCGTCAGCGGCGCCTCGTTCACCTCGCCCGCGTTCATCGAGTCCATGCGCGGCGCGTTCGAGGAGGCAGGACTGTGACCGAGACGTTCCGGACCACGGTCCACGCGATGGCGATGCCGTTCGTGGTCGAGCTCGACGACCCGGACCCGGCCGAGGTCGACGGGGCGCTCGCGCAGTTCCACGCCGGGCTCGTGTGGGCCGACGAGGTCTTCTCGCTGTGGAAGGAGGACTCGTACCTCAGCGGCTACCTGCGCGGCGACCTCACGCTCGACGAGGCGCCGCACGAGCTCCGCGAGGTGCTCGAGGCGTGCGAGTGGTACCGCGAGGCCACCCTGGGCGGCTTCGACGCGCGCCGCCAGGACGGCGTCCTGGACCCGACGGGGCTTGTGAAGGGGTGGGCGGTCGCACGCGCCAGCCGCCACCTGCGGGCCGCGCGCGCCTCCGACTGGATGGTGGGGGCGTCCGGCGACGTCCTCGTGGGCGGCGGCCGCGCACGCCGCATCGGCATCGCGGACCCGCGCGTCAAGGGCGACCCGACCGGCACGCCGGTGGTCGACGTGGTCGAGCTGGGCGGTGCGTTCACGGCGCTCGCGACGTCCGGCGGCGCGCAGGTGGTCGACCACATCTGGGACCCGGTCACGGGCGAGACCGCGCGCCACTACATGCAGGTGTCAGTGGCGGGCCGCGACCTCACCGAGTGCGACGCGTGGGCCACCGCGATCGCCGGGGGAGGGCCGCGCATCGTCGCCGCGGCCCTCGAGCGCGGGCTCGAGGTGCTGCTCGTCACGGGCGGCCGCTACGACGGCACGTACGATGCGCAGTCGTCGCCCGGGTGGCCCAGCGTGAGGTGACCGGGGCGCGAGGTTGGTCGCGCATCGTCCCATCTGGCACAATGGGTCGCTGGCGCGCACGGCCCTCTACCCGTGCACGCCGATTCGTCTTGTCAGGTCGAGGCTCCCGTGATTCCCCGGGGACCGCGATCCGGCTCACACCGAATTCAGAAGGAGACAGCCATGGCTGTGAAGATCCGCCTCAAGCGCTTCGGCAAGAAGCGCGCCCCGTTCTACCGCGTCGTCGTCATGGACTCGCGCACCAAGCGCGATGGCCGTGCGATCGAGGAGATCGGCAAGTACCACCCCACCGAGGAGCCCTCGATCATCGAGATCGACTCCGAGCGCGCGCAGTACTGGCTCTCCGTGGGCGCGCAGCCCACCGAGCAGGTCGCCGCGCTGCTCAAGCTCACCGGTGATTGGGCCACCTTCAAGGGCGAGAAGGGCGTGAGCACCGTCAAGGGTGCCTCCGCCAAGGCCGACGCCGCCGACGCCATCAAGGCGCAGGCCGACGCCGCGGAGAAGGCCAAGGCCGACGCCGCCGCCGCCAAGGAGGCCGCCAAGGCCGAGGAGACCGCCGCCGCCGAGGCCGAGGTCGCCGACGAGGCCGCCGAGGCCCCCGCCGAGGAGAACTGACGATGGTCGTCGACGCTCTCGAGTTCCTGGTCCGCAGCATCGTCCGCAACCCGGACGACGTCCGCGTGACCGAGCGCTCCGGGCGTCGCGGCACCACCCTCAACGTGGTGGTGCACCCCGACGACCTGCCCCGGGTCATCGGTCGCCGCGGTCGCACCGCGACGGCTATCCGGACGGTCGTCGAGGCCATCGCGCGTGACGACGTCCGCGTCAACATCGTGGACGTCGCCTAGCCTCAGGCTCGACGCACGGCAGGCCCTCTTCCTCCGCTCGGAGGGAGGGGGCCTGCTGCGTGTCCGGGTGCCGCGGGGACGATGCGCGGGGTCAGACCCGCGTGCCGCGGAACCAGGCCGAGGCGCGCCGCGTCGACAGCAGCCCGATGACCGCGAGGGCGAGCACGATCTCGATCGCGGCCTGCCAGGCGACCTCGCCGCCCACCCTCCCGAGCCCGTACGCGGCGCCGGCGATGCGCAGCACCATCACGATGATGACGAGCACGCGCGCGCCCTGGGAGCCCATCGCGAGGCCCGCCGCGACGGCCGCGGTGAACACACCCATGACCAGCGTGGTGAGGCCGTACCAGAGCAGGTTGTCGGCGTTGATGCTCGAGCTGAGGTCGTCCGGGTTGTAGTAGAACCAGATCATCAGCGCGCCGAGGATGAGGTCGAGCCCCGCGGCGATCCACGTGAGCGCGGAGACGAGCGTGACGGAAGCGGGACGACGTTCGCTGGCCATGAGAGCCTCCTTGTCAGGGCGCGCGCGGGCGCTCCCTCTCAGGATGCTCGGAAATACGCGAACGCGCGAGGCGTGGAGAGCGCGATGATGATCAGCAGCGAGCCGGCCACCTGGCCCAGTGCCTGCCACTTCACGAGCTCGCCGAGCACGCTGTACGCGTAGAGGCCGCCCGCGATGCGCGCCGCCATGATGGCCATGATCGCGATGCGCGAGACCTGCGACCCGGCGGAGATCCCGAGCGCGAAGGCGGACGTGAGGAGGCCGACCGTGAGCAGCACGAAAGCGTACGCGCGCAGCTCGCTCGCCGTCAGCGCGAGGTCGACGGCGCCCATGTTGAGGCTGAGCCAGACGAGCGCCGCGCCGGTGACCAGGTCCCCGATCGCCGCGACCCACGTGAGGATCACGACGAAGGTCACGCCAGGCGGGCGTCCCGCGGCTTCGGCCATTCCGTCTCCCCAGGTGGATGTCGGGACCACGCTAGCGCGCGCCGGGGCCTCGGCGGCGGAAAGTACCCTGGTGTCATGAGATTGACCGTCGCCCGCATCGGCCGCGCCCACGGGCTCAAGGGCGAGGTGTCGGTCGAGCTGCGCACCGACATCCCCGAGGACCGGCTCGTCCCCGGCGAGGTGTTCGCCACCGAGCCCGCCTCCGCCGGCCCGCTCACCGTCGGCCGGGTCCGCGTCCAGTCGGGGCGCTGGTTCGTCCAGTTCGACGAGATCCGCGACCGCGACGCCGCCGAGGCCGCGCGCGGCATCGAGCTCACGATCGAGGGCGCCGAGTCCGACGAGGACGACGCGTGGTTCGTCCACCAGCTCGTGGGCCTGGCCGCCGTCCGGCCCGACGGCTCCGCCCTCGGCGAGGTCGTCGACCTCGTGACGATGCCCGCGCAGGACCTGCTCGTGGTCAAGCAGCCCGGCGGCCACCGCGCGATGATCCCGTTCGTCGAGGAGTTCGTGCCGGAGGTTGACGTCGAGGGCGGCCGCGTGGTCCTGACGCCGCCGTTCGGCCTGCTCGCGGGCGAGGAGCCCGAGGTGACGGGGGAGACCTCCGCATGAGGATGCGCATCGACGTCGTCACGATCTTCCCCGAGTTCTTCCAGGTGCTCGACGTGTCGCTGCTCGGCAAGGCGCGCCAGGCCGAGCTCGTCGAGACCCACGTCCACGACCTGCGCGATTACGCCGCGTTCAAGGCCGACGGCACGCCCGACGTGCATCGCACGGTGGACGACGCCCCGTTCGGCGGCGGCGCCGGCATGGTGATGAAGCCCGACGTGTGGGGCAAGGCCCTCGACGACGTGCTGCGCCCCACCGGCGTGCTGGTGATCCCGAGCCCCGCCGGGGTGCCGTTCACGCAGGCGCTCGCGCAGGAGCTGTCGACCGCGCCCCAGCTGGTGTTCGCGTGCGGACGGTACGAGGGCATCGACGCGCGCGTCGCCCACCACTACGCGGACGCCGGCTACCGCGTGCTCGAGGTGAGCCTCGGCGACTACGTCCTCAACGGCGGGGAGGTCGCGACGTACGCGATGATCGAGGCGATCACGCGCCTCATCCCCGGGTTCATGGGCAACGCCCAGTCGATCGTCGAGGAGTCGCACTCGGACGGGCTGCTCGAGTACCCGTCGTACACGCGGCCGCAGTCGTGGCGCGGGCTCGACGTGCCCGAGGTGCTGCTCAGCGGCCACCACGCGCGCGTCGCCGAGTGGCGGCACGAGCAGCAGCTCGCCCGCACCCGCGAGCGGCGGCCCGACCTGCTCCCGCCGGAGGAGCCCGGCGCCTGGTGACGCGCCCATGCCGGCCAGGCCTCGCATCGTCCGGGCACGGTGTGGCAGAATAGTTCCTCGGTGCGCGCGGCGCCGGGACCTGCCACAGGGGGTCCGGCGGCATCCGCGACGCAGCTGAACACACCGATCGCCATCAGGCGGATACCGTACGTGACCTGTGGCATGTGCGAGGAGAGAAAGTCATGCAGAAGCTTGACCATGTGGTTGCGGACCAGCTCCGCGACGACGTCCCGGCGTTCCGCGCCGGCGACACCGTGAAGGTCCACGTCAAGGTCATCGAGGGCAACCGCTCGCGTATCCAGGTCTTCCAGGGCGTCGTCATCGCTCGCCAGGGCCAGGGCGTCGGTGAGACCTTCACCGTCCGCAAGATCTCGTTCGGCGTGGGCGTCGAGCGCACCTTCCCGGTGCACGCCCCCACGATCGAGAAGATCGAGCTGGACCGCCGTGGCGACGTGCGCCGCGCGAAGCTGTACTACCTGCGCGGCCTGCGCGGCAAGGCCGCTCGCATCCGCGAGAAGCGCGAGAACTAAGATCGCGACCAGCGCTGACGTACCGGCGGGCGGGAAACCGTCCGCCGGTCGTCGTGCGTGGGGCTGGGCGAAGGAGCTCCTGCTCGTCATCGTGAGCGCGCTGCTGCTCTCGCTCGTGATCAAGACCTTCTTCTTCCAGTCGTTCTACATCCCGTCGCCCTCGATGGAGCCCACGCTCATCGAGGGCGATCGCATCCTCGTCACCAAGTGGCGCCCCGACCCGCTGCCGCTGCGCCGCGGGGACGTCGTCGTCTTCAAGGACCCCGCGAACTGGCTCGGCCACGCCGGCCAGGAGCAGAGCGGTCTCAAGCTCGTCGTTAAGGACGTGCTCACGTGGACGGGCCTGCTGCCGGAGGACGCCGGCGAGCACCTCGTCAAGCGCGTCATCGGGCTGCCGGGCGACATCGTCGAGTGCACCGACCCCGACGGTCAGGTGACCGTCAACGGCGAGGCGCTCGACGAGGACTACATCGCCGAGGGCGCGCGCCCGTGCGGCACCGAGTTCCGCGTCGAGGTCCCGTCCGGCTACCTGTGGGTCATGGGCGACAACCGCGACGACTCCGCCGACTCCCGCGCCCACATGGGCGACCCGGGCGGCGGCACCGTGCCCGTCGACAACGTCGTGGGCACCACCTTCGCCGTCGTGTGGCCGTTCGACCGCTTCGGCGGGGTCGGCAACCCCTACGGCGACCAGGCCGAGTCCACCCAGGAGTGACGTGACGGTCTCGCTGATCCACGAGGCCGCGCTGTGGGATGCCGGCTTCGACGCCGTCGCCGGCATCGACGAGGTCGGCCGAGGCGCGCTCGCCGGACCCGTGAGCGTCGGCGTCGCCGTCGTCACCCGCTGCGAGTCCTGGCCCGACGGTCTCACCGACTCCAAGCTCCTCAGCGCCGCGCGCCGCGAGGCGCTGCTCGAGCCGCTCGGCTCGTTCGGCGTCGGCCGCGCCGTCGGCCATGCCACCGCCGCCGAGATCGACGAGGTCGGCATCGTCGCCGCGCTCCGCCTCGCCGCCCGCCGTGCGCTCGACGCGATCCCCGTCGCGGTCGACGCCGTCCTCCTCGACGGCACGCACGACTGGCTCACCCCGCCGCCCGCGGACCTGTTCTCGGACCACGCCGACGAGTGGGACGCGCCCCCCGTCACCATGATCGTCAAGGGCGACCGTGCCTGCGCCTCGATCGCGGCGGCCTCCGTGCTGGCCAAGGTCGAGCGCGACGCGCTCATGGCCGTCGCCCACGAGGAGCACCCCGAGTACGGCTGGGACTCCAACAAGGGCTACGGCGCGGCCTCGCACCTCGAGGCGCTCCGTGAGCACGGCCCGTCGCCGCTCCACCGTGTCTCCTGGAAGCTGCCCTTCCGCGCCTCGTGACCCGGCGCGGCATTCGCCAAGCCGGGGGGTTTGCGGGCATCCTTGACGGGTGAGCCACGAAGACCTCGAGAACTACGAGACCGAAGCCGAGCTCGCGCTCTACCGCGAGTACCGCGACGTGGTGGGACTGTTCCAGTACGTCGTGGAGACGGAGCGTCGGTTCTACCTGTGCAACAAGGTGGACCTCCAGGTCAAGGCGTCAGGCGGGGACATCTACTTCGAGGTGACCATGGCCGACGCCTGGGTCTGGGACGTCTACCGCAGCGCGCGCCTCGTCAAGAACGTGCGCGTCGTGACGTTCAAGGACGTCAACATCGAGGAGCTCGCCCGCGACGACGACCTCCCCGACATCCGTCAGATCCGCGGCCGCTGAGCCGCACCCGTCCACGAGGCCCCCGGTGAACGCCGGGGGCCTCGTGCGTTCCGGGGTGTCCCTCCGCCGCCACCGCCCCCGCCCCTCCGCCGCTCCACCCCACGCAACCGGCGTACGTGCCGCATCGTCCGGGCCGGGACCAGGGACGATGCGCACGAGCCCGGTCCTGTGCGCCGGTTCGGTGCGCCCGGCGGGTGGCCCCCGTTCGCAAGTCACACCTCTGACGACCGGTGCGGCCGGATCCCCGTGTGCGCCGCGCGCACCCGGCGTCAGAGGTGTGACTTGTGGAGGGCGGCGTGCCCCGACCTGACGCAACCGGCGTACGTGCCGCATCGTCCGGTCCGGGACCAGGGACGATGCGCACGAGCCCGGTCCTGTACGCCGGTTCGGTGCGGGGGCGACGGGAGAGGGGCACCCCACGCCCCCATCGGTGCAGTCCCCGCAAATCTGCACTTGACGCAAAAGTGCAGTGACTGCAAGAATGTGGACATGCCCACCGCCACCCCCGTGCTCGGACTCCGCGAGCGCAACCGCCTGCGCCGCACCCGCCGTGTCGAGCGCGCCGCGCTCGCGCTCGCGCTGGAGCACGGCGTGGACGACGTGACGGTGGACATGATCTGCGAGGCGAGCGACATCTCGCCGCGGACCTACTTCAACTACTTCGGCACCAAGGAGGGGGCCCTCATCGGCCCCGCGCCCTCGACGCCCGACGAGGCCTTCGTCGAGGAGTTCGTGCACGGGCGCGGCCCGATCGTCGAGGACCTCATGCTGCTGATCGCCCGCGGCTTCTTCGCCACGGAGCCCGACCGCGAGGTGTTCGCGATGCGTCGCGAGCTGTACGCCAAGGAGCCGTCGCTCCAGGCGCTGCAGGTGACCCGCATGGCGGGCAAGCGCCAGGCCACGGCCGAGCTCGTGCGCCGCCGCCTCGCCGACCAGCACCCCGACATGCCCGCGACCGAGGCGAGCGACGAGGCCCAGCTCGTCATGAGCGTCGCGTTCGGCGCGTTCCCCGTCATCAGCCGGCTCTGGATCGAGCAGTCCGGCGACGAGGCGGAGGTCGAGACCTACATCCACGCGGCGATCGCGCGCATCCGGCGCATCGTCTCCCCGTGACGCGCGACCCGCGTCCAGTCCCCGTTCGAAAGAGAGACCATGACCACCACCACATCGGCGCGCGCTGCTGAGGCGCCCGCCACCGACCGCAGGGGCATCCTGCTGGTCTTCGTGGGGCTCATGACGGCCATGCTGCTGTCGGCCCTCGACCAGACCATCTTCTCCACCGCGCTGCCGACCATCGTCGGCGAGCTCGACGGCGTCGACCACATGCTGTGGGTCACCACCGCGTACATCCTCGCGGCGACGATCATGATGCCGGTCTACGGCAAGCTGGGCGACCTCATCGGCCGCAAGTCGCTGTTCATGATCGCGATCGGCCTGTTCATGGTCGGCTCCGTCGTGGGCGCGCTGTCGGCCGGGATGACCGAGCTCATCGTGGGCCGCGCGATCCAGGGCCTGGGCGGCGGCGGTCTGATGATCCTGTCGCAGGCCGTCATCGCGGACATCGTCCCGGCGCGCGAGCGCGGCAAGTACATGGGACTCATGGGCGGCGTGTTCGCGCTCGCCTCGGTCGTCGGCCCGCTGCTCGGCGGCTGGTTCACCGAGTCGATCGGCTGGCAGTGGTGCATGTGGATCAACGTGCCGCTGGGCCTGATCGCCATGGCGTCCGTCGCGATCTTCCTCCACCCCGCGCCGCGTGACCGCGCCAAGCCGCGCCTCGACATCGCCGGCATGGCCCTCATCGCGATCGCGTCCGCCTCGCTCGTCCTGTTCACCTCGTGGGGCGGCGGCCAGTACGAGTGGACCTCGCCGGTGATCCTCGGCCTCGTCGCCCTCACCGTGGTCGCGGGCGTCGCCTTCGTCCTGGTCGAGCGTCGCGCCGCCGAACCGATCATGCCGCTCGAGATGTTCAAGCACCGCAACTTCAACCTCACCACCGCGGCCGGCCTGCTCATGGGCATCGCGATGTTCGGCACGCTGGCCTACATGCCCACCTACCTGCAGATGGTGGCGCAGGTCGACGCGACCACCGCGGGCCTGCTGATGATCCCGATGATGGGCGCGATGCTGCCCACCTCGATCATCGTGGGCCGCACGGTCTCGCGCACCGGCCGCTACAAGGTCTACCCGATCGTCGGCGCGGTCATCATCGCGGTCGCGATGTTCCTGCTGTCGACCATGAGCGCCACGCAGCCCATCTGGGTGACCTGCACGTACCTCGCGATCTTCGGTATGGGCCTCGGCCTCCAGATGCAGGTGCTCGTGCTGATCGTGCAGAACACGTTCCCGCTGTCGATGGTCGGCACGGCCACCGCCGCGAACAACTACTTCCGCCAGATCGGCGCCTCGCTCGGCGCGGCGGTCGTGGGCTCGATCTTCACCAACAACCTCATCGAGCTCCTGACCGAGCGCGTGCCCGGCGGCGCGTCCTCGCTGGGCGACGCCAACTCGCTCACGCCCGAGGCCGTCACCGAGCTGCCGCAGCAGGCGCAGGACATCATCGTGGGCTCGTACAACGACGCGCTCACCCCGGTGTTCCTCTACATCGTGCCGCTCGCGCTGCTGGCGCTCGTGCTGCTGATGTTCGTCAAGGAGGTGCCGCTGCGCACCACCCTCGAGCGCGACGCGGTCCCCGAGGCGCTCGACGTCGAGGGCGCCTACCTCGACGAGAGCGACGCGCAGGCGGACGCCGACCGCGACGGCGACCGCCGCGAGCCCGCGGTCGTCTAGCGCGGAGCACGTCCCGAAGGGCGGGGAGGAGCGATCCTCCCCGCCCTTCGTCGTACCCGGGGACGATGCGGCGATCGGCCCCGGCGTCCGGGCGCGCCGATGCGCACGGCCCCGTGCGCCCGCCGCACCCTCCACAGAAGCGGCGCCCGTGCCGCCGGCCCGCCGCCGCATCGTCCACCGTGGACGCGGAGGTGGGGCGATGGCGGTGAAGGACGAGGTGGGCCGGTACGGGGAGGAGCTCGCGGCGCGCCGGCTCGTCGAGGACGGGTGGGAGGTGCTCGCGCGCAACTGGCGCTGCGGCATCGGCGAGGTCGACATCGTCGCGCGGGACGGCGCCGAGGTGGTCTTCGTCGAGGTGAAGACCCGCCGGTCGGACGCGTTCGGCGGCGCGCTCGCGGCCGTCACCGCCGGCAAGGTGCGGCGGCTGCGCCGGCTCGCGGGGGAGTGGCTAGCGGCGCAGCCGGTGGTGTGGGCCGGCGCGCGCATCGACGTCGTCGCGGTGACCCTGCCCCGGTCGGGTCCCGCCGTGCTCGAGCACCTGCGGGGCATCGGGTGATCGGGCGGTGCCGGTCGGTCGTGCTCACGGGGCTCGCGGGGCACGTCATCGACGTCGAGGCGCACGTCGCGCGCGGTCTGCCCGCCTTCACCATCGTCGGACTGCCCGACGCGTCGCTCGCCGAGGCGAAGGACCGGGTGCGCGCCGCCGTCGCGTCGTCGGGGGTGGAGTGGCCACGCCAGCGCATCACGGTCAACCTGTCGCCGGCCTCGCTGCCGAAGTCCGGCCCCGCCACGGACCTCGCGATCGCGGTCGCCGTGCTCGCGGCTGCCCGCACGCTCGACGCGGCGCGTGCCCGCGAGCTCGTGCTGCTCGGGGAGCTCGGCCTCGACGGACGCGTGCGTCCCGTGCGCGGCGTGCTGCCGGCGGTGGCCGCCGCGGTGGAGGCGGGCAGCCCGCGCGTCGTGGTGCCCGCGGGCAACGCGGACGAGGCCGCGCTGGTCGCGGGCGCGACGGTCGACGGCGCGGTGGCGCTAGCGTCGGTGCTGCGCGCGCTCGGCGCGGACGCCCGGCCCGAGTCCGTCGAGCCGGTCCGCGCGCCCGTGGTGGCGTCGACGTGGTCGGCGCCGCCGGACCTCGCGGACGTGCGCGGCCAGACATCCGCCCGCGTGGCGCTCGAGGTGGCGGCGGCGGGCGGGCATCACCTGCTGATGGTCGGGCCGCCCGGCGCGGGCAAGACGATGCTCGCCGAGCGGCTGCCCGGCATCCTGCCGGATCTCGACGACGCGGAGGCGGTCCGGGTCACGGCGGTCCACTCGCTCGCGGGTACCTTCGATGCCGCCCGCGGGCTGCTGCGGCGCCCGCCGTTCGAGGCGCCCCACCACACCGCATCGGCCGCCGCGATCGTCGGCGGCGGGGCCGGCCTCGCCCGGCCGGGGGCGGTGTCCCTCGCCCATGCGGGCGTGCTGTTCCTCGACGAGGCGCCGGAGTTCCCCACGCGCGTGCTCGACACGCTGCGCCAGCCCCTCGAGCGCGGCGAGATCGTGCTGCACCGTGCGCACGGCGCCACCCGCTACCCGGCGCGCTTCCAGCTCGTCCTCGCGGCGAACCCCTGTCCGTGCGGGCACTTCGCGGGCACCGGGGAGGGCTGCTCCTGCACGGCGCTCGCGCGCCGGCGCTACCTCGGCCGGCTGTCCGGGCCGCTGCTCGACCGCATCGACATCCAGGTGCCCGTGCTGGCGGCCGCCCGGTCGGACGAGCCGGGGGAGCCCAGCGCCGCGGCGGCCGCCCGCGTGGCCGCCGCCCGTGCCGCTGCGTCCGAGCGGCTCGCGCCTCACGGGTGGCGCACCTCCGCGGAGGCGCCCGGCCCGTGGCTGCGTCAGGTGACCTCGCGCCAGGCGTGTGCCGGGCTGTGGCGCGCGGTCGACCGCGGCATTCTCACCGCGCGCGGGTTCGACCGGGCCCTGCGCCTCGCGTGGACCCTCGCCGATCTCGAGGGCGCGCCGAGCCCGGACTCCGGCCACATCACGGAGGCGCTCGCGCTGCGCCAGGGGATCACGGCATGAGCACCGATGCGGATGCCCGGCTCGTCTGGAGCGCGATCGCGGAGCCGGCCGACCGGGAGGCGGGATGGCTGGCCGCCCGGCTCGGGCACGCGGAGGCTCTCGCCTGGCTGCGCGCGGCGATGCGGGATCCCGTCGGCGCGACCGTGGCGCTCGCCGACGAGCCCGCGCGCGTCGACAAGGTCCTGGCGTCCCTCGGCCGATGGACGCCGCGGCTCGACGCGGCGCGCCCCGACGACCTGCGCGAGCGGGCCGCGCGTGTCGGCGCCCGGATCGTGGTGCCGGGGGAAGCCGGGTGGCCTCTCGAGCTCGACGACCTCGGTGAGGGCGCCCCGCACGCGCTGTGGGTCCGCGGCGAGGCGGACCTCGCGGCGGCGTGGACGCGCTCGGTCGCGGTCGTCGGTTCGCGCGCCTCCACCGCGTACGGCGAGCACGTGGCCGCGGAGGTCGCCGCGGTGGCCGCCGAGCGAGGGATCGCCGTCGTGAGCGGTGGCGCGTACGGGATCGACGCCGCGGCGCATCGGGGCGCGCTCGCGGCCGGAGGGACGACCGTGGCGGTGCTCGCGGGCGGGGTCGACCGGCTGTACCCGGCCGGCAACGCCGCACTGCTCGCGCGGGTGATCGCCTCCGGTGCGGTGGTGAGCGAGCAGCCGCCCGGCTTCGCGCCCCACCGCCAGCGCTTCCTCAGCCGCAACCGGCTCATCGGTGCGGCGCGGGTCACGGTGGTCGTCGAGGCCGCGCGCCGCTCGGGAGCGCTCAGCACCGCTGAGCATGCCATCACGCTCCGCCGCACGCTCGCCGCGGTGCCGGGGCCGGTGACCTCGGCGGCGTCCGCGGGCTGCCACTGGGCCGTCCGGGACCGGGGCGCCACGCTCCTCTCCGCTCCCGCGGACCTTCTCGAGCTGGTGCTCCCGCTCGGCGACGCCCTCGACGAGGAGCCCGATGGCGCGTCCGGGGGCGGCGGGCCCGAGTTCCGCACCCGGGAGGAGCGTCAGGCCTACGGCGCCATCCCGCGCCGCGGCGCGCCCGCGGACGCCATCGCGATCGCCGCCGGTCTCACGGCGAAAGAGGCCCGCGAGGCCCTCGGAGGGCTCGCCCGACGCGGCCTGGCGAGGCTCGACGCGGGCCGGTGGACCAGGACCGACGACGTCCGGACCCCCTGACGAAACGGACAATAGCCTACATACCTGGCGTGATGCCTGAGGTTGATGTGACAAATGTGACTCAAGGTATTGATTTGACAGGTGGGACGGTGCCATGGTGGCGCCATGACCAGCACGGATGCAGCCGCCAGCGAGCTGCTCGCCGCCTTCGAAGGGCACCTGCGCCACGAGCGCGGGCTCTCGGGCAACACCGTGCGCGCCTACCTCGGCGACCTGGTGAACCTGGGCGCCCATCTCGGGGCCGACCGCGGCGAGGCCCTGGACGCGGTCCTGGCCGGCGTCGTCCTCGCGGATCTCCGCGCCTGGCTCGCGGCGATGGACGGTGATGGTCTCAGCCGCACCACCCTCGCCCGCCGCGGTGCCGCCGCGCGGGCGTTCTTCGCGTGGGCCGCCGACACCGGCCGCATCGTGCCCAACCCGGCTCTGCGGCTCGCGTCGGCGCGACCGGCCACCGTGCTGCCGACCGTGCTCACCTCGTCCGAGGTCGAGACCCTGCTCGACGTGGCGCGCACCCGCGCCGACGACGGTGACCCGATCCACCTGCGCGACTGGGCCGCGGTCGAGATGCTCTACGCGACCGGCATGCGCGTCGGCGAGCTCGCCGGCGTCGACCTGGGCGACCTCGACCTCGATGAGCGGCTCGTCCGTGTGGTCGGCAAGGGCGACAAGGAGCGGGTGGTGCCGTTCGGCGTCCCCGCGGCGGTCGCCACGTCCGCGTGGATCGAGCGCGGCCGGCCCGCCCTCCTGAGCGAGGCAACCGGCAAGGCGCTGCTCCTCGGGCGGCGCGGCCAGCGGGTCGACCAGCGCCAGGTGCGCGAGGCGGTCCACGAACTGTGCCGCCTCGCCGGCGTCGACGAGGTCGCCCCGCACGCGCTGCGGCACACCGCGGCGACCCACCTGCTCACCGGCGGCTCCGATCTGCGGAGCGTCCAGGAGGTCCTCGGTCACGCGAGCCTCGCCACCACCCAGCGCTACACCCACGTGTCCGCCGAGCGGCTCCGCGCCGCCTACCACCTCGCTCATCCGCGCGCCTAGAGGGAGACGCACCATGTCCGAGCTCAACAGCCTGCTGTCCGAGATCGAGCCCGAGGCCCCGGCCACCGTCGCCGGCGCCCCGCAGGCCGTCGCCACGTGGTGGGAGCTTCTCGCCGCCGACGGACCCGACCGCCTCGCCGCCCGCGACGCGCTCATCACCCACTACGCCCCGCTCGTCACGCAGGTCGCCACCCGCGTGATCGCGAAGCTGCCCGACACCGTCGAGCTCGCCGACCTCGTCTCGTACGGGATGTTCGGCCTCATCGACGCCGTCGAGCGCTTCGAGCCCGCGCGCGGCTTCAAGTTCGAGACCTATGCCGCGACCCGCATCCGCGGCGCGATCATCGACGAGCTGCGCGCCGCCGACTGGGTGCCGCGCTCCGTCCGCTCCAAGGCCCGCACGCTCGAGCACGCCACGCGTCAGCTCGAGCAGGAGACGCTCGGCCCGGTCTCCGACGAGGACGTCGCGTGCCACCTCGGCTGGCACACCGCCGAGGTCCGCACCGTCCGCGCCCAGGTGGCGCTGTCGCACATCGCGGCGCTCGACGGCATGCCCGCCGAGCCGGACACGCAGCCGATCCCGACGCTCGGCTCTCCGGCCATGGCGCAGGCCTCGACCCGCCTCGAGGCGCGCGAGACGTCGGCGCTGCTCGCCGCCGCGGTCCAGGGGGTCCGCGACCGCGAGCAGGAGGTCCTGCGGCTCTACTACTACGAGAACCTCACGCTCGCGCAGATCGGCGAGATCCTCGGCGTCACCGAGTCGCGGGTCTCGCAGATCCACTCGGCGGCGGTGAAGAAGCTCCGCGAGTCGCTTGTGCGCACCGGCGCCTTCAACTGACGCCGGGCCCGCCTGCGGAGCCGTCCGCGAGCGGGAGCAGCACCACCGGTCCGAAGCCCTCGAGCACGTCGAGCGGGTCGACGTACACGCCGTCCACCCGGACGCCCCAGTGCACGCACGTCGCCGGCGCGCAGTGGCCGGGCTCGGACCCGACCTCGCCGACCGGCTCGCCGCGCGCCACCCGGGTGCCGGCGGGAGGCGCATGTGCCACCGGCTCGAGCGACGACACCAGCCCGTCGCCGTGGTCGAGCGCCACCACGCCGCGGTCCACGACCCGGCCGGAGTAGCTCACCACCCCGGCGGCCGGTGAGAGGACCGTCTGACCCGGCATCGCCGCCAGGTCGATGCCGCGATGCCCGGCCGCCCACGGGGCGGCGGGCGCGACGAACAGCGCCAGCGCGCGCAGCGGCGCCACGGGGGCGGACAGCGGCGCCGGCGGGGGAGCGAGGCCCGCCGCGGAGGCGGCCGCCGCACCCATGAGGACGCACGCCGCCGCCAGCGCGGCCAGGGCTCGGGGGTACCGTGTCATGAGGCGACGATGCGCGTGCGGCCGGGCCCCCGCGACCGTCGCCGCGACACCGGTGGAACGCCCGGACGAGCGCCCGGCATGGGGACATCTGTCCGATTCGCCGCGGGAGCCTCCCCTCCGGTACGATGGACCCCGCATCCGGCATGCCCGGATGACGTCGCGCGTCATTCGCCTCCCGAGGGAGGCGCCGGAAGGGCGAGGTCCGAGCAATCGGTGCCCGACCGCGTTGGCGCCAGGGATGCGAGCCGCCTGGCCCGCATCGTCAACCGAAACCGGCACCGTCCGCGGTGCCAAGAGAACATGCACGCGCCGCGCGCGTGCGAAAGGAAGTGCCATGGCCGTCGTGACCATGCGCCAGCTGCTCGACTCGGGTGTCCACTTCGGTCACCAGACCAGCCGCTGGAACCCCAAGATGAAGCGCTTCATCTTCACCGAGCGCAACGGCATCTACATCATCGACCTCCAGCAGTCGCTGTCGAAGATCGACGCCGCCTACGCGTTCGTGCGCGACACCGTCCAGCACGGTGGCACCGTCCTGTTCGTCGGCACCAAGCGCCAGGCGCAGGAGCAGATCGCCGAGCAGGCCAAGCGCGTGGGCATGCCCTACGTCAACGAGCGCTGGCTGGGCGGCATGCTCACCAACTTCCAGACGGTGAGCAAGCGCGTCGCGCGCCTCAAGGAGCTCGAGGAGATCGACTTCGACGACGTCGCCGGTTCGGGCCGCACCAAGAAGGAGCTGCTCAACCTCCGTCGCGAGAAGGAGAAGCTCGACAAGACCCTCGGCGGCATCCGCGACATGGGCAAGGTCCCGTCGGTCGTGTGGATCGTCGACACCAACAAGGAGCACCTCGCGGTCGATGAGGCGAAGAAGCTCGGCGTCCCCGTCGTCGGCATCCTCGACTCGAACTGCGACCCCGACGAGGTCTCGTACGGCATCCCCGGCAACGACGACGCCATCCGCTCGGTGGGCCTGCTCACCCGCGTGATCGCCGACGCCGTGGCCGAGGGCATCCGCCTCCGTCACTCGGGCGGCACCACCGGTGCCGAGGCCGACGAGGCCGGCGCGGAGCCGCTCGCGGAGTGGGAGCAGGAGCTGCTCGACGGCGCGAAGGCCGAGGAGCCCGCCAAGGCCGAGGAGCCCGCCGCGGCCGAGGCCGAGGCCGAGGCTGCCCCCGCCGCCGAGGCCACCGAGGCCGCCGAGGGCAAGTAAGCCCCTCGTCAGCCAAGCAAGCCACTAGTCACAAAGGACTCAACACATGGCGAACTACACCGTTGCCGACATCCAGGCGCTTCGTGAGCGCACCGGCGCCGGCATGCTCGACGTCAAGAAGGCGCTCGACGAGGCGGACGGCGACCTCGACAAGGCCGTGGACATCCTCCGCGTCAAGGGCCTCAAGGGCGTGACGAAGCGCGAGGGCCGCTCGGCCTCCGAGGGCCTCGTCCTCGCGTCCATCCAGGACGTCGACGGCGGCCAGGTCGGCACGCTGCTCGAGCTCAACTCCGAGACCGACTTCGTCGCGAAGAACGAGAAGTTCATCGCGCTCGCGCAGAAGGTCCTCGACGCGGTCGTCGCCGCGGGCGCGACCGACGCCGAGGAGGCCCTCGCGGCCGACCTCGACGGCGAGACCGTCAAGGACGTCATCGACGCCAACGCCGGCGTGCTCGGCGAGAAGGTCGTGCTGCGTCGCGTGGCGCGCGTCGAGGCCCCGGTCGTGACCGAGTACCTCCACCGCACCAACAAGGACCTCCCGGCTCAGGTCGGCGTCCTCGTGGGCACCGACGAGAAGGCCGCCCCGGTGGCCAAGGACGTCGCGATGCACACCGCGGCGTACTCGCCCACGTACCTCACCCGTGAGGACGCCCCCGAGGAGACCGTCGCCAACGAGCGTCGCGTCGCCGAGGAGGTCTCGCGTGCGGAGGGCAAGCCCGAGGCCGCGCTGCCGAAGATCATCGAGGGCCGCCTCAACGGCTGGTTCAAGGAGAACGTGCTCGTCGAGCAGGCGTTCGCCAAGGACCCGAAGACGACCGTCGGCAAGGTCGTCGCGGAGACGGGTGGCGCAGTGGTCGCCTTCGCCCGCTTCCGTGTGGGAGCCTAGGCCTAGCCTGAACCCCAACCCCACATATTGAGCAAGGCGCGGCGCGCCGTCAGGAGGTATCCCTTGTCCGAGACCAGCGATCTGATTTCGGGCACGGAGCCCCAGACGGCGCGTCGCGTTCTTCTCAAGCTCTCCGGCGAGATGTTCGGCGGAGGCAAGCTCGGCCTCGACCCGGACGTGGTCAGCCGGGTCGCACGTGAGATCGCCGACGCGGTCCGTCAGGGCGTGCAGGTCGCCATCGTCGTGGGCGGCGGCAACTTCTTCCGCGGCGCGGAGCTGTCCGAGCGCGGCATGGAGCGTGCCCGCGCCGACTACATGGGCATGCTCGGCACCGTGATGAACGCGCTCGCGCTCCAGGACTTCCTCGAGCAGGCCGGCGTCGCGACCCGCGTGCAGACCGCCATCACGATGGGCCAGGTCGCCGAGTCGTACATCCCGCTGCGCGCGATCCGCCACATGGAGAAGGGCCGCGTCGTGATCTTCGGCGCCGGCGCGGGCATGCCCTACTTCTCGACCGACACGGTGTCCCTGCAGCGCGCCCTCGAGACCCGGTGCTCCGAGGTGCTGATGGGCAAGAACGGCGTCGACGCGGTCTACACCGCGGACCCGCGCAAGGACCCCGACGCGGAGCGGCTCGAGCACGTCACCTACGCGGAGGCGCTGCAGAAGCGCCTCGCGGTGATGGACGCCGCGGCGTTCTCGCTCGCCATGGACAACCGCATGCCGATGCAGGTGTTCGGGCTCGACACGCCTGGAAATGTGACGCGTGCGCTGCTCGGTGAGAGAATCGGAACCCTGGTGACGGCCTGACGCCGCACCGTTAGGAGACAAGCGTGACTGAGATGATCCTCCTCGAGGCCGAGGAGAACATGGACAACGCGGTCGAGGTCGCGAAGGACAACTTCGCGAAGATCCGCACGGGCCAGGCGAGCTCCGCGATGTTCGCGAGCATCGCCGTCGACTACTACGGCGCGCCCACGCCGCTGCAGCAGCTCGCGTCCATCAACGTGACCGAGGCCCGCACCGTCGTGATCGCGCCCTACGACGCGGGCGCGAAGAAGGAGATCGAGACCGCGCTTCGGAACTCGGACCTGGGCGTGAACCCGTCGGACGACGGCACGGTGCTGCGCGTCGTGCTCCCGCAGCTGACCGAGGAGCGCCGCCGCGACTACGTCAAGCTCGCCAAGACCAAGGCCGAGGAGTCGCGCGTGACCGTCCGCAACATGCGCCGCAAGGCCAAGGACGCGATCGACGCCGGCGTCAAGGACGGCGACTTCGGCGAGGACGAGGGCCAGCGTGCCGAGAAGGAGCTCGACGGCCTCACCAAGAAGCACGTCGACGCCATCGATGCTCTCCTGGCGCACAAGGAGAGCGAGCTGCTCGCGGTCTGATGCCTGACGCGACCGCGCGACAGGGCGTCTCATGAGGTGGGGGCGCCGCCACGAGGCGGACCCCGACACCTCGGAGCACGACCCGGCGCCGGCCCGACCCGTGTTCGCCCCGGTGAACCCGGAGAACGCGGACGACCGCGCGCCCGGGACCCCCTGGCCGCCCGGCCTGCCCACCGGCGAGATCGAGCTGCCGGGCCCCGCCGATGCGGCGGTCGAGCCCTCGCCCGCCGTCGCGCCCGCGCCGCACGCCGCCGAGCAGGTGGCCGAGGCGGTCGCGCGCGCCGAGTCGATCGCCGTCCCGCACACCGCGGGAGAGGACGATGCGGTCGACCCCGTGGACGTGTCCGTCCCCCTGGAGGGGGCGGTCCCGGCGCCGACCTCGCGCGCGGGCCGCAACCTCGGCCTCGCCACCGTCGTGGGCGTGGTGCTCGCCGTCGGCGCGCTCGTCGCCGCGTGGTGGAACCCGCTGGCCTTCGCGATCGCGATCTACGGCTTCTGCATCGCCGCCGTGATCGAGTGGCGCAACGCGCTCGCGCGCCACGGCATGCACGTGTCGCTCGCGCCCGTGCTCATGGCGACGGTCGGCATGGGCGTCGCGACCTGGTACGGCGGGGGAGAGGGCCTCGTCGTCGCCCTGCTGGTGGCCGCCGCGGGCGTCGCGGCGTGGCGCATCGTCGACGACCGCGTCGAGAACACGCTGTCCGACTCGCTCGTCGGCATCCTCACCCTCACGTGGATCCCCTTCCTGGGCTCGTTCATGCTGCTCCTCGAGCTCGCCGACGACGGGTGGAAGCGCGTCCTCATCCTCATCGCGGCGGTGGTCCTCAACGACACCTTCGCGCTGTTCACCGGCATGCTCATCGGCCGACGCCCACTGGCTCCTCGCGTGAGCCCCAAGAAGACGTGGGAGGGCGCGATCGGCGGCGCGGTGTTCGGCATCGCGGGCGCCTCGGTCTTCGCCACGATCCTGCTCGACGGCCAGTGGTGGGTCGGCGCCGCGGTGGGTGCCGCCGCGGTCGTCGCGGCCGTGCTCGGCGACCTCGCCGAGTCGGTCCTCAAGCGCGACCTGTCCGTCAAGGACATGTCCAGCGCCATCCCGGGTCACGGCGGCGTGCTCGACCGCCTCGACTCGATGCTCCCGGCGGCCGCGGTCGCCTACCTCGTCTTCGCACTGCTCCTGGGGACCTCATGACGACGCTTCCGACCCTGCCCATGCTCCAGCCGCGCCGGGGCAAGCCGCCGCGGCACTTCACGGACCTCGACCCCGCGGAGCGCGCCGACGCGGTCAAGCAGCTGGGCCAGCCCGCGTTCCGCGCGAAGCAGCTCGCGACGCACTACTACGACCACCTCACGGTCGACGCGGACGACATGACCGACCTGCCTGCTGCCGCGCGCGACTCGCTCGTGGGCGAGCTGTTCCCGCCGCTGCTCACCAAGGTGACGCAGCTGAGCGCGGACGACGGCGCGACCGTGAAGACGCTGTGGAACCTCATCGACCACGCCAAGGTCGAGTCCGTGCTGATGAAGTACCCGGACCGCGCGACCCTGTGCGTGACCAGCCAGGCCGGCTGCGGCATGGCCTGCCCGTTCTGCGCGACCGGCCAGATGGGCCTCACCCGCAACCTGTCGGCCGGCGAGATCATCGAGCAGGTGCGCCTCGCGGCGCGCCAGGCGCGCGACGGCGAGCTCGGCGGCGACCCGGTGCGCCTGTCGAACGTCGTGTTCATGGGCATGGG
Source organism: Demequina maris (assembly GCF_000971155.1). Classification (GTDB taxonomy): domain Bacteria; phylum Actinomycetota; class Actinomycetes; order Actinomycetales; family Demequinaceae; genus Demequina; species Demequina maris. The sequence goes on along the minus strand of NZ_BBLX01000003.1, from coordinate 219,475 downwards.
CGAGCCGCTCGCGAACTACGCGGCGGTCATCACCGCGGTGCGCGCGCTCACGAGCCCGCCGCCGGAGGGCTTCGGCCTGTCGGCCCGCCACGTGACCGTCTCGACGGTCGGCCTGGTGACCGGCATCGACCGCCTCGCGTCCGAGGGCATCCCCGTCACGCTCGCGCTCAGCCTCCACGCGCCCGACGACGAGCTGCGCGACGAGCTCGTCCCGATCAACGCCCGCTGGAAGGTCGACGAGGCGCTCGACGCGGCGCGCCGCTACTTCGACGCGACCGGCCGCCGCGTCAGCATCGAGTACGCGCTGATCCGCGACATCAACGACCACGCCCACCGCGCCGAGCTGCTCGCGAAGAAGCTCAACGCCCGCGGCGACGGGTGGGTCCACATCAACCCCATCCCGCTCAACCCGACGCCGGGCTCGAAGTGGACCGCGTCCGACCCGAAGGTCGAGCAGGAGTTCGTCCGCATCCTCCGGATGCACGGGATCCCGACCACCATCAGGGATACTCGGGGAAGCGACATCGACGGCGCGTGCGGCCAGCTGGCCATCAAGGAGAGGTGATGACGACCCTGTTCCCCAAGGTGGGCTCGCTCAAGTTCGGGTACCACCCCACGCAGGTCGAGGAGTTCTTCGACAAGGCACGCTCCGCGTACGAGCGGCCGACCGAGCCCGACACGGAGCTCGCCCCGCTCGACGTCCGTCGGACGGCCTTCGACCTCAAGCACGGCGGCTACGACACCGCCGCGGTCGACTCCGCGCTCGACCGCCTCGAGGCGGCCTTCGTGGGCCGTCAGCGCGAGGCGTATGTGCGCACCAACGGCCAGGACGCGTGGATGCAGGAGCTCGCGCAGCGTGCGCAGACGCTCTACCCGCGCCTGCGACGCCCCGCCGGGGAGCGCTTCGCGCACCCGGGCGCCGTCTCGTCCGGCTACCGCGCGAGCGACGTCGACGACCTGCTCACCCGCGTCACCGCCTTCTTCGACCGCGGCGCGCCGCTCTCGGCCGACGAGGTCCGCGGCGCCACGTTCCGCACCGCCCACGGCTCGCGCGCGTACGACGAGGCCACCGTCGACGCCTTCCTCGCGCGCATGGTCGACATCCTGCTCGGCGTCACCGAGGGATGACCCGCACCGTCTCGCTGCTGGGGTCGACCGGATCGATCGGCACCCAGGCCCTCGACGTCGTCGCGCGCCACCCCGACCGCCTCGAGGTGGTCGCGCTCGCCGCCGGCGGCTCCGACCCCGACGCGATCGTCGCCCAGGCCCGCGCGCATCGTCCCCGGTACGTCGCCGTCGCGCGCGAGGACGTCGTCCCCGCGATCGCCGAGGCCCTCCCGGGCATCGAGGTGCGGGGCGGGGCCGATGCGGTGGTCGAGGCCGCGCGCCTCGGCGCCGACGTCGTGCTCAACGGCATGACCGGCTCGGTGGGCCTGCGGCCCACGCTCGCCGCGCTCGAGTCGGGCTCCACGCTCGCGCTCGCCAACAAGGAGTCGCTCGTCGCCGGCGGCGCGCTGGTGCACGCCGCGAAGCAGCGCGACGACCAGATCGTCCCGGTGGACTCCGAGCATTCCGCGCTCGCGCAGTCGCTGCGCTCCGGCAGCCACGGCGAGGTCCGGCGCCTCGTGGTGACGGCCTCGGGCGGCGCGTTCCGGGGCCGCAGCCGCGCGTCGCTGGCCGCCGTCACGCCGGCCGACGCGCTCGCGCACCCCAACTGGGACATGGGCCCGGTCGTCACCATCAACTCCGCGTCGATGGTCAACAAGGCGCTCGAGGTCGCCGAGGCGCACCTGCTGTTCGACATCCCGATGGACCGCATCGACGTGGTCGTGCATCCGCAGTCGATCGTCCACTCGATGGTCGAGTTCATCGACGGCGCGACCATCGCGCAGGCCTCCCCGCCCGACATGCGGCTGCCGATCGCGCTGGGGCTGAGCTGGCCCGAGCGCCTCGCGGACGTCGCGCCGCGCCTCGACTGGACCCACGCGCAGGCGTGGACGTTCGAGCCGCTCGACGAGGACGCGTTCCCCGCGATCCGCCTCATGCGCGCGGCGATGGCCGCATCGTCCCTCCACCCGGCCGTGTTCAACGCCGCGAACGAGGAGTGCGTGCAGGCCTTCGTCGACGGGGAGCTGCCGTTCCTCGGGATCGTGGACACGGTCCGGCGCGTTGTCGAGGAGTACAGCGCCCCTGCGGAGGTCACCCTCGACGAGGTCGACCGCGCGGAGGCGTGGGCGCGCGCCCACGCGCGGGCCGCCATCGCCGGAGTGAGAAGGTAGGAGACATGGCTGAGGTCATCGGGTGGGTCGTCCTGCTCGTGGGGCTGCTCATCTCGATCGCGCTCCACGAGCTCGGTCACATGATCCCCGCCAAGCGCTTCGGCGTGCGGGTGAGCGAGTACTTCGTGGGCTTCGGGCCCACGCTGTGGTCGCGCCGCGGCAGGGAGACCGAGTACGGCGTCAAGGCGATCCCGCTCGGCGGCTACGTCAAGCTCGTCGGCATGATCCCGCCGGCCGAGGCCGTCAAGCCGGTGCGCGGCACCGGGCGCGTCGCGCAGCTCATCGCGGACACCCGCGAGGCTTCGGTCGAGGAGATCCAGCCGGGCGAGGACCACCGCGCCTTCTACCACCTCACGTGGTGGCGCAAGGCGATCGTGATGTTCGGCGGCCCGTTCGTCAACCTCGTCATCGCCATCCTGCTGTTCACCGGGATCCTGTTCCTCGTCGGCACCCCCGGCCACCCGACGCTCACCGTGTCGCAGGTGACGGCGTGCGTGCCGGCGGCAGGCGCATCGGACTGCGCGGCCGGCGACCCCGCCTCCCCGGCCTCCGAGGCCGGCCTCGAGGCCGGCGACACCGTGACCGCGGTCGACGGCACCCCGGTCTCCGACTGGGAGACCTTCACCGACTACGTCGCCGCCCGCCCGGGCGAGGAGGTCGTCCTCACGGTCCAGCGCGACGGCGCGACCGTCGAGGTGCCGCTCACTCCGGCCCTGCACGAGCGCGCGGTGTACGACGACTCCGGCGCGGTGGTGACCGACGCCGACGGCGAGGTCGTCACCGAGGAGGTCGGCTACATGGGCATCGCGCCGATCACGGAGACGCAGCGCCAGGGGATCGGGGCCGGCGTCGAGTACACCGGCTACGTGCTCGGCGCGACGGCGGACGTCATCTGGCATCTGCCGGAGAACGTCTACCACGTGGCCCGCGCGTCGCTCGGGCTCGAGGAGCGCACCACCGACTCGGTCATGGGCCTCGTCGGCGTGGGCCGCGTCGCGGGCGAGATCTCGAGCGCGGACGTCGACGGCTACTCGATCGGCGACAAGGTCGTCGACATGCTGATGCTGCTGGGCAGCCTCAACCTCGCGCTCTTCGCCTTCAACATGATCCCGCTCGTCCCGCTGGACGGCGGGCACATCGCCTCCGCCTTCTGGCAGGGCATCAAGAACGGCTGGGCGCGCGTGCGCGGCCTGCCGCGGCCGGCGCCCGTCGACGTGGCCCGCATGATGCCCCTCGCCTACGGCGTCTTCGCCCTGCTCCTTGCCATGGGCGTCATCCTCATCTACGCGGACATCGTCGCGCCCGTCAGCGTGGTGTGACGGCGGAACCGCACGAACCTTGGGAGATACTGACAACGTGACAGCCATCGGACTCGGCATGCCCGCGATGCCCGCACCCGTGATCGCACCGCGGCGCAAGACCCGCAAGATCAAGGTGGGCGACGTGTACGTGGGCGGCGACGCCCCCATCAGCGTGCAGTCGATGACCACCACCAAGACCCACGACATCAACGCCACGCTGCAGCAGATCGCGGAGCTCACCGCGGCCGGCTGCGACATCGTGCGCGTCGCGTGCCCCACACAGGACGACGCGGACGCGCTGCCCGCGATCGCGAAGAAGTCCAACATCCCCGTGATCGCGGACATCCACTTCCAGCCCAAGTACGTCTTCGCGGCGATCGAGGCCGGCTGCGCGGCGGTCCGCGTCAACCCGGGCAACATCAAGCGCTTCGACGACCAGGTCAAGGAGATCGCGCAGGCCGCGAAGGACCACGGCACGTCGATCCGCATCGGCGTCAACGCGGGCTCGCTCGACAAGCGGCTTCTCGAGAAGTACGGCAAGCCCACGCCCGAGGCGCTCGTCGAGTCCGCCGTGTGGGAGGCGAGCCTCTTCGAGGAGCACGACTTCCACGACTTCAAGATCTCCGTCAAGCACAACGACCCCGTCGTCATGGTGCGCGCCTACGAGATGCTCTCCGAGCGCGGCGACTGGCCGCTGCACCTCGGCGTCACCGAGGCCGGCCCCGCCTTCCAGGGCACCATCAAGTCCGCGACCGCCTTCGGCGCGCTGCTCAGCCAGGGCATCGGCGACACCATCCGTGTGTCCCTGTCCGCGCCTCCGGTCGAGGAGGTCAAGGTCGGCATCCAGATCCTCCAGGCGCTCAACCTGCGCCCGCGCAAGCTCGAGATCGTCTCGTGCCCGTCGTGCGGACGCGCGCAGGTCGACGTGTACGAGCTCGCCGAGAAGGTGACCGCCGGCCTCGAGGGCATGGAGGTGCCGCTGCGCGTCGCCGTGATGGGCTGCGTCGTCAACGGTCCGGGCGAGGCGCGCGAGGCGGACCTCGGCGTGGCGTCGGGCAACGGCAAGGGCCAGATCTTCGTCAAGGGCGAGGTCATCAAGACCGTGCCCGAGAAGGACATCGTCGAGACCCTCATCGAGGAGGCGATGAAGATCGCCGAGACCATGGAGCCCGTCGAGGGCGCCGCGCCCGAGGTGATCGCTGCGTCATGACGGACTCGCTGCTCAGGCGCGCCCAGCACTCGCTGGCGCCCCTGCAGCGGCGTGACCTCGACGCGGCCATCGCGCTCGCGCGCCGGGACCCGGTCGCGCACGTGGTGCCGCTCATGCACCTCGAGACGGCGCGGGGCTCGGGCATCATGACGGGCTCCCTGTGGGGGGTCCGTCGGCGCTCGGGCCTGCACTCGAGCCTCGTCGGCCTCGTGTGGAACGGCGCGAACCTGTCCGCCGTGCTGCCGGAGGGCGACGACGAGGACCAGGACTCGCTGCGGGCCGAGGTCGCCGCGGGCGCCATCGCGCGGCTCACTCGTCCCGCGGCGCTGGTGGGCCCGGCGGACGTCACCCTCGACCTGTGGGGGAGGGTCGAGCCGTGGTGGGGCCCCGCGCGCGAGGTGCGCGCCCGCCAGGTGTCGATGGCGATCGACCACGAGCCCCGCCGCGTCGCCGGGATCGATGCGTCGGGCCTCGACCTCGAGGCCGTGCGGCGCGCCACGCTGGACGACTACGACCTGCTGCTGCCCGCGTGCGTGCACATGTTCATCGGCGAGGTCGGCTACGACCCGATGCGGCACGGCCGCGCGGGATACGAGGAGCGGCTGCGCTACCTGGTGCGGGCGGGACGCTCATACGTGCAGATGGGCGTGGTGGACGGCACGCGCCAGGTGGTGTTCAAGGCGGAGGTGGGCGCGCTCGGCGGCGATGTCGCGCAGCTCCAGGGCGTGTGGGTGCACCCCGACCTGCGCGGCCGAGGGCTCGCGCGCGCCGGTCTCGGCGCCGTGATCGACGCGGTGCGGGTGCAGCTCGCGCCCACGGTCAGCCTCTACGTCAACGACTTCAACCCGGTCGCGATCCGCGCGTACGACGCGGTGGGCTTCCGCGAGGTCGGGACCTTCGCCACTGTCATGCTCTGAATCCTTGTGCTCGCGCAAGTGTGGCTTTGGTCACGTTCGGGCGCTCCCGTGCCATTTAGGCATTGAATGCCGTTATGTCGGCTTATCGTCTTCTCGTCACATCTACGCGTCGTGCCGCCTTCCTGCCTCGGGGTGCGCGGTCCTTCGCACGGTTCGAGAGGAACTCATGGGGATCACCACCTCGCAGAGCGCGCCGCGCGCGATCGCCGGCGCCGCGCTGATGGCGCTGAGCGCCAGCGTCCTGACGGCTACCGCCGCCGCCGCCACCGACGAGGATGCGCCGGGTTCGGCGCTCTACGGCTTCGAGTCCGCGGCCAGCCTCGAGGGCATGTCCGGAGTCGCCGAGTCGAACGTCCGGACCAGCTCCATCGCGGCGGCCTCGGGCAACTACTACGGCATGGTCGAGGCGAGCAACACCGCGAGCCTCAGCCGCTTCACGAAGTTCGGCGGGTACACCACCGCGTTCCCCGACGGCGGCTGGTTCACCAGCGCTGACTTCTACCTCGACACCGAGGTCGACACCGGCGGCGCCCTCAATCAGTTCGACTGGTCGGTCGCGGCGAACAAGGCCGACGGGAGCCACCTGCGCGACTACGTCCTTCACGCGCAGTCCGCGGGCGACGGCACCTGGACCCTCAGCGCCTCGAACAACTCGGGCCGCAAGGGCGTCGACGTGGCGGAGCTCAAGGGTGACACCTATGAGATCTCCGAGTCCGGCTGGTACACCGTCCGCCACGAGTTCACCGACTCCGACGGTGTCCTGTCCGTCGACATCTCGGTCGCGGATGCCGCCGGAGAGGTGCTCCACACCTGGACTCTCTCGAATGCTTCCGACGTCATCGGAGACACCGTCGGCGGCAACCGCTACGGCTGGGTTGTGGCGAACGGTTTCGACGAGCTGCCCATCGACAACGTCCTCATGAACGAGGACCGCCCCACCGAGGGCGCCGGCGTCTACACCGCCGAGTCCTTCGACGCGACCTGCGACGCCGATGGAGGCTTCTCCTACACCGTCACGCCGTACTGGACCGACACGGACCGCGCGTTCCAGGTGAAGAGCCTCGGTGACGGCGGCGGCGGCACCGACGAGACGTTCTACTACGCGGACGGCACCACCGGCGCGCCCGGCGAGATCGTGGTGTTCGCCGAGGTCGCGGCCGGTGAGACCGCGACCCTGGAGCTCGAGGGTCTCGAGCCCGGCGACTACACGGTCGTCTCGGACGGCAGCCGCCAGGTCAAGAAGCAGTACCGCTACGACTTCACGGTGGCCGCGCCCGGTGCCTGCCAGTACTTCAGCGACGTCACCGAGGGTGCCTCGAACTTCGCCGCGGTCTCCTGGATGCACCAGAACGGCCTGGCGGACGGCTACGCGGACGGCACGTACCGTCCCACGAACGCAGTGAACCGCGCGCAGATGGCGCGCTTCATCTACCGCTACGTGGGCTCGCCGGCAGTCGACGCTCCCGCCGAGTCGCCGTTCGCCGACGTGTCCGCGGATGCGGGTAACTACGAGGCGATCTACTGGCTGGTCCAGGAGGGTCACGCAGCGGGCTTCGACGGCGGTGAATCGTACAAGCCGACGGCGAAGGTCACCCGCGGCACCATGGCCCGCTTCCTGTACAGCCTCGCCGGCGAGCCTGCGGTGGACCTGTCCGGCGACTCGCCGTTCGCGGACGTCGACCCGTCGGCCTCGAACTACGAGGCGATCGTGTGGATGCAGCAGGCGGGCATCGCCGACGGCTTCGCCGACGGCACGTTCCGCTCGACGGTCTCGGTGAACCGCGGTCAGATGGCGCGCTTCCTCGAGCGCTTCGACGGGGTGGTGGGCCTCTAGCGACCGCGTCGCTCGAGCCTCGCAAGGCCGCCGCCGGGAGTCTCCGGCGGCGGCCTTCGCGCGTCTGCCGCCAGCCGCATCGTCCTACCGCCGGTCCAGGTGCGCGTCGAATCTTGCCTCGATGCAAGAAAAAACGGAAAAAGGGTGCCAAATGGCATGAAGCGGAGTATGTTCCCAATCATCCGCACCTGGTGCGGGGCGTGGTTGCCCCGCACCAGCCGTGTGCGGACTGCATGACTGGGGGGAACAGAAATGCATCAGCTGGGGACTCGGCTGCGCGCCCGCGCGGCCATGGGAGCGCTGGCAGCGGGCGTGATGCTCGCCGCCGGCATGATCGCGACGCCGGCCTCCGCGGCCACGGACGACCCGCGGGTCGACACCGTCTACGGCTTCGCGGACAGCATGTACGCGCAGCCGAGCGGGCACATGAGCTACACCGCGCGGTATGTGACCGAGGCGGGGGACCGGATCAAGCTGGGTGGCGAGGCGCGCAAGCTCAACACGGCGACGGTGACCCTTCAGAGCTTCGCCTGCGGTACCGGCGGCTGGAACAACGGCGCTTGCGCCACCGCGGCGGGCGCGACGTTCACGCACCCGATCACGATCAACTTCTACGAGGTCGGGCCCGGGGGAGCGGTCGGCGACCTCATCGCGACCGCGACCAAGAACGAGACCATCCCGTACCGTCCCAGCGCGGACCCGACGTCGTGCGAGGACGACCCTGACACGCCGTTCTTCGTGGAGTCGGCCTGGTACTACGACGACCTGCGCGGCAGGTGCATCCCCTACGTGGTGCACACCATGACGTTCGACCTCTCGAACCAGGGGGTGACGCTGCCCGACGAGGTGATCGCGGCCGTCCACTTCCCGACCTACCGGACCGACCCGGACACCTACTACGGCGGCGGTCCTTGGGACAGCCTCGACCTGTCCCTCGCCGGCGAGGCGCCGACGGTGGGCGAGAACGTCAACCAGGGCATCCTCTACTTCGACTCGACGGACGAGACGCTGTTCCCGGCCGAGGACGAGGACCCCGTGCCCGGAGTGCTGACGCCGGCGAGCGGGTGGATGTTCGACAACAACTACTACCGCACGCCCCTGATCTCGATCACGGCGACGCCGTCGACCCCGGTCACGTCTGTGTCGAGCTACGTCAACGGCTTCGAGAACGGGACGGGCAACCTCGCCCACGTGACCCGGGCCAACGGCGGCACGCTCGCCTCGTCCGGCTGCTGGTACGCCGAGGCGCCGGTGACGAACTATGGCACCCACGCGAGCGCCGGCAAGGTGTCCACCGTCTACGGCGGTTCGGCGACGTACTTCCCGAACTCGGGCTACACCACGTCGGCGGACTTCTACCTGGACAAGAATGCGCCGCTGGGCCAGTTCGCGTGGGACAGCTCCGTGAACGGCACGGATGGTGCGTTGCAGCGTGACTTCATCTTCGTGGCGGGGTCGAACGGCTCCGGCACCTGGAGGGTGGACGCCACCGGCAGCGCGGCGACGAGCGCGCCGTACCGCAGCAGCTACACCGGGAACGCCATCTCGATCACGGAGTCGGGCTGGTACACGTTCCGCCACCGCTTCTACGTGGAGGACGGCCGCCTGCAGGCCGAGATGACGGTGCGGGACGCGAGCGGAGCCACCCTCGGGACGTGGACGCGCGGCGGCAACGCTCAGGACCTCATCCCGACGCTCGTGGGTGGAAGCCGCGAGGGCTGGCTCATCAACAACTCGTACGCCGACCTGCGGATGGACAACGTGGTGCTGGGCGCCCCGCGTCCGACGGGCGGCTGCGACACGGGTCAGCTCTTCTCGGACGTGCCCCCGAGCGCGTCCAACTTCGAGGCGATCTCGTGGATGGTGACCAACGGCTACGCCGACGGCTTCCCGGACGGCACCTACCGTCCGACGAACCCCGTCAACCGCGCGCAGATGGCCCGGTTCCTGTACCGCCTCGCCGGTGAGCCCGCGGTCGACACGTCGTCCGGCACCTCGTTCTGGGACGTCGACGCGCTCGCGAGCAACTACACGGCGATCATCTGGATCGAGAAGCAGGCGCTGGCCGACGGCTTCCCGGACGGGTCGTACCGCCCGACCAGCCCGATCAACCGCGCGCAGATGGCCCGCTTCCTCTACCGGCTCGCCGGTGAGCCCGCGGTGAGCCTGCCGGCGTCGTCGCCGTTCAGCGACCTCTCCCCGAGCGCGAGCAACTACACCGCGATCATGTGGATGTGGCAGACGGGGATCGCCGACGGCTTCGCCGACGGCACCTACCGTCCGACGACCGCGGTGAACCGCGCGCAGATGGCGCGCTTCCTCCTGCGCATGGAGGAGGCGGGCGTCTAGCGGACGAGACGATCGAGGGCCGTCGCCGGGGCATCCCGGCGGCGGCCCTCGGCGCGTCGCGCGAGCGCACCTCGAGGATTCGGTCCCCGTGTGACCTTATCCACGCGTGTCGGTCGTCCGGCGGCCACCGACACCGCTGGTAGCCTCCCGGGCGTCGCTCCTGCCGCCGGAGGCGGGCGCGGGCGTGTCCGCGGGGGTCGGGCCCGCCGAGGAGGAGCCATGCGCTTCACAACGTCCAGGACGGCGCGCGGGGTGGCGGCGCTGTCCGCCGCCCTGATCGCGGCGGTCGCCGTGCCGAGCGCCGCGAGCGCCGACGACGCGCTCGACCTCGAGACCGTCGAGGCGCTGCCGCTCGCGTCGGCGCCCTTCTCGCCGCGACACTGCGACGCCGACAGCGACTGCGTCCGCGGCGACGCCGCGGTCGACGAGGCGACGGGTGAGGCGCGCGTGCTCGCCGCGATCGGCCCGAGCATCAGGGGCGAGGCCCTCGACGAGGAGGGCCTGCCGCTCGACGGCTGGGCGGAGCTCTACACGTGGTCGGGCGCCTACGTCGACTACGTCGCGGTCTCCGATGGCGTCTACACCTTCGACAGCACCATGACCCCGGCGGGCGACTACAAGGTGCTCGTGTACTCGGACGACGAGACCATCGCGTCGCAGTGGGCGGCCGCGCCGGGCTCGCCGATGCCCGCCCGCATCACCGTCGCGTTCACGGACCCCGCCGCCGTGGCGGCACCCGACGTCGAGCTGGACGATGCGGATGCCACCATCTGGGCCTACGTGACCCCCAAGGCGACCTGGGACACCGGCACGCTCTGCGTCGCGTTCTACGACGCCTACACCTTCGAGTCGCAGTCGACCGCCGACCCGGTCGCGATCGACTGCGCGGCGCCCGGCCAGGCGCTCGGCCTCGACCGGCTCGACGCGGACGGCATCTACGGGATGCGGGTGGCGAAGAAGGCTCTCACCACCGCGGCCGCCTGGAAGAGCTACGGCGGCGACGACTACTGGTACGGCAACGAGGACGTCATCTGGGACTCGTCCGCGGTGTTCCTCGGCGGCGCCGGCGACTGGTGGCTCGCGGACGCCCACTTCACCGACGTCGATTGGACCAAGTCCGGCTTCGAGGCGATCTCGTGGATGGTGAACTGGGGCTACGCGGACGGCTTCGCGGACGGCACCTACCGTCCGCGGACCTCGGTGAACCGTGCGCAGATGGCCCGCTTCCTGTACCGCTACGCGGTCGACTACGGCGACCCCACGGTCGAGACCCCGCTCGCGCCGCCGTTCTTCGACGTCCCGGAGAGCGCGAGCAACTACACGCCGATCCTCTGGATGACCCAGTCCGGCCTGGCCGACGGCTTCCCGGACGGCAGCTACCGTCCCACGAGCGCCGTCAACCGTGCGCAGATGGCCCGTTTCCTCTACCGCTTCGCGGGAGAGCCGGCCGTGGACCTGCCGTCGAAGTCGCCGTTCACGGACGTCCCGACGACGGCCAGCAACTACGCGGCGATCGTGTGGATGACCGAGGCGGGCCTGGCCGACGGCTTCTCGGACGGCACCTACCGCCCGACCAACCCGGTCAACCGCTCGCAGATGGCGAACTTCATCTACCGCTACTGGAGCGCGCGCTAGCCGCGACCGCACCTCGGAGGCCGTCGTCGGGCATCGTCCGGCGGCGGCCTCCGTCGTGCGGGGACGATGCGGATCCCTGCTCCCGGCACCCCGCATCGTCCGCCTCCGGCGACCGATACCCTTGTCCCCATGCTCCGCATGTCCACGCTCTTCCTGCGCACCCTGCGCGAGGACCCCGCCGACGCCGAGGTCGCGTCGCACAAGCTGCTCGTCCGCGCCGGCTACATCCGCCGCGCCGCCCCCGGCATCTACACCTGGCTGCCGCTGGGCCTCAAGGTGCTGGCGAAGGTCGAGGCGATCGTCCGCGAGGAGATGGACGCCGCGGGCGGCCAGGAGGTGCACTTCCCGGCGCTGCTGCCGCGCGAGCCCTACGAGGCGACCGGCCGCTGGACCGAGTACGGACCGAACCTCTTCCGTCTCCACGACCGCAAGGGCGGCGACTACCTGCTCGCGCCCACGCACGAGGAGATGTTCACGCTGCTGGTGAAGGACCTCTACAGCAGCTACAAGGACCTGCCGCTCACGATCTACCAGATCCAGACCAAGTACCGTGACGAGGCGCGCCCCCGCGCGGGCCTGCTGCGCGGCCGCGAGTTCATCATGAAGGACTCGTACTCGTTCGACATCTCGGACGAGGGCCTGGACGCCTCGTACGCGGCGCAGCGCGCGGCCTACATCCGCATCTTCGACCGCCTGGGCCTCGAGTACGTGATCGTGACCGCGACCTCGGGCGCGATGGGCGGCTCGAAGTCCGAGGAGTTCCTCTCGCCCACCGAGGTGGGCGAGGACACCTACGTGCGCTCGCCGGGTGGCTACGCCGCGAACGTGGAGGCCGTCACCACGCCCGTCCCCGACGCGATCTCCTGGGACGACGCGCCGGCGGCGCACGTCGAGGACACCCCCGACACCCCCACCATCGACACGCTGGTGGCCGCCGCGAACGCCGCGCACCCGCGCGCCGACCGTGAGTGGACCGCCGCGGACACCCTCAAGAACGTCGTGCTCGCGCTCACCGCGCCCACGGGGGAGCGCAGCCTGCTCGTCGTGGGCGTGCCCGGCGACCGCGACGCCGACATGGCGCGCCTCGAGGCCGCGCTGGCGCCGTTCGCGGTCGAGGCCGCGAACGAGCAGGACTTCGCCCGGCACCCGCAGCTCGCGAAGGGGTACATCGGGCCCGGCGTGCTCGGCCCGCAGGATCGCGCTGAGGGAGTCGCCCGCGGTGACGAGGGCGACACCGCCATCCCGTACCTGGTCGACCCGCGCATCGTCCCGGGCACGCGCTGGATCACCGGTGCCGACGTCCACGGCAAGCACGTGTTCGAGCTCACCATGGGCCGAGACTTCACCGCCGACGGGACCATCGAGGCCGCCACCGTGCGCGCCGGCGACCCGGCGCCCGACGGCTCGGGCCCGCTCGAGCTCGCGCGCGGCGTCGAGATCGGCCACATCTTCCAGCTGGGCCGCAAGTACGCGCAGGCGCTCGACCTGCGGGTGCTCGACGAGAACGGCAAGCAGCAGGTCGTCACGATGGGCTCGTACGGCATCGGCGTCACCCGCGCCGTCGCGCTGCTCGCGGAGAACAACCACGACGAGCTGGGCCTGTCGTGGCCCATCCAGGTCGCGCCGTACCAGGTGCACGTGGTCGCGACCGGCAAGGACGAGGCGGTGTTCGAGGCCTCGTCCCGGATCGCCACGGAGCTCGAGGCCGCGGGCATCGAGGTCTGCTACGACGACCGTCCCAAGGTCTCGCCTGGTGTGAAGTTCAAGGACGCCGAGCTCATCGGCGCGCCGTTCATCCTCGTGGTGGGCCGCGGCCTCGCCGAGGGCACCGTCGAGCTCAAGGTCCGTGCGGCGGGCAGCAGCGAGGCGCTCCCCGTGGACGATGCGGCGGCCGCCGTGGTCGCGCGCGTCAAGGCGGCGCTGGCGGGCTGACCCGCCGGACACCTCACCACACGACCCGGACGCCCCTCCACACGCCGCGCGGCGAGTTGAGGGCGAAGGTCGGCGTGTCCCCCCGCGACACGCCGGAGCCCGTGTGGAGCACGGTCCACCGTGTGTGGAGGGGTGCTCGGGTCAGGCGTCAGGCGGTGACGTCGAGGCCCGGCAGCGCCGGGATCGACCCCAGGTCGAAGCCGGCGAGCGCCGCGGCGCGCATCCACGCGTCGTACGCGCCGTTCAGGATCCACGGCACGTCGGCGGGATCCGCGCCGTCGAGGAGCGCCGCGTAGGACTCGGCGAGCTCGGTCTCCACGGCGCGCTCGGTGGCCGCGCGCGCCTTGCGCGTCTCGGTCCCGGCGGGCGGCACGTCGTAGAGCGACGCCCGCAGGTCCTCGACCCCGGGCACCGCGATCAGCGCCTCGGCGCGCGCCGCGTGCAGCCGCGACCGCGTCAGCGCGCGCGTGCGCTCCTTGCCCTGCGCACGGGCGGCCGCGACCTCGTACGCGAAGGACGCGCGATCGTGCGCGACCGCGAGGGCGGAGAGCACGTCCGCGTCCGTCGCGGTCCCCTCGGCCGGCACCCACGGGCCGGTCGCGTCGTCCCCGACGCCCGGCATGGCCCGCTCGGCGGGCGCGGCGCCCGCGACGCCGGGAGCGTCCATCGCCAGCGCGTGGGACAGCGCGATCGAGCGGAGCATGGCGGCCAGCCCCGGGTCGTCCTCGTCCGCGGCCGCCGCGGCGTCCAGGGCGCCGTCGATCGCCTCCTGCACCGCCTCGTCGATCGTGGGCGCGGCCGACGGGCTCGGGTCGGCGGACGGCGTGGGCGAGGGGGTGGCGACGTAGACGCCGCCGAGCGCCGCGAGCCGCTCGGGTGCCAGCACGGACTCGAGCACGCCGAGGTCGGACGAGTCGGCGGCGTCGACGACCGCCTGCTCGCGCAGCGCGGCCTCGTCGCGCAGGACCACGGTGGGGGTCGGCGTGCGGCGGGGGATCGGCGGCGTCTCGACGCGCCAGCTGCAGGCGGTGAGGACGACGGTGGCGACGCCCGCGATCGCGACCGCGCGGATCACGCGGGAGGGGAGGGGCGCCATGGGCGCCATCATGACACGCCCCCGTGAGGGTCCTAGAATGTCCCTCGACCGAATTTCAGCAACGGAACGCGCGCCGCGCGTGGGGAGGCGATGTGATGGACATCACGAGCCGCATCATCGAGCTCGCCGCGCCGGAGGCCGAGGCCGCAGGACTCGTCGTCGAGGGGGTGGACGTCGCCGCCGCGGGCAAGCGCTCGCGCGTGCTCGTCACCGTCGACCTGCCGGAGACCGAGGTCGGCAGCGCCGATCTGGACGCCGTCGCCGAGGCCTCCCGCCGCATCGGCGCCGCGCTCGACGAGGCGAACGTGCCCTCCACGCCGTACGTCCTCGAGGTCTCGACCCCCGGAACCGACCGCGTCCTCACCGAGCGCCGCCACTTCCTGCGCGCACGGACGCGGATGCTCGCGCTGCGCCTCACGGAGGGCACGCTGCAGGGACGCCTCACGGACGTCGACGGGGACGAGCTCGTGCTCGACGTCGACGGCGAGGAGCGGCGCGTGCCGCTCGGCGAGGTCACGGACGGTCGCATCGTCGTGGAGCTCAAGAGGCTGGGAGAGTAGTAGGACATGGACATCGACATGCAGGCCCTGCGGGGCCTCGAGCGCGAGAAGGACATCCGTCTGGACGTGCTGGTCGACGCGATCGAGCAGGCGCTCGTCTCCGCGTATCACAAGACGCCGGGCGCGTACCGTCACGCCCGCGCGCACCTGGACCGCGTCACCGGCAAGGTGTCGATCCTCGCCCGCGAGGAGCCCGAGGAGGGCGTCGACCCCGCCGAGCTGCCCGAGTTCGACCACACCCCGGCGGACTTCGGCCGCATCGCGACCTCGACCGCGCGCCAGGTCATCTTCCAGCGCCTGCGCCAGGCGGGGGACGATGCGGTGCTGGGCGAGTACGCGGGCCGCGAGGGCAACCTCGTGTCCGGCGTGATCCAGCAGTCCTCGGACCCCAAGAACGTCCACGTGGACCTCGGCGACGTCGAGGCGGTGCTGCCGCCCCACGAGCAGGTGCCCACCGAGGTGTACGTCCACGGCGAGCGTCTCAAGGGCTTCGTGCTCGACATCTCGCGCGGCGCCAAGGGCCCGTCGATCACGCTGTCCCGCACCCACCCCGGGCTCGTGCGCAAGCTCTTCGAGCTCGAGGTGCCCGAGATCGCCGACGGCACCGTCGAGATCATGAGCCTCGCCCGCGAGGCCGGCCACCGCACCAAGATCGCGGTCCGCGCGACCGTCCCGGGCGTGAACGCCAAGGGCGCGTGCATCGGGCCCATGGGCTCGCGCGTGCGCGCCGTCATGAGCGAGCTGCGCGGCGAGAAGATCGACATCATCGACTGGGACGACGACCCCGCGACCTTCGTGGGCAACGCGCTGTCGCCGTCGCGCGTCGTGTCGGTCGAGGTCGTCGACGAGGAGGCACGCGCCGCGCGCGTCGTCGTCCCCGACTTCCACCTGTCGCTCGCCATCGGCAAGGAGGGCCAGAACGCCCGCCTCGCCGCCCGCCTCACGGGATGGCGCATCGACATCCGCTCGGACGAGCAGCCCGACGTGCCCGGGCGAGCCGGATCCGGGCGCTGACGGGGATCCGCTAGACTAGTGGAGCCGAGAGACCCGTCTCGTGACGTCGGCGCCCCCGCCCCCGTTCCTCAGGAACCCGTGCGGACGTGCGTCGGATGCAGGGGTCGGGGATCTCGGTCGGTCCTTGTGCGGGTGACGTGCGTGGACGGCCGTGCGGTCGTCGACGAGCGTCGGAGCCTGCCGGGCCGGGGAGCCTGGCTGCACCCCGACCCGCAGTGCCTCGCACAGGCGCTGAGACGGAGGGCCCTGCCCCGCGCGCTGCGCGTGGCGGAGCTGGACGTCACCGGCCTCGAGGTCGGCTAGCGCGGACCGTGCCCACCATCGAATCAGACGGGATGAAAGCCCATGGCCCAGCGATGAGCAGCTCACGATGAGCACCCAGCCGTAACGATGGCTCGACCCTGTCTTGGGCGAGCCGAGACAGGAGAGAAGTGGCAAAGCCCCGCGTCCATGAGATCGCGAAGGAGCTCGGAGTCTCGAGCAAGGACCTGATCGGCAAGCTCAACGAGCTTGGCGAGTACGTCAAGGGTCCGTCCTCCACCCTGGAGGCCCCCGTGGTGCGGAAGGCCCGTGAGGCCTTCCCCGCGGCGAAGACCGCGTCCGCGGCCCCCGCGCCGGCGAAGCCCGCCGCCGCCAAGCCCGCGGCGAAGCCCGGCGCCCCCAAGCCCGGCCCCAAGCCTGCGTCCGCTCCCGCCGAGCCGGTCGCCGAGAAGCCCGCGGCGCCCGCGCCCGCGGCGTCCAAGCCCGCCCCGCGCCCCGGCCCCAAGCCTGCCGAGGCGGCCGAGAAGCCGGCGGAGAAGGCCGCGCCCGCGGCCGAGAAGCCCGCGGCCAAGGCGGCGCCGAAGCCCGGCGCCCCGAAGCCCAACGTGCCGCTGCCCAGCGACATGCCGCGCCCGCGTCCGCGCCCGGCCGGCAACAACCCGTTCAGCGACCGTTCGGCGGGCCCGCGCCCCCGTCCGCGTCCCGGCGGCAACAACCCGTTCCAGGCCAACCGGCCCGGCCCCCGCCCGGGTGGCGGTGGCGGTGCCGGTGGCGGCGGCGGTCGTCCCGGCGCGCCCGGTGGCGCCCGTCCCGGCGCCCCGTCCGGCACCCCGGGTCGCGGCTTCGGCCCGCGTCCCGTCGGCGGCCAGGGCGGCCCCGGCGGTGCCGGCGGTCCGGGTCGTCCCGGCGGCTTCGGCGGCCCCGGCGGCCGTCCCGCCCCCGGCGGCCGCGGCCGCGGTGGCGGCACCGCCGGTGCCTTCGGTCGTGCGGGCGGCAAGCCCGTGCGCGGTCGGAAGTCGAAGCGCGCGAAGCGGGCCGAGTACGAGCAGCAGCAGGCCCCGGCGATCGGTGGCGTGCAGATCCCTCGCGGTGACGGCTCGACCCTGATCCGCCTGCGCCGTGGCGCGACGCTGACCGACTTCGCCGAGAAGATCGACGTCAACCCCGCGTCGCTCGTCACCGTCCTGTTCCACCTGGGCGAGATGGCGACCGCGACGCAGTCGCTCGACGAGGGCACCTTCGAGGCCCTCGGCAGCGAGCTCGGCTACGTGATCCAGATCGTGTCCCCCGAGGAGGAGGACCGCGAGCTGCTCGAGGACTTCAACATCGACATCGAGGCCGAGCTTGCGGCCGAGACCGATGAGGAGCTCGAGGCCCGCGCCCCGATCGTCACCGTCATGGGTCACGTCGACCACGGAAAGACGCGCCTGCTGGACTCGATCCGCAAGGCGGACGTCATCTCCGGCGAGGCCGGCGGCATCACCCAGCACATCGGTGCCTACCAGGTCCACACCACCCACGAGGGCAACGACCGCGCCATCACGTTCATCGACACCCCGGGTCACGAGGCGTTCACCGCCATGCGTGCCCGTGGTGCGAAGGTCACCGACATCGCGATCCTCGTGGTCGCGGCGGACGACGGCGTGATGCCGCAGACCATCGAGGCGCTCAACCACGCCCAGGCGGCCAACGTGCCGATCGTGGTCGCGGTCAACAAGGTGGACAAGGAGGGTGCGAACCCGGCCAAGATCCGCCAGCAGCTCACCGAGTACAACCTCGTGGCCGAGGAGTACGGCGGCGACACGATGTTCGTCGACGTCTCCGCGCTCAAGGGCCAGGGCATCGACAGCCTCCTCGAGGCCGTCCTGCTCACCGCCGACGCGGGTCTCGACCTCCGCGCGAACCCGAACAAGGACGCGCGCGGCGTGGCCGTCGAGGCGCACCTCGACAAGGGCCGCGGCGCCGTCGCGACCGTCCTGGTCAACTCGGGCACGCTGAAGGTCGGCGACGCGATCGTCGCGGGCACGGCCTACGGCCGCGTCCGTGCGATGTTCGACGAGCACGACAACCAGGTCTCCGAGGCCACGCCGGCGCGTCCGGTCATGGTCATCGGCCTGACCTCGGTGCCCCGCGCCGGCGACACCTTCCTGGTGGCCGACGACGACCGCACCGCGCGTCAGATCGCCGAGAAGCGTGAGGCCGCCGAGCGCGCCGCGCAGCTGGCCAAGCGTCGCAAGCGCATCTCCCTCGAGGACTTCAACAAGGCCCTCGAGGAGGGCAAGGTGGACACCCTCAACCTCATCATCAAGGGTGATGTGTCCGGTGCCGTCGAGGCGCTCGAGGACGCGCTGCTCCAGATCGATGTGGGCGACGAGGTCGACCTGCGCATCATCCACCGCGGTGTCGGTGCGGTGACGCAGAACGACGTCAACCTCGCGACGGTCGACAACGCGATCATCATCGGCTTCAACGTGCGTCCGGCCGAGCGCGTCCAGGAGCTCGCGGACCGCGAGGGCGTCGACATGCGTTTCTACTCGGTCATCTACCGCGCGCTCGAGGACGTCGAGGCCTCGCTCAAGGGCATGCTCAAGCCGGAGTTCGAGGAGAAGCAGGTCGGTGGCGCGGAGATCATGGAGATCTTCCGCTCCTCCAAGTTCGGCAACATCGCCGGTTCGCTCGTGCGCACCGGTGTCATCCGCCGCAACGCCAAGGCCAAGGTCGTGCGCAACGGTGTCGTCATCGGCGAGCCGACGATCGAGACGCTGCGCCGCTTCAAGGACGACGCCACCGAGGTGCGCGACGGCTACGAGTGCGGTATCGGCCTCGGCAAGTTCAACGACATCCAGGTCGGCGACATCATCGAGACCTTCGAGATGGTCGAGATCCCGAGGTCCTGATGGCTGACAAGGCGAGGGCTCTGAAGCTCGCGGGCACGATCAAGAAGATCGTCGCCCGCGCGCTCCAGACCGAGATCAAGGACCCCCGGCTGGGCTTCGTCACGGTGACCGATGTGCGCGTCACCGGCGACCTCCAGCAGGCGTCCGTGTTCTACACCGTGCTGGGCGGGGATGCCGAGCGTGAGGACGCCGCGAGGGCGCTGCAGAAGGCCAAGGGCCGCCTGCGTTCCCTCGTGGGCTCGCAGCTCGGCATCCGCCTCACGCCGTCGCTCGAGTTCCACCTCGACGCCGTGCCGGAGACGGCCGCGTCGCTCGACCGTGCCCTCCACGAGGCGCACGAGCGGGACGAGGAGCTCAAGCGGCTGCGCGAGAACGCCCAGTACGCGGGGGAGGCGGACCCGTACCGCCGTCCCGAGGACGACGACGAGGACCAGGTCTAGCCGATGGGACGCCGCGGCGGCCCCGAGCCGGCGCCCGGCATCGTCGTGGTCGACAAGCCTCAGGGCTGGACGTCGCACGATGTGGTCGCGCGTGTCCGGCGTCTGGCCCACACCTCCAAGGTGGGCCACGCCGGCACGCTCGACCCCATGGCGACGGGCGTGCTCGTCGTCGGCATCGGCCGCGCCACCAAGCTCCTCACGTACATCGTGGGGCACGACAAGGCCTACGACGCCACCATCCGGCTGGGGCAGTCGACCGTGACGGACGACGCGGAGGGAGAGGTCACCGCGACCGCGGACGCGTCCGCGGTCACGGACGAGGCCATCCGCTCCGCCGTCGCCGCCCTCACGGGCGACATCCTCCAGCGCCCCAGCTCCGTCAGCGCCATCAAGGTCGACGGCAAGCGCGCGTACGCGCGCGTCCGCGGGGGAGAGGACGTCGAGCTGCCCGAGCGGCCCGTCACGGTGTCCCGCTTCGACGTGGTCGGCGTGCGTCGGGACGATGCGGTCGTGGACCTGGACGTCCGCGTCGACGTGTCGTCGGGCACGTACGTGCGGGCGCTCGCACGCGACCTCGGCGCCGCGCTCGGCGTCGGCGGCCACCTCACCGCCCTGCGCCGCACGCGCGTGGGCGGCATCGGGCTGGACCTCGCGCGCACTCTCGACGATCTCGGCGCCGTCGTGGACTCCGGCGAGCCGCTGCCCCGCGTGGGGCTCGCCGAGGCGGCCGCGGCGACGCTCCCGGTGCTCGAGGTCTCCGACCAGGACGCGACGGCGCTCGGCTTCGGGCAGTGGATCGACGCGCGCCCCGACGGTCCCACCGTCGCGATCGCGCCCGGCCCGCGCGCCGTGGCGATCGTCGAGCCCAAGGCCGGCCGCGCCAAGCCGGTGGTCGTCTTCGAGCCTGCCAGCGCATCGTCCCCCGCCGCGGGCGGCGCGGACGCGTAGGGCACAATGACCGGCATGCACGTGTGGCGCTCGCTGGCCGAGATCCCCGACCTCGGCCCCGCCGTGGTCACGCTCGGCAACTTCGACGGCGTCCACCGCGGCCACCAGGCCGTGCTCGGCAGGATGGTCGCCGACGCCCGCGCGCGCGGGCACGTCGCCCTCGCGATGACCTTCGACCCGCATCCCAAGGCCGTGCACGACCCGGCGCACCAGCCCGAGCTCATCACCGGCCTCGACGACCGCCTCGAGCGGCTCGCGGCCATCGGCCTCGACGGCGTCCTGGTGGTGCGCTACACGCTCGACTTCGCGCGCCAGACCCCCGAGGAGTTCGTCGCGGACTACCTCGTGCGCGGCATGCGCGCGTCCTGCGTCGTGGTGGGGCGCGACACCCGCTTCGGGCGCGGCAACGCGGGCGACGTGGGCACGATGCGCGCCCTGGGGGCCGAGCTCGGGTTCGCCGTCGACATCATCGACGACGCCTGCGCGGTGTCCGAGTCTGGCCGCCGCTGGTCGTCGACCTGGGTGCGCGAGCTGCTCGAGGCGGGCGACCTGCCGGGCGCGACCGAGGTGCTCGGCCGCGAGCACCGCGTGCGCGGCACCGTGATCCACGGCGACAAGCTCGGCCGCGAGATCGGCTTCCCGACCGCGAACCTCGACCACACTGCCGGCATGATCCCGCGGCACGGCGTGTACGCGGGCTGGCTCACCGTGCTCGACGCGCACGGCAACCCGCGCGCCGGCGCCGTCCAGGGGGAGCGGCTGCCCGCCGCGATCAGCCTGGGCATGAACTACACCGTGGGCGGCACGGACCTGCGCCTCGAGGCGTACGTCATCGACCGCGACGACCTCGACCTGTACGACGCCCAGGTGGCCCTCGACCTCGTCGAGTGGCGCCGCCCCATGCTCGACTTCGGCTCGCTCGACGCGCTCGTGACGGCGCTCGGCGAGGACGTCGACTGGTGCCGCGCGGTGCTCGCGGTCCGCGCCTGAACACACCCCTGGGCGTGTTACCAGGGAGTTAGTTTCAGGTCACGATTGCGTCTCTGCCCTGAAATGTCCGATGTGCAGGGTTAGTGTCGGAAGATGCCAGATTCCGACGCGCTCGTGGTGCTGGACAAGGTCAACAAGCACTTCGGCGAGCTGCACGTGCTCAACGACATCGACCTCTCCGTCACGCGCGGCGAGGTGATCGTCGTCATCGGCCCCTCCGGCTCCGGCAAGTCGACGCTGTGCCGCGCGATCAACCGGCTCGAGACCATCGACACCGGCACCATCACGATCGACGGGCAGCCGATGCCGCAGGAGGGCAAGGCCCTCGCGCACCTGCGCGCCGACGTCGGCATGGTGTTCCAGGCCTTCAACCTGTTCGCCCACAAGACGATCCTCGAGAACGTCACCCTGGGCCCCATCAAGGTCAAGAAGGAGCCGCGCAAGCAGGCCGAGCAGGAGGCCATGGCGCTCCTCGAGCGGGTCGGCGTCGCCAACCAGGCGCAGAAGTACCCCGCGCAGCTCTCGGGCGGCCAGCAGCAGCGCGTCGCGATCGCGCGCTCGCTCGCCATGAAGCCCAAGGTGATGCTCTTCGACGAGCCCACCAGCGCGCTCGACCCCGAGATGATCAACGAGGTCCTCGACGTCATGGTGTCGCTCGCGCGCGAGGGCATGACCATGATCGTCGTCACCCACGAGATGGGCTTCGCGCGCAAGGCCGCGAACCGGGTGGTCTTCATGGCCGACGGCCTCATCCAGGAGGAGGCCGAGCCCGAGCAGTTCTTCACGAATCCACGATCGGAGCGCGCCAAGGACTTCCTGTCGAAGATCCTGACGCACTGAGGTCCCGGAAGGGACAGGGGAGGAGAGCATGATGATGATCCGGAGGAAGGCGGCGGCAGCCGCGCTGGGAGTCGCGGCGGCGGCGCTGCTCGCGGCGTGCGCGTCCGACGAGGGCTCGGAGTCCGACGAGTCGGGCTCGATGGGCGGCGACGACTCGATGATGGCCGGGGACTTCCCCGAGGGCTCGACGATGGCCGCGCTCGCGGAGGCGGGCACCATCACCATCGGCACCAAGTTCGACCAGCCGCTGTTCGGGCTCAAGCCGCCGAGCGGCGACCCCGTCGGCTTCGACGTCTCGATCGGCAAGATCATCGCCGGCGAGCTCGGCATCGACGAGGACTCGATCGAGTGGGTGGAGACCGTGTCCGCGAACCGCGAGCCGTTCATCGAGGACGGCAGCGTGGACAT
This sequence comes from Demequina maris, assembly GCF_000971155.1. GTDB lineage: Bacteria > Actinomycetota > Actinomycetes > Actinomycetales > Demequinaceae > Demequina > Demequina maris. The sequence continues at coordinate 196,564 of NZ_BBLX01000003.1, read as the reverse complement.
CGTGGTCGCGACCTACACGATCAACGACGACCGCAAGGAGCTCGTGAGCTTCGCCGGCCCGTACTACAACGCCGGCCAGGCGCTGATGGTCACGGTCGACAACGAGGACATCATGAGCCCCGACGACCTCGCGGGCAAGAAGGTCTGCTCGGTCGAGGGCTCGACGCCCGCGGCGAACATCGAGGAGAACTACCCCGACGCGGAGCTGTCGCTCTTCGCGGCGTACACCGACTGCCTCGAGCCGCTGCGCAACGGGCAGGTGGACGTGGTCACCACGGACAACGTGATCCTCGCGGGCTACGTGGACCAGTACCCCGACGACTTCAAGGTGGTGGGCGAGCCCTTCACCGAGGAGCCGTACGGCATCGGCCTCGCGCACGACGACACCGAGTTCCGGATGTGGATCAACGACGTCCTCGAGGAGATCTTCGCGGACGGGCGCTGGCTCGAGGCCTGGACCGAGAACGTGGGCGACATCCTGCCGGAGCCCGAGGTCCCGACGGTCGACCGGTACGAGAACTAGCGAACGCACCGTGCGGCCCCTCGCGAGGGGGGCCGCACGGCCCGTCCGGAGGGGTGCATGGAGACGTTCATCGAGGAGTTCGGCACCATCGGTGGTGCCTTCCTCGCCACGCTCACGCTCGCGGCGATCTCGGGCGCGCTGTCGCTCGTGTGGGGCACCGTGCTGGCGGCCTTCCGGGTGTCGCCGGTCGGCCCGCTGCGGACCGTCGGCACGCTGTACGTCGAGATCGTCCGCAACACGCCCCTCACCCTGATGTTCTTCTTCTGGGTGTTCGTCGCGCCCTCGCTCGGCATCATCGCGCCGATCGGCTTCCGCATCGCCGTCATCTCCCTCACGCTCTACACCAGCGCCTTCGTGTGCGAGGCGGTGCGCTCGGGCATCAACTCCGTGGGGATCGGCCAGGCGGAGGCCGCGCGCAGCATCGGCTTCACGTTCGGCCAGACGCTCACGCAGATCGTGCTGCCGCAGGCATGGCGGTCCGCGATCCCGCCGCTCATCTCCGTCCTCATCGCGCTCGTCAAGAACACGTCCGTCGCGGCGGGCTTCGCGTACGCGGAGATGGTCGCCATCTCGCAGCGCCTCACGAACCGCAACCCCGTGGACGGCCTCTTCATCTTCTTCGGGATCGGAGCGATGTACCTCGTCATCACCATCCCGCTCGGCATCCTCGCCCAGCGGCTCGAGCGCAGCATGGGGTTCGCGCGATGAGCGGCTCGGTCCTCTACGACGCCCCGGGCCCCCGCGCCCGGCGGATCGACCGCACCCTCAACATCGTCTTCTCGCTCGTGCTGGTCGCGGCGGCGGCGGGCGCCGCCTGGGCGATGCAGCAGCGCGGCGTGTTCGACGACCGCTGGGAGGTGCTGTGGGACCCGCCGCTCGGCCAGACGGCGGGCGACGTGTGGACCTCGCTCGGCAAGGGGCTCGGGCGGACCCTGCTCGCCGCCGCGATCGCGGCGCCGATCGCCGCGATGCTCGGCGGCGCGCTCGCGATCCTGCGGGCGGGGGCGCGGCGGCGCCTCGTCGCCACCTCGGCGACCGTGCTCACCGAGCTCGCGCGCGGACTGCCGGTCCTGCTCCTCATGTTCTTCGCCAAGCTCGTGCTCGGCTGGTCGCCGCTGTGGTCGGTGGTCTTCGGCCTGGTGGTCTACAACACGGCCGTGATCGCGGAGATCCTGCGCGCCGGCATCGCCGCGCTGCCGCGCGGCCAGCGCGAGGCCGGGCTCAGCATCGGGCTGTCGCGCATGCGCACCACGCTGATCATCGAGCTGCCGCAGGCCGTGCGGATCATGCTGCCGGCGCTCGTGAGCCAGCTCGTGGTGCTGCTCAAGGACTCGTCGCTCGGCTACATCGTCGCGTACGAGGAGCTGCTGCGGACCATCAAGCTCAACCGCGACTTCTTCGGCGACCGCTACACGATCCCCATGTTCGTCGTGGGCGCCGGCATCTACATCGCCATCAACCTGGCGCTGTCGCGCCTCGCGACCTACACCGAGCGGCGCCTGCGCGAGGGCGGGGGCGGCCGCGGGCTCAAGCCGCCGGAGATCGGCCCGACCGGACCGATCCCCCAGTCGGGCGTGGGCGGGCCCGCGCGCGAGGAGGGCGCGTCCGCGGGCGACCCCGTCTTCGGGGCCGGCCGTCGCCCGGAGTCGCACCCGGTCCCGCAGCGCCGGCCGGGGGAGACCGAGGAGGAGAGGCGCCGCCGGGCGTACTACGGTGATCCCACCTCCCAGTCGATCCGGCACAACACCGGGGGCGATCCCGGCGGCGGCATCTGACGCCCGGTCGCGCGCATCGTCCCGTGTCCTGTACCATGGACAGTCGCCGTAGAACGGCCGCGGATCCCAGTGCCCCGGAGAACATGCCCGGGTGCGCCGCGCAACGAACGAGAGAGAGTACACAGTGGCGCTCGACGCAGCAGTGAAGCAGTCCATCATGACCGAGTACGCGACCCACGAGGGCGACACCGGCTCTCCGGAGGTCCAGGTCGCGGTCCTCACCCAGCGCATCAAGGACCTGACGGAGCACCTCAAGGAGCACAAGCACGACCACCACTCGCGTCGTGGCCTGCTCCTCATGGTCGGCCGTCGCCGCAACCTCCTGAACTACCTCGCGAAGACGGACATCAACCGTTACCGCGCGCTCATCGAGCGTCTGGGCCTGCGCCGCTAAGCGCAGCCCCTCCCGGCGTCTGCCCGGCCGCTCCCCTCAGGGGTCGAAGCGGCCGGGCTTTCGCGTATCAGGGCACGATGCGCCGGCGACGTCGCGGTCGCCCCGCCCGCCGCATCGTCCCTCCGTGCTGTTAGGATTGACGCGGCCCGGACACCCGGGCCGCCCAACTCAACCTGGCAGGCCAGCCGGATGCTGATCCTCGGTGGTGACGGTCAGAACCCCCTCCTCGATGGGGATCGTTCTGCGCGTTTCGACTGACGATCAGTGACGCGGCGTGAGCCGCATCCGCCTGCCTGCCACGAATAGGCAAGGAGCAACTCCTGATGGAGGGTCCTGAGATCCAGTTCGCCGAGGCCACGATCGACAACGGTCGCTTCGGCACCCGCACCGTCCGGTTCGAGACGGGACGTCTCGCCAAGCAGGCCGCCGGCTCCGCCGTCGCCTACCTCGACGGCGAGACCATGCTGCTGTCGGCCACGACGGCCGGCAAGTCCCCGCGCGACGGCTTCGACTTCTTCCCCCTGACCGTCGACGTCGAGGAGCGCCAGTACGCCGCCGGCAAGATCCCCGGCTCGTTCTTCCGCCGCGAGGGCCGTCCCACCACGGACGCCATCCTCACGTGCCGCCTCATCGACCGCCCGCTGCGCCCGTCGTTCGTCTCGGGCCTGCGCAACGAGATCCAGGTCGTCGTCGACGTCCTCGCGATCCACCCGGACGACCAGTACGACGTCGTCGCGATCAACGCGGCCTCGATGTCGACGCAGCTCGCCGGCCTGCCCTTCTCGGGCCCCATCGGCGGTGTGCGCGTCGCGCTCGTCGAGGGCCAGTGGGTGTGCTTCCCGCGCTGGTCGGAGATGGAGAACGCGGTCTTCAACATGGTCGTGGCCGGCCGCGTGGTGGGCGACGACGTCGCCATCATGATGGTCGAGGCCGAGGCCACCGAGAACGCCTTCGACCTCATCTCGGAGGGTGCCCAGGCGCCCACCGAGGCCGTCGTGGCCGAGGGCCTCGAGGCCGCGAAGCCGTTCATCCGCGTGCTGTGCGAGGCGCAGGCCGAGGTCGCCGAGAAGGCCGCCAAGGAGACCGCCGAGTTCCCGCGCTTCCTGGACTACCAGGACGACCTGTACTCGGTCGTGGCGCCCGCCATCTCGGGCGACCTCGCCGAGGCGCTCCAGATCGCCGACAAGCAGACGCGCGAGAGCCGCCTCGACGAGATCAAGGACGGCGCCCACGCGCAGTTCGACGGTCAGTTCGAGGGTCGCGAGAAGGAGATCTCGGCGGTCGTCCGCTCGGTCACCAAGCAGACCATCCGCCAGCGCATCCTCAAGGACGGCGTCCGCATCGACGGCCGTGGCCTCAAGGACATCCGTCCGCTGTCGGCCGAGGTCGCCGTGGTCCCGCGCGTGCACGGCTCGGCGCTGTTCGAGCGTGGCGAGACCCAGATCATGGGCATCACGACGCTGAACATGCTCAAGATGGAGCAGCAGATCGACTCGTTCTCGCCCGAGACGCACAAGCGCTACATGCACCACTACAACTTCCCGCCGTTCTCGACGGGCGAGACCGGTCGTGTGGGCAGCCCGAAGCGTCGCGAGATCGGCCACGGCGCGCTCGCCGAGCGTGCGCTCGTGCCGGTGCTCCCGTCGCGCGAGGACTTCCCCTACGCGATCCGCGAGGTGTCGGAGGCGCTCGGCTCGAACGGCTCGACCTCGATGGGCTCGGTCTGCGCCTCGACGCTGGCCATGCTCAACGCCGGTGTGCCGCTGAGGGCCCCCGTCGCGGGCATCGCGATGGGCCTCGTGTCCGACACGGTCGACGGCGAGACCCGCTACGCGGCGCTCACCGACATCCTGGGCGCGGAGGACGCGTTCGGCGACATGGACTTCAAGGTCGCCGGTACCCGTGAGTTCGTCACCGCCATCCAGCTCGACACCAAGCTCGACGGCATCCCCGCCTCGGTCCTCGCCGGCGCGCTGTCGCAGGCGTACGACGCCCGCGTCCACATCCTGGGCGTGATGGAGCAGGCGATCTCCGAGCCCGACGAGATGAGCCCGCACGCCCCGCGCGTCATCGCGGTGCGCATCCCCGTCGACAAGATCGGCGAGGTCATCGGCCCCAAGGGCAAGATGATCAACCAGATCCAGGACGACACGGGCGCCGACATCTCGATCGAGGACGACGGCACCGTGTACATCGGCGCCACCGACGGTCCGTCGGCGGAGGCCGCGCGCGCCGCGATCAACGCGATCGCGAACCCGCACGTCCCCGAGGTCGGCGAGCGCTTCGTCGGCACCGTGGTGAAGACCGTCGCGTTCGGCGCCTTCATCTCGCTCACCCCGGGCAAGGACGGTCTGCTGCACATCTCGCAGATCCGCAAGCTCGTGGGCGGCAAGCGCGTCGAGAACGTCGAGGACGTGCTCGCCGTGGGTCAGAAGATCCAGGTGGAGATCACCGAGGTCGACCCGCGCGGCAAGCTCTCGCTCGGCGTGGTCGAGGAGGCCGGCGCGGAGGGTTCCTCCGACGAGGCCGAGGAGACCGTCGAGGCGTAAGCGTCTCTGGTTGTTCCGCTCGAAGGGCGGTCGGGGTCACCCGGCCGCCCTTCGGCGTGTCCTGGGCCGATGCGTGGGCCGCGCATCGTCCCGCGCCGCCCGTCCTGGGATGCGGGTGGATCCGCGATCCGCCCGCGTTCTGGGTCGTAGGAGCCTGGAATGCGGGCCGATCCGGGAATCGCCCGCATGCGGGGCGCTGCCGGGCGCGGGACGATGCGCCGGGCAGGTCCGTGCCGCATCGTCGCGTCCGCACGCCCGCATGTCGGACCATGTCGCGATCGATGCGACATCGCGGTGCTCGCGCGCCCGGATGTCGCACCGTTCGCGGATCGATGCGACGGAGGGGACAGCACACGACGCCGGGGACGATGCGGTCGGCGCCGATGCCCGCGACTAGGCTCGCCCTCATGCCCCACATGCTTCCCCTCGTGCACGCGGGAGCCATCGGCTCCGACCTCACCATCGAGCAGGACCACGGCGCGGTCATCCGCCGCACGGTGCTCCCGGGCGGGGTGCGCGTCCTCACGGAGCAGATCCCGGGCATGCGGTCCGCCACGCTGGGCGCGTGGGTCGGCGTCGGGTCGCGCGACGAGGCGCCCGAGCACGCCGGCTCCACCCACTTCCTCGAGCACCTGCTGTTCAAGGGGACGGCGCGCCGCAGCGCGCTCGACATCGCCGAGGAGTTCGACCGCGTCGGCGGCGAGTCCAACGCCCTCACCGGCAAGGAGTACACCTGCTACTACGCGCGGGTGATCGACACCGACCTGCCGATGGCCATCGACGTGGTGCTCGACATGGTCACGAGCGCGCGCCTCGACCAGGCGGACTTCGACATGGAGCGCGGGGTCATCCTCGAGGAGCTCGCGATGAACGAGGACGACCCGGGCGACGTCATCCACGAGCGCTTCACCGAGGCGGTGCTCGGCGGCCACGTGCTGGGCCGGCCCATCGGCGGCACCCCCGAGATCATCGAGGCCGTCACCCGCGAGGCCGTCTGGGACCACTACACCGAGCACTACACGCCCGCGGGGCTCATCGTCACGGCGGCCGGGGGAGTGGACCACGACGCCGTGTGCGCGATGGTGGCCGATGCGCTCGCCACGGGCGGCTGGGACCTCGCCGACGGCGTCGCGCCCAAGGGTCGACGCGACCGCAACGCGCCCGTCGAGGCCACCCTCACCCCCGAGGTGCGGATCCGCCGCCACGAGCTCGAGCAGGCGCACGTGCTGCTCGGCACCCGCGGCTTCAGCGCGACCGACGAGCGCCGCTCGGTGCTCGCCGTCTACAACGCGATCCTCGGCGGCGGCATGTCCTCGCGGCTGTTCCAGGAGATCCGCGAGAAGCGCGGGCTCACGTACGCCGTCTACTCGTTCGGCGCGCCCAGCACTGAGACCGGCGTCTTCGGCGTCTACGGCGCGTGCACCCCCGCCAAGGTGGACGAGGTCGAGCGGCTCATGGCCGTCGAGCTCGAGCGCATGGCCGAGGGCGTCACGCCGGGCGAGCTCGAGCGCGCCAAGGGCCAGATCGCCGGCTCGATGGTGCTGCGCCTCGAGGACTCGTACTCGCGCATGTCCCGGCTGGGCAAGGCCGAGCTGGTGTTCGGCGACCTCTGGTCCATCGCCGAGATGCTCGAGGACGTCCACGCGGTGACCGCCGACCAGGTGCGCTCGCTGGCCGCGGACATCGCGGGCCGCGAGCGCGTGTCGGTGCGCGTCGGTCCCGCCTGACCGGGTCTCTACCAGGCGCTTCCCGCGCCCGCGCGGGTGCTTATGGTGCCCTTATCCGTTTGCCAGCCATCTCCCAGGAACCGTCCATACCTTCGCATCGACAGTCGGCGATGATCGAACGGATGGACGATGCCCAAGAACCCCTCCCGGTGGACCCGCGTACGCACGTGGGGAGTCCCCGCTGGAGCCGTGCTGGCCGGTGCCGGCCTCGGCGCCGGCGCCATGGCGCTGTGGGGAGGCGGAGGTGACGAGGCGCGCGAGGGCCTCGCGATGGAGGACGCCGGCACCCAGACGGTGACCGTGGGCCTCCAGACCCTCGAGGAGTCCGTCTCCGCCACCGGCACGCTCGCGGCCGTCTCCACCGACGCGCTCGCCTTCGAGGCCTCCGGCGAGGTCACGGCGGTGTACGTCGAGGCGGGCGACGTCGTCGAGGAGGGCGACGTGATCGCGGAGATCGACACGCTCCAGCTCACCGCCTCGCTGCGCTCCGCGCAGGCCGAGCTCGCGCAGGCCAAGGCCACCCTCGCGAACCTCGAGGACGCCGACGACGACTCCGACGCGAGCGCGGCCCAGATCTCCGCCGCCGAGGCCCAGGTCGCCGTGCTCAAGAAGAGCGTCAAGGAGGCGCGGTCCGCGATGGGCGACGCGGAGCTCGTGGCGGACATGGCCGGCCTCGTCACGGCGCAGCCGTACGAGGTGGGCGACGTGGTGTCCGCGGGCTCCTCGAGCTCCTCCGGATCCTCTGGCGGCACGACCTCGACCCAGGCGGGCGGCATGACCACCACCGCATCGTCCACCTCGACCGACAGCGGCGTGACCATCGTCGGCCAGGACGAGTGGACCGTGTCGGTGAGCCTGTCCGAGGACGAGGTCGCGGAGATCGCCGAGGGCAACCAGGTGACCTTCACCGCCGACGACGTCGACGGGGAGTTCTTCGGCCTCGTGACGGACATCGCGAACCTGCCCACCACGACCGGCGGCAGCGCGACCTACGCGGTCGACCTGCAGGTCACGGGCGACGTCGAGGGCCTCTACGAGGGCACCTCCGTCACCGCCGACATCGTCTACCTCCGCCAGGTCGACGTGCTCGCGATCCCCACGAACGCGGTCACCACCACGGACGGCGTCTCGACGGTGACGGTCGTGGACGATGCGGGCGACGAGGAGGAGCGGGAGGTCACCCTGGGTGACACGATCGGCAGCTACACCGAGGTCGTCGACGGCCTCGAGGAGGGCGAGCAGCTCGCCGTGGCGGCCACCGTCTCCGGCGGCTCGTCCGACTCGTCCGACACCACCGGGCAGCTCCCCGGCGGCGGCCAGTTCCCGACCGACGGCATGGTGCCGGGCGGCGGCCAGATGCCCACCGGCGGCCAGCTCCCGGGCGGGCAGGGCTGATGAGCGCTCCCGTCATCGAGCTGAGCGGCGCTCGCAAGACCTACCACACGGGCGACATCGAGTTCGAGGCCCTCCGGGGCATCGACTGCCGGATCTTCCCGGGCGAGTACGTGGCGATCGTGGGCCCGTCCGGCTCCGGCAAGTCCACGCTCATGAACATCCTGGGCTGCCTCGACGTGCTCACATCGGGCCGCTACGTGCTGGCCGGCGAGGACGTCTCCCAGATGGACGAGGTGGCGCTCGCCTCGGCACGCAACCGCCGCATCGGCTTCGTCTTTCAGCAGTTCCACCTGCTGGCGAGCCTCACGGCGGTCGGGAACGTCGAGCTGCCGCTCGTGTACGCGGGCATCCCGCCGGCCGAGCGGCGCGAGCGCGCGATGGTCGCGCTCGAGCGGGTGGGGCTGGGCGACAAGAGCCGCAACCACCCGGGCCAGCTCTCGGGCGGCCAGCAGCAGCGCGTCGCGATCGCGCGGGCGCTCGTCACGGAGCCCGCGATCGTGCTCGCCGACGAGCCCACGGGCAACCTCGACTCGCACTCGACCCGCGACGTGCTCGGCATGCTCGACGATCTCCACGCGGAGGGCAGCACGATCGTGCTCATCACCCACGAGTCCGACGTCGCCGCGCGCGCCGGGACCGTCTACAACGTGACCGACGGGCAGTTCGTCGGCGCGGGAACGGGGATCGCCAAGTGAGGCCCGCCGACCTGCTCGCCAGCTCCTGGCGGGCGATCCGCTCGCACAAGATGCGCTCCGCGCTCACCATGCTCGGCATCGTCGTCGGCATCGCGTCCGTCGTGCTCACCGTGGGCCTCGGGCTCGGCACGCAGAAGGACGTCAGCGAGCAGATCGCGGCGCTCGGCTCCGACCTGCTCATCGTGTCGCCCGGATCGTCGACCGACGAGAGCGGCATGCGCGGCGGCTTCGGCAGCGGCGAGACGCTCACGCTCACCGATGCCGAGGCGCTCGCCTCCGAGGTCGCGGTGCCGGACGCCGGCGACGTGGCGCCGGAGAAGACGGCGAGCCTGTCGCTCGAGTACGGCGAGAGCAACTGGACCACCGACGTCACGGGCACCACGACGAGCTGGACCGAGGTGCGCTCGCGCGACCTGCTGTACGGCAGCTTCTTCACCGCGGACGATGCGGAGGCGGGGGCGAGCGTCATCGTCCTGGGCGCCGAGACGGCGCAGGAGCTGTTCGGCACGACGAGCGTGGTGGGCCAGGAGGTCACCATCGACGGCGAGGCGCTCGAGGTCGTCGGCGTGCTCGCCGAGGCGGGATCGTCGGGGGAGACCTCGCTCGACGACCTCGCCGTGGTGCCGATGACGACGATGGTCGAGCAGCTCGACGACTCGGGCAACAGCGAGTCCGTCGACACCATCTACGTGAAGGCGGCCTCGTCCGACTCGCTCAGCGCGGCGTCGCAGGAGACCACGTCGCTGCTGCTCAACCTCCACGGCCTGGCGTCCGCGGACGACGCGGACTTCACCGTCGAGGTGCAGGACTCGCTCCTCGACGCGGCGACCTCGGTCTACGAGAAGCTCACCGTGCTGCTCACCGGCATCGCGGCGCTCGCGCTGCTCGTGGGCGGCATCGGCGTCATGAACATCATGCTCGTGTCGGTGACCGAGCGGACCCGCGAGATCGGCCTGCGCAAGGCGCTCGGCGCCGCGCCCGCCAACATCCGCAACCAGTTCCTCATCGAGGCGATGATCCTCGGCCTCAGCGGCGGCGCCGTCGGCGTGATCATCGGCGTCGGGCTGGCCCTGGCGCTGCCGTCGGTCCTCGGCTCGACCATCGTCGTGTCCGGCCTCGCGCTCGTCGTCTCGGTCGTGGTCGCGGTCGGGATCGGCGCGGTGTTCGGCGTCTACCCCGCGGCCCGTGCCGCCCGTCTGGCGCCCATCGACGCCCTCCGCGACCAGTGAACGTGAAGCTCAAAGAACAGGAATCCACCATGAACAAGACCCGCCTGTCGATCGTCGCGGCCACCCTGTGCGCCGGGCTGCTCGCCGGTTGCTCGTCCGGCGAGGCCGCGACGTCCGGGGAGGACGCGGCACCCGCCGCATCGTCCGACGCCGTCCTCGGCACCGTCGAGGGGATGGACGGTATGGAGCGCGAGCCGTCGGGGCTCACTGGCGAGATCGCCTACGTGTCCGACGGCCTCGCCCAGGTGCAGGACGGGTCGACGCAGACCGCGGTGAGCTGGACGGAGGACACCACGTTCACGCAGCAGGTCGAGCTGGCGCTCGCGGACATCGCCGAGGGCGCCTGCGTGGTCGCCACGCTCGGCGACGACGGCGCCGCGACAGAGATCAGCGTCACCGACGCCGACGAGGACGGCACGTGCTCGACCGGCTTCGGCGGCATGGGCGGCCGGATGGGCGGCGAGCGGCCGGAGGGCGGCGACATGCCGACCGACATGCCGAGCGACATGCCCACGGACGGCGCGCAGCTGGGCGAGGTGCCCTCCGACATGCCGTCGGGCGGGCCGGACGGCGACATGCCCGCCGGCGGCTTCGACGACTCGTCCCGCGTGGCCGGCACGGTCACCGCCGTGTCCGACGGCGAGCTGACCGTCGAGGACTCCGACGGCGAGGAGACGGTCGTGGCCGTCGCCGACGACGCCGCCGTCACCGGCACCGAGGACGCCGACGCCGACGCGGTCGCCGTCGGCATGTGCCTCACCGCGAACGGCGAGGCGGACGACGCGGGCGGCTACTCCGCGACCTCGATCTACGTGTTCGACGGCGGCGAGGACGGCTGCGTGTCCGCGATGGGCTTCGGCGGCCAGGGCGGGATGCCCGGCGAGCGCGGCGGTGCGCCCGGCGACACGGCGACCGGCACGTCGGAGCCGGCGCTCGAGAGCGGCGAGTGATGAAGCGCGGGATCTCCCTCGGCGGGCGCCGCCGCTGGCTCCTCGTCGCGGCACCCGTCGCGATCGGCGCGGTGGCCGCGGGCGTGGTCCTGACCGGCGCATCGTCCGCGTCCGCGACGTACCGCACCGCAGTCGTCGAGACCGGCGACGTGACCCAGACCCTGACGGCGACCGGCGCGATCGCGTCGGCCAGCCAGGAGGACCTGGCGTTCCAGGTGGACGGCACGGTCGCGAGGGTGAAGGTCGGCGTGGGCGACGCCGTCGAGGCGGGCGACGTGATCGCGCGCCTCGACACGGACGACCTCGAGGACGCGGTGGCGGAGGCCGAGGAGGCGCTCGCGGACGCGAAGGAGGCGCTCGCCGACGACCTCGAGGCGCAGAGCTCGGGGACATCGAGCAGCACCACCGCGTCGTCGGCCGCGTACTCGTCGGACTCGGACGCGGCCGCCACGACGGCGACGGTGGTCGCGGCGGTCTACACGCCCACGGACACGCGCATCGTCCAGGCCGCCGACGCCACGGGGAGCGACGCCGTCGAGGAGGCGCGGGCGGCGCTGCTCGCGGCGCAGGAGGCGCTGCTGGACCAGTACGACGTCGCGCAGGCGCTCCTCGAGGCGGCCCAGCAGTCGGCGGCCGACGCGCAGGAGACCTGCGCCGCCTTCACGGCGGCGGGCGCGGCCGGGGACGATGCGACGGACGAGTCCGCGGACGACGCGACGGACGGCGCCGGCGCGACCGGCGACGTCGCGGACGAAGCCGCCGCGGCGCTCGCGGCCTGCCAGGAGGCGACCGCGGCGGCGCTCGAGGCCTCCCAGACGTCGATCGAGGCGCAGGCGACGCTCATGGACCTCGCGAGCGACGTGGACGCGGCGGTGGCCGCGCTGCAGGAGGCGCTCGCGGCCGAGGGCTCGGGCGGCGCGGACGCCGGTACCGGCGACGGGTCGACCGGCGGTTCGGACGGCTCGACCGGCGCCCAGGGCGGCGGCTCCGCCGAGCCGGGCGATGCGAGCGGCGGCATCGACCAGACCGGCGGCGACGACCTCGGCGGCATGGACCAGTCCGCGGGGCTCTCCGACACGACGGGCACCCTGGGCGGCACGTCGACCGACGACTCGACGTCCCAGTCGCAGGACTCGCTGTCCGGCGGCACCGCGCAGGAGGACACGGTGCCCAGCGCCGCGGACATCCTCGCGGACAAGGCGGAGATCACGGCGGCCCGTGCGGCGCTCAAGGTGGCCCAGCAGCAGGTCGAGCACGCGACGCTCCGCGCCCCGGTCGCGGGCACGATCGTGTCGGTCGGCATGGCGGAGGACGACTCCGTCACCGCGGGCGACACGACCGCCGCGATCACGCTGGTCGCCGACAACTCGTACCTCGTCGAGCTCGCGGTGAGCCTCACCGAGGCGCAGCTGCTCGCGGTCGGCCAGGAGGCCGAGCTCACGCTGACCAGCAGCGGCGACGTGGTCGACGGCACGGTGTCGAGCGTGAGCAACGTCAACTCCGGCAACGACTTCGCGCAGTCGTACGCGGTCACGATCGCCGTCCCGGATCCGGGCTTCTCGATCAGGATCGGCGCCGCGACGCGGATGCGGATCACGGTCGCGGGCGCCACCGGCGTGCTCGTCGTGCCCACCTCGGCCGTCTCCGACGCGGCCGGCGACGCCACGGTGCAGGTGGCCGGCGAGGACGGGACCGCGACCGCCGTCGCGGTCGAGACCGGCGCCATCGGCGCCGTCTACACCGAGATCACGTCCGGACTCGAGGCGGGCGACGCCGTCATCCTCGCGGACCTCACGGCGGACCTCAGTGCTGACGACGAGGACGCGAGCGACGGCTCCGGCGGACTGCTGTCCGGGCTCAGCAGCGAGGACGAGTCCACCGATGTGCCGCAGATGGGGCAGATGCCCGGCGGCGGGCAGCAGGGCGCGGGCATGGCTCCGCCCGGGTTCTCCGGATAGGGGAGGCCCGCATCGTCGCCCGCGAGGCGCCCGGTACGCTCGACGCATGATCTCCGTCGCCGTGCTGGGCGCCTCCGGGCGCATGGGTTCCCACGTCGTGGACGCCGTCAACGGTGCCCCCGACCTCGAGCTGGTCGCGGCGCTCGACCACGGCGACGACATCGCCGAGGCGGCCCGCGCGGGCGCCCAGGTGGCGGTCGACTTCACCGTGCCGAGCGCCACCGAGGCGAACGTCCACGCCCTCATCGACCTCGGGATCCACGCCGTCGTCGGCACCACCGGCTGGACCGAGGAGGCGCTGCTGCGCGTCGAGGAGCACCTGCGCGAGCGTCCCGAGCTCGGCGCGCTCATCGCCCCGAACTTCGCGCTCGGCGCCGTGCTCGCGATGCGCTTCTCCGCCGCGGCGGCGCGCTACTTCGAGTCCGTCGAGATCGTCGAGCTCCACCACCCGGACAAGGTCGACGCGCCGTCGGGCACCGCGACCCACACCGCGCAGGGGATCGCCGCGGCCCGCGCCGCCGCCGGCATCGGCCCCTCGCCCGACGCGACCACGCACGACCCGGACGGCGCGCGCGGCGCCGTGATCGACGGCGTCCACGTCCACGCGGTCCGCCTGCGCGGCCTCGTCGCGCACGAGGAGGTGCTGCTGGGCAACCCCGGCGAGCAGCTCACGATCCGCACCGACAGCTTCGACCGCGTGAGCTTCATGCCCGGCGTGCTGCTGGGCGTGCGCGAGGTGGTCGGCCGTCCCGGCCTGGCCGTGGGCCTCGACCGGTACATGGCGCTGTGAGCGTGATGCGGCGCCCGGCGTTCCTCGCCGCGGTCGCGACCACTGCGCTGCTCGCGCTGCTCATGGGCTTCGTCGCGAACATCGCGCTCATGCTGCTGCGCTCGCCGGGCGCGGTCGCGAAGCTGCTCGGCGCCTTCGTGCTCGTGCTGCCGCTCATCGCCGTGTGGTTCCTCGTCAACGAGTGGCGCACGGGCATCACCGTGCAGCGCATGGCCTCTCGGCTCGAGGCCGAGGGTCGCCTGCCGCTCCACGACGGCGAGCGCACCACCGCCGGCCGCCTCACCGACCAGGCCAAGCAGGACGTCTACGAGGTCGCCCGCACCGGCGTCGAGCTCGAGCCGGAGAGCTGGGCGGCCTGGTTCCACCTCGCGTTCGCCTACGAGGCCGTCGAGGAGAAGGCCGAGGCCCGCAGGGCGCTGCGCCACGCGGCGCAGCTGTTCCGCGCGCAGCGCTGACCTCGGGCGGCTCGCTCGTCGCGCCTCTCCACACACGCGCGCGGTTGTGAACGCGAACAGCTGCAACACCTGTCACGAACGACGGGTCGAACGCTCCCAGTTGCAGAATCTGTGTGGATCAGCGCGTGTGCCCGGCCTCGTCGAGCGCTAGAGCGCCGCGCGGTACATGAGCTCGACGAGATTCCCGTCGGGGCCCTCGAGCGTGCGCCGCAGCCCGCCCTCCGCGAGGCCCGCGGACGTGAGGAACGCGCGGCGCGCATCGTCCCCCTCGAGGGTCCACGCACGCACGTCGTCGCGGCCCTGGAGGCGCAGCGTGTCGATGCATGCGGACAGCAGGCGCGAGCCGTGTCCCGCGCGCCGGTGCTCCGGCGCGATCTCGAGCGCCATGATCTCGCCGGGGGTGATCGCGGCGAATCCCACGACGCGAGGTCCGTCGCAGGCGACGAAGACGCGGTGGTCGCGGCTCGGCGGCGCGACGATCGCGGCGGCCCACTGCGCGCGCACCTGATCGGCGGGAAGCGCGTCCGCGGCCTCACCCATCCATGCGCGCCACGCGGCGAGCTGGATCGCGGCGATCGCGTCCTCGTCCCCGGGGACGGCGGGGCGGGCGGAGACGTCGGCGTGGATCATGGCGTCAAGGCTAGTGCGGCTCAGCCCCACCCGAGCGCGCGCAGGCCCGCCGCCACGCCCGCCGCGACCGCGACGACGACGATGAACGGCGCGCGGCGCCACAGCAGGACCGCGGCCACCGCCACCGCGGCGACGCGGGCGTCGACCACGAGCGAGCGACCGTCGGCGAAGGTCTGCACCGCGACCAGCGCGGACAGCAGCGCGACCGTGACGAAGGCCGCGATGCGGTGCACGCGGGGGTTCTCGAGCAGGGACTCGGGAACCGAGTGGCCCGCGTACTTGGTCGCCCAGGACAGCAGCCCTGCCGCCACGATCGCGACCCACATCCACCAGTACGCGCTCACTCGGGCACCTCCTCGGGACGCGGGTGCCCCCAGCCGGCCACCACGGCCACGACGGCGGCCGCGAGCACGGGCACGCCCGGCGGCGCGACCGGCGTGAGCGCCAGCGCGAGGACGGACGATGCGGCGGCCACGGCCTGCGCGCGGCGGTGCGCGAGGCGCGGCCACACGAGCGCGAGGAAGGCTGCCGCGGCGGCGGCGTCGAGGCCCCAGTCGGCGGGGTCGCCGATGCGGGAACCGAGCAGCGCGCCCAGCACCGTGATCGCGTTCCACGCGACGAGCACGCCGACGCCGGTCCACCAGAACCCGGCGCGCCGCGCCGGGAGGTCCTCGGCGGGCTGCGCGAGCGCGACCGCCGTCGACTCGTCGATCGTCACCTGCGCGCCCCATGCCTTCCTCAGGCCCCGCATCGGCCTCAGCACGGGCGCCAGGCCCACGCCGTAGAAGCCGTTGCGGAGCCCCAGGAACGTCGACGTGGCGACCGCGGCCGCCGCGCCGCCGCCCGCGCCGATGACTCCCACGAACGCGAACTGCGAGCCGCCCGAGAACACGAGCAGCGACAGCGCGGCCGTCTGCCACACGTCGAGGCCCGCCGCGACCGAGAGCGCGCCGAAGCTCAGGCCGTACGCGCCCGTGGCGAGGGAGACGGACAGCGCCTGCTGGCGCGTCGCGTCCAGCGTCAGGCGGGCCACGTCACCTCGTCCCCGGCGGCGTCGGCCAGGCGGGGGATCGGCGCGGAGGAGAGCGGCGCCTCCTCCAGCGTGGCGGCGTCCGCGACCCAGCGTGCGGCCTCCTGGCCGTCGTCGGTGTCGCGCGTGAGGCCGAGGTCGCGGAAGCCGAGGCGTCGCGGCACCGCCGCGGAGCGCGCGTTCCCCGGCCGGTGGAAGATCTCGACCGTCTCGGCGCCCGCGTAGGCGAGGGCCACCCGGGTGAGCGCCGCCACGGCCTCCGTGACGAGCCCGTGGCCCTGGTGCGACTCGGCGATCCAGTAGCCGATCTCGAGGCCCGGCCGGGAGTCGAGCGGGTGCAGGCCGATGCTGCCGAGGTACGCGCCGCCGTCGCGGTCGAACATCCCCATGAGGAACTCGACGCCCGCCTCGTGGTTGGCGATGTTGAGCGCGATCTTGGCCGCGCGCTCCTCCCGGGTCTTGGGCTCGTCCTCCGCCCACGCGAGGAACCGGACCAGGTGCTCCCGGTTCGCGGCGATCACGTTCGACACCTCGTCCGCGTCGTCGTGACGGAAGCGGCGGATCACGAGGCGCTCGGTCTCGACCCGCGCGGGCACGGACCACAGCGGCCAGGCGAGGGTCGTGCCGGCCGCGTCGGCGAGCCGGGGGAGCGGGGACGATGCGGCGGGCTCACGGGCGAGCGTCGCGAGGTCCGCGACCCACACGTTGAAGTCCTCGTTGCCGCGCGTGGACGAGCCGGCGGCCGTGAAGCCGGAGCGTGCCGCCACGGCGTTCGAGCGCACGTTCGCGGGGGCGCACCACAGCTCGACGCGGGTCGCGCCGGCGTACAGGAGCGCGACCGCGGTCAGCGCGAGCACCGCCTCGGTCACCAGGCCCTCGCCCTGGCGGTCGGCACGGATCCAGTAGCCGATCTCGAGCGCGTCGGGGCCGACCCGCGTGTGGAACCCGGTGCCGCCCACGTACGCGCCGGTCGCGCGGTCGAACATCCCGAGCGCGAAGTCCTCGCCCGCGTCGAAGGCCGCGGTGAACTCGGCGACCTTGGCCTCGCGCTGCTCGAGCGTCTGCGGCTCCGACGGCGCCCACGGGATGAACGGCAGCAGGTGCGCGACGTTGGCGAGGATCGCCTCGTGCATCGCGCGGACGTCGCCCGGCTCGAGGCGGCGGATCACGAGCCTCGCGGTCTCGATGCGGGGAGGGACGCGCCAGGTCATGGCGTCAATCCTGGCATCTCGGCGCGGGGCCACGGGCCGGCAACCGGCACCCCGTCCGCCTCACACGGGCCAGGGGATCTCGTCGCCGTCCGGATCGGCGAGGCGCGGACGCGGCGTCGACGCGTACGGCTCGCCCGCGAGCGTCTCGACGTTGGCGGCCCACACCTCCAGCTCCTCGCCGTCGTCGTCGATCCGCATGCCCTGGCTCGCGTACCCGGAGCGGCGCGCCACCGCGGTCGCCCTCCGGTTGGTGGGGTCGCACCAGATCTCGACCCGCTCGGCGCCGGCCACCTCGAGGGCGACCCGGGTGAGCGCGAGCGCCGCCTCCGTGATGAGGCCCTCGCCCTCGCGGTCGGCGGCGATCCAGTAGCCGATCTCGAGCGCGTCCGCGCCGCGGTCGGTGTGCAGCCCGGCGCCGCCGATGAAGTCCCCGGTCGCCTTGTCGAAGATCCCCATGGGGAACTCCTGGCCGCGCTCGTGGAGCGCGATGCTCGGTGCGACCAGCACGGCGCGCACCTCGCCCGTCGACGGCAGCGCCTCGGGCCACGACAGGAACCGCACCACGCGCGACCGGTTGGCGGCGACGACGCGCGACACGGCCGCGGCGTCGTCCGTCCGATAGCGGCGCAGGATCAGCCGCTCGGTCTCGATGCGCGCCGGCACGTACCAGGACATGCCACCGATCCTGGCACGCGTCGCGAGCGAGCGGGGCGAGGCGCGCCCCCTCAGTCCTGCGGCGCGGACTCCGCGGGCACGTAGGTGACGAAGCGGTACGAGAGCCCCGACGTGGACACCGCGGGCTCGCTCGACGCCGCGACGGCCCAGTCGTCGGCGACCAGGTCCGGCGCGAACGTGTCGCCCGCGACCACGGCGTCGATCTCGGTGATCTCGAGCGCCTCGGCCACCGCGAGCGCCTCGGCGAACAGGCCGGCGCCGCCGATCACCCAGCGCTCGGCGTCACGCGCGTGCTCGCCCGCGATCGCCAGCGCATCGTCGAGGGACGAGGCCCGGAAGGCGCCCTCGGGCGCGGCGCCCGAGGTCACCACCACGTTGACCCGGCCGGGCAGCGGCCGGAAGCGCGGCGGCAGCGACTCCCACGTGCGGCGCCCCATGATGACGGCGTGGCCGCGGGTGAGGGCCTGGAAGTGGGCGAGGTCCTCGGGGAGGTGCCACGGCATCGTGCCGTCCATGCCGATGACGGGCCGGCCCGCATCGTCCCGCGCCTGGGCCCAGATCGCCTTGACGGTCACGGGCGGGTCAGACGGCCACGGGCGCCTTGATGCCCGGGTGGTGCTGGTAGTTCTCGATCACGACGTCGTCGATGTCGTAGTCGAGCAGCGAGTCCTTCGTGGCCAGCGTGAGGGTGGGGTAGGGGTAGGGCTCGCGCGACAGCTGCAGCTCGACCTGCTCCATGTGGTTGGAGTAGATGTGGCAGTCGCCACCGGTCCACACGAAGTCGCCCACCTCGAGGCCGGTCTGCGCCGCGATCATGTGGGTGAGCAGCGCGTAGGACGCGATGTTGAACGGCACGCCCAGGAACAGGTCCGCGCTGCGCTGGTACAGCTGGCAGCTGAGCCGGCCGTCCGCGACGTAGAACTGGAACATCGCGTGGCAGGGCGCGAGCGCCATGCTCGGCACGTCCGCGGGGTTCCACGCGGACACCATGAGGCGGCGCGAGTCCGGGTTGGTGCGGATCTGCTCGACGACGTCCGCGATCTGGTCGATGTGGCGGCCGTCCGGCGCGGGCCAGGACCGCCACTGGTAGCCGTAGACGGGTCCGAGCTCGCCGTGCTCGTCGGCCCACTCGTCCCAGATGGTGATCCCGCGCTCCTGCAGCCAGCGCACGTTGGTGTCGCCGCGCAGGAACCACAGCAGCTCTCCCACGATCGAGCGGACGTGCACGCGCTTGGTCGTGATGAGCGGGAAGCCCTGCGACAGGTCGTAGCGGATCTGGCGGCCGAAGACCGAGACGGTGCCGGTGCCGGTGCGGTCGCCCTTGGGGGTGCCGGTGGCCAGCACGTCGCGCAGCAGGTCCTCGTACGGGGTGGGGATGGTCACGGGGACCAGCGTACGCGCGGGGTCGGACGACGCGGCGGCGCCACCGCGGTCCCCATCAGAACTGGCCGAGCGCCTTGCCGACAAGCGAGACGCCGATGACGAGCAGCAGCACCGCCATGATGACCGCGTTGTTCGACGCCAGCCAGCCGCGGAGGGAGTCGAGCGGACCCCGCAGGCGGTCGGCCGCGACGAGGTAGCCGATCACGGGGACCGCGACCGTCGACGCCGCCAGCACGGTGAAGACCGCGATCGCGATCGCCGCGGACCCGGCGTCCGAGGTGGCCGAGCCGATCGCAAGTCCCGCGCTCGCGGCCAGCAGGAGGTTCTTGGGGTTGACCGCGGACATGAGGAAGCCGAAGCCGAGCGCCATGGGCAGGGACATCTTGTCGATCGCCCCCATCCACGCGGGCATCGCGGGCTCCTCACCGTCGCGCGGCCGGCCCCGCCAGCTGCGGACCGCCGTGAGGAGCAGCAGGGCACCCAGCACCAGCTGGATCACGCCCACCACCGGCTGTGGGCCCCCGTCGCCACCCGTGAGTGACGCCGAGAGCAGCGTGAAGATGGAGCTTGCGACCAGGATCCCCAGCACCCACCCCAGCAGGAACCCGACGCCCGTCACCCGCGCCCGCGGGGACAGCAGCATGAGGATCGCGGCGATGATCGGGATCGGGCTGATCGCGACGCCCAGCGCGAGGGGCAGCACCTCGCCGATGACGGCACCCATGTCACTCCTCTCGTGCGCGCATCCCCGCGCGCAGCTCCTCGGCGCGGGCGAACCCGCGTTCGACGGACTCCATCAGCGTGCCGGTCGCGGCGATGACGTTGTCCGGACCCAGCGTCGTGAGCGCGCCGGTGCGTTCCAGGAGATCGCGCAGGCGTGGCGGCACCCCGCAGATGACGAGCGCCACGCCGTCCTCGCTCATCTCGTTCGCCCGTCGCCCCAGCATCTTGAGGAACGTCGCGGACGGCACCCCGAACGATCCGCGCGCGGACACCACGAGCGCCGCGTCGCTCACGCCCGCCGTCTCCGGCCACTCCTCGTCGAGCCGCCCGATCTCGGCGAAGAAGCCGTGCCCCGAGTAGTGCAGCACCGTGGTGCGGTGCGACGGCAGCGTCGCGGGCGCATCGTCCACGTGCCAGCGGTCGCCCTCGCGCACCAGCTCGACCAGCTCGCCCGCGCGGCTGTTCTGGACCGCGGTGAGCACGATCGACAACGCGGCGCCGATGAAGATCGCCTGCTGCAGCGGCAGGGCGGTGGTCGCGACGAACGTGGCGACCATGGCCGCGAGGGACGCGGTCGAGGTGCGTGCCACGAGGCGGATGTCGGCGAGGCGGCCCTCGACGATCTCCGCGCCGATGATGAGCATGAGCCCGCCGATCACCGCCATCGGGATCTCGCCCGCGACGGGACCCACCAGCAGCACGATGAGCCCGAGCGACAGGCCCGCGAAGATGCCCGACCAGCGGGTCCGCGCGCCCGCGCTGGTCGCGACGCCGGTGCGCGACAGCGACCCGCCCGTCGGAAGCGCGCCGAAGAACCCGCCTGCGAGGTTCGCCGCGCCCTGCGCGGCGAAGTCCTTCGACGCATCGGACCTGGACCCGTCGGGGTTCGCGACCGCGGCGCTGATGCCGGCCGCCTGCGCGAGCGCGACCAGCGCGACCGCGAGCGCGCCGGTGACCAGCGCCGGGAAGGCCGACAGGTCGGGCAGCGTGAACGGGGGGAGGGAGCGGGGCACCGCGGCGATGTCCGCGACCGTCTCGATGTCGCCCGCGACCAGGAAGGCCGCGACGCTGGCGACGATCAGCGCGACCAGCGTCGCGAGCGCCCGCAGCCGCCTCACCTGCCGCGCGGCGAACCAGACGCCGACCGTGGCTCCCGCGACCGCGACGGTCGGCACGTCCCAGTCGCCCACGTGGGCGACGGCCTCGACCAGCTTGCCGACGGTGTTCGAGGAGGCGGGCGAGTAGCCCGTCGCGTCGTTGACCACACCCGCGAGGATCTGCACCGCGATGCCCGTGGTGAAGCCGGTCATCACCGCGGTCGAGACGAAGGCCATCACCGAGCCCATCCGCAGCAGGCCCATCCCCAGCATGATCAGCCCGACGAGGACCGCGAGCGTCGCGACGGCGCCGATGTCACCGGGATCCAGCCCTGCGGCGGCCATGACGCTCTGGGAGGACAGCGCGATCGCGCTCGTCAGGGTCGTCACCATGAGGACGGTGCGCGCGAGCATCGAGCCGACGATCGTGGGCACCACGCCCGACCAGAGTCCCAGGGGCGCGGCGAAGCCGCCGATGCTCGCGTAGGCCATGCCCTCGGGGATCGAGAACAGGCCCGTCACGAAGCCCGAGGACACGTCGCTCCACCTCGGCCGGGTGAAGGATCGCTTCGTGTGCGCGGCACGGGGCCGCCCACTGGCCATGACCCCACGCTAGCCGCGCGGGCGGGAGGGCGCGCGACGTCGTCGCCACCGGTTGCGAGCGGTGGGCCGCGGGACCAGGCTGGTGTCGGGTCCCCCTCGACGCCGGAGGCTGCCATGCGCCAGAACGACCCCATCCCTGCCATCGAGGCGGCGCATGCGCGACACCTCGTCGAGCTGCCCTTCGGGGACACGCAGGACTTCGCCGACGCCGACCGCGGCTTCCTCGGCACGCTCGCCGACCCGCGCATCGTCGACGAGGACGGCCGCATCGTCTGGGACGCCGCGGGCTACGGCTTCCTCGCCGGCGACGCCCCCACCTCCGTGCATCCGAGCCTGTGGCGCCAGTCCACGCTCGCCGCCAAGCACGGCCTGTACGAGGTGGTCGAGGGCATCTACCAGGTGCGCGGCCTCGACCTGTCGGTGATGTCCTTCATCGAGGGCGACACCGGCGTCATCGTGGTCGACCCGCTGATCAGCAAGGAGACGGCGGCGGCCGCGCTCGCGCTGTACCGCGAGCACCGCGGCGACCGGCCGGTCACCGGGATGATCTACACCCACTCGCATCTCGACCACTTCGGCGGCGCGCTCGGCGTCGTGTCCAAGGAGGAGGCCGCCGCGCGCGGGCTGCCGATCCTCGCGCCCGCGGGCCTCGTCGGGCACGCGGTCGCGGAGAACGTCTACGCCGGCACCGCGATGGCGCGCCGCGCCGGGTACATGTACGGCGCCGCGCTCGCGCGCGGTCCGCAGGGCCAGGTGGGCGCCGGTCTCGGCCAGACCACGTCGACCGGCCACCCGGGGATCGTCGTGCCCACGCACGAGGTGACGACGACGGGGGAGACGGTGACCGTCGACGGCGTCGAGCTCGAGTTCCAGATGGCCCCCGGGACCGAGGCGCCCGCGGAGCTGCACTTCCTCGTGCCGCGCTACGCCGCGCTCTGCATGGCGGAGAACGTCACGCACAACCTCCACAACCTGCTCACGCTGCGCGGCGCGCTCGTGCGGGACCCGAACATCTGGGCGCACTACCTCACGGAGGCGATCCAGCGCTTCGGCGACCGCGCCGACGTGATGTTCGCGTCGCACCACTGGCCCACGTGGGGACGCGAGCGGCTCGTGGAGTACATCGGGATCCAGCGCGACCTCTACAAGTACCTCCACGACCAGACCCTGCGGATGCTCAACAAGGGCATGACGGGCGCCGAGATCGCGGAGGACTTCGCGATGCCGCCCGCCCTCGAGAAGGTGTGGGGCACGCACGGCTACTACGGCTCCGTGTCGCACAACGTGAAGGCGATCTACCAGCGCTACCTGGGCTGGTTCGACGGCAACCCGGCGCGGTTGTGGCCGCACCCGCCGCAGGCCCTCGCGGAGCGCTACGTCGCGGCGATGGGCGGCGTGGACCGCGTCGTGGAGCTCGCGCGCACCGCGTACGACGACGGCGACCTGCGGTGGGCGGCCACCCTGCTCGACCACGCGGTCTTCGACTCCCCGGGGCATGAGGGCGCCCGCGCGCTCTACGCGGACACGCTCGAGCAGCTCGGCTACGGCGCGGAGAACGGCACGTGGCGCAACTTCTACCTGTCCGGCGCGACCGAGCTGCGCGAGGGCACCTTCGGCACCCCGGTCGCGACGGCCGCGCCCGACCTCGTGGCCCAGCTCAGCCCCGAGCAGATCTTCGACGCGATCGCCATCACCGTCGACGGGCCGCGGGCCTGGGACCTCGACCTGAGGCTCGACGTCGTGCTGACCGACCTCGACCGCGCGTTCCGCGTGACCTTGAGCCACGGGGTGCTCGTGGCGGTGGAGCAGCCGCCCTCGGGCGACGCACAGGCGACCGTCAGCCTCGCGAAGCCGCGGCTGCTCGCCATGCTCGCGGGGAACCGCGACGCCCCGGGCGTCGAGGTCGCGGGCGACGCGGCGGTGCTCGAGACGCTCCTCGGCGTCCTCGACCCGGGCGACCCGGGCTTCGAGATCGTCGTGCCGTAGGCGCGCGGGACGATGCGCTTCAGTGCCGCATCGTCCCCTCGCCGGGGCCCGACCGAGCCCGCCGGGGTGCCGTCGCGCGGTAGGTTGAGTGCCATGACTTCCTCCTCGCGACCGTTCGGAACGGTCCTGACCGCGATGGTCACGCCGATGCACGAGGGAGGCGCCCTCGACCTCGAGTCCGCCCAGGACCTGGCCCGATACCTCGTCGCGCACGGGTCGGACGGTCTCGTCCTGTCGGGCACCACCGGTGAGGCGCCGACCACGCACGCCCCCGAGAAGGTCGACCTGCTCGCCGCGGTCCGCGAGGCAGTCGGCCCGGACGTCACGATCCTCACGGGCGCCGGCTCGAACGACACCGCGCACGCGGTGCGCATGGCGGAGCAGGGCGAGGAGGCGGGCGCCGACGGCATCCTCGCGCTCACGCCGTACTACTCCAAGCCCTCGCAGCCGGGCGTCGTCGCGCACTTTCGCGCGATCCTGGGCGCGACGGGCCTGCCCGCCATGCTGTACGACATCCCGGGCCGCACCGCGCTCGCGATCTCGGACGAGTCCTACGACGAGCTCGCGGCGCACCCGCGCGTGGTCGCCGTCAAGGACGCCACGGGCGGCGTCGAGGCCGCGAAGGCCCGCATCGAGCGCACCGGTCTCGCCTGGTACTCCGGCGACGACCCGCTCACCCTCGAGTTCCTCCGGGCCGGCGCCGTGGGCGTCGTGTCCGTGTCGTCCCACGTGGTCGGCCGCGAGATCGCCGCGATGATCGCGGCGCACGACGCGGGCGACGCCGCCGAGGCCGAGCGCCTCCACGAGTCCCTCCTCCCGGTACACGCGGCCGTCTTCGGCGGCCCGGGCGCCACCAACGCGAAGTCCGCGATGCACTGGCTCGGCGTCATCCCGAGCCGCGCGATGCGGCTGCCGCTGCTTCCCCACACGCCGGCCGAGCACGACGCGCTGATCGCGCGCTTCGAAGCCGCCGGCCTCCATCCCTGAGAAGAGAAGAATGAGCTTCAACCCCGACCTCCTGCCGCCGCCCGCCCTCGAACCCGGCACGCTCCGCCTCGTCCCGCTCGGCGGACTCGGCGAGGTGGGCCGCAACATGCACGTGCTCGAGCTGGACGGCCGTCTGCTCGTCATCGACTGCGGCGTCCTCTTCCCCGAGGACCACCAGCCCGGCGTCGACCTGATCCTCCCGGACTTCGGCTACATCGAGGACCGCCTCGACGACATCGAGGCGATCGTCCTCACGCACGGCCACGAGGACCACATCGGCGCCGTCCCCTACCTCCTGCGGATGCGGCCCGACATCCCGATCCTCGGCTCGCAGCTCACGCTCGCCTTCGTCGAGGCGAAGCTGCGCGAGCACCGCATCACGCCCGTCACCCTCGCGGTGAAGGAGGGCCAGCGCGAGAAGATCGGCCTCTTCGACCTCGAGTTCCTCGCGGTCAACCACTCGATCCCGGACGCGCTCGCGGTCTTCGTGCGCACGTCCGCCGGCACCGTGCTCAACACCGGCGACTTCAAGATGGACCAGCTGCCGCTCGACGGCCGCATCACGGACCTGCGCGGCTTCGCCCGCTTGGGCGAGGAGGGCGTCGACCTGTTCCAGGTCGACTCGACCAACGCCGAGGTGCCGGGCTTCACGACCGCCGAGGTCGAGATCGGCCCGGTGCTCGACCGCCTGTTCGCGCAGGCCACCGGGCGCATCGTGGTCGCGTCGTTCGCGAGCCACGTCCACCGCGTCCAGCAGGTCATCGACGCTGCCGAGTCGCACGGCCGCAAGGTCGCCTTCGTGGGCCGGTCGATGGTGCGCAACATGGGCATCGCGGCGGACATGGGCTTCCTCAACGTGCCCGACGGCATCCTCGTCGACCCGAAGAAGGCCGACACCATGCCCGGCGAGCAGGTCGTCTACATGTCCACCGGCTCGCAGGGCGAGCCCATGGCCGCGCTCAGCCGCATGGCCAGCGGCGACCACAAGGTCACGGTGGGGGAGGGCGACCTCGTCATCCTCGCCTCGTCCCTCATCCCGGGCAACGAGAACGCCGTGTTCCGCGTCATCAACGGCCTCATGCGCCTCGGCGCGACCGTCGTCCACCAGGGCAGCGCGCGCGTCCACGTGTCGGGCCACGCGAGCGCCGGCGAGCTCCTGTACTGCTACAACATCCTGCGCCCGAAGAACGTCATGCCGATCCACGGCGAGGTGCGCCACCTGCTCGCGAACGGGCACCTGGCCATCCGCACCGGCATCCCGCACGACAACGTGATGTTCGCGGAGAACGGCACCGTGGTCGACCTCAAGGACGGCGTCGCGCGCGTCGTCGGCGCGGTCGAGGTGCACCACGTCTACGTCGACGGCTCGTCCGTGGGCGAGATCACCGAGACCGAGCTCAAGGACCGCCGCATCCTCGCGGAGGAGGGCTTCGTGTCCGTCTTCGCCGTCGTCGACTCGAGCAACGGCCGCGTCGTCAACGGCCCCGAGGTGCACGCCCGCGGCCTCGCGGAGGGCGACTCCGTCTTCGACGCGATCCTGCCCGACATCAAGAAGGCGATCGAGGAGGCCGCCCGCGGCGGCTCCACGGACACGCACCAGCTCCAGCAGGTCGCGCGCCGCGTCCTCGGCCGGTACGTCGGCACCAAGCTGCGCCGCCGGCCCATGATCGTCCCCATCGTCATCGAGGCGTAGGGAACGCCCGCATCGTCCCTTCCGGGGGACGATGCGGGGGTCCGGCGGGGTGGCAACCCCGCGCGGTCGTCCCGGGCCGCTACCGTGCTGTGCCATGGCACAGACGCGACAGTCCCGCCCCTCGACGAAGGCGCAGCCGTCCTCGCGGCGCACCTCGTCGTCGAGCTCGCGCGCCTCCCAGGCCACGCGCCGTCCGCCGGCGCTGCTGCGCGGCATCGCCGCCGTCGGCCGGGGCACCGCCAACGCGGTCGGCTCCGGCGTGCGCGGCATCGGCCACGGCGCCCGCGACGTCCCGCCCGCGGTGCGCCGCGACGGCATGGCGATCACGCTCGTGATCATGGCGATCCTCATCGCCGCCCGCGAGTGGTTCCAGCTGCCCAGCTGGGCCGGAACCGCGATCCACTTCGTCGGCGCGGGGCTGTTCGGCGTCCTCGCCTACGGCCTGCCCGTGGTGCTCATGATCATCGCCGTGCGGCTCATGCGCGCGCCGCAGGAGGAGAACACCAACCACCGGATCACGCTCGGCGCGCTCATGCTGGCGATCACCGTCGACGGCATCATCCACATCGCGCACGGCCGCCCCAGCCCGTCCGACGGCCTCGAGGGCCTCCAGGACGCCGGCGGCATCCTCGGCTTCGGCATCGGCACGCCGCTCGCGGCGCTCGTCACCGCGCCGCTCGCGGTCGTCGTGCTGGTGCTGCTCTCGCTGCTGTCGGTGCTCATCATCGCCGGCATCTCGATGCGCGAGGCCGCCGCCTGGGTCGCGGAGGTGTCGCACAAGGTGCGCCACGACGGCGCGCGCGAGGACGACGACGCGCTGGACCTGCCCGAGCACCGCACCCTTGAGCGCCCGGGCGACCCCAAGCCCAAGGAGCCGAAGCACAAGCGGCCCGGACGCGCGAAGCGCCTCCTCGAGCGCGCGCTGCACGGCGACCCGCCGCCGGAGGACGCGCTCGACTCGTACGAGGCGGACGAGGCCTTCGCCCACGCAGCGACCGTCGACCACAGCGAGTTCGACGCGATCATCGACCCCGAGGCGTCCCGCCGCGCCGTCACCGAGCAGATCTCGCCCTACGAGATGGCCGAGGACGTGCCGCCGTGGGACCCCGCGCCCGACGCGGCCGTCGCTCCCGACGATGCGGCGACGCAGCTCATCCAGGTGCCGGGCGCCGAGTCCGGCGACCCGCACCTGCCGCCGGCGACGCACGTCGTGCCGCAGGGGGAGCAGGGCGAGCTCGAGAACTCCAAC
Organism: Demequina maris; assembly: GCF_000971155.1. Lineage (GTDB taxonomy): Bacteria > Actinomycetota > Actinomycetes > Actinomycetales > Demequinaceae > Demequina > Demequina maris. The sequence goes on along the minus strand of NZ_BBLX01000003.1, from coordinate 168,857 downwards.
CCGTACCTGCTGCCCTCGCTGGACGTCCTCGCCAAGGGCGCGCCGCACAAGGAGCGCTCCGCGGCGAACGACCGGGTGGTCGCGTCGCTGCGCGACGTGCTCGAGCAGTTCGGCGTCGACGCGGAGGTCACCGGCTTCACGCGCGGCCCGACGGTCACGCGCTACGAGGTCGAGCTCGGCGCGGGCGTGAAGGTCGAGAAGATCACGCAGCTGAGCAAGAACATCGCCTACGCGGTGGCGAGCGCCGACGTGCGCATCCTGTCGCCGATCCCGGGCAAGTCCGCGATCGGCATCGAGATCCCCAACGTGGACCGCGAGACCGTCGCGCTGGGCGACGTGCTGCGCTCGCAGGTGGCGACCCGCAACGACCACCCCATGGCGATCGGCATCGGCAAGGACGTCGAGGGCGGCTACGTCATGGCCAACCTCGCGAAGATGCCGCACCTCCTGGTCGCGGGTGCCACGGGCGCCGGAAAGTCGTCGTTCGTCAACTCGATGATCACGTCGATCCTCATGCGCGCCACCCCCAACGAGGTGCGCATGGTGCTCGTCGACCCCAAGCGCGTCGAGCTCACGATCTACGAGGGCATCCCGCACCTCATCACGCCCATCATCACCGACCCCAAGAAGGCCGCCCAGGCCCTCGAGTGGGTGGTGAAGGAGATGGACATGCGCTACGACGACCTGGCGCTGTTCGGCTTCAAGCACATCGACGACTTCAACAAGGCGGTGCGCGCCGGCAAGGTCAAGCCGCTGCCGGGCTCCGAGCGCCGCATCAAGACGTACCCGTACCTGCTGGTGATCGTCGACGAGCTCGCGGACCTCATGATGGTCGCGCCGCGGGACGTCGACGAGTCGATCCAGCGCATCACGCAGCTCGCGCGTGCCGCCGGCATCCACCTCGTGCTCGCGACGCAGCGCCCGTCCGTCGACATCATCACGGGCACGATCAAGGCGAACGTGCCGTCCCGCCTCGCGTTCGCGACGTCGTCGCTGGCGGACTCGCGCGTCGTGCTCGACATGCCGGGCGCGGAGAAGCTGATCGGCCAGGGCGACGCGCTGTTCCTCCCGATGGGGGAGTCGAAGCCGATGCGCGTGCAGGGCTCGTGGGTGTCCGAGAGCGAGATCCACGCCGCCGTCGAGCACGCCAAGAAGCAGGCCGACCCGGAGTACCGCGACGACGTCGTGGTCCAGCAGCAGAGCGCCGTGGTCGACGCCGACATCGGCGACGACCTCGACGACCTGCTCGCCGCCGCGGAGCTCGTCATCACGACGCAGCTGGGCTCCACGTCGATGCTGCAGCGCAAGCTCAAGATGGGCTTCGCGAAGGCCGGCCGTCTCATGGACCTGCTCGAGACCAGGGAGATCGTCGGACCGTCGCAGGGTTCGAAGGCGCGTGACGTTTTGGTCACACCTGACGAACTCGCGTCCACGCTTGCTGTCCTGAGGGGTGACTCTGGCGCTACGGTGGGCACGACCACGGCACACCGCGAGCCAGAGGACGGGGAATGGGTGGAGTCCTAGAGCTCTTCGCGCAGCCGGCATTCGTGGCCGGCGTCGGCGCTCTCCTCATCCTGCTCGCGCTCAACGCGTTCTACTTCTTCTGGCGGTCCGGACGCGAGCGCGACGCCCGCGACGCGGCGCTGGCGCAGGAGCGTGCGCTGCGCCGCCAGTTCGAGGCAGTGATGACCTCGTCGCGCGACGGCGTCATCATCGTCACGCAGGCGGGCGAGGTCGCGCTGGTGTCCGACACCGCGTGCGCGATCCTCGGGCTGCGCCAGTCGGACTCGGTGGGCAAGGCCGTCTCGCGCCTGCCCATCCGCGCCGTCGACGCGCACATGCGCCCCATGGTCCCCGCCGCGGCCCTCGCCCGCACCGAGGACGGCCGCCCGCGCGTCATCGGCGTCCCCGGCCGCCGCGGCGCGGACGACATCCGCTGGCTCCACGTGCGCGCCCGTCCCGTGGACGATGCGGCGGACGGCCGTCCGCTCACGATCGTCACCGTGATGGACACCACCGGCCTGCGCGAGGCCGCGGAGGCGCTGAGCCGCTCCGACGCGCAGTTCCGCCGCGCGATGGAGAACGCGCCCACCGGCATGGCGCTCATCGACCTCGAGTGGCGCCTCATGGAGGTCAACCGGGCGTTCGCCGAGATGATGGGCTCGACCGTCGCTGCGCTGCGGGGCACCCCGTTCAGCGCGCTGTCGCACCCGCAGGACCTGCATGCCGAGCGCGACCAGCTGCAGCGCCTCTACGACGGCCACCAGAACCACTTCTCGGTCGAGAAGCGGTATGTCAAGGCCGACGGCAACGTCGTGTGGGCCGTGCTCGACGTGGGCCTCGTGCGGTACGCGGGCGGCGCCCCCGACCACTACGTCGTGCAGGTGCGCGACACCACCGAGGTGCGCATGCGCTCGGAGCTCATGCAGCACCGCGCGATGCACGACCCGCTCACGGGCCTCGCGAACCGCAACCTCTTCAACGAGGTGCTCGGCGACCTGCTCGCGCAGCCCGACGCGGACTCGCGCGTGGGCGTGATCGCGGTCGACCTCGACGGCTTCAAGGGCCTGAACGACCGCTTCGGCCACGCGATCGGCGACAACGCGCTCGTCCACGTGGCGGGCGTGCTGCGCACCGCCACCGGCGGCCGCGGCACCGTCGCACGCCTCGGCGGCGACGAGTTCGTCATCGCGGTGCAGGACACCGACTGCTCGAAGGCGCTCTTCGAGATCGCGGCCGCGATCCACGACGGGCTGCGCTCCCCGCTCGCGGTGAAGCGCCACCAGATCCAGCTCGCGGCCTCGCTCGGCATCGCGATGGCGGACGAGGACACGATCGCGGGCGGCTCGGCCGCGCTGCTCGGCGCCGCCGACGCCGCGATGTACCGCGCCAAGGCGGCCGGCAAGAGCCGCACCGAGGTCTACGAGCCGTCGATGCGGATCGCGGACGACAACCAGACGGCCCTCGCCGCGGAGCTCGCCCGCGCGATCGAGAACGGCGACCTGGTGCTGCACTACCAGCCGATCCTCGAGCTCGCGACGCGCACCGTCGTGGGCTACGAGGCGCTCGTGCGCTGGCAGCACCCCACGCGCGGGCTGCTGCTGCCGGGCGCGTTCCTGCCGCTCATCTCCGACCGCGGGCTCGCCTCGACGGCGGGCGCCGCGCTCGTCGAGCAGGCGGCGCAGTTCCTCGAGCGCTCGCCCTCCGACACCGTGTGGGTGTCGCTCAACGTGTCCGCCGACCAGCTTGGCGACTCGGCCTTCGCGGACGGCGTGCTCGCCGCGATCGGGCGCCACCACCTCAGCCCGCAGCGCGTCGTGGTCGAGCTGACCGAGGCGTCACTGGTCAACCCCAACACCCGCATTCGCCACGAGCTCACCGAGCTGCGCAACGCGGGCGTGCCGATCCTCCTCGACGACTTCGGCACCGGCGTCTCGCCGCTGTCCTACCTGCGCGACCTCCCGGTCTCCGGCGTCAAGCTCGACATGTCCTTCGTCGCCGGCATCCCCGAGGACCCCGCCGGGGCGCGGGTGTCCCGCGCGCTCGGCGCCCTCGCGCGCGAGCTCGGCCTCGCGACCATCGCGGAGGGCATCGAGACCGAGGCGCAGGCGCAGTTCCTCGCGGACTGCGGCTGGCGCTACGGGCAGGGCTGGCTCTTCGGCGTCGCGCAGCCGGCGGCTACCGCGCTGTCGCAGCACCCCCACACCGGGACGAGCCTCATCGACCCGCGGCCGGCCGAGCCGGACCCGGTGCTGGGCGACCGCTAGCGGCCCCGGGCCTCAGCCTGCGTCGCGTCCCAACGCGACCGCCCTGAGGTCGTCCTCGATGGCCCGTGCCGCGGTGGACAGCCGCTCGACGGCCGTCGCGGTGTCGAGCCCGGAGCGGCCGGACACCGTCGCCACGCCGATCGCCGCGTCGACGCCGTAGGCCCCACGGACGGGCACCGCGATCGACCGCAGGCCGTCCTCGAGCTCGCCGTCGACCTCGGTCCACCCGCGCAGGAGCGTGCCCCGCAGGATCTCGCGCAGCGCGTCCGGATCGGTCACGGTGCGCGGCGTGCTGGCAGCAAGGCGCGCGGTGCGGAGGACCCGTTCGCGCGACTCCTCGGGCAGGCGCGCGAGCAGCACCCGTCCCATCGCGGTCGCGTGCACCGGCAGACGGGTCCCGACCGCGATCCTCACGCTGGTGATCCGGCGCGCGGCGGCGCGCGCGACGTAGACGATCTCGCCGCCGTCGAGCACGGCTGCGGAAGCGGACTCGCCGAGCTCCTGCGAGAGCCGCTCGAGGTGCGGTTGCGCGACCGCGGGAAGCCCGAGGGACGACAGGTAGCCCATGCCGAGCTCGAGGACGCGCGGAGTGAGCGCGTACGCCCGTGCCTCGTCGCGGACGTAGCCGAGGCGTCCGAGGGCGTCGAGCGCGTCGCGCGCGGCCCCGACCGCGAGACCGCTCCGTTCCCCGACCTCGTCGAGCGTCAGCGCGGGCCGGCTCGCGTCGAACGCGCGGATCACCGAGAGACCGGTGGCGATGGCGTCCGCCAACGCGTCGGGGGAGAGGGCGGCGTCCTGCTCGACGCCATCCTTCCCGCCGCCCGGTCCCGTCATGACGCGGCGGGCCCCGGCACGCTCGGCGCCGCGCTCAACCACGCGGCGACGACATCCCCGATGATGCGGCGGTGATGGTCGCGCAGCGCCGGATCGAGGAGGTCGCGGTCGAACAGGTGGCCGAAGGTGTGCCGGTTCGCCACCTGGAAGAAGCAGTACGAGCTGATGACGAGGTGGACGTCGAGCGCGTCGACGTCGTCGCGGATGACGCCCTGCTCCCGCCCGCGCGCGAGCACGCCGTCGAGGATGCCGAGCGCGTCGCGGTTGATCTCGCGCAGCGAGCCGAGCCGCGAGATGTACTGCCCGTGGTGGATGTTCTCGATCGAGACCAGGCGGATGAAGTCGGAGTGGCTCAGGTGGTGGTCGTAGGTGAGCTCCGCGAGCCGCCGGACGGCCTCGAGCGGGGGAAGATCGCCGGGGTGGAGGTCGTGCTCCGCCGCGCGGATCCCGCGGTACGCGTGCTCGAGCACCGCGAGGTAGAGCTTCTCCTTCGACCCGAAGTAGTAGTAGATCATCCGCTTGGTCGTGCGGGTACGGTCCGCGATGTCGTCGACCCTGGCACCCGCATAGCCCGAGGCAGCGAAGACCTCGGTCGCCACCGCGAGGAGCTCGGCCCGGGTGCGCTCGGCGTCGCGCCGTCGCGGCGTCGTGTCGGTCACGGCGTCAGCCTACCGATGCGGCTCACGGGCGCCGGTGTGCGTCGCGGGATCATGCGGCCTCCAGGATCCGTCGGGGGTTCGCGACCATCAGCGTCGCGAGAGTCGCGTCGTCGACGCCGGCGTCGCTCAGGCGCGGGAGCACGGTCGTCGGCAGGTGGTCCATCCGCCACCGCGGCGTGACGCGCGCCCGCCACGACGGCGGGGTCACGCGCGAGAAGACCGCCGCATCGTGGGACAGCACGATCCGCTCGGCGTAGCCGAGCTCGAGCAGCGCGAGGAGCGTGGCGATCCGCACCTCGTCCGACTGCACGTGCTCCATCCCGAACCGGTCGAACCCCAGGTAGGAACCGCGGTCCGCCAGTCGTCGCAGGTAGTCCAGGTCGTCCGTGTCGCCGCAGTGGCCGATCACGACGCGATCGAGCGCGACGCCGTGGGCGGCCAGCAGATCCTGCTGCGGCACCCCGCCGTGGGACGCCGCGTGCGAGTGCGTCATGATCGGGGCGCCCGTCCGGCGATGCGCCGCCGCGGCAGCGGAGAACACCCTGGTGACGTCCGGGGTCAGCCCGGCGACATCCGAGACGACCTTGACGACGGCCGCCCTGACGCCCGTGCCTGCGATGCCCTCCTCGAGGTCGCGGACGAAGAGCTCCTCGAGCGGGTCGGCCCCGGCGAGCAGCCGGCCGGGCCCGTGGGTGCCGAAGTACGGCGGGAGGGCGTGCGTCGCGTACCAGCCCGTCGCCGCGACGATGTGGACCGGAGCGCCCTCGGCCGCACGTCTCACGCGCGCGACGTCCCTGCCGATGCCCGGGACGGTGAGATCGACGACGGTGCGGATCCCGAGCTCCGCGAGCCGTGCGAACGTGTCGCGCGCCGCGGTGACCGCGGCCTCCTCGTCCCACTCGGGGTGCGGCAGGTCGCGGTCGAGCTGCGGGTCGAGCACGAACACGTGCTCGTGCATGAGCGTGGTGCCGAGCTCGTCGCCCGGCACCACGCCCATCACGGTGGGCACGTCACGCGCCATGGTGTCGTCCGTGTCAGCTCGCGGTCGCCCGCATCGCCTCGTAGACCTCGAGCGACTCGCCCGCGAAGGTGTCCATGAAGAAGGCCTCGGCCTTCTCGGAGAACGCGTCGCGGTCGACGTCGTCGACGATCTCCCACTCATCGCCGTCGCGCCATTCCTGAAGCGTGACCTCCTCGTCCGCGGTGACGCACCCGGTCACCTCGGTCACAGCGGTCTCGACGGCGGCGGTGAGCGCCTCCTGCTGCTCGGCCGAGAGCTCCTGCCAGATGGGGCTCATGATCACGAGGTTGGTGTTGAGCTGGTGGGCGGACAGGCTGAGGTAGTCCTGCACCTCTGCGAAGTTCTGCGCCACGATGTTCGTGATCGGGTTCTCCTGGCCGTCGACGGTGCCGTTCTGCAGCGCGAGGTACAGCTCCTCGTACGCGACCTCGGTCGCGGTCGCGCCCAGCGCCTCGGCGTTGAGGAGGTACTGCGGCGACCCCGGGAAGCGCATGCGCACCCCGTCCAGGTCCTCGGGCGTGCGGATGGGCGCGTCGACGGTGGTGAAGTGCCGTGCGCCCGCCGACCAGGCGCCCAGCGTCTGCACGCCCGTCGCCTCCGCGAAGCCGTCGATCAGCACCGAGGACTCGTCGCTCGCCATGAAGGCCGCGAGGTGGTCGGCGTCGTCGAAGCCGAAGGCCGCGTCCAGGACGCTGATCGGCTCGTACACGGCGCCGAGCGCCGATGCGCCCTGGATGTCCATGTCGATGTCGCCCGACACCACGGACGCGATGCGGTCCGCGTCGCCGCCCAGCTGGCTCGCCGGGAAGATCTCGATCGTGAGGCCGACATCGGCCGCCGCGACCTCGTCCGCGATGACCTGGGCGCCGCAGCGGTGCTGCGGCTGGTCCTCGGTGTAGCTGTGCGCGAGGGTGATCTCGATCGTCTCGGCGGTCTCCATGCCGGCGTCGGCGGTGCTCGACTCGTCGTCGGTGCTCCCGGCGTCGCCGCTGGAGCATGCGGCGAGCACCAGTGCTGGTGCGGCCGCGAGGGCGATCCACGTCGATCGCCGGGCTCGTGTTGCGGTCATTCTGCCTCCCCTTTCCTATGGCCCCGCGTCGCGGGGCTCCCGGCCGCCTCGGCGGCGATCAGGTCCTCGAGATCCGCGAGCATCGCCCGCCGATCCGCAGCTTCTCCGGTGAAGATCTCGAACGCATCGGCGGCCTGGTGCATGGCCATGCCGGTGCCGGCCATCACGCGGCATCCTCGAGTGCGTGCGCCCGCGAGGAGCGCCGTCTCCACCGGCCGGTAGACGACGTCGGCGACGAACATGGCCGGCCGCAGCAGCGCGGCGTCGACGGCGGCGCCCGGGTGCGCCTCCATGCCCATCGGCGTGGCGTTGACGAGCCCGTCGGCCTCCGCGAGAAGCGCCGGAAGGTCCGCCTGCTCCGCGGCGCGGGCGCCGCAGGACTCCGCGAGCGCGCGTGCGCGGCCGTGGTCGACGTCGACGATGACGAGGTCCGACACCCCGCGGTCGATCAGGGCGCCGGCGACCGCGGCGCCCGCGCCGCCCGCGCCGAGCAGCACGACATGCTCGCGCGCGCATCCCGCCAGCTCCTCGTCCATCGCCGCCCCGAAGCCGGTGACGTCCGTGTTGTGGCCGACCGTCCGGTCGCCGTCGAACACCACCGTGTTGACGGCGCCGACCGCGGCTGCGCCGGGCGACAGGGCGTCGAGCGCGCCGAGCACGGTCTGCTTCGCGGGGTGCGTGATGTTGAGGCCGTCGAAGCCCATCCGACGCGCGGACCCGAGCAGCGCGGCGACGTCCGCGGGCGCGGCCTCGCGCGCGCTGATCTCGATCGTCCGGTAGACGTAGTTGAGGCCGTGGCGCGCGCCCTCGAGCTCGTGCAGCGCCGGCGTGAGGGAGGGGGCGATGCCCTCCCCGATGAGCCCCACGAGGACCGAGCGGCGGCGGGCCGTCGAGGTCGTCATAGCCCGAGCACCCCCGGGAGCCACAGCACCGACGACGGCGCCAGGATGACGACGAGCACGATCAGGGCGATCGGCACGATGAACGGGAGGGTCCCGCGGAAGACCTCGCCCACGCGGGTGTGGGAGACGGACGCGGTCACGAACAGGACGGTGCCGACCGGCGGCGTGAGGAGCCCGATCATCAGCGACAGGATCAGCACGACGCCCATCACGATCGGGTCGACGCCGAACTCGGTCGCGATGGGCAGCAGGATCGGGACCACGAGCACGAGGATCGCGGTCGCGTCGATGACCGTGCCGAGGATCAGCATCATGATCGCGGACAGCAGCAGGAACATGACGGGGCTGCTGGTGACGGAGAACGCGAGCTCGGTGAGCATCTGGGGGAGCCGCTCGCGCGCCAGGATGTAGCCCAGCAACGACGCGGTCGCGACGATCAGCATGATGCCCGCCGTGGTGGTCACGGCGTCCTTGAGGGCCTCGATGAAGCCCTTCAGGCTGAGCGACCGTTGGATCACGCCCACCACGATGATGAAGACGACGCCCACGGCCGCCGCCTCGGTGGGGGTGAAGAAGCCGCCCAGGATGCCGCCGAGGATGATCACGGGCGCCAGCATCGGCAGGAGCACGCCCTTGGCCGACTCGCGCAGCTCGTGCACGTCGAAGTCGCCGGCCGTGACCGTCTCGCGCCTCCGCACGAGGATGTAGACCACGATGCAGAGGCCGACGGCGATCGCGAAGGCGGGTACCACCGATGCGGCGAAGAGCGCCCCGGTCGACACAGCCGCGAGACCCGCGAAGATCACGGCGGGGATCGACGGCGGCATCACCGGCGCCACCAGGGAGGACGATGCGGACACGCCGGTCGCGAAGCGCCGGCTGTACCCGTGGCGCAGCATCGCGGGGATCTGCACCTTGCCGAGCGCGGCGGCGTCGGCGACCGCGGAGCCGCTCATCCACGAGAAGGCCAGGCTCGTACCGATGGACACGTATCCGAGTCCTCCCCGCACGCGGGCGAGCAGTGCGAGCGCGAAGCGGAAGAAGCGCTCGGCGATCCCGGCGTGGTTGGCGAGCGTGCCCAGCAGGACGAAGAGCGGCACGGCCAGCAGCGGGAAGCTCGCGGCCGCGTTCGTCACGTGGCGCAGCGACATGCCCGTCGACTGGCCGATCGTCGCCATGTAGACGAGGGACGGGCCGAGGAACGCGAAGGCCACCGGCACGCGCAGGTGCAGGAGCGCGGCGATGGCGAGCGCCATCAGGGCGAGCGTCATGCGGCCGCCCCCTCGGACTCGGTGGTGTCCCGCAGCACGGGTCCGTGGATCGCGACGTCGACTGCCGCGACCGCCGCGCGCACCGTGATGGAGATGGCCCCGAGCAGCACCGGGACGTACACCCACGACATGGGCAGGCGGAGCACGGGGGACTTGATGATCCCCTGGGTCGTGACGAGCGCCCACGCCTCGACGGTCAGCCCCACGCCTGTCGCGGCGACGACTGCCATGGCGAAGACCTGCACGGCGCGCACGACCATGGGCCGGGGGATCGCGTCCGCGATCTCGAGGGTGATGTGGCCGCGCATCGTCACGAGCAGGCCGGCCACGATGAACGTGAGCCATACGAGCGAGAAGCGCGAGATCTCCCCGGTCCATGCGATCTGGTCGATGGGCAGGTAGCGCTGCAGCGCCTGGTGGAACACGAGCACGAGGATCGTGAGCATCGCGAGTGCGCCGAGCGTCAGCTCGACGGCGCCCATCACGGCTCCGATGCGCCGCAGTACGCGGAACCGGTGCGCGCCAGCGTCAGTGTCGGTCACGAGACGTCCTTGTCTCCTCCGTGGGCGCCGCGGGGTCGGCGTCCCGATGTGAACGTACCGGTGATTACATTAGCCGCGCAAGGGCCGTGACACGATTGTCACCAATCTATGTACCGTCTGTTACATTGCGGACATGCGCACCTCGATCGCGACGGTCTGCCTCTCCGGGGGGCTGGTCGAGAAGCTGCACGCCTGCGCGGAGGCGGGCTTCGACGGCGTCGAGATCATGGACGCGGACCTCATCGCCGCGCACGAGTCCCCCGAGGAGATCCGTGCCCTGTGCGACAGGCTGGGGCTCCGCATCGAGATGTTCCAGCCCTTCCGGGACCTCGAGGGCGTCGACGACGTCACGTTCGCCGACAACCTGCGCCGCGCCGAGGCGAAGCTCGAGGTGATGGAGCGGCTCGGCACGGACCTGCTGCTGGTGTGCAGCAACGCGGGGACCGCGACGGTCGGCGACGACGCGGTCGCGGCCCGCCAGCTGGCGGCGCTCGCCGACCTCGCCGCGCCGCGAGGGATCCGCATCGCCTACGAGGCTCTCGCCTGGGGGCGGTACGTCTCCGACTACCGCCACGCATGGCGGCTCGTGCAGCTCGCCGATCGCCCGAACCTCGGCACCTGCCTCGACAGCTTCCACATCCTGTCGCGAGGCCACGACCCGGCGGGCATCGAGGAGATCGACGGCGACCGCATCTTCTTCCTGCAGCTCGCGGACGCGCCGGCCCTCCGGATGGACGTGCTCTCGTGGAGCCGCCACCACCGCCTCTTCCCGGGCGAGGGCGCCTTCGACCTCACCGGCTTCCTCGGGCACGTGCTGCGCGCCGGCTACGGCGGACCGCTCTCGCTCGAGGTGTTCAACGACACGTTCCGCCAGACGGACGTCGTGCGGACGGCCGCGCACGCCCGCCGCTCCCTCACGTGGCTCGCGGACCGCACCGCGGCGCGTGCGGGCTGGACGGCGGACCGGCTCGAGGAGCCGCAGCCCGCCCGCGGGGTGGACTTCGTCGAGATCGCCGGCGCCCGCCTCGACGAGGTCGATCGCGTGCTGGACCAGCTGGGCTTCACGTTCCGCGGACGCCACCGCAGCAAGCCCGTGCGCCTGTGGAGCGCGGGCGAGGCGCGGCTCATCCTCAACGAGCAGCGGCAGGAGGAGGCGCCGGCCCTGACCGCGATCGGGCTGACGGTCGACGATGCCGCCGCCGCGGCGTCGCGCGCCCGCGCGCTCGGCGCGCCGTCGGTGTTCCGCCGCACGTATTCAGGGGAGCAGGAGCTGCCCGCGGTCGCGGCGCCGGACGGCACCGAGGTCTACTGGAACGACCGTCCCGACGACCGCTCGTGGATCGGCGAGTTCGTCGGCGGCGAGGAGGTCGCCAGGCCGCTCGACGGCGTGGTCGACCACATCAACCTCGGCTACCGGTGGCAGGACTTCGACGAGGCCGTGCTCTTCGCGAGCTCCGTCCTGTCGCTCACGACCGAGTCGACCGAGGACGTCCCCGGGCCCGTCGGCCTGCTCCGCAGCCAGGTGATGCGCACGGCCGACGGCGTCGTCCGGGTGCCGATCAACCTCGCACCCGCGGCCGCGCCGGCCCCGGCGCGCCACGTCGCGATCCGCTGCGACGACGCGCTGGCCGCCGCGCGCCGCGCGCGCGCCGCGGGCCTGGAGTCGCTCGCGGTGCCGGACAACTACTACGACGACCTGCGTGCCCGTTTCGGGTCGTCGCTCGACCCGGCGCTGCTCGACGAGCTCCGCGAGCTCGGCCTCTTCTACGACCGCGATCCGAGCGGCGAGTTCCTCCACTTCTACTCGCCGATCGTCGGCGGTGTCTTCGTGGAGATCGTCGAGCGGCGCGGGGCCTACGACGGCTATGGCGCCGCGAGCGCGCCGGTGCGGCTCGCGGCACAACGCCCTCGCCCGGCCTGAGGCGTCGTCAGGCCCCGGTCCGCGGCACGACGACCACGTCGTCCGCGAGGGACCTCACCGGCTTCCGGCGCATCGGCGCCTCGTCGCCCACCGCGTCGCGCACCGCCGTGAGCCGGCTGGTCACCTCCGCGGCCGACAGGGTGCCCGCGCCGTCGCGGATGTCCGTGAGCACGTGCATCGCGTGGCGGTCGAGCCGGTCGACGGTGGTGGCGGTCCAGGCCGCGTCCACCGCGACCTCGCCGTCGGGATCCACCGTGAAGGCCGCGGACAGCAGCACGCCGTTCGAGGTCGCGGCCACGCAGCACTGCGTGCCCTGGTTCGACAGGAAGTTGCCGAGCCCGAACGCGGTCCACATGCCGTTGCCCGACGGTCCGCCGGGCAACAGCTCGATCGGCTGGGGCACGTGCGCGTGGTGGCCCACGTACAGGTCGACCTGGCCCGACTCGGCGATCTGCGTCGCGATGGACCGCTGCGCGTCGGTGGGCTCGGTGCGGTACTCGACGCAGCAGTGCACCGACGCGATCACCACGTCGGCGCCCTGCTTGCGCGCCTTCCTGGCGGCGTCGATGATCGGCCCCGCGTCCGCATCGTCCGCATCGAAGAGGCCCACCTGCCACGGCGACGCGACCGGCATGCCGTTGGTGCCGTACGCGAAGCTGATGTTCGCGACGGTGACCGTGCGGTCGCCGGACGTCACCTCGTACATCGCGGTGGTGGCCGCCTCCTTCTTGGTGCGCGCGGACCCGGAGTGCTGGAGGCCGGCGGCGTCGAACGCGTCGAGCGTCGCCTCGACGCCCGCGGTGCCGCGGTCGACGGTGTGGTTCGAGGCGGTAGAGCAGCCGTCCCAGCCGACCTTCGCCAGGTCCCGCACGAGCGCCTTCGGGGCCGAGAACAGCGGGTAGCCCGACGGCTCGACCCCGCCGGGGGAGACGGGCACCTCCATGTGGCACAGCGCGAGGTCGGCGCCCGCGATGTAGCGCTTCACGCCCTTCATGAGCGCGGTGTAGTCGTACCCGTCGGCGGTGCGCGCCGAGTCGTTCACGGGGGTGTGCGGCAGCACGTCGCCCGCGGCGACCAGGGTGAAGCGGACCGGCTCCGGCTCGGGGCTCGGCGTCGGCGTGGGGCTCGCGGTCGCGGGGGACGATGCGGCGGCGTCGGGCTCCTCGGCCGTCGCGGAGGCGGTGGCGACCGCCGCGACGGGGGACCCGTTCGCCAGCGGCTCGGCCGACGCCGGCCGGGTGACGTCGCGCGCGCTCAGCAGGCCGACCGCCGCGCCGGCGACCAGCGCCACGGCCGCCGCGGCGGCGAGGCGGGGGGCCGCGCCGCGCGTGCGGGCATGACCGGGGCTCGCGGGATGGGGCATGGCTCCAGTATCGCCGCCCCGGGGCGGGTGCCTTCGCACCCCGCCGCGGCGTCGGCGCGACCTCGGCCGCATTAAGGTGGTGCGCGTGACTTCCGCAGTTCCGAACGTGCTCACCGTCGCGCGCCTCATCATGGTGCCGGTGGTGCTCGTCCTGCTCGCGCTCGACGCGGGCGAGGAGGGCCCGCTGCGCTGGTGGGCGCTCGTGCTGTTCATGATCGCGGCGGCCACCGACTTCTTCGACGGCTATCTCGCGCGGCGCTGGGGCGTCGTCAGCCCGTTCGGCAAGCTCGCGGACCCGATCGCGGACAAGGCCCTCGTGCTCGGCGTGCTCGCGGTGCTCGTCGTGGTCGACGGCATCCCGTGGTGGCCGGTCGCGATCATCGCGGTCCGGGAGCTGTGGGTGACCGTGGGGCGCCTGCTCGTCGCGGCGGGCACGGTGATCCCGGCGTCCCCGGGCGGCAAGGCGAAGACCATGGCGCAGCTGCTCGCGATCTGGCTGTACCTCATCCCCGGGACCCCGGCATGGGTCGACTCGGTCGCGTGGTGGGTCCTGCTCGTCGCGACCGCGCTCGCGCTCGTGACGGGGGTCGACTACACCGTCAAGATCGTCCGGGCGGCGCGCGAGCAGCGCGCCGAGGGTCATGCCACGGCCTGACGAGGTCGTCGCGCGCCTGCGCGATCTCGGCGTCACGATCGCCACGGCCGAGTCGATCACCGGCGGCGCCGTGTGCTCCGCGCTCGTGTCGGTGCCGGGCGCCTCGACGGTCGTGCGCGGCGGCATCGTCGCCTACACCGCCGCCATGAAGGCGCGCCTGCTGGGAGTGGATCCCGACGTCATCACCGAGGCCGGGCTGGTGTCCGAGGACGTCGCCGAGGCGATGGCCCGCGGCGCGCGCGAGGCGACCGGCGCGACCCTCGCCGTGGCGACCACCGGCGTCGCCGGTCCGGAGCCTCACGACGGCGCGCGCCCGGGGTGCGTGTGGGTGGCGGTCGCGGGCCCGGCGGGGGAGGCCAGCAGCCGCCGTGACATCCCCGGCGATCGCGCCGCCGTGCGCGCCGGCACGGTGGACGCCGCCCTCGCCCTGGTCCTCGAGTCCCTTGCGGGGGATGTCACATTGCTGTAACCCCCTCGCGACCGGGGCGGAACAAGGGTGGGGTATGGTGCGTTGTGTCAGCATGGACAAGGGCCGCATGACGACGATGAGGGGAGGGCGCATGCCTGTGCTTCGCAACGAGATCGGCGAGGTCCTCCGCGACGCGCGCCTCACGCAGGGCAAGACCCTGCGCGACGTCTCCTCGGGAGCGCGCGTGTCCCTGGGCTACCTCTCCGAGGTCGAGCGCGGCCAGAAGGAGGCGTCCTCCGAGCTCCTCGCGTCGATCTGCGACGCGCTCGAGCTGCCCATGTCGACCATCCTGCGCGAGGTCTCCGACCGGTTCGCGCACGCCGAGTCCCTCACCGACGTGCCCGTCATGCCGTCGATCCCCGACACGGTGCCCGAGCTGCTCAGCTCGATGCGGTCCCGCTAGGGACGTGCGGCTCAGCGAGTTCTGGTCCCTGGCCGACGCGGTCTTCGGGCCCGCCTACTCCCGCACGCTCGCGGGCGAGCTGTCCCTGGACGCGCTCGACTCGCTCACGCCCGCCGCGGCGCTCGAGGCGGGCGTCGCGCCGAGGGACGTGTGGCACGCCTGGTGCGAGCAGATGGACGTGCCCGTCGACCGCCGCGACGGCGGCGACCGGGAGCGCATGGTCCCCCCTCCGCGGTGACCCGACACGCCCGGGCGGCGTGTCGTTTCCCTTCGAACAGTTGTTCGATATACCGTGATCCCCAGGACGCCGCGCGACGGCGGCGCCTCCCCAGGGAGGGCCGACGCCGTCGCGGTGTCGGAGGGTCGGCGTAGCGTCGTCCTCGACACACGGCAGACCAGCCACGGATGGATGTGAGGAAGCGACATGGCAGCAGCAGCGGACCGCAGCAAGGCCCTCGAGGCGGCGCTCGGACAGATCGACCGCCAGTTCGGCAAGGGCTCGGCCATGCGCCTCGGCGAGCAGCAGCGCGTCGCGGTCGAGGCCATCCCCACGAGCGCCCTCGCGCTCGACATCGCGCTCGGAATCGGCGGCCTGCCGCGCGGTCGCATCGTCGAGATCTACGGCCCCGAGTCCTCCGGTAAGACCACCGTCGCGCTGCACGCCGTCGCGAACATGCAGAAGGCCGGCGGCACCGCGGCGTTCATCGACGCGGAGCACGCGCTCGACCCCGAGTACGCGAAGAAGCTCGGCGTCGACACCGACAACCTCATCGTCTCGCAGCCCGACACCGGCGAGCAGGCGCTCGAGATCGCGGACATCCTCGTCCGCTCGGGCGGCATCGACATCCTCGTCATCGACTCGGTCGCGGCCCTCGTGCCCAAGGCCGAGATCGAGGGCGAGATGGGCGACAGCCACGTCGGCCTCCAGGCCCGCCTCATGTCGCAGGCGCTGCGCAAGATCACGGGTGCGCTCAACACCACGGGCACCACCGCGATCTTCATCAACCAGCTCCGCGAGAAGATCGGCGTGTTCTTCGGCAGCCCCGAGACCACCACGGGTGGAAAGGCGCTCAAGTTCTACGCGTCGGTCCGTCTCGACGTGCGCCGCATCGAGACCCTCAAGGAGGGCACGGAGCCGGTCGGCAACCGCACCCGCGTCAAGGTCGTGAAGAACAAGATGGCCCCGCCGTTCAAGCAGGCCGAGTTCGACATCCTCTACGGCCAGGGCATCTCGCGCGAGGGCGGCATCATCGACCTCGGCGTCGAGCACGGCTTCGTCAAGAAGTCGGGCGCCTGGTACACGTACGAGGGCGACCAGCTGGGCCAGGGCAAGGAGAACGCCCGCAAGTTCCTCAAGGACAACCCGCAGCTCGCGGACGAGATCGAGCGCAAGGTCAAGACCAAGCTCGGCGTCGGCGTCCCGGTGGGCGAGGAGAGCCAGGAGGCGCCCGCGCCCGAGGAGGCCGCCGCCTCGGCCCGCGGCAAGAAGGACCGTGGCGCCGACTTCTAGGCCATGACCGAGCAGTCCGACAGCCCGCGCGGGCGGCGTCGCAGCCGACGCACTCCCGCGCGGGACGAGGCGCCCATCACGGACCCGGAGAAGGCGCGCGAGATCGCGCTCGGGATCCTCACGCGCGCCTCCCGCTCCACCACGCAGCTGCGCGACGGTCTCGTCGCGCGACGCGTCGAGCCCGGGCTCGCCGAGGAGATCGTCGCGCGCTACGTCGAGGTCGGACTGGTGGACGATGCGGGGCTCGCCGCGACGATCGTCCGCACGCGTCACGCGGAGCGCGGGCAGTCGCGCCGCGCGATCCGTGTGGAGCTCGCGCGCAAGGGCTTCGACGAGGGCGCGATCGGCTCCGCCCTCGACCAGATCGACGAGGACGACGAGCGCGAGCGCGCCGCCGCGCTCGCCCGCCGGCGCTGGGACCAGCTCGCCGCGCATCCCCCCGAGGTACGCACGCGCCGGGTGGTCGCCATGCTCGGCCGCAAGGGATATCCGAGTTCTCTCGCTTTCGCCCTCGTGAAACACTTGCGGGATGCCGATAGCGAGGATGACTAGTCTCGCGCGACAGGGAAGGAGCGGCCGGTGGGGCAGACCCTGACGATCCTGGTGCTCCTCGGCGCCAGCCTCGTCGCGCTGCTGCTCGTCGTCTTCGCGCGGCGCGAGGCGCGCGCCGAGCGCGACGCCGGCCGCCGCGAGGTCGAGCTGCTGCGCGAGGACGCGCAGGCGAGGCTCGCGGACGCCAAGCGGCGTGAGGACCTCGCGCACGAGCGCGAGAAGGAGGTCGCCAGCGACCACCGGCACGCGCAGCAGTACGCGCGCCTGCTCGAGGAGCGCGCCGCGGTCGTCGTCCGCGACGAGAAGCGCCTCGCCGCCGAGCGCGCGCGCATCTCCCAGGACCGCGCGAAGGCCCTCGCCGAGGTCGCGCAGACCACCCCCGAGGAGGCCCGCGCCGAGCTCATCGCGGAGCTGGTCGACTCGGCCCGGCACGACGCCGAGGTCAAGCTCCGTCGCCTCGAGCGACGGACCGAGGCGACCGCGGACAAGCGCGCCCGCGAGATCCTCGTGGAGGCGATGCAGCGGCAGGCGGCGGCGTCCTCCGCCGAGCACGCGACCACCTGGATCGAGCTGCCGAGCGACGAGATGAAGGGCCGCATCATCGGCCGCGAGGGCCGCAACATTCGCGCCTTCGAGGCGCTCACCGGCGTGACGGTGCTCGTCGAGGAGGGCGTCAACGCCGTTCAGTTGTCGAGCTTCGACCCCGAGCGCCGCGAGATCGCCGAGGTCACGCTGAACGCGCTCGTCGAGGACGGCCGCATCCAGCCGCAGCGCGTCGAGGCGGCGTACGCACGCGCGGTCGCGGGCGCCTTCCAGCGTCACCGCGCGGCGGGGCTCGACGCGCTCACCGAGGCGGGGGTCTCGGGCGTCCCCTCGGAGATCGTCGACGTGCTCGGCAAGCTGCGGCTGCGCACCTCGTACGGCCAGAACGTGCTCGCGCACCTGGTCGAGACCTCGCAGATGGCCGCTGACATCGCCGCCGCGATCGGCGCCGACGTCGAGCTGGCCCGTCGCGGCGCTCTCTTCCACGACCTCGGCAAGGCCTTCACCCACGACCAGGCGGGCACGCACGCCGCGCTCGGCGCCAGGTTCCTCGCCGAGCACGGCGAGGAGCCGCTCGTCGTGAACGCCGTCGCCGCGCACCACGACGAGGTGCCCCAGGAGTCGCTCGAGGCTGTCATCGTGCAGGTCGCGGACGCCCTCTCGGCGGCCCGGCCCGGCGCACGCCGCGAGGACCTCGACTCCTACATCAACCGCATGGAGAACCTCGAGAAGCTCGTGCTCGAGCACCACGGCGTCACGCGGGTGCTGGCGATGGCCGCGGGCCGCGAGGTGCGCGTCATCGTCGAGCCGGAGGAGATCGACGACGAGGGGACCCAGGCGCTGGCGCGTACAATTGCCGAGCACATCAGCAAGGACTTCACCTTCCCCGGAGAGATCAAGGTGACGGTGATCCGCGAACTACGGGCGGACGCCGTCGCAGGTTAGAGCATGACCCAGACTTCCCCCGCACCCACGTACCTCGTCAGGACGCTCGGGTGCCAGATGAACGTGCACGACTCCGAGCACATGGCCGGCCTCCTCGAGGGAGCCGGCTACGCGGCCGCCCCCGCCGATGCGGACGTGGCGGACATCGTCGTCATCAACACGTGCGCGGTCCGCGAGAACGCGGCGACCCGCCTCTACGGCAACCTCGGCCAGCTCGCGTCCGTGAAGGCCCAGCGGCCCGGCATGCAGATCGCCGTCGGCGGCTGCCTCGCCCAGAAGGACCGTGGCGAGATCGTCAACCGCGCCCCCTGGGTCGACGTCGTCTTCGGCACGCACAACATCGACGTGCTCCCGGTGCTGCTCGAGCGCGCCCGCCACAACGCCGAGGCGCAGGTCGAGATCGAGGAGTCCCTCAAGGTCTTCCCGTCGACGCTGCCGTCGCGCCGCGACGCGATCGCGTCCGGCTGGGTGTCCATCTCCGTGGGCTGCAACAACACCTGCACGTTCTGCATCGTGCCGTCGCTGCGCGGCAAGGAGCGCGACCGTCGCCCGGGCGAGATCCTCGCCGAGGTGGAGGCGCTCGTGTCGCAGGGCGCCGTCGAGGTGACCCTCCTCGGCCAGAACGTCAACTCGTACGGCGTCGAGTTCGGCGACCGCGGCGCGTTCGCCAAGCTGCTGCGGGCCTGCGGCGAGATCGAGGGCCTCGAGCGGGTGCGCTTCACCTCGCCGCACCCGGCCGCCTTCACCGACGACGTCATCGAGGCGATGGCCGCGACGCCGAACGTCATGCCCAGCCTCCACATGCCGCTGCAGTCCGGCTCCGACCGGGTGCTGCGGGCGATGCGCCGCTCGTACCGCTCGGAGCGCTTCCTCGGCATCATCGACCGCGTGCGCGCCGCGATGCCCGACGCCGCGATCACCACCGACATCATCGTGGGCTTCCCCGGCGAGACCGAGGAGGACTTCCAGGAGACGCTCCGCGTGGTCGAGGCCTCGCGCTTCACCTCCGCGTTCACGTTCCAGTACTCGCCGCGCCCCGGCACCCCCGCCTACGAGCTCGAGCCGCTGCCCAAGGCCGTCGTGCAGGAGCGCTTCGAGCGGCTGATCGCGCTCCAGGAGCGCATCACGCTCGAGGACTCGCACGCGCTCGTCGGCCGGGACCTCGAGCTGCTCGTGCTCGACTCGGGCGGCCGCAAGGACGGCGAGTCGGCGCGCATGAGCGGCCGCGAGCCCGGCAACCGGCTCGTCCACTTCGCGGTGCCCGAGGGCGCCGAGGTGCCGCGCCCCGGCGACATGGTGCGCGTGCGCGTCACGCACGGCGCCCCGCACCACCTCATCGCCGACTCGGGCCTCGACTGCGGTCCCTATGAGGTCCGCCGTACCCGCGCGGGCGACGCGTGGGACGCGGCGCAGGGCGGCGAGCACGACCATGGCGGCTCGTGCGGCACCGGCGACGGCGCGCCCGCGGGTCCCGTCGGCCTCGGCATACCGACGCTGCGCCGCGCGTGAGCGGGGACGATGCGCCGGTGATCGTCGCGGTCGTCGGCGCCACCGCGACGGGCAAGTCCGCGATCAGCCTCGACCTCGCCGAGGCGCTGGACGGGGAGATCGTCAACGCTGACTCGATGCAGTTCTACCGCGGCATGGACATCGGCACCGCCAAGCTCCCCGTCGCGGAGCGCCGCGGGATCCCTCACCACCAGCTCGACATGCTCGACGTCCACGAGGACGCCTCGGTCGCGCGCTTCCAGGAGGAGGCGCGCGCGGACATCGCCGCGATCCACGCCCGCGGGCGCCGCGCGATCGTCGTGGGCGGCTCGGGCCTGTACCTGAGGGCGCTGCTCGACCGCTTCGAGTTCCCCGGCACCGACCCGGAGCTGCGCGCCGCCCTCGAGGCCCGCGCCGACCGCGAGGGGCCCGGCGCGCTCCACCGCGAGCTCGCGGCCCTCGACCCCACGGCCGCGGCGAAGATCCCCGCCCAGAACGTCAAGCGACTGGTGCGTGCGCTCGAGATCATCGCGCTGACCGGAGCGACCCAGAGCTCGCTGCCGCGCCACGAGTACCACGCGCCCGCGCTCACCATCGCGCTCGACCTCCCGTACGAGCTGCTCGATCCGCGCATCGACGCCCGCGTCGACGCGATGTGGGAGCAGGGACTCGTCGACGAGGTGCGCGCGCTCGAGGCGCGGGGCCTGCGCGAGGGTGTGACGGCGCGCCGCGCCGTCGGCTACGCCGAGACGCTGCGGCATCTCGACGGCGAGCTCGACGCCGCCGAGACCCGGGCGCTCATCGCGCAGCACACGCGTCGCCTGGCCCGCAAGCAGGCCCAGTGGTTCCGCCCCGACCCGCGGGTGCGCTGGATCGACGCGCCCCGCGACCACGGCGACATCGCGCGCGCGGCCGAGGACGCATCGTCCCTGGTGAGGCAGGCCGACCGGGACCGCGCCGCGCGCTGACTACGCTGGTGGGCATGACGCTCGCCTTCACCAAGGGACACGGCACCGAGAACGACTTCGTGCTGCTGTTCGACCCCCGCGGGGACCTCGACCTCAGCCCCTCGCGGGTGCGCTTCCTGTGCGACCGGCGCGCCGGGATCGGCGGCGACGGCGTCATCCGCGCGGTCCGGGCGGGCGCGCTGGACGCGGGCGCAGGGCTCGAGCCGGCGACGTGGTTCATGGACTACTGGAACTCCGACGGCACCACGTCCGAGATGTGCGGTAACGGCGCGCGCGTGTTCGGGGCGTTCCTCGAGGCCGAGGCGGGGGAGGACCTCGCGGCGGGCCTCGAGTTCGGGACGCGCGGCGGGCCGCGCACCGTCACATCGCTCGGGGGCGGCCGCTACGCGATCGGCATGGGCCGCTACGTCGTCGGCGACGCGACCGAGGGCTTCGACTCGGAGGTCGCGGCGCGCGGCCTCGACCCCGTGCGGCCCGCGCTGTCGGTCGACATGGGCAACCCCCACCACGTGGTCGCGCTGCCCGACGTCGACGAGCTCCGCGGCCTCGACCTCACCGAGGCGCCTCAGGTGCACCCGGTCCCGCCGCACGGGACGAACGTCGAGTTCGCGGTCGCGCTCGGCCACGCCGAGGTCGACGGCGAGGCGCACGGCCGCGTCCGCATGCGCGTCCACGAGCGCGGCTCGGGGGAGACGCGGTCGTGCGGCACCGGCGCGTGCGCGGTCGCACTCGCGATGCGCACGTGGGCCGGCGCCGGCGCGCCCGACGTGTGGGACATCGAGGTGCCCGGCGGCGAGGTCACCGTGCGGATCGTGGGGGACACGACCGTGCTCGAGGGGCCCGCGGTGCTCGTCGCGACCGGCGAGGTCGACGCGCCCGCCTGACATGCATCCGATCGAGCCCGGCGAGGACGGCGCCCGGAGGATCCACCCCGAGGACGCCGACGAGTGGCGTGCCTGGCTCGCGGCCCACCACACCGACACCACGGGCGTGTGGGTCGCGACGTGGCGCAAGGCGTCGGGGAACGTGGGTCTCACATACGACGAGCTGGTGCGCCAGGCGCTGTGCTTCGGCTGGATCGACGCGGTCACGCGGAAGCTCGACGACGACAGGACGCTGCAGTACTGCGCGCCACGCAAGCGCGGGTCCGGGTGGGCGCGCACCAACAAGGCGCGCCTTGAGGAGCTCGAGGAGGCGGGGCTCGTCATGCCGGCGGGCGCGGCCGTGATCGCCGCCGCGAAGGCCGACGGCTCCTGGACGCTGCTCGACGACGTCGAGGACCTCATCGTCCCCGCGGACCTCGCCGCTGCGCTCGCCGCCCGTCCCGGCGCGCGCGAGCACTTCGACGGCTTCCCGCCGTCGGCGCGCAAGCAGATGCTCGCGCACGTCGCGCTCGCCAAGCGGCCCGCGACCCGCGACGCCCGCATCGCCGCCATCGCGGACGCCGCGGCGCGCGGCGAGCGGCTCTGACGGCTCCCCCCGCGGACCCCGCCATACCGCTGAGGGTGCGTTTCCGGCCCTCGTCGGTCCTTCCCGTACCGCTGAGCGTGCGGTGGCGGGATGAGCGAGTCGTGGCACCCGGACCCGCGTTGCCCGAAACGGTCGCAGCTCAGCATCACGGCCGGCCGGGAGACCGACACGAATCGGCACCACAAGGCCCTCGCGCCGCCACCAAGCGACACGATCCCCGGCCTTAGGCAGGACGCAGGTGTGGAGGCGCCGGGCGGCGGCACCCAGGAGGCGTCGCTACGCCGAGATGCGCAGGACGCGGAAGCCCTTGGAGCTGCCGACCTTCTCGACCGTGCCCCAGCCCTGCTCGGCGATCCATCGCGCGAGGGAGTCGGCGCCCAGGTTCTTCTGGACCACGAGGTAGGCCTCGCCGCCGGGCGCGAGGCGCGGCAGCCACGTGGTGAGGAGCGCGTGCAGCGCCTCCTTGCCGATCCGGATGGGCGGGTTCGACCAGATGGTGTCGAAGGTGGCCCCTGCGGGCACGTCGTCGGGCAGCGCGGCCGCGACCGCGACACCGAGCCGCGCCGCGTTGCGCCGCAGCAGGTCCAGCGCGCGCTCGTTGACGTCGACGGCCGTGACGGAGTCGGCGCCGCGCAGCGCCGCCTCCAGAGCGATCGGCCCCCAGCCGCAGCCGACGTCGAGGACGCGGCCCCGGGGGTCCGGCACCTGGCGCAGCAGCACCTGCGTGCCGAGGTCGACGTGGCCGGGGGAGAAGATGCCGGGCGCCGTCTCGACCTCGACGTCGCGTCCCGCGAGCGTGACGCGGATGGTGCGGCGCTCGTCCGCGGAGGCGGGGCGCGCGGTGAAGTAGTGGTCCTCGGTCACGCCCCCGAGCGTATCGCCAGCGTGGGCCGCCCGGCCGCGCCGCGCATCGTCCCTCCGGCGACCTGGGGAGGCGAGAGGGGAGGTCGGACGGGGGTGAGACAATGGAGGGGTATGAGCGACACAGCAGCAGACGACCAGGACATGCCCGCGACCAGCCGCGCCGACGCGGTGATCGACCGGGTGCTCTCGCGCGCCGGCACGGCCGTGGCCGAGGGCGGCACCGCCGCGACCGACTACGACGGCGACCAGTACGACCGCGAGGAGCGCGCCGCGCTGCGTCGCGTCCAGAACCTCTCGACCGAGCTCGAGGACATCACCGAGGTCGAGTACCGCCAGCTGCGCCTCGAGAAGGTGGTGCTGGTGGGCCAGTGGTCGCACGGCAGCGCCGAGGACGCCGAGATCTCGCTGCGCGAGCTCGCCGCCCTCGCCGAGACCGCGGGCTCCGAGGTGCTCGACGGCGTGCTGCAGCGCCGCCCTCACCCGGACCCGGCGATGTACATCGGCAAGGGCAAGGCGCGCGAGGTGTGCGACATCGTTGCGGCCGTCGGCGCGGACACCGTCATCGTCAACGACGACCTCGCCCCCAGCCAGCGCCGCGCGCTCGAGGACGTCGTCAAGGTCAAGGTCATCGACCGCACCGCGCTGATCCTCGACATCTTCGCGCAGCACGCCAAGTCCAAGGAGGGCAAGGCGCAGGTCGAGCTCGCGCAGCTCGAGTACCTGCTGCCGCGCCTGCGCGGCTGGGGCGAGTCGATGTCCCGCCAGGCCGGCGGCCAGGTCGGCGGCGCCGGCGCGGGCATGGGCTCGCGCGGTCCCGGTGAGACCAAGATCGAGCTCGACCGCCGCCGCATCCACACCCGCATGGCGCAGCTGCGGCGCGACATCAAGGCCATGGAGCCGGCACGCCAGGTCCGCCGCGAGAAGCGCCTCGGGCTGCCCAACGTCGCGATCGTGGGCTACACGAACGCCGGCAAGTCGTCGCTGCTCAACCGCGTGACGGGCGCCGGCGTGCTTGTCGAGAACGCGCTGTTCGCGACCCTCGACCCGACCGTGCGCCGGTCGCAGACCCCCGACGGGCGCGAGTTCACGGTGTCCGACACCGTCGGCTTCGTGCGCGACCTGCCCCACCAGCTCGTCGCGGCGTTCGCGTCGACGCTCGAGGAGGTCTCGTACGCGGACCTCATGCTGCACGTCGTGGACGCGTCGCACCCGGACCCCGAGAGCCAGATCCGCGCCGTGCGCGACGTGCTGTCCGACGTGCCGGGCGCGGACCAGGTCAAGGAGATCCTGGTCCTCAACAAGGCCGACATCGCCGACCCCGAGACCCTGATGCGCCTGCGCGGCCGCCGCGAGATCACCATCGAGGTCTCGGCGCTCACGGGCGAGGGCATCGACGAGCTCATGGAGCTCATCGGCCGCGAGCTGCCGCGCCCCGAGGTCACGGTCGACGTGGTGGTGCCCTACACCCGCGGCGACCTCGTGAGCGAGGTGCACCGCCACGGCGAGGTGCTCGCGCAGTCGCACGTGCCGGAGGGCACACACCTGACCGCGCTCGTCGACGCCGGCCTCGCCGCGCGTCTCGAGGAGGCCGGCGTCCCCTCGGCCTCCGTGTGAGCGGGCACGACGCCGACGCGCTGCTCGAGAGCGCCGTCGGTGCCCTCGGCGGCGAGCCGCGCGAGGGCCAGCTGCTCATGGCGCGCGCCGTCGCCGACGCGCTGAACGACGACGAGCACGCGCTCGTCCAGGCAGGCACGGGCACGGGCAAGTCGCTCGGCTACCTCGTGCCCGCGGTCGCGCACGCGGTCCGCACCGGCAGCCGCGTCGTGGTGTCCACCGCGACGCTCGCGCTGCAGCGTCAGATCTTCACCAAGGACCTCCCGCTCGTCGCGGAGGCGCTCGAGCCGGAGCTCGGCCAGCGCGCCCGCATCGCGCTCCTCAAGGGCCGCGGGAACTACCTGTGCCTGCACAAGATGGCCGGCGGCTACCCCGACGAGGGCGACGACGACATGCTCCCCATCGGCCCCACCAGCGAGCTCGGGCGCGAGGTGGTGCGCCTCAACGAGTGGGCGGACGAGACCGACACCGGGGACCGCGACGACCTCGTGCCGGGCGTGAGCGGACGCGCGTGGGCGCAGGTCTCTGTGACCGGACGGGAGTGCCTCGAGTCGAAGTGCCCCGTGCTCGCCGAGTGCTTCTCCCAGCGGGCCCGCGAGTCCGCCGCGAAGGCGCACGTGGTCGTCACCAACCACGCGGTGCTGGGCGTCCAGGCCACCGGGCACGACATGCTCGGCGACCACAGCGTCCTCATCGTCGACGAGGCGCACGAGCTCGTCTCCCGCATCACGTCCTCCGCGACCCACGAGCTCACCGTGATCGCCGTCGACCGCGCCGCGCGCGACGCCCGCCGCTGCGGCATCGTCTCCGAGGACCTCGACCGCGCCGCCCGCCACCTCGACGGCGCGCTCGGCGACTGCACGCCCGGGCGGCTGCGCCTCGGCCTTCCCGAGCCCCTCGCCACGGCTGTCGAGGAGGTCAGGGCCGCCGCCCGCGCGCTCGTGTCGGAGCTCACCAAGCGTTCCGAGGAGCTCGGCGCCGGCGGCAAGGTGGCCGGCGCATCGCTCGGCACCATCGTCGACGTCTGCGAGGAGCTCCAGGGCGAGCACGGCCGCTACGTCATCTGGCTCGCGCCGCGCGACGGGGACTACGACGCGCCCATCCCCGAGCGCATCGTCGCGGCCCCGCTCGATGTCGCGGGCCTGATCCGCGAGAAGCTGCTGGACGAGAAGGCGTCCGTGATGACGTCCGCGACGCTGGCGCTCGGCGGCGACTTCGGTGCCATCTCGCGCCACCTCGGCGTGGACCACGCCACCACCCTCGACGCGGGCAGCCCGTTCGACTACCCCAAGCAGGGCATCCTCTACGTCGCCAAGCACCTCCCGAAGCCCGGCATGGGCGGCATCTCGGAGGAGGCGCTCGACGAGCTCGCCGCCCTCATCGAGGCGGCCGGCGGCCGCACCCTCGGCCTGTTCTCGTCGCACAAGGCCGCGCAGATGGCCACGGAGGCGATGCGGGAGCGGCTCGACGTGCCGGTCCTCTACCAGCTCGACGACCAGCTGCCCACGCTGGTGTCGCGGTTCAAGGAGGACGAGTCGGCCTGCCTGTTCGGGTCGACGTCGCTGTGGCAGGGCATCGACGTGCCCGGGCGCACCGCGAGCCTCGTGGTGATCGACCGCATCCCGTTCCCGCGCCCCGACGAGCCCGTGGCGCAGGCGCGCACCGAGGCCGTCGCGGCCGGCGGCGGCAACGGCTTCATGGCGGTCTCGGCGACGCACGCGGCGCTGCTGCTCGCGCAGGGCGCCGGCCGGCTCATCCGCGCGAGCTCCGACCGCGGGGTCGTCGCCGTGCTCGACCCGCGGCTCGCGACCGCGCGCTACGGCGGGTTCCTCACCCGCTCGATGCCGGACCTGTGGCCGACCACCGACCGCGACGTGGCGCTGGGCGCGCTGCGGAGGCTCGCCGCGTCCTAGCCGCCTTGCGCGCGACCGGACGATGCGGGCGTCGCCCGCCCGCGCATCGTCCGGTCAGACGCGGCGCAGGACCGAGACGACCTTGCCCATCACGCGCGCATGCGTGCCGTCGATCGGGGTGTAGGCGGGGTTGTGCGGCATCAGCCACACCTGGCCGTCCTTGCGGCGGAACGTCTTGACGGTCGCCTCGTCGTCGAGCAGGGCCGCGACGATGTCGCCGTTCTCGGCGCTGTTCTGACGGCGCACCACCACCCAGTCGCCGTCGCAGATCGCCGCGTCGATCATCGAGTCGCCGGAGACCTGCAGCATGAACAGCTCGCCGTCGCCCGTGAGCTGGCGGGGGAGCGCGAAGGTGTCCTCGACCTCCTGCTCGGCCAGGATCGGGCCACCGGCCGCGATGCGGCCCACGAGCGGGACCATGTGGACGGAGTCGTCGTAGGCGGACGATGCGGCGGGCGCCGGGGGAGCGGCGGGCGCCTCGGTCGTCGGCTCGGCGGCGGCCTGCTCGCCCGGCAGGACCACCTCGATCGCGCGGGGCCGGTGCGGGTCGCGCCGCAGCACGCCCTTGGCCTCGAGCGCCGTGAGCTGGTGCTTGACGGAGGAGGGCGACGTGAGGCCGACGGCGTCGCCGATCTCGCGCATCGACGGCGGGTAGCCGCGCTCCAGGACCGTCGCGCGGATGAAGTCGACGACCGCGCGCTGGCGCGCCGTGAGCCCGGTGGCGGGATCGCGCAGCTCGTGCACGGTCGCGCCGGCGCTCGTCGCGTCCCGGCTGTCGTCGCGTCCCGTGCCCTGCGTCATCCCTGGCCTCCCGTCGGGTGGATGTCAGACCCCGGTGGTCCTCTTGTCTCACGACGCTAGGGCAATCCCTGGTGGAAATCAAACATATGTTCGAGCGTGTCTTGTCAGTGTCGGAGCACGGTGCTACAACTAGAACACACGTTCGATAGAACACCTGTTCGAATCGAGGAGGCAGAGATGAGCATCTACGCACCGCAGACCGCCGAGGCCCAGGCCCGGCGCACCCGCACGGGCCGCATCCTGGCCGTGCTGCTGCTGCTCGTCGCGGCGGCCGTGGTGGGCCCGCAGGCGTTCGCGTCGGACGGCCCGGCCGAGCCCGTCGCGGTCGACGTCTACACCGTGGGCACGGGCGAGACGTTGTGGGACATCGCGGCCGCGCTCACGTCGGCGGGCGACGACGTCCGCGACACGATGGTCGACATCCAGCACCTCAACGCGATGCCCGACACCGCGCTGATGGCGGGGGAGCAGATCTACCTGCCGGTCGAGTGAGGATCGTGGCGTCCCGGCCGGGACGCCACGCGCCGCGGGCGGGCGTGTTGGGTCGGCGCGTCGCTTCGTGGCAAAGTGATCGCATGCACTGCCCGTTCTGCAGGAACCCGGACTCCCGTGTGGTGGACTCGCGCACCGCGGACGACGGCTCGTCGATCCGCCGCCGCCGCGAATGCCCCGCGTGCGGCAAGCGCTTCTCCACGGTCGAGACCGCGAGCCTGGCGGTCGCCAAGCGCAACGGCGTGACCGAGCCCTTCAGCCGCGACAAGATCGTCTCGGGTGTGAAGAAGGCATGCCAGGGCCGTCCCGTCAGCGACGACGACCTCGCCCTGCTCGCGCAGAAGGTCGAGGAGACCATCCGCGCGAGCGGTCAGGCCGAGGTCAACGCGCTCGACATCGGCCTCGCGATCCTGCCGCCGCTGCGGGACCTCGACGAGATCGCCTACCTCCGCTTCGCGAGCGTCTACCAGGCCTTCGACACCCTCGACGACTTCGAGGCCGCGATCGCCCGGCTCCGCGAGGAGGACGCGGCTAGCGCCCGCTCCTCGGCTTCCGAGGCTTCCGAGTAGAGCTGTCGTAGCCGCCCTTGGCGGGCTTCTTGCCGTACGGCTTGTCGCCCTTCTTGTACGGCTTGTCGCCGTCGCGGCCCTTGCGCGCGCCCTTGTCGTAGCCGCCCTTGCTCGGACGGTCGTCGTAGCGGCGCGAGCCGCGGTCGTCGAGCTGCGCCTCGCGCTCGGCCAGCCGGCCCTCGCGCGCCTGCAGCGCCGCCTCGCGGTCCGCGAGGTCGCGCTCGATGCGGGCGAGACGCTCCTCCATGCGCTGCTGGGTGGCCACCATGTCGTCGGCGCGCGAGTCGTCGCGGCGCGGGCGGTCGTCGCGACGGGGCCGGTCGTCCCGGTCCCACTTGCGCGGCGGACGCTCCTCCCAGCGGCGGTCGGAGCGCTGACGGTCTCCGCGGCCGGGGCGGTCGCCCCGACCGGGCCGCTCGTACTTGCCGCGACGCTCGGGACGCTGCGGGCGGGGCTCGCGGACGGGCTGCCACGACGGCTCGCGGCCGCCGGTGAGGTCGTCGACCATCGCGAGCGACTCCGCGTCCTCGCCGCGGACCTTGCGGAACGTCACGTCGACGCCGGCGCGCTCGAGCATGCGGTCCGTGGAGCGGCGCTGGTGGGGGAGCACCAGCGTGACGACGAGGCCCTCCTCGCCGGCGCGCGCGGTGCGGCCGGAGCGGTGGGTGTAGTCCTTGTGGTCCGCCGGCGGGTCGATCTGCATGACGAGGTCGACGTGGTCGACGTGGATGCCGCGGGCGGCGACGTCGGTCGCCACCAGCACGGGCACGTCCCCGGCGCGGAAGGCGCTGATCGCGAAGTTGCGCTCCGCCTGCGAGCGGTCGCCGTGGATCGCGAGGGCGAGCACGCCCGCCTCGCGCATCTCCTCGGCGATGCGCTCGGTCGCCAGCTTGGTGCGCACGAACACGATGGTGCGGCCCTCGCGCGCCGCGATGCGGGTCGCGATCTGGTACTTCGCGTTCGGCGGCACGTTGAGGACCACGTGGCGCATCGTCGCCGGCTGGTCGTCGCCGCCGGTGACGTCGTGCGTCACGGGGTCGTGCATGTACTGCTTGACGAGGCGGTCGACGTCACCGTCGAGCGTCGCCGAGAACAGCAGGCGCTGCCCGCCCTCGGGCACGCCCGCGAGGATCTCGGTGATCTCGTCCATGAAGCCCATGTCGGCCATGTGGTCGGCCTCGTCCATGACGATGAGCTCGAGCTCGGAGAGGTCGGCGTGGCCGTTGCGCACCAGGTCGGCCATGCGGCCCGGCGTCGCCACCACGAGGTGGACGCCGCGCTCGAGCGCCTGGATCTGCTTCGACATCGACAGGCCGCCCGCGACGAGCTTGAGCGAGACGTGCATGGCGTGCGCGTACGGCTCGAGCGCGTCGGACACCTGCATGCCGAGCTCGCGGGTGGGCACGAGCACGATCGCGCGGGGGCGACGCTTCTCGGGGCGCGGTCCCTCGGACAGGCGCACGATCGCGGGCAGGCCGAAGCCGAGCGTCTTGCCCGACCCGGTGCGGGCCTTGCCGAGCACGTCGCGGCCCGCCAGCGCATCGGCGATGGTCGCGGCCTGGATGGGGAAGGCCGTCACGATGTCGTGGCGCTCCAGGGCGTCGACGAGAGCGTCGGGCAGCCCGAGCTCCGCGAACGGGACGGCGTCGGTGGGATCGATGGCGTTTATGAGAGCACCCGCAGACGCACGGTGCCCGGCATGCTCGACAGAGCCTGCACCGCGTCCTTGTCGAGGCCCGACGCCACGTCCGTCACCACGTATCCGAGCTCGCCTCGCGTGCCGAGGAGCTGGGCGTCGATGTTGACGTTGTGGGCGGCGAAGACCTGGTTGACCGCGGCGAGCACGCCGGGGATGTTCTCGTGCAGGTGGGCCACGCGGTGCGAGCCCTGGACCTGGTCGAGCGAGAGGTTGGGGAGGTTCACGCTGAGGGACGTCGACGCGTGGTTGACGTAGTCGCGCAGACGCGTCGCCACGAAGATGCCGATGTCCCGCTGCGCCTCCTCGGTCGACCCGCCGATGTGCGGGGTGAGGATGACGTTCGGCATGTTCTGGAGGGGCGACTCGAACGCGTCGCCCGTCTTCTTGGGCTCGTCGGGGAACACGTCGACGGCCGCGCCGCCGATCGCGCCCGACTCGAGGCCGGCCTTGAGGGCCTCGAGGTCGACGATGAAGCCGCGCGACAGGTTGAGGAAGATCGCGCCGTCCTTCATGGCGGCGAACTGCTCCGCGCCGAAGAAGCCGCGGTTGCCGCTGCGGCCGTCGACGTGCAGCGTGACGACATCCGCCTCGGACAGCAGGGCCTGGAGCGACGGCATCGGCGTGGCGTTGCCCAGCGCGAGCTTCTCGGCGCTGTCGTAGAAGATGACGTTCATGCCGAGGGCCTCGGCGATCACGGACAGCTGCGAGCCGATGTTGCCGTAGCCGACGATGCCGAGCGTGCGGCCGCGGATCTCGTGCGCGCCCGACGCGGACTTCGACCACACGCCCTCGTGGAGGCTGCGGTTGTGGTCGGGCAGGCGTCGCGTGAGCGAGATCATCTCGGACACGGCCATCTCGACGACCGAGCGGGTGTTCGAGAACGGTGCGTTGAACGCCGCGATGCCCTTGCGCGCCGCGTGCGCGAGGTCGATCTGGTTGGTGCCGATCGAGAAGGCGCCCACCGCGATGAGGTCGGGACACGCGTCGATGACGCGCTCCGTCAGCATGGTCTTGGACCGGATGCCGAGCAGCTCGACGCCCTGGAGGGCCTCGATCAGCTCGTCCTCGTCCATGGCGCCGCCATGGTTCTCGACGGCGATGCCGGCGGCCTCGAGGATCTCGGTGGCCTTGACGGAGAGGTTCTCTAGAAGGAGTGCGCGCACGGGCGCTATCGTCTCGCATTCCCTGCCCCTTCTCCAACTCCTAGGGCGCTATGGGCCCTTCCCGGACCGGTGCCGCGGGCGCCCCCGCGTGTGCAGGCGGGGGTCCCCGGCCGTGGCAGAGTGTCTGCATGAGCTCGGCGGGCAGGACGGTCATCGTGACCCTGGCGTGCGCCGCGCTGTTCGTCGCCGGCGCCTCGTGGCGCGGCGTCACGTGGTCCGACGTGCGTCACTGGGGCACGCCCCGCAACGTCATCGAGGCGGAGGGCGAGACCGTCCGCATCCCCGTCGCGCAGGGCGCCGAGGAGCGCCGGCTGCCCGAGGTGACGGTCGAGACCACCGGCTCGTACGACTTCCTGTTCCCCGACGGCGGCTCCGGCGGCGGCCCGGTCCGCTACGACCCGTGCACGGTGCTGTCGTACGTGATCTCCCCGGCGCACATGCCCGAGGGCTTCGAGGGCGTGGTGCACGAGGCGGTCGCCGACGTGTCCGACGCGACGGGGCTCGAGTTCGCCTACGAGGGCTTCACCGACGAGTCCGCGTCGTTCGACCGCGCGCTCGTGCAGGACCGCTACGGCGACCGCTTCGCGCCGATCGTGATCGGCTTCCAGAGCGCCGCCGACAACCCCGACCTCGAGGGGACCGTCACGGGCCTGGGCGGCTCGAGCGCGGTGCCCGGCGCCTACGGCCCCGAGCGCTACCTGCGGTCCGGGGTGGTCATCGTCGACTGGGAGGACGTGGCGCGCATCCGCGAGGACGGCGGCGGCGAGGAGCTCGCGCGCGCGGTCGTGGAGCACGAGCTCGGCCATGTCGTCGGCCTCGCGCACGTGGGGGACAAGGACGAGCTCATGCACGAGTCCAACCTCAGCCTCCTGCACTGGGGCCCGGGCGACCTCGCCGGGCTCGCGCTCGCGGGCGCGGGGGAGTGCGAGGCCCGCTAGGGGCGGGAGCCGCCGGCGGCGTCGCCGCGCGCGCGGTCACCACGTGCGCGGTCACCACGTGCGCGGTCACCACGTGCGCGGTCACCACGCGCCTCGGGGACGATGCGCGGCCCGGGCGGGCGCGCATCGTCCCGTGGCACGGCGCTAGAGGGACAGGCCCGTCGGCAGCGGGTCCGCGTGCACGACCTCGAGGCGGCGCGTGGGCCGCGTGAGCGCGACGTACAGGTCGCCGGGTCGCTCCGCGATCGCGGAGGGCTCCACGACCACGGCCACGTCGAACTCGAGGCCCTTCGACTCGCGGGCCGTGTAGACCTCGATCGCCGGCGTGCCGAGCGCCTTCCGCAGCGCGCCGTGCAGTCGCGGCGGCGCGATCACGGCGACGAGGCCGCCCTCGCCCTCCGTGAACGAGTCAGCGTGGCGGTGCGCGATGCGGGTCGCGGTCGCGATCGGGTCGCGGTGCCGCGTCGCGGCGGTCGCGTCGTCGAGCTCGCGCGCCGCGCGCAGCTCGCTGACGGGCAGGCCCGCGGCGCGCGCGTAGGCCTGCGCCGCATCGGCCACCGCGGCCGGGATGCGGTACGAGATGGTGAGCTCGCGCAGCTCCCAGCCTGTCTGGAACAGCGGGTCCATCGTCTCGGGCCACCAGCGCGTGCCCGCGACCGAGGTGGTCTGCGCGACGTCGCCGACGATCGTGAACGAGCGGGTGGGGCAGCGGCGCAGCAGCATGCGCCACGCCATCGGGCTGAGCTCCTGGGCCTCGTCGACGACCACGTGGCCGTACGTCCACGTGCGGTCGCCGCGGGCGCGCTCCGCCACCGACAGCCGCGCGGTGCCGCCCTTCATGCGGGCGGCGAGCGCCTCGGCGGTCACCATGCCGCCGTCGCCGAAGGTCTCGAGCACGTCCTTGGCGTACTGGATCTCCTCGTCCGAGGGCTCGTCGGGGCGGCGGCCGCGGCCGCCGGGCATCTCGCCGAGCAGCTCGGCCGCCTCGTCGAGCAGCGGCACGTCCGCCTCGGTGAACGGCGCCGCGGACGGCCGGAGCAGCAGGTCGCGCTCGTGCTCGGGGACCATACGGGCCGCGTGGTCGAGCAGGTGCGGCTTCGAGAAGAGGTCGCGCAGGAGCTGCTGCGGGGTGATCGGCAGCCAGCACAGGTTGATGGCGATGCGCACGTTGCGGTCGTCGCGCACGTCGCGCTCGAGCTCGATCCGGTCCTCGTCCGAGTACACCTCGAGCTGCTCGACCAGCTGCTTCGTGAGGCGCCCGATCATGTCCTTGGCGAACGAGGCGCGCGCCTCGTTGTGCGGGCGGCCCTCTCGGCGCGCGCGGCCCTGCGCGTCCTTGACGTCGGAGCGCTTGATGACCACCGTGCGGCCGTCGATGCGGATCTCCGTGTCGGCGCGCGGCACGCGCTGGCGCTCGCGGACGGCGGCCTTGATCACGTCGCCCATCACGGTGCGGCCCTTGATCTCGGCGGACGCGTCGGGCTCGACCGCGGTGACGTCGATGCCGGGCACGAGGCCCGCGAGCGTGGTCGACACGGCGCCGGTCTCGCCGAGCGAGGGCAGCACGTGGTCGATGTAGCGCAGGAAGGTCTTCGACGGTCCGATGAGGAGCACGCCGCGCGACTCGAGCTGCTCGCGGTGGTGGTACAGCAGGTAGGCGGCGCGGTGGAGCGCGACCGCGGTCTTGCCGGAGCCGGGCCCGCCCTGCACCACGAGCGCCCCGCTCATGGGGGCGCGGATGACGGCGTCCTGCTCGGCCTGGATGGTCGCGACGATGTCGCCCATGCGTCCCGTGCGGCGCGCGCCGAGCGCGGCCAGCAGGGCGCCCTCGCCGGCGAGCGCCTCGTCGGCACCCATCTCGCGCAGCGCGTCCACGTCGAGCACGTCGTCCTCGACCGCGGTGACGCGGCGGCCCTGCGTGGTGAGATGGCGGCGGTTGACCACGGGGCCGGGGTTGGCGGCGGTGGCGGAGTAGAAGGCCCGCGCGGCGGGCGCGCGCCAGTCGGTCAGCAGCGGCACGTGCTCCGAGTCGGACAGGCCGATGCGGCCCACGTAGAACCGCTCGCCGTCGCGCAGGTCGAGGCGGCCGAAGCACAGCCGGTCCTCGACGGCGTCGAGCTGCGCGATGCGGTCCTCGTACAGCGTCGCGAACGCGTCGCGCTCGGAGCGGTTCTGAGGCGAGCCCGAGGGCCCCTCCTTACGGATCGCGGCGAGGCGGTCGTCCGCCTCGTCCCGCAGCTCGTCCAGACGCGTGTACAGGCCGTCCACGACCCCCTGCTCGGCCGCGAGGCCGCTCCGCTCGGCGGTCAGTCCGCGCTCGTTCGCCATCGGCATACCCTCCGCACGCCCTGTGTTGACTCTGCAGGGCAGTCCCTCATTATCGCGCGTCCTGGCGCTGCTCGGAAGCACCCGCGCCGCTCGCGGGTTTCGCGGAGGGCGAGAACGGCAGACGCGCACCGGCGTCGGTGCAAGGATGGATGATCATGGAACGACCGCTGTTGAGCTGGGACCCGGACGGCGTCCAGGCGTGGGCCGACGTCGCACCGGAGCACGGCTCCGTGCTGGTCCACTCCCTGCGAGGCTTCATCGACGCGGGCCGCGCGGGCGCGCTGGTCGCGGACCACATCCTCGAGACCGGCGACCCGCAGCGGATCGCCACGTTCGACATCGACCAGCTGCTCGACTACCGCTCGCGACGACCCGAGATGACGTTCTCCGTCAACCAGTGGACCGCGTACGACGAGCCGCACCTCGCGCTCGACATGGTGCACGACCAGGAGGGCTCGTCCTTCCTGCTGCTGCACGGCTTCGAGCCGGACATCCAGTGGGAGCGCTACATCCAGGCGGTGCGGGAGGCGGTCGAGCGGCTCGGCGTGGGCCTCACGCTCGGCTCGCACGGCATCCCCATGGCGGTGCCGCACACGCGCCCGCTGACCGTGACCATCCACGGCACGGACCCCGACCTGCTGCCGGACTCGGCCTCGATGTTCGGCACGGTCACCGTGCCCGCCTCGGCGCAGAACCTCCTCGAGTACCGCTTCGGGCAGTGGGGCCTGCCGGCGGTGAACGTCGCGGTGCACGTCCCGCACTACCTCGCGCAGTCCTCGTACCCGCAGGCCGCGCAGCGCGCCCTCGAGGGGCTCGAGGACCTGTCGGGGCTCGACCTCGACCCGGCCGCGCTCGACGACGCCGCCGCGATCGCGTCGGAGGAGATCGACCGCCAGCTCGCGGAGAGCGAGGAGGTCCAGGCCCTGGTCGAGGCGCTCGAGAACCAGTACGACGCGTTCCACGAGGCGCGCGGGCGCGGCCTCGAGGTCGAGGGCGGGCTGCCCTCCGCGGACGAGATCGCGGCGGAGTTCGAGAAGTTCCTGGCGCAAGAGCGCAGGGATCCCCCCACTCAGCCCTGATTTCTGCCACACTTGGCGCGGTTGCAAGAACGTAGTGTGCAGGAACCTGTCTCACCTGGGTCGGGGAGTGGCATTGCGGCGACAAGGCGGGGCACGGGGTCCCGCCTTCCCGTCCTCCGGGCAAGAAGGTAAGGAATGACAGGCATGGCACAGGGCTCTGTGAAGTGGTTCAACGCCGAGAAGGGTTACGGCTTCATCGCGCAGGACGGCGGCGGCGCCGACGTCTTCGTCCACTACTCGGCGATCGAGACCGACGGCTACCGCAGCCTCGAGGAGGCGCAGCGCGTCGAGTTCGAGGTCACCAACGGCCCCAAGGGCCCGCAGGCGGAGAAGGTTCGCCCGCTCTAAGGCGTCGAGCATCCGACGGCCGTCGTCCCCTTCCGGGGCGGCGGCCGTCGGCGTTCCCGGGGACGATGCGCGGGGGCCGCGCGCTCAGCCCGACCAGGCGTCCGTGACGCCCGTCGGCAGCGGGGCCGACGCGGCGTAGCGGCGCAGCGCCGCCGTGTCGAGCGTCCCGCCGCGGACCGCGGCGATCACCACGTTGCCCCGGCGGCGCCCCTTGAGCACCGCGTGCTCACCGATCGCGACGACGTGCCCCAGCGCGGCGCGCGCCGCCTCGACATCGGCGGCGGCGCTCCGATCGCCCGGGCGCGTGCCCACGTTGGCGAGCGCGAGCCCGCCCGGCCGGAGCGCGCGTGCCGCGTGCGCCCACCACTCGGGGGAGGCCAGCGCCGCGGGGGTCGTGTCCCCGGCGAAGGCGTCGCGCACCACGAGGTCGAGGCTCTCGTCCCGGCGGGACGCGACCGCCTCGAGGCCGTCCTGGGCGCGGATGCGCAGGCGCGGCGCGCGCGGCAGGTCCCACCACGTGCGCACCAGCTCCGGCAGCGTCGCGTCGACGTCCACGGCGATGTGGCCGGAGTCGGGAAGACGATGCGCGAGGTGGCGCGGGAACGCGCACGCGGCGGCGCCCACGTGGAGCGCGAGCATGCGCGGGGGAGGGCCCCACGCGTCGACCGCGGCCGACAGATGGCGCATGTACTCGAAGGCCAGCGCCTCCGGATCCGGATCCAGCGGAGAGCTGGGAACTCCGTTGACCCATAGGAACGTTGTCCCATCGGGCTCGTCGCGCAGCTCCGCGACTCCGGTGGCGATCGCGAACTCGACGCCGCGCGGCGCGTCCGGGGCGACTCGTGCGGTCCGCTGACGTGCCATGGGGTCACCCTAGACGCTCGTCTGGTCTGCGGGACGTGCGACGGATAGACTTGACAACACGGTGCAGGGAAGGAGGGCGAGATGCCGCTGTCGGAATACGAGCAGCGCGTGCTCGAGCAGCTCGAGAGGGATCTCGGCTCGGACGCGAAGCTCGGGTCTGCGATGGCGAGGGCGTCGAGGCCCCGCGGTCGCTACATCTGGGCCGGCGTCGGCGTGGTCGCCGGCCTTGCCATCGTGGTCACCGGTGCGGTGAGCCAGCTCATCGTCGTCGGCGTCGCCGGCTTCGCGGTGATGCTCGCCGCCGCGGTGTGGGCGCTGCTGGCCCCGCGACCCGCGGGAGGCCGCTCCGCCGGCTCGGCCCCCGCCCGTCGCCGCAAGGCCGACAAGAGCTTCATGACCCGCATGGAGGAGCGCTTCGAGCGCCGCCGCGAGCAGGGCGACATCTAGTCTCTGCGGCTCCCTTGCCGGGAGCTGCATCGTGCAGACAGCAGCACGGCCGAGGCCGTGCTGCAGTCGCATGTCGAGGGTCGGCGCCACCCCGCGGCGAATCTCGCCCGCGCGTCAGCCGCGGGTCTGGGCGCCCCGCTCCGCCTCCCGCGCCGCGTGCGCGACGGCGTCGACCCAGCCCTCGAGCACCTCGGCGTCGACCGTGCTCGCCGCCGGCGCGTAGCGCGCGTCCTCGACGGCCGCGCGCAGCTCGCCGAGAGCCGCACGCGCGTCGTCGCCGAGGTCGGGCCCCTCGGCCAGGATCCAGAGCTCGGTCTCGGCGGGGGTGAGGGTGTCGTCGCCCGCCCGATCGCCCAGCCTCCGGCGCATCGTCGCCCATGCGGACTCGGCGTCCGTGATGGCGTCCGCGCGCGAGCGGCGGCGCGCCCACAGCGCCGCCGCCGCGGCGACGACGGCGAGCGCCGCGAGCCCGAGGACGGCGAGCCACGGGAAGCCCCCGGCCTCGTCGGCGGTCGGCGCGGGCGCCGCGGTCGGCGCCGCGGTCGGGAGCTGGCGCTCGGGAGCGTTGGTCGGCCGCACCGTCTCGAGGAGCTCGGGGTCGGTCGGCTCGGTGGTCTCGGGCTCCGCGTACGAGGGGCGCTGGCCCGTCTGCTGGGCGGGCGTGGGCTCGAAGCGCACCCAGCCGTGGCCGGGGAAGTACAGCTCGGGCCACGCGTGGGCGTCGCGCCCGCGCACCACGAACCCGTCGCCGTCCTGCGCGCCGCCGAGGAAGCCGATCGCCATCCGTGCGGGGATGTCGAGCGTGCGCGCCATCACGACCATCGCCGTGGCGAAGTGCACGCAGTAGCCGCGCCCGTCCGCGAGGAAGGTCGACACCGCATCGTCGCCCGTCGGCGTCACCTCGGTGCTGTACTCGAAGCTCGGCCCCCGCAGGTACTCCTGCAGCAGGATGGCGGTCTCGTAGCGGTCGGTGGCCTGGGACGTGACGGTCTGCGCGACCTGGCGCACCTTGTCGATGTCGATCCGCTCGTTGAGGTCGAGGTAGCGCGGGGACACCGCCGCGTCGCCGCCGTCCTCGATGAGCGGGTCGGCGGCCCGCAGCGACTCCTCGGTGTGGAAGTCGAGCGCCTGCCGCACCGTGTAGCGCAGGTTCGCCGTGCCCTCGGGACGATCGATGAGCACCTCGTCGGTCGACGCGTCGTAGCGCCACTCGCTCCCGGCGACGAGCGAGCGCGGTGCGGACGGCACGAGGACGCGGTCCTGCCCCTTGCTCCCCATCTGGATCGACACCGTGCCCGGGTCCGCGATGAGCGGGCTGCCGGTGTCCTCCGGCCAGAGCACGCCCGTCGCCGGCGCGGTGTCGCCCAACGGGTCGCGGTCCCACCGCGTGCCGTCGAACGTGGCGAGGGCGAACCCGCGCAGCACGTCGACCTTGCCGGAGTCCGACGTGTACGTCAGCACCGGCGTCGCGGACTGCTCCGTGAGCGAGTTGCGCAGGTCGATCTCGAGGTCGAGGCGGGCGCCGCCGCCGAGCGACGCGGGCAGGGTCAGCCGCGGCATCGCGCCCCAGCCGGGCCCGCCGATCGCGAGGGGCGCGGCGACGAGCGCGACGAGCAGGGTCGCGGCGGTCGCGGCGAGCGCCGCCGCGGGGGCCGCGGGGGAGGCGCCGTCGCGCGCGCGGGCGCGCCAGGACCCGCGATCGCTGCGGCGCGACAGCGCGATCACGGCGAGCCACGCGCCGAGCGCGCCGGCGAGGGCGAGCGTGGGCACGCGTCGCTCGAGGGTGAGGGCGGGCAGCCACGGCGCCAGCAGGACGAAGCCGGACGATGCGGCGAAGCCGGCGCCGACGGCGAGCGCGTCGACCACGAGGAACAGCGCGACGACCGCGAGCGTGATCGCGCCCGCGAGCGACGCCTCGACCTCGGCGGGCGGCACGCTGTTCTGCGCGTACCAGTACGCGCGTTCCGCGACCTCCCGCAGCTGGTCCAGCGTCTCCCCGCGCGGGATCCAGGTGGTGCCGCCGTCGGGCCGGGGCACGTACGCGACGATGATGAGCCACGCGCCGGCGAGGGCGCCCGCGACGGTCGGGAGGAAGGGCCGGCCGGTGGCGAGGCGGGCGAGCACCACGACCGCCGCGGTCGCGCCCAGCACCGCGCCGACGGGGCGCAGCCAGTCGCCGAAGACCACGAGGCCCGACAGGCCGCCCATGCCGAGGCCCGCCGCGATCGCGATCAGAGGCGTCGCGAGGAGCCGCCAGCGCCCGCCGGTCACGACTCCTCCTCGGCGAGGAGGCGCGCCCACGCCTCCTCGAGCGGCTCCGGCTCGAGCGTCGCGACCGCGCGCCACCCGGTCGCGCGCAGCGACTCGACCGTGCGCTCGGCGCGCGCCCGCGCCGCGAGCGGCGCCCGCACGAGGGCCCACGCCCGGCCGCCCTCGCCGAGCGGCGCGAGCGCACGCAGCGCCACCGGACCCGAGGGCTCGAGGACCGCCATGACGACATCGCGGTGGCCCGGGTCGAGGCGCGCGGCCGCCGCGGCCATGAGCCGGTCCGCGTCCGCGGTGCTGTCCGTGGGGCCGAGGTCGACGGTCGCGTCGAGCAGCGTCGCGCGGGCCGACTCGGCCGCGCGGCCGTGCGTGTCGTGCACCGAGGTCTCCTGGGTGCCCGCGAGGAGGCGGACCGGGTGGCCGGCCTCGACGACCGACAGCGCGACCGAGGCAGCTGCCGTGATGGCCCACTCGAGCCCGGTCTGCGCCGAGGGGAGGCCCAGCAGGATGGTCGCGGCCGTGCGTCCCTGCTGCTCCTCCGAGCGCACGAGCAGCGTCCCGCGCCGCGCGGACGACGCCCAGTGGACGCGGCGGAGGTCGTCGCCGTCGCGGTAGTCGCGCAGCGACGCGTCGTCGGCGGCGGGGGTCCGGGCGCCGGCATGCGCGCGGTCGGCCGTGCCCATGAGCTCGCCGGCGCTCGCGGCGAGGTCGACCACGGTCGGCCACACGGCGACCTCGAGCGAGCCGCCCACGGCGCGATCGGACCACGCGAGCCCGAACGGGTCCGCGGTGCGCGCGAGCGCGGGGCCCAGCAGCCATCGTCCGCGGCGCGTCGGGGCGAGCCGGTAGCGCAGCTCGATCGCGCCGGGCCGGCGCGCGATCGCCGCGCGCGTGCCCGCGCCGCCCGTGAGCTCCGCGGCGGCCTGCTCGCGCAGCCGCAGCCCGCGGGCGAGCGCGCCGCGCGCGGCCACCCGCACCACGACGTCGCCCGGCGTCCCCGCGCTGAGCGTCGCGGGCGACACCGCGCGCGTCACCTGGTCGACGCGGGCGCGGGTCGCGAGCACCTGGGCCAGGATCCACGCGGCCGCGACCGCGACGGCGGCCACCACCGTCGCGCCGATGAGCACCAGCGGGGCCGAGGCGAAGCCGACCCCCACGAGCAGCAGCGCGCCGCCGCCGGCGGCGAGGCCGACGCCCCGCGGGGTCACGACGGTCTCGGCGCCCTCGGCACGGCGCTCGGGGACCGGACGGCGGATCATCCCCGGGACATCGCCTCGGGCGCCCGCGCGGCCGGCACCGCGACGCGCGCGAGGATGTCGCGGATGACGGTCTCGGCCGAGCGGCCCGCCGCGCGCGCCTGCGCCGCCGGGATCACGCGGTGCGCGAGCACCGGCACCGCGAGCACCTTGACGTCGTCGGGAAGCACGTGGTCCCGTCCCGCCATCGCGGCACGCGCCTTGGCGGCGGCCAGCAGCTGCAGCGACGAGCGCGGCGACGCGCCCAGCCGCAGGTCCCCGCTGTCGCGCGTGCCCCGCACGACGTCGACGAGGTACTGCTTGACCGCCGGCGACGCGTAGATGCCGCGCACGGTGGCGATCGCACGCTGGAGGTCCTCCGCGGTCGCGACGGCGCGCACCTCCGCGAGCGGGTCGTGCCCGTCGTGCGCGTCGAGCATCGCGATCTCGTCGCCCGAGCTGGGGTAGCCGACCGCGATCCTCGTCATGAAGCGGTCGCGCTGCGCCTCGGGCAGGGGATAGGTGCCCTCCATGTCGATGGGGTTCTGCGTCGCGACCACCAGGAACGGGCTCGGGAGCGGCCGGGTCTCGCCGTCGACCGTGACGGCCCGCTCCTGCATCGACTCGAGGAGCGCGGCCTGCGTCTTGGGCGAGGCGCGGTTGATCTCGTCGGCCACCACGATGTTCGCGAACACCGGGCCCGGCCGGAACTCGAAGCGGTGCTCGTCGCCGCGGAAGACGCTCACGCCGGTGACGTCCGACGGGAGCAGGTCGGGCGTGAACTGGATGCGGCCGACCGTGGTGTCGAGCGCACGCCCGAGCGCGCGGGCGAGGGTGGTCTTGCCGACCCCGGGGACGTCCTCGAGCAGCAGGTGCCCCTCGGCCAGGATCGTCGCCAGCGTCGCGTCCACCGCATCGTCGAGACCGGACAGCACCGTGTGCAGCTGCTCGCGTACGCGACGGGCGAGGTCGGCGACCTCGGCGAGCTGCGCGGCGGTCGGGACGGTCGTCGTCATGGTTCCCCTCTCCCTTGTTCCGAGCCTAGTTGAGCAGAAAGGGCCGTGGGGAGGCAATTTCCCTCCACCGCACTCCACCGCTTCTACCTGGGTTTTCATGGAGATTTGAAAAGAATCTTGCCGATTTCCCGCGACAGGTGGAGAGAAGTGGAGTAAAGTGGAGGCACTGGGAGGGACGGGAAGCCTGAGGGGAGGGCCGATGTCTGAGACCACGACGTTCGGGCTAGGCCCCACGGGCGTGTTCCTCGGCACGTTCACGCCTCGGCTCGACGACAAGGGCCGCCTCATCCTCCCGGCGAAGTTCCGCGGCCGGCTCGCGTCGGGGCTGGTCGCAACCCGCGGTCTCGACCGCTGCGTGTTCCTCTTCCCGCTGGACGAGTTCGCGCTCATCCACGACCGGCTGCGCCG
The DNA here is from genome assembly GCF_000971155.1 of Demequina maris. Taxonomy (GTDB): domain Bacteria; phylum Actinomycetota; class Actinomycetes; order Actinomycetales; family Demequinaceae; genus Demequina; species Demequina maris. The sequence continues at coordinate 126,462 of NZ_BBLX01000003.1, read as the reverse complement.
CGCGCCGCTCGAGAACAAGGCGGCGCGGGACTACCTGCGCAGCTTCCTCGGGCACGCGAGCGACGACATCCCCGACAAGCAGGGCCGGATCCTGCTGTCGCAGCCGCTGCGCCGCTACGCGGGGCTCGAGCGCGAGGTCGCCGTGGTGGGCATGGGTTCGCGTGTCGAGGTGTGGGACGCGGAGCGGTGGGAGCAGTACCTCGAGGCCGGCGAGGACGCGTATGCGGAGACGGCGGCGGAGATCTTCGACGACATGTAGCAGCAGCGCGTGCCCTGTGGCCTCCTCCCGGATCGCTCTGGCGGACTTCCCCCCGCCAGAGGAGCTCGGAGGGAGACCACGGGGCACGGGCCGGACCCGGAGAGGAGGGTCGATGGGCGAGCAGGAGCACGAGGCACGTGAGGCCGCGGCGTCGCGGCACACGCCGGTGATGCTCGAGCGCTGCGTCGACCTCCTCGCGCCGGCCCTCGACCACGACGGCGCGGTCGCGATCGACGGCACGCTCGGCATGGGCGGCCACACCGAGGGCATCCTCGAGCGCTGCCCCCGGGCGCGCGTGGTCGGCATCGACCGCGACCCCCAGGCCATCGCCCTCGCCTCCGCGCGGCTCGCGCGCTTCGGCGACCGTTTCATCGCCCACCACGCCGAGTACGACGACATCCCGGGCGCGCTCGCCGCGGCCGGCGTCGACCGTGCCGACGGCATCCTGCTCGACCTCGGGGTCAGCTCGCTGCAGATCGACGATGCGGAGCGCGGCTTCTCCTACGCGCAGGACGCGCCGCTCGACATGCGGATGAACCCGGGCGACCCGGTGTCGGCGGCGGACCTGCTGCGCGACGCCGACGAGCGCGAGCTCACGCGCATCCTGCGGGTCTACGGCGAGGAGCGCTTCGCCTCCAAGATCGCCCGCTCGATCGTGCGCCGACGCGAGACCGACCCGATCACGCGCTCCGGCGCGCTCGTGGACCTCGTGCGGGCCTGCATCCCCGCGGCGACGCGCACGCCGGGCGCCGGCAACCCCGCCAAGCGCACCTTCCAGGCGCTGCGCATCGCCGTGAACCGCGAGCTCGAGGTGCTCGAGCGCGCGATCCCCGCCGCGATCGAGGGCGTGGGCGTGGGCGGCCGCGTGGTCGTCGAGTCCTACCACTCGCTCGAGGACCGCATCGTGAAGCGGGCCTTCGCGGAGGGCGCGGAGACGCAGGCGCCCCCCGGGCTGCCCGTCATCCCGGACTCCGCGCAGCCCTACCTGCGGCTCCTCACGCGCGGCGCCGAGAAGGCGTCGCCCGAGGAGGCCGAGGCCAACCCCCGATCCAAGCCCGTCCGCCTGCGAGCCGCCGAGCGGCTCCGTCCCACCCCGCCCGAGCGTCTGAGGAGGACCGCATGAGCGCCGCGCCCCTGCGTCAGCAGCGTGCCCACGCGCCCCGGCCGGAGGCGGCGCCCCGCCGCCACCTGCGCGCGGTCGCGGCCCCCGAGACGGCGCGCTCGCTCGTGCCGTTCGCGATCGCGTGCGTCGCCGTCGTGCTCGCCGCCCTCGCCTCGGTGCTGCTCATCAACACGACGATGGCCGAGGGTGCGTACGAGCGCCGCGACCTCAAGATCCAGATCGCCGACCTGCACGTCCAGCAGGCCGCGCTCCAGGAGACGCTCGACACGAACGCCTCGCCCGCCGAGCTCGCGAAGCGTGCGGTGCGGCTCGGCATGGCTCCCGCCTCGTCGCTGGGCTTCGTGTCACTATCGGACGGCATCGTCCTCGAGACAGGGGAGAAGTAGACCGCATGCCCTCGCCCCGCGCTCCGCGCCTGGCGGACCCGCGGCTGCGACAGCGGATCATCGCGGCGGGTCTGCTGCTCGTGCTGCTCGTGTTCGCCGCCCGGCTCGTGATGATCCAGGCGGTCAACGCGCAGGCCATCGCCGAGACTGCCCTGTCCGAGCGCCTCGTCACCAAGGAGATCACCGTCCCGCGCGCCGACATCGTCGACCGCGACGGCGTGGTGCTCGCGACGTCGGTCCAGCGCTACAACGTGGGCGTCAACCAGCAGAAGATCAAGGACTTCACGCGCACCGAGGACGGCGTCGTCGTCGCCTCGGGCCCCGTGGGCGCGGCCGAGATCCTCGCGCCGATCCTCGACATGGACCCGGACGAGCTGGGCGCCAAGATGGTGGGGGACAGCACGTTCTCCTACCTGGTGAAGGACATCTCGCCCGAGACGTGGGACCTCATCGCCGCGGAGAAGGTGCTCGGCATCGAGCCCGAGCTCGTCGAGAAGCGCATCTACCCGAACGGCACGCTCGCGGGCAACGTCGTGGGCTTCATGGGCGGCGCCGCCGAGGGCTCCGGCACCGTGGGCCTCACCGGCGTCGAGGCGGCCTACGAGGACGTCCTCGAGGGCACCCCGGGAGAGATCACGTACGAGCGCGACTCGACCGGCGCCTACCTCATCCCCACGGGCGTCCAGGAGGAGATCGAGGCGATCCCCGGCGACGACGTGGTCCTCACGATCGACCGCGACATCCAGTGGTACGCGCAGCAGCGCGCGCAGGAGGCGATCTCCGAGACCGGCGCGAGCCAGGCGACCGTCGTGGTGCAGGACACCGAGACGGGCGAGATCCTCGCGCTCGTCGACTCCGACAGCGTCGACCCCAACGACCCCTCCGCCTCCGACTCCGACGACCGCGGCGCGCGCTCGGTGTCGACCGTGTTCGAGCCCGGCTCGACGGCGAAGGTCATCACGATGGCGGCCGCGATCGAGGAGGGCGTCGCGACGCCGCTCACGCACTTCACCGCGCCGTACAAGTACACGACCGAGAACGACCAGACCTTCACCGACTCCCACGAGCACGACAAGGAGAAGCTCACGCTGTCGGGCATCCTCGCGACGTCGTCGAACACCGGCACGGTGCAGGTGGGCGAGCTCATGAGCTCGGAGACGCGCTGGAAGTACCTCAAGAAGTTCGGCTTCGGCGAGACCACCGGCGTGGGCCTCTACGGCGAGTCGGCGGGCATCCTCGCCGACTGGGACCAGTGGGACGGCCGCCAGAAGTGGACCACCACGTTCGGCCAGGGCCTCGCGGTCACGGCGCTGCAGACCAGCCAGGTGTTCTCGATCATCGCGAACGAGGGACTCAAGGTGCAGCCCTCGGTGGTCAAGGGCTACCAGGACGAGGACGGCACGTTCACCGCGCGCGAGTCCGAGGAGCCCAAGCGCGTGATCTCGAAGTCGACGGCGACGCAGGTGCTGACGATGCTCGAGGACGTCACCCAGGACGGCGGCACCGGCGTGCTCGCGCGCATCGACGGCTACCGCGTCGCAGGCAAGACCGGAACCGCGCAGGCCGCGGGCGCCGACGGCCGCCTCACGAGCATCGTCGCGTCGTTCGTGGGCATCGCGCCGGCCGACGACCCGCGTATCGTCGTGTCCGTCATCCTTCGCGACCCGAAGACCGAGATCTGGGGCGGCACCACCGCCGCGCCCGTCTTCAAGGATGTGGCAACCTTTGCGTTGCAGTCCCTGCGGGTGCCTCCGTCCACGTCGGAGCCCACGCTGTACCCGACCACCTGGAAGTGAGAATGCCGGACCTCTCGATGCGTCCCTCCCGCGTCGCCGGCGCCCTGCTGACCGCCATCGAGGCGCGCGTGGGCGCGGACCTGCACGGACCAGACGTGCGCGTGACGGGCGCGACCGTCGACTCGCGCGACGCCCGGCCGGGCGACCTGTTCTGCGCGCTGCCGGGGGAGAACGTCCACGGCGCGCGCTTCGCGGCGCAGGCCGTCGCGAACGGCGCCGCCGCGATCCTCACGGACCGCGCGGGCGCCGAGGAGGCGCGCGCGACCGGCGTGCCCGTGCTCGTCACGACCCACCCGCGCCGGGCCTGCGCCCTCGCCGCCGCGGAGGTCTACGGCGACCCCTCGCGCGACGTCCCGCTCATCGGGCTCACCGGAACCAACGGCAAGACCACCACCGCGTTCCTCACCGAGGGCGCGCTGCGCACGGTCCACGAGAAGGTGGGCCTGCTCGGCACGGTCGAGATGCGCATCGGCGACGAGGCGGCGCCCGCGGCCCGCACCACCACCGAGGCGCCCATGCTCCAGGGGCTGCTCGCGCGCATGCGCGAGGCGGGCGTGACCGCCGCCGTCGCCGAGGCCTCGTCCCAGGCGATCGCGCTCGAGCGCGTCACCGGCACCCGCTTCGCGGTCGTGCTGTTCACCAACCTCTCGTACGAGCACCTCGACTTCCACCACACCATGGAGGAGTACTTCGAGGAGAAGGCGCGCATCTTCACGCCCGAGTTCGCCGACCGCGCCGTCGTGCTGGTCGACGACGAGTGGGGCCGTCTCCTCGTCGACGAGGTGACGGTGCCGGTCGAGACCGTCGCGACCCGCCCCGGCTCGCCCCGCGCGGACTGGAACGCGGTCGACGCGCAGCCCACCGCGCGCGGCGGCATGCGCTTCGTGCTCGTCGCGCCGGACGGCTCGCGTCACGACGTCGACATCCCGCTGCCGGGCCTCATCAACGTCTCCAACGCGACCGGCGCGATCGTGTCCGCGTACGCGCTCGGCGTGCCGCTCGAGGACGCGATCCGCGGCGTCGAGATCGCGCGCCCCGTGCCGGGCCGCACCGAGATCGTCACCACCCGCGACGCGGACACCCCCATGACCGTGGTCGACTACGCGCACACGCCCGACGGCATCGCGAGCGTCCTCGAGGCGATGCGCCTCGTCACCCCCGGACGCCTCATCATCGTCTTCGGCTGCGACGGTCTGCGCGACGACTCGAAGCGCCCGGGGCTGGGCACGGCCGCCGCGACCCACGCCGACGTGGTCATCGTGACCGACGAGAACCCCCGCACCGAGCCGCCCGAGCACATCCGGGCCCGCATCCTCGAGGGGGTCGACGCCGAGCGGCCCGACCGCCGCGACGTCCTCGAGGTGTTCCCGCGCACGGCCGCCGTCGAGGCCGCCGTGCGCATGGCAGGACCCGACGACACCATCATCGCCACCGGCAAGGGACACGAGACCACGCAGGAGATCGACGGAGTGCATCACCCGTACACGGACGCCGGCGCCTTCCTGGCCGCCCTCGCCACGGTCCGCGAGGAGCGCGCGTGAGGCCGGTCACCGCGCAGTGGATCGCCAACGCGGTGGGCGGCACGCTCGCCGCGGACGTCGACACCCCGGTGAGCGGCGTCGAGAAGGACTCGCGCGCGATCGAGCCCGGCTTCCTCTACGTCGCGTTCGTGGGGGAGCGGGTCGACGGGCACGACTACGTGCCCCAGGCGGTCGCCGCCGGCGCGTCGCTGTGCCTGGTCTCCGAGCCGGTCGACGCGCCGCACGTGCTCGTCGCGGACGTGCAGGCCGCGCTCGGCTCGCTCGCCCGCGCGTACCTCGCGCTGCTGCGCGCCGAGGGCGGGATCACGGTCATCGGCATCACCGGGTCCAACGGCAAGACCACCACCAAGGACCTCCTGTCGCAGGCGCTGCCCGACGTGGTCGCGCCGGTCGGCAGCTTCAACAACGAGATCGGCATGCCGCTCACCGTGCTCCGCGCCGACCTGTCGACCCGCTTCCTCGTGCTCGAGATGGGCGCGAGCGGGCTCGGCCACATCGACTACCTCACGTCGATCGCGCCGCTCGACGTCGCGGTCGCGCTCACGGTCGGCACCGCGCACATGGGGGAGTACGCCTCCCCGGACGACGTCGCGGTGGCGAAGAGCGAGATCGTCACGGGCCTCGTCCCCGGCGGCGTCGCCGTCCTCAACGCGGACGATGCGCGGGTCGCCCCGATGGCCGCGCTCGCCGAGCGCGCCGTCATGTTCGGCGTCGGTCACGGCGACCTCGCCGCGCACGACGTCACCTCGGACCGCGGACGCGCGTCGTTCGAGGTGGTGCGGGCGGGCGAGCCGCCGCTCGAGCTGCCGCGGCGCACGCTCGCGCTCGTGGGCGAGCACCACGTCACCAACGCGCTCGCCGCGCTCGCGGTGTGCCTCGAGGTCGGGCTCGACCCCGCGACCGCGTGGGAGCGCGTCGCCGCCGCCGGGCCGGTCTCGGCGCACCGCATGGCGCTGACCGAGCGCGCGGACGGCGTCACGATCATCGACGACGCCTACAACGCCTCGATCGAGTCCGTGCGCGCCGCGCTGCGCGCGCTCAAGCTCGTCGCGGACGGCGGCCGCACGGTCGCGGTGCTCGGCGAGATCCGGGAACTCGGGGACGCCTCCGTGACCATCCACGAGCAGATCGGCACCGACGTCGTGCGGCTGCGCATCGACCGCACGATCATCGTCGGCGCGGGCGCCCGCCCCGCCTTCGTGGCGGCGGTCCGCGAGGGCTCGTGGGGCGACGAGGCGGCCTACGTCGATACAATCGGCGAGGCGCGCGCGCTCCTCGAGGAGACGCTGCGCCCCGGGGACACCGTCCTCGTCAAGGCCTCCCACGGCTCCGGGCTGTGGGAGCTCGCGGACCAGCTCGTGGGAGGAGTCGGATGAAGGCCGTCGTCTTCGCGGCAGGGCTCGGAGTGCTGCTGTCGCTGCTCGCGACCCCGGTACTCATCCGGTACCTGACGCACCGTCAGTTCGGCCAGTTCATCCGTCAGGACGGCCCGGCCAGCCACCACGTCAAGCGCGGCACCCCCACCATGGGCGGCGTCGTCATCATCCTGGCGGCGGTGCTGGCGTGGCTCGGGGGCAACCTCCTCGTCGGCCGTGCGCCCAGCGCATCGTCCATCCTGGTCGTCTACCTCATGGTCGGCCTCGGCCTCGTCGGCTTCCTCGACGACGCGATCAAGATCTCGCGCGAGAGGTCCCTGGGCCTGAGGGCGCGGTGGAAGTTCCTCGGCCAGGGCGTCGTGGGCATCTCGTTCGGCATCCTCGCGCTGCAGTTCCCGGACGGCCGCGGCGTCACGCCCGCCTCCACGGCGATCTCGTTCCTGCGCGACACCAGGCTCGACCTCGCGATCTGGGGGCCGACCATCGGCCTCATCCTCTTCGTGGTGTGGTCGAACCTGCTCATCACGGCCTGGTCCAACGCGGTCAACCTCACCGACGGCCTCGACGGCCTCGCGAGCGGCACCGCCGTGATCTTCTTCGTGGCGTACATCCTCATCAACCTGTGGCAGATCAACCAGGCGTGCGGCGCCCCCGGCGCGGGCACCACGTGCTACGAGGTGCGCGACCCCTGGGACCTCGCCATCCTGGCGGGCGCCATCGCGGGCGCATGCCTGGGCTTCCTGTGGTGGAACGCGAGCCCCGCGAAGATCTTCATGGGCGACACCGGCTCGCTCGCGATCGGCGGCGCGATCGCGGGCATGACGATCGTCACCCGCACCGAGCTCCTCGGCGTCATCGTCGGCGGCCTGTTCGTGCTGGTCGTCGCGAGCTCGGTCCTGCAGATCGGCTGGTTCAAGATCTCGGGCGGCAAACGCCTCTTCAAGATGGCGCCGCTGCACCATCACTTCGAGCTGATGGGCTGGGGCGAGGTCACCATCGTGGTCCGGTTCTGGATCATCGCGGCGATGTTCACCGGCCTCGGGGTCGGGATCTTCTACGCGGAGTGGGTGGCCTCGCTGTGACGGACCTGACGACCCTCGAGGGCCGTCGCGTCCTCATCCTCGGAGTCGGCATCGCGGGCACCTCCGCGGCCGAGGTGACGCGCTCGCTCGGAGGCACGGCCGTGACGGTCGACGCCAACGGCGCGGCCGACCACCGCGACGTGTCGGAGGTGGACCTCGGCTCGTTCGACGTGGTGATGGCGTCCCCCGGCTTCGCGCCGCACTCCGACGCCGTCCGCGCGTGCGAGGCCGCGGGACTCGAGATCTGGTCCGAGATGGAGTTCGCGTGGCGCGTGCGCCGCCCGGGCATCCCGTGGGTGATGGTCACCGGCACCAACGGCAAGACGACGACGGCGCAGATGGTCGGGGCGATCGCGCGGGCCGGCGGGCTCGACGTGCGCGTGTGCGGCAACATGGGCATCCCCGTGATCCACGCCGCGCGCGAGGAGTCGGACCTGGTGGCCGTGGAGATCGCGAGCCTGCAGCTGCACTTCGCGCACACCATCTCGCCGCACGCGGCCGTGTGCCTCAACGCGGACGACGACCACACGGACTGGCACGGCAGCCTCGAGGCGTACCGCGCCGACAAGGCGAAGGTCTACCAGCACGTGCAGGTGGCGTGCGTGTACCCGGCGGCGGACGCGCTCGTCGAGTCGATGGTCGCCGAGGCGGACGTGGTCGAGGGCGCGCGCGCGATCGGCGTCACGCTCGGGTCCCCCGCGCCGTCGCAGCTCGGCATCGTCGAGGGGCTGCTGCTCGACCGCGCCTTCGTGCCCGACCGCCACCGCCAGGCCGCCGAGCTCGGCGAGGTCGACGACCTCGCGCACCTCGTCGCCGGCGACGTGCCGCCCTACCTCGCCACCAACGCGCTCGCCGCGGCCGCGCTCTGCCGCGCCGTGGGCGTGCCCGCCGAGGCGGTGCGCGACGGGCTGCGCTCCTTCCGCCTCGACCAGCACCGCACCGCGTGGGTGCGCGACCTCGACGGGGTGTCCTACGTCGACGACTCGAAGGCGACCAACGCGCACGCCGTCGAGGCGGCCTTCGGCGGGCGAGCCGACAAGTCGGTGGTGTGGATCGCCGGCGGCCTCGCGAAGGGCCAGGAGTTCTCCGGGCTCGTGCGCGCGCTCGCGGGCCGCGTGCGGGCCGCCGTGCTGATCGGCGTGGACCAGGAGCCGCTCGCCTCGGCCCTCGCGACACACGCGCCCGAGATACCGGTGGTCCCCGTGCCCCCGGGGGAGGATGTGATGAGCCGGGCGGTCCAGGCCGCGCGGGGGCTCGCGGAACCGGGGGACACCGTCCTCCTGTCACCCGCCTGCGCATCGATGGACCAGTTCCGCAGCTACGCGGACCGAGGAGAGGCGTTCACCAGGGCGGTGGAGGCGTGGGACCGCTAGGAGGCGGCATGACGGCGACCGCGGCACGGCCCGAGAGCACCGTCAGCGCCTGGCGCTCGCCCCTCGCCTCGTACTACCTGCTCGTCGCGGCGACCGCGATCCTGGTGCTCGTGGGCCTCGCCGTCGTGCTGTCGAGCTCGTCGGTCGCGTCCATCCGGACCACCGAGGGCAACGCGTACGCGGGCTTCATCACGCAGCTCATCGCTCTCGCGGCCGGCATGGCGGCGCTCGTCGTCGGCTCGCGCCTGCCCATCAAGGCGTGGCGGATCGTCGCGCCATGGGTGCTGTACGGCTCGATGGCGCTGCTGACCGTCGTGCTCGCCACCGGCTTCGCGGTGGGCGGCAACAAGGCGTGGATCCGCGTCGCCGGCTTCAGCCTGCAGCCGTCCGAGATCGCCAAGCTGGGCCTCGCGCTCTACCTCGGCGTGGTGCTGTCGCGCTTCCGCCACCGCCTCACGAACCCGCGCGACATCATGATGCCCGGCGGGCTCATGGCGATCGCCGTGATCGGCCTCGTGCTCGCGGGCAAGGACATGGGCACCGCGATGATCCTCATGGTCATCGTGCTCGTCGCGTTCTGGGTCGCGGGCGTGCCCGCCCGCTTCTTCGGCATGGTCGGCGTGGTGGGCGTCGTGGGCCTCACGGCGCTCGTCTTCTCCGCGCAGTCGCGCGTCGCCCGCATCGAGCAGTGGCTGACGGGCGAGTGCGTGAGCGACGCGTGCTGGCAGCAGACCCACGGCACGTGGGCGCTCGCGCAGGGCGGCCTGTGGGGGCTCGGCCCCGGCATGAGCCGCGAGAAGTGGGGCTGGCTGCCCGCCGCCGACAACGACTACATCTTCGCGATCATCGGCGAGGAGTTCGGCCTGCTCGGCACGCTGCTCATCCTCGCGGCCTTCGCCATGATCCTCGTGGCCGTCACGCGCATCGTCACCCGCAGCACCGACCGCTTCGTGCAGATCGCGGGCGCCGGGATCGGCGCGTGGATCGTCATCCAGGCCGTCGTCAACATCGCGGTCGTCCTCGAGTTCCTGCCCGTCACGGGCGTTCCGCTCCCGCTCGTCTCCTCCGGAGGTTCGTCCCTCATCATGTCGCTCGCCGCCATGGGCGTCCTGCTCTCCTTCGCCCGTCACGAGCCCGGCGCGGCCGAGGCGCTCGCGGCCCGCCCGTCCGTGGTGCGCCGCTCGCTCGCCGTGCTGTCCCGGGGGACCCGGCGTGGCTAGGCTCCTGCTCGCCGGCGGGGGCACCGCCGGCCACGTCAACCCGCTGCTCGCGACCGCCTCGACGCTGCTCGAGCGGGGCCACGACGTCACCGCGGTCGGCACGCCCGACGGCCTCGAGGCGGACCTCGTGCCGCGCGCGGGCCTCGAGCTCGTCGAGATCGAGAAGGTGCCGTTCCCGCGCCGCCCCGACGGCGCCGCGCTGCGCTTCCCGTCGCGGCTGCGGCGGGCCATCCGCGACTGCGAGGCGGCCATCGACCGGCTCGAGGCCGATGCGGTGGTGGGCTTCGGCGGCTACGTGTCCACCCCCGTGTACCTCGCGGCGCGACGCCGCGGGCTTCCGATCGTCGTGCACGAGGCCAACGCCAAGCCCGGCATCGCCAACAAGCTGGGCGCGCGCCTGACCGAGCGCGTCGCGGTGACGTTCCCCGGCACCCCGCTGCGCCACGCGACGGTCACGGGCCTGCCGCTGCGCCCCGAGCTCGAGTCGCTCGCCCGCACCCTCTCGGACCCGGACAGCCGCGCCCGCGCGGCCGCCGCGGCGCGCGAGTCCCGCGGCTGGGCGCCGGACGCCCACGTCCTGCTCGTCTTCGGCGGCTCGCTCGGCGCCGCGAGCGTCAACGCGGCGCTCGCCCGGGCCGTCGGCGCGCTCGTGTCCCACGGCGTGCACGTCATCCACCTCACGGGCAAGGGCAAGACCGAGGACGCCTACCGCGCCCTCGCGGAGCTGCCCGCCGCCTCGCGCGGCATGTACGCGGTGTCCGAGTACGCGCACGACATGGCGAGCGCGTTCGCCGCGGCCGACGGCGTCGTGTGCCGCTCCGGCGCCGCCACCGTGTGCGAGATCGGGGCGCTGGGCCTGCCCGCGCTGTACGTGCCGCTGCCGCACGGCAACGGCGAGCAGGCGCTCAACGCCGCCGCCGCGGTCGAGGCCGGCGCGGCCGTGCTGGTGCGGGACGCCGACCTCACGCCCGCCTCGCTCACCCTGCACGCCGAGCACATGCTGCTCGACGCCGACGCGCGCGAGACGATGCGCGAGGCCGCACGCGGCATCGGCATCGCCGACGGCGCCGCGCGCCTCGCGGACCTCATCGAGGGGGCCCTGTGAGCGAGCGGATCCACTTCATCGGCGTCGGCGGCTCCGGCATGTCGGCGGTCGCGCGGCTCATCGCGGCGCGCGGCTACACGGTGTCCGGCACCAACCTCGCCGAGACCGCGTACTTCCAGGCGCTCGCGGACGCCGGCATGGACGTGCAGCTCGGCCACGACGCGGCGCTCGTCGACGGCGCCGCCGCGGTCGTGGTGTCGACCGCGGTGCGCGAGACCAACGTCGAGCTGGCGCGCGCCCGCGCGCTCGGCATCCCCGTCTGGCACCGCTCGGAGGCGCTCGTGCGCGCGCTCGAGGGGCAGCGGCTGGTGGCGGTCGCCGGCTCGCACGGCAAGACCACGACCTCCGCGATGGTCGCCCACGCGCTGCACGCGGCGGGCGTCGACGCGGGCTTCGCGGTGGGCGCGCGCGTGTTCGGCATCGAGGGCGCGGTCGCCGGCGGCTACGCGGGCACGGCCGGCATCTCGGTGCTCGAGGCCGACGAGTCCGACGGCTCGTTCCTGCGCTACCACCCCGAGGTCGCGATCCTGCTCAACATCGAGCCCGACCACCTCGACTTCCACGGCACCGTCGAGAACCTCCACCGCGCGTTCGCGGACTTCGCGTCGCAGTCCCGCACCGTTATCGCGTGCGTGGACGATGCGGTGGTGCGGGGCCTCGCGGACGCCGCGCGGGCCGCCGGCACGCGGGTCCTCACGTACGGCTCGGAGGGCTCGGGGGCGGACGCCGTCGTCGGGCCGGACGCGATCGCGTACGACGGGCGCGAGATCCCGCTCGCGGTGAGCGCGCCGGGCGCGCACAACCGCCTCAACGCGACCGCGGCGTGGCTCGCCGCGGTCGAGATGGGCGCGGACCCCGACGCGGCCGCCGCCTCGTTCGCCTCGTTCGCGGGCACGGGCCGCCGGTACCAGCTGCGCGGCGAGGCCGCGGGCGTGCGCGTCATCGACGACTACGCGCATCACCCGACCGAGGTGGCCGCGCTGCTGCGCGCGGCACGGGACGGGGGAGCGGGCCACATCGTGGTGCTGTTCCAGCCCGCGCTGTTCACGCGGACGCAGATGCACGCCGAGAACTTCGGGCGGGCGCTGTCCGTCGCGGACGCCGACGTGGTGCTCGCGCCGGTCCACGGCGACCGGGAGGACCCGATCCCGGGCGTCTCCTCGGCCTCGATCGCGGAGCACGCGGTCATGCCCGAGGGCTCGACCCTCACGCTCGCCGACGACCTCGAGCACGCCGCGCGGCTCGCGGCGGATGCCGCGCGGGCGGGGGACACCGTCTACACCGTCGGCTCGGGCACCGTGACGCTCGCGGCCGACTGGATCCTCGCGCGCCTCGCGGAGCGCGATGTCTGAGGTCCGCCGCCCCCCGCGTCCGGCCGCGCGCCGGTCGCCGGGCGACGCGCCCACCGCCTCCACCGCGCCCACCGCGCCCACCGCGTCGACCGACCGCCCGCGGTCGGGCAGCGTCGCCACCGGCACGCGGCCGCGCTCGACCGGGGTGCCGGTCACCGCGGAGACGGACGAGCTCGCGCGCGCGTGGCGCCGGGACGGCGAGCGCCGCCGGAGCACCGGCACGGGCGCGACCCGCACGACCGAGACCGCGCCGCCCTCGCGCGGCCGCCGCTGGGGCGGCCTGCTGAGGCGCCGCACCACGCGGGGCGCGGAGGCTGCGGCCGAGCAGCTCGGCAACGTGACGCTGCGCCTGCAGTCGCGGCTCAAGGAGCGCGCGGCCGCGCAGCGCCGGCTGTCGGCGCTGGTCTGGGCGCGACGCGCGGGCTACGTCGCCATCGCGGGCGCGCTCGCCTGGGTCGTGCTCGCCTCGCCCGTGCTCGCGCTCGATCCCGAGCAGGTCGAGGTCACGGGCTACGGCACCGTCGTCGACCCGGAGGACGTCGCGAAGGTGGTGGACGCGCACGAGGGCGACTCGCTGGCGACCCTCGCCTCGTCGCGCGTGGCGGACGAGCTGCGCGAGGTGCCCGGGGTGCGCGACGCCGCGGTCGAGCGCGTGTGGCCCCGAGGGCTGCTCATCGAGCTGACCTCGCGCGAGCCCGTCGCCGCGGTGCCGAGCACCGACGGCGGCTACGACCTCCTCGACTCCGAGGCGACCCGGGTGGGCCGCTCGGACGCGACCCCTGCGCGTCTCCCCGTCGTCACCATCCCGACGGGCAAGGGCAACGAGCGCATCCTCGAGTCCGTGCTCGGCGTCGTGAACCAGCTGCCCGCCAGGCTCCGCAACCGGGTCCAGGACATCAGCGCGACCACGGAGGACACCGTGACGTTCGTGCTGCGCGACGGGCCCCGCGTCGACTGGGGGAGCGCCGAGGACTCCGCGCTCAAGGTGAGCGTGCTGCAGGTGCTGCTGCGCTCCGCGCAGGCGAAGGACGCGACCGAGATCGACGTCTCCGCGCCGACGCTGCCCGTCATCACCTGACGCGGCAGGCGGCCGGGCCCCGCGCTTCACGATGCGCGCCGATAATTCTTCGCGACACGCGCGTGTCGGCCTCGGGAACGGGGCGACCCGCCCGTACCTTCGTCAGTGAACGACTTGACATAACTATAACCCTCAACTTGAGGGTTAAGGTTGAAGGGACAGGCACATGGCCGCACCGCAGAACTACATCACGCACATCAAGGTCGTCGGCGTGGGCGGTGGCGGCGTCAATGCCGTGAACCGCATGATCGACGTCGGCCTCAAGGGCGCCGAGTTCATCGCGATCAACACCGACGCGCAGGCGCTGCTCATGTCCGACGCGGACGTGAAGCTCGACATCGGCCGCGAGCTCACGCGCGGCCTCGGCGCGGGCGCCGACCCGGAGGTCGGCAAGAAGGCGGCCGAGGACCACGAGGACGAGATCGCGGAGGCGCTGCGCGGCGCCGACATGGTCTTCGTCACCGCGGGCGAGGGCGGCGGCACCGGCACGGGCGGCGCACCCGTCGTGGCGCGCATCGCCCGCTCGCTCGGCGCGCTCACCGTCGGCGTCGTGACCCGCCCGTTCGGCTTCGAGGGCCGCCGCCGCGCGGACCAGGCCGACAACGGCATCGCGACGCTGCGCGACGAGGTCGACACCCTCATCGTCATCCCCAACGACCGCCTCCTCGACATCTCCGACACGCAGCTGAGCGTGCTCGGCGCGTTCGCCGCGGCCGACCAGGTGCTCCAGGGCGGCGTCCAGGGCATCACCGACCTCATCACCACCCCGGGCCTCATCAACGTCGACTTCAACGACGTCAAGTCCGTGATGCAGGGCGCGGGCACCGCGCTCATGGGCGTGGCGAGCGCCCGCGGCGAGTCCCGCGCGCTCGAGGCCGCGGAGGGCGCGATCGCGTCGCCGCTGCTCGAGGCGTCGATCGAGGGCGCGCACGGCGTGCTGCTGTCGATCTCGGGCGGCTCGAACCTGGGCATCAAGGAGGTCGAGACCGCGGCCCGCCTGGTGCGCGAGGCGGCCCACCCCGAGGCGAACATCATCTTCGGCACCGTGATCGACGACTCGCTGGGTGACGAGCTCCGCATCACCGTCATCGCGGCGGGCTTCGACGGCGGCGCCCCGACCCACCGTGCCCACGCGGGCGCGCTGGGCGCGATCGAGTCCGCCCCGGCGCCCAAGGCCGAGGAGCTCGAGCCGATCGACGCGCCCGTCGAGACGGACGTGATCCCGGCCGGCCCGACCGCCGAGGCGCGCGACGCCGCCCCGGCCACGGACGCGATCCCGCTCAAGCCGCAGGCTCGTCCCGCCGCGGACACGCTCGACGTGCCCGAGTTCCTCCGGTAGGGACGGGTGCTCGACGCCGGGCTGCCGGTTCGCGCGTTCTTCACCTCCCGGGCAGGCGGCTCGTCCGCCGCCCCCTACGAGTCGCTCAACCTCGCCACCCACGTGGGTGACGACCCGGACGCGGTCGCGCTCAACCGCGCGGCCGTCTCCGTCATGGCGGGGGCGCCCGTGTCCTTCCTTCACGCGGAGCACGGCATCCGGGTCGCCGAGGTGACGCGTCCGGGCGAGGACCCCGCGGTCGCGGACGTGCTCGTCACACGCACGCCCGGCGTCGCGGTCGCGGCGATCGCCGCCGACTGCGTCCCGATCCTCATGCACGATGCGGTGACGGGCGCGGTCGCGGCCGTCCACGCGGGCCGCGAGGGCGTCCGCCTCGGCGCGGTCGACGCGGCGGTCGCGGCGCTGCTCGACCTCCGCAGCCCCGCCGAGCGGCGCGCGCGCGAGGGCATGTCCGCGAGCATCGGCCCCGCGGCCTGCGGGCGCTGCTATGAGGTCCCGCAGGAGATGCGGGACGCCGTCGCCTCGCGCCATCCCACGGCGCGCTCGACGACACGGGCGGGCACGCCCGCGCTCGACCTCCCGCGCGCCGTCGAGACGCGCCTGGGGGAGCTGGGCTTCACGACGGTCGTCCGCCACCGGGTGTGCACCCTCGAGGACCCCCGGCTGTTCTCGCATCGTCGCGACGGGGTCACGGGACGGCACGCCGGCGTCATCGTCTGCGGCGTGTCGGTCCGCTGACCAGGGGAGTCGCGGCCCTACCGTGAAGGCGTTGAACGGCACCACGACCAGGGGGTCATGATGAGCGCAATGCGCAAGGCGATCCAGTACCTCGGATTCGACGTGAGCGAGCAGGAGGAGTACGACTACGCCGAGCCCGAGCTCGCGCCCGTGACGAACCTGCACGACGTCTCCGAGGTCAAGCAGGCTCAGCACGGTCCGAAGGCGGCGCCCACCAAGCACGCCCGTGCGCCGCGCGAGGCCGCCGAGGCGCCCGCGAAGGACCTGCGCCGCATCCAGACCATCAAGCCGCGCAGCTACAACGACGCGCGGCTCATCGGCGAGGCGTTCCGCATGGGCGTGCCGGTGATCATGAACCTCACCGAGATGACCGACGCGGATGCCAAGCGCCTCGTCGACTTCTCGGCTGGCCTGTCGTTCGGCCTCCACGGCTCGATCGAGCGCGTCACCACCTCGGTGTTCCTGCTCTCGCCGGCGCACGTGGAGATCGGCATCGACGAGGAGCCCGTCCAGGACCAGGCCTTCTACAACCAGGCCTGAGCCTCGCGGTAGGCTCGCAGCGTGTCCTTCCTCTTCGGCGCGCTGCAGTTCGTGCTCTTCCTGTTCATGATGGCGCTGCTGGGCCGCGTCATCGTCAGCCTCGTGATGGCCTTCGCGCGCGACTGGCGCCCCACCGGCGCGGCGCTGGTCGCGGTCGAGGGCGTGCTGACCGTGACCGACCCGCCGATCAAGGCCGTGCGACGCGTGGTGCCGCCGCTGTCGCTGGGACAGGTGCGCATCGACCTCGCGTTCCTCATCGTCTTCCTGGCGGTGTCCCTGCTCTACCAGGTCGTCAGCGCCGTCGCGATGAGCCGCTGACCTGGACCTCTCAAGTGCGTGCCGATAGACATGTCGGTACAGTGACGAAGTATCCGCAAGGCCGGGAGAACCGGCCCCTACCCGCGTGAGGTGGAAGTCGACATGGCATTGCTGACCGCCGAGGACGTCCTCAACAAGGCCTTCTCCAAGACCAAGTACCGCGAGGGCTTCGACCAGGACGAGGTGGACGACTTCCTCGACGAGGTCGCGGCCACGATCGCGCAGCTCACGCAGGAGCGTGACGAGCTCGCCGCGAAGGTGCAGGAGGGCGGCGTCGCACCCGCCCCGGCCCCGGAGCCGACGCAGGAGACCGGCCTGCTCCAGGCGGCCACCGACGTCAACCCCCCGACCCCGACCGGCATGCTCGCGATGGCGCAGAAGCTCCACGACGAGTACGTCGCCGCCGGCGAGGAGGAGAAGGAGCGCCTCGTCGAGGAGGGCAAGGCCAAGGCCGAGTCCATCGTCGAGCGCGCCGAGACCGACGCCCAGGCCCGCATGGACGAGCTCACCGCCGAGCGCTCGCTGCTCGAGACCAAGATCGACGACCTGCGCCGCTTCGAGCGCGACTACCGCGCCCGCCTCAAGTCGTACCTGTCCAACCTGCTGGGCGACCTCGACCACGCCGAGGGCACCGCGCCCGCGCCGGTCGCGTCGTTCGTGGGCGAGGACCTCATGGAGGACGAGGCCCCGGCGGAGGAGGCCCCCGAGGCCGCCGCCGAGGAGGACTTCGCGGCGGAGGCGCCGGCCGAGGCCGCCGACACCGCCGAGGAGGCACCTGAGGGCGAGGCGTCCGAGGAGGGCGACGAGACCGCCGAGGAGCCCGAGGGCGAGGCGTCGGAGGAGCAGGCCGAGGAGCCGCACCCGTTCGCGCCGGTGACCGGCATGACGCCCAAGCTCGCGGAGCAGCCGTACCAGCCGCAGGCGACGCAGTACGGCACGCCGTACACGCCGCAGAGCCCCTGGAGCCAGCCGTCCGAGGGCGACGAGGACAAGCAGGGCTGACGCTCGAGACACGCACGGCGCCGCGCCTTCGGGCGCGGCGCTTTGCTATGTGCTCCGGAGGGGACTACCCTCCTTTCACCAGGCAGAGACGAGGACAGTCATGAGCAGCACCGATGTGACCATCGTGGTGGTGGACCCCGCCGAGCTGAAGCCGGCGGACGTGAAGAAGCTTCCCGTGCGTGAGGGTGACGACGCCTGGAAGATCTCGGACCTCCGACAGATCGTCGAGGTGCTCAACTCCGACGTCGAGCGGCTCGTCACCGAGCTGGGCGTCACGGAGCACGAGCTCGACGACCTGCTGCACACGTCCGAGGGTGCGGGCGACGACCAGGCCGACGCCGGCTCGACCGCGCTGGAGCGCGAGCAGGAGATGTCGATCGTCAACAACACCCGCGACATGCTGGAGCAGAGCGTCGACGCGCTGCGCCGCATCAAGGTGGGCACCTACGGCGCCTGCCAGTCGTGCGGCCAGGGCATCGGTCGGGCGCGCCTCATGGCGTTCCCGCGCGCGAACCTCTGCGTGACGTGCAAGCAGCGCGAGGAGCGTCGTTGACCTGGAGGCCGGCGTTCTGGCTGTACGCCGCGGGCGTGGTCGTCGTCGACCAGCTCACCAAGCAGTGGGCGCTCGAGACCCTCGAGCCCTACGTGAAGCACCCGGTGATCGGTGACCTGCTGTCCATCCAGCTGGTCTTCAACTCGGGTGCGGCGTTCAGCCTCGGCGACGAGACGACGTGGATCCTCACGATCATCGCCGCGCTCGTCACCGTCGGCATCGTGGTCTACGGCCGGCGCGCCCAGCGTCCCTGGGCCGCCGCCGTGTTCGGCATCGCCCTGGGCGGCGCGCTGGGCAACCTCATCGACCGCCTGCTCCGCCAGCCGTCCTTCGGCGAGGGCCACGTGGTCGACATGATCAACTACGCCGACCAGTTCGTCGGCAACGTCGCGGACATCGCGATCGTCGGCGCCGCGATCGCGATCGTGGGCGCGGGCCTGCTCTCGAAGCCGATCCTCGAGCCCGCCGCCGGCGAGGCGGGGGACGATGCGGCGGTCACGTCCGCCGGCACCGACGCCTCGCCCGAGGCGCCCGAGGCGTCCGCGGAGGACGCAGGCTCCGACGTCGACACCGACGGCGCGCAGCGGCGTGGCTGACACCCGCTACCTGCCCGTCCCCGACGCGCTCGTGGGGGAGCGGGCCGACGCGGCGCTCGCGCGCATGCTCGGCCTGTCGCGCACCAAGGCCGCGGACCTGCTCGACGACGGCCACGTCATGCTCGACGGCCGCGGCGTGGGCCGCTCCGATCGCCTCGCGGACGGCATCCTCGCGGTCGACATCCCCGAGGACCGGCCCGCCGCGCCCGAGCCGCCCATCGAGGGCGGCCTCGAGGTGGCGTACGAGGACGAGGACATCGTCGTCGTGAACAAGCCCATCGGCGTCGCGGCGCACCCGTCGCCCGGCTGGACCGGGCCGACGGTCGTGGGCGCGCTGACCTCGGCCGGCTACCGGCTCGCGGAGGCGGGTCCGCCCGAGCGCCAGGGCATCGTGCATCGTCTCGACGTCGGCACGTCGGGCCTCATGGTGGTCGCCCGCACCGTGCCCGCGTACTCGGCGCTCAAGCGCGCCTTCAAGGAGCGCACGGTCGACAAGATCTACCACGCGGTCGCGCAGGGCCACCTCGACCCGACCGAGGGAACGATCGACGCGCCCATCGGGCGTCACCCCAGCTCCGACTGGAAGTTCGCGGTGGTCGAGGGCGGCAAGCCGTCCGTCACGCACTACGAGGTGCTGGAGATGTTCCCGAGCGCGTCGCTGCTCGAGATCCACCTCGAGACCGGCCGCACGCACCAGATCCGCGTGCACATGGCCGCGATGCGCCACCCGCTCGCGGGCGACCTCACGTACGGCGCGGACCCGACGCTCGCGAAGCGCCTGAACCTCACGCGCCAGTGGCTGCACGCGCACGAGCTCGCGTTCGAGCACCCCACGCGCGGCGGGGAGGTGCGGGTCACGTCGCACTACCCGGACGACCTGGCGGCCGCGCTCGAGCTCCTGCGCGGCTGAGCTCAGCCCGCCGCGTCGAGCAGCGCGAGGCTAGCGGTGACGATCGCCGCGCGGGCCTCGTCGTCCGAGATCGCGGGCTCGCCGTCGCCCGGCTGCGCGCCGTACGCGCCGAACTGCGCGTGCACCGCGCCCTCGACCTCCGTGAAGACGGCCGCGTCCGGCAGGTCCGCGCGCGAGGCGTCGATGTCGGCGGGCGTCGCGAGGCCGTCGAACGAGCCGGAGACGGATCCGACGGCGCCGCCGTACGACGACATGTCGCCGGCCGGGTAGGACGCCCACAGCAGCAGGCCCGCGGGATCCTCCCGATCCGCCTCGAGGGCCGCGACGGTGCCGCCGAGCGAGTGCCCGCCGACCGCCCATGCGCCTCCTCGCTCGTCCAGGACGGGCGCGAGCGCGCCCATCGACAGGAACGCGATGCCGAGCGGCTCCTTGACGATGACGACCTCGTGGCCCGCCTCGGCGACCGCGCGCAGGTGCGCCGCGTAGGCCCGCGGGTCCACGCGTGCGCCCGGGTAGAACACGACGCCGGCGCCGGTCGCCTCGGCGGGCTCCATCACGATGCGGGTCGCGCTCTCGGTCACGGTCACTGCGTCGTCCGAGGTCATCGCGGACAGCGCCGGCTCGGTGGCGACGAAGGGCTTGAGCCACGCGATCATGCCGACCCACGCGAGGGCGGCGAAGATGCCCACCACGCGCAGGACGAGCAGGCCCGCGCCGCCGGCTCGGCGTGCGCGGCGCCACCGCCACAGCGTGAGGCCGCCGACCACGACGGTGACCGCGAGCATGATCGCGTAGGCGGGGTGGCCGTGCACGACCGCGCCCCACGCGATCGCGGCGAGCACGAGGGCGACGACCACCGCGAGCGCCGCGACGCCGCGGATGGTCCAGGCCTCCCAGGCCGGGGAGGTGCGGGGCGAGGTCTCGTCGGTCATGACGGGCAACCTAGCCGATCGCGGCCAGCGCCTTGCGGATGCGCTGCTCGCTCACGGGCCCGTCGGTGCCCAGGCGCTGCGCGAAGAGCGAGACCCGAAGCTCCTCGATCATCCACCGCACCCCGTCGAGCGCGGCGAGGGTGCCGGCGCCCGCGCGGCCCTTGGCGTGCGCCGCGCGCACCGTGTCGTAGGCATCGACCACCTGGGCCACCTGCCACGCGAGCTGCGCGTCCTTGGACGGGTCCTGCTGCGCCTTCTCGAGGCGATGCGCGCCGGCCCTGAGGTAGCGCGCGAGGTGGGGGAGCCGGTCGGCGGGGGTGGCGCGCACGAAGCCGTCGCCCACGAGCGCCGCGGACTGCTCGCGCAGCTCCTGCAGGGTCGCGAGCAGCGCCAGCGAGGTCGCCCCCCGGACCGCGACGTCGAGCTCGCGCGCCGCGGTGAGCGCGGCCGCGGCCTGGCGGGCGACCTCGAGGACGGTGTCCTCGAGACCGTCCCGCACGCGCGCGCGGAGCGCCTCGTACGCGGCGCGGTCCCGCACGGCACCGGCGTCGGGGGCAAGGCGCGCGACCGCCGCGAGCTGGAGGTCGTCCACCAGCGCGTCGGTGCTCCGGTACGGCGACGCCCCGAGCGCGAGCGACTCGGCGGGCGACCACCGGGTCGTCACGCGCTTGGTCGCGAGCCCCACCTCGGTCACGAGCAGGCGGCGGACGCCGCGCGCGTGGGTCGTGTCGCGCTCGGAGGCGTCGGCGAGCACGCGCAGCGCGGCGCGCGGGCCGCCCTTCCGTTCCTCGACGATCGCCGGGTACCCGCGCGCCACGACGCCGTGCACGGTGCCCTCGACCTCGTCGGGCAGCACGTCGAGGTCGGGCCAGGTGGTCAGCGCGTCGACCTCGGCCACCGCGGCGCTCGCGGGGCGCGGAGCGGGGCCGGGGCCGGCGCCGGCGGCGGGGGAGGTGCGTCGCGCATCGTCCCGTCCGCCGCGGGTGGCGGCGTCCGCCGCCCGCTGCACCGCGGTGCGCACCGCGGCCTCGGCCTGCGGCGCGAGCGCGCGCTGCAGCAGCACGAGGTCGTGCGACTCGTCGAGGATCCGCTCGCCGCGCCCGCGCGGCTCCACCACGCGGAAGGTCATGCGCAGGTGCGCGGGCAGGCGCTCGGCGAGGCCGTCCCACGCGTCGTCGGGGATGTCCACGTCGCGCAGCTCGCGCACGGCGCGCGCGAACGCGTCGTGGAAGGGCTCGGCCATGTCGCCGGCGCGCACCATGTCGGCCCACGCGGGCAGGTGCGCCTCCATCCACGCGACGATGTCTCGGGCGGCGTCGGGTGCCGGCACCAGCAGGCGCCGCACGGGCTTGGGCAGGGCCCGGATGGTCGCGGTGACGAGCTCGGGCAGCATGCCGGGCACGAGCCAGTCGAAGCCGTCCGGGAGGACGCGCGCGAGCACCCCCACCGGGACGTGCACCGTGACGCCGTCCGCCGCGGTGCCGGGCTCGAACTGGTACGTGAGCGGCAGCTCGAGGTCCAGCTGCGGCCAGCGCTCGGGGAACGCGGACGGGTCCACCGCGGCGTGCTCGGGGACCAGCTCGTCGAGGGTGAGCGTGAGCAGCTCGGGGTCCTCGAGGCGCGCGCCCTTCCACCAGCGGTCGAAGTGGGCCGCGGACACGATCGACTCGGGCAGCCGCGCGTCGTAGAACGCGACGAGCGTCTCCTCGTCGGCGATCACGCCGCGCGTGCGCGCGCGGGCCTCGACCTCGGCGGCCTCCTCGAGGACGCGCTGGTTGCGGCGCCAGAAGCCGTGGTGCGTGGTCCACTCGCCCTGCACGAGCGCGTGGCGGATGAACAGGTCGCGCGCGCCCTCGCGGTCCACCTTGGCCCACAGCACGGGGCGGTCGGCGACGATCGGCACGCCGTAGAGCAGCACCTTCTCCGTCGCCATCGCGGCGCCGCGCTTGGACGACCAGTGCGGCTCGGAGTACGTGCGCTTGGCGAGGTCGCCGGCGAGGTCCTCGGCCCAGGCCGGGTCGATGCGGGCGACGTCGCGCGCCCACAGCCGGCTCGTCTCCACCAGCTCCGCCGCCATCACGAACTCCGGCGGCTTCTTCGACAGCGGAGAGCCGGGGTTGATCGCGAAGCGGATCCCGCGTGCGCCGATGAACTCGTTCGACGCGCGCTTGCGCGCCCGCCGCATCTCCTTGGCGCGCGCCTCGCCCTTGAGGTGCGAGAAGGAGCTCGCCTTGAGCTGCAGCACGTCCTGCGCGCCCACCTGCGACAGCAGGCCCGCGAGGATCGAGCGATGGATCGCGTCGTCGTCCCAGACGTGGCGCAACGCGCCGGTGCCGTCGGGGTCCTCGACCGGCGACGGCTTGCGGTACGCCATCGCGATGTCCATGGACTTGGCGGCCTCGCGCAGCTGCTGGACCAGGTCCTGCCACTCGCGGATGCGGAGGAAGTTGAGCATCTCCGCCTTGCACAGGCGCCGGAACTGGTTGCCCGACAGCGCGTGCTGGCGCTCGCGGACGTGCTCCCACAGGTTGAGGTACGCGAGCAGGTCGGAGCCCGGGTCAGCGAAGCGCCGGTGCAGGAGGTCGGCCTCCTCGCGGCGTTCGGCCGGCCGCTCGCGCGGGTCCTGGATGGACAGCGCGGCGGCGATCACGGCGACCTCGCGCGCGACGCCGTGGCGCGCGCCCTCGACGATCATGCGGGCCTGGCGCGGGTCGATCGGCAGCCGGGAGAGCTGGCGGCCCACCGCGGTGAGCGCGGTGCGCCCGTCGCGCGTCGAGATCGCGCCCAGCTCGGACAGCAGCTGCACGCCGTCGCGGATCGCGCGGGTGTCCGGCGGCTCGACGAACGGGAAGCGGGCGACGTCCTCGGGCGACTCGACGACGCCCACCGAGATCATCTGCAGCAGCACCGCCGCGAGCGACGTGCGCAGGATCTCGGGCTCGGTGAAGGCGGGACGGGACTCGAGGTCCTCCTCGGAGTAGAGGCGGATCGCGATGCCGTCGGCGAGACGGCCCGCGCGGCCCGAGCGCTGGCGGGCGCTCGCCTGGGAGATGGGCTCGATCGGCAGGCGCTGGACCTTGGTGGCCTTCGAGTACCGCGAGATGCGGGCGGTGCCGGGGTCGACGACGTAGTGGATGCCGGGCACCGTGAGCGAGGTCTCGGCGACGTTGGTCGCGAGGACGATGCGGCGGGTCGAGTGCCGCTCGAACACCCGGTGCTGCTCCGCGGCCGACAGGCGCGAGTACAGCGGCAGGATCGCGACCCGGCGCGGGTGGCGCGGGTCGCGGGCGCGGTCGCCCAGGTGCGCCTCGAGCCCGTCGGCGGTGTCGCGGATCTCCCGCTCGCCCGAGAGGAACACGAGGATGTCGCCGTCGCCCCAGGTCATGAGCTCGTCGCACGCGTCGACGATGCCGGTCACCAGGTCCCTCTCGTCGCCCTTGGTCTCGCCCTCGAGCGGGCGGTAGAGGATCTCGACGGGATAGGTGCGGCCCGTGACCTCGACCACGGGCGCCATGCGGGGGTCGTGCTCGCGCTCGTCGGCGACCGCCGCATCGTCCACCTGCGCGGGCTGCGGCAGCGGGCCCCCGGCCGCGAAGTGGCGGGCGAAGCGCTCCGAGTCGATGGTCGCCGAGGTGATGACGATCTTGAGGTCGGGGCGGCGCGGCAGCAGGTTCGTGAGGTAGCCGAGCAGGAAGTCGATGTTGAGGCTGCGCTCGTGGGCCTCGTCGATGATGAGCGTGTCGTACGCGAGGAGGTCGGGGTCGCGCTGGATCTGCGCGAGCAGGATGCCGTCCGTCATCACCTTGACGAGCGTGGTGTCGGAGCTCTGGTCCGTGAAGCGCACCTGGTAGCCGACGATCCCGCCGAGCTCCGTGCCGATCTCCTCCGCGATGCGCTCCGCGACCGAGCGCGCCGCGATGCGGCGCGGCTGGGTGTGCCCGATCTGGCCGGCACGGCCGCGGCCGAGCTCGAGGCAGATCTTGGGCAGCTGCGTGGTCTTGCCCGAGCCGGTCTCGCCCGCCACGATCACCACCTGGTGGTCGCGGATCGCGGCCGCGATCTCCTCGCGGCGCGCGGAGACGGGCAGCTCGGCGGGATACGTGAGGGGCGGGACCTCGACGGCCGCCCGCGTCGCCGCGGCCGCCTCGAGGGCGCGCCGGCTCACGCGGGGACGATGCTCGGGCGAGCGGGTCGCGCCGGTGCCCCGCGCATCGTCCCGCCGTCCGCGCCCGCGTCCGCGCCGGTTCCGCCGGGGCCTCGTGTCCTCGCTCACCCCGACATTCTCCCAACTCGCGCCGACACTCCCGACCGGCCGCCGCATCGTCCCGTCGCTGTCGGTCGGGGCTCCTAGAATCATCTCCATGCCCGGCAAGGATTTCGTCCATCTCCACGTCCACACCGAGTACTCGATGCTGGACGGGGCGGCGAAGATCGGCGACCTCTTCAGCGAGGCCGAGCGGCTCGGGCAGAAGGCGATCGCCACCACGGACCACGGCTACCTGTTCGGCGCGTACGAGTTCTGGAACAAGGCGCAGGCCACGGGCGTCAAGCCGATCATCGGCCTCGAGGCGTACCTCACGCCCGGCACCGCGCGCGGCGACCGCACGCGCGTGCGCTGGGGCGAGCGCGGCCAGGAGCAGGACGACGTCAGCTCGGGCGGCGCGTACACGCACGCGACCATGTGGGCGCGCGACACCGCCGGCATGCACAACCTGTTCCGGCTCGCGTCCTACGCCTCGCTCGAGGGCCACTTCTACAAGGCGCGCATGGACCGCGACCTGCTGCAGCGCTTCTCGAAGGGCATCATCGCGACCACGGGCTGCCCGTCGGGCGAGGTGCAGACGCGTCTGCGCCTGGGCCAGTACGACGAGGCGCTGCGCGCCGCCGCCGAGTTCCAGGACATCTTCGGCAAGGACTCGTACTACGTCGAGCTGATGGACCACGGCCTCGACATCGAGAAGCGCGTGTTCGAGGACCTGCTGCGTATCTCGAAGGCGATCGGCGCCCCGCTGGTCGCCACCAACGACCTCCACTACACGAAGAAGGAGGACTCGACCGCGCACGAGGCCCTCCTGTGCGTGCAGTCGGGCTCGACGCTGAGCGAGCCGACGTACGACCAGGGCGGCAAGCGCTTCGCGTTCTCGGGCGACGGCTACTACGTGAAGTCGTCCGAGGAGATGTGGGACATCTGGGGCGACTACCCGGAGGCGCTCACCAACACGCTCGCGATCGCCGAGCAGTGCGAGGTCGAGTTCAACACCAAGGCCGACTACATGCCGGTCTTCGACTGCCCGCCGGGCGAGGACGAGCACTCGTGGTTCGTCAAGGAGGTCCAGAAGGGCCTGCACGAGCGCTTCGGCCCCGAGATCCCCGCGCACGTGCAGGAGCGCGCGAACTTCGAGATCGAGGTCATCGCGGGCAAGGGCTACCCGGGCTACTTCCTGGTGGTCGCCGACTTCATCCAGTGGTCCAAGGACAACGGCATCCGTGTCGGACCGGGCCGCGGCTCGGGTGCGGGCTCGATGGCCGCGTACGCGATGAAGATCACGGACATCGACCCGATCGTCCACCAGCTCTACTTCGAGCGCTTCCTCAACCCCGAGCGCGAGTCCAAGCCCGACTTCGACATCGACTTCGACGAGCGCAGGCGCGGCGAGGTCATCCAGTACGTCACCGAGAAGTACGGCCAGGACCGCGTGTCCATGATCGTCACGTACGGCACCATCAAGGCCAAGCAGGCGCTCAAGGACTCGACGCGCGTGCTGGGCAAGCCGTTCTCGCTGGGCGAGCAGCTCACCAAGGCGTACCCCGAGGCGATCATGGGCAAGGACATGCCCCTGATCGGCGTCACCGACGAGAAGCACCCGCGCCACCACGAGGGACAGGACTTCCGCGCGCTGCTCACGCAGGACCCCGACGCGCAGCAGGTGTTCGAGCTCGCGCAGGGCCTCGAGGGCCTGAAGCGCCAGTGGGGCGTGCACGCGGCCGGCGTCATCATGTCGTCCGACCCGCTCATCGACATCATCCCGATCATGCGCCGCGAGCAGGACGGCGCGGTCATCACGCAGTTCGACTACCCGACGTGCGAGACGCTCGGCCTGGTCAAGATGGACTTCCTGGGCCTGCGCAACCTGACGATCCTCGACGACGCGCTCGAGAACATCGTCGACAACGGCAAGGAGCCGCTGGTCCTCGAGGACCTCGAGCTCGCCGACGACGGCACGTTCGACCTGCTGGCGCGCGGCGACACCCTCGGCGTGTTCCAGCTCGACGGCGGCGCGATGCGCCAGCTGCTGCGCCAGATGAGGCCCGACAGCTTCGAGGACATCTCCGCGGTGCTGGCCCTGTACCGTCCGGGCCCGATGGGCATGAACTCCCACACCAACTACGCGGAGCGCAAGAACGGCCGCCAGGAGATCGTGCCCATCCACGCGGAGCTCGACGAGCCGCTGCGCGAGGTCCTCGGGATCACCTACGGCCTCATCGTGTACCAGGAGCAGGTGCAGCGCATCGCGCAGATCGTCGCGGGCTACACGCTGGGCGCGGCGGACCTGCTCCGCCGAGCGATGGGAAAGAAGAAGAAGGAGATCCTCGACAAGGAGTTCGAGCCCTTCAAGAACGGCGCGCTCGAGCGCGGCTTCTCCCTCGAGGCGATCAACGCCCTGTGGGAGACGATGCTCCCGTTCGCCGACTACGCCTTCAACAAGGCGCACACGGCGGCCTACGGCGTGCTGTCCTTCTGGACCGCGTACCTCAAGGCGCACTATCCGACGGAGTTCATGGCGGCGCTGCTCACCTCGGTGGGCACCGACAAGGACAAGTCCGCGCTGTACCTGGCCGAGTGCCGCCGCATGGGCATCACGGTGCTGCCGCCGGACGTCAACGAGTCGAAGGGCACGTTCGCGGCCGTCGGCGACGACATCCGCTTCGGCCTCACCGCGGTGCGCAACGTCGGCTCGAACGTGGTCGCGGAGATCGTGAAGGCCCGCCAGGAGCAGGGCGCGTTCACGTCGTTCGCGGACTTCCTCGACAAGGTGCCGGCGACGGTGTGCAACAAGCGCACCATCGACTCGCTGATCAAGTCGGGCGCCTTCGACTCGATGGGCTACTCGCGGCGCGCGCTCAACGCCGTGCACGAGCAGGCGATCGACTCGGTCATCGGCGTCAAGCGCCAGGAGGCGACCGGCCAGTTCGACCTGTTCGCGGACGCGGGCGACCTCGGCGGCGGCGTCACGGTCGAGGTGCCCACGCTCGAGGAGTGGGACAAGAAGACCAAGCTCAACCTCGAGCGCGACATGCTCGGCCTGTACGTGTCCGACCACCCGCTGTCGGGCCTCGACCACATCATCCGCTCCGAGGCCTCGCACCAGATCCTCAACGCGACGCCGGCCAACGGCGTGCAGGAGGGCTCGCAGATCACGTTCGCGGGCCTCGTCACGCGCGTCGACCGGCGCATTGCGAAGTCGGGCAACCCGTACGCGATCGTCACGCTCGAGGACATGACGGGCGAGACCGAGGTGTCGTTCTTCTCCAAGACGTACGAGACCTATGCGCGCGACCTCGCGGAGGACGCGGTCATCGCGATCAAGGTGCGCGGGCGCGAGCGGGGAGACGGCGGGCTGCAGTTCTCGGCCATCGACGTGCGCATCCCCAACCTCAACCAGCAGGACACCTCACCGGTCGCCATCACGGTGCCGGCCTCGCGGGTGACCCCGCCACTGGTCGAGCAGGTCAAGGGCATCCTTCGGTCCCACCCCGGCTCGATCGAGGTGCGCATGGTGCTCACGGGTCCCGACAAGCCGCTCACGATGCGTCTCGGGGACGAGTTCCGGGTGGCGCGCTCGTCGGCGCTCTACGGCGATCTCAAGGCGGCGCTCGGGCCGAGCTGCCTCTCGGGCGCGGCGTAGGCGAAGCGGGGGTTCGCCGCCCCCGCGCAGTCCCACCCCCGCCCGGTCTCCAGCGCGCCCCGGCGCCATCCCCACCCCACCTCGGCTTGGGGGAAGTGAGCGACGCTCTCCGGAGATCCTCGACTCCTGCGGGGAACTGGGCGACGCTGGGGGCATGACGCCGATCGCCTGGCAGCGCCTCGAGGGAGCGGTCGTCGCCGTCGCCGCCTACGTCGCGGTGCTCGTCCTGGGCTTCTCGTGGTGGTGGCCGCTCGCGCTGTTCCTCGCCTTCGACCTCTCGGCGGCGGGCTACGCCGCGGGTCCGCGGGTCGGCGCGGCGCTCTACAACGCGGCCCACAACTACGCGGTGCCGGCCGCGCTCGGCGCGATCGCCCTCGTCGCCGACCTGCCGGCGCTCGGGCTCGTCGCCCTGTGCTGGGCCTTCCACGTCGCGGTGGACCGCGCCCTCGGCTACGGGCTGAAGCTGCCCGACGACTTCCAGCACACCCACCTGGGCTGGATCGGCAAGGGCGGGGGCCGTCCGGGTCAGTAGACTCGACCCGTGCTTTCCAGGATCGATCTGCGCGACCAGGACCTCTCCGCCCGCGAGCTGCTCGACGTCGTGCCGCGCGCCGACGTCAACGTCGGCGACGCGCTCGCGGTCGTCGAGCCCATCATCGAGGACGTCCGCGTGCGCGGCGAGCACGCGCTGCGCGAGCTCGGCGAGCGCTTCGACCGCGTCGTCCCGGAGCACCTCCGGGTGCCCGCCGACGCGATCACCCACGCCCTCGAGACCCTCGACCCCGCGGTGCGCGACGGCCTCGAGGAGGCCATCGACCGCGTGGGCCGCTTCCACCGCGCCACGGTGCCGCCGCCGGTCGACGTCGAGCTCGCGCCCGGCGCGACCGTGTCCCAGCGCTGGATCCCCGTCGGGCGCGTGGGCCTCTACGTGCCGGGCGGCCTCGCCGTGTACCCGAGCTCGGTCGTGATGAACGTCGTCACCGCGCAGGCGGCGGGCGTGCCGTCGATCGCGGTGACGAGCCCGCCGCAGCGCGCCTTCGACGGGCTGCCGCACCCGACCATCCTCGCGGCGTGCGCGCTGCTCGGGGTGACCGAGGTGTACGCGGTCGGCGGCGCCCAGGCGATCGCCATGCTCGCGCACGGCGTCGAGGGTCTGTGCGACCCGGTCGACGTCATCACCGGTCCGGGCAACGTCTACGTCGCCGCCGCCAAGCGCGCGGTCAACGGGCTGGTCGGCATCGACTCGGAGGCGGGTCCCACCGAGATTGCCGTGATCGCGGACCGCACCGCCAACGCGCGCTACGTCGCCGCCGACCTGCTCAGCCAGGCCGAGCACGACCCCATGGCCGGCTCCGTGCTCATCACCGACTCGCCCGAGCTGGCCGAGGCCGTCGAGCGCGAGCTCGGCGTGCTCACGGACGCCACCAGGCACCTCGCGCGCACCAAGGAGGCGCTCACGGGGCGCCAGAGCGCCGTCATCCTGACCTCGGGCATCGATCAGTCGGTCGCGGTCGCGGACGCCTACGGGGCCGAGCACCTCGAGATCCACACCGTCGACGCGCGGGAGGTCGCCGGCCGCATCCGCAACGCGGGCGCGATCTTCGTCGGCGAGCACTCGCCGGTGCCGCTCGGCGACTACCTCGCGGGCTCGAACCACGTGCTGCCCACCGGCGGCACGGCGCGGTTCGCGTCGGGCCTGGGCGTCACGGCCTTCCTCAAGGCGGTCTCGTTCATCGACTACAGCGCCGACGCGCTCGCCCAGGTGGGGGAGAAGGTCGTGGCGCTCGCGGAGGCGGAGGACCTGCCGGCGCACGGCGCCGCGATCCAGGCGCGCCTCGAGGGCTGATCGCGCGGGGAGGGCCCCCGCCCGCACCCGCGACGGACTGTCCTGCGACCTGCCCTCGCGACACGCCGTGTCGGTTTTGTCACCGGATGTACGTCGCGGGTCGCCGCACCTGTCATGATCACCTCACCGCCACCGTCGGCGGCTTTCCTCTGGGGGACCCATGACCACTGTTGCAGGCGCGCCCGCGCGCCCGTCCGGACGCCTGATCGCGAGCATCCTCGCGCTCGCGGCGGCCCTGACCTTCCTCGTCCCGGCCGCCGCCCGCGCCGCGGACGCACCGCAGAACACCGAGCAGCCGAGCATCGGCGGCGCCTACCTCGTGGGCGAGACCGTGACCGCCCAGCCGGGCATCTGGACGCCCGAGCCCGAGACCTTCGACTACGAGTGGTTCGTGGACGATGCGCCGGTCGGGACCGGCGACAGCTACACGATCGCCGCCGCCGACCTCGACGGCGCCCTCCAGCTCAAGGTGACCGCGCACCTCACCGATGCGCCCGACGGCGTCGCCTGGTCGGAGCCGTTCGCGGTGTCGGCCGGCGTCCTCGACGCCTTCACGACCTCGATCACGGGCGTGCTCGTCGTCGGCAGGACGCTCACGGCGGCCCTGCCGGCCACCGGCGACGTCACCGTCCAGTGGCGCCGCGACGGCAAGGCCATCACCGGCGCGACCGCCCGTACGTACACGGTCAAGTCCATCGACGCCGGCCACGTGCTCTCGGTGCGCGTCGTGCGCAGCCAGCCCGGCTACCTCACGCAGGTGTCGATCGCGAAGGCGTCGGCGACCGTGAAGAAGGCGTTCTCGACCACCGCCGCGCCGACCATCTCCGGGACCCGCGCCGTCGGCAAGACGCTCACCGCGAACGTCAAGCCGTGGTCGCCCACCGCGTCGTTCTCGTACGAGTGGAAGCGCGACGGCGTCGCGATCTCCGGCGCCACGAACCGCACCTACGCGCTCAAGGCCAAGGACCTCGGCGCCCGCATCGCGGTCACCGTGACCGGCCGCAAGAGCGGCTACGCGACCGTGTCCCGCACCTCGGGCGCGACCTCCGCGATCGCGAAGGGCACCATCGTGGCGCCCACGCCGACGATCACCGGCACGGTCCGCGCCGGCTCGACCCTCACCGCCCGCACGGGCACGGTCAAGCCGTCGACCGTCGCGAAGTCCTTCCAGTGGCTGCGCAACGGCAACCCGATCGCGGGCGCCACCAAGGCGACGTACGCGCTCAAGAACGTCGACGCGGGCAAGCGCATCGCCGTCAAGGTGACGTACCGCAAGACCGCCTTCGCCACGGTCACCAAGAAGTCCGCCGCGACCGTCACGGTCAAGGCGCGCCCCGAGGTGGCGGTGAAGGACGGCTACTACCGCGTCGGCACGGACATCAAGCCCGGCACGTACTACCGCACCGGCACGGGCATCTGCTACTGGGAGCGCCTGTCGGCCAAGTCGTACGACACCGACGCCCTCAACGGCTCGAACATCGGCCTCGGCCGCTCCTACGTCACCATCAAGTCGACCGACAAGTGGTTCTACACCGAGGACTGCGGCGGCTGGACCCGCTTCGACGGCACCGGCGCGAACAAGAGCTCCGTGACCGCGAAGGTCGGCACCTACGCGGTCGGCACCGACATCAAGGCGGGCACGTACCGCAGCCCCGCGGCCACCGGCTTCAGCTTCGCTGGCGAGCCGTTCGAGATGTGCGTCATCATCGTCGAGAGCGCGCCGCTCGGCGTCATGGACGTGGCGACGCAGGAGGCGTACTACGAGGTGGGCGACCCCGTCGAGGTCACCGTCGCCAAGGGCGAGTACCTCACGTCGTTCGGCTGCGGGAAGCTCACGCGCGTCTCGTAGCCGCGAGCCATCGCACGGAGGGGGCGTCGAACACGCGGCGCCCCCTCCGCGCGTCCGGGCGCCGACGCGCCCGCCCACCACCGCGTCCGCCGCGCCCGCTCACGACCGCCGGACGATGCGCCTACCGCACCCCGAGCACGAACGGGTGCACCGCCTCCGCGCCCGCCCGCAGCAGGAGGCGTGACGCGACGGTGAGGGTCCAGCCGGAGTCGGTGGAGTCGTCGACGAGGAGCAGCCGCCCGCCGGCGAGCCGTGCGCCCGCCTCGGCATCGGGCGAGACCTCCAGCCCGAGGCGCCGCACCACGCCCGCGAGCCGGATCGCCGAGTTCACGTCGTGCCGCTCCGGCGCCTCGCGCTCGGGCACCGGCCCGACGGAGCCCACGAACGGCACCTCGAGCCACCGCGCGAGCCCTCGCGCCAGGTGGTCGACCAGCACGGGCCGCGACACGGACCGCACCGCGACCACGCCGTCGATCACCGTGGCGGAGCCGCCGTCGACCCACAGCGCCTCCCAGTCGCGCAGCACGCGCACGGCCGCGGTCCGCAGCGGCACGGGCGTCTCGCCGTCGACGGGCAGCCCGTTCTCGGTCCGCGATTCGAGCAGCTCGCGCAGCTGCACCGACCACCCGAGCCCGTCGAGCCGGGCGACGGCCCGCCCGGGCGCCGCCTGCTCGTCGGCGGGGATGCGCCCGCGCAGGTCCAGCCCCAGGGCGCCTAGCCCCGTGGGCCACTGCCGGCGCGCGACCACCTCGACGCCCACGCGGTCGAGCCCCGCCTGCGCCGCCTCGACCGCCTCGGCCGAGGGCGCCTCGGGCAGCGACACCCCGCCGCACGCGTCGCATCGTCCGCACGTCCAGCCGTCCTCGAGCTCCGGGTCGTCCAGCACTCCGCGCAGGAACGCCATGCGGCACGACCCCGCCGCGCCCGGCTCGAGCCGCTCGTAGGCGAGCATCGTGGCCTCCTCGGACCGCCGCGCCGCCGCGACCCGCGCGTAGCGCTCCGCGTCGTACTCCCATGGCGCGCCCGTCGCGATCCAGCCGCCCTGCACGCGGCGGACCGCGCCGTCGACGTCGAGCACCTTGAGCATCGCCTCGAGCCGTGACCGGCGCAGGTCCACGCGCGCCTCGAGCGCGGGGATCGAGGTCGCGGCGTCGGGGGAGAGCGCCGCGAGCGTCGCACGCACCGTGTCCTCCGGCGGGAAGGCCTGTGAGCCGAACCATTCCCAGATCGCGCGGTCCTCCTTGCCCGGCAGCAGCACGACCACGGCGCGCGCGACGCCGCGGCCGGCGCGCCCCACCTGCTGGTAGTACGCGATGGGCGACGACGGCGCGCCCAGGTGCACCACGAACGCGAGGTCGGGCTTGTCGAAACCCATCCCCAGCGCCGACGTGGCGACCAGCGCCTTCACCCGGTTGTCCTTGAGCTCGCCCTCGAGCCGCTCGCGCTCCGCGGGATCGGTCTGGCCCGTGTAGGCCGCGACCTCGAGCCCCGCCGCGCGGAGCTGCGACGCGACCTCCTCCGCCGCGGACACGGTGAGGCAGTAGACGATCCCCGAGCCCTCGATCGAGCCGAGCGACTGCGCCAGCCACGCCACGCGCGCCGCCGGGTCCGGCAGGTCGAGCACCGCGAGATGGAGCGACTCCCGATCGAGCGGACCGCGCAGCACCAGCACCTCCGTCGCCACCTCCGAGCCGGTCACCCCCAGCTGCTCCGCGACGTCCGCCGTCACGCGCGCATTGGCGGTCGCGGTGGTCGCGAGCACCGGGATCCCGGCGGGCAGGTCCGCGAGCAGGGTCCGGATGCGCCGGTAGTCGGGGCGGAAGTCGTGGCCCCAGTCGGAGATGCAGTGCGCCTCGTCGATGACCACGAGCCCCGCGTCGGCTGCGAGCCTTGGCAGCACCTCGTCGCGGAAGGCCGGGTTGTTGAGCCGCTCGGGCGAGCACAGCAGCACGTCGATCTCGCCGCGCGCGATCGCGGCGTGCACGTCCTCCCACTCCGTCACGTTCGCCGAGTTCACGGTCGCCGCCCGGATGCCGGCCCGTGCCGCCGCGGCGATCTGGTCGCGCATGAGCGCGAGCAGCGGCGAGACGATCACGGTGGGGCCGGCGCAGCGGTCGCGCAGCAGCCGCGTGGCGACGAAGTACACGGCCGACTTGCCCCACCCCGTGCGCTGCACCACGAGCGCGCGCTCCTGCCGCGACACCAGGGCGTTGATGGCCGTCCACTGGTCGTCGCGCAGCGCGACGTCGTCCCGTCCGACGAGGCGCCGCAGCGCGGCCTCGGCGTCCTCGCGCAGGGACGATGCGGCGGTCGCGGACGATGCCTCGGTCACGGGAACAGCCTCGGGAACCATGGCCACGATGGTAGGGCCCGCCACCGACACCGGGCCGGGCCGCCCTCCACGCCACGACGCCAGCCCAGGTATCCGCGCGATCGATGCCGCGCATCGGCGCCACGCGCACTCCTGCGGCTCGCGCACCGCGGAAGTTCGGCTAGCCTAACTTTCGTGCGACGGCGCCCGGACGGGCCCGCGCGCCGTCCCGGGACACCGGGCCGACCGACCGTTCGACCGGCCCCGCGCCGGACGACCGCACGAGAGGGGACCGACGGGTGTCGAGCACGCTGGTGGAGCGCAACCGGGAGCGCGCGGAGCGCACGCACGGCCCGATCCGGCGCATCGTCACCCTGATCGGCCCGGCGTTCGTCGCGGCCGTCGCCTACGTCGACCCCGGCAACGTCGCCGCCAACCTCACCGCGGGCGCCGAGTACGGCTACCTGCTCGTGTGGGTGCTCGTCGTGTCGAACCTCATGGCGGTGCTGATCCAGTACACGTCCGCGAAGCTCGGCCTCGTGACCGGGCACTCGATGCCCGAGCTGCTGCGCGGCCGCCTGGGCCGCCGCGGCCGGCTCGCCTACTGGGGCCAGGCGGAGATCGTCGCCGCGATGACGGACCTCGCCGAGGTGATCGGCGGCGCGCTCGCGCTCTACCTGCTCTTCGACCTGCCGCTGGTGATCGGCGGCCTCATCGTCGGCCTGGTCTCGCTCGCGCTGCTCGCGGTCCAGTCGCGCCACGGCCAGCGTCAGTTCGAGCTCGTCATCATGTTCCTGCTCGCGATCATCGCGATCGGCTTCATGGCGGGCCTCGTGGTGTCCGACACCGACTGGGGCGGCGCCGCCGCGGGCCTCGTGCCCCGCTTCGAGGGCCCCGGCACCGTGCTGCTCGCCGCGTCGATGCTCGGCGCGACGGTGATGCCGCACGTGATCTACCTCCACAGCTCGCTGTCGCGCGACCGCCATGGCGTGGGCCACGACAAGCCGCGCCTGCGCCGCCTGCTCCACGCGAGCAAGTGGGACGTGGCGGCGTCGCTCATCATCGCGGGCTCGGTCAACATCGCGATGCTGCTGCTCGCCGCCGGCAGCCTCCGCGGCGTCTCCGGCACCGACTCGATCGAGGGCGCCCACGCCGCCATCGAGTCCGCGCTCGGCCCGATCATCGCGGGCGCCTTCGCGGTGGGCCTGCTGGCCTCGGGCCTCGCGTCCACGTCGGTCGGCTGCTACGCGGGCTCCGCGATCATGGGCGGCCTGCTGCACCGCCACATCCCCGTGTGGCTGCGCCGCTCGATCACGCTGATCCCGGCGCTCGTGCTGCTGGGTGCGGGCGCGAACCCCACGTGGGCGCTCGTGATCTCGCAGGTGGTGCTGAGCCTCGGCATCCCGTTCGCGGTGATCCCGCTCGTGCGCCTGACGTCCGACCGCGCGCTCATGGGGGAGCACGTCAACTCGCGCACCACGCAGGTGGTCGCGTGGACGGTGGTGGGGCTCATCGTCGCGCTCAACGGGGCGCTGCTGGTGCTGACGTTCGCGGGGCAGATCTAGGGACGCCCGCGCGGGCCCGCGCGAGGGCGCCGTGCGCAGGGACGATGCGGCGATCGGCCGCCGCGCCGACGCTCACTAGAATCGCCCCATGACCCTGCCGATCCGCCCCGACCTGGTCGGGCTCGAGCCGTACGGTGCGCCGCAGCTCGAGGTCACCGCGCGCCTCAACGTCAACGAGAACCCGTACGCGCCGCCGAACTCGGTCGTCGACGCCATCGCGACCGCCGTCCGCAAGGCGGCCGAGGGCCTCAACCGCTACCCGGACCGCGACTTCCTCTCGCTCCGTCAGGACCTCGCCGCGTACCTCGCGGCCGAGAGCCACGTCGACTTCCTCGAGGCGCGCAACATCTGGGCCGCGAACGGCTCCAACGAGGTCATGCTCCACCTGCACCAGGCCTTCGGCGGCCCGGGCCGCACGGTGCTGAGCTTCGCGCCCACGTACTCGATGTACCCGGAGTACGCGCGCGACACCCTCACCGAGTACGTCACCTTCCCGCGCAGCGACGACTTCACGCTCGACATCGACGCCGCGGTGGCCGCGATCGCCGAGACGTCGCCCGCGATGGTGATCGTCGCGAGCCCCAACAACCCGACCGGCACCGCGCTGCCCCTCGACCAGGTCGAGGCGCTGCTCGCGGCGGCGAACGAGGTGGAAGGCGGCTGCGTCGTCGTGGTGGACGAGGCCTACGCCGAGTTCCGCCGCCGCGGCGTCCCCAGCGCCGCGTCGCTGCTGCCGGCCCACCCGAACCTCGCCGTGAGCCGCACCATGTCGAAGGCCTTCGCGCTCGCGGGCGGCCGCCTCGGCTACCTCGCCGCGCACGAGGAGTTCATCGACGTGCTGCGCGTGGTGCGCCTGCCGTACCACCTCAGCGCCGTCACCCAGGCGACGGCCTGCGCGGCGCTCGCGCACCACCGCGAGCTCCAGGCCCAGGTCGACGAGATCCGCGCCGAGCGCGACGAGACCGTCGACTGGCTGCGCGCCCAGGGCTACACGGTCGCGGACACCGATGCGAACTTCGCGCTGTTCGGGCCGTTCGAGGATCGTGAGAGGGTATTCCAGGGCCTGCTCGCGCGCGGGGTCCTCATCCGCGTCACCGGCCCCGAGGGTTGGCTGCGCGTGTCGATCGGCACGCCGCAGGAGATGGCGCTGTTCCGCAGCGCGCTGCTGGAGGTCACTGCATGAGCCGCACCGGTCGCATCGAGCGCACCACGAGCGAGTCGTCCGTCCTGGTCGAGCTGGACCTCGACGGGTCGGGCCGCACCGAGATCAGCACCGGCGTGCCGTTCTACGACCACATGCTCACGGCGCTCGGCAAGCACTCCCTCATGGACCTCACGGTCCGCGCCACGGGCGACGTGCACATCGACTCGCACCACACGGTCGAGGACGTCGCGATCTGCATCGGCGAGGCGCTCAAGCAGGCCCTCGGCGACAAGGCCGGCATCTCGCGCTTCGGCGACGCCCTGGTGCCGCTGGACGAGGCGCTCGCGCAGTGCGTCGTCGACGTGTCCGGGCGCCCGTACTTCGTGCACGTGGGCGAGCCGGTCGGCCAGGCCACCCACCTCATCGGCGGCAACTTCGCGGGCTCCCTCACGGGCCACGCGCTCGAGTCGATCGCGCACCACGCGGGCATCTGCGTGCACATGCGCGTGCTCGCGGGCCGCGACCCGCACCACATCGTCGAGGCGCAGTTCAAGGCACTCGCCCGCGCGCTCCGCTTCGCGGTCGCGAAGGACGAGCGCGTCACCGGCATCCCCTCCACCAAGGGAGCCCTGTGACCGACGTCGCGATCATCCTCACGCCGATCCCGCGACCCCGCTTCCTCACCGCGCTGTGCGCGGTGAACGGCATCCGCGGCCACGTCCTGGAGACCAGCGGTGGCCCCATCGCGGTGCTGGACGATGCGGAGCCGGCGTCGGTCGAGAAGGCCGCCCGGGCGGTGTCGGGCTTCATCAAGGGCCCGGAGTTCCTCGTCGCCGAGAGCCGTGAGGGCAACGTCCGCGTGCAGGTGTGGAAGGCCGGGGCGATGGAGCGCGAGGTCCCCGCAGGGCTCGCGCTCGCGGACTCGCCCGGCGTGGTGACCTCGCTGCTCACGCGCGCCTCCACGTTCGCCGAGATCGCCGAGACCCACGAGGACAAGGTCCACAGCACGCACCTGGGCCGGATCAAGGCCTACCGCGAGCTGATCAAGGAGGCGAACGCGCTACGGAAGGACATCGGCGCATGACCCAGCCCCTCGTCTGCGTCTTCGACTACGGCTTCGGCAACGTCCGCTCCGCCACCCGCGCCCTCGAGCACGTGGGCGCCAGAGTCGAGCTCACCAGCGACCGCACGGTCGCCGAGCACGCGCACGGCCTCGTGGTCCCCGGCGTCGGCGCCTTCGAGGCCGTCATGAACGGCCTCAAGTCGGCCCGCGGCGACCAGATCGTCGGGCGCCGCCTGTCCGGCGGCCGCCCGGTGCTGGGCATCTGCGTCGGCATGCAGGTGATGTTCGAGCGCGGCGTCGAGCACGGCACCGAGTCCGAGGGCCTCGACCAGTGGCCCGGCACGGTCGAGCTGCTCCAGACCTCCGTGGTGCCCAACATGGGCTGGGCGACCGTCGAGGCGCCGGAGGCCTCCACGCTCTTCAAGGGCGTGGAGGACGAGCGTTTCTACTTCGTGCACTCGTACGGCGCACGCGAGTTCCCGCTCGGCACCACCGAGGACACGGGCCGCTTCGCGGCGCCGCTGGTGACGTGGTCGACCGCGGGGCACGAGGGTGACGAGGACCGCTTCGTCGCCGCGGTCGAGAACGGCCCGCTCATGGCGACGCAGTTCCACCCCGAGAAGTCGGGCGAGGCCGGCCTCCAGCTGCTGCGCAACTGGGTCGAGACGCTCTAGCGTGACCGCGATGGCGCCGCTGGACGTCGACCTCGTCGACGTGCCGGGCGGCACCGTCGTGATGCGGGACGCGCGACGCGGCACGGTGCGGACCGTCGCCCTCGAGCCATACGCGATCGGCAGGCTTCCGGTCGCCGTCGGCGATCTCCCCGCGACGGGCGTCGCGTGGGACGACGCGGTCGCACGCTGCAACGCGGCCTCCGTCGCGCACGGCCTGCTCCCTACGTACCGGGCGGATCGGGCCCTGGTGCGGTGGGACCCGACCGCCGACGGCTACCGGCTCCCGACGGAGGCCGAATGGGAGCACGCGTGCCGCGCGGGCACGCAGGGCCCGACGTACGGCCCCCTGAGCGACACCGCCTGGACGGCGGACGACGCCCTCGACGGGCCCGCACCGGTGGGCCTCAAGGCGCCCAACGAGCTCGGGCTGCACGACATGCTCGGCAACGTCTGGGAGTGGTGCTGGGACTACGCGGATCCCGCGCGCTACGGCGGCTACCGCACCCTCAAGGGCGGCGGCTGGGCCGACGCCGCGTGGAGCTGCCGTGTCGGCGTGAGGCGGGGGAGCTCGCCCGACGTCCGGCTCGAGGACGTCGGCTTCCGTGTGGCGCGTGGCGCAGTCCGCGGTGCCGACGGGGTCTGGCAGGGGTGGTCCGACGATGAGGACCGGCGTCGCGCCGGCATCCGCGGACCTCTCCCGGTCGGCTGGACACCGTTGAGGGAGCTCCTCGACTGACCGGAGCCCCACGTCGCGTCCCGCGGCACCGGTCCTTCCTCGTGTACCGGTAGCCTGGGATGCGCCGCATCGGCCTCCATCACAAGGTTGTCCCACGAAAGCGAGACCATGACCGAGACCCCCCGCCTCGAGCTCCTGCCCGCCGTCGACGTCGCGGACGGCCAGGCCGTCCGTCTCACGCAGGGCGAGGCCGGCTCCGAGACCAGCTACGGCGACCCGCTGTCCGCGGCGCAGGACTGGGTGAACGGCGGTGCGGAGTGGATCCATCTGGTGGACCTCGACGCGGCCTTCGGGCGCGGCTCCAACGCCGAGCTGCTCGCGAGCGTCGTCAAGGCTGTTGACGTCAAGGTCGAGATGAGCGGCGGCATCCGCGACGACGAGTCTCTTGAGCGTGCCCTCGCGACCGGCTGCGCGCGCGTCAACCTCGGCACCGCCGCGCTCGAGAACCCCGAGTGGACGGCCCGCGCGATCGACACGTACGGCGACCGCATCGCGGTGGGCCTCGACGTGCGCGGCACCACGCTGGCCGGCCGCGGCTGGACCCGCGAGGGCGGCGACCTGTGGGAGGTGCTCGCGCGCCTCGACGCCGCCGGCTGCGCCCGCTACGTCGTCACCGACGTGAAGAAGGACGGCATGCTGTCGGGCCCGAACCTCGAGCTCCTCCAGCAGGTGTGCGAGGCCACCGACGCGCCCGTGGTCGCGAGCGGCGGCATCAGCTCGCTCGACGACATCGCCGCGCTGCGCACCCTCACGGGCGCCGGCATCGAGGGCGCGATCGTGGGCAAGGCGCTCTACAACGGCAACTTCACGCTCCCGCAGGCGCTCGACGTCGCCGGTCGCCCGTAGCGCCCGCCGCACCGAGCGGCCCGCCCCTCGATACGGTGGACGTATCGAGAGGGGCGACGATGCGCGGGCGGGGGATGGTCGTGGCGGCGATGGCGATCGCGGTGCTGGCCGGGTGCAGCGCGGCCGATGACGCGGGCGGCGGCTCGTCCGGCGGTGCGACCGTGATGCCGACGTGCCCCGACACGATCGCCCCCGAGGCGAGCGGTGTCGAGGCCGCGGAGGCGGCCCCCCGGATCGGCGCCTTCGACTCCGCGTGGCTCTGCGTCTACGCGCTGGGCGACCAGTGGACGCTCTCCGAGGGGCCCGCGCCCATCGAGGATCTCGACGGCGTCCGGGAGCTGGTCGACGCGCTCGAGCCCGCCGACCTCCTGCAGCCCTGCACCCTCGAGCTCGGACCCACGTACCTGCTCACGCTCGCCGACGGCGAGGACCTCACGAGCATCCTCGTCGACGCGTACGGTTGCCGCTGGGCACGGGTCGCGGGCGAGCCCGGGCTGCTCTCGACGCCGGACGGCGTCGTCGGCGATCTCGACACGCTCGCGGGTCTCTGAACGGTCGACGCCTGCCTCTAGGCTGGGACCCATGAGCGACGACGAGCCCCGCAAGGAGATCCCGGAGTCGATCTTCGCGGACGACGACGGCAGCGCCGACGCGCGCCTCGCCCAGGCCCTCATCCGCTTCTCTCACGGCAAGACGCCGCTCACCGACGTGGTCGACGCGCTCGCCTACGCGCGCGTCCTCATCCCCGTGCTGGCGTCGGGGGAGAAGCGCGTCATCGGCAAGCACGGCCTCGAGCAGGACGAGGTCGCCTCGACCGGCGTCGTCGCCGTCGAGATGCCGGACGGCCGCACCGCGCTGCCGGTCTTCACCGACGTCGACGCCGTCAAGGCGTGGAACGAGCGTGCCCGTCCCATCCCCGCGGAGGGCCCGCGTGCGGCGCTCGCCGCGGTCGCCGAGGGCTGGAGCGCGCTGGTGCTCAACCCCGGCATGGAGACGGTGCTCATCCCGCGCCCCGCGGTGTGGGCGCTCGGCCAGGGCGAGCCCTGGCGCCCCGCCGTCGTCGACGGCCAGGTGGCCGAGGACATCCGCGCCGCCGTCGCCGAGGCCGTCGCGTTGGACGATGCGCTCAAGGGCGTCGACGCCGTCGTGGGCCGCGGAGCGGAGGTCGCGATCGTCCTGCGGCTGGTCGCGGGCCTCACGCAGCCCGAGGTGAACGCGGTGGTCGAGCGCGTGCAGCACGAGCTCGCGCGCTCCAACGTGGTCGCGCAGCGCGTCGACTCCGTCGAGCTGCGGCTCGCGCAGGCGTAGGCCCACCCGGCCCGGCGATCAGCAGGACGCGTCGACCTCGGTGCGCTTCGCATCGTCCGCGAGGAAGGCCTCGAGCCGCGGGAGCGTGACCGCGCCCGCGTACCTCTCGCCGTCCGACGAGAAGACGACGCCCACCACGTCGCCGGCCGCGTCGGTCACCGGCGAGCCGGAGTTGCCCTCGCGCGCGAGCAGCCGGAGGTAGTAGATCTCGGCGCCGGTGGGGTCGAGGTCGTTGACGCGCAGGTCGACGTACGGCCCGGTCACGGAGGCGAGCGGCCCGCCGAGCGCGTAGCCGCTCACGGTCAGGTCGTCGCCGAGCGCGGGCTCGTCGGAGGCGAGCGTGCCGGCCTCGGGGAAGGTGCCGTCGATGGTGACG
Organism: Demequina maris; assembly: GCF_000971155.1. Classification (GTDB taxonomy): domain Bacteria; phylum Actinomycetota; class Actinomycetes; order Actinomycetales; family Demequinaceae; genus Demequina; species Demequina maris. The sequence continues at coordinate 84,218 of NZ_BBLX01000003.1, read as the reverse complement.
AGCGCGAGGTCGTCGTCGCGCGAGTACTCGGCGGACACCACCCGGTACTCGCGCCCCTGGTAGTCGGTGAGCTCGATGTGGGTGGTGTCCCTGACCACGTGGCGATTGGTGACGGCGTGGGTCTCGTCGAGCATCCACGCGGTGCCGTTGCGGTACGCGTCGCAGCTGATCGCCCACACGCGCAGCGCGATGCGCTCGGCGTGGGTGAAGCCGTCGTCGGACGATGCGGCGGCGGTGGCCAGCACCGGGCTGGGGGTCGCGTAGGGCGGGGGAGCGAGGGGGACGCAGGCCGAGACGGCCGTGGCGCAGGCGAGCGCCAGGGCGACGACGCCGAGGCGGCGCCGCTCACCCATGCTTCTCCCGGAAGTCCTGGTACGCCGCCGTCACCTCGTCGCAGAACGCGACGATCGACTGCTCGGAGTCGTCGATGCTCGACCGCACGTACAGCTCGGAGTTGCGCAGCACGTCGAAGTGCTCCTGCTGCGCCTCCACGCACTTCTGGTACGCGTCGGCGATGTCCTCGAGCTCCTCGACGAGCTCGGTGCCCTGCGCGCCCTGGTTCACGGCGGAGGAGTACTCCTCCTTGAGGGTCGCCAGCTGCGCCTCGGTCTGCTCGAGCTCGGCGATGCGCGCGTTCTGAGCGGAGACCTCGTCGGTGAGCGACTCCACATGGGCGCGCAGCTCGTCGTTCTGGCCCTCCCACGTCGAGCGCGCCGTTGCGAGCATCGCGAGGGGGACGGCGAGCGCGACCACGGCGACGAGGCTGAGCCCGAGGGCGATCGCGAGGCCCCGCCGGCGGGCGGGCGCCGGAGCGGGGGTGGGCTCGGGGACGGGCGCGGAATCCTGCGCGGGGACGGGCGCGGGCGCGGAATCTTGCGCCGCCTCCGGCGCAGGAACAGGCTCCGGCTGCGGGCCGTTCGGGCCGCGCGGGTCGTCCTCGGTCACGTCGACCCCACGCTGGACGACGTGCAGGTCGACTCGGGCACGAACAGCGAGGCCTCGTCGAGCAGCGTGTTGAGGGTCGAGATGGGCACGATGAAGCTCTGGTTCGAGTAGTTCTTCGCGTAGATGACGCCGACCACGGTGCCGGCCTCGTCGAGCACGGGCGAGCCCGAGGAGCCCTGCTCGACCTTCGCGCTCGTCGCGAGCACGGTGCCGACGGCGCCGCCCAGCGGGTCCGTGGTCGGTCCGAGCACCACGCCCGCGGACGTGGTGAGGCGCCCGCCGTTCGGGTAGCCGACCACCGTGATGACGTCGCCCTCGGCGGGGTCCTCGTCGGCCCGCACCGCGTACGACGAGCCGAGCGACTCCTCGGTGGTGATGATCGCGATGTCGGCGATGGTGGTGGTCGCGGCGGCGGTCGCGGCGATCGAGCGGCCGTCGTAGGTGGTGAGGGTGATGCGCTTGGCGTCGGCGACCACGTGGCGGTTGGTCACCAGCGTGTGGTCGTTGAGCGCGAAGCCGGTGCCGGTGGCGATGAACCCGCAGCCGACGTTCCGCACGCGCACCGTCATGCGCTGCGCGGCGGAGAAGCCGTCGGGGGAGAGGGCGACCGCGACCTCGCCCGGCGACGCCGAGGGCTCGGGGACGAAGTCGTCGGGCATCGCGCCGGGGGCCTGCGGCAGGGCCGCGCAGCCGGTCAGCGCCAGGGCCGCGAGGGTGAGGGCCGCGACTCGGGTGCGGATCACGGGGCCACCGACTGCTGGAACGTGAGGTTGGCGTCGGCGGCCGCCTGGCACAGCTCGTCGACGCTCGCCTCGAAGCTGCGCAGCTCCTTGGGCTTGAGGTCGTCGGGGTTCGCGAGGTACTCGGCGAGCTGCTCGTGGCCCTGGATGCAGCGGCTCAGCGAGTTCGCGACCGACGTCGCGTCCGTGATGATCTCCTGCAGGCCCGCGATCTGCTCCTGCGCGTACGCGGCGTCGTCGCCCCACTGGGCGTTCTCGGCCTGCAGGCGGCTCACGGTGTCCTTCGAGGCGGACAGCTGCTGCGACACGAGGTCCAGCTGCTCTTGCGTGGTGGTCAGGGTGTCCCGCTCGGAGGCGAGGTCCTCGCCCAGGCCGTAGCTGTACGCGGTCATCTCGACCACGCGCTCCTCCCACGCCTCGGACACGCGCCACAGGTACGCGATGAGCGCCGAGGCCGCGAGCAGGAGGACGGTGAGCATCGCGATCGTCACCACCAGGCCGACCGGGCGGGGACGATGCGCGTACGCGGTCTCCGCGGCGGCCGCCTCGTCCTCGGGGTCGTCGGGCACGACGGGGTCGGCGTCGTCGTCCTCGCCGTAGCGATGGGCCTCGTCGATGGTCGGGGACGAGGTGGGCGAGGAGGAGGGCGGCGCGGCGGGCTCGGGCGTTGCCGCGCGCTCGCCGGCGCTCTCGCCGCCGGCGACAGGGATCTCGTCGGTGTCGACGTGGTCGGTGGGCTCCGCGGGCTCGCCAGCGGCCGGATCGGGCTGCGTGACGGGGAGGAACGGGACGCGAGGGCGGTTGACACCCTCGGGAGGGCTCGCCGAGATCACGAGGTCACCCCTCGCGCCGTCTCGACGGCTGTCCTCCCCAGTCGTCACTACGTGACCGCCCCCGTGTACTTCTCGCCGGGCCCGTCTCCGGGCCTGTCCGGGACCACCGAGGCCTCCCGGAATGCCAACTGTACGCTTCGCAACCCGTCCCGCAGGACGCGCGCGTGGGTGTCACCGAGATCCGGGGCGGCGGCGGTGACGAGTCCCGCAAGCGCGTTGATGATCGTCCGCGCCTCGTCGAGGTCCTTGAGGTCCTCGCCTTCCTCCGCCAGACCGCACCGAAGCGCGGCGGCACTCAGGAGATGAACGCTTACCGTGGTGATAAGTTCCACGGCGCCCACCTCGGCGATGTCGCGGGCCGCGTCGGCGACCCCCGCATCGTCCCCGGGCACGCCCGTCATAGGCGCTCCGGTGGTCTCATCGTGGGCCTCTGGTCCGTCCGATCCGGAGGGACCGGGACCTGCTGCCTGGTCATTGCTGCTCATGCTTGCTATTCTTGTCCATCGACCGGTTGCGGCAGGTGTCGCAACACGCAAGTGGAGTCCACCTCCCACCCTAGGACCGCGAGGACCAGGGTCTCGGTTCCGGCGGCCGCCGTATGACGGGCCGTCGTTGCTGCGGTGGCCTCTGCTCGTGTTCGGGCAGGGGCCTTTTCCCGTTTCTGGGGCAGGGCGCCGGCCGGGAGGTCGTTCAGGAAGCAACGGTAAGGAGCCGCTATCAACGAGCCGCGCATCAACGAGCGCATCCGTGTCCCCGAGGTCCGCCTGGTCGGTCCGAAGGGCGAGCAGGTCGGCATCGTCCGCATCGAGGATGCCCTCCGTCTGGCGCAGGACGCCGAGCTCGACCTGGTCGAGGTGGCGCCCAACTCGCGTCCTCCCGTCGTCAAGCTCATGGACTACGGAAAGTTCAAGTACGAGGCTGCGGTCAAGGCACGCGAGGCACGTCGCAACCAGGCGAACACCGAGATCAAGGAGATGCGGTTCCGCCTGAAGATCGACGAGCACGACTACGAGACCAAGAAGGGTCACGTCGTCCGGTTCCTCAAGGGTGGCGACAAGGTCAAGATCACGATCATGTTCCGTGGTCGCGAGCAGTCCCGTCCTGAGATGGGCCGCCGCCTGCTGATGAAGCTCGCGGAGGAGGTCCAGGAGTTCGGCGTCGTGGAGAACGCGCCGAACCAGGAGGGCCGCAACATGTCGCTGGTCCTGGGTCCGCTGAAGAAGAAGGCGGAGGCCAAGGAGGAGCAGCGCAAGGTGCGCGAGGAGCGCAAGGCCGCGGAGGCGGCGGCGCGCGAGGAGCGCAAGGGCCCCCACAAGGGTGTCGATGAGGCAGCCGAGGAGTCGGCCGCCGAGGTGGTCGAGGAGTCGGCCGCCGAGTAGTCGTCGCGAGACGCACACAGGCTTCGGGCGCCAGCCGCCCGTGAAACGTGCTGGGTTCCACCGGGCCCAGCCAGACCTAGAAGGAGAGGCAGCAATGCCCAAGAACAAGACCCACTCGGGTGCCAAGAAGCGCTTCAAGCTCACCGGCACCGGCAAGGTGAAGCACGCCTCGGCGATGAACGTCCACAAGTTCGAGGAGAAGCACTCCTCGCGCAAGCGCCGCGTGGCCCAGGACCAGATCCTGTCGGACGCCGACTCGAAGAAGATCAAGAAGCTGCTGGGCAAGTAAGCCCCGCCCCCTACACGTACCTTTAGGAGAACTGAAATGGCACGCGTCAAGCGGGCGGTCAACGCCCAGAAGAAGCGCCGGACGACCCTCGAGCGCGCTGCGGGCTACCGCGGCCAGCGCTCGCGCCTCTACCGCAAGGCGAAGGAGCAGGTCACCCACTCCCTCGTCTACTCGTACAACGACCGCCGCAAGCGCAAGGGCGACTTCCGCAAGCTGTGGATCCAGCGCATCAACGCTGCGGCCCGTGCGAACGGCATGACCTACAACCGCTTCATCCAGGGCCTCAAGGCCGCTGGCATCGAGGTGGACCGCCGCATGCTCGCCGAGCTCGCGGTGAACGACGAGGCCGCCTTCGCGACCCTCGTCGACACGGCGAAGAAGGCCCTCCCGGCCGACGTCAACGCGCCCGCCGCGTAAGACGCCTCCACGGAAGGCACCCGCCGCATGACAGAACGCCCCGCTGGGCCAGCAGACCTCACCGTCACGCTTTCGAATCCGAAGGCGGAACGGGTCAAGAGAGTCGCGGCCCTGGCGGGGCGTTCTGCGCGTTCGCGGGCGGGTGCCCTCCTGGTCGAGGGCCCGCAGGGCGTGCGCGAGGCCGTGCGCTTCGCCGCCGAGCGGGTTCGCGACGTCTACCTGTCGCCTGACGCGTCGCTGCGTTACCCCGAGATCGCCACCGAGGCGCTCGCCGCCGGGCTGTACGTCCACCTCGGCACCGACGCGGTCCTCGAGGCGATGAGCGCCGACGCCCAGGGTGTCGTCGCCGTGATCGACTCGACGGGTACCTCGCTCGACGACGTCATCGCGGCCGCGCCCACGCTCGTCGCGGTGCTCTCCAACGTCCGCGACCCCGGCAACGCCGGCACCGTGATCCGGTGCGCCGATGCGGCGGGCGCCGACGCCGTCGTCCTCGCCGGCGAGTCCGTCGACCCCGGCAACCCCAAGGTGATCCGCTCGACCGCGGGCAGCCTCTTCCACCTCCCGGTCGCGCGCGCCCCGCTCGCCGAGGCCGTCGCCGCGCTGCGCGGGGCCGGCCTCACCGTCCTGGCCGCCGACGGCTCGGGCGAGGACCTGCTGGGCGACCCGTCCGCCGGCGCCGGAGCGGGCGGCTCGGAGTCGCTCGCCGCTCCCACCGCGTGGGTGTTCGGCAACGAGGCGTGGGGCCTGCGCCCCGAGGAGCTCTCGCTCGTCGACGCCGTGGTGCGGATCCCCATCCACGGCCACGCCGAGAGCCTCAACCTCGGCACCGCCGCCGCCGTGTGCCTCTACGCCTCGGCGACCGCGCAGCGGGCCTAGGGCCAGGGGGCGCTTGACGCGTCACGGCCGCGCATCCATGCTTGTCAGGTGGACGCGTCGGCGAGGGCTCTACCAGGGATGAAGCGGCGATCGACCGCCGTGGTCGTGCTTGCCGCGATCTGCCTCGGCGCGGCGGCATGGGGCGCGTACCTCCTTGCGACGCAGTGGAGCACCGTCTACTGGAACCTCGGTTCGAACTCCCACGCGTACGCCTACGCACTTCCCGTCCTCTACGCCTCGACGGCGGTGCTGGCCGTGACGGCGCTCGTGCGGGCGGGCAGGACGCGATCGGCGGTGGAACCCGTCGTGGCTCGCGGCCACGTCATCGTGCTGGCGGTGCTCCTCGCGCTCACCGCGTGGGGCGCGGTCGCGACCCTGGCGGGACGCGCCTTCGCTGTCTAGCCCCCGCGGAGCCCTCCACGGCGCCGGTTGTTAGAACAACCCTGTGGGCGCACCCCGCGTAGGTGCCGACGCCCTCACCCCATGCGTCGCGGTGGGCGACACTGGCGGCGAGCCTCCCGCGCGCGCTCCACCCCCTGCGTCAGGTCCGCTCGAGGCCACTCGCGCGCTGCCGCCGAGCCTCGGCTCCCTCGACGGGTCCACCTCGGGCGGGGGGATGAACCACACCTGGCCGTCCCGCACCTCGATCTCCCATCCGGTCGCGTGGAGCTGCACATGGCACGAGCGGCAGAGGAGGACCCCGTTGCTCAGGTCCGTGCGGCCGCCCTTGCTCCACTCGAGGATGTGGTGGGCGTCGCACCAGGCCGGCGGGCGTCCGCACCAGGCGCAGCCGCCATCACGGCGCGCCAGCGCGATCTTCTGATACCGCGTGAAGAGCCGCTCCCGGCGTCCCAGATCGAGCGGCACGGACTGCCCGCCCATCACCGCAGGGATGACACCTGCGTCCGCGAGAAGGCCCCGGAGCGACTCGATGCTGAGACGCGTCGACAGGTGCTCCGTATCGACGAGCCCGGATCCGCGCCGCAGGTCCTCGAGATCGACGTGCACCACCATGGTCGTCTTCACGCCATTGGTCATGGTCGAGCAGTCGAGACCGTGCTGGGCGAGGTCGGCGAGCACGTCGGCGCGGATCTGCCCGGCGGTGCGATGGTCGTCGAGCTCGCGGTCGCGGCGTCGCTGGAAGGCGTCCTTCACGTGCGCGTCGAGCAACGCGACGATCGGAAGCGCGGTCGCGGCGTCCAAGCGGCCCGTCAGCGTCACCATGCCGTCCGCGTCCTGTCGCACCAGCAGGTGGCGTGCGTCGCGCCGCCGCCGCTCGTCCTCGAGGAAGCGCCGGTGGTCGTACGCCTCGCGCTCCCGCTGGCACGCGCGTCGCAGGTCCGGGATGTCCAGCCGGAAGGCCTTCTTCACGAGGCGCTCCTCGACGTCCATGGCCGTCTCGTCGTCCATCCCCTCGAGCGCCTTGACGATGAGGGATGCCGCCTCGGCGCCGATGAGCCCGGCGCGGAGCGCCTCGCCGACGGGGGAGAGCGGCTCGTCGTCCTGGTCCTCGTCGTCGCCCGAGCCATCGTCCGGGTCCTCGGGCGACGGATCGGGCGTCTTCTCAGGCTGCGGATCTGGTCCAGGCTTCGGACCCGGGTCGGGCACCGGCTCCGGCGGGAGCATCGCGAGCCCGGCCTCGATGAGCCGCCGCGCCTCGGCAGGCGACACCCCCGCGCGGCTGCCGATCATCCGCTCGGCCGACGCGAAGCCCTCCTGCCGCGCGAGCCCGATCGCCCCGCCCATCGACCTCTTCGAGATCTCGGCGGCGAACGCCGCGTAGACCACCTTCGACGCCGCCATCACCGCCGCCGCGACTGCCTCGCCGTCAAGCAGCTCCGCCCGGCTCAGCGCTCCCGGGTCAGCCCCGTCCAGCCCGCGCGCGCCGGCGACCGAGGTCTCGAGCCGGGCCGTGGAGATCGCCATGTGACAAGTCCACCATCAGGGTCAGACAATTCGGACGTTCTCCACAGGTCGGATTCGGGGGATCGGCAGCGGACCCCCGAAGCGGCAGAACAGACACCCTGTGACGAAGACCACCCCTGGTCCGGCCCAGAACTCACCGGGAAGAACGGACAATAGAGACATGTGGTTCGGGACCTTGAGATGGCGGATGGCGCGCTCGCGCGGCGTCATCGTCGCGGTCGTCATCGTCGCCACCGTCCTGATCGGCCAGATGGCCACCTCGATCCTCAACGCCGTCCTCGCGGACCGCGCCCTCCAGGCCGCGGCGGAGGACACCTACACGTACGTCGGCGACCTCATGTCGGAGCGGGTCGGCGACTTCGCCGGCGCCGCCCAGGACGTGGTCGCGGGCACCGCGTCGGAGCTCGTCCGCCACGGCGGCTCGATGGACGAGGACATCCTCGTGCGCGCCCTCGCGGACCGCCTGTCGCGCGAGCCCTCCGTCGGCACCGTCTTCGTCGCCGACACCGACGGCCACCTCCTCGCGCTCGCGGGCACCGACACCGGCTACACCCGCCTGGACGTCGCGCCCACGACCACGAGCGGCTCCACCGTCCTGCGCACCGACTACGACGACGACCTCGTCGAGACCGCCACCGAGACCACGACCGTCGCCTACACCGCGGCCTCGCGCCCCTGGTACCGCGACGCCCTCGCTGCGGACGGCATCGTCTGGACGGACCCGTACGTCTCCGTCCGCACCGGCGAGATCGTCGTCTCCCCGGTCACCGCCGTGACGGTCGACGGCGAGGTCAGGGCGATCGTCGGCGCGGACCTCGACCTCGACCTCCTCGGCGAGCTCCTCGAGGACATCCCCATCGGCGCCGACGCCCGCGCCTTCATCCTCACCGGCGACGGCCAGGTGGTCGCCGCGCCTACCGCCCGCCGCGACGAGCTGCAGCGCCTCCTCGACGAGCAGGCCGGCCTCCCGAATGCGGAGGACCTTGGCCTCCCCACGGTCGCGCCCAGCGCGCTCGACGACGAGGGCGACGCCATCCGCACCCGCGACGACACCGTCAGCCTCGAGCGCACCATGGACCCCGACACGGGCCTCGACTGGGTGCTCCACCTCGACGCCAGCACCGCGGACCTCACCCCGGCGGTCGACGACTTCAAGCGCGCCTCGTCCTGGGTCACGATCATCTCGATCCTCATGGTGCTCGTCGCGGCCGTGGTCGCCCTGCGCCTGTGGCGCCCCATCCGCACGATGCGCGTCCGCGCGGCGACCGACGCCCTCACCGGCCTCGCCAACCGTTACGAGTACACGCGCCGCCTCCGCGCGATCCTGCGCTCCGCCGAGCACACCGAGGACACCGTCCTGCTCATCGCGCTCGACCTCGACAACTTCAAGCAGGTCAACGACGAGCACGGCCACGATGCGGGCGACGTGGTCCTCGCGGCCGTCGGCGACACGCTGCTGGAGTCCGTCCGCGTGCGCGACGTCGCGGCGCGCGTCGGCGGCGACGAGTTCGTCGTCGTGATGCGCCTGGGCGAGCGCGGCTCGCCCGTCGAGCTCACGCGCCGCCTCCGCGACGACGTCGCCACCGCGATCCACGAGTCCTTCGCGGGCGCCGCCGGCGTCGGCGCGACCGCCGGCTTCGCCACCACCGCCGACGTCGGCTACGACCCGCGGCACCTCCAGACCGCGGCGGACGATGCGCTGGTCGCCGGCAAGCGTGTCCGCAAGGGCCGCACGTACGCGTACGGCCACGCGGCGGGCAGCGAGTCCGCGGGCGACGCCGTGGGAGACGATGCGACGGCCGGGTCCGAGGACCCCGCACGGCAGGCTGATAGTCTCCCCGGGAACTGAGGGAGGCCCCATGGAGAACACGCGCCGGCTCGAGATCCCCGGAGCGCGCGGCAAGGTCGAGGTCGACGGTGTCCTGGGACTCCTCTACAAGGTCCGGATCGACGGCCAGGTCGTCAAGCGCCGCAAGGGTCGCTGGGACGTCCCGATGCGCAACGGCAAGACCGCCGCGCTGACCTCCAATGGCGTCATCCCGGGCTTCCAGACCCTCTACTTCGACGGCCAGCCGATCCTCAAGATGGGCGCCCACGTCGAGCCCGCGGTCAAGGTCGCGATGTTCGCCCCCGTGATCCTCATCCTGTGGGGCTTCATCGGCGCGATCCTCACGGTGCTGATGCTCCTCACCAACATCATGCTGGTGAAGAACCCGCAGATGCCCATGGGGCTGCGTCTGGGCCTGCCGGTGGTCAACACCGTGGTGATGGCGATGGCGCTGACCCTCATCGGCGTCCCGAGCCTCTTCTTCTAGCCGCCGCCAGCCGCCAGCCCCGGCCATGTCCCGCCGCCTCGCCGTCCGCAGCCCGTCGGACCCGTTGCCGTGGGCCTTCGCGTCGGTGATCGTCGCGCTCGTCGTCATCGGGCTCACGACGGTGGGCGTGCGCGCGAGCGTCACCGCCGACTCCGCGCACGCCGCGATCGAGGGCACCACCCTCGTCGGCGACGCGACCGCGGTCCAGCTCGAGGGCGCGACGCGCCCCGCCGAGGCCACCGTCCGCACGGTCGCGGGCGCCATCGGCGTCGACCGCACGCTCCTCACGGATCCGGCGCGCATGCTCGACGAGCTCGGCCCGCTCATGGACGGCCAGTCCACCCTCGCCGCGATCACCGTGGTCGCCGCCGACGGCACCGAGGCGGAGATCGACCGCCGCGAGCCCGGCTTCGTCTTCCGCACCATCGCCGCCGACGGCACCGTCGACGTCACCGTGCTCGACGAGTCGCTCGAGCCCGTCGAGACCCGTGACGACGCCCCCGCCCGCGCCCGCCCTGAGCGCGCCTGGCTCGAGGACGCGCAGTGGTCCACGTCGGTGGTGTGGAGCGACCCGGCCACCGTGCCCGAGGTCGGCCGCACCGTCGTCCACGCCGCCATGGCCGCGCGCAGCCCGCGCGGCGACCTCGTCGCGGTCGTCGCGGTGCGCCTCGACGCCGAGGTCTTCTCGCGGCTGCTGCAGGCGTCTCCCGCGACCAGCTACGGCGAGGCGTCCGTGGTGGGCGAGAACGGCGTGGTCCTCGCCGGCGCCGGGGAGGTCGCGATGGGGGACGATGCGGCGACCGAGCCGGCCTCCGCGGGCACCGTCGCCGTGGGCGACGTGGTGACCTACGCGCGCCCCGTGAGCGACACCCTGCCGTGGACGCTCACCGTGGTGGTCGACGGGGACGAGGTCCTCCCGGCCGTCGCCTCGCTCGACCGCACGATGCTGCTCTACACGGTCGTCATCGTCGTCGTCACGCTCATCATGGTCCTGGTGCTGTGGGCCCTCCGCCGCCCCGCCGGCGAGGTCTCCGTGCGCGCCCGCACCGACGCGCTCACCGGGCTGAGCAACCGTCACCACTTCGAGGTGCGCGGCAACGACGTCCTGCAGGCCGCCAGCCGGCGCGGCGCGACGGTGGCGGTCGCGGTCTTCGACCTCGACAACTTCAAGGCTGTCAACGACGGCGCCGGGCACGAGTTCGGGGACGATGCGCTGCGCGCCGTCGCCGATGGCCTCGCCCGGGCGTCGGGCCCGCGGGACGTGGTCGGCCGCCTCGGCGGCGACGAGTTCGCCGCGGTGCTGTGGCTCGGCGTCGACGAGGACGCCCCGACCGCCGTCGAACGGCTCCGCACGAGCGCGCACATGACCCTCGAGCGCGCCGTGGGGGACCGCTTCGACGTGGGCGTGAGCGCCGGCTGGGTGGACACCGCCGCGGGCGAGTACCGGCTTCCCAACCTCGTGCGCGCCGCGGACGCCGCCATGGTCTCGGGCAAGCGCACCAGCAAGGGCGTCGCCTACGAGGGCTCGCACGCCTGACGGGACCTCCCCGTCCTACCGGGCCCGCGCATCGTCCTGCTACCGTGGCCGCATGAGCACGAGCCTGGCCCGCATCACGCGTCGCGCCGCCGTGCGCTTCTTTCTCTAGGCCCGGGGAGATCCCCCGGGCCTGACGGCATGCCCCGCGCCCGCATCGTCCCGCGCCCCGCCGCCGGACCTGCCCGCGCTCCCGCTAGACTTCCCCCGGTTGTTTTCGAGGCTGTGAAGGGCCCATCCATGACTGATCTTTCCCCGCTCGACGCCGCCGGCGTCGACGCCGCGGTCGAGGCCGCGCTCGCCGCGTTCGCCGCGGCGTCCACCCTGGACGAGCTCAAGGAGGCGCGGCTCGCCCACACCGGCGACAAGGCGCCGCTGACGCTCGCCAACCGCCAGATCGGCGGGCTGTCCCCGGAGGAGAAGGCGCAGGCCGGCAAGGCCATGGGCGCCGCCCGCGCCGCCATGGGCCGCGCGCTCGCCGCGCGGACCGCCGAGCTCGAGGCCGAGCGCGACGCCCGCGTGCTGGTCGAGGAGGCCGTGGACGTCACGCTGCCGACCTCGCGCCAGCAGCCCGGCGCGCGCCACCCCATCGAGACGATGCAGGAGCGCATGTGCGACCTGTTCGTGTCGATGGGCTGGGAGGTCGCCGAGGGTCCCGAGATGGAGGCGGAGTGGTTCAACTTCGACGCCCTCAACTTCGACCCGGACCACCCGGCGCGCGAGATGCAGGACACGTTCTTCATCGACCCGCCGTCGTCCGGCTTGTTGCTGCGCACCCACACCTCGCCGGTGCAGGTGCGCGCCGCGCTCGAGCGTCGTGACTCGCTCGAGGGGGGCCGCGGCATCTACGTCGTGTGCCCGGGCAAGACGTTCCGCACGGACGAGCTCGACGCGACCCACACCCCGGTGTTCCACCAGATCGAGGGTCTCGCGATCGACAAGGGCCTCACGATGGCCCACCTCAAGGGCACGCTCGACCACTTCGCGCGTGCGCTCTTCGGCCCCGACGCGATCACGCGCCTGCGCCCGGCCTTCTTCCCCTTCACCGAGCCCAGCGCCGAGATGGACCTGCGCTGCTTCGTGTGCGGCGGGGACGATGCGGCGTGCCGCACGTGCCGCGGCACCGGCTGGATCGAGTGGGGCGGCTGCGGCATGACGCACCCCAACGTGCTCCGCGCCGCCGGGATCGACCCGGAGAAGTACACGGCCTTCGCGTTCGGCATGGGGATCGAGCGCACCCTGATGTTCCGCCACAACGTCACCGACATGCGCGACATGGTCGAGGGCGATGTGCGCTTCTCTCAGCAGTTCGGGATGGAGATCTGATGCCGAAGATTCCGCTCAGCTGGCTCGCGGAGTCGGTTGCTCTGGTGCCCGATGCGACGCCCGTGGACATCGCCACGTCGCTCGCTCGCGTCGGACTGGAAGAGGAGGGCATCCACGGTTCGGGTGTCGAGGGCCCGCTCGTCGTGGGCCGCGTGATGTCGCTGGTCAAGGAGGAGCAGTCCAACGGCAAGACCATCAACTACTGCCGCGTGGACGTGGGGGAGTTCAACGACCCCGAGGGCCCGGGCCACAAGCCTGACAACAAGGTCGAGTACCCGTCGTCGAAGGGCATCGTCTGCGGTGCGCACAACTTCGTCGAGGGCGACTGGGTGGTCGTCGTGCTGCCCGGCGCGACCCTGCCCGGCCCGTTCCCGATCTCGGGGCGCAAGACGTACGGCCACTGGTCGGACGGCATGATCTGCTCGTCGCGCGAGCTGGGCCTCGGCGACGACCACACCGGCATCATCGTGCTGACCGAGATGGGCTTCTCCGCTTCTGATCTGACGCCCGGCCAGGACGCGATCGCGCTGCTCGGCCTCGACGAGAAGACCATCGAGATCAACGTGACGCCCGACCGCGGCTACTCGTTCTCGATCCGCGGCGTGGCGCGCGAGTACGCCCACGCCACCGGCGCATCGTTCACCGACCCGGCCGGCCTGCCGGTCACGGGTGCGGCGGGCGAGGGCTTCCCGATCCTCATCGAGGACGAGGCGCCCGTGCGGGGCAACGTCGGCTGCGACCGGTTCGTCGCGCGCGTCGTGCGCGGCTTCGACCCCTCGGCCTCGTCGCCGACGTGGATGAAGACGCGCCTCGAGGCGGCCGGCATGCGGTCGATCTCGCTCGCGGTGGACGTCACCAACTACGTCATGCTCGAGCTCGGCCAGCCGCTGCACGCGTACGACCTCGGCACGCTCACCGCGCCCATCGTCGTGCGTCGTGCGCGGCCCGCGGAGAGCATCGTCACGCTGGACGACGCGACCCGGGTCCTCCACGGCGAGGACCTGCTCATCACGGACTCGGAGGGCGGTCACGCGGAGCGCGCGATCGGCATCGCCGGCGTCATGGGCGGCGCGCTGACCGAGGTGTCGTCGTCGACCACCGACGTGCTGCTCGAGGGCGCGCACTTCGACCCGATCACCGTCGCGCGTACCGCGCGTCGTCACAAGCTCGGCTCGGAGGCGTCGCGCCGCTTCGAGCGCGCCGTCGACACCGCGCTGCCGCCGGTCGCGGTGCAGCGTGCCGCGAACCTGCTGGTCGAGTTCGGCGGGGGCGTCATCGAGGAGGTCTACACGGACGTCGACAACGTCCCGGCCGTGGAGCCCATCGAGATGGACACCGACTACCCGTCGCGCATCGTCGGCGTGGCCTACATCGCGGAGCAGGTCATGGACTCGCTCGAGCAGGTGGGCTGCGAGGTCGAGCGCGACGGCGAGGTGCTGATCATCACGCGCCCGACGTGGCGTGCGGACCTCGAGGGGCCGATCAACCTGGTCGAGGAGGTCGCGCGGCTGCAGGGCTACGAGGGCCTGCCCTCGGTGCTGCCTGTCGCGCCTCCCGGTCGCGGCTACACCCACTCGCAGCTGGTCCGGAAGTCGGTCGCTCGCTCGCTCGCCGAGGCCGGCCTCACCCAGGTGCTGACCTACCCGTTCATCTCGGAGGCGCGCCTCGACGAGGTGATGCTGCCCGAGGACGACGTCCGCCGCGACGTCATCCGCCTGGCGAACCCGATCAGCGCCGAGCAGCCGCTGCTGCGCACCGCGATCCTCGAGACGCTCGTGGACGCGGTCAAGGTGAACCTGGGCCGTGGCGCGCAGGACGTGGCTCTCTACGAGACCGGCCGCGCCTACCTGGGCCGCCTGGTGGGTGCCATCCCGGCGACCTACTCGGGCACGTCCATCACCCCGGACGACGTCGAGGCGCTCAACGAGGCCATCCCCGGCCAGGTGCGCCGCGTCGCGGGCGTCATGTCAGGCAACAAGATCGCCGCCGGCTGGGACGGACACGCCACGCCGTGGAAGTGGACCGACGCGCTCGCGATGGTCGAGAAGGTCGAGCGCGCGTGCGGCGTGGTGCTCGAGATCTCGAACGAGGTGGGGGAGCGGCAGTCGACGGCGCCGTTCCACCCGGGCCGCGTGGCGATCTACCGGCTCGAGGGTCAGATCGTCGGCGTCGCCGGCGAGGTGCACCCGAAGGTCTGCGAGAACCTCGGCCTGCCGGCGCGGACCGTGGCGTTCGAGCTGCTGCTCGACCCGCTGATCGATGAGTCCGAGGGCGTGCTGGTGACGGCGTCGCCCGTGTCCGGCCAGGTGCTGGCGAAGGAGGACTTCGCGTTCGTGGTCTCCTCGGATGTGGCTGCGGGCTCGCTGGTCGACGCGGTGATCTCCGCTGGGGATGGGCTGGTCGAGGACGCGCGCGTGTTCGACGTCTACACGGGCGAGCAGATCGGCGAGGGCAAGAAGTCGCTCGCCATCAACGTGCGCATGCGCGACGCGGACCACACGCTCTCTGCTGACGAGGTGCTCGAGGTCCGCAACGCGATCATCGCGGCGGCGGGGGAGAAGTTCGGCGCTGTGCTGCGGTAGGTCCGCACGATTGCACGATGCGGCGGCCGGAGGGGGCTTCCCCGTCGGCCGCCGCTCGCGTTTGTGGCGGGGACTACACCTGGACCCTTGTGGCAAACGAAGTTTATGGCGCGTTGAGCCAAATACCGAGGGTGCGGCGGGTCACCTGGTTAAATGGCCAAGGTCAGTTTCACATCGCACGCCGGGACGTCGTCTGTCCGGGGCAGGGGGAAGCGTTGCCGGTCATTGGTCTTGAAGAGCAAGTGCTGCGATCGTTTGCGACCTATAGTGCAGATCGCGTGGAGCAGCTCAGGCTGCGCCCTAAGGGGACGCCTCATCACGCGCCGACCATGCCGATTGCGCAAATGACCAGCAGGGTGTGTCTAGATCGCCTTGAGTTGTCGGCCGCGCACCTAGTCGTGGCTGATCAACTATTGCGCGACCAACGCTACAGAGTGGCTATCGGCCGCTACTACTACGCTATGTATCACACAGCGAGGTCGGCCGCATTTGCATTCTATCGCGGCGATGACCACGAGAAGCACTCCGTACTACCCCAAAAACTTCCTGGTGAATTACCGGATCGCGAAGCGCTCGTGCAGGATTTGCAATATGCGCGCCTGTTGAGAAACGACGCAGACTATGACCCTTACCCAACAAGCGACCTGGTTTGGGAGCAGGATGCGCGAGCAGTGGCGGCCAGCGCGTCGAGATTCTGTGCCGCAGTCGAAGACTTTGTCCTCGGACAGATTGTGAATGGTGAATAATGCGTGACGGCGTCCGGGAGGCGGTCACAGAGGTGCTATCTCGCGTTGAGATCGTGCCGGTTGAGATTTCCGATCGAGAGTTTCCCGATGAATATTGGGTGCTGGTCCACGTCGCGCCATCGCAGGTGGCCGTGGGACAGTCGTCAGTGGGCCTCATTGAGGTTGCGGTGCGCGAAGCCGGTGTGAATGCGGCCGACCTGGTCGTCGTTGTGCGGCCGGCGCGCACAGTCGAGCAGCCACCCGCAAGCGCAGTCTCACAGGGGCGCCTCTATCGCTCCGAGATTGACCAATTGATCCAGCTACTGGAAGCGCGTTCCAGGACGTCAGATGCCTTGCCGAGCCTTCGGTATGTGGAGGACCCGCGTGCGAGCTTGAGTACGGTCGCTGCATCTCGGCACCAGTTCGTCTTTGGGCGACGGGGTGTCGGCAAGACTGCGTTGTTGCTTGAAGCGAAACGAATCGCCGAGCAGGCTGGCTACGTGGCTGTCTGGTTCAACGCTCAGGTCTTTCGACGCACTACTCCCGAAATGGCATTCCTATCGATAGCGGAGCAGATTTGCGGCGATATTGGGCGATCGCTCGGGAATTCGACAAGTGATGTCTCGAGCGCATTGCGAGCATTGCGAGACCGTGTCTCAAGAATGCGAGCAGATGGGCAGGCCGACTCGAATACGGTAGGGGCCGTCGTGCCAGATATTAACGCAGCGCTGCGTGATGTACTGAAGGCCGATCTGTTGCGTCTATACGTATATATTGACGATTTCTACCTCCTGGACATGTCTACTCAGCCAGCCGTGCTCGACTATCTGCACTCGGCGCTTAGGGACTGTGATGGTTGGATCAAGGTCGCGAGTATCGAGCGGCTCACACGTGCATTCGATTCGGGTACACGAGTCGGTTTGGAAGCCCCTCACGACGCGACGACGATCAATCTTGATGTAACTCTCGAAGACCCGCAGGCTGCACAGCGCTTCCTCGAACGAGTGCTGTCGGACTACACGCTCGCGGCGGGGATCGCGTCGCCCCGCCGAATTGCGAAGCCTGAGGCGTTGGCGCGCCTAGTACTCGCGTCGGGGGGTGTGCCGCGCGACTATCTCAACTTGCTCGCATCGTCGATCGTTGTTGCGCGCAAGGCGCGTGCGCTTGCACGCGAGGTGGGTAGAGAGGATGTCGCGCAGGCTGCTGGGCAGGCCGCTCGGACAAAGCGCAATGATCTTGAGCAAGACGTCGGTGACGATAGCGCGCAGAAACTGCTTGCGAACCTGGACGGTCTTTCAACCATCGTTCAGGGTGAGGGCTTCACATACTTCCGGGTGCGTGTCGATGTCGCATCGGGCGGCGCATATGAACACCTAGAGCGGCTCGTAGATTTGCGCTTCTGTCATCTTGTGTCGACGTCATTGTCGGACCAGCACCGGCCGGGCGTCCGCTATGAGGCATACATGCTCGATCTGAGTGAGTTCGCTGATATTCGACTCAAGCGGGGTCTCAACGTCCTTGATCTGCACGATGGACTTTGGACGTGGCGTCTGACAGGTGAAAAGGGGCGCGTCGAGCCTTTGACGGGCACGAAGTTTCGCGATCGATTGCGGCGCGGGCCGGTCATCGACGCCACGGGGCCGGACCTCGTCCTCGCGCGTTCGACGGCGTAGCTGTAGCCCGCTCGCTGCAAGTTGAGGCCCGTTTCGGTGGCGGGTTCCGTCCGCGATGGTCGCGTCATCTGTGGTTTCAATCGTTCTGCTCGTCCGTCTCGGGCTTCGTTTCACGCAGATAGTCGGTACTTCGAGGTCGCCGCCGTGGCGGCACACCTGTGCAGTGTGTTGTTCACGGCAGCGCGGGGCGAGCGAGTCATGACTCGCGCCGTGGCTCAAGGAGTCTTCGGCCAGTCCCAGCGGGGCTGATGTGAGCTCACCACGACGTTCGACGACCGTGACCGCTTGAACGACGGGCGTTAACGGCTTTGGAGCATTCGCGCTGATCTTGTTCCGCCTCAATGTCACGCGCCAATTTCAGTTGGCCACGGGCAGCTCGCCCGCGGCAATAGCGATGTCATTTCCGTCGTCGAGATGCTGGGTCACAAGGTTGGTCCTGAATTGGTGGGCCCAGGCGCTATTGTCTCCGTGTGACAAACGACAATCGCGAACGCGAAGTAACCGACCTGGCAGTGATGGTTTCGATTGACGCAGGGAGTGGTGCGCCTGTCGAAGCGTCGCTCGCAAGCCTGGCCAGTCTGCATCGCATTGTGGCGCAATCAATGGTTGATGCAGGTGGCGGCGACCTCCAAGTAGAGGGTCCCGTCCTTACCTTCTTGGCGCGGTTGCCGGATGGTGGTATCCCCGTGAAGAGCATCGGGTACGGGAGTCCCCTGCACATTGTCTTCGACGTGTCCGGCGTACTCAACATTCTCGCCCCCGCTCTCGTAGGCAACTTCACGTACGACCTACTCAAGGCATTGGCGCGCAATGTTGCCAGTGTGCTCGCGGGTGAAAAGATCGATGCGATGGGCGCGACCCCCGAGTTGCCAAGGGTGTATGTGACTCACTCGCAAGCTGACGGCACGGAAACCCGCGTTGAGTTCCTCGGTGCTACCGGGACCGTGGAGGTAACTGCGGGCGAACCGCCTCGGGATGGCGCCGCCCGCAGCACGACAATCACGACGAGGATTGGCTAGTTAGCTACGAGACCTCGTCGGCACGGGCTGGTCACAGGGCAGGCACATGCTGGTCACACGACATGAGAGCCTGAGCCCAAGCCAAACGGGGTTGCCGGTCAACTGGTTCGCGTGAAGTGCGCGCTGACCGCCATGAACGGGCTCGGTGCCGCACATGCGATAGCTCGGCGGTGGTCTTGCAGGTGAGGGTCGATCTCGGGGTGCGCGGGCCCGGCGCGGTGCCGCGTTGGCGAAAGCTCTAGGGCGACCTTGCACGCCGACCCTGGACGAGGTCCAGTAGCAAGTCGCGCCCAACCCCTTTGACGCGCTCGCGTCCCGACCGCGCCCCGCGCCTCCATAGACTGAAAGGACGGTCAGGAAGCGTGGATTTGTGACCAGCGCACCAGCACCTCCACACGGCGAGCACTCCCAGAAGCGCCGCGGAAGCCTCGCGCCGGCCCAGCTGCTCGTGGGCGAGGACTACGTCTCCGACGCGACCCGCCGTATCCGTGACGCCAAGCGGCGAGTGCTGCTGACGACGCTCACCATCGCTCACGACCATCGCACGGACGACCGCAGCGAGGCGCTCGTGTGGGCCGCCAGGCGCGGGGTCGAGGTATCGGTCGCTGCGGACGTCTTCACCTACGCCGATGCCGCCGGCACATTCGTCCCCACGGGCTATCGCACCAAGGCGTGGCGCAAGTCGGACACTCTTGCCTCGAAGCTCATCCGAGAAGGCGTCCGCTTCACGTGGCTGTGGCGTGAGAAGGGACTGCCGTGGCGGCGCCGGACGCACACGTAGTTCTGCGTGGTGGATGACGCCGCCTATGCGTTCGGCGGCGTCAACCTCGACCGCAAGGGCGTCGAGAATGCGGACTTCGTGCTTTGCATCGCCGACGCGCGGCTCGCCGACGACCTTGAGACGGTGTATCACCAGATTCAGCACATGAACGCGCACGAGCGCGGCCACGAATCGCTCGAGGACCGCGACGGCAGCGACCGGGTGCTGGTAGACGGGGGCATCCGCGGCGACTCGATCATCTACCGCCACGCACTCTTGCGGGCACGGCAGGCGGACAGGTGCTTCTCGTGTCTCAGTACCGCCCCACGGGGGAGCTCGTCAAGGTGATCAGCGAACGAGACAACGCGCTGTGGTTCAACCCGCCACGTAACGCCAGCCCCGCCAATCGCGTGCTCATCGCCTCCTCGATGAAGTGGACCGGCCATCGCTCGATGTTCACGAGGGATCGCTATCTCCATGCCAAGGCGATGGTCTTCTTCCGCCGGGATGG
The DNA here is from genome assembly GCF_000971155.1 of Demequina maris. Lineage (GTDB taxonomy): Bacteria > Actinomycetota > Actinomycetes > Actinomycetales > Demequinaceae > Demequina > Demequina maris. Next base: position 64,365 of record NZ_BBLX01000003.1, on the reverse strand, counting down.
CGCGCGTGCGACGATCACGGGGTCGCACATATTCGCGGAGGGTGGCGTGCGCCTCGGCACGCGCGAGATCGCGTTGGAGACCCACCGCACGGGGACGATCGACCAGATCCTGGGCTTTCACGCACGAAACGTCCGCGGCGTCGACGAGGACTGAGCGCCCGGAAGGCGGCTCCGAGCCGCGAGCCGCGACCCGGAACTGCGCGCCGACACCCATGCAGGCCGAGGCTCCGCGCCAGGCCATCGGCCGGCGGCCACCTCGCCCTCGAACTCCGCGCGCGTGACCCACGGCCTCTCCCAGACCCGCAGGTCCGCGATCCCGGGGCACTCGCGCCAGCGTTCCGGCGAGACGTACGAAACCTTCCGGTCCAGGATCTCCGCGAGCCCATGCGAGTAGGCACGGATGTGCGTGCGGTGCCGCGCGATGGCCTGGTGTGCGATCTCGCGCCACTCGTCGTGCATGCACCAGGTCTCGACCTGGTCGGGGGTGTCCAGCGGCGCCGCGTAGATGCCGCGTTCGTGGGCGCCGACGATCCGCATGTCGCGCGCCGGTCCGTCTCGCAACGCGCGCTTGATCTGGATGAGGTGGACGAGGTGTCCGCTCGCCGAGTACAGGCAGCGCGGACGCGTGGCATCAGCCATGGCTCTCTCCTTCAGAGAATCCGTTCTTCCGCACGCCGGGCGGCGTGCGGCGGATCTTCCTCCAGGGGCACCGTGTCGGGACGCGGTTGCCAGCTGGCCGGCTGGAGGGCTTGTGGCCAGGCTTCGTGATCCAGCACCGACCCTACCAACGCCCGCCGACACTCGCCGCACCCGGCCGGACCAGGCGACACGCGCATCGTCCCTCGCTACGGTCGCACCGCGCCCGTACTGCGGGCTGTAACCGACGAGGCAAGGAGCACGGAATGGACGTCACCATCTTCGCGGGACCCGCGTTCGGGATGGGCGCGGTGACGATGCCTCCTGGCGGCTCCGTGCGGGTCGAGGTCGGCGTGATGGCGATGACGCGCGGCGACATCCAGATCGAGACCTCCACCCGCGGAGGGTTCATGAAGGGTCTCAAGCGCTCGCCCGGCGGCCAGACCTTCTTCGTCCACGACGTCCACTCCGGCATTGGCGGCCAGGTGGGCGTCGCGTCTACCCTCGCGGGCGACATGGCGACGGTGAAGCTCGACGGCAGCGCCGGGCTCATGGTGCAGTCCGGGTCGTGGAGCGCATCGGACCCGACCATCGACATCGACTCGAAGTGAGGCGGCGGCAAGTGTTTTTTCAGCGGCGAGGGGCTCATCCTGCTGCCGCGCTCCGGCGCGGGCGACCTGCTGCTCTCCCCCTAGGGGGCGATCCTCGCCGCCGAGCTCCAGCCCGGCGAGTCCATGACGCTCGACACCGGCCTCGTGGTCGCGGTCGACGCAGAGGCGTCGACGCAGGCGGATACGAGTGCCGACGCGCTGCGCGCGCGACGGGCAGAGGTGGACGCCGCGCGTGCACAGGTACGGACCTGGATCGGCGCGGTGCGGCGATAGCTCGACGGTGCAGCCGCATCACCGCCGCGTCACGACCGCACGGGCGCGTCCTCCGGCTCCTCGACCGCCGCATCGTCCCCCTGCGCCTCCCCGGAGACCCGCGGGATGGCGTGCGTGAAGTGGCTGGCGCGCTCCTCGGCCTCGGCGGAGCCGGTGAAGAAGCCAGAGTCGCCTGCCTGCTCGGCGCGCGTGGTCACGCCGCCACGCTTGCGCGGCGCGGGCGCCGCCTGCTCGGAGATGAGCACGCGCTGGGCGGGCGCCGCGTCGGGCATCACGGACTGGATCCACAGCACCATGGCCTCGCGCACGAAGCACCGCAGGTCGTACAACGTGGGCGCGTCCTTCGCGGTGACGAGGATGCGCACGCGCACGTAGCCGGCGGTCGCCTCGGTGACCTGGAGGACGTTGGCGCGGCCGTCGTACAGCGGCGTCTCGGTGAGCACCTGCTCGAGGTGTTCGCGCATCCGCTGCGGGGAGACCCGCCAGTCGAGGTCGAACTCGACCGAGCCGAGCAGCTCGGAGCCCTGCCGCGTCCAGTTCTCGTACGGCGTGGTGGTGAAGTAGGTGCAGGGCAGGACGAGGCGGCGGTCGTCCCACAGGTCGAGCACCACGTAGCTGAGCGTGATCTCGCCGACGCGACCCCACTCGCCCTGGGCGACGATGACGTCGTCGACGCGCAGCGCGTCGCTGAAGACCAGCTGGATGCCGGCGAACATGTTGCCGAGCACCGACTGTGCCGCGAGGCCCGCGACGATCGACGCGATGCCCGCCGAGGCCAGCACCGACGCTCCGACCGCGCGCACCGAGTCGAAGCTGAACAGCTCCGCGCCCACTGCGATCACGACGATGAGCGCGATGGCCAACCGCTTGACGATGAGCGTCTGCGTCCGCAGGCGGCGTGCGAGCCGGTTGTCGGGCATGTCGATGTTGTTGTACGCGAGCGCGAGGTCGGCGACGAACCTCACCAGCGCGATGAGCAGCCACGCGAGCATCGCGATCGAGGTGACCGTGAAGACGCGCCCGACGAGCGGCAGCCAATCCGTGCCGCGCAGCGCCGCATGCACGCCGACCCACAGGCCGAGCACGATCACGAGCGCCCAGAACGGGTTGCGCGCCTTGGTCTGGAGGTCGCGCGCCCACGGGTAGCGGCGGGCCACGAGCCGCATGATCACCTCGACGGCGAGCGCGAAGAGCAGCGCTCCTCCCACGCCGATCGCGATCGCGATCCCGAATCCGAACCAGTCCTCGAGCATCTCTCCTCCTGGGGTCGAAGCGGAGATTCGACCGTACGGGAGGCGTGTTTCATCGACGTGAACCCCGGGTGAGGGATCGCTGGCAGCGCGTGCGCTGGGACGATGCGTGGGCACGGCTCACCCCGCCGGGGCGCCTCGCGCACGGCGTGCGCCGATCACTCCCAGGGCTGACCGGTGACGTCCGTCGGCGTGCCCGTGCCCCGCAGCGCTTCGTGGAAGTACGGCTGGTCGTACGGGTAGGTCCGGTAGATCTCCGTGATGAGGCCCTCGTCGTCGTACGTCGTGACGGCGACGGTGACGATCGCGAACGGATCCCCGAACATGTTCTCGCCGTGCCAGACCCAGAGGGCACCGCTGGTCGAGCCATCGGGATCGACCCAGCTCTGCATCGGCGTGATCTGCGAGACGGTGCCCGTGAACAGGTCGTACTTGAGGCCCTCGGCCAGGTGCTGCGGGCCGATGTAGATGTCGTCGAGTATCGCGGTGTCGGTGGCGAGGGCAGCGATGGCCTCGACCATGGCATCGGGGTCGTCGTAGGAGGCCTCGTCGGCGAGGATCGCCTCGAATGCCTGCTGGTTGGCGACCACGGTGTCGTATCGCTCGGCCGTCGCATCGGCCTGTGCCTGGAGCGCGTCGCGCTCCTGGGTGACCGCGGCGACCTGCTGCTCGAGCTCATCGTCGCCGCCGCTGCATCCCGTCATCACCGCGAGCCCTGCCGCGCCCGCCACGGCGCATGCCAGAGTCTTGCGCGCGAACATGACGCACCTCCGTTCCCTGCCCATCCGGAGGTGTCCGGGTCCACGGGCGAACGGGTCTCTCCTTGCGTCGTCGTTGCCCTTTCAGGCTATGCCCGGGCGTGGTCGGGCGCAGGGCGATGCATCGACGCAACCGCGCTCCGCCGGTTCCTGCGAATCGGCTCTCATGGGGCGCGTCCGCGTAGCCGCCGTGCACCGTGCCTCCGTAGACTGAAGGGACAGTAGGAAAGCGTGGATCTGTTGTCCAGTGCACCGGCACCCGCACACGGCGAGCACTCTCAAGACCGCCGCGCGAGCCTTGCGTCGCCCCAGCTGCTCCCGGCCGAGGAGTATGTTGCCGACGCGACCCGGCGCATCCACGACGCTAAGCGACGCGTGCTGCTGACGACGTTGACCATCGCGCACGACCACCGCACGGACGACCTCATCGATGCGCTCGTGTGGGCCGCGAGGCGAGGGGTCGAGGTCTCTGTCGCGGCGGATGTCTTCACCTACGCGGATGCCGCCGGCACGTTCCTCCCGACCGGCTATCGCACCAAGCTGTGGCGCCGTTCCGACACGCTTGCCTCGAAGCTCATCCACGCAGGCGTGCGCTTCACCTGGCTCGGAAGGGAGAAGGGGCTGCCGTGGCGGGGCCGGACGCACACGAAGTTCTGCGTGGTGGACGACGTCGCATACGCGTTCGGCGGGGTGAACCTGGACCGCAAGGGCATCGAGAACACCGACTTCATGCTCCGCATCGCCGACGTGCGCCTCGCCGACGACCTGGAGATGGTCTACCACCAGATCCAGCACATGAACCTGCACGAGCGCGGGCACGAGTCGCTCGAGCTGCCATACGGCACCGACCGGGTGCTGGTGGACGGCGGTATCCCCGGCGACTCGATCATCTACCGTCGGGCGCTCGAGCTGGCGCGGCAGGCGGAGCGCGTGCTCCTCGTCTCGCAGTACTGCCCCACTGGGGAGCTCGGCAAGGTCATCAGCGAGCGTGAGAACGAGCTGTGGTTCAACCCGCCGCGCAACGCCAGCCCTGTGAATCGTGTGCTCATCACCTCGTCGATGCTGTGGACCGGGCATCGCTCGATGTACACGAGCAGGCACTACCTGCATGCGAAGGCGATCGTGTTCTTCGGCGAGGATGGCGCGCGTACCGCGATCACCGGGTCGCACAACTTCGTGGAGGGCGGCGTGCGTCTGGGGACTCGCGAGATCGCGATGGAGACCCGGCGCACCGAGACGATCGACCAGCTGCTGGACTTCCACGCGCTCTACGTCCGAGGCGACGGCGAGGCCTGAGCGCTTCTACCGGTTCAAGTCGGTCCGCCAAGGGAGCCACTCGCGAATACATCCCCTGCGCGCGGAGCAGTAGGACTGCGGGTGTTTGCATGCCCCGGGTGCGCCAACGAGCTACGGCGTCTTGCGTACTGCGCGATAGACGGAGTAGCCGCACAGCGCGAGAGTTGCCCCCACCACGAACGCCATGCCCACAATGTCGACAAGCGCTAGGCCACAATGCGGGGGCTCGCCGCTCGGCGTTGTTCTTGCGAGGCATGTGTAAGCCGAGAGTCGGGTGAAAGCAGTGAACCCGCCGACAAGCGAGCCGATCGCGGCAGCAGTCCATCCCCAGCGCATGATGACCCCAGTCTGTTCGAGCGTTTCGGAGCCCAGTGCAACGAGACACTAGCGATCTTGTCGGACCGTAGCAGGCACCATGAAGTCCTGGGCGCGTCTCTGAGGACGGAAACCCTCATCACGCGTGGATGTACTTCCATCTCCAAGGGCGCCCCACTGTGCCCCCACGCCGCCAGCGTTCGACACCGAGAGCCGCAGCGCACAGCATCGAAGGATGAGGCACCGTCGCCACCAGGCCGAGCACGCCACCGTCGCCGTCCTGCTCGACGTCGACGGCGCTGTCAGCCCGTTCGCGTCGACCGCGTCCGACCGCGCCCAGTGGCCTGCCGACTCGTGGCGCTCATTCGTCCTCGACGGGATCTACGTGATCGAGTGGTCGGCGGCCCTCGTCGACCGGCTCCGCGCCATCGCCGAGACCCCCGGCGTCGCGATGCGCTGGTGCACCACGTGGGGTCGCCGCGCGCCGGCCGTCCTGGGACCCGCGATCGGGCTGGGCGCCGACTGGCCCGCGCTGGACGATGCGGGCGGCGCGTTCGCAGTCTCGCCCGGCTGGTGGAAGGCCCAGCGGGCGCGCGAGGCGCTCGAGGACTTCGCGGCGGTCGTCTGGATCGATGACTTCATCGACGGCTGGCAGGAAGCCCGCGACGAGTTCGACGAGCCCGGACCGCGCTGGTGGGAGACGGACCGGCTGCTGATGATCAGCCCGGACTCGGCACGCGGCCTGGAGCCCCGTCACCTCGACACGGTGGATCTCTTGATCGCAAATGCCGTCGCCACGTAGCAGCACGCCACAACCGTGCCGCTGGTTGTCGTTTCAGGGAGGCGAAGCCCGCTAACGATGCACCTGCTTGTCGCTCGCTAGATCTGCGGCTCGTCCTCGAACTCGTCGAAGCCCGCATCCGTGCGAGCCGGAGCAACCGCGACCTCCTCGACCACCGCATCGTCCCCCTCGCCCGTCACGGCGGGTCCGGGCCCTCGGAACACCAGGTAGATCGCGGCAGCGATCGCGAGCACCAGAGTGCCGATCACCACGTCCCACACGGTGAACGGACGCATCGTCGACACGAGCACCGCGAGCACCAGCCCGAGCCACAGCCACAGCAGCCAGCCCATGCGGTGCAGCACCACGCCCACGCCCTCCGGTCGCCAGCCGCGCGCGTCGAGCGCCGACGACCCCCGCGCCAGCCACGACGACCCCGAGCGCCGCACGCCGGAGCCCAGCGACGAGCCGCCGGAGAAGATTCCCGCGAGGATCAGCAGCACCCCGAGCACCGCGTAAGCGAGCATCACGGCCGAGATCTCGCCGGTGAGCTGCCCGTAGATGGCATCGGTCGCGTCGGTGGGCACCTGCGTCGCGATCATCGCCGCGGCGACCGAGCCGCCGATCGCGATCGAGCCCGCGAGCACCGCGCCGGTGATGAGCAGCAACGTGCCCGCCACGATGATGGCGCGCGGCCTGCGCGGGTGGATCACGATGCCGATGATCAGCAGCACCAGCGCGACCCACGGCAGCACGTTCCCCACGGTCGTCAGCACCGAGTAGCCGAGCCGCGCCTTGGCGATCGCCGGCACCTCGGCGACCGTGATGCTCGCGTTCACCTCGGGGATCGAGTCCGCGAGCGTGAACCCGGCATCCACGAGCGCCGGCTTGAGCTGCGCGATGATCGGCGCGAGCTGGATCGACACGACGCCGGTGTCGTCGATCGACACCGCGCCCTCCGCGTCGGCCTCGAGCACCGCGACAAGCTGCTTATGGGTGAGGCGCAGCGCCTCCTCCCACACCGTGGCGAAGGCGTCGGACTGCACCACGGTCGTGAGCGCGCTGCGGATCGCGACGCGCGCCTGGTCCGCGAGCAGCGGCCCGAGCAGCTCCGACGCGTTCGCAAGCCGCGGCGTCGAGTTCTCGTCGATGACGGACGACAGCAGCTCGTTCACCAGCGCGTCGGTGTCGAGCGCCTGGTCGATCGCCGCGCTCGCCTCGTCGACGATCAGGGCCTGCACCGCCGGGTCCTCGGCGAGCGGCGCGAGTGTCCGCACGAACGCGTCGGTGTCGCTGGTCTCGCGCGCCGCGAAGCCCACGACGGTCGCGACCGGGGCGAGCAGCGTCGCCACGACGATGAGCAGGATGCCCAGGAACGCGCGTCCCCGGTGCCGCGGCGCCGGAGCGGCGACCGCCACAGCGGCGGCGGGCACGGCCTCCGACCGCAGCGCGGCGTTCTCCTCGAGCGCGCCCCGCAGCCGCGCGTTCTCCGCCTCGAGCTCGAGCAGCCTTGCCTCGATCTGCGCCTTCGTCGGTCCGGCCATGACCCCTCCTCACGATGCGTGCTGCGCGCGACCGAACCCCCTGGTCACACGCCTCCCACCTCCGAGCGTAGGGCCCGCCCGGGGCCGAGCGCACGCGTTCCGCGGCACGATGCGCCGGGCGCCTTCCGCGCGCCCGCCGGGCCCGCGCATCGTCCACCCTCACCAGGCACGATGCGCGGCTCCGGTCTAGCGTGAGCGATGGAGAGGAGGACGCGATGACCGAGCACGCCGAGCAGCCCGCAGCAGCACCTCACACCCACGAGAAGCGCGAGCACTGGAGCGGTCAGACCGCCTTCATCCTCGCGGCGATCGGCTCGGCCGTCGGGCTGGGCAACATCTGGCGCTTCCCGGGCGAGGCCTACGACAACGGCGGCGGGGCGTTCATGATCCCGTACCTGGTCGCGCTGCTCACCGCCGGCATCCCGATCCTCTTCCTCGAGCACGCGATCGGCCACCGCTTCCGCGGCTCCGCGCCGCTCGCGATGAAGCGCGTCCACCGCCACGCCGAGGGGGTCGGCTGGCTGCACGTCGCCATCTGCTTCGTCATCGGGCTCTACTACACGGCGATCATCGCGTGGGCGCTCAGCTACTTCTTCTTCAGCTTCGACCTGTCCTACGCCGACGACCCGGCCGGCTTCTTCACCGCCGACTACCTCCAGCTGGGCGAGGCCGGCACCGTGAGCCTGTCCTTCGTGCCGCACGTCATCATCCCGCTGGTCGCGGTGTGGCTCATCACGATCGTGATCCTGGCGCTCGGACTCCACAGGGGCGTCGAGCGGCTCAACCTCATCGGCATCCCGGTGCTGGTCGCGACGTTCCTCGTGATCGTGGTGCGGGCGCTCATGCTCGACGGTGCGAGCGACGGGGTCGAAGCGCTGTTCACGCCCGACTTCGCGGCCCTGGGCGACCCGCAGGTGTGGATCGCCGCGTACGGCCAGATCTTCTTCTCGCTGTCCCTGGCCTACGGGATCATGATCACGTACGCCTCGTACCGTCGCCGGCGCTCCAACATCACCGCGCCGGGACTGGTGGTCGCGTTCGGCAACAGCTCGTTCGAGCTGCTCGCCGGGATCGGCGTCTTCGCCGCGCTGGGCTTCCTCGCGAGCCAGCAGGGAGTCGCGGTGGGCGACCTCGAGGGCCTTGCGGGCCCGTTCCTGTCCTTCGTGACGTTCCCCGCGGTGATCGCGGAGATGCCCGGAGGGCAGTTCTTCGGCGCGCTGTTCTTCGCGTCCCTGGTGCTCGCGGGGCTCACTTCGCTGGTGTCGGTGCTGCAGGTGGTGTCGTCGGCGCTCCAGGACAAGCTCAACCTCAAGCCGCGCACCGCCGCGGTCGCCGTCGGCGGGGTCAGCGCGGTGCTCTCGATCGTCGGCTTCGGCACCACCACCGGCCTGTACCTGCTCGACACGGTCGACCAGTGGTCCAACCAGCTCGGCATAGTCGCGGGCGCGATCACCATGATCGCCGCGGCGGTGTGGTTCGGCAGGCGCGGCCATGAGCTCGAACGGCACCTCGCCGCCGTCTCCACGCTCAGACCCGGCAAGGCGTGGCTGTGGCTGGTGAGCGCGGTGGCGCTGCTGCTCATCTACATGTTCGTCGACAAGGCGGTCACCCTCCTCGTTGACGGCTACGAGGGCTATCCGACCTGGTACCTCGTCGTCTTCGGATGGGGCACGGTGGCGTTCCTCGCGCTCGCGGCCTTCCTCATGCCGGTGATGCGATGGCGCAAGGACATCGTGCACTTCCACCCGTGGCCCACCCGTGAGCAGCTCAAGCTCCCCGCCGAGGTGGGGGAGCGCCATACCGAGGACTACGACCCGAGGAGCGGACCATGAGCGGCTCGGCCATCGTCCTGCTCGCGGTGTCGATCGTCCTCGTCTGGGGCGGCCTCGCCGGCTCGATCATCGTGCTCGCGCGCAGGCCGGAGAACGACCACATGCCCGAGGGCGGCGAGGACACGCGCGTCCCGGACTAGATCCCGCCCGCGCCAGGCTGCGGGGAAACCAGCGACGGTTTCAGGAGGTTTGTGACTCCTACGGGGAACTCAGCGACGCTACGACGAGTAGTCGCCCAGGTGCGCGTCCACGACCCAGTCGCTGTCGGTGATGCGGGTGATGAGCCGCGGGTCGCCGTCGGCGAGCATGAGGTATTCGTGGCTGGTGCGCGGGTTCGTCGACGGGTCGTCCCACGTGACGTCCACGAGCAGCCACTCGCCGTCGACCAGCACCTTGTTCCACGCGTGGTCGCCGCCGGTCGTCCCCGCGAGGTCCGACCCGGTCACCTGCACCGCGTCGAGCCCCGCCGCCTCCGCCATCGCGAGGAACGCCTGCGCGTAGCCGTTGCACACCGCCGTACCCTCGACGAGCAGGCCGTACGCCTCCTGCGATCGGGCGACCACGGCGGAGTCCTCGCCGCGGTTGATCGCGTCGTAGGCCTCGTAGTCGTACTCGCCCAGCGACACGAGGTAGTCGTGGATCCGCCTGACCTTCTCCCCGTCGGACGATGCGCCGGTGGCCCCGGAGGCGTTCAGCCCGAGCTGGACGGCGGTCGCCGTGAGCGACCGGCGCCGATCCGCGTCGTCGGCCGCGTACGTGTAGACGGGACGTAGCTCGGCTCCGGTGGCCGTGTCCCAGAACGCCCAGCCCTTGATGAACGCGTAGGGGTTCTGGGTCACCGCCTCGAGCAGCGCGTCCTCGATCGCAGGACCGCCGAGCTCGCGGTCCCAGTAGGTGACGTCGATCGTCTCCTGCTGCGCGATCATCGCGCTCTCGAGGTAGCGGACGAGCTCGGTGGACCCGTAGACGGGGTAGTCGACCGTGGGCGCCACGGGCTCGGTGGTGGGCGAGAGCGCAAGCGCGGCGGTCCGCCCCACGTTGGCCCACTCCGGGAGGAGGCCGGCGTCCGCCGCGCGCCCGGCCCAGAGCACCCCGAGCAGCGCGACCAGCACGACCATCAAGACGGGCGTGTGCCACCGGCGCCTGCGCGTGGTCCGAAGCCCGCGCGCCGGCTCTGCGGCCGGCGTCCAAGCCCGAGCAGGAGTGGTGTACGCGCTTGGAGAGACGCCGTGCTCGATGCGGGTGTAGCGGTTGCGGACTCGGCCCGTCCACCGCGTTCCGTCCCAGTAGCGTTCCAGATCCGGGTCGCTGGGGTCCGGAAGCCAACCGGATGCCGGCAGACCCAACGCACGACGCTCTTCCGGGCGCAGCGGTTCAGGCTGCCACTCGGTGGGATTGAATGACATGCGGCCCCCAGCCCGGAGCGCCCTCATCGCTCCTGGCGGGAACCTACCAGCGCCGACGGCGGGGGAGAAGGGCGTGCGTCACACGCTCACCCCTCGACCGCCTGCGCCGCGTCGACCACCTCGCCCACGAGCCGCTCGATCACGTCCTCGAGCATCGCCGCGCCGAGCACCTCGTCGGTCTCCGGATCGCGCACGAGCGCGAGGTGGGTGCCGCCGGCCTGCATCGCCGCGAGTGCCTCCTCGAGCGACGCCTCGGGCGAGATCACCGTGAGCGGCCGGATCGCATCGTCCGGCACCGCCTTGGTGGCGCCGCCGCGCGGCACGGACGCGAAGTCCTTGAGGTGCAGGTAGCCGGCGTACGAGCCGTCGGCGTCGACCACCGGGAAGCGCGAGAAGCCCGTGCGCACGCACTCCTTCTGCGCGCGCTGCGGCGTGACGTCGAGCGGCAGCGTGACGAGCGAGTCCAGCGGAGTCATGACGTCGCGAACCGTCTCGAAGCTGAGCGTGAGCGAGCCGGACAGCACCTGGTGCTCGTGCTCGTCGAGCAGCCCCTCGGAGCGGGACTCCGCAAGGTAGCCCTCGACCTCCTCGGCGCTGAAGGTCGACGTGACCTCGTCCTGCGGCTCCACCTTGAGCAGGCGGAGCACCAGGTTCGCGGACTGGTTGAGCAGCCAGATGAGCGGCTTGAGCACCCACACGATCGCGTACAGCGGGGGACCGAGCACGATGGCGGCGCGCTCGGGCCCCGCGATCGCGATGTTCTTGGGGACCATCTCGCCGAGCACCATGTGGAGTGCGACGACGATCACGAGCGCGATCGCGAACGCGATGCCGTGCACCCAGGCGCCGGTCACGCCGATCGCCTCGAGCGGCCCCTCGAGCAGGTGCGCGACCGCGGGCTCCGCGACGGCACCGAGGCCCAGCGAGCAGGCGGTGATGCCCAGCTGCGCGCCCGCCATCATGAGTGAGACGTGCTCCATCGCGCGCAGCGTGATGCGTGCGGGACGCGAGCCCTCGGCCGCGCGCGGCTCGATCTGGGTGCGGCGGGCGGAGATGAGCGCGAACTCGGCGCCCACGAAGAACGCGTTGCCGAGCAGCAGCGCGACGGCGATGAGAAGCGCGGTGTAGTCGTTCATCGGCCGGCCTCCTCGTGCGCGTCGTCGGTCGTGTCCGCATCGGGCTCGGGCGGCGCGACCACCTCGACCACCACGCGGTCCACGCGGTGGCCGTCGAGGCGGGTGACGCGCATGCTGGCGGTCACGGGCGTCGGGAGGCCGTCCTCGTCGCGCGCGGACTCGTCCCGCGCCTCGAGCTCGACCACGTCGCCCACCCGCGGGAAGCGCTCGAGCCGCTCGGTGAGCAGGCCTCCGAGCGTGTCGGACTCGCGCGCCTCGGGCAGCTCGAGGCCCATGACCTCGCCCGCCTCGTCGGGGCGCAGCAGCCCGGACAGCGACCAGCGGCCGTCGCGCAGGCGGCGGTGCCGACTGACGGGGCGGTCCTGCTCGTCCTCGATCTCGCCGACGATCTCCTCGACGAGGTCCTCGAGCGTGACGATGCCGTCGGTGCCGCCGTACTCGTCGACCACGACGGCGACCTGGGAGCCCTCGCGCAGCGCCGCGAGCACCGCGCTCAGCGGCATCGTCGACGGCACGGAGGCCACGGGCAGCGCGATCTCCGCCACGGTCATGGACTTCCGCGACCGGGACGGCACCGCGAGCGCGCGCTTGAAGTGCGCGACGCCGACGATCTCGTCGACGTTCTCGCCCATGACGGGGAAGCGGGCGTGGCCCGTGCGCGAGGCGAGCGCGAGCACGTCGGCGACCGACGCATCGGCCTCCACGAAGTGGACCCGCGTGCGCGGCGTCATCGCGTCGGAGGCGGTGCGCTCGCGCATCTCTGCGGCGCGCGCGAGGCGGCGCGCGACCCGCGGCTCGAGCGTGCCCTGCTCGCCCGAGCGCTCGGCGAGCGACTGCAACTCGCGCGCGGAACGCGCCGACGCGAGCTCCTCGCGCGGCTCGATCCCGAACATCCGGACGATGCGGTTGGCGCCCCCGTTGAGGACGCGGATGAGCGGCCCGGCGAACCAGGTGAAGCCGCGCTGCATGCCGGCGACCGCGCGGCCGATCCTCAGCGGCTCCGCGATCGCCCAGTTCTTGGGTACGAGCTCGCCGAAGACCATCTGGGTGCCGGTCGCGATGATGAACGCGAGCGTGAGCGCGACGCCGAGCGCGGAGCCCTCGGGCAGGCCGGCCGCCTCGAGGGGCACGCGCAGCAGCGTCGCGATCGACGGTTCGGCGATGAACCCGACCATGAGCGAGGTGACCGTGATGCCCAGCTGAGCGCCGGAAAGCTCGGTCGACAGGTTCCTGAGCCCCGCCTGGAGCGAGCGCGCGCGACGGTCGCCCGCCTCGGCAGCGCGGTCGACCGTCGGGCGGTCCACGGTGACGAAGGCGAACTCGGCCGCGACGAACAGCGCGTTCGCGGCGATGAGGACGATCGCGAGGAGAAGGAGCAGCCAGGCCTCGGTCATCGGCGGGCTCCCTCGCGCGAGGGGTGGACGGGGGCGGGCGCCGGTCGCGGGTCGGGGACCTCGCGCCGGCGCTCGGGACTATGGCCGTCGGACATGGCGTCGAGTGTAATTCACGGCGCCGACCGCCCGAGGTGGGCGCGCATCGTCCCTGGTGGGCCAGCGAAATCGCGGGAGCGGTCCAAGGTCCCGTTTCCGGTCCTGCATAATGATGCATAGTGATGCATGAAGCGCCGCTGGAGGTCACCTTCGAGGCGGCGCCCGCGGGAGTCCCCACCCCGGACCCGCGGTGCCATGCGTCCTCATACCCTCGAAGGAGCACCCCCATGCGCAAGCCTGCCCTCGTGATGATCGCGGCGATGACCGCGGCCTCGCTCTCCGCCTGCACGTACGCGTCGCAGGAGACCGCCGTGACCGGCTCGACCGCCGGCGCCACCGCGGCCGCCGGCTTCGACCTCGCGTCGGTCGAGGTGAACGAGGAGGCCGCCGCGCTGCTGCCTGCCGACGTCGCGGACCGCGGCACGCTGCGCGTGGGCATGGAGACCAGCTACGCCCCGGCCGAGTACGTCGACGTCGACGGCGTCACCCCGATCGGCTACGACGTCGACATCGCCACCGCGGTCGCCGGCGCGCTGGGCCTCGAGGTCGACATCCAGTCGGCCGCGTTCGACTCGATCATCCCGGGCATCGGCACCAAGTACGACGCCGGCATCTCGTCCTTCACCATCACCCCCGCGCGCGTCGAGGTCGCGGACATGACCTCGTACCTGTCGGTGGGGGAGGCCTTCGCGGTCGCCGCGGGCAACCCCGCCGGCATCACCGCTGACGACCTGTGCGGCACCACCGTCGCGCTCCAGACGGGCACGATCCAGCAGGACGAGGCCACCCAGATGGCCGCCGACTGCGAGGCCGCTGGCAAGGACGCGCTCGAGATCCTCACCTACGACTCGAACGCGGACGCCGCCACCAACGTGGTCGGCGGCAAGGCCGACGTCCTCTTCGCCGACTCGCCGATCATCGGCTACGCCGTCACCCAGACCGGCGACAAGCTCGAGCAGCTGGGCGACGCCTTCGCGACCGCCCCGCAGGGCGTCGTCACCGCGCAGGGCTCCGAGACCACCGACGCGGTCGCCGCGGCCCTGCAGGGCCTCATGGACGATGGCACGCTGAAGTCGATCCTCGACGCGTGGGGCGCCGCCGACGGCATGCTCACCGCCGCCGAGGTCAACCCGGCCTGAGGCCCGGCTCGAGAGGCGCCCGCATGACCACCGCATCGTCCACCGATCCCGTCCCGAACCGGATCCACGCCCGCCCCGTCCCGCGGCCGGGCCGCTGGATCGCCGCCGCGATCGTCGTCGTCCTCGCGGCGATGGCGATCCACGGGCTGGTCACCAACCCCAAGTTCCGCTGGGACATCGTGTGGGCGTACCTGCGCGACGTCACCGTGATCCGCGGCGTCGGCTGGACGCTGCTGCTCACCTTCGGCTCGATGGTGATCGGCGTCGTCCTCGCGGTGCTCCTCGCGATCATGCGCCGCTCCGACAACCCGGTGCTGCGCTCGGTCAGCTGGTTCTACATCTGGCTGTTCCGCGGCACCCCGATCTACACGCAGCTCGTGTTCTGGGGCCTCATCTCGGTGCTCTACCCGACGTTGAGCCTGGGCATCCCGTTCGGGCCCGAGTTCGTGACGTTCCAGACGGACGTGGTCATCACCGCGTTCTGGGCGGCGCTGCTCGGCCTGGGCCTCAACGAGGCCGCGTACCTCGCGGAGATCGTCCGCGCCGGCCTCGGCTCGGTGGACAAGGGCCAGGAGGAGGCCGCCCGCGCGCTCGGCATGAAGGAGCGCACGATCCTGCGGCGCATCGTTATCCCTCAGGCCATGCGGGTGATCGTGCCGCCCACCGGCAACGAGACCATCTCGATGCTCAAGACCACGTCGCTGGTGCTCGCGGTGCCGTTCACGCTCGACCTCACCTACGCGACCAACGCGATCGGCAACCGTCTCTTCGAGCCCATCCCGCTGCTCATCGTGAGCGCGTTCTGGTACCTGCTCATCACGTCGATCCTCATGGTCGGCCAGCACTACCTCGAGCGCTACTACGGCCGTGGCACGGGCTCCGAGAAGCCGCGGCGCGGCGGCCCGCGCAGGCCCCGCTCGGGACGCCAGGCGGCCATCAAGGCCTCCGGCACGGCCAAGGACGACCCCTTCCTGGAGGTGACCCCGTGACGGGTTCCGCGACCCCCATGGTCGAGGTGCGCGGCGCGCACAAGATGTTCGGTGACCTGCACGTCCTGCGCGGGGTGGACCTCACGGTCGCGCCCGGCGAGGTGTGCGTGGTGCTCGGTCCGTCCGGATCGGGCAAGTCGACGCTTCTGCGCTGCCTCAACGAGCTCGAGGTGCTCACCGGCGGCTCGGTCCGCATCGACGGCGAGCTGCTGGGCTACCGCGAGGACTCCGCGGGCGTGCTCCACCGGCTGCACCCCACGGCGATCGCGCAGCAGCGCTCGCGCATCGGCATGGTCTTCCAGCGCTTCCACCTGTTCCCGCACATGACGGCCCTCGAGAACGTCATGGAGGCGCAGGTCCAGGTGCTCAAGCGGTCCAAGCGGGAGGCGAGGGCCAAGGCCGTCGAGCTGCTCGATCGCGTGGGGCTCTCCGACCGGATGGACCACTACCCGGCGCAGCTCTCCGGCGGGCAGCAGCAGCGCGTGGCGATCGCCCGCGCGCTCGCGATGGACCCCGAGATCATGCTCTTCGACGAGCCCACGTCCGCCCTCGACCCCGAGCTCGTCGGCGAGGTGCTCGCCGTGATGAAGGACCTTGCGGCGGGCGGCATGACGATGGTCGTCGTCACGCACGAGATCGGCTTCGCGCGCGAGGTCGCCGACCACGTGGTCTTCATGGACGAGGGCGTGGTCGTCGAGGAGGGCGCGCCGTCCGCGGTGATCGACGCCCCGACCGAGGAGCGGACGAGGGACTTCCTCTCGCACGTGCTCTAACGCCTGCGGCCCGGGCGTGGCGGGGCGGCACGGCGGGTGTCGTGTTTCCGTATGACAGCCCTGGCTGAAACAGCACGGCCGTGCTGCGCGAAAGCGCTGGTAGACGGAGTGCGGCGACCGCCGCGACGGGCCTGTTTCACCTCTGCGTGAAACACGCGGGAGAGAGTGCGGTTCCTCGCGACGAACGGCCGAGCCCCGCCCGACGCGAGAAGCGCACGTCGCGCACGGGATGGAGCGCACGCGTGGCCTAGCGGCGTCGT
Organism: Demequina maris; assembly: GCF_000971155.1. Taxonomy (GTDB): domain Bacteria; phylum Actinomycetota; class Actinomycetes; order Actinomycetales; family Demequinaceae; genus Demequina; species Demequina maris. The sequence continues at coordinate 47,876 of NZ_BBLX01000003.1, read as the reverse complement.
GCCTGGATAGGGCACGATGCGGGACATGGAGACACCCGTCGCCGCGCCCGCCGTCGGGTCCGGAAGCCAGCCGTTGTCGCTCACGACCGAGGCGGCGTACCTCGTCTGCGTGCTCCTCGCCGCCGCGGCGCTCGGCTGGGGCGTCGTCGGCTACCTGCTCGCGCCAGCGGCGGTCGGCGATCCGCTGGGGGGCGTGCACGAGTTCGGCTATCTGCTCGAGGCCGTCGTCGTGACGGCGCTGCAGGTGGTGCTCCTGGGGTTGTTCCTGGGGCTCCGCTGGATGGCGCGGCGCCGCGACGCGGGGACGTCGCTGTCGCGCTTGTGGTCGCTGATCGCTGTCGTCGGCCCCGCGATCGCGGTGCTCGCCACCGCGGGGAACGTCTCCGACGGTGAGCGGGTGGCCTACTGGGCCGCGACGCTCTCCTCGACCGCCCTGTACGCGGCGGCGGTCGTGGTGGCGCCACGCGTGAGGCTCGGATCCGGCGCCGCCTTGGCGCTCCGCATCGCCGGCACGGCGCTGGGCACGCTGATCGGCGTGCCGGCGGCGGTGTTCCTGCTGTTCGGCGGCTACACGGCGCTCTAGCTCACCGCACCTCACGCGCGAGGTAGAGCGCCCGCTCGCCGGTGTCGGGCTGCAGCAGCGCGAACCTGTGGCGCGCGTAGAAGCGCAGCGCGTCGCCGTCGCCTTCGTCGACGTTGACCTCGACCAGCCGGCAGCCGCGCTCGGCGGCGTCGGCGACCACCGCGTCCACCAGCTCGGTGCCCAGCCCGTGATCGCGGTAGTCGGGGCGCACGTAGAGCTCGTCGATCAGCGCCACCGGCCCGTCGTGCCACACGTTGGGGCGGTACGTGACGAGCGCCAGGCCCACCGAGTGCTCGCCCGCGAGGAACGCCACGGTGTCGGTGGTGCCGAGCATCAGCCGCAGCCGCGCCTCGAGCACGTCGGGGCCCGGGGTCGGGGTGTCGAACTCGCGGTTGAACGCGTCGAGCAGCCTCGCGACCTCGGCGGCATCGCCGGGCCCGGCCGTGCGGATCACCCCTCCACGGTACGACTCTCCGTCGCTGATTTCCCCGCAGGAGTCGAAGTTCTCTCAGAACCGTCCCTCAGTTCCCCGCAGGGGGGTCCGGGTGGCGAGAGGTGGGAGGGGTGGGAGGCTCAGCTCGCGCGGTACGCCGCCGCCATGTCCTCGTCCCCGTGACCCTCCTCGACCACGCGGTCGAGCCGGGCCCGCGCGCCCTCGAGCCCGTCGAGCCGGACGTCCGCGAGGCCAGCCGCCGCGAGGATGAGGTCCGCGTCCTTCGCCGCCGTCGCGGCGCCGAAGCTCGCCTCGTCGAGCCGGTCCTCGAGGATGAGCCCCGCCTTGGCGCGCAGGTAGCCCATGTCGAGCGGGCCGTCCTCGATGAGCTCGAGGAAGAGCTCCGGCGCGACGCCCAGGCCCTCGGCGAGCGAGATGACCTCGCCCGTCGCGTTGTTGACCGCGAGCACCCACGCGTTGGTCACCAGCTTGAGGCGCTGCGCGGCCCCCGCCGCCGCGTCGTCGCCCACCCAGAACGTGCGCATCGCGATCGCGTCGAAGACGGACGATGCGTCGGCCCGCACGGACTCCGGCCCGGCGGCGAGCACGGTCAGGGTGCCGAGCTCCGCGGGCTCGCGCGTGCCGAGCACCGGGGCGTCGATGAGCGTGATCCCGAGGTCGTCGGCCAGCGCCGCGATCGCGGGCTGCAGGTCGAGGCCGACCGTCGCGCTCTGCACCCACATCGTGCCCGGGCGCAGGCCCGGCGCGGCATGGCTCATCACCTCGAGCGTCACGGGCCCGTCGTGGAGCATGGTGAGGACCACGTCCGCCTCGGCGACGGCCTCCGTCGGGGTGGACGCGACGGTCGCGCCGTCCGCCGCGAGGGCCGAGGCGGTGGCGTGGGTCCGGTTCCACACGCGCACGCCGTGGCCCGCGCGGACGAGGTTGCGGGTCATCGCGGACCCCATGATCCCGGTGCCGAGCACCGCGATCGTCAGCGGGCGGAACACGCCCTCGGGGGAGGGCGTGGGGGCGGTCTGCGTCATCGGGGGCTCCTGCGGTCGACGGATGAGGTCCGGGGGTACAACGTCTCGGGACCCCGCGAGGCTTCCCCGGGCACGGGACGATGCGGCGGTCGACTAGCCTCGTCGCGTGCCCCGCCTCGTTCTCGCGCCCGTCCTCGCGCTCGCCGCGGCGACGCTCACGGGCTGCGCGCTGCTCGGCGGCGGCGAGACAGGCGGCCCGGCCTCCGCTTCCGTGACCGAGGACCGCCCGACGCCCGCCGCCACCGAGGCGAGCCCGACACCCTCGGAGACCGCCGCATCGTCAGGCGTCGAGGTGCCCACGCGGGTGATCGACCTCGCCGAGCACGGCTCGTACGGCGTGGTGACGCTCGACCTGGACGCGTGGGACGTGCGCGTCGACTGGCCCGACGACCCGGACGGCACCGACCTCGCGGAGTACATCGCCGACCATCCCGGTATCGCGGTGCTCACCAACGCGGGCATCTTCTCCGAGGACCTCAGCCCGGGCGGCCTGCTGGTCGCCGACGGCGAGGAGCTTCGCGCGCTCAACCTCGCGGACGGCTTCGGCAACTTCCACCTCAAGCCCAACGCGGTCTTCGAGATCCGCGACGACGGCACCGCCGCGGTGGTCGACTCGACCGCCTACGACCCGGCGGGCGTGGCCCAGGCGACGCAGTCGGGCCCCGCGCTGCTGCTCGACGGCGAGGTGCATCCGCTCTTCACCGAGGGCAGCGAGAACACCGCGCTGCGCACCGGGGTGGGCGTGAGCCCCGACGGCGGCACCGTGTACCTCGCGATCACCCGCACGTACGTGAACCTGTGGGACTTCGCGGTGATGTTCCGCGACGAGCTCGGCGTCGAGGACGCCCTGTACCTCGACGGGCAGATCTCGCAGCTGTGGGTGTCAGGCGCGCCCGAGCCGACCTCCTACCTGGGTCCCTACGCCGGCGTGATCGCGGCGTACCCGCGCTGACCACCTCCCGCGGGTCGGCCACGGTCGCTAGCCTCGGTGCATGACCCTCGACCCGCCGGTCGCCACGTGGCTGGAGTCGCGCCTGGGCTCCGCGTCGCGGGACGTGTTCTTCGAGGCCCGTTCGATGTCCGAGGTCTGGGGCGTCGCGCTCGCGGACGGCACGCGGGTCGCGGCCAAGCGCCGCGGCGGGGGTGACCGCCTCGCGATCGCCGCCGCCGCGCATCGGGCCGCCGAGCGCGCCGGCATCGACACCCCGGCCCTGCTCGCGGGCCCGGACCCGGCCGCGGACGGGCTCTGGCTCACCGCGGAGGAGTGGCGGCCCGAGGGGGCGTTCACCCCGGACGGCGACGCGCCCACGCTGTTCGCGGGCCTGCTCGCGCACCTCGTCGCGGCGCTCGCGACGGTCGACGCGGACGGGCTCGAGCCGCCGCCGTGGCTCGACTACGCGCACACCGCCGAGGATCGCGTGTGGCCCCCGGCGGCCTCCGCGCGCTGGGACCCGCACCGCATCGAGGCGGACCTCCCGCCCGCGCTCGCGGCCATCGCGGCTCGCGCACGGACGCGCCTGCGGGCGAGCGACCTCCCGCCCGTGCTCGGCCATGCGGATCTCAACGGCCTCAACGTGCGCTGGTTGGGCGACGTGCCGATCGTCCATGACTGGGACTCGATCGCGCTGCTGCCCGAGGCGGTGCTGGTCGGCACGCTCGCGGTCGACCACGTCGCCGCGCCCGACGCCGGGGCGATCGCCGACGTCGCGACGGGGGAGCGCGTGATCGCCGCGTACGAGGACGTGGCCGGCCGGGCCTTCGACGCCGACGCGCGCGAGGTCGCCTGGGCCGCCACCGCGTGGCTCGCCTGCTACAACGCCGTGTTCGAGCATCTCCACGGCGGCCCCGGCGCCGTCACCGCGCAGATCCTGCGCGACGGCGAGGAGCGTCTCGCTCTCGCCGGGGCCTGACGCCGCGACCGGCCTACGCTGACCTCATGGCCATCACGGACCTGGCGGAGCTGCTGTCCAACCTCAGCGTGCGGCTCGACCCCGAGCGCTACGTGTGGGCGTCGGTGTCGGTCGTCCCCGAGGGATGGAGCCCCGTGGTCACCGTCGAGGAGTCCGAAGGCGTCACCGTCGTCCTGCGGGAGGACGATGCGCGGGCCCTGGACCTGCCGTACGAGTTCCCGTCCGCGCGGATCACCCTCGAGGTGCACTCCTCGCTCGAGGCCGTCGGCCTCACCGCGACCTTCGCGCGCGTGCTCGCGGACGCCGGGGTCAGCGCGAACGTGGTCGCGGGCTTCCACCACGACCACATCTTCGTGCCGTGGGACCGTCGCGCCGATGCGCTGGCCGCCCTCGAGCGGCTCGAGGCGGACTCGCGCGGCGCCTGAGCGGCCCTATCGCGGCCCGGTTGCTCGCGTGGCGAGCCGCCTGGCACCCCGATAGATTCGACGGAGAACCATGTCCACGCTGTCCCTGACGCCGCGCGAGCGGGAGCAGGTCGACGCCGCGAACGCGGCGGACGGCCCCGCCGTCGTGCTCCTCCACGAGCTCTGGACCCTCGCCGAGGCGTGGGACCCGTGGCGCGAGCGCCTCGCCGAGCACGGCTTCGCCTCCGTCGCGGTGGCGTGGCCGCGCGAGCCCGAGAACGCGGAGGCCGCGCTCGCGGACCCCGACGTGATGGCGGGCGTCAGCCTCGTCGACGTGCGCGAGCACACCATGGCCGTGGTGGGCGCGCTGCGCGAGCCCCCGTTCCTGGTGGGCCACGGGGTCGGCGCGCTCACCGCCCAGCAGGTCGCGGGCAAGGGCCTCGCGCGGGCCACGGTGGCGATCGCGCCCGCGCCGATGAAGGGGTCGACGCGGGCCCCCGACTCGATGCTGGCGGCCGCCGCGCCGGTGCTGCGCGATCCGCTCAACCGGGACCGGGCCATCCGGATGACGTTCCCCGAGTTCCGCTACGCCTACGCCAACGCCGTCAACGTCGACGAGGCGCGGACGCTGTGGCAGGAGCGCCACGTGCCGGGCGCCGCCCGCGTGGGTTTCGAGCTCGCCTCGCAGCGGCGCGACCCGCGGTCGCCGTCGAGCGTCGACACCGTCAACCGCGAGCGCGGCCCGATGCTCGTCGTGTCCGCCGGCCGCAGCCGCCTCGTCGATGCCGCGGTCGCCCAGGAGACCTTCCGCATCCAGAGCCGCAACCCGTGCGACACCGAGTACCTCGACCTGCCCGATCGCGGGCACACGCTCGTCATCGACTCGGGCTGGGCGGAGGTCGCGGACCAGGTCATCGCGTACCTGGAGCGCCACCGCTGACGGTCACACCCCGAGGATCGCGTGCAGCCGCTCGCGGTTCGCGCGGATCGACGCGCAATGGTCCTCCAACCAGTCGCCGGCGAAGCCACGCGGCTCGATCTCCGTGAGCTGCACCGCCATCGACCACAGCCGGTAGAGAGCGACGCGCCTCTCCGCCGCCTCGTCCATGACGAGCGGCGCGCCGGTGCCCGCCTCGTAGCCGCGCACCTTGGCCGGCTCGAACGGTCCCGACGCGTGGGTCTCGCCGCCCGCAAGGCCCCACAGCGGGTCGCCGAACAGCGACCGCTCGAAGTCGACCACGCCGGTGACGTCCCCGGTCTGCGGGTCGACCAGCACGTTGCCGTGCCACAGGTCCGCGTGGACGAGGGTCGGCTCGGTCACCTCCGCGAGCGCCTCGGAGGCCGCCTCGACCGCGGCCACCAGCCGGCCCGATTCGACGTCGACGCCCCAGGCCGCCGCATCGTCCACCGCCGACGCGACCAGGAGGCGCAGGAAGCCGGGCCAGGTGCCGTCGCCCAGGCGGAAGCCGTCCGCGGGGAAGCCGAAGCGCGGGCCGTGCACCGCGCCGAGCGCGGCGAGGATCTCGCCCACCTGGTGGAAGGCGCGCGCGTTGGCGGCGGGCGACATCACGTCGACCGCGGCGTCCCACGGCACGCCGGGCACGAGGGTCATGACCAGCACGTCCACGTCGGCGACCGCACGCGAGAAGTCCTCGAGCAGCACGCTCGGGGCGGGGACGTCGAGTCCCGCGACGAGCGCGAGGTGGTCGCGCTCGGAACGCAGCATGTCGTGCTCGTAGCCCAGCAGCCGCGACCGGCCCCGCGCATCGCGCGCGTCCGGCACCGAGGTCTTCACGACGACCGTGCCGCCGCCGTCGAGCTCGACGCCCTGGACCGCGGAGAACGTGCCGCCGGACAGGAGCCAGTGGTCGGTGACGCGGCCGAGCGGGGCGAGGACCGCCTCGAGCTCGTCGCGGGCGAGCGGCCGCTGGGTGGGGAGGAGGTCGGTCACAGGGTCCGGATCACGCGGGCCGGGTTGCCGCCGACCACCGACATCGGGGGCACGTCCTTGGTCACCACGGACCCGGCCGCGACCACCGAACCGCGGCCGATCGTCACGCCCGGGCAGATCACCACCGAGCCGCCCAGCCACACGTCGGCCTCGAGCGTGATGGGGAACGCCCGCTCCCAGCCCTCGCGGCGGATGTCGACGTCGAACGCGTGGTTGACGGTGTAGAAGCGCGCCTCGGGCCCGATGAGCGCGTTGTCGCCGATGGTGACGATGCCCGAGCCGAGGATCATGAGGTTCGCGTTGATGAAGACGTTGCGGCCGAAGCGCACGCGCTCCTTGTACTCGAGGTAGATCGGGGGACGGAAGTCGAGCCCCTCGCCGCACTCGCCGACGAGCCCGCCCAGCGCGGCCGTCGAGCCCTCCGGGTCCTCGTAGTACCGCGCGTTGAGCTCGCGCAGGCGGGCCAGGGTGGCGCGCTGCATGTCCGCGAGCTCGGGGCCCGAGCGGTACTTGAACCACTCGTCGTCCTGCAGCTTCTCGTACTCGGTCCGCGTGGGGTCCTCGACGGGCACCTCGGCCATCGCGGCCTTCATCTCGTGGGGGCTGGTCACGCCCTCAACCTACCCGCGCGCCGCGCGCCGGTCTCGGGACCTCAGCACCGCCTTGCGCGCCTCGATCGCGAGCGGCACGGCGAGCGCCATCGCGAGACACGCGCCCCACTGCGCGAGGGTCAGCGGCGCCGTCGAGAACGCGTCGTTGAGCACGGGCAGGTGCACCACCGCGACCTGCAGCGCGAGCGAGAGACCGACGGCGCCCCAGAGCCACGGGTTGGAGAACAGCCGGTGGACCGTGCTCCGTGTCTCCGAGCGGGCCGCGAACGCGACCGTGAGGTTGGCGATCACGAGCACCGTGAACGCGGCGGTGCGAGCGGTGTCGAGGTCCGCGGAGCCCGGCAGCAGCCCGCCGGGCAGGAACAGGTCGAACGTGAGCAGCGTGACGGCCGCCATCACGGCGCCGGTGAAGGCCATGCCGGCCCACATCCGGCGCGAGATCATGGGCGACCCGGGACGCCGCGGCCGCCGCTCCATGAGGTCGTCCGCGTAGGGCTCGGCGCTCACCGCCAGCGCGGGCCCCAGGTCCGTGAGGAGGTTGATCCACAGGATCTGCGTGGCGAGGAGCGGCGCGACCACCGCGCCCGACGCGTCGCGCAGCCCCAGCCATCCCGCGAGCACCACGCCCAGGAACACCGCGAGCACCTCGCCCAGGTTGGACGCGATGAGGAAGCGCAGGAAGCGCGTGATGTTGTCGAGGATGCCGCGGCCCTCGCGCACCGCCTCGACGATCGTCGCGAAGTCGTCGTCCGTGAGGATCATGTTCGCGGCCTCGCGCGCGACCTCGGTGCCGCCCCGCCCCATCGCGACGCCGATGTCCGCGCGGCGCAGCGCGGGCGCGTCGTTGACCCCGTCGCCGGTCATCGCGACCACCTCGCCGTGCGCCTGGAGCGCGTCGACGATGCGCAGCTTGTGCTCGGGCGCGACCCGCGCGAAGACGGACGCCTCCCGCACCGCCGCGGCGAGGCCCGCATCGTCCATCCGCGACAGCGCGGCGCCCGTGAGCGCGGGGGCGCCCGGCGGCACGATGCCCAGCTGCGCCGCGATCGCGGAGGCCGTCCGCGGGTGGTCGCCCGTGATCATGACGACGCGGATGCCGGCCGCCTGCGCCTGCGCGACCGCGGTGCGCGCCTCGTCGCGCGGCGGGTCCTCGAGGCCGACGATGCCGAGCAGGGTGAGGTCGACCTCGTGGTGCTCCTCGGCGGACGATGCGGGGGCCTCGCGGACGGCGACGGCCAGCGTGCGCATGCCGGCGTCGGCGAGCGCGTCGATCGCGGCGTCCAGGTCCGCGCGCCGGCCGGCGTCCAGCCCCTCGTCACCGGCCGCGGAGCGCACGCGCGCGCAGCGGGCGAGGATCACGTCCGGCGCGCCCTTGACAGCGAGGACGTCTGCCCGGTCGTCGTGCGTGGCGAGGACCGACATGCGTCGCCGCTCGGAGCTGAACGCGACGGAGTCCACGCGGTCGAAGCCCGACCGCAGGGTCTCGGCCTCGAGCTCGCGCTCCGCCTCGAGGAAGGCCACCTCGGTCGGGTCGCCCTCGAAGCCGCCGTCGCCGGCGACGGTCGCGTCCGAGGCGAGCGCGCCGAACGCGACGGCCTCGCGTGCGACCCGCCCCGCGTCCTGCGGCGCCGTGTCGCCGTCCGCCGTGACGATGCGGGTGACGGCCATGCGGTTCTGGGTGAGCGTGCCGGTCTTGTCCGAGCAGATCACGGAGGCCGAGCCGAGCGTCTCGACCGACGCGAGGTCCTTGACGATCGCGTGGCGCCGCGCCATGCGCTGGACCCCGAGCGCGAGCACCACGGACATGATCGCGGGCAGCCCCTCGGGCACGGCGGCGACCGCGAGCGCGACGCCGAGCAGCAGCACGTCGACGGCATCCTGGAGCGAGGAGATGTCCTGGGTGAGCGCGACGGTCGCGATCACCACCACGGCGATCCCCAGCACGCCGAGGCCGAGCACGCGGCCCAGGCGTGCGATCTCGCGCTCGAGGGGAGTGGGGTCCGACTCCGTGGCGCCGAGCAGGCGCGCGACCCGGCCCGTCTCGGTGTCCATCGCGGTCGCGGTCACCACCGCGCGCCCGGTGCCGCGCGTGATGGCGGTGCCCGCGAACACCATCGAGGTGCGGTCGCCGACCTCGGCCGGTTCGGCGAGCGGCACGGGGGACTTGGCGACGGGGGTGCTCTCGCCGGTGAGCGGCGCCTCGGCCGCCCACAGCGTGCCGTCGACCAGCCGCGCGTCCGCCGGCACGGCGTCACCCTCGGCGAGCACGAGCAGGTCGCCCACCACGACGTCGAAGGCCGGGATGCGCGCGAGGCCGCCGTCGCGGATGACGGCGGCGCTCGCGGCCGCCATCCGCTGCAGCGCCGCGACCGCCTGCGCCGAGCGGCGCTCCTGGACGAAGCCGAGCGTCGCGTTGGCGAGCACCACGACCATGATGACGACGACGTCGTACGGCACGCCCTCCGCGCCCTCGGCGGCCCACGCGACGAGCGAGATCAGCGCGGCGGCGAGCAGCAGGTAGACGAGCGGGTCCGAGAACTGGGACGCCAGCCGCCGCCACGCGGGGACGGTGCGCTCCTCCTCGAGCCGGTTGAGGCCGTCGCGCCCGAGCCGTGCGGCGGCCTCGGCGGCGGTGAGCCCGCGGTCCACGTCGGTCGCGACGGCGAGGGCGACCTCGGCGGCGTCGCGCGTCGAGGGATCCGTCACCGCGGCTGCAGCCATCGCGTCTCCCAGCGGCGGCCGTGCCGCCTCGTCTCCGTGCGCGAGGCGGCCGGGGCGCCTCGCCTTCCACGCTAGCGCGGACTACTCGGGCTCGACCTGCTCGAACAGTGTGAGCTGGAGCCCCGCCGGGCCCTCGAGGCGCGCGTTGAGCGAGCCCCACGGGGTTCGGGTCGGCGGGGCGACCTCCGTGGCGCCCGCGTCGAGGGCGCGCGCGGTCGCGGCCGCCGCATCGTCCACCTGCAGGGCGACGCGGATCTCCCGCGAGGCGTCGCGGCCCACCTCGAGCCGGTCGATGAGGGAGCGCTGCGGCGTGTTGACCAGCTCGAGCGTCGCGCGGCCGGCGCCGAGCACGACGACGCGCGCCTCGTCGCCCGAGCCGTCGCCGGTGGGCGTGGTGAGGTCGAGCTCGGCGGGCAGGCCGAGCGCGTCGCGGAAGAACGCGAGGGCGGCGTCGATGTCCTCGGCGTGGACGACGAGGCGCAGCTGGAGGGCGCCGGTGGGCTCGCTCATGAGCCCACCGTGCGCCGCCCCGGCCGCGGCGTCAACCGCTACAGGTACATGGGCGTGAGCGCCTCGTAGTCCTCCACGGTGCCGTCGTTCAGGCAGGTCTCGATGATCTGCCGGCCGAGCGGGTCGAGGTCGTCGGTGAGGAACTTCTGCAGCTCCGACTTGAAGAAGCCGGTGAGGATCGCGCAGCCCGCGTCGTACGCGGCGTTGCCCATGTGCGACTGGGTCTCGGGGCGCAGCAGGGTGCGGCGGATCGGCTGGCCGTCGAGCGTCATCTCCTTGGGCGCGTAGCCGAACAGCGGGCAGCGGGCGGGCTCGAGCTGGTCGGCGCGCATGCGGCCGCCGCCCTTGCGGGCCAGCCACTCGCGCGTGAGCCACTCGGCGGAGAAGCCCACCTTGTACGCGCCCACGTGCTGGTTGGGCGTGAGGACGTAGCGGGTGCGCGGGTAGGCGAGGATCTGCTTGAGGAGCAGGTTCGCGGCCTCGACCTGGGTGCCGGTGGAGAACGGCCAGTACGAGCCGACGCCCTCGGAGACCATGCCGCCGTGCTCGAGCCGCTTGACCGCGTCGGCGGCCTCGCCGATCGAGGGGTTCTTGTCGCCGCGCGGCGCGATGAGGCGCCACAGCCACGCGATCGCCGGCGGCACGAAGTGGGTCATGCCCATGATCCCGTAGGTGGGCTTCTCGGTGGTGCATGCCGGCATGCGGACGCCGAACGTGCGCACGTCGACGGGCTCGGGGTCGTGGACGATGCCGTGGATCATCGTGCGGGGGATCACCACGCGCGGGTTGGGGCACGGCTTCCCGGTCGAGTCGAACGTGTGCTCCCACGGCAGCGCGGTCGCGTCGGACACGCCGTCGATGCTGAAGAACACGAGCGGCTCGTCGGGGTGGATCACCGCGCGCTCGAAGTGGACGTCGGCGCCGTACTCCTTGAGGTTGTCGACGCGCACGAACCAGCCGGACTCCGCGTCCGCGACGACCATCTTCCCGGAGCCGTCCTGGACGTCCGGGTGGCACAGCGTCATGTCGTCGGTGACGGGCGCGAGGTCCGAGGTCTCGGACAGCGTGATGAGGTACGGCTCGCCGTTGGCGACGTTGGTGCCGAGCAGGATGCGGCCGTCGTCCTCGCGGCGCAGCTCCTGGCACATCTCCGACTTGCCGCCGCCCGAGGCGCCCTCGTGCATGATCACGGTCTCGTTGTCGTACGGCGTGGTGACGCGCACCGCCGAGGCGTGCGCGGTGATCCAGCCCTCCTGTTCGCCGATGTCGAGCAGCACCGAGAAGACGCCCTTCTTGGCGCTCGGCCCCGGGTAGAGGTTGTACGCGAAGATCTCGTGCAGCGTCTCGGAGCGGTCGTGGACCACCACCTGCTTGCCGTCGAAGTGCGTGTGGCGGAACGGGGGAGCGACGTAGAGGATCGACCGCGGCGCGAACTCGCCGAGCTCCTCGAACGTCACCCAGCCCTGGAGGTCGACCAGCGCGGTCGCGAAGAACGCGGAGTTCGCGGGCACGATCGCGATCGACGGCGAGCCGTGCACCGGGCCTCCCGCCTTGAACGGCACCACTACGAGGTCCTGGTGGGACAGCCACGTGAGCGTCTCGGCGCGGGTCTCGTCGAAGCGGTGGCCGAACCGGTCGCGGAAGCGCGTCTTGTCGGTCGGGCGGTCGTCGGCGATGACCATGCACTGCGGGTCGCGGCGGCGCATGTAGTCCTCGGGGTAGTTGACCGCGATGCCGTTGCGGCAGCGGGTCACCGTGGACTCCGTGACGACCTCGCCGTCGACGTCGTAGTCGACCCAGAAGACGGGCCCGCCCTCCGGTCCGAGGGACATCCGGTAGAGCTCCTCGCGCGTCGTGGGGATGGTCACCGAGGGGGCCGCCTCGAGGGCGGCGCGCACCTCCGGCGCGAGGTCAAGGCGGTCCAGCTGGGTGAGGGTGTGCATCGCGCTCGGCTCCTTCGGCTCGCGTGGCAGGCGTCATCGTCCATGGTGCGCCCGTCCCGGCGAGTCTGCCGATTCACAAGGGAAGGTAAAAGGGACGTAGGTCACGGGTCATGTCTTTGGATCCGCGACACGGCCGTGAGCAGGGACGATGCGGCAGGTCCGTGGGGATGATCCGCCGCCCGCGGGATGGCGCCCGGCGCCGAGCGGGCCGCGCGCTACGCTCCCCTCAGGCGCCCGAGGCGGGGCGGGAGCAGGGGGACGCATGCGCACCGTGGTGGTGATCCTGGTCGGGATCGTGCTGGTCGGCATCGGCTGGTTCTGGTGGCGCGGCTCCGTCGTCGAGGGCTCGCCCGCGGTGCACGCGGCCGCCGACGTGCCCCTGCCCGTGGTGACCGGGCCCTACGAAGCCGTCGCGTCCGACTGCCGCGAGGGCGTGGCATGGGAGTCCACGCATACGCGGCGCTGGCAGTCGCTCGCGCAGGAGTACGCGGGCACCGTCGACGCGTGCATGGAGGTCTACCGCATGACCACCGAGGGCACCGGGGACGCCCAGGTGGGCGACGGTGACAGCTCGAGCGACTACTACGTCGCCGTCGTCACCGCCGCGTGGAGCCGCGACGACCGTGAGGACCTCTGGTGGCCCTGGGACGGCGGCGACGACGCGCCGAGCCCGGTCACGATCGCCGTCACCACGGATGGCAGGGTCCTGGACAACGTGTACGAGGCGTCGCGGCCCGCGCGCGTGGAGTGCGTGTCGTCGATCCCGGACGCTCCCGTCCTGCTCGACGGCGCGGACCTGCTCGCGACCCCCACGTTCGTCGCGGGATCGTGCGGGGGCACGATCGCGGCGGGCCCCATCACGAAGGGCGGCGCCAGCTGGACGGTGACCCGGCCCGAGGAGTTCGACCTCACGGTGACGTCGTTCCGGATCAAGGTGGCCGAGGGCGCCAGGCCGAACTTCGAGCTCCAGGTGGCACCCTCCGCCTGACGGCGCGGCACCTTGACCGCAATTCGAACAGGTGTTCGAATGGTCGCATGCGGTGGGAGGGACAGGCGCTGCGCGCCGAGAACGATGAGGCGCTGCCCGCGCTCGCGAGGATGTCGAACCTCGTGCGGACCGTCACCACGCCGGACTTCGCCGGGGTGACGTTCCACGAGGTGCTCGCCAAGAGCGCGCTCAACCGCGTGGGCCCCGGCAGCGCCGTCCCGTTCACGTGGACCGTCAACCCGTATCGCGGCTGCACGCACGCGTGCGTCTACTGCTTCGCGCGGCCGTCCCACCGCTACCTCGAGCTCGACGCGGGCGTCGACTTCGACCGCCAGATCATCGTCAAGATCAACATCGCCGAGGCGCTCCGCAAGGACCTCGCGAAGCCCTCGTGGGACCGCGAGCACGTCGCGCTCGGCACCAACACGGACCCGTACCAGCGCGCGGAGGGCCGCTACCGGCTCATGCCCGGCATCATCCGCGCGCTCGCGGACTCCGGCACCCCGATGTCGATCCTCACCAAGGGCTCGCTGCTGCGTCGCGACCTGCCGCTCCTGGCTGAGGCGCGCAAGGCCGCCCCGGTGGACCTCGCGCTGTCGATCGCGATCGCGGACGACGAGCTCCAGCAGGCCATCGAGCCCGGCACCCCCACCACCCAGGCGCGGCTCGCGACCGTGGCCGCGGCCGCCGAGGCGGGCTTCGACGTCGCGGTCTTCATGATGCCGATCCTGCCGTTCCTCACGGACTCCGAGGAGCACCTCGACGCCGCGCTGGGCCGCATCAAGGCCGCGGGTGCGGCCTCGGTGACCTACACCGCCCTGCACCTCCGGCCCGGCGTGAAGGAGTGGTACGCGCGGTGGCTGCACGCGCATCGTCCCGACCTCGTCGGCCGCTACCGCGAGCTGTACGGCGACGGCGCCTACGCGCCCAAGGAGTACCGCCGGTGGCTCGCCGCGCGCATCAAGCCGCTCATCGCGGCCCACGGCCTCGCGCGCACCCCCGAGGACCCCAACACCGGCACCGTCGCGTCGCGGGCGAACGCGCGCGACGACGAGGGGGAGTGGCGGCGTAGCCGCGCGCACGGGGACGATGCGCCGGTCCCGGGCGCCGAGCCCCTCACCCTGTTCTGACGCAGGCTTTGCGCCCGCGCCTCGCCGTGCCATAAGGTCGGATCAGGTCCTCACGGGCCTCGTGAGACGAGCAGGGGGCTCCCCGCCCCGCCGTTCACCCGCGGACGCGATCCCCGACGGATCCCGCCCGTGCCGACAGTGCGAGCCGCCGATGGCCGCGTCGGCCCACCGCCCCTCGCGACACGTCAACCTCGCTGCGTCCTGTCCGACAGCTCCTCCGTAGCCAGAACGAAGGAGCACCCATGTTCACCATCGACCCGATCTCGCTCGCGCAGGCCCAGCGTCTCGCGGGCGCCGCGCTCGCCGAGCGGTCGGCCCGCCCGCGCCGCGCGCGGAGGCGTCAGTCGAGCAGGAAGGCCTCGCGCAGCATCGCGCGCACGAGCGCCGGCACGTCGAGCTTCCCGGGGTGGAGCGCGTCGTAGACCTGCAGCCCCTCCCAGCTCGCGATGAGGACGGCGGCCCGCTCCTCCGGGCTCAGCGGGTCGCCGTGGTCCTCGTGCTCGGCGCGCTGGCTGCTGATCGTCCACGCGATCACCGTCGTCACCAGCTCGTGGCGGCGCTGGAGCGTCTCGCGCGCGGGATGGTTCTCCGCGCCGGCCTCCGCGGTCAGCACGGACAGCAGCTGCACGAGGCCCGGGGTCTCCGCGTTCCGGGCCGCGGTCGCGGCGAAGCCGTCCGCGATGAACTCGGCGCTGATGGTCTCGGGGAGGTCGGCCGGCATGGCCTGCGCGTCGTGCCACTCGATCACGGCGAGCAGCAGCGCGGTCTTGTTGCCGAAGTGGTGGAGGAGCGTCGAGTGGTCGACACCCGCCTCGCGCGCGATGCTCCGCAGCGAGGCGCCGTAGAAGCCCTTCTGCGCGAAGGCCGCGGCGGCGCTCTCGACGATCGACTGCTTGGTCGCGCGTCCGGTGGCGTAGCCCTCGGGCATCGGTGGGTCCTCTCGTTCCAGGCCGGATGACGTCGATTTCCACCAAGCGGTGGAAATTGTTACGCTCATCCGCAGAACTCCACCGCGTGGTGGAACTTGAACCAAGGTACCGATTGATGACGATCTCCGACAACCGACGACGCTTGCGGACCGAGCTCACGCTCGCCGAGAAGGCGTCGCTCATGTCCGGCGCGAACTTCTGGAACACGAAGCGCGTCGATCGGCTCGGCGTGCCCTCGATCATGCTGACCGACGGCCCCCACGGGCTGCGCAAGCAGGGCGGCGCCGCGGACCACCTGGGCCTCCACGCGAGCATCCCCGCCACGTGCTTCCCGCCCGCCGCGACCCTCGCGAACAGCTGGGACCCCGGCCTGCTCACCCGCGTCGGCGAGGCGCTCGGCGCCGAGGCTGCCGCGGAGGACGTGAGCGTCCTTCTCGGACCCGGCCTCAACCTCAAGCGCAACCCGCTCGCGGGCCGCAGCTTCGAGTACTTCTCCGAGGACCCGCTGCTGTCGGGCACGTCCGCCGCGGCGATGATCCGCGGCATCCAGTCGCGCGGCGTCGCGGCCTGCGCCAAGCACTTCGCGGTCAACAGCCAGGAGACCCACCGCATGACGATCGACGAGATCGTCGACGAGCGCGCGCTGCACGAGACGTACCTCGAGGGCTTCCGCATCGCGCTCGCCGAGGGCGACCCGTGGACCGTGATGAGCTCCTACAACAAGGTCAACGGCACGTACGCGAACGAGAACGTCGAGCTGCTCGACCGCATCCTGCGCCGCACCTTCGGCTTCGACGGGCTCGTCGTCACCGACTGGGGCGGCAACAACGACCGCATCGCCGGCCTCATCGCGGGCAACGCCCTCGAGATGCCGTCGACCGACGGGGTCACCGACCGCGAGATCGTGGCCGCGGTCGAGGCGGGCACGCTCGACGAGACGGTCCTCGACGCCCGCGTCGAGGAGCTGCTGGCACTCATCGCGCGCACCGCGCGGGACGATGCGCCGGCCCCGGTGGACCACGACGCGCACCACGAGCTCGCGATCGAGGCCGCACGCCGGTCCATCGTGCTGCTTGACAACCCCCTCGACGTGCTGCCGCTCGGCCCCGCCTCGGGCCGCGTCGCCGTCATCGGCGACTTCGCCGCACGCCCGCGCTACCAGGGCGCCGGCAGCTCGCTGGTCAACCCCACCCGCGTCGACTCGGCGCTCGACGCCCTGCGCGCGAGCGACCTCGACATCGCCGGCTTCGAGCGCGGCTTCGCGCGCCGCGACAAGCCCTCGCGGCTCCTGCGCAGGCGCGCCCTGCGACTCGCGCGCCGCTCCGACGTGGTGCTGCTGTTCCTGGGGCTCGACGAGTCCGCCGAGGCCGAGGGCGTCGACCGGCAGCACATGCGGCTCGCGCGGAACCAGCTCGTGCTCGCGCACCAGCTCATCGGCCTCGGCGTGCCCGTGGTCGTCGTGCTCGCCGGCGGCGCACCGGTCGAGCTGCCCTTCGCGGACGAGGCGGCGGCCATCGTCCACTCGTACCTCGCGGGCCAGGGCGGCGGCACCGCCGTCGCCGACGTCCTCACCGGGTGCGTCAACCCCAGCGGACGCCTGGCCGAGACCTACCCGCTCGTGTACGCGGACGTGCCGTCCTCGGCCTCGTTCGCGCAGACCCAGGCGACCTCCGAGCACCGCGAGAGCATCTATGTCGGCTACCGGTACTTCGACAAGACGGAGACCCCGGTCCGCTACCCGTTCGGCCACGGCCTCGGCTACACGCGCTTCCGCTACGAGGAGCTCGAGGCAGGGGAGACCTCCGCGCGGGTGACGCTCACCAACACGGGTGCGCGCGAGGGCGAGGAGACCGTGCAGCTGTACGTCGAGGCGCCCGACGCCGCCGTCGGCGAGATCCGCGCCCCGCGCGAGCTGCGCGGCTTCGCGAAGGTCGCGCTCATGCCCGGCGAGACCGTCACCGTCGAGATCCCGTACGCCGAGCACGCCTTCGACGTCTACGACGTCGACCACGGCGGCTGGCGCACGGTCGGCGGCACGTACGGCGTCCTGGCGGGCGCATCGTCGCGCGACGTGCGCCTGCGTCGCGAGCTCGACGTCGAGGGCGAGGCGTGGACCGCGCCCGGCAAGGACCGCCTGCCGCACTACGTCGATGGACGCGTCGAGAAGGTCAACGACCTCGAGTTCGGCGAGCTCCTCGGGCGGCCGCTGCCGTCGCCCCGCTGGCCCGTGGGTCAGCCGCTGACGCGCGACGACATCATCGCGCAGACGCGGGGCCGCGGCGGGTTCGCGGGCCTCCTGTACCGCGTCATCGACCTCGCCTACGCGCTGCTGATGGCGCTGGGCCGGCCGCACGCGGCCAACAACACAAGATTCGTGCTCGACCTGCCGTTCCGGTCGGTCGCGCGGATGAGCGGAGGAAGGGTCGACGACGCGATGCTCGACGGCCTGCTGCTCATGGTCAACGGCCGGTTCTGGCGCGGAGTGCGCCAGGTCCTATCGGCATGGCGCGCTCGGCGAAGGAGCGAGCGCGTCCACAGCAACAACTGAGAGAGACATGTCCAAGCGCAAAGAGATCAAGCAGGAAGCCGTCGCACGCGTCAACGAGGAGCGCGCGGCGAAGCGGGCCCGTCGGGACGAGCTCAAGGCGATGACGCCGGACGAGCGCACCGCCGCGAAGGCGGCGGACCGGACGGAGGCCCGCGACGCGAAGCGTACGGCGAAGGACGACCGCGCCGAGGTGCGCGCGACCATGAACCGCGCGCAGCGCCGCGAGCTCAAGCGTCGCGAGCGGGTGTACCGCAAGGTCAAGCACCGTCCCCGCCGGGCGATCGGCTGGGGCATCACCGCCGCCGCCGGCATCGGCGTCGTCGCGCTCGCCGCGCCCTACGTCGGCGGCATCATGCGCGTCGCCTCGCTGAGCTTCACGGACGACACCCCCGAGGCCGCCGCGGCCCGCGAGGCCGCGCTCGGCGTCGCCGAGAGCATCTCGGACGAGGGCATCGTGCTCCTGAAGAACGAGGCCGGCGTCCTGCCTCTCGATGGCGGCGTCAACGTGTTCTCGTTCGCGTCGTTCAACCTCCGCCTGGGCGGCGGCGGCTCCGGCGGCTCGAACACCGCCGGCGCGCCCACGCTCTACGAGGCGCTCGAGGCGCAGGGCGTCGAGTACAACGCCGACCTCTACGCGACGATGCACGAGGCGGGTGCCGAGCACACCGAGGGCTCGTCCAACGCGTTCGTCCAGATCGCGGGCGCGCTCACCGGCGCGGGCGCCGACCACGAGCCGGCCCCCGACTACCTCACCGACGACGTCCTCGCGCAGGCGCAGTCGTTCTCGGACACCGCGATCGTCGTGGTCGGCAACGACGGCGTCGAGGGCTCGGACCTGGTGCAGGAGCAGCTCCAGCTCACGGCGGAGCAGCGCGCTCTGCTCGACGCGGTCACCGCGGTCCAGGAGCACGTGATCGTCGTGGTGAACTCCGGCAACCAGATGGAGCTCGGCTTCCTCGACGAGTACCCGCAGATCACCTCCGCGGTGTGGATGGGCACCCCGGGACCGCAGGGCGCCGCCTCGCTGGCGAAGGTGCTCACCGGGCAGGTCAACCCGTCCGGCCGCCTCACCGACACGTACGCGTACGACATCGCGAGCGCGCCGGCCGTGGAGAACTTCGGCGACTACAACTACACCAACGTGAAGCGCGGCTTCCTCGACTACGAGGAGGGCATCTACGTCGGCTACCGCTACTACGAGACCCGCTTCGAGGGCGACGAGGCCGGATACGCCGACACCGTCCAGTACCCGTTCGGGTACGGCCTGAGCTACACCGACTTCGCCTGGGAGGCCGCGGAGGCGGTCGTGACCGACGACACCGTGTCGGTCGACGTCACCGTCACCAACACGGGCGACACCGCAGGCAAGGACGTGGTCCAGGTCTACTTCGCCGCGCCCTACACCGCCGGCGGCATCGAGAAGTCCGCGATCGAGCTCGGCGGCTACGCCAAGACGTCGGTCCTCGAGCCCGGCGCCTCCGAGACGGTCACCGTGACCTTCGCGGTCCAGGACATGGCGTCGTGGGACACCGCTGCCGGGGGCGCCTACGTCCTCGAGGCGGGCGACTACGCGATCTCGGCGCGCACCGACGTGCACACGCCCGTCGCATCGTCCACCGTCACGGTCGCGAACGACGTGACCTACGACGCGGATGCCGACACCGGCGTCGCGTACGAGAACCGCTTCGACTACGTCGAGGGCGACCTCACGTACCTGTCGCGCGCGGACTGGGACGGCACCTACCCGGCGGCGCCGGACGGCACCGAGACCGCGTCCGACGAGGTGCTCGCGCTCATGGACCCGACCTTCGAGCCCGCCGACGGCGACGCGCCCACCTACGGCGCGGACAACGGCCTCACCCTCGCGGACATGGCGGGCGTCGCGTACGACGACCCGCAGTGGGACGCGTTCCTCGACCAGCTCACGCTGGACGAGCAGGTCGACCTGTTCTCGTACGGCGCCTACCAGTCGGTCGCGATCGAGCGCCTCGGCGTGCCGTCGATCACCATGCTCGACAGCCCCGCGGGCCTCAACTCGCTGTTCTCGCCGCTCGACTCCGCGGCCTACCCGACCGAGGTCGTCATCGCCTCGACGTGGAACGACGACCTCGCCTACGCGTGGGGCGAGTCGGTCGGCACCGAGGCGAAGGCTTACGGCGTCGAGGTCTGGTACGCGCCGGGCATGAACCTTCACCGCACCGCGCTGGGCGGCCGCGACTTCGAGTACTTCTCGGAGGACCCGCTGCTCACCGGCAAGATGGCGGCGGCCGTGGTCGCGGGCTCGCAGGACCAGGGCGTCCCGGTCACGATCAAGCACTTCGTGCTGAACGACCAGGAGGTCAACGCGCGCACCGGCATCAACGTGTTCGCGTCGGAGCAGGCGCTGCGCGAGCTGTACCTCAAGCCGTTCGAGATCGCCGTGAAGGAGGCCGATGCGGCGGGCGCGATGAGCTCGTTCATCAACCTCGGCGGCAGCTGGGCCGGCGGCAACGAGGACCTGCTCCAGGAGGTGCTCCGCGGCGAGTGGGGCTTCGAGGGCTTCGTGTCCACCGACGCCGTGCTCGGCGGCTGGATGGACCCCGAGCTCGCGGCCCGCGGTGGCAACGACTGGATGCTCGCGGTGTTCCCCTCGGCGACGGTCAAGGCCACCAAGGCGGCCGTCGACGCCGACCCGGCGGGCATGGGCGCGAGCCTGCGCGACCGCGTCCACGCGATCCTCTTCACGATCGCGAAGACCGGCGCAACCGCCTGACCCACCCCTGAGGACGGCGGGGCGGCCCTCGCGGCCGCCCCGTCGCCCTTCTCTCGTCGAAGGAGACGACCCCTCATGACCGACACCACCGTCGCGCCGGACGCAACCGCGTCCGCACCGCAGCCCCGCCGGCGTTGGAGGCGCGCCCTCGCGATCACCGGAGCCGTCGTCGGCGGCCTCGTGCTCGTGCTCGGCGCGCTCGGCGCCTGGTTCCTCTACGCCCCGGCACCCGACGAGCCCGAGCTCGCGGCCCAGGTCGAGCGCCGCACGCTCGAGGTCGACGGCATGACGCGCGAGTACCTCGCCGTCGTGCCCGACGGGCTCGAGGACGATGCGCCGGTCGTGCTCGTGTTCCACGGCTCCCGGATGGACGCCGAGGGCGTGCGCGCCGCGAGCGGCTACCGCTTCGACGAGCTCGCCGTCGAGCGCGGCTTCGTCGCGGTCTACCCCGAGGGCTACGAGCAGACGTGGCACGACTGCCGCGCCGAGACGCCCTACCCCGCGCGGATGGAGGACGTCGACGACGTCGCGTTCGTCCGTTCCGTGGTCGCGGACATCGCCGCGCTGGACGGTGCGAGCGCGGACGCGGTCTTCGCGACCGGCCTGTCCAACGGCGGCCACCTGTCGATTCGCCTGGGCGAGGAGGCGCCGGACCTGGTGAAGGCGATCGCGCCGTTCGCTGCCGCGTACCCGGCCGCGTCGAACAACGTGTGCGAGGCCTCGGGTGCCGCGGTTCCCACGATGCTCGTGCTGGGCACGGACGACCCGATCAACCCCTTCGAGGGCGGCGAGGCAGGCACCTTCGGCGGGAGCCTCGGCGAGGTGATGTCCGCGCAGGAGAGCGCCGCGTTCGTCGCGGAGCGCAACGGGCTCGGCATGACGCCCGAGGTCGCGGCCTTCACGAACACCGATGCGTCCGGCACCACCGACGTCACCGTGACCGCGTACGACGGCGCGGCGCCCGTGCTGCTGTTCTCGGTCGACGGCGGCGGGCATGTCGTGCCGAACCCGGTGTACGCGCAGCCGCGCATCATGGGCGGCACCACCGCGTTCCTCGACGGCCCGCTCGCCGCGGTCGACTTCTTCCTCGGCGCCGCCTGACGGCGAAGGCGGCCGGGGCGCGAGGCGTCCCGGCCGCCCGCGCCGCGGAGTAGCGTCGAGCTGTGGACGCCGAGCGCACGTTCCTGTCCTGGATCCGCACGGCGGTCGGGCTGCTGATCGCCGCGCTGCTGCTCGTCGCGCTCGACGTGCCGATCGATGAGGGCTGGCGCCTAGGAGCGGCGGGGCTGCTGCTCCTGCTCGCGATCGCCGGAGCGGCCCAAGGCCTGTACTCGTGGCGCGCCCACGCACGCGCCGCCGGCGAGGACGAGGCGCGACCGGACCTGCGCATCGGCTCGTGGATCGCCTGGGGCGTGGTGGCCGCCGTCCTGCTGCTCCTCGTCGGCTGGGTCATGACCTGACGTCGCCGGCTGCGGCGTCCTCGGGTACCTCGCCCCACGACGCTCGGCGTTTTCATGCAGTTTGAACGACCCGCATGGCGGGAGGCGCCGGCACGGACACGATTCCGGTAGATGAGACTGCTCGACGCACGGATCTTGTGCGCTTGCGTCCGTTCGGGGGCGCGGCGCCGCGCCCCCGAACGCCAAGTGCGTGAAAACGCCGAGCACGGGTGCGCGGGTCGTGCCAGGGTCCGCGGCCGGCCTGCCTCGCCCTCGTGCCCGCTACTCGCCCGTCGGCTTCTCCTCGTGGCCGCCGAAGCCCTTGCGCATCGCGGACAGGGTCTTCTGCGCGTAGTCGTCGAGGTCGCGCGACGCGAACCGCGAGTACAGCGCGGTGGTGAGCACCGGCGTAGGGACGCCCTCGTCGATCGCCGCGATCGAGGTCCAGCGTCCCTCGCCCGAGTCGGACACGTGCCCCGAGTACGAGTCGAGGTCGGGGTCCTCGCGCAGCGCCTGCGCGGTCAGGTCCAGCAGCCACGAACCGATGACCGAGCCCCGGCGCCACACCTCCGCGACCGCGGCCGTGTCGACGTCGTAGCGGTAGAACTCGGGGTGCGCCAGCGGCGCGGTCTCCGCGTCGGCCTCGCGCGTCTGCCCGCCGATGTTGGCGTTGCGCAGCACGTTGAGCCCCTCGGCGTACGCGGCCATGAGCCCGTACTCGATCCCGTTGTGGACCATCTTGACGAAGTGGCCGGCGCCGGTCGGGCCGCAGTGGAGCCACCCCTCCTCGCCCGGCGCGAGGTCGCCGGTGAGACCCGGCGTGCGCGGCGCCGCGTCCGCGCCCGGCGCGATCGTCCGCCAGATCGGCGCGAGCCGCGCGACCACCGCATCGTCCCCGCCCACCATGAGGCAGAAGCCGCGCTCGAGCCCGTGGACGCCGCCCGACGTGCCGACGTCGACGAGGTGGAGGCCGCTGTCGGCGAGCGCGGCGGCGTGCGCGATGTCGTCGCGGTAGTAACTGTTGCCGCCGTCGATGACGGTGTCGCCGGGCTCGAGCACCTCGGCGAGCGCCGTGATGACGGACTGCGTGATCGCGCCCGCGGGCACCATCACCCACACCGCGCGGGGCGCCTCGAGCGCCTCGACGAAGCCCGCGAGCTCGTGCACCGGCACCGCGCCCTCCGCGGCGAGCGCGTCGATGGCGGCGGGGGAGACGTCGTGCACCGCGACCGTGTGGCCGTCCCGCATGAGCCTGCGTGTGAGACCGGCGCCCATGCGCCCCAACCCGATCATGCCCAGCTGCATGTCACTTCCTTCCGTTCGAGTCCCGCAGGGACGGGTCGTGCCAGGGGCCGTCGCCGCCGATGAGCGTGTCCGCCTCGGTGGGGCCCCACGTGCCCGGCGTGTACCGGATCGCGGGGGCGTGGTCCGTGAGGATCCCGTCGACGACGCGCCACGCGGCCTCGACCGAGTCCTCCGAGGTGAACAGCGCGCGGTCGCCCTGGATCGCGTCCGCGAGGAGCCGCTCGTACGGGCGCCGCGCGGCCGCGCCGCCGGTCGAGGCGACCAGCTCGCGCTGCTCGCCCACGAACTCCTCGCCCGGCGTCTTCACGCGCGCGCCCAGCGCGATCTCGCCGTCCGGCTGGAGCCGGAAGCGCAGGTGGTTGGGGTGCTGCGCCATCATCGCGTCGTCGAACAGCGCCTGCGGGGGCTTCTTGAACTCGACGATCACCTCGTGGACGGTCGCGGGCAGGTGCTTGCCCGTGCGCAGGTACCAGGGCACGCCGGCCCAGCGCCACGAGTCGATGAAGAGCCGCGCGGCGACGTACGTCTCGACGTCCGAGCCGCGCGCGACCCCGGGCTCGTCGCGGTAGCCGTCGAACTGCCCGCGCACGATGTCGTTCCTGGTGAGCGGCCGGATCGCGCGGAACACGTTGGCCTTGGCCTCGTGCACCGCGCCGTAGCCCTGGTATGCGGGCGGCTCCATCGCGAGCAGCGCGACGATCTGCAGCATGTGGTTCTCGAGCACGTCGCGCAGCGCGCCCGCGCTGTCGTAGAACGAGCCGCGGCCCTGGACGCCGAAGTCCTCCGCGATCGTGATCTGCACGCTCGCGATGTGGTCGCGGTTCCACACCGGCTCGAGGAACGAGTTCGCGAAGCGGAAGTAGAGGAGGTTCATGATCTCCTCCTTGCCGAGGAAGTGGTCGATGCGGAACACCGACTCCTCGGGGAAGGCGCCCCGCACCACCGCGTCGAGCTCCTGCGCGGACGCGAGGTCGCGGCCGAAGGGCTTCTCCACCACCACCCGCGCGTCCTGGTTCAGCCCGGCGCCGGCAAGCCCTTCGATGACCGTCGCGAACATGACCGGCGGGATCGCGAGGTAGTGGACGGGACGATGCGCGTCCCCCACGGCCTCCTTGAGCGCGGCGAAGGTCGCGGGGTCGCGGTAGTCGCCGTCGACGTAGCGCAGCAGGCCGATGAGCGTCTCGAGCGCGGCGTCGTCGACGTCGGGGACGGCCGCCGTCACAGACTCGCGCGCACGCTTCTGCAGGTCCTCGAGCCCCCACTCGGAGAACGCGACGCCCACCACGGGCACGTCGAGCTCCTCGGCGATGACCATGCCGTACAGCGCGGGGAAGATCTGCTTGCGGGCGAGGTCGCCGGTGGCGCCGAAGAATACGAGGACGTCCGAGGGTGCGGGTGTGATCACGGGGTCGCCTCCTTGGCGCGGGCCGCCGCCGCGGCCGCCTCGACATCCATGCGGGCGCCTGTGAGCGCGATCGACGCCTCCCACAGGCCGGGGATCCCGGCCTCGATGGGGCCGCGCCGCAGCAGCAGCTTCCGTGTGGGCGGACCGCTCAGCCCCCATCGCGGCCCCCACAGGGTGCCGCCACGCGCGTGCGGGTCGGTGGCGGCGCGCAGCTGGGGGAGCACGCCCTGCTCGGGCGGCATGCCGCGCTGCTCGGCGTACGCCTCCCAGAACGGGCCCTGCTTGCCGCCGCCGCCCTCGCGCACCGTCCGCTTCTGCAGGTCGGTGTGCGTGATCCCCGGGTGCGCGCAGAAGGCCCGGGCGTCCGTTCCCGCGGCGCGCAGCGCATCGTCCAGCCCGAGCGCCGTCTGCAGCGCGGCGAGCTTGGACTGCCCGTACGCGCGCCAGTCCTCGTACACGCCCTCGAGGTGCGGGTTGGCGGGATCGAGCGGCGTCGCGTTGAGGCGCGCGATCGAGGTCAGGGTGACGATGCGCGCCGCGGGGGCCGCGACGAGGCTCGGCAGGAGCCGCGAGATGAGCGTCCAGTGGCCCAGGTGGTTGACGGCGAGCTGGGTCTCGAAGCCGTCCTCGGTGCGGCGCTCGGGCATCGCCATGACGCCGGCGTTCGCGAGCAGGATGTCGATGACCGGGTGCGCGGACGCGATGGCCTCCGCGGCCTCGCGGACGCTCGCCTGCGACGCGAGGTCGACCGGGACCGCCTCGAGCGAGGCCTCCGGGACCTCCGCGAGCACCGTGGCCCGCGCATCGTCCGTCTTGGCGGGGTCGCGCGCCGCCATCACGACGTGCGCGCCGCGGCGGGCGAGCGCGATCGTGGAGGCGAGGCCGAGGCCCCCGTTCGCCCCGGTGATGACGGCCGTGCGGCCGGTGAGGTCGGGAATGTCGTCGGCGGTCCAGGTCATCGAAGCTCCCTCGTGTGTCCTCTCTGCCCAACCTAGAACGACGCGCGCATGTTCCGCCGGGCG
Source organism: Demequina maris (assembly GCF_000971155.1). Taxonomy (GTDB): domain Bacteria; phylum Actinomycetota; class Actinomycetes; order Actinomycetales; family Demequinaceae; genus Demequina; species Demequina maris. The sequence goes on along the minus strand of NZ_BBLX01000003.1, from coordinate 22,246 downwards.
ACCTAGGGTGGAGGCGAGGGGACGAGGGAGGCCACCATGTCCGCGTTGCACCTGCTCTCCGCCGCCGGGGTGTCCGTCTGGCTCGACGACCTGAGCCGCGAACGAATCGAGTCCGGATCGCTCGAGGAGGACATCCACGCGCTGTCGATCGTCGGGGTCACCACCAACCCGTCGATCTTCCAGGCCGCCGTGTCGGGGTCCTCGCAGTACGACTACCTGCTGTCGACGATGGCCGCGCGCGGGGCGTCCGCCGAGGAGGCGGTGCGCGAGCTCACCACCGCGGACGTGCGCGACGCGTGCGACATCCTCCACCACGTGTACCAGCACAGCCATGGCGTCGACGGGCGGGTGTCGATCGAGGTCGACCCGCGCCTGGCCCACGACTCGATCGGCACCATCGAGCAGGCCCGCGCGCTGTGGGACGAGGTGGGACGCGAGAACGTCATGATCAAGATCCCGGCGACCGTCGAGGGGCTGCCCGCGATCACGACGGCGCTCACCGAGGGCATCTCGGTCAACGTCACCCTGATCTTCTCGCTCGCCCGCTACCGTGCCGTCGTGGACGCGTTCCTGTCCGGGCTCGAGGGGGCCGTCGCCGCGGGGCGCGACGTGTCGCGCCTGGGCTCCGTCGCCTCGTTCTTCGTGAGCCGCGTCGACACGGAGGTCGACAAGCGGCTGCGGGCGACGGGTCAGGACTCGGGCCTGTGCGGGATCGCCGCCATCGCGAATGCGCGGCTCGCGTACGAGCATCACGAGCACGTCCTCACCACGCAGCGGTGGGCGACGCTCGCGGCCCACGGGGCGCGGCCCCAGCGGCCGCTGTGGGCGTCGACGTCGGTGAAGGACCCCGCGTACCCCGACACGATGTACGTGGACGAGCTCGTCGCGCCCGGCGTGGTCAACACGATGCCCGAGGCGACCCTGCGGGCCTTCCAGGACCACGGCGAGGCGCACGAGGGCGGCTGGAACACCATCGAGGGCACCTACCACGAGGCCCAGTCCGCGTTCTCGCACCTGGAGAGGGCGGGGATCGACATGGCCGACGTGACGGCGCAGCTGGAGCGCGAGGGCGTGGAGAAGTTCATCGCGTCGTGGGAGGACCTGCTCGCGACCGTGGGCAAGGCGCTCGCGTGACGGCCGTCCTCTCGGCGCGGCGGGCCGACATCACCACGCTCGCGGTCGACGCGATCGTCAACGCCGCGAACTCGTCGCTGCTGGGCGGCGGCGGAGTCGACGGCGCGATCCACCGCGCCGCCGGGCCCGGCCTGCTCGAGGAGTGCATGGGGCTGCGCGGCTGCCAGGTCGGCTCCGCGAAGATCACCGGCGCGCACGCGCTGCCGGCGCGGTACGTCATCCATGCCGTCGGGCCGGTCTGGCACGGCGGCGACCAGGGCGAGGAGGCGCGGCTGGCGTCGGCGTACGCCACGTCGGTGGCCCTCGCGCAGGAGCACGGATGCCGTTCCATCGCCTTCCCGTGCATCTCGACCGGGGCCTTCGCCTACCCGGCGGAGGAGGCCGCGCGCGTGGCGGTGCGCGCCGTCGGTAGGGCGCTGGCGTCCGCGCCCGGGGTGGAGGAGGTCATCTTCTGCGTCTTCTCGGACGCGGATCTCGCCATCTACCGGGGGCTTCTCGGGCGGTAGGGTGCGACTTCATGAGGGTGCTCCGGGGTGCGCCGGCCGCTGAGGCGGGCCAGTGGTTGCAGGGCCGCGCGGGTGCGTGGGCGACGGTGGGCGGCGTGGTCGGGCTCGGGTTCGAGGCGTACGCGCGCATCCTCCACCCGGTGCCCGCGCGCCGGCTCTCGTGGGACGACCCCGGCACCGGCATGGTGCCGCGCGTGGTCGAGCAGCGCGAGTGGTCGTGGGCCGAGGTGGCCGATGCGGTCGGCGGGGTCATGCATCCGCTGGTGCAGTGGCGCCGGCTCGCGGACGAGAACGGGTTCGTGATGCTCGATGACGGCTGGGAGGTCGGCCAGACGCGCGACGGCTGGCTCGACCCGCGTCTGTGGGCGGCGCTCGTGCCGCACGTGCTGCGTGCCGGGTCGTCCGAGGTGACGCTCGGGATCTGGACGGGCTGGGGCGAGCTGCACCCCGGCGGGCGGCACGTGGTCGTCGCGACCCGCGGGGACGATGCGGCGGCGGGGTCCGTTCCCGACCTCCCGCGGCTCTCCCCGGACGTGGTGGACGCGATCGCGCGCGGCGACGTCGCCGACGTCCCCGGCTTCGAGGGGACCGGGCGCGAGTACCTGATGCTGGAGGGCGGGCTCGCCGAGCTGGCGGACCCCGACTGGGGGTTCGCGGCGGGCATCGGCTGGTGGGGATCGTTCCGCGAGCCCGGACCCCAGTTCGTGTGGCCGGCGGCTCACGCGTGGGCCGTCGCGACCGAGATCGACCTCGACTCGACCCTGGTCGCGGGGTCGCGTGCGCTGGTGGACGAGGTGCTCGCGGATGCGACGTTCGAGGCGTTCGAGGTGGGTCCGTCCGATCCCGTCGGCATCGACGGCGACTCCGTGAACCGGTCCCGGCCCGGGGTGGGCTGAGCGTTCGCCGTGGGGCGCGGTTCGGCGCGCTGCTCGGTGTGGTGCGCTGGCGACCACTGCGCATCCTGCCTGGTGCGCAAAGGCGAGGGCCGATGTCCCCAGCCCTCCGCTGGTGTGAGGTTATCCTCCCTGGTATTCCTGTGGATTCGGGGTGGGGTGGTTGTCAGACCCTCGTGGTCGACTGGTGTCATGACGTTCTCCACGGCTCGTCTCACCACCGCGTTGGCGGCGTTGCGCCATTTCGACGGTGTGGATGTCGATGCGCTGGCCGAGCGCGAGTTCGCCCTGTTCCAGGAGTGTGTGGCGTCGGTGTACCGCCATGCGGGGGTGGCGGCGGCGGACGCGGCGGCCGCGACGCATCGTCGATCCGCGCGTCAGCGCGGTGCGAACGGCTGGGCGCGCCGTCATGGGCATGCGAACGCTCGCGGCAAGGTCGCCGAGGATCTCGGGATCGGCGAGGGTGAGGCGCAGAGGCTCATCGACGCGGGCGATGCCGAGAAGAAGGTGAAGTACCCGCTGATCGCGGCGGCGTACGCGGAGGGTCGCATCGGCGCGGGCGCGGTCGCGTTGCTCACCGAGACGTTGGATGCGCTGGCCGAGGTCGCGGCACTTCCCGAGGGCCTCGAGGGGAGGTTCGTCGCGAAGGCCGAGCGGCTGTCGCTGCGGGACCTGCGACGGGCCTGCGAGCAGCTGCGTGCCCGGCTGGATCGGGAGGCGCTGGCGGCGAAGGAGCGGCGCCACCGGGAGCAGCGCTCCCTGGCGATCTCGCACGATGCCGACGGGATGACCAGGCTGTCCGCGCGGCTCGATGCCGCCTCGGCCGCGCCGATCGTCGCGTGGCTCGACGCGCAGCTCAAGGACGGCTTCCAGCGCCGCAAGGACGATCCTGTGCTCGCCCAGGCGGACCAGCGCACCGCACCCCAGATGCGCGTCGATGCGCTGGTGATGCTCGCCCAGCATGGCCTCGGGTGCCATGCGCCGGGCTCGGGCGTGCGCACCGAGGTGATCGTGCGCGTGGACAAGCGTGATCTTGAGGACGACCTCGCCCAGGGCTCGTGCGACTCGCTGCCCGGCCCGATCTCGATGGGCACGCTGCGCCTGATGGCAGTCGACGCCCGGATCTTGCCGGTGGTGATGGGTGGTGACTCGGTGCCGTTGGACTGGGGTCGCGCCCGGCGCCTGTACACCGCGGACCAGCGCAAGGCCCTCATGGAGCGTGACGGCGGTTGCGCGTGGTGCCTGGCACCGCCCACCTGGTGCATCGTCCACCACTCCCGGTACTGGCGTGACGGGGGACGCACGGACCTGTGCGACGGGGTGCCGTTGTGCACGGGCTGCCACGTGCGCCTCCACACGACCGAGTGGGAGCTCGAGATGCGCGACGGCAGACCATGGTTCATCCCGCCGGCCTCCGTCGACCCCCACCGCACCGCGATCCAAGGCGGCATCGCCCGCCTCGACGTCCACACGAGCGACCACGACGACGAACGGGACGCCGCATGACCAGGGGAGGGCTCCGTCCGCTACCGGTGCACCACGACCTTGCCGATCATCGACGAGGACTCGACGCGTCGATGTGCCTCGCGGAGGTTGGCGGCGGTGAAACCTTGGAGGAGCTCGTTCGCCGTGGTGCGGATCAGCCCGCGCTCGGCGAGGTGCGCGACCTCTGTGAGGTACTCGCCCTGGCGGCCCACGTCGGCGGCGCCGTGGAGTGCCCGCGCGAACATGTACTCCAGGTGCAGCGACATCGACTTGGCCTTGAGCGGCGCGACGTCCTCGAAGCCGCCGTCGATCGCGACCACCTGGGAGAAGGGCTTGCCCACGGCCGCATAGGTCGCGATGTTCCCGCGGGTGAACGACGAGAAGACGTGGTCGACGCCGTCGGGCGCGGCCGCTCGCACGGACTCCTCGAGGGTGCGGTGGTCGACGATCGCGTCGGCGCCCATCGCCGTCGCCCACTCCGCCGAGGCCTCGCGGCCGGCGGTCGCGAGGACGCGCAGCCCGGTCGTCGCCTTGCCGAGCTGGATCGCGGCCGACCCGACCCCGCCCGCGCCGCCGACCATGAGCAGCGTGCCCGTCGACCCCTCGCCGAGGTGGAGGTGGTCGCGGAAGGCCTCGAGCGCGGTGAGCGCCGTCAGCGGAAGCGCCGCGGCGTCCGCGAAGGACCAGGTGGACGGCATCGGGGCGACGATGCGATGGTCGACGGTCTGGTACTCGGCGTTCGATCCGGCACGGGCGATGTCGCCGGCCCACCACACGTGGTCGCCCGTGGCGAAGCCGGTCACCTCGCCGCCGACCGCCTCCACGACGCCCGCGCCGTCGTAGCCGAGGACGCGGGGCGAGTCGGGCGTCGAGCGCGAGACCCGCACCTTCACGTCGACCGGGTTGACGGACACGGCCTCGACGCGGATCAGCAGGTCGAGGGGCCCATGGTCGGGCATCGGGAGCTCGACGTCGACGAGCGCCTCGTGGCTCTCGATGGGGAGCCCGGCGAAGGCGGCGATGGCGTGCATGGCGGTCCCTTCTCGCCCTTCGACATTACGCCCGCGCGGCCCCTCAGCCCCCTCCGACGATCGAGGTCACGATCCCCACCAGCGCGAAGGCCGCCCCCGCGATCGCGAACGCGCGCGTGGGTGCGTGGCGCACGTTGAGGAGGTAGCTCGCGACCGCGAGCAGCAGCGCGACCCACGCGAGGGTCGGCACCGTGAGCCCGACGATCCCGAGCGCCGTCGAGGCGATCGCGAGCGGGAACGCGACCTCGGGGTCGCGTCCCTTCCGCGGGGGCTGCTCGCTCAGGGACCCACCTCGTCGCGGACCCGGTCGAGGGCGTCCCGGTAGATGCGCGCCACCGCGTCGAGCATGGCGTTCGCGGCCTCGTTCACCTGCTGTCGGGCCGGGTCGGCCTCGAACCACGCGATCGCGGCGGCCACCCCCTGCTCGAACGGCACGCGCGCCTCCCAGCCGGGGACCAGCCGCTTGATCGTGGAGGTGTCGTACACCGCCGGATGCATCTTGTCGCCGTAGATGCCGCCCGCCTCCGACGGCCGCGCCGCCACCAGCGCGTCCGAGGGGACGCACACCGCCTGCGCGGCGAACTGCTCGTCCGTGAGTCCCGCCGCCCGCGCGATCGCCGCGTGGATCCCGCGCCAGGTGAGCGCCTCGTCCGAGGTGATGTGGACCGCCTCGCCGAGCGCCGCCGGGTTGGAGAGAAGACCGAGCATCCCGGCGGCCACGTCGGACGCATGCGTGAGGGTCCAGAGGGAGGTGCCGTCGCCCGGGAGCACGATGTCGGCGCCCCGGCGCATGCGGTCCACGAGCGTCCACGGGTGCGAGCTGTTGCCCGTGTAGCCCGGGATCTTCGAGTCGCCGTACGTGTGCGCCGGCCGCACGATCGTCCAGGGGATCCCGCTGCCCCGGAGCGCGCGCTCGCACTCCGCCTTGAGCCGGGCGTACTCCCAGTACAGGTTCTCCTGCGGGGTGTCCTCGGTGAGGGGGTGGAGCCGGTCGAACGTCTGGTACGCCGCCGAGGTCGCCACCAGCACGTACTGGTCGGTCAGCGGGGCGAACGTCTCGACGTCCGCCGCGACGTGCTCGGGCGTGAAGGCGATGAACTGGACCACCGAGTCGAAGCGCTCCCCGCGGAGCCGCATGCCGTGCAGCGCCTCCCGCAGGGACGAGGCGTCGGTGGCGTCGGCGTGGATCGTGGACGTGCCCGGGGGAGCGGCGAGCGCCGAGCGCCCGCGGGTGACGAGCGTGAGATCGTGGCCTGCGGCGGCCGCCTGGGCCGCCAGTTCGGACGAGATCAGGCCCGTACCTCCGATGATGAGGATGCGCATGCCCCGAGCCTAGGACGCGACGCCTCGGAAGCCATCCGGGACGCCGGGAAGACCCCTCCGAAAGTCGTGCGATATGTCCCTTTTGCATGGGTGCCGGTCGCGGTTCGGGGGGAGTACCGTGAATCCATGGTCGAGGACCTGGTGCCGAATCTGAGGGCGGCGCTTGGGAGGATCCTCCCGGCCGGCTGGAGGGACGCCGCGCCGTGGGGTTATCCCGCTCAGAGCGAGCTTGCCCTCATCACTGGCGTGTTCGCGTCGCAGCTGCCCGATCAGGCTGTCGCCGACATCGCCGACACCGTGATGCGCCGCCGCCCCGGCAGCAGCCTCGACAACCTCGTCGACCTCGCGGCCATCGACCCGGTCGACCTGCGCACCATCCTGGGCGAGCGCTGGGGCGACTCCACCGTGCTCGGCGTGCCCCGCCGGCGCGCCGACGTCATCCACGAGGCCGCCCGGCTCCTCACCCACTCGGGCGTGCGGTCGGCCTTCGACATGCAGGACGCGATCCGCACCCGCACCGACGAGGTCGCGAAGCTGCTGCTGTCGATCCGCGGGCTCGGCCCCGGCACCTGGGCGTCCATCGCCTTCATGGTGCACGCGCCCATCCCGCCCAACGACGACGTCCTCGCCCTCGTGAAGGACTCCCTGCGCGAGGCGCCGGACGCCTCCGAGGAGTACGTCGAGGCCGTCGAGGCCCTCGACCGCTCCGCCGTCGGCGACCTCATCCGCCGCACGGCGCACCGCCTCGCCTCCGACGAGCGCGTTCTCAGCTACGGCCTCCACCGCGTCGCCGACGAGCGCACCCGCAACGCGGGGATGTTCATCGCGAAGTAGCGGCAGCGGCTCGTTAGTAGACCGCGCGCGCCAGCAGCGCGACCAGCACCGCGCCACCGCGCGTGCGCTGCTCCGCGATCCGCTGGAAGCCCAGGTGCTCGTGGAACGTCACCGAGCCCGGGTTGGGCGGGTCGAGCTGCACCTCCGTGGTCACCTCGCTGACGCCGCGCTCGCGCGCCCGCTCGAACACCGACTCGTAGAGCGCGCGGCCCACGCCCGTGCCCTTCGCCGACGGCGCCACCACGATGCGGTCGATGTACTGGTGACGCACCCCGCGGTCCTCGAACCAGCGGTAGTTCTCCGACTCGTAGGGCTGGCCCATCCCCAGGCTCAGCAGGAACGCGATGACCTCGCGGTCCCTGTTGGTCGCGACCAGCGCGACGTCGCTCATCGTGTGCAGCGACGTGACCTCGTGCTCCTCCAGCAGGTTGACCGCGGGAGAGGCGCCCGCGTTGAGCGCCGTGACCGCCGGGATGTCGGCGGCGCGCATGACGCGCAGTCGGAGGTTCTGCATGGCCACATTGTGCCTGGTTGATGTGTCGGGAATGTGAACTACGGATGCAGCAGCAGCTTGCCCGACGTCCGGCGCGACTCGAGCGCACGATGCGCCTCGGCCGCCTCCTCGAGCGCGTACCCGTGGTCGATGCGCACGCTGAGATCGCCCAGCAGGATCCCGTGGAAGATGTCGCTCGCGCGCCACTCGCGCTCCTCGGCCTCCGCCGTGAAGTCGCCGAGCGTCGGCCGGCTCAGCACCACCGAGCCCGCCGAGTTGAGGCGCTGCGGGTCCACCGGGTCGACCGGTCCCGAGGCCGCCCCGAACAGCACGAGCGATCCGCGCCGGCGCACCGACGCGAGCGAGCCGTCGAACGTCGTGCGGCCCACGCCGTCGTACACGGCGGCCACGCCCTCCGGGACGATGCTGCGGACGGCCGTCGGGAGGTCGTGCGCGAGGTCCTCCATGAGGTCGTAGCGCAGCACGTGGGAGGCACCGGCCTGCGAGGCGATCCGCTCCTTGTCCTCGGAGCCGACCGTGCCGATCACCGTCGCGCCGCGCGCCACCGCGAGCTGCGTGAGCAGCAGCCCCACGCCGCCCGCCGCCGCGTGCACGAGCACCGTGTCGCCCGGCATCACCGGGTAGGACGAGGTCGCGAGGTAGTGCGCCGTGAGCCCCTGCAGCATCGCCGCCGCGGCCATGTCGAGCTCGACGTCCTCGGGGACCCGGTAGAGGTCGGTCACGGGGACGCGCAGGTACTCGGCGTACGAGCCCTGCGTGAAGGCCCACGCGACGCCCTCGCCCTCGACGAAGTCCTCGACGCCCTCGCCCACCTCGACGATCTGGCCGGCGCCCTCCTTGCCGGGGATGAACGGCAGCTCCATGGGGTAGAGGCCCGAGCGCTGGTACGTGTCGACGAAGTTCACCCCGGCCGCCTCGACCCGCACCACGACGTGCCCGGGCGTGGCGACGGGACGCTCGAGCTCGACCAGCTCGAGCACCTCCGGACCACCGGGCCGCGTCACCTGGATCGCTCTCACATCACGCATGGTACGTCGTGCTACACACCTCCATGCATAGGGATGTATGGTTATGCATATGAGCATCCGTGTCGCCGTCTCAGGCGCCTCCGGCTACGTCGGCGGCGAGGTCCTGCGCGTGTTCTCCGCTCATCCCGACGTGGAGTTCGGCGCCCTCACCGCGCACTCGAGCGCGGGTGACGCGCTCGGCGCGCACCAGCCCCATCTGCGGCAACTGGCGGACCGCACGATCGTCGACACCACCCCCGAGAACCTCGCGGGTCACGACGTCGTCGTCCTCGCGCTCCCGCACGGCGCCTCCGCCGAGATCGCCGCGCAGCTGCCGCCCGAGACGCTCGTCATCGACTGCGGTGCCGACCACCGCCTCCAGAGCGCAGAGGCGTGGGCCGAGTACTACGGCGGCGACCACGCCGGCACCTGGCCCTACGGCATGCCCGAGCTCATCACCCCGACGGGCCACCAGCGCGACGTGCTGCCCGGCACCACGCGCATCGCGGTCCCCGGCTGCAACGTCACCGCGGTGACCCTGGGCCTCCAGCCCGGCGTCGCGGCCGGCGTCGTCGACCCGACGGACGTCGTCGCGGTCCTCGCGAACGGCTACTCGGGCGCCGGCAAGAAGCTCGCGGTCCCGTATCTGGCATCCGAGGCGCTCGGCAGCGCGCAGCCCTACGCGGTCGGCGGCTCGCACCGCCACATCCCCGAGATCATCCAGAACCTGACCTCCGCGGGAGCGGCCGACGTCCGCCTCAGCTTCACGCCCACCCTCGTCCCGATGTCCCGCGGCATCCTCGCGACCGTGACCGCGCCGCTCGCGACGGGGGTGAACGTCGAGGCGGTGCGCGCCGCCTGGGAGGACGCCTACGCCGACGAGCCCTTCGTCCACCTGCTGCCCGAGGGGCAGTGGCCCACCACCGCCGCGACGCTGGGCGCCAACACCTGCCTGGTGCAGGTCGCAGTCGACGGCAAGGCCGGCCGCGTGGTCGTCGTCTCCGCGATCGACAACCTCGTCAAGGGCACCGCGGGCGCGGCGCTGCAGTCCATGAACGTCGCGCTCGGCCTGCCCGAGACCACCGGCCTCACCACGATCGGAGTGGCACCGTGAGCGTCACCGCAGCCCAGGGATTCATCGCCTCCGGCGTCGTCGCCGGCCTCAAGAGCACCGGCGCGCGGGACGTCGCGCTCGTCGTCAACGAGGGCCCGTCGAAGGTCGCGGCCGGGGTGCTCACCTCGAACCGCGTGGTCGCGGCGCCCGTCACCTGGACCCGTCAGGTCCTCGCCGACGGCCGCGTCGACGCCGTCGTCCTCAACTCGGGAGGCGCGAACGCCGCCACCGGGCCCGACGGCTTCCTCGACACCCACCGCACGGCCGAGCACGTCGCATCGTCCCTGCAGGCCGGCGGCCGCGACATCGGCCCGGGCGACGTCGCCGTGTGCTCGACGGGCCTCATCGGCGTCCGCCTCCCGATGGGAAGGCTGCTGTCCGGGGTGGACGATGCGGTGGTGGCCCTCGCGGCCGACGGCGGCGCCGACGCCGCGCTCGCCATCATGACCACCGACACCGTGCCCAAGGAGGCCGTGGCCGAGGTCGACGGCTGGACGGTCGGCGGCATGGCCAAGGGCGCGGGCATGCTCGCGCCGGGGCTCGCCACGATGCTGTGCGTCATCACCACCGACGCCGCGATCGACGCCGCGACCGCGGACGCCGCCCTCAAGGAGGCCGTCCGCACCACCTTCAACCGCGTCGACTCCGACGGCTGCATGTCCACCAACGACACCGTCCTGCTGCTCGCGAGCGGCGCCTCGGGCATCGTCCCCGAGCCGGACGCCTTCGCGCAGGCGCTCACCGACGTCTGCGCGAGCCTCGCGCGCGGCCTCGTCGCGGACGCCGAGGGCGCCAGCCACGACATCGCCGTGAGCGTCGTCAACGCCACCACCGAGGACGCCGCCGAGGCCGTGGCCCGCGCCATCACGCGCTCGAACCTCTTCAAGGCCGCGATCTTCGGCAACGACCCCAACTGGGGCCGCATCATCTCCGCCGCCGGCACGGTCCCCGAGGAGGTCGCGCCCTTCGACGCGACCGCGCTCGACGTCACCGTCAACGGGGTCCAGGTGTGCCGCGCGTCCGGCGTGGGCGACCCCCGCGAGGGCGTCGACCTGACCGGCCGCGAGGTGCTCGTCACCGTCGACCTCCACGCCGGCGACGCCGAGGCGACCGTCTGGACCAACGACCTCACCCACGACTACGTCCACGAGAACAGCGCGTACTCCTCATGAACCTTGACCTCACGCCCCAGCAGAAGGTGAGCGTCCTCATCGACGCCATGCCGTGGATCGAGACGTTCCGCGGCGCCACGATCGTCATCAAGTACGGCGGCAACGCCATGATCGACGACACCCTCAAGCGCTCCTTCGCGCAGGACATCGTCCATCTGCGGCTGCTCGGCCTGCACCCGGTGGTGGTGCACGGCGGCGGCCCGCAGATCTCCGGCATGCTCTCGAAGCTCGGCATCGAGTCCGAGTTCCGCGGCGGCCTGCGCGTCACCACGCCCGAGGCCATGGACGTGGTCCGCATGGTCCTCACGGGCCAGGTGTCGCGCGAGCTCGTGGGCCTCATCAACGACCACGGCCCCTACGCGGTCGGCCTGTCGGGCGAGGACGCGGGCATGCTCCAGGCCAAGCGCCGCCACGCCGTGGTCGACGGCGAGCCGGTCGACGTGGGCCTCGTCGGCGACGTCGTCAAGGTGAACCCCGGCGCGATCGTCGACATCATCGAGGCCGGCCGCATCCCCGTGGTCAGCACCGTCGCCCCCGACGTCGACGACCCCACCACGGTCCTCAACGTCAACGCCGACACCGCCGCCGCGGCCGTCGCCGTGGCGCTGCGCGCCCGCAAGCTCATCGTCCTCACCGACGTCGAGGGGCTCTACGGCGACTGGCCCGACAAGGACTCGCTGATCTCCGAGATCAACGCGAGCCACCTCGAGGAGATGCTGCCCTCGCTCGAGTCCGGCATGCGTCCGAAGATGGAGGCATGCCTGCGCGCCGTCCGCGGCGGCGTCCCCCAGGCCCACGTCATCGACGGGCGTGAGGCGCACTCGATCCTGGCCGAGGTCTTCACGTCCGCCGGCTTCGGCACGATGGTGCTCCAGGACAAGGAGGTCTGGGTATGAACGGGCACGATGCGGCGCTGACCACCCACGGCGAGGCCGGCCTCGAGCGCGGCCGGGTCGACATCCAGCGCTACGAGCACGCCCTCATGGGCACGTACGGCGAGCCGATGCGCGTCCTCAGCCGCGGCGAGGGGTCGTGGGTGTGGGACGCCGACGGCAACCGCTACCTCGACCTGCTCGGCGGCATCGCCGTCAACGCGCTGGGCCACGCGCACCCGGCGTGGGTCGCCGCGATCACGGCCCAGGCGCAGACCCTCGCCCACGCGTCCAACTTCTTCGCCACCGAGCCGCAGATCCGGCTCGCCGAGCGCCTCATCGAGCTCGCGCAGGCGCCGCACGGCTCCCGCGTGTTCCTGTGCAACTCCGGCACCGAGGCCAACGAGGCCGCCTTCAAGATGGCCCGCAAGACGGGCAAGGGCACGATCATCGCGCTCGAGGGCGGCTTCCACGGCCGGTCGATGGGCGCGCTGTCGATGACCCACAAGGAGGCGCTGCGCGCCCCGTTCGCACCGCTGCTGGAGCGCGTGGTCTTCGTCGCCCCCGAGGTGGGGGCGCTCGAGGCCGCCGTCGCGTCGGTGGGCGAGGACCTCGCCGCGATCATCCTCGAGCCCATCCAGGGCGAGGCCGGCGTGCGCCCCGTCTCGCACGACTTCCTCGCCGCCGCGCGCGAGCTCACGCTGCGCCACGAGGCGCTGCTCATCATGGACGAGGTCCAGACCGGCGTCGCCCGCACGGGCGCGTGGTTCGCGCACCAGCTCACGGGCGTGCACCCCGACGTCATGACCCTCGCGAAGGGCCTCGGCGGGGGCTTCCCGGTCGGCGCGGTCGTCGCGTTCGGCGAGCGCGCGGGCACGATGCTGGCCAAGGGGGAGCACGGCACCACCTTCGGCGGCAACCCGCTCGCCGCCGCGGCGGCCAACGCGACCCTCGACGCGATCGAGGAGCTCGGCCTGCTCGCGAACGCCAAGGCCGTGGGCGAGCACCTGCGCACGTCGCTCGAGGCGCTCGACGGCGTGGTCGAGGTCCGGGGCGAGGGGCTCATGCTCGGCATCGGCCTCGCCGCCCCCGTGAGCGCCGCGGTCGCGCGCGCCGCGGTCGAGGCCGGATTCATCGTCAACCCGCCGTCGCCGGACACCATCCGGCTCGTCCCCGCGCTCACGCTGACGCGGGCCGAGGCGGACCTGTTCATCGCGTGGATGGCCGAGCACGGCACCCGCCTCATCACGGAGAACCCATGACCGACACCGCCGTCCGCCACTTCCTCCGCGACGACGACATCACCGCGGCCGAGCAGCGGGAGATCCTCGAGCTGGCGCTCGCCTTCCGCCAGGACCGCCACCTGCACCAGCCGTTCGCCGGTCCGCAGGGCGTCGCGGTGATCTTCGACAAGCCGTCGACCCGCACCCGCGCCTCGTTCTCGACGGGCATCGCGGAGCTGGGCGGCTACCCGCTGGTCATCGACTCCGCGACCTCGCAGCTGGGCCGCGGCGAGCCGGTCGCGGACACCGCGCGGGTGCTCGAGCGGATGGTCAGCGCGATCGTGTGGCGCACCTTCGGCCAGGAGCTCATCGAGGAGATGGCCGCCTACTCGGGCGTCCCCGTGGTCAACGCGCTCACCGACGCGTTCCACCCCTGCCAGATCCTCGCCGACCTCGCCGCGGTGGCCGATGCGCGCGGCGGCGTGGACGCCCTCGCGGGCCTGTCGCTCGCGTACGTGGGCGACGGCGCCAACAACATGGCCCACTCGTACCTGCTCGGCGGCGCGCTCGCCGGCATGCACGTGCGGGTCGGGGCGCCCGCCGACTACCTGCCCGACGAGCGTATCGTCCTCGACGCGAAGCGCATCGCCGCGGAGCAGGGCGGCTCGATCACCGTCACCACCGAGCATGACGATGCGGTCGCGGGGGCGGACATCATCGCCACCGACACCTGGGTGTCCATGGGCGACGAGGAGCAGTACCAGGAGCGCGCGGGCGTGTTCGGCGGCTACCAGGTGAACGCCCGCACGCTCGTGCTCGCCAACGCCGGCGCCCAGGTGCTGCACTGCCTGCCGGCGTACCGCGGCAAGGAGATCACCGCGGACGTCATCGACGGGCCGCAGTCGATCGTGTGGCTCGAGGCCGAGTACCGCCTGCACGCCCAGAAGGCCCTGCTGACCTGGCTGGTGTCGCGGTGAGCAGCCACGCCGTCCCGCAGACCAAGGCCGCGCGCCAGGCGCTCGTGAGGCACCTCATCGAGACCTCCTCCGTCGAGTCCCAGACGCAGCTCGCGGGCCTCCTCGAGCGCGAGGGCCTGCACGCGACGCAGGCGACCCTGTCGCGCGACCTCGAGGAGATCGGCGCGGTCAAGGTCCGCAACTCCGAGGGCCGCCTCACGTATGCGACCCAGGCGATCCTCGAGTCGATGGAGGACACCGGCGCGCGGCTGAACCGCCTGTGCGCCGAGCTGCTCCACTCGGCGGCCGGCAGCGCCAACCTCACCGTCCTGCGCACCCCCGCCGGGGCCGCGCAGTTCCTCGCGATGGCCATCGACACGCACGAGGATCCCGACGTGCTGGGAACCGTCGCCGGTGATGACACGATTCTCGTCATCGCGGCGGACCCGGTCGGCGGGGAGAGCCTCGCGAGCAAGTTCCTGCACCGCGCCAGCGGTCTGTAGTCCCATCTCAAGGTAAGGAAGAAGAACATGGCAGAGCGCATCGTGCTGGCCTACTCCGGAGGCCTCGACACCTCCGTCGCCATCGGCTGGATCGCGGAGGCGACCGGCGCGGAGGTCATCGCTGTCGCGGTCGACGTCGGCCAGGGCGGCGAGGACCTCGAGGTCATCCGCCAGCGCGCGCTCGACTGCGGTGCGGTGGAGGCCTACGTCGCGGACGCCCGCGACGAGTTCGCCGAGGAGTACTGCATGCCGGCGCTCAAGGCGAACGCGCTCTACCACGACAAGTACCCCCTGGTCTCGGCCCTGTCGCGGCCCGTCATCGTCAAGCACATCGTGAAGGCGGCCCGCCAGTTCGGCGCCTCGACCATGGCGCACGGCTGCACCGGCAAGGGCAACGACCAGGTGCGCTTCGAGGTGGGCATCGTGTCGATGGCCCCCGACCTCAAGTGCATCGCCCCGGTCCGCGACCTCGCGCTCACCCGCGACAAGGCGATCGACTACGCCGAGCGCAACGCGCTGCCCATCGCGACCACCAAGAAGAACCCGTTCTCGATCGACCAGAACGTGTGGGGCCGCGCCGTCGAGACCGGCTTCCTCGAGGACATCTGGAACGCGCCCACCAAGGACATCTACGACTACACGGACGACCCGGCGTTCCCGCCGGTCCCCGACGAGGTCGTCATCACCTTCGAGCAGGGCGTGCCCGTCGCGATCGACGGCCAGGCCGTCACCCCGCTCCAGGCGATCGAGGAGATGAACCGCCGCGCCGGCGCGCAGGGCATCGGCCGCATCGACATCGTCGAGGACCGCCTCGTGGGCATCAAGAGCCGCGAGATCTACGAGGCGCCCGGCGCCATCGCGCTCATCGAGGCGCACAAGGAGATGGAGAACGTCACGCTCGAGCGCGAGCTTGCCCGCTACAAGCGCCGCGTCTCGCACGAGTGGACCGAGCTGGTCTACGACGGCATGTGGAACGCGCCGCTCAAGGGCGCGCTCGACTCGTTCATCGACGAGACCCAGCGTCACGTCAACGGCGAGATCCGTATGGTCATGCACGGCGGCAAGGCCGTCGTCACGGGCCGCCGCTCGGAGACCGGCCTGTACGACTTCAACCTCGCGACCTACGACGAGGGCGACACCTTCGACCAGTCCGCCGCCCGCGGCTTCATCGAGATCTACGGTCTCGCCGCGAAGCAGGCGGCGGCGCGCGAGGCGCGCCTGTCCTAGGGTCGGAGCAGGGCATCGCGGCGGCCGCGCCCGGGGAGGGCGCGGCCGCCGCACCACTATCTAAGGAGCAGGTCATGGCAGGGGAGACCAACGAGGGAGCGCTCTGGGGCGGACGCTTCGAGGGCGGGCCCGACGCGGCGCTCGCGCGGTTGTCGAAGTCGACGCACTTCGACTGGCGCTACGCGGACGACGACCTCCTCGGCTCGATCGCCCACGCGCACGCCCTCGAGCGGGCGGGACTGCTGACGGCCGACGAGTCGCGCGAGATGACCGCGGCCCTGGAGACGATGCGCGTCGACGTCCGCGCCGGCACCCTGGTCCCCTCCGAGTCGGACGAGGACGTCCACGGCGCCCTCGAGCGCCTGCTGATCGACCGCATCGGCCCCGACCTGGGCGGCAAGCTCCGCGCGGGCCGCTCGCGCAACGACCAGATCGCCACCCTGCCGCGCATGTACCTGCGCCGGCACGCGCGCCTCATCGCGTCCGAGCTGCTCGACCTGGTCGACGCGCTGCTCGGGCAGGCCGACCGCCACATCGACGCGCCCATGCCGGGCCGCACGCACTTCCAGCACGCGCAGCCCGTGACCCTGGGCCACGCGCTCATGGCGCACGCGTGGCCGCTGCTGCGCGACGTCGAGCGCCTCACCGACTGGGACGCGCGCGCCGCCTTCTCCCCGTACGGCGCCGGCGCGCTCGCCGGCAGCACGCTCGGGCTGGACCCGGCGGAGGTGGCCACCGAGCTCGGCTTCCTCGGGCCCTGCGAGAACTCGATCGACGCGACCGCGTCGCGCGACGTGGTCGCCGAGTTCGCGTGGGTCGCCGCCATGATCGGCGTGGACCTGTCGCGCATCTCCGAGGAGATCATCGCGTGGGCGACCGTCGAGTTCGGCTTCGTCGCGCTGGACGATGCGTACTCCACCGGGTCGAGCATCATGCCGCAGAAGAAGAACCCTGACATCGCGGAGCTCGCGCGCGGCAAGTCGGGCCGCCTCATCGGCGACCTCACGGGTCTGCTCACGACGCTGAAGGGCCTGCCGCTCGCGTACAACCGCGACATCCAGGAGGTCCACGAGCCGGTCTTCGACGCGGTCGACACGCTCGAGGTGATCCTGCCCGCCTTCACCGGCATGGTCCGCACGCTCGTGTTCCGCACCGAGCGCCTCGCCGCGCTCGCGCCGGCGGGCTTCTCGCTCGCGACCGACATCGCCGAGTGGATGGTCAAGAACGGCACGCCGTTCCGCGAGGCCCACGAGGTCGCGGGCGCGTGCGTGCGCCTGTGCGAGAAGCGCGGCAAGGAGCTCCACGAGCTCACGCCGGAGGAGATGTCCGCGATCCACCCCGAGCTCACGCCCGGCGTGCTCGAGGTCCTCACGGTGCCCGGCTCGCTCGCCGCGCGCGACGGCGTCGGGGGGACCGCGCCGTCGCAGGTGGTCGAGCAGGGCAAGGCGGCGCGTGCGCGCGTGCGCCACTTCCGCCCGTGGACGACCGCCTGAGCGTCACCCCTGATACCCCGGTGATGTGCGCGAGCGGCCTCAACACCCGTGGCCTTCCGGCCGATGTAGGGGCCATGAGCCGTTCGTCCGACGCCTGCGGGGCCCGATGAGGGCCCGCGTGCGCTCGCGCGCGACCGCGGCGCTGCTCGCCGTGCTCGCCGCGGTGGGCGTGGTGACGACCGCATCGTCCGCCTCGGCGGCGCAGCCGGACCTCGTGCTCGGCTCCCGCAGCGCGATCGTCGCCGCCGCGAAGTACGTGGTCGACCAGAAGGTCAACTACGGCCCCAAGATGGGCTTCGGCCACTCGACCGCGGGGCCGGGGCCGACGGCGAGGACCCTGACGGTCGACCCGGACGCCAAGATCAACTGGGCCGACGGCTACATGGACTGCTCGGCGCTCGTGCGCTACGCGTACTCGCGTGCCGGCGTCGACCTCGGCACCGGCGGAACGGCCTCCCAGATCGGCCGCTTCGAGAAGCTCCCGGCGGGGGCCGCGCCGCTGCCCGGCGACGTCGTGTTCTACGGCACGCGGTCGAAGACCACCGGGTCCCGCGAGTACCTCGACCCGTCGACGGGCAAGTGGTGGGACGTCTACCACGTCGCGGTCGTCGACGGCACGGGCATGAAGTACGAGGCCACGACCTTCAACCGCGCGCCCGCCTACTCCGCCGTGAACGAGTCCACGATCCTCGGCTACTTCCGGCTCAAGCCCGAGTACGGCTCGCTCAGCGGCCAGGGCATCCTCGGCGAGGACACCGTCAAGCGCGCGTACCACCTCTACGGCGACTTCGACGGCGACGGCGTCGACGACATCCTGTGGTTCACGGGCCGCACCGGCGCGAAGACCGGCACCGGCTACGGCTGGCGCCTCGCGCTCGGCGGCCAGGCCAACGACTCCTTCGGGCCGTTCCGCCGGGTGCTCAACAGCGCGGTGACACCCGCGACCAAGCATCTGGTCGTCGGCGACTTCGACGGCGACGGCATCGACGACATCCTGTGGTTCACCGGCCGCACCGGCTCGAAGACCGGCACCGGCTACGGCTGGCGGCTCGCCAGCGGTGGCCAGTGGGACGCGGACGGCCAGCCCAAGCTCGGCAACTTCCGGCGCGTGAAGAACAGCGCCCTGACGCCCGCCAAGGCGGAACTCGCGTTCGGCGACTTCGACGGCGACGGCGCGGACGACGTCATGCGGTTCGCCGGGGCCGGTGGCTGGAAGCTCGCGCGCGGCGCTCAGGACACCTCGCAGGGGCCCAAGTCGCTCGCGGACTTCGTCACCGTCAAGGACAGCGAGCTCACGCCGTCGACGGCGGACCTCCTGTTCGGCGACTTCAACGCGGACGGCGCGGACGATGTGCTGTGGCTCACCGGGGTGAAGGGCGCCGGTCAGGGCTGGCAGCTCGCGCTGGGCGCGCCGGCGTCGCTCGACGGCGCGATGACGATGGAGGAGTTCTTCCGCGTGAAGAACAACGCGCTCACGCTCGCGACCGCACAGATCACCGTCGGCGACTTCAACGGCAACGGCGCGGACGACGTCCTGTGGTTCACCGGCGAGGAGGGCACCGCGACCGGCGACGACAACGGCTGGCAGATCGCGCTCGGGCGCCGTGGCAAGAGCGTCGGCGAGCAGGTGTTCTTCGCCTTCCACCGCGCACGGAACCTGGCCCTGACCCCGGACTCGGGCTCGTTCGAGTTCGGCGACTTCAACGGCGGCGGCGCGGACGACGTCCTGTGGTTCACGGGCGCCAAGGGCTGGTCGACCGGCACCAACAACGGCTGGCAGCTCGCCGCCGGCATCGACCGTGCGAAGGTCGGGACCACGATCTTCGACGCGTTCACGCGGGTGAGCACGAGCGCGCGGGTCCCGATCGAGTCCTAGGGGCTCAGGGCTCCTCGACGGAGACCTCGGTCGCGCCCGTGAGGCTCAGCAGGTCCTCGTACGCGATCTCGAACACGGAGTGCGGCGTGCCCGCCGCGGCCCAGAGCTCGCCGTGCTTCTTGAGCTCGACGTCGATGTAGGTGGGCAGCGTGCGCGCGTGGCCCACCGGGGCGACGCCGCCGATCGGCTGACCCGTGGCGCCGCGCACCGTCGCGGCGTCCGCGCGCGAGATCACCGTCGCGCCGATCTGCCGCGCGAGCAGGTCCGTGTCGACGCGGTGCGATCCGCTGGTGAGCACCAGGATCGGCGCGCCGTCGGCGAGGAACACGAGGCTCGACGCGATCGCGCCGACCTCGCAGTCGAGCGCGGCCGCGGCCTCCGCCGCCGTCCGCGTCGAGTCGGTGAGCGTGCGCACCTGCGAGTGCAGGCCGTGCGCGCTGAGCAGGTCCATGATCTTCGCGCTCGTGGGGTGCATCCCTCCACCGTAGACCTGGGAGGTTGTCGGACCCCGGTCGTACCGTGAGGGGGAGCGGAAGGGGAAGCGGATGCACGGGCTCATCGGTCAGCTCCGGACCACGCCGGGGGGTCGCGGCGAGGTGGTCGCCGCGCTCGTGGAGGGCGCACGCGACATGCCAGGCAACCTCGTCTACCTGGTCGCCGAGGATGCGGAGGACCCGACCTCGATCTGGGTGACCGAGGTCTGGGAGACGGAGGCGGCGCATCGTGCCTCGCTCGACCTGCCATCGGTGCGCGCGGCGATCGCACGTGCGCGGCCGCATCTCACCGGGATGGGGACGCGTGTGGTGACGCGGCCCGTCGCTAGCCTGGGCGCGTGAACCCGTCCGTCCCCGCGCTCGTCGCCATGCTCCGGTCCCGCGAGCCCCGGCTGGGGCCGACGCGGCTGGTGCTGATCGACGGCCCGGCGGGCGCGGGCAAGACGACGCTCGCGAACCGCGTCGCGATAGCGCTCGGCGGCATCGCCTCCGCGGGCGCCGGCACGTTCGACCCGCACGCACCTCTGCCCGACGTGCCGATCCTGCATGGCGACGACATGTACGAGGGCTGGACCGGTCTCGCGACGCTCGACCGCGTGCTCGTCGACCAGGTCCTCGCGCCGCTCGCGAGGGGAGAGGACGGAGCGTTCCGGATGTGGGACTGGCACCTGTCGCGGCGCACGCACACGGTCCCGGTGCCGGCCCGGGACTTCCTGGTAGTCGAGGGCGTCGGGGTCGCATCGCGGGCGGCGCGGCCGTACGCCGCCCTCGTGCTGTGGTGCGAGGCGCCCTGGGAGACGCGGCTCGAGCGGGGCGTCGCGCGCGACGGCGAGGCGATGCGGAGCGAGTGGGAGCGTTGGCACCCGCGCGAGGACGCGTACCTCGAGGCCGAGGGCGTCCGCGCGGCCGCCGACGCGGTCATCGACGGCACGGTGCCGCTGCCGGGGTGAAGGGACGCCTGGGCCGTGGGGCCGCCTCGACGGCCGCATCGTCCTGGCACAATGTCACCCATCATGACTGAGCACCTCCTCGACGAGCTCGCCTGGCGCGGGCTGATCTCGCAGACCACCGGTGACGACGAGCTGCGCGCGGCTCTCGACGAGGGACCCATCACCCTGTACTGCGGCTTCGACCCGACGGCGCCGAGCCTCCACATCGGCAACCTCGTGCAGATCCTCACGGTCCGCCGCTTCCAGCTGGCCGGTCACAAGCCGCTCATGCTCGTGGGTGGTGCGACCGGGCTCATCGGCGACCCCAAGATGGCGGGGGAGCGCACGCTCAACCCCGTCGAGGTCGTCCACCAGTGGGTCGAGCGCATCCGCGGCCAGATCGAGCCGTTCATGTCCTTCGAGGGTGACAACGCCGCCCGCATGGTCAACAACTACGAGTGGACCAAGGACATGTCCGCGATCGAGCTGCTGCGCGACGTGGGCAAGTACTTCCGCCTCGGCACGATGATCGCCAAGGACACCGTCGCGCGACGCCTGAACTCGGACGAGGGCATCTCGTACACCGAGTTCAGCTACCAGGTCATGCAGGGCATGGACTACCTCGAGCTCTACCGCCGCTACGGCTGCACGCTGCAGACGGGCGGCTCCGACCAGTGGGGCAACCTCACGTCGGGCACCGAGCTCACGCGCAAGGCCGAGGGCGTCAGCGTCCACGCGCTGTCGACGCCGCTCATCACGAAGGCGGACGGCACCAAGTTCGGCAAGACCGAGTCGGGCACCGTGTGGCTCGACGCGGCGATGACGAGCCCCTACGCCTTCTACCAGTTCTGGCTCAACCAGGCGGATGCGGACGTCATCAGCTACATCAAGGTGTTCACCTTCCTGTCGCGCGAGGAGATCGAGGCGCTCGAGGTCAAGGTCGCCGAGGAGCCCTTCCGCCGCGAGGCGCAGCGCACGCTCGCGTGGGAGGTCACCACGCTCGTGCACGGCGAGGCAGCGGCCCAGGGCGCGGTCGACGCGTCGCAGGCCCTCTTCGGCCGCGGCGAGCTCGGCTCGCTCGACGAGTCCACGCTCGCCGGCTGCGCGCAGGAGCTCGGGGGAGCGGAGGTGCCCGCCGGCACCACGATCGTGGACGCCCTCGTGGCGGCAGGCATCGTCGACTCGAAGTCGGCGGCCCGCCGTTCCGTGCAGGAGGGCGGCGCCTACGTCAACAACGAGCGCGTCGACGACCCGGACCTCGTGCTCGGCGCGGAGCACGCGCTCGCCGGCGGCTGGGTCGTGGTGCGCCGCGGGAAGAAATCCGTGGGAATCGTGAGGCCGGTCGCCTGATCCGGGCGGCCGGTTTCCGGCTGAACCGGCCTCTCAGCAGGCACGACGGCTGCGACACGCCCGGGATGCACGCGATTTGACCGGTGGCACACGGTGCCCGTAATGTTTTCCACGTCGCCGCAAGGAACGCGCCAGGCAGGGACTGAACAAGGACCTGCAGGAGACGCCCCGGCGACAACGATCCGATGGAAGCGGCGGACGTCTCGCACGTCCCGCACCACACGGTAGGATCACTGGCTGGCTCTCGACGATGAAGCCCTGATCACGACTCCGAAGCTCATGCGACGGAATTGACAGGGCGGGTCGAAGA
>NZ_BBLX01000004.1 GCF_000971155.1 Demequina maris | reverse complement strand
ATTCAGGACCTCGCTCGGGGCAACCTGTTCATGCTACTCGATCGTCAGGATCTCGCCAAATCGCCTTGTCGGCATCTTGGGGAGTTCGTTCTCTCGAGCGGCTCTCCATCTTACACCGTTTCGTCCGGTTCGCTGACCGTCGGATCCGGCTCTTCAGGAGCCTCGTCACCAGGCGTTTTCCCTCTCGGGCCCCGCGTTGGCGACTCGGAATAAGTTACACACATGTTTCAGCCTTGTCCAACCGGAACGGCCATGACTTGGTTACCCCAGGTAGAAGCCCTGGCGTGGGCGACCCGGCCCGCCAGGACGGCTCCGGCGCCCGCTCGCGAGTGCTCTCAGGCGGCCTCGACGAGCCAGTCGAGAAGGGTCTCGGCATGCAGCAGGACGGAGATGTGGCCGTCGTCCGGGAAGAACCGCCGCTCCGCGTCGCCGATCTCGCCGGCGAGCCACTCCCCGTGCGTGTAGGGGACCACGCGATCCTTACCCCCATGGGCGAGCAGCACCGGCACCGCGCCGGCGTCCTCCGGGGCGAAGCCCCACGGGCGCACGTAGGCCAGGTCGTCGTCGATCATGCCGTCGGGCCCGAGCTCGAGCGCGGCCTTCACGATCCCGGTGAACCAGCCCCACTCCCCCGCGAGCGCGCCGTTGTCCTCGGGCGTGAAGCTGTCGGGATCCCACTCCTCGGCGAGCTGCGCGCGTAGCGCGGCGGGTCCGAGCGCGGCGGCCTCGAGCTCGAGGCGTCCGCCCTTCGCCATGCCGCCGTACCAGTCCAGCCCCCCGGCCTCGAAGGGCGCGAGCCCCGCGATGGAGAGGCACGCGCGCACGCGCGAGGAGAGCAGAGCCGCACACGCGAGCGCGTGGGGGCCACCACCCGAGTGCCCGACGACCGCGAAGCGCTCGATCTCCAGCTCGTCCGCGACCGCGGCGACGTCCTCGACCACGTCCGCCACGCATCGTCCCTCGCGCCGCGTCGAACCGCCGTACCCGGGCCGGTCGATGGACACCCATCGGATGCCACGGTCGGTGGCCGGCTTCATGAGCGGGCCGGGCGGCTGCCCGATGTTCGGGGTGCCGTGGTGCCAGAAGAGGACGAGGTCGGCATCGTCGGGGCCGTCCGTGTACCAGCGGACGGTGCGACCGTCAGGGCGGTCGAGCTCTCCGGTGCGGGTCATGAGGCGACAGTAGAGCCGGCGTGGGCGCGGCGCACGAACCGCCCCAACGTTTCCGCGCAAGGATGCGTTCTCGTGGCCAGATCAGGCCACATGGAGGAGGCAGCGTGAGCGGCTGGGGGGTTGCGCTCGACCGCGTGCTGCGGGAGCGCGGTGGCGCGTTGTTCGCATACGCGTACGTGCTGACGGGTGATCCGCACACAGCGGAGGACCTGGTGCAGGAGGCCCTCGTGCGCGTGTTCGCCCGCGGACGGGCCCCGGAGACCGTCGACGCCGCTCACGCGTACGTGAAGCGCGCGATCCAGACGTCCTCCATCGACGGCCACCGCCGCGCGAGGGCGCGGCCCCAGCGTGACGACCGCGTCGCGGACCGCGTCAGCCCCGACCCCACGGATGCGGCCGACCTGCACGAGGCGCTCATGGACGCGGTGCTGTCGCTCCCCCCTCGCGAGCGCACCTGCGTGGTGATGCGGTACCTCGACGGGCTGAGCGCCGTGGCGATCGCCGAGCAGCTCGGTCTCGCGCCCGGATCCGTGCGGCGCTATCTCCATGACGGCATCGCGACGCTGCGCCGCACCCACGGCGACTTCGGTCTCGATCCGAGGGACGCCGCCGACGGCGGTGCCGCGCACCACGTCGTCATCACCGCGAAGGGAGGTGCGCGATGAGCGCCGATCTCGAGGACGCCCTGGCGCGGCGAGCGCGCGCGGGCATCGACCTGTACGACGCCCGCTCGCTCGCGTCGCCCGTCCACGGCCGCGTACGCCGGCGGCGGACGGTGCGCGGGCTGGGTACAGGCGCGGTTGCGACCGTCGTGGTGCTCGCAGGGGCATTGGGCGCCGTCGCCCTCGGCAGCGCGAGCCCGACGGTGGACCCGGCGACGACCTCGCCGAGCCCGAGCGTTTCCGCCTCCGCGAGCGGAGATCTGCTGCCGGGGGTCGTCACCGCCGAGGACCTCCTGGGCACCGTGGGTGGTGCGGGGGCCGACGGCGGTCAGCGGGCGTACCTGTGCACGCCGGCGGCACCGCGCCAGTGCGACGAGGTGACGGTCGGCCAGGAACCGCTGCTCGAGATCGTGCGGACCGGGACCTCGGTTGAGGTCGACGCGGGCCACGTGGCGTACGTCATGTGGACGGTGCGCAACGCCGGCGATCAGCGGATCCGCATCGACAAGGCGTGGGAGACGCCCGTCGTCGTCACGGAGTCCGACGCGCAGGATCCCCTCGCGACGCTCGCGGGGCTGGGCTCCGAGCTGCCGGCGGACCCGGTAGACCTCGCGCCCGGCGATGCATCCGCGGGAGCGGGCACCATCGACCTCGACGCCCGGCCCGCGATCGAGGCGGGTACCGCCGTCAACCTCGAGATGCTGGTGCCCATCCCCTTCGCGGATCCGACGGAGAAGCGTGAGCTGTGGCTGCGCGTGACGTCGTCGGACTGGGTGAACGCCGCCGCCGTCGAGTCGATCCGGAGCTCGCCCCTGTACGCCGAGGACCTGCGCGAGGGGGCCGTCACCCGGCACAGTGAGGACTACGACCTCGGAAGCGCCCAGACGGCGCTCGACTGCGTCCTCGATGACGCGGACAACCCGCGCACCTCGTCCGGCGGCCTCGACCCCTTCGCTCCTCGGTGCGAGGCACTGGTGGTCGACGCGGTCGCGCCGCTGCTCACCCTGACCGAGGCGACCTTCGACGTCGACGAGGCGTCCGGGACGCTCACGGTCCGCTGGATCGCGCAGAACACCTCCGGCAAGCGCCTCCGGATCGACACCGGAGGGGCGTCGGTGGCGATCGAGGATGCCGACGACGGGTCCGGCTCTGCATGGACCTCCATGAGCAGCGCGGGAAGCATCGTCTCGTCCGGCTCGCTGTGGACGTCGGACGCGATGCGGAAGGCACTGCTGCGCAGCACGAGCGTCGTGGAGACCGTGGAACCGTGGCAGCTCTTCGCCGGATCCGCGACCCTCGACCTCGACGAGGCCGGCGACTTCGCGGCCGCGCACACCAGCGTGCAGGTCCGCGTCGCCTCCCGCTCCGACCTGGACGGGTCGCGCGAGCTCGTCCTCGAGGTGCCCTGGAACGGCTGACCGTCGCTCACTTCCCCGTAGGAGTCGGGAACCTTCGGAAACCGTCGCTCAGCTCCCCGCAGGAGGGTCGGCGCGGATTCCGGTGCCTCGACCCTGCGGTTCCTGCCGTCCATACGTCTTGAGCGGTGACAGGATGCACCGCAGGCAGGGGGAGGAACCGTGAGCAGGTGGTCGGAGACGCTCGACGCGCTGATGCGTGAGCGTGGCAGGGCCCTCTACGGGTACGCGTTCGTCCTCACGGGCGACGCCGCCGACGCCGACGACCTCCTCCAGGACGCCCTGGTCCGCGCGTTCAAGCGCGGCCGCGGGCCCGAGGACGTCACCGCCGCGCACGCCTACGTGAAGCGCGCGATCCAGACCGCGTTCATCGACACCCACCGCCGCGCGAGCGTCCGGCCCCGGCGCGACGGCCGCGACGCCGACCGTGTCCTCCAGGACCCGACCACCGCGAGCGCCACCCGCGACGCCCTCCACGAGGCGGTCCTCTCGCTCCCCCCACGTGAGCGTGCATGCATCGTGATGCGGTACTTCGACGGCCTCGCCTCGCCGGCGATCGCGGAGGAGCTGGGCATCTCCGCCGGCACGGTGCGCGGCTACCTGACCTCCGCGATCGAGAAGCTGCGCCGCACGCACGGCGACTTCGGGCTGGACCCGACCGACGCCCTGGAGGGCGGAGACGAGCACGTGGTGATCACCTCGAAGGGAGGCGCGCGATGAGCAACGAGCTGATGGAGTCCCTCGCGCGGCAGGCCGAGACCGGCGGCGCGCTCTACGACGGGCGCGGCGGCGTGGACGATGCGGTGGTCGCCCCGGCGCGGCGCCGGGTCCGGCGCGCGCGGACGATGCGCGCCGCGGGCACGCTCGGCGTCACCGCCCTCGTGCTGGCAGGCGGGGTCGCGGCCGCCCTCGAGTGGCAGGGCCAGCGCGGCGAGATCGCCCCGGCGATCACCACCGTGCCGGACACGCTCGACGGCATCACCGCCGACGACCTCCGCGCGGGGACGACCATGCGCACGCTCGACGACGGCCGCACCGGCCAGGCGGGGATCCTCTGCACCATGGCCGTCAAGGACAACCCGTACGCGGGTGCGGACTTCAGCCGGGCGGACTCGTGCCCCGCGGTGTGGGTCGCCGACGAGCCGCTGGTCGAGGTCACGCGCGCGGAGGTCGTCGTCGACGGCGACGGCACCGTGCACGTCTCATGGGAGCTCGCGAACGCATCCGGGGACCCGATCCTGGTCGACGAGGGCACGCTCAGCATCGCGCTCGCCTCCGATCCGGACAGGGTCATGAGCGGGGAGGGCTACACCGCGGGCGACCGCCAGCTCATCGCGCCGTCGCTGTGGTCCGACGCGAAGAACCGGGTCGTGCAGATGGAGGGCGACACCTCGAGCGCGACGCTCGCGCCGGGCGACACGCTCGCCGGCGACGCGACCCTCGACCCGCAGATGTTCACCGGGCTCGGCACCGACGGCCTCCTCGAGGGGATGTCGGGCGGCAGCATCGAGCCGACGCTGACGCTGCAGGTGCGCATCCCGCCCGCGGGCGACGCGGGCACGCGCGAGCTGTTCCTCGAGGCGAGCGCCGTCGCGAGCATCACCGGAAGCATGGACCCCGTGTCCGCGGCCTTCGAGGGCCTCGAGCCGCGCGTCGATGGCGAGACCCGGGCCGATGCGCAGGAGGCGCTCGTCTGCCACGTGGGCGAGGCGGACAACCCCCGCTTCCAGCCCGACGACGGCGACGGGATCGCGAGTTGGAGCACGCCGACGTGCGAGGCGGTGTGGATCCCGGGCGGCAAGCTGCTCGAGCTCACGGACGTGGGGATCACGCAGCAGGACAAGTTCACGAGCGTGATCCAGTGGAAGGCCATCAACGTGTCGGGCCGCACGCTCGACCTGGACCAGGCGTCGATGGGCGTGAGCATCGACCTGGGCGACGTGGGCTACGTCATGAACTCGGACGGCGTGAGCGTCGGGTGGACCCCGTGGAACGGGGACTCGACCCGCCACGCCCTCCTGTCCTCCGAGAGCGACCCGCTCAGCCTGGATCCGGGCAACCCGATCGCCGGCGAGAAGACGTTCGAGCGGGATGACAAGGCCCTCGACGCCCACGGCGCGGTCTTCGTCAGGGTGGTCCGCGAGGACGACGAGGACGGCACCCGCGAGCTCCTGCTCGAGCTGCCCTGGTCCCTGGCCGGCTGACCCCTGGGCACCCGCGGCCCCCGGTGGGAGAATCGGAGGCAGCGAAGGGTGTGAGCCGTGAGGACCTGGGCGAGGACGCTCGACGCGACGATGCGCGCGTACGGCCCCGACCTGCTCGCCTACGCCGAGCGCCTCACCGGCGACCCCGACAGCGCGGGCACCCTGCTCGAGGACGCCCTCGCCCGCACGTTCGGCAGCGGTCGCCTCCCCGAGACGCGGGACGATGCGCGGCTCGCCGTCCGCGACGCCCTCCGCCACGCAGCCGTCCGGCGGGAGACGCCGGGAACCGACCGCGAGCCGCCCGACCCCTTCGCCCCGCCCGCGGCGCTGCGGCCGACCGACGGGACCGACGCATCGTCCACCCGCGAGGCCCTCGCCACGCTCACGCCGCGCGCGCGTGCCGTGCTGGTGATGCGCTACTCCGACGGGCTCGCGGTGCCCGCGATCGCCGCGAGCGCGGACCTTCATGAGGCGGCCGTGCGCGACGCCCTCGCCGCCGCGGTGACGCGCATGCTCGCGGCGCAGCCGCACCTGGGGCTGCGGCTCGAGGACGCGCTCGAGGGAGGCGTGCTCGACAGCACCATGGTCGCGGTCGGGGAGGCGCCGTGAGCGCGGCCCTACTGCGCGCGCTCGAGCCCGAGGACGGGCCGGGCGACGAGGCGTGCGCCGCGATCACCGCACGCGCGACCGCGCGGATCCGCCGACGGCGACGCCTGCGCCTGGCGGGCTACGCGGCCGCGAGCGCGGGGCTCCTCGCGCTCGCGGGCGCCGTCGCGGTCGTGGGCGGGTCCGAGCCGGGCGACGACCAGACGGGCGCCGGCGCGGACACGCCCGCGGTGCAGGCCTCGCAGCCGGGCACCGGCGTCATCTACGCGGAGGAGCTGCTGGGCGGTGCGGCATCCCGGATCCGGCTGTCCGACCGCGCCCCGGACCGCCAGGCCGCGGTCGCGTGCCGCGAGACCACCGACCCCGACAGCGCCGCGCCGTGCCGGGCCCTGTGGGTGGGCGACCTGCCGCTGCTCGCCGTCGACCCCGACGAGACGCTCATGACGCTCCACGCGACGGACCACCTCGTGCGCGTGGACATCCGGTGGACGGTGCGCAACGTCGGCTACCGGCCGCTGCTGCTCGACCGCGGCGACCTCATGGTCGGGCTCGTCACCGATCCGGACCGCGTGACCGCGGCCACCACGGTCGCCGACGAGACCTACCGGGGCGTCTCCCTGTGGGCGGACGACCGCGAGCGCCTTGCTCTGAACCTCGACCGCTCGTCGCTCGAACGGCTCGAGCCCGGATCCGCGATGCGCGGCTGGGCGACCTTCACCGCCGAGGCGCCGGCCGCGGACACGGCGGCCGACCCCCTGTGGGACCTCGCCGCCGGCGCGACCGCGGGCACGCTGACGGTGCAGGTCGGCATCCCGCACTCGCGCCAGGCCGACCCGCTCACCGCGGACGTCATCGCCGAGGCGTCCATGACCGTCGACGAGTTCGCGCACGCGATCGCCGCGGACCACCTCATGGCGTCGTTCCGACCCCGCGAACGGGGCGAGGCCGCCGGCGCCGGCAGGCAGGCGGCGCTGCTGTGCGACGTGCCCAAGGGCATGCGCTCCTCGACATTCGAGAACTACAACATCCCCTACCAGGCACGACAGGTCGCCTGCGATCCGGGCTGGGTCGACGGGCTGGTGCTCGCCGACACCGGCACCTCCGAGCTGCGCGCCGGCACCCCCGCCGACACGCTGGTGTGGGACGTCACCAACGTCTCGGGCCAGACCGTCCAGCTGTCGCGCCTGCAGGTGCTGATCGAGCCCGACCCGGACGGCCTCCGGGCGCGCGGCGACGGGCTCACCCTGCTCGGCACGGCGGTGGTGACGCCGAGCAGCGCGTGGCTCGTGAACGGCCGCCGCACCGCGTGGCTCACCAACGTGTTCTACGACTACCCCCTGCTCGCGGGCGCGACCATCGGCGGGCGCGACCGGCTGTTCCCGGGGATGCTGTCGTCCGACACCATCGTCGACGTCGACGAGATCGTCGGCTCGCTCGCCGACGGCGGCCGGGCGACCGCGATCGCGGCGGTGCCGTTCCTCGACGATCCGTCGCGGGTGCTGCTGCTCGAGACGCCCCTCGACCCGCTCATCACGCCGGCCCTCACCGCGTCGCCGTCCCCGTAGCGCGCCGTGTCCCCTGTCGCTCGACGCGCACGCGTGCCAGACTCGCTCCGTTAGCAGGGAGGTCGGGTGAACGCACGGGTGCGCATGCTGCACGCGGTGCTCCGCGAGCGCGGCCAGGACCTCTACGCCCGCGCCCTCCTGCTGACAGGGGACGATGCGGCGACCACCTCCCTCGTCGAGCGCGCCCTCGCCGACGGCCTCGGCCGGGGTCACCGCCCCGAGACCGCC
This sequence comes from Demequina maris, assembly GCF_000971155.1. Classification (GTDB taxonomy): domain Bacteria; phylum Actinomycetota; class Actinomycetes; order Actinomycetales; family Demequinaceae; genus Demequina; species Demequina maris. The sequence goes on along the minus strand of NZ_BBLX01000004.1, from coordinate 259,794 downwards.
GAGGACGCGGAGGGCGCCGTCTGGGACGCCCTGCATCGTGCGTTCCGGCGGGACAAGGGCGACGAGCCCGCGCTTGCCGCGCGCGCCACCGCCATGGACGAGCCCGACATCCGCGAGGCGCTGCGTCTGCTGCCCCGGCGGGAGCGGGTCGCCGTCGTGCTGCGCTTCGCCGACGGCCTGGCCGCGACCGCGATCGCGCGCACGCTCGACGCGCCGCTCAAGGCGGTGCGCGCGGACCTGGCGTCCGGTGCGCGCACGCTCGCGGACGAGCGACCCGACCTCCGCATCGATGTGGAGGATGCGGTCGAGGGCGGCGTCGAGGAGGCGTTCTCGATGACGCTGGACGGCGGCCGATGAGCGCCCGGCTCGCCGCCGAGCTCGGCCGCGAGGAGGACCGCGGGCGCTCGATCGACGCGGACGTCATCACGGGCATCGAGGGCCGGGCGCTTGCCCGGCTCGCGCGGGCACGGACGATGCGGCGGGGCCTCGTCGTGGGCGGCTCGGCCGTGGTGCTGGGCATCGCGGCGTGGGCGATCTCGTCGACCTCCGACCCGTCGACGCTCGCGGCCCCCTCCTCCGCGGTGACGACCCCTCAGCCGGACGTCTCCGTCGTCACGGAGGACGGACCCCTCACCCCCATGGCGACGGGAGACCTGTCCGCGGAGGCGCTCATCGCAGGCTCGGCGCCGAGGATCCGCGGCGAGGAGCCGGAGACGCCCCGCCAGGCCGCCCTCCTGTGCCAGATGGACCCCGACAACAACCCCTGGCACGACGCCGCCGCGACCGTGTCGACCCTCACCGAGACCCGCGAGTGCGAGGCCGTGTGGGTGGGCGACGGGCTGATCCTCGCGCCGGACTTCACCTACGCGCGGCTGCTCACCCGCGTCGACGACGACGGCGCGACGGTGGTGCTCGACTGGTTGCTCCAGGGCACGGACAACCTGTCGGAGTCGCCGCTGGTGATCGACGACGCCGCGCTGGCGGCGACCCTGGCGACCGACCCCGACACGGTCTCGGGACCCGGGCTGCGCACGCGCGGCGCCTACGTGGGCGAGTCGATGTGGACGTCCGACGACCGGCGCCTCGCGGTGATGGGCAACGCCTCGCACCCGCGCGCGCTGACCGCGGACTTCAGCGCGGTGCTGGGCGGCGTGGAGCTCACGACGCAGCCGCCCGGCTCGTCGCTCCACTCGGACGAGCTGTGGGCGATCGCCTCGGGCGAGGTGACGCCTGCGGCGGTGCTGCAGGTCCGCATCGTGCCCGAGCGGGACGCGGGCGACCAGGAGCTCATCCTCGAGGTCGAGCTCGACCCCGACAACCGCATGTGGGGGGAGGAGGACGCGGTCGCCGGCGTGCCCGCGGAGGACCTCCTGGCGGGCGCCGTGCCCCGGAGCCGCGACGAGGCGCGGGCCGGGCGCCAGGCGGCCTCGGTGTGCGAGCTGCCGGAGGCGCTGCAGTCGGGCGCCACCTACCTCGACATCGACTTCTCGGCCGAATGGGCGGCCCTCGAGTGCGACCCGGTGTGGCTCGAGCATCCCGTCTTCGAGGCGACTCCCGCCGGCGACGACGGCTCCGGCGCCTCGGAGCAGGACGGCTACGTCCAGTGGAACCTCACGAACGTCTCCCGCGACGCGGTGAGGGCGACGAACGCGATGCTGCTGGTGGAGACCCGCCCCGCGGGCGACGCGTCGACCGCGGACCTCACGCTGTTCGACGCCGTCGCCGTCGCCCCGAGCGGGTGGACAGCCGATGGGCGCCGCCTCGTGCCGATGAGCAACCTCCACAGCGGCGTCTTCACGCAGCACGTCCAGGCCGCGAACTACTTCGGCGGCGGCGCGCTGGTCGACTCCAGCTCGCGCACGCTCGGGCCCGAACGCCCCACGCACCCGGTGCTGAAGGCGCTGAGGAAGGGCACCGCGACCACGGGGCTCGTACTCGTGCCGTTCTCCGACGACCCCACCCGCGTGCTGGCGCTCGAGGTGCCGATGGGCGACACGGTCGCGGTCGGCTCGTCCTAGTCGACCTGGCGGCCGTTGAGCTCCGCGCGATGCTCGCGCCAGCCCGGCAGGTGGCGGTCCATGACGGCGTAGAAGCCGGGCCCGTGGTTGCCCTCGATCAGGTGCGCGAGCTCGTGCACCACGACGTACTCGACCAGGTGGTAGTCCTTGCGCGCGAGCTCGACGCTGAAGGTCACCGACCTCTTGGCCTTGTTGCAACTGCCCCACCGCGTGTGCATGATCCGCGTCCGCCACGTCGGGTACGGCACGCCCATGCGCGGCACCCACTCGTCGAGCATCGCCTGCAGCAGCGGCCGCAGCTCGCGCCGGAGGGCGTCGGCCTCGGGGCCGGGTGCGAGGGGCGCGGGATGGTCGAGCGCCGCGACCTGCTTCGCGGCGATCCAGTCCGCCTTGGAGCGCACCCACGCGTCGATGTCGCGCTGCGCCATCCGGAGCGGCGCGCTCACGCGCACCTCGCCGGTCCCCTGCCGCACCACCATGCGCACGTTCTTCATGCGCTTCCGCGTGAGCGTGTAGGGCGGGACCGGGCCGGGCATGCGAGAAGCGTACGCGCGGGCTCCGACGGTGGGCGTCAGCCCTCGGGCGCGGGCACCACCTCGCGGACCCAGCCGTGCGGGTCCTCCGCGCGGCCGTACTGGATGTCGGTGAGGCGGACGCGCATCGTCTCCGCGACGGACGGGCCGTCCTCGTCGCCACGCTCGGGCACGGACACGTCGAGGTCGTCGGAGACCAGGCGCGCGATCTCGGTGACGACGGCCGCCGTGCCGCACGCGAACAGCTCGACGATGTCGCCGGACTCCATGCCCTCGACCAGCTCGGTCAGCGCGATGTCGCGCTCCTCGACGGCGCGGCCCTCGTCGCGCAGCAGCGTGAGGATCGAGTCGCGGGTGACGCCCGGGAGGATCGTGCCGGTGAGTCGCGGGGTCAGCACGGAGCCGTCGGCGCGCACCGCGACGAGGTTCATGCCGCCGAGCTCCTCGACGTACGTGTCCTCCTTCGCGTCGAGGAAGAGCACCTGGGAGCAGCCGTGGTCCTTGGCCTCCTTCTGCGGGAGCATGCTCGCGGCGTAGTTGCCGGCCGTCTTGGTGTCGCCGGTGCCGCCCGCGTTGGCGCGGTGGTAGCCGCGCGAGACCCAGATCGACACGCCCTCGCCGGCGGCGCCCATGTACGCGCCCACGGGCGACGCGGTGACGATGAGGTCGACCTCGGCGGCCGGCTGGACGAGCAGGCTCGCCTCGGTGGCGACGACCACCGGGCGGAGGTAGAGGCTGGAGCCGTCGGTGCCGGGGACCCAGTTCTGGTCGACCTCGACGAGGCCCTCGACCGCGGCGAGGAAGTCCTCCTCGGAGAGCTCGGGCAGCGCCATGCGGCGGCAGCTGGCCGCGAGGCGGGCGGCGTTGGCCTCGGGACGGAACAGCTTGATCGAGCCGTCCTCCCACCGGTACGCCTTGAGCCCCTCGAAGGCCTGCTGCGCGTAGTGCAGCACCGCGGCGGCGGGATGCATCGGGATGGGCGCCAGCGGCACGATGCGGCGGTCCGCCCAGCCCTCGCCGTCGCGCCAGGTGGCGCGCGCCATGTGGTCCGTGAAGACCTTGCCGAAGACCGGGTCCTCCATCGCGAGCCAGCGCTCCTCGTCCGTCGCGGGGCGACGGTTGGGGATGACGGTGAACGATGCGGTGGGCGCCTGCGTCTCCATGGGGCGAGCCTAGACCCGTCGGGCGGTCACCCTCGGGACTCGAGCCTCAGGCGGGGGGCGATCTTCCCGACGTCGTCGAGCGTGCCGTCGGCGACGGCCCACACGAGGTCGAACGCCTCCCCTTGCGACATCCGCACGCGGAAGCCGTTGAATCCCACGAACACCACGGTCGCAAGCCAACCGAGCCGCTTGTTGCCGTCGGCGAGCGCGTGGTTGTTCACCAGCGAGTGAAGAAGGGCGGCGGCCTTGAGGTCGAGCGTCGGGTACGCGTCCGCGCCCATCAGCGTCGTGGCGGGCCGCGCGAGCGCGGACTCGAGCAGGCCCACATCGCGCACGGGTCCGAGACCGGCCACGCGGACCATCTCGAGGAGCTCGTCGAGCTCGATGTAGTCCGTCACGTGGCGCTACTCGCTGCCAAGACGTGCGAGCGTCTCGCTCCACTCGTCGAGCGCCTCATCGGTGAGGGTCGCGAGGCGGTTGCGGCGGCTCACCTTCTCCGCGCGTTCCAGGACCGCGCGCCGCACGATCTCCTGTCGCGAGAGCCCCTCCTCACGCACGAGCAGCTCGAGCGCCTCCTCGAGCACGGAATCCGTCCGCAGTGTCATCGCCATCGTTCGATGGTATCACCGTGGTATCACTCGGGCGCGGGCCGCCCGCCGGTGAGGAGCGTGCCGACGACCACCGCCGCCGCGTGGACCCCGAACAGCAGCGGCGCCCCGAGCACCCAGTACAGCGGCAGCGCCGCCAGCAGGACGAGCGTGCGGGCCACCAGCGTGGGCACGCGCCCGATGGGCCGGCGCGCCTTGGGCGCGAGGAACGTGCCCCAGAAGGCCGCGACCGCGAGCGGCAGCGCGACGGCGAGCGCCCAGCTGAGCACGCCGTCGAAGCGCGCGAGCGGCCACCACGCGAGGGCGAACAGCAGCGACAGCTCCGCGAGGAACACGAGCGACGCGCCGAACCATCTCACCTGGTCAGCATGGCACCGGCGGCGGGACGACGGCTAGAGCTGGATGCGCCCGGGGCGCGCGGCCGGGCCCTTCTCCTCCGGCGCCGCCGTCCCGTCCGCCGGGGTCGCGGCGCCGAGGTTGGCGGCGGTGGCGTCGGCGAGGTCGGCGAGCGGGATCGCGTGGTCGATGCGGGCCCAGTTGCGGCGGAAGTCCGCGGCGATCGCGGCCTCGAGGTCGCGCTCGATCGCACGGGCGGCGCTCTTGCCCGAGTCGCCGCCCTCGTGGCGGGCCGTCGCGAGCCGGGTCGCGGCGGCGAGGCGCAGGTCGCGCACCGTCCACCAGTGGTCGACGAACGCGTCGCGCGCGTCGTGCAGCAGCTGCTGCGCGCGGCGGTAGCGGACGATCTCCGAGACCACCGCATCGTCCTTCGTCATCGACGCCTGGGCCTCGGGGTTGTCGATGCGCGGGATGACGTCCGCCGGCGTCGGGTCCTTGAGGATCGCCTGCCGGGCGAGCTTGACGACGAGCTTGTGCTCGAGGGTCTGCGGCGCGTCCGCCATGACGGTCTCGAGGCGCATGTCGAGCGCCCGCCCGCGGACGGTCATGTCCTCGAGCGCGCGGCTGATCTCGAGCAGCATGTCGATCGCGGGGACGGCCTCGCGCTGGCGGGTGGTGCCGCGCTCGAGGCGCGCGACCTGCTCGCGCAGTCCGCGGGTGATCTCCTCCGGCGGGACCAGCGACGTGGGGTCCTTCGGAAGCGGCGGGATGAGCAGGTCGTGCGCGCTGGACAGCGCGACCGGGGCCTCCTCCGCGAACATGCGGCGGCGTGTGCGCCGCTCCTCGACCCGGCGGGACAGGTCGAGGAAGCCTCCCACCGCCGCGCCCGCGAAGAGCGCGACGATCAGGCCGGGGACCAGGAACGACCAGTCGATCGACATGGTTCGAATCTAGGGCAGGCCGAGGGCCCCGACCAGGGACCCTGGTAGGAGGGACGATGCGAAGGTCTCCCGCGCATCGTCCCTCCGAACGTCAGGCGAGGCGCGCGGAGAGCAGCTCCCTCACGCGGGCGGTCGTCGGCACGAGGCCCGCGAGCACGACCTCCTCGTCGACGACGAGGCCCGGGGTGCGCATGATGCCGTAGGCCGCGATCTCGCCGTAGTCCGTCACCGTCTCGACGGTGGCGGACAGCCCGAGTCCGTCGATCGCCTCGCGCGTGGCTCGCTCGAGGTTCGCGCAGTTCGCGCAGCCGGGGCCGAGGATCTTGATGTGCATGGCGGTGCCCTTTCTCAGAGGATGGCGTTGAAGAGATAGCCCACCGCGACGATGCCGGCGGCGACGACGCTGACGAAGGTCACGATGAGGCGGGGCTTGAGGACCCGCTTGAGCAGGATGGTCTCGGGCAGGCTGAGCGCGACCGTCGCCATCATGAAGGCCAGCAGCGTGCCCATGGGGACGCCCTTGGCGAACAGCACGTCGACCAGCGGGAGGATGCCGGCGGCGTTCGAGTAGAGCGGGACGCCGAGGCCGACCGCGACCAGGACGCCGAACGGGTTGTCGGCGCTCGCATGCGCGGCGAACCACTCGGCGGGCACCCAGCCGTGGATCGCGGCGCCGAGGCCGATGCCCACGAGCAGGTAGGGCCAGATCTTGCGCAGGATCGCGCCGACCTCCTCGACGCCCATGCGCACACGGTCGTCCCACGTGAGCCCGTAGGCGGGGTCGATCGGCTTGCCGCGCAGCTTCGTCTCGAAGACGAACGGCTCGACGTACCGCTCGAGCTTGAGGCGGCCGATGACCCAGCCGGCGACGATCGCGATCGTGAGGCCCGCCGCGACGTAGAGGAGCGTGGGCCCGATGCCGAAGAGCCCGAGCAGCAGGGCGATCGCGATCTCGTTCACAAGCGGGCTGGCGATGAGGAAGCTCATGGTGACGCCGAGCGGGACGCCGGCGGCGACGAAGCCGATGAACGCGGGCACCGCGGAGCACGAGCAGAACGGCGTGACGACGCCGAGGCCCGCCGCGAGCACGTTGCCCACGCCTTCGCGCCTGCCACCGAGCAGGGCGCGGGTGCGTTCGACGCTCATGAACGAGCGCAGGACCGTGACGACGAAGATGATCCCCGTGAGCAGCAGCAGGATCTTGACGCTGTCGTAGAGGAAGAAGTGGACCGCTCCCCCGGCGCGCGAGTCGAGGTCGAGGCCCGCGACGTCGCCCAGGAGCCAGTCCCAGAACGGCAGGTTGAGCGAGTACAGCGCCCACCAGCCGAGCGCCGCGGCCGCGAGGGTCGCGCCCCTGCGGAGGCCGGGGTGGCCGGTCCGGGTGGGAGCGTCGGTGGTCATCGCGTGCTCGTCAGAGGGAGGGCGTCGATCGGGGCCGGCAGCGCCGCGCGGAGGCGGTCGAGCGCGCCCTCGGTGAGCGAGTAGTCGATCCAGCGGCCGCGGCGGGCGCCCTCGATCAACCCTGCGTCGCGCAGCTTCTTGAGGTGATAGCTGAGCAGGTTGCCGGGGATCTCGGGGTCCGTGACGAGGTTGCACACGCACGAGGTGCCGTTCGCGAGCTGGGCGACCAGCTGGAGGCGGATCGGGTCCGCCACGGCGGCGAGCAGCGCCGCGTCCGCGACGTACTGTTCAGGAAATCTTGAACCGATCACCTCTACAGCGTCCCGCCACGCGCGCGACGATGCCCGGGACCGTGGTCCCGGATGAACGGCTCCGCGACGGGCGGGCTACATGTGCGACGTGCGCAGGTCGTCGAGGCGCAGCCAGGCGCGATGCTCGGCGAGGGTCACGAGGTGCTGGTGGACGAGCGCGCGCTCCGCGAGCGCGTCGTACGACTCGCGCACCATGCGTTGGATCAGCGCGCGGTCGAACTCCATGAAGTGCTCGGCGAGGTGCGTGACCGCGTCGTCGAGAGCGCGGTCGACGTGCTCATGCACGGCCTCGCGATCGAAGCGGTTCGCCGGGGTGATGGTCATGGCGATCTCCCTTCCGCGCCGTTGCGGAGGTGGCGGCCGACGGGATTAGGCCCGCGGCGTTTACCTTTTGTTCATCTTCGCACCGCACGCCGGGCGCACTCAAGCGCGAAACCTGTGCCGCATCGTCCCGTCAGGCGCCGGGGACGAACGTGACGTCATCGAGCAGCAGGACGAACGAGTGCCAGACGTCCTCGGCGTCGGTGCCGTTGGCGGAGGTCGCGCTCACGCGCCAGACGCGGTTCCCGGCGTCGACGACGAGGACGCCGTGCGGCGGCGCGCCCGCGTACCAGCGGAGCTCGAGCCCTTCGCTCTGCTCGCTGAAGAGCTCCCATCCGGCGGCCTCATCGGCCGTGGTGGGGACGATGTCGTAGGTGTAGCCGGCGATGTCGCAGATGTCGCTCGACTCCTCGAAGTCACCCGAGTCGCCGGTGCCCAGGTAGATGCACACGCGGAAGCCGGTCTCGGTCTGCTCGGCCTTGACCCAGTCGTCGCGGACCACCTCGATGCCCTGCTCCGCGGCGGCCTTGCGTGCGGCGGAGTCGTCGCCGTCGACCGCGACGTACACGGCAACCAGCGCGGCCGCTGCGGCGAGCGCGACCGCCGCCAGCACGAGCCAACGGCGTAGCGGGCGCGCGGTCGGCGCCGGGACCGGCGGCCCGTCGATCGGCGTCTCCGTCGTCATGTCATCCCCCTGGTGATGCCTGGAACCCGCCCGCGCATCGTCCCTACAGCGCCGGCACGAAGACGATGACCTGCTGAAGCCCGCCCCAGGCCTCGAAGAGCGCGTCCCAGCGCTTGTCCGCGTCGATCTCGCCGAGGCCGACGCCGCCGAGCGTCACCATCCACTGCGCGTCGCCGGTATCGACGAACAGCGGGCCGTTGTCGCCGTCGTACGCATAGGCGTCGACGCCCGGCCACGGGTACGCCAGCCACCCGGGCTCGCCGGACGGGTCCTCGGTCGCGGGGGTGATCACGTACGTGGCGCCCGAGAGCTGCGAGAACGTGCCCACGGTCTCGGACACGAAGAGCTGGTAGCCGCCGTCCGCCGGAACGGTGACCGTGACGATGTCGGTCGCGTCCGCCTGGATGAGGATGCCCTCCGCGGCCATCGCGTCACGCGCGTCGGTGTCGACCGGGTCGGTGAGCGCGTTCCAGGCGAAGACCGCGAAGGCCGCGACGACGACGATGGCGAGCAGCGCGGGCCAGATCCGGTTGCGATGGTCGAGGGGCGCGACGCCGTCTCCCCCGGCGCTGACGCCGCCGATCGACGGGTCGACCGGACCCTGATCCTGATGCGCGGACGGCTGCTGACCGGCGATCATCGTTACCCCCCTGGTAATGAGGGAACACTACCGCGACCGGGCTCGTCAGGCCTGCTGGACGCGCTCCACGGTCGGGAGGATGGCCTCGAGCTCCTCGCGGGTGGTGCGCTGCGTGTAGGCGGGGGTGTCGCGCTCGACCTTCCACGATTCCGCGAGCGTGCCCACGTCGACCGTGTCGAAGCCGATCGCGTCGATGAAGGACGCGACGAGGTGCTTGGCGGCCGAGTCGTCGCCCGCGATCGGCAGCGCCCGGCGGTCCCTCGCGCCGGTGGGGCTGCCGTGCTCGGAGATCTCGGCCGCGTAGATGTTGTTGAAGGCCTTCACGACGCGGGCGCTGGGCGCGAGGTCCTGCAGGAGCTGCGAGGTGGTCTTGCTGTTGTCGTCCAGCGCGGCGATGCGGCCGTCGCGCTGCGGGTAGTAGTTGTTGGCGTCCATGACGACCTTGCCCGCGAGCGCGTCGGCGGGGATCTCGTCGAGCTTGCCGAGCGGCACCGCGACGAGGACGAGGTCGCCGCGATGCGCCGCCTCCGCCGGATGCGCCGCGCTGGCGCGGGGCCCGAGCTTATGCACGAGGGGCCCGAGCGTGTCGGGCCCGCGGGAGTTGGAGAGGACGACGTCGTAGCCGGCCGCGACCGCCGCCTTGGCGACGTTCGAGCCGATGCGTCCGGAACCGATGATGCCGATGGTGGTCATGGTGGCGGGAACCCCCTTCTCTTCGAGGGTATTCCGGCGGGTGGGATCGGGCTCGGTGGGACAATGCGGGGGTAGCTTCTCCGGGCGCCTTGCGGCAAGCTGCGGGCATGGAATCGCCTTCGAGCGCGGCCTTGCGCGCCCGCATATTTGAGTTGGTGTCACAGCGCATTCCCTCTGGCGAAGTGATTGACCGCCACACTCTTCTTAACTTCGAGGTCGACGGCGAGAAGATCCCCCTGATCGACTACTCGCGCGGCATTCGCAATCCACGACAACTGCAGGCGACATTGAGCATTGTGTCGTCAGCGGATGGCCCGTACGGAGATGCATTCATCGAAGAAGGCGTGTGGCGCTACGACTTCCGCACCGGTGGGCCCGGTGGCGACAATGCGAAACTGATCGAGGCGAACCGCATCGGAGCGCCCCTGATCATGTTCCGCAAGCTCAGGCGCAACGTCTACCAGGCGATCTACCCGGTGTGGGTCGCCCAGGTGAATCGCCGAGAGCAGTACGTCGCTATTGCGCTCGACGACCTCGTCGAAGTTGCGCAGCATTCCGCTTCGCCGATTGAGAAGCGGTACGCGGAGAGCATCACGAAGCGACGGGTTCATCAGCCGGCTTTTCGCGCCATGGTCCTCCGCGCATACGAGACACGATGCACCGTGTGTCGCTTCGCACATGCGGAGCTGCTCGATGCGGCTCACATCGTGCCCGACGCCGAGGCCGGCGGAGATGCCGATGTGACGAACGGCATGACGATGTGCAAGATCCATCACGCTGCCTACGACCAGAATTTCCTCGGCGTAAGCCCGGATTACGTAGTCCACATCAACAAGAATCTGCTCGTTGAGAAGGACGGGCCGATGCTCAAGCACGGCCTCCAAGAGATGCACGGACTGTCCATCACGTTGCCGCGCACCAAGGCAGAGCGGCCAAACCGCGACCGTCTGGCGGCGCGGTTCGAAGCCTTCAGCGCCGTGTAGCGGTCGCCAAGCCGCGCCCGCGCGAACACCACGGGACCCTAGCGCTCTCCCCCGCTGACCAGGCACGATGGCCGCATGACACAGTGGTCGCGGCTGGTGGCAGCAGGCTCCCTGACGGTGCGCATCGTGCTCGCGCTCGGCGCTCGGCGCGCTGCTCGTCGTGGTCAGCGTGCCCGAGCAGCTGCGCACGTGGGACGACCCGAGCGCGAGCGTCATCCCGGCTGAGCGGACCATGCCCAAGGAGGCGAACTGGCTCCTCGGCGCGGTGATGCTCGTGACCGCGTTCGCGCTCGTCGCCGGCTGGGTCGTGCGCCGCACACGCGTCGGGGAGAGCCCGCGGGCGGTCGGCGCCTGGCACGCCGCCGCGTGGATCACCGCAGCCGGCATGGCGACGTGGATCGCCGTCCTCGGAGTGTCGCAGTGGATCGCCGTGCAGCCGAGCGACGCCATGATCGGAATGGGCGCGCCCGGCCAGCTGTGGGACACGGTGATCGCGCTGCCGGCGATCGCGACGCTGGTGATCGTGGGCCGTGACCTGCGCGCAGTCACCCGCACGCGCACCCCCAGCGCACCCGCGACCGATCCCGCGCATCGTCCCTAGGAACGACCGCGCCAACGTGGGGCGACGCGACCTACTCTGGCCGTATGGGACGCCTCATCGTGGAGCAGATCGTGACCGTCGACGGTTTCGCCGCGGGCCCCGACGGCAAGCTGGACTTCATGCGCATCCCGGGCCCGTTCGACGCGACGGACCGCGGGCAGATCGCGATGCTCGAGAACGTCGACGCGATCCTGCTGGGTCGCAACACCTACGAGCTGTTCTCCGACTACTGGCCGGGCAAGACCACGGACGAGGAGCCCCTCGCGGACTTCATCAACGAGACGCCCAAGCACGTCGTCACCAACACCCTGCGGCGCGCGCCGTGGGGCGACTACGCCTCGGCGACCGTCGAGGTGGGCGAGCCGCGCGACACCGTGCGCCGCCTCAAGCACTGCTACGAGGGCGACATCGTCCTGTGGGGCAGCCTCATCCTGGCGGGCGCCCTGCTCCAGGCGGAGCTGGTCGACGCGGTCAGGCTGCGCATCGTCCCGGTGCTCATCGGGGAGGGCCGTCCCACCACGCCGGGTCTGCGGCACGCGCGCACGCTGCGCCCCGTCGAGATCGACGCCCTCCCGAGCGGTCACGTCACGCTCGTGTACGACGTCCTCTGACGTTCAGGCGGCGAGGGGCGTGACCCGCACACGCCGGCCGCAGCATGCGCAGTAGCCGCTCCACTGCCGGATCCAGCGCACGCCCTCGCGATATCGGCGATCCTCCTTCGCCAGCTTCGAATCGAGGCGGACCTCGTCGATGAACTGATGACCGCGCGCCTCGCAGACGAACGCTGTGGACTGCGCGATCTGGCCGACCTCTACTTGAGCGAGCACCTCCGGCATGGCGGCTCCTCTCTGAGCTGCGCGTCGTCCGCGGCCCGCCCCCGATGGCGGCCCTCATGACGATGCGGCCAAGGGTAGGAACCGTCCATCGATGCACACAAGCACCGTTGGTCCTGATTTTTCGGATTTCTCACGTGAGGCGGCGCCCGGGCATAGGACGACCCCGAGATCGGGAACCCGGAACTGGAATGAAGAGGGCACCCGACCTCGGGGTCGAGTCAATTATCGGCGATGAATGCGGGTGACGCGTCCAGATCGGCGCGGATTCACCCGGCGTTCAGCCGAGGTCTAGTCGCAGTAGTCGCACATCCCGGTCGACGGGAGGTTGGTGAAGCAGGTGGCGCACGTGGGGATCACGGCCTCCTCGACCTGCTTCGCGACCGCGGCGAAGCCCTTGGCGGCGGCCTGGTGGGCCGGCAGCTCGATCCAGTAGTTGTCGCCCTCCTCCGGGTGCACGGCGATGTAGCCGTGGGCGATGAACGCGACGGGCGTGGTGCTGCCCGCCGGCTCGAGCGCGATGAAGGCGCGCGACTCGGGGATGTACACGTGCTCGTAGCTGAGGGTACGGACCACGTCGATGATCTGGTCGATGTTCTCGGCCGGGGGCTTGAAGTCCGCCAGCGCGGCCTCGAAGGTGCGGAAGTACGTCCGGGGCTCGATGTCCTGCGTCAAAGTCACCGGAGAATCATTCCCTATCCGCGGGGCACCCGGTGACGCTTTTGGTCCCGCACGATCGCGATTCGATAGTCAAGCAGGGACGATGCGTGCTCAGCCGCCGTCGCCGACCCGCACCACCCCGGACTCGTAGGCCGCGATCACGGCCTGCGCGCGGTCGCGCACGCCCAGCTTCGCGTACAGGTGGTTGATGTGCGACTTCACCGTGCCGACGCTCATGAACAGGGAGGCGGCGATCTCGTCGTTCGACTGCCCGCGGGCGATCGCCCGCCACACGTCCACCTCGCGATCCGTGAGCGCGGCGACCTCTGCCGCCGGAACGGGCGACGGTGCGGAGAGGAAGGCCTCGATGAGACGGCGTGTCACGGGCGGGCTGATGAGCATGTCGCCGGTGGCGGCCGCGCGGATCGCCGCCACTAGGTGCTCAGGAGGCGACGACTTCACCACGAAGCCCGAGGCTCCCGCGCGCAGCGCCCGGTAGACGTTCTCGTCCGCGTCGAACGTCGTGAGCACGATGACGCGCGGCGGGGACGCCGCAGCCAGCAGGCGCGCGATCACGTCGAGCCCGCTCTCCTCCCCCAGGTGCAGGTCGACGAGCATCACGTCAGGGCTCAGCTCGCGCGCGAGCGCGAGCGCCGACCCGAGGTCATCGGCCTCGCCGGCGACCTCGAGGTCGGGCTGCGACCTCACGATGAGCGCGACGCCCGAGCGCACGATTGCCTCGTCGTCCACGATGCCGACCGCGATCACGATGCGCCCCTCGGCAGGAGCGCCTCGACGCGCCAGCCCCCGTCCTCAGCGGGCCCGGCGTCGACCTCGCCGCCCAGCGCCGCGGCACGCTCCCGCATGCCGACGAGCCCCAGCCCGGGCCGGGGATCGCCGCTCGGGCGGCCGTCGTCGGCGACCCGCACCCGCACCGATGCGCCGACGTCCTCGACGTCGATCACGACCCGGGTCGCGCCCTGCGCGTGACGGACCACGTTGGTGACCGCCTCCTGCACGATGCGCCCCGCCGCGAGCACGGTCTCCGCGGCGAGCGCTTCGGGCGCCCAGACGATCCGCGCGTCCACCGCCAGCCCGGCCTCTCGCGCGCGCTCGACCGCGGCCTCGACCAGGTCCCCGGGCATCGTGTCGTCGACGCGCATCACCGTGAGCATCGTGCGCAGCTCGCCGAGCGACTGCCGACCGGCGGCCTCGACCTCGAGCAGCGACGCCTCGGCCGCCTCGGGTTCGGTGGTCAGCGCCTGGCGGGCGGCTCCCGCGTGCAGGACCATGCCGCTCACCCCGTGCGCGACCACGTCGTGGAGCTCGCGCGCGATGCGCAGCCGCTCGTCGCGAACCGCGCGCGCACGCTCGGCCTCGTGCGCCGCGCGTTCCCGCGCGACCTCGGCCTCGGCGATGGCGGCGCGCTGCTCACGCCGTCGGACCGCGACGCCGAGCAGCCAGATCGCGACGAAGATCACGAGGTTGCCGAGCTCGTCGCCGAACGTCGACCGCGCCACCAACGGGTAGACGAGGATGGCCGCCACGACGATCGCGAGGCCTGCGAGCGCGCGGCGCATGCTGGAGTACGAGGCAACCGCGTACGTCACCAGGATCAGGGACAGCAGCGGGGCCACGGGCCCGGGCACCTCGCCCGCGAGCGTCGACATCGTGATGCCGACCGCGCCCGCCGCCGCCGCGGCGAGAGGCGCGCGACGCCTCAGCGCGACCGCACCGGTGACGAGCGCGAACCCGGCGGCGTGCCACGCGCGCGGGCCCTCCACGTCGTCCGCGAGCGCGAGCTCGACCTGGGCCACCACGGTGAGGACGGCGGCGAGCGCGAGGTCCTGTGCGAACGCATCGCGCAGGACCCCCATCGGCGCCTTCATGGATCGAGCATAGGCCGACGCACCAGGCAGGTCATCCATCCCTGGATGGAGCGGGGCGTGCACCTCCAGGCAGAGGAGCGCGTCGCCGAACTGGCCGTGAAGGCGAGGCGATCGCGACCCTCGCCGCCATAGCGTCGGCAGCGTCGGAGGTCCGCTCCGGCATCGACCGAGGAGGCTCCCATGTCCATCACCGACACCTCAAGTCCCGTGGCGGGCACGGCATCCCGGCGCGCCACGCTCGTCGTCACGGCGACCGCCGTGGCGATGCCTGTCCTGTCCGTCGCCACCGTCGGGATCCGCGGCCTCGACCGCGACCCATGGGTCGAGACCGCGCTCATCATCGCGGCGATCGGCGCGGTCGCCCTCGTCGCGATGACCGCCCTCGTGCCCTGGGCGCTGCGCGGCGGGCCGCGCCGCGCGCACGCGGTCGCGTGGACTGCGCTCGCCGTCGGCGTCGTGGTCTCACCGTTCTTCTTCTGGACGATGCTCCCGGTGATCGCCGGCGGCGTGGCGGCGACCATCGGCTGGGTCCGGCGCGGCGAGGGCCGCCAGGACGAGGCGCTCGCCTGGCTGGGCAGCGCGCTCATCGTGCTCGACGTGTGCGCGTACGTCGCGAGCATGTGACCGCAGTCAGCCCGCGTACCGCGACCCGTCACCTCGGGTCGCGGTACCGCCACATCGTGAGCGTGCCGAACACCGCGACGAGCGCCGCGGACCAGCCCGCGACCCACACGAGCTCGCTGCCGGCGGAGACGCCGTTCATGAGGTCGCGCACGGCGGTCACCGCGTGCGAGACCGGGTTGACGTCGACCCAGCCCTGCAGCCAGCCGGGCATGGTGCTGGGGTCGACGAAGATGTTCGAGCCGAAGACCAGGGGCATCACCGCGATCCAGGCGATGCCCATGAGGGCGCGCTGCGAGCTCACCAGCATCGCGATGAACGTCCAGATCCAGCTGAGCGCGAAGGCGAAGACCAGCATCACGGCGGTGCCCGCGGCGACGCCGGCGACTCCGCCGGCAGGCCTCCAGCCGATGAAGAGGCACGCGATCGCGGTCACCGCGGCGGCCACCGTGTAGCGCACCGTATCGCCGAGAAGCATGCCGACCAGCGCGCTCGGCCGCCAGATGGGCAGCGCACGGAAGCGGTCGAAGACGCCCTTGTCGATGTCCTCCCGGAGCGTCGCGCCGGTGTACATCGACACGATGAGCACCGACTGCACGAGCACACCCGGCGCGAGGAACGCGATGTAGTCCTCGACCGAGCCGGCGATCGCGCCGCCGAACAGGTACGTGAACAGGAGCACCATCAGCACCGGCGACAGGGTGACGTCGAGGAGCTGCTCGGGCGAGTGCTTGATCTTCAGCAGCGCGCGCCAGCCGAACGTGAGCGACTCCGACAGCGCGCCCGGGCGCCGCGGACGGCTCCCGCTCGCGAGCGCCGATGCGATGGCGGCGGGCCGCGGCGCGGCCTCCGCGGTCTGGGGTGCGGTCTGGGTGGTCATGCGGCCTCCTCCGCATCGTCCCCGGGCTCGGCCGCGTGACCGGTGAGCGCGAGGAACACCTCGTCGAGCGTGGGCTGGCCGAGGGAGAGCTGGGCGAGCTCGATGCGCGCGTCCTCGAGGGCGGTGATCGCGCGGGTGACGCGGCCGCGGTCCTCAAGCGCGGCGACGAGCGCCTGCGGGTCGGACATGGCCTCGACCTCGACGCCGAGCTCGCGGATCAGGATGCCGCGGGCGCGCTCGCGGTCGTCGCGGTGCATGACGCGCACGTGCAGCGACCCCGCTCCTACCGAGGCCTTGAGCTCGGTGGACGTGCCCTCGGCGATGATCCGGCCGTGGTCGATCACGGAGATCCGGTCCGCGAGCTGGTCGGCCTCGTCGAGGTACTGGGTGGTGAGCATGACGGTGGTGCCGTGCGCGACGAGCGCCCGCACGATGTCCCACACCTCGTTGCGGCTGCGCGGGTCGAGGCCCGTGGTGGGCTCGTCGAGGAACAGCACCTCGGGGGTCGCCACGAGCGAGGCCGCGATGTCCATCCGGCGCCGCATGCCGCCGCTGTAGTTCTTCACCTGCTTGGCCGCCGCATCGTCCAGGCCGAAGGCCTCGAGCAGCTCGTCGGCGCGTCCCGTCGCGGAGGCGCCGCCGTAGCCGTACAGCTTGGCGATGAGCCGGAGGTTCTCGCGACCGCTGAGGTCCTCGTCGATCGACGCGAACTGGCCGGTCAGGCTGACGAGGCTGCGCACCTCGTGGGCCTGGTGGATGACGTCGCGGCCGAGCACGCGCGCGGTGCCCGCGTCCGGGCGGATCAGGGTCGCGAGGATGCGGATCGCGGTGGTCTTGCCGGCGCCGTTGGGCCCCAGGAAGCCGTGCACACCCCCGCGCGGGATGGCCAGGTCGATCCCGTCGAGGGCGCGCGTCGCCCCGTAGACCTTGACCAGGCCCTGGGTCTCGATCGCGAGATCGGCCATGGGCTCCTCCCCTGCCGCGCCGCGGCGCGACCCCGTCAGGCTACGTCGGGTGGCCGCGGACCGGAAGGTCCCCACTTCTGGGGCCGGGACGATGCGGCGGCCCGGGGACCGCCCCTAGGAGCGAGCCTGGCTCGGCGAGCCGCCGGCGGGTGCGTAGATCGACGCGATCACATCGGCGAAGTGCTCCATGACCGTCTCGCGGCGAACCTTGAGCGAGGCGGTCATCTCCTCCTGCGCCTCCGTGAACTCGCGCGGCAGGATGCGGAACTCGCGGATCGCCTCGGCACGGGAGACGTGCTCGTTCGCTGTGGCGATGGCACGCCCGATGAGCTCGCGGACCCGGTCGTGGCGAGCGGCCTCCTCGACGGGCATGTCGGGCAGGTCGTGCGCCGCGAGCCAGCTGGGCAGCAGCACCGGGTCGAGAGTGACCACCGCCGACACGAAGTGGCGGCCGTCGCCGATCACCACGGAGTCCTGGATCGCCGGGTGGGAGCGCAGCGAGTCCTCGAGCGTGGCGGGCTGGACGTTCTTGCCCGAGGAGAGCACGAGGATCTCCTTCTTGCGTCCCGTGATCGTGAGGTTGCCCTCGTGGATCTCGCCGAGGTCTCCCGTCGCGAACCAGCCGTCGCGCATGACCGCGGCGGTGGCCTCGGGCGCGTTCCAGTAGCCGGCGAAGAGGTTGACGCCGCGCGCGAGGATCTCGCCGTCCTCGGCGAGCGTGATCTCGCAGCCGGCGATCGGGTGGCCCACGGTGCCCATCACCTGACCGGTGCTCGGGGTGCCCATGTGGGCGGCGGTGGTCTCGGTGAGGCCGTAGCCCTGCATCACGGTGACGCCGAGGCCGCGGAAGAAGTGGCCGATGCTCGGCGTCAGCTTCGCACCGCCTGCGAGCACGTAGCCGAGCTGCCCGCCGAGAAGGTGACGGATCTTCTTCAGCACCAGGGCGTTCGCGACGGCGTACTGGAGCTTGAGGACGATGCCGTGCCCGCCTGACTCCTGAGCCTTCGACACCTCGCGCGCGACCCAGGCGGACCAGCGGAAGATCCTCTTCTTGACGCCGGTCTGCGCGCCGTCGGCACGGTTGTAGATGGTCTCGAGCACGCGCGGGACGAGCGGCATCCAGGTCGGCCGGAACGAGGCGAGATCCGCGGCGAGCGTGCGGTGGTTCGGCGTGTAGCCGATGACGGCCCCGGACGACAGCGCGAGCACCATCGCGAGGCGTGCGAACACGTGCGCGAGCGGAAGGAACAGCAGCACGCGGGTCTCGCCCTGCACGAAGGCGCCGAAGTGCGGATCGAGCTCGATGTTCGCGCAGTGGGCCACCAGGTTGCCGTGCGTGAGCATCGCGCCCTTGGGCCGGCCCGTGGTGCCGGAGGTGTAGATGATCGAGGCGAGGTCGCCGAGCACCACGTCGGCCGTGCGAGCGTCGAGGGCGTCGTCGGTGACCTCCTCGCCCGCGCCGGCGATGGCGTCGAGGCCGTCGGCGGTGAGCGCGAGCGCGGTGGGCGCGTGCGCGAGACCGGTCAGCATCGCGCGCTGCTCGGGTGTCTCCGCGGCCACGAAGTCGAGGCCGGCGTCCTCGACGATCCACGCGCACTGCACCGCGGAGGAGGACGGGTAGATCGGGACGGTCACGCCGCCCACGGCGAGGACCGCGAAGTCCATGACGGACCACTCGAGGCTCGTGTCGCCCATGACGCCGACGCGGTCGCCGGCGGCCACGCCCGCGGCGATCAGACCCTTCGCGACGGCGCGCACGCGCTGCTCGAAGTCGGCCCGGGTGACGGTGCGCCAGGCGCCGGACTCGGACTTGACCTCGGCGAAGGGCGCGGCAGGGTCGGCCGCGGTGCGCGCGCGCAGGAGCGCGGTGAGGTGGAGGTGTTCGTCGACGGTGGCGAGGGCGGGGGACGTCATGCTGCTCTGCATGGAGCAAGCCTAACCTACGCCACCGTAGGTTATTGCGGGCCTGAAGGCCCGGCGGGTCACGGCTCCAGGAGGCTCGGGAGCACTCCGGCCGCCTCCGCGCCCTCACGCCGCGGCCGCGGCGCTCCACCAGCCGTCGATGAGGCGCGCGTGCCGCGCCGGGTCGTCGAGCCACGGCTGATGACCCGAGCTCTCCATCACGTGCACGGTCGACTGCGGCGCGTGGCGCGCCCAGGCGCGCACGCGCTCGGGACGCGCGAACGGGTCGCGGTCGCCCACGATCCACAGGCTCGGCATGCGCAGCGCCTCGAGCGTCTCCTTGCCGGCGACCCAGTCGGGGCGCAGGCCGCGCCAGGTGGCGGAGCGGCGGATGAGCGAGAGCTCGTGCCAGTACGTGTCGGTGTACCGCGACAGCGCCATGCGCCACGCGAACTCGGCGGCGGGCGGGCCACCGGCGTCGATCAGGTCGCCGTGGCCCATGGCGCGGAAGGAGCGGCGCAGGTCCGCCTCGTTGACCTTGTGCGCCGCGACGATGCGGGCGACCGGGGTCAGCGCGGTCATGCGGAGCTCGCGCGGCAGCCGCATGCCGCGCACCGCGGGCACGCCCTCGATCACGACGCTGTCGACCAGGTCAGGCCGGCGCGCCGCCGCCACCAGCACGGTGCCGCCGCCGGCGGAGTTCCCGAGCAGGTGCGCGGGCCCGCCGACGAGCCCCTCGATGACGGCCGAGAGGTACGCGGTGATCGCGGCCCGGAGGTCGTCGGGCGTCATGTCCGAGTAGTCGAGCGCCTCGCTCAGCCCGCAGCCGGGGCGGTCGACGACGATCGCGCGCACGCCGGGCAGCGCCGCGACCAGCGGGACGAAGACGTTGCCTGCGGTCGGGTTGCCGTGGACGAAGACGACGGGCCGGCCCTCGCCGTGCTCGAGCGCCCGCACGCGGATGCCGTAGCCGGGCACCTCGACCCACCGCTCGACCGGCGTCATCCCGTGGTGGGCCCAGACCTCCCGCTCAGCCTCGCGGTAGCGGGCGTCGTCGCGTCGCGAGACGCGCGGGACCACGGCGGTCATGTCGGTGCTCCTGAGGATGCGCGGGGGGCTGTCTCTCAGGATGCGCCCGGCGCGCGCGGGCCGCCACCCGAGGATGCCCCGGGTGTCGGACCGTGTCGCTCGGCGTTTTCATGCACTTCGGCCGATCTCGCGCCGGACCATTCCTCGGCACGGCCCCTCAGGTCGGAAGTGGACCCGTGTTGGGCGGGCCATCTGCGCGCGACTGATGCGGAAACGGGCCTTGGCGCGTCCGAAGTGCATGAAATCGCCGAGCACGGGAGGCGCAGGGTCGCCGCGTGCGCGGGTGTGCCGATCCCGCCGACGCCTCAGCGCGAGTAGGTCGCGACGAGCCTGGCCTGCTCGACGATCGCGTCGCCGTAGCGGTGGAGGAACTCGTCGCGCGTGGGCTCACCCTCGACCGGACGGGTGAGCGCGTACAGGTGGAAGTAGTACCGGTGGTCGCCGTGGCCGTAGGGCGGGAACGGGCCGACATAGCCATGCCCGCCGTCGTCGTTGGGCCCGGGACGGCCCGCGTCGATGTCGATCGCGCCGTCGAGCGGTGCGAGCCCGTACAGCGTCCAGTGAGTGAAGCCGAACGGCTTGGGCGCGTCCGGGTCGTGGCAGACGACGGCGAGCTCTACCGCCTGCGCGGGGATCCCGTCGACGACCAGGCGCGGGGTCTCCGCGCCGAACTGGCCGGCGAAGCGGTCGTCGATCCGCTCCATGTCCGCGATGTCGGGGCTGGTCAGGGTGAGGTCCTTGACGGGCACGTGCTCCTCCTCGGCGTCGGCTGCTCCCTCCCATCTTGGGGGGTGAGCGGCGGACGCGCGAGGGCGCGGGGCGGGCCCGCGCATCGTCCCGTCAGCGGACCTTGGTCATCCAGCCGTAGGTGTCCTCGGAGCGGCCGTACTGGATGTCGGTGAGCCGCTGACGGACGGCCGTGGTGACCGCGCCGGGCGCGCCGTCGCCCACGGTCACGTCGAAGTCCGTCGAGGCGATGCGGCCCACCGGCGTGATGATCGCCGCGGTGCCGCACGCGAAGACCTCGGTGATCTCGCCGTCCTCGATGCCCTCGCGCAGCTCGGCGAGGGTGATGTCGCGCTCGACCACCTTGAGGTCGCGCTCCTCGACGAGCTGGATGACGCTCTTGCGAGTCACGCCCTCGAGGATGTTGCCGTTGATGATCGGCGTGAGCACGGTGCCGTCCTTGCGGACCGCGAACACGTTCATGCCGCCGAGCTCCTCGAGCACCGAGCCCGTGGCGGCGTCCAGGTAGAGGACCTGGTCGAAGCCGCGCTCGTAGGCGGCCATCTGCGGGCGCAGGGAGGCCGCGTAGTTGCCGCCGCACTTCGCGGCGCCGGTGCCGCCCGGGCCCGCGCGGTGATAGTCGCGCTCGACCCAGATGCTCACGGGCTTGATGCCGCCCGGGAAGTACGGGCCCGAGGGCGACGCGATGAGCAGGTAGTCGACCCGCTTGGGGGCGCGCAGCCCGAGGAACACGTCCGTGCCGATGAGGAACGGGCGCAGGTACAGCGACGTCTCGGGGGCATCGGGCACCCACGCGTGGTCGAGCTCGATCAGCGCAGCGATCGAGGCCATGAAGTCCTCGACGGGCAGCTCGGGCAGCGCCATGCGCCACGCGGAGCGCTGGAGGCGCTCGGCGTTCGCGACGGGGCGGAACAGGTGGATCGAACCGTCGGCCCAGCGGTACGCCTTCAGTCCCTCGAAGATCTCCTGGGCGTAGTGCAGCACGGAGGCCGCGGGGTCCATCGGGATCGGGCCGTACGGCTCGACGCGACGGTCGCCCCAGCCCTCCTCGGCGGTCCAGGTCATGTGGGCCATGTGGTCCGTGAACTGGAGGCCGAAGGCGAGGTCCTTGAGCTTCTCCGCGCGCTCGGCGTCGGTAGCCGGGCTCGGGTTCGGGACGACGCGGAAGGCCTCGGCGGTGGACGATGCGGCGGTGTCGGTCACTTCAAAGCCTTCCTGGGATGCGGGGTGAGTACGAGAGTAGTCGGCGGAGGAGGCGACGCCTTGCGCCCCCTCCTCCGCCGCGACGGGGTCCGGTCCGGGCTAGCCGCGGATGCGGGCGGCGACCGCGTCGCCGACCTCGGCGGTGGTGCGGGGGCCCCAGCCCTCCGCGACCTTGGCCGCCGCATCGTCCGCGACCGCCTGCTCGACCGTGGCGGCCAGCTCGTGGTGGCCGAGGAAGTCGAGCATCATCGCGACCGACAGCACGGTGGCCGACGGATCCGCCTTCTGCTGGCCGGCGATGTCGGGCGCCGAGCCGTGGACCGGCTCGAACATCGACGGGCCGGTCTTGTCGGGGTTGACGTTGCCGGACGCCGCGAGGCCGATGCCGCCGGAGATCGCGGCGGCCTCGTCCGTGAGGATGTCGCCGAAGAGGTTGTCGGTGACGATCACGTCGAAGGACGACGGGTCGGTGACGAGCTTGATGGTCGCCGCGTCGACGTGCAGGTAGTCCCAGGTGACGTCCGGGAACTCCGGCGCGACGGCCTCGACGGTGCGGCGCCACAGGTGGCCCGCATGGACGAGCACGTTGTGCTTGTGCACGAGCGTGACGTGCTGGCGCTCGCGGCCGGCGGCGACGGAGAACGCGTAGCGGACCACGCGCTCGACGCCGTGGCGGGTGTTGACGGAGACCTCGGTCGCGATCTCGTGCGGGGTGTTCACGCGGAGCGCGCCGCCGTTGCCGACGTACGGGCCCTCGGTGCCCTCGCGGACCACGACGAAGTCGATGTCGCCCGGGTCGCGCAGCGGCGAGACCTCGCCCGGGTACAGGCGGGAGGGGCGCAGGTTCACGTACTGGTCGAGCTCGAAGCGGAGCTTGAGGAGCAGGCCGCGCTCGAGGACGCCGGACGGCACCGTCGGGTCGCCGATCGCGCCCAGCAGGATGACGTCGTGACCCTTGATCGCCTCGAGGTCTGCGTCCGTGAGGGTCTCCCCCGTCGCGTGCCAGCGCTTCGCGCCGAGGTCGAACTCGGTGGTCTCGAACGTGAGGTCGGTGCCCTCCGTCGCGGCGGCGAGGCACTTGAGCCCCTCCGCCACGACCTCCGGGCCGATGCCGTCGCCGGCGACCACCGCGAGGCGGTAGGACGTCATGAGGTTCCCCTTCGAAGTCGTGGTCGAAGCCGGCTCATGGCGGCCCGACCGCCTCGTGAGCGGGGGCCGCGCGACCGGCCTGTCGTGTGCTCATCCTAGGGCCGTTGTCCACGATACGACAACCGCGTCTCGCATCGCGAGACGCTGAGGTCGGTGAAAGGGGGAGGTCCCGATCGGGACCTCCCATCGCCGAGCAGTCGGTGCTGCCTCACTCGGCGTAGTCCGGCACGCCACCGCACATCGGCTCGTAGTCGTCCACGGCGTAGGGCGGGAGCCCACCGCAGATCGGCTCGTAGTCATCCACCGCGTAGGGCGGCACGCCGCCGCACATCGGCTCGTAGGCGTCGTCGGTCGCGTCCTCGTCGGACTGCGCATAGGGCGGAAGCCCACCGCACATCGGCTCGTACGCCTCGTCCTCCTCGGTCGCGCCGTAGGCACCCTCGGGCACGCACGGCATCGGCGTGTAGGCCTCGTCCTCCTCGGTCGCGCCGTAGGCACCCTCGGGCACGCACGGCATCGGCGTGTAGGCGTCGTCCGATCCGGCGCCGGTGTCGCTCAGCGACTCCTCGGAGCCCCACGAGCCACCCGAATAGACGTAGCCGACCGCCTCGTCGCTGCCGGACGGGGTGTCATCAGTGTCGTTGGCCACCGCGACTGCTCCCATGGACATCGCGGCTGCTCCGACGAGCCCCGCGACGAGTCCGAGACCCTTGGCGACGACCGGCACGCGGTTGCTGGTCCGTTGCTTCAGCAGAGTCCACATGATCTTGCCCTCCTTCCAGGGACACCTTCAGGACACACCCGCCCCGCCAGGCCCCGGTATGCGCCCTGCTCGGCCCGGTATGCGTGGGGTATGCGCGACCCGCCGGGCGTTTGACCGCGGGCGTCCGCGGTTCCACAGTGGAAGGGTGAGGGTCTCCGTCCTCGGGGGAACGGGCCCCTCGGCGGAACCGGGGGTGAGCCCGCGGGAGCAGGCCGTGCTCGAGGCGCTCCTGGTGGCCCGCCCCGCCTGCGCCAGCGCCGACCGGATCGCCGAGGCCCTCTGGTCCGACGATCCGCCGAAGACGTGGCTCAAGCAGCTCCAGGCGGCGATCGGGCGGCTCCGGAAGGTGCTCGGCCCCGACTCGATCTCGACCACTCCCACCGGCTACCGCATCGTCCCCACCGCCGACGGCGGCACAGTCGAGGCCGACGTGGACGAGTTCGAGGCTGCGGTCGACCGCGCTCGCGGCTACTCCGCCGACGGCGAGCACCAGCGCGCGGTCACCACGCTCGAGCGTGCGTTGAGCCTGTGGCGCGCGCCGCCGTACGAGGCGATCGCGGACTGGCCCGCCGCGCACGACGAGGCCGCGCGGCTCGCGGAGGTGCGCGAGTCCGCGCTCGACGACCTGCTCGAGGCCCGGCTCGCGGCCGGGGACCACCGGGCGGTGGCGGAGCACGCCACCGCGCTCGTGGCCTCGCAGCCGTACCGCGAGCGGCGCTGGCACGCCCTGGCGCTCGCTCAGTACCGGTGCGAACGTCAGGCGGACGCGCTCGACACGACCCGTCGGGCGCAGCGCCTGCTGGTCGACGAGCTCGGGATCGATCCGGGTCCGTCGCTGGCCGAGCTCGAGGACGCGATCCTGCGACAGGATGCGGCGCTGCTCGCGCCGCCCGCCGCCCGCCCGCCGAGCGCCGGCTGCCCCTACAAGGGCCTGAGCGTGTACGAGTCCCGCGACGCCGACCTGTTCTTCGGCCGCGACGGGGACGTCGCCGCGGTGCTGGACCTGCTCGATCGCACCGGGTTCGTCACGGTCACCGGGCCGTCCGGCATCGGGAAGTCGTCGCTCCTGCGCGCCGGGGTGATCCCCGAGCTGCGCCGCCGCGGGCTGGACCCGGTGCTGCTCGGCGCCACGGCCACACCTGCCCAGGTCGCGACGGCCTCCCGTAGCGCGCCGCTCATGCTGGACGACGTCGGACGGGCCTTCGGCGATCCCGAACGCGCCGCCGCCTTGGCGGACGCGCTCGCCGACGCCCACGCCGCCGGCGCGCGCATCGCGATCGTGGTCCAGTCGCTGCAGCTCGACGCCTGCGTCGCCCAGCCGAGGATCGGCGCGCTCGTCAGCGCCGGGCTGCACCTGATGGCACCCCCGACGGCGGAGGCGATCCGGGACGTGGTCGAGCAGCCGGCGCAGCGCAGCGGGCTCACCCTCGAGCACGGACTCGTCGACGTGGTGCTGCACGACGCCGCGCGGGTCGACGCCTCCCTGCCGCTGCTGTCCCACTCGCTCGCGGCGACGTGGGAGAGGCGCGAGGGCAGCACGCTCACCATCGAGGCGTACGAGTCGACCGGGGGCGTGCTGGGCGCGGTGGCGCGAACCGCGGAGCGCGTGTTCCTCAACCTCGGGGCCGCCGAGCGGGTCGAATGCCGGACGCTCATGCAGCGCCTCGTCGAGGTGGGGCCGGACGGCTCCCTCACGCTTCACGCCGCCGACCCGGCCATCGTCCACAAGGCGCCGGCGCGCGCCGAGGCGGTGGCGCGCTTCGTCGCCGCGCGGCTCGTCGTGGCGCGCGCGGACGGCTACGTCCTCGCCCACGAGTCGCTCGCCCGCGCATGGCCGCGGCTGGCGCACTGGCTCGAGGAGGACGCCGAGGCGAGCCGGCAGCTCGCGCACCTCACCGCGGCCGCCGCAGCGTGGGACGACGGCGGCCGGAGCCCCGACGACCTGTACCGCGGCTCCCGGCTCGCGACGGTCGTCGCGTGGAGGGAGGGGTCGCGCGCGCCGCTCGCTCCCATCGAGGAGGAGTTCCTCGACCGCTCGGTGGCCGCCGCGGACGAGGTCGCCGCCCGCGAGCGCCGCCGGACCCGTCGGACCCGGGGGCTCAACGCGTCGGTCGCGGCCGCCGCGGTGGCCCTCGTCGCGCTCGGGGCCGCCACGTTCGCGCTGCACCGGTCGGCGGAGGCACGGCGACAGGATGCGGTGATCGCGTCGTTGACCGAGCGGATCGGCGACATGGCGACCTGGTCCCGGCCGGTCGCGGCCCTGCTCGCCGCCGAGGTCTGGTCCCGCGTGCCCGACGATCCCCGCGCGCGGGCCGCCCTCTTCGACTCGGCCGCGGCGCACCCGGATCTGACGTCGTCGTCGGTCCTCCCGGACTCCGGAGGACTCGCCTACGCGGACCTGGGCACGGGGACCCACGTGCTCGTGTCCGGTGCCGGCGTGCGCGGCATCGACGACGACACGGACGAGGTGGTGTGGGAGGTGTCGGCACCCGCGTCGTGGGCCGAGGTCGGCCGGCGTGCCGTGGCGGCGTCCGCGGACGGCTCGCTCGTGGCGGTGCTCGCCGACGCGGCGGGGTGCGACGGTGCCGCTGCCTGCGGCGCCCTCCTCACGATCGACGCCACGACCGGACAGATGGTGAACACGACCAGGCTGGAAGGCGCCGTGCCCGAGCGCGTCGGGCACCCGCTCCAGATCCAGGTGGATGCCGCCGGCACGAGCGTCGCCACGGTCAACCGCGAGCGCGGGACGGTCGAGCTGCGCAACCCCGCCAACCACAGGATCACGGGCACGATCCGGATCGCGGGCACCCGCGTGGACGATGTGGCGCTCGCCGCGGCGCGGACGGGCGAGATCGTCGTGACGCAGCCCGGCCAGGTGAGGCTCGTCGACCCGCGCACGGCCCAGCAGATCTCGGAGTTCTCGCTGCTGGCCTCCGCGACGGGCCTGTCCGCCGCCGTCACGGATGACGGCACGCTCGTGACCGCCGGCGCCGGAGCGCTCGCAGCCGTCGACCCGGTCACCGGGGACCCGAGATGGGTGGCCTCGCTCAGCGCCAACGAGACGGGACCGTGCGGCTGGTTGGCGGTCGACGACGACGCCTCGCATGTCTACTGCGCGGACTTCGACGGCGTGGTGACCGAATGGGACCTCACGACCGGGCTCAGCACCGGGCGGGTGCTCACCGCTCAGCCGGAGCACGCCGGGGCGCTCGCGCTCGCGCACGGCGAGCTCACGTCGGTCGCGGCGCTCACCCCGGTCGTGACGAGGTGGACCACCACCGGCGACGGCGCGGTCCGCCGCTCGATCGCCGCCGGTCAGGTGATGTTCGACGGGTATTCTCCGAGCGGCGCGCTCCTGCTCGTGAGCGGGCGCCGTTCCGACGACTCCGCGTGGGACACATACACCGACTTCGGCACCTGGGACGTGGCCGCCGACCGCCCGGTCGACAGCTTCGACAGCGTCACCGTCTTCGGATGGATCGACGAGGGCACGGTGCTCGCGTACGGGTTCACCGAGAACCACGCCGGCCGCTTCTCGCTGAGCGCGGGGCGGCTGACGACGACGTACTCGTTCGCACCGTCCGCACGCGTCTACCCGTCGAGCGACGGCAGCGCGCTGCACGTCATCGACGCGAACGGCCAGTTCCGGACCATCGACACGGCCACCGGCGCCGCCATCGGCCCCCGGCTGCGGATCGAGGGTGCGGTCGACCACGCGGCGTCCTCGCCGGACGGCAGCCTGCTCGTGATCTCGAGCACCCTCGGCGACGGGACGCCCGCCGTCCAGGTATTCGACGCCGCCTCGGGCGAGGCGCTGTCCCCCGTCCGGGAAGGCCTCTGGCTCGCGGAGGTCAACGACGGGGGCACGGTGGCCGCGGCAACCGCCGGGGGCGTCGCCCGGCTCACGACAGGGCTCGACCTGCTGGGCAGGAGCGACATGCCCGGTCGCAACGTCAGCACGATCGAGTTCAGCGATGCGGGTGACCTGTTCGTGGTCGGCGGCGACGGGAACGGCTCCGTGGTGTTCGACACCGTGTCCGGCCTACGTGTCGCGGGCCCGCTGACGTCGGACTCGCCCTACCTGTGGCCCGCGGCGCTACGTCCGGACGGACGCGAGGTCGCCGTGACCACGAGCGATGGCATCGACGTGTGGTCGCTCGATCCTGGGTCCCTGCGCGACGCGGCCTGCGCGTCCGCCGGCAGGGACCTCACGGCCGAGGAGTGGGAGACCTACCTCGCCCCGCTGGGCGAGTGGCGCTCGACGTGCGGATTCGGCGACGAGCCGCCCGACGCATCGTCCTGAGGCACGACGAAGGGGAGGCCCTGTGCGGGGCCTCCCCCGTCGCCGCGTCGTCGGACCGGCACTACTCGGCGTAGTCCGGCACGCCGCCGCTCATGGGCTCGTAGCCGTCCTCGGCGTAGACGGGCAGGCCGCCGCCGATGGGCTCGTAGCCGTCCGCGCTCCAGCCCTCGTAGGAGTAGGGCGGCTGCCCGCCGCTGATCGGGATCGTCGCGGGCGCGTGCCAGCCGTCGACCGCGTACGGCGGGACACCGCCGCTGATCGGCTGCGAGGCGACCTTGTCGACGACGCCGTTGAGGTTGAAGGCCTGCGGCTCCATGGGCGAGAGGTTGTCCTCAAGCGTGAACTGTGAATGGCGCTCGGGCACATAGGCGACGGCCTGGACCCGGGTGACGACCTGCGGGGGCTCGAAGCCGAGCCCAGGCCGGGGGTCGGACCACGCGCGGATGCCGACGGCGAGCACCGCGCCGACCACGAGCGCGATGACGATGGCGGCGGCGGCGAGCGTGGTCCGGCTCGTGTGGGAGAGGTGGATGCGGTGGGACATGGTGGCGCTCCTTTCAGGGACGCCTCCAACGGACCACGCGGCGCATCTCCGCCGGTCTCCCGCGGTGTTCCGGCGGTGTGCGGGCCGTCCACAGTCCTTGACCGTCGCCGGTGCCGCGCGAAGACTGAACTGGTGACCGTGGAGGTCCTCGGCGAGACCGCCGGCAAGGAGGCACCCCACCACAATCGGCGGGAGCGCTCGGTCCTCGCTGCCCTCCTGGTCATGCGGCCCACCGCGGTCAGCCCGGAGGTCATCGCGGAGGCGGTCTGGGGCGACGCGCCCCCCAGCACGTGGGCGAAGCAGATCCAGGGGTCGGTATGGCGGCTGCGGACCTCGCTCGGCAACGGCTCCATCGTCACGGTCGACCGGGCGTACCGCCTCGAGCTCCCTCGCGGTGCGGTCGACGTCGACGTCTTCGAGGACGAGGTCGCGCGTGCCGCCACCCTCGCAAGCGAGGGCGAGCACGGGCGCGCCGTCGTCGCCCTGGAGAGGGCGCTCGGGCTGTGGCGCACCTCCGATCCCTACGAGGCGGTCGCGGACTGGCCGCCGGCCGCCGTGGAGATCGAGCGGCTCACCGAGCTGCGCCGCCAGGCGGAGGACGACCTCCTCGCCGAGCGCCTCGCCTCCGGCGACCATCGCGGCGTCGCGGCGACCGCGTCCGCGCTCGCCGCGGCGGAGCCGCTGCGGGAGACGCGCTGGATCGCGCTGGCGACCGCGCTGTACCGATGCGAGAGGCAGGCCGATGCGCTGGCGGCGCTGCGGCGCGCGCGGGCGGTCCTGCGGGACGAGCTGGGCCTCGATCCCTCGCCCGCGCTCGTCGATCTGGAGCAGGCGATCCTGCGTCAGGACGAGGACCTGTCCGTCGCACCCGCGCTGCCCGCCCCGGACGACCGATGCCCCTACAAGGGGCTCAGCGCCTACGAGCCGGGCGACGCTGACGTGTACTTCGGGCGCGACGCGGACATCGCGCGTGCGGTGGCGACCCTCGATCGCATGCGCTTCCTGGTGCTGGCGGGCGCGTCCGGGACGGGCAAGTCGTCACTCCTGCGCGCGGGCGTGCAGCCGGCGCTCACGGCGCGCGGCACGACGATGGTCGAGGTGTCGCCGTCGGGCGCGGCGCTCGAGGAGATCACCCGCGCGCCCGCGCACGCGGTCATCGCGATCGACCAGTTCGAGACCGCCTTCTCCGCGTCGCTGGCCGCAGGGACGTCCCGTGAGATCTGCGACGCGCTCGCCGCGCACCACCGCGGCGGCGGCGGCGTGGCCATCGCCGTCCGCTCGGACCACCTCGACGCGTGCGCCGCCGATCCGGCCGTCGGGTCGCTGGTGCTCTCGAGCCTGCACCTCGTGACGCCCCTGCGCGCGGACGCGCTCCGGGCGGCGATCGAGGAGCCGGCTCGGCACGCGCACCTCACGCTCGAGCACGGCTTCCCTGACGTGGTGCTTGCGGACGCCGAGGCCGCCACGGGAGCGCTGCCGCTCCTGTCGCACGCCCTCGCCGAGACCTGGCAGCGACGCGAGGGCTCCACGCTCACGATCGACGGCTACAAGGCCTCGGGTGGGCTCCGCGGCGCGGTCGCGCGCTCGGCCGAGCTCCTCTTCACCAACCTCCCGGTCGACGACCGGCGCCGCTGCGCGCTCATCCTGCGCCGGCTCGTCACCCTCACGGAGGCAGGGGCCGTCGTCTCCCACCCGGTCGACTCACGCACGCTGGCCGACGAGGACCTGCAGCGGGTGGTCGGCCGGCTGGTCCAGGCGAGGCTCGTGAGCGCGCGCGAGCACCACCTCGAGCTCGCGCACGAGTCGCTCGTGCGCGCCTGGCCGCGCCTTCGCGGCTGGCTGGAGGCCGACGCTGAGGGCCAGCGCGCGCTCGGGCACCTGTCGACCGCGGCGGCCACGTGGGACTCGCTCGGAAGGCCCGCGGCGGACCTGTACCGGGGGCCACGGCTCGCGATCGCGTGGGACTGGGCCGACCGCGACGAGGATGCCCTCACCCCGCTCGAGCGCACGTTCCTGGTCGCGTCGCGCGACGCCGAGGAGGCCGAGCGTGCGGCCGCGGAGGAGGCCGAGCGGCGCGAGTCGCGCTCGCGGGCGCGCGTGAGGACGATGCGCCGGTGGGCCGTCGCGGCGGCCGCCACGGCGCTCGTCGGCATCGCGGCGGCGACCGTCGCGTACCGGGTCGCGGAGTCGCGCGGCACGACCGCGCGGGAGCAGACCGATCGGGCGCACCTCGAGGCGATCACCAAGGATTTCGCGGCCGTGATGGGAGCCTCACGCGACGTCGGGTTCTTGCTCGCGGCCGAGGCCTACCTTCGATGGCCGGACTCTCTGGCCGCGCAGGGCGCGCTCCTCACCGCCTTCGCCACCGACCCTGGCTTCCGCGGCGACCTTCACGTGCGGTACCAGCAGGTGCCGCACACGGCTGTCA
This sequence comes from Demequina maris, assembly GCF_000971155.1. Lineage (GTDB taxonomy): Bacteria > Actinomycetota > Actinomycetes > Actinomycetales > Demequinaceae > Demequina > Demequina maris. The sequence continues at coordinate 228,584 of NZ_BBLX01000004.1, read as the reverse complement.
CCGCCGACGGGCTCCACCTGGTGCTGGGTTTCACGACCGGGGTCGAGGTCCGCCGGCTCGAGACCGGAGCGAAGGAGGTCGACATCGCCACGTCGGCCGCGTGGTCCTGGCCCGACGCTCCGGACGTGGCGGTGAGCGACGACGGAAGCGTCGCTGCGCTCGTGGCGCCGGACAGCCGCAGCGGCGCCGAGGAACGGCCGACCCTCGCCACCTTCGACCTCGACCAGCAGACCGAGCTTGCCGTGACGCCGCTCGACAGCGACGCGGTCGAGCCAGGCGGGCTCGCCGTGAGCCCCGACGGCACCTACGTCGCCGTCGTCGACGGCCGCACGGGAGACCTCACGGTGAGAGCCTCGGCGACGGGCCGCGACCTCGGGACGGTCGCGGTCGGTGCGCAGGACTCCCGCGTCGTGGAGTCACCGGGGGCGGTGGTGTTCGTCGACGACGTCACCGTGCTGCTCACCACCCTCGACGGCCGCATCCTCGTGGTCGACGTCCCCAGCGCCACGGTGACGCGCACCCTCGAGTCGCCCGCACGCCACGCGAACACCGCCACGATCGTCACCGACGACGGCACCGTGGTAGCGGCGGGCGACGACGGCCTGCTCGCGCTCTCGCTCAACTCGGGGCGCGTGCTCTGGGCACACGAGCACGTGGTCGTCGCACCGGGAGCGTGCCTCGCGCTCGCGGTCGCGCCCGCAACCGGCCGCGTCTTCTGCGCCGGCGAGGTCGGCGTGATCCGCGAGTACGACCTCGCCACGGGCGCGCCGATCGGGCAGGTGCGCGCGGCGCAGAACGGCGTCGTCGACGCGCTCGCCGTGACCCCGGACGAGGCGACGCTGCTCTCGACCGCGACGCGCGGGCGCGTCGTGTCGCGATGGAGCCTCGACGGCACCGGCCCCATCACCCGGGTGGTCGCACGCGCCCACGAGGCGGTCGACCGCTGGAGCGCGGACGGTCGAGGGCTCATCGTCGCGCGACGCGACCCCGTCGCGAACGCGTACGGCGCGACGGACGGCTACCGCGTCTGGGATGTCGCGTCGGACGTCGCGGTGCGCGACGCGCCCGCCGACCTCGAGGACCTGGCCTGGTTCGGCGAGGGACGCGTGATCGGGCTCACGGCCTCGACCGGCACACGCGACGTCTACGACGCCGCCACGGGAGTGCAGGTGGCCGCCGACGTCGTCCCGGCCGACGCATCGGCGCTGTTCGTCTCCGCGGACGGCACGCGCGCGTACGCCCTCTTCGACGACAAGACCGTCGAGACCTACGACACGAGCACCTTGCAGCGCATCGGCGACGCGATCCACGTCATCGGTGTGCCGACGCACGTGTCCGCATCGGCCGAGGGTGCGCTCGTCGCCATCACGTCGATGCTCGATGAGGGTCCGATCGTGCAGTTCCTCGACTCGAGGACGGGCCGACAGGTGGGGTTCCCGAACAAGTTCGTACGGAATGCGGCCCTCACCTCGGATGGCACCGCCATCGCGATCCACGATCAATACGTGCGCCGGTTCGACTCGGACTTCGTCCAGCGGGGCGAGACGCTCGGCTCCGGCGGCCTGCTCGACGCGCTCGAGTTCAGTGCGGATGGCACGCGGTACCTCGTCTCGGCTCGTGACGGCTCCGTCTCGCTGTTCGACACCGCTGGGGCCGAGCTGATCGGCATCCCGCTCGACGCCAACTCCCCGGGCGCCACCGCGGGCTTCCTCCGGCCCGACGGGCTCGCGATCGCGGTGAACGTCGAGGAGGGCGTCGCCGTGTGGGACGTGGATCCGGCGCACATGTATCAGGCCGCCTGTGAGACCGCCGGGCGGAACCTGTCGCAGCAGGAGTGGGACGCGTACCTCGCGGACGTCGGCGAGTGGCGGAAGACGTGCCCGCAGTACTCCAAGCCGAGCTGGTAGCCCGCCGGGCGCAGCCACCACGGGACCGTCTACGGCGCGACATCGAAGTCGAGCGTGTCGATCATCTGCTGGGCGACCTCCACGTACTGCTCGAAGTCGACCCGAGACGCGGGCACCGCGACCTCGACGGCGACCGTCCGATCGCCTGCTTCGAGGAGGAACAGCCGCACGGGGGTGTCCGCCGTGACCGTGCGGTGCAGGTGCGTGCCGTGGTCGTCGATCAGATACGCGACGGCCGGCTCCCCCGCCGCGCCCGGGCAGGTGTCCGTCCAGCCGTCGGCAAGGGTGAGGTCGAGATGACGACCCGACAGGCCCCCGACCTCGACAGGCTCATCGACCGTGACCTCGAGCCCCGGGTGTTGGGCCAGCGCGTGGTGGAGGGCCTCGACGTCCGTCCCGGCCTTCGGAAGCGCGGTGTCGCCGCACGGCTGACGCGGGGCCAGCGGGTCCGCGAAGATCGTCACGGCGGGGACACCGAAGCTGCCGGGGGCCACCCACTCGGGCAGGTGGAGGATCACGTCGCCGGAGTCGGTCTCGGTAGCGGACCACCCCGGGAGAAGCGTGTACGAGACATCGAGAGCGGACCCGGCCGCGTCCGCGTTCCAGCCGAGCACGCCGGCCAGGTCCGACGGGACGCAACGCGACTCACGACAGACGAGCTCCGGGCCGCTCGGCGAGGCAACGGGTTCCGCGCCGGCGTGAGCCGCCAGCGCCGTACCCAGGAGCAATCCGCCTGCGGCAAGTGTGGCTCCGCCGACCGATCGGGCGATAGTGATGGACATGTCGACCTCCTTCAGATCGCCTCCAGTCGAGCGCCCGGACGTATGCACCTGGTCTCGAATAGCGGCGCCCGGGTATGCATCCGGTATGCGTTCGCGCGGCAGGTGTTGACCACCCGGAACCACAGCCCGACACTCAAGGCGTGAGGGTCGCAGTCCTCGGGGGGAGGGGCGTCTCGGACGAGCCGAGAGTCAGCCCGCGGGAGCGCGCTGTGCTCGAGGCGCTGCTCGTGTGCCGGCCGGCCGAGGTCGATGCCGACGCGCTTGCCGAGGCCGTGTGGCATGGGGCGCCGCCCACGACGTGGGCGAAGCAGCTCCAGGCATCGATCGGCCGCCTGCGCAAGGCGCTCGGCACCAGCGCGATCGCGACGGTCGCGGGTGGCTATCGCATCGTCCCGCGCCGGGAGGGCGGCGTGCTCGACATCGACGCCGACGACTTCGAGGCCGCCGTGAACCGCGCCCGCGAGCTCGCCTCCGACGGCGAGCAACAGCGCGCGGTCACCAGCCTCGAGCACGCCATCGGCATGTGGCACGGGCGGCCCTACGCGGTCCTCGAGGACTGGCCGCCCGCTCGCGACGAGGCGGATCGGCTCCGCGAGCTGCGCGCATCGGCCGACGACGATCTGCTCGAGGCGCGCCTCGCCGCAGGCGACCACCGGGCCGTGGCCGAACAGGCCGTCGGCCTGTGCGCCGCCGAGCCCTATCGCGAGCGCCGGTGGCACGCGCTCGCGCTCGCGCAGTACCGATGCGAGCGGCAGGCGGAGGCGCTTGCGACCGTGCGCCGTGCGCAACGGCTGCTCGTCGACGAGCTCGGCATCGACCCCGGGCCGTCGCTCGTCTCGCTCGAGGAGGCGATCCTGCGGCACGACGAGCGGCTCCTGGCCGCCCCCGCCGCGCGGCCTCCGAGCCGCGCCTGCCCCTACAAGGGCTTGGCGGAGTACGAGCCCGAGGACGCGGAGCTGTTCTTCGGGCGAGAGGACGACGTGGACACGGTGCTCGAGGCGCTGGACCGCACGCGCTTCGCGGCGGTGTCGGGGCCCTCGGGGATCGGGAAGTCCTCGATCCTCCGGGCGGGCGTCGTGCCCGCCCTGAGGCGGCGCGGGCTCGAGCCGGTGCTGCTGGATGCCACGGCCACCGCGTCCGACGTCGCCCTCGCCTCGGCCTCACGACCGCTGATCGTGGACGACGTGGGCGCGGCGCTCACCGACGAAGGACGCGCGGCGGCACTGTTCAAGTCGCTGGCATCCGCTCATGCGGACGGGGTGCCGGTCGTCGTGGCGCTCCAGTCGCGGCACCTCGACGCCTGCGCCGCGCAAGCGGCGATCGGCCCCCTCGTGACCTCCGGGCTCCATCTCGTCGCGCCACCGACCGCGGCGGCGATCCGGGCGGTCGTCGAGCAGCCCGCATTGCGGTCCGGCCTCGCGATCGAGCACGGCCTCGTCGACGTGATCCTGCACGACGCGCAGCGAGTCGACTCGGCGCTCCCGCTGCTCTCCCACGCGCTCGCCGCGACATGGGAGCGCCGCGAAGGGGCGACCTTGACGATCCAGGCGTACGAGGCCACCGGCGGGCTCGCGGGCGCCGTCGCCCGCTCGGCCGAGCGCGTGTTCGTGAACCTCACCTCCGCCCAGCGCGACGAGTGCCGGGCCGTCATGCGCCGCCTCGTCACCGTCGACGCCACCGGCACCGTGGCGCTCCATGCCGCCGACAGCGCGGCGGTCGAGACCACGCCCGCCCGTGCGGAGGCGGTCGCGCGGCTCGTCTCGGCACGTCTGCTCGTCGCACGCGCCGACGACTACCTCCTCGCGCATGAGGCGCTCACCCGCGAGTGGCCTCGGCTCACGGCGTGGCTCGACGAGGACGCGGAGACCCACCGCCTCGTCGCTCACCTGGCGGCGGCGGCGCGCACGTGGGAGGCCGGAGGAAGGAACGCCGACGATCTCTACCGTGGCTCTCGGCTCGACGCGGCGCGCTCCTGGCAGCACGCATCGACCGACACCTTGGCCGAGGTCGAAAGCGAGTTCCTCTCCGCATCCGAGGTCGAGCGGCAGCGCGAGGCGAGCGTGGTCGCCGACGCGGCGGCCCGCGACGCGCGGAATCGCCGACGGGTGCGCTTCGCCAACGCGGCCGGTGGAGTCGCCGCCGTCGCCGCTCTCGTGCTCGCCGCGGTGGCGATCCTGAACCACCGCACGGCGACCGCCCGGGCCGACGACGAGCTGGTCGCGGCGCTCGCCGACGACGTCACAGCGCTCGCCGGCGCGTCGAGAGAGACCGCCGCTCTCCTCGCGGTCGAGGCCTACGAGCGCTGGCCCGACGACCCGCGCTCGCGCGCGGCATTGTTCGACGTCGCGGCCTCGCATCCCGAGCTCATCCAATCGATCGTGCTGCCGGCGGCTTCGGGCATCGCGGGCGCGGCCGACGCGGAAGGCGACATCGTCGTCGCATCGGCGCGCGGCATCGAGGTGAGGGACGCCGCCGAGCTCACGGCGTTCCGCACCGTCACGAACGATGCGATCGAGGCGGGTGATCGTGCCGTCGCGGTGGCTGCGGACGGATCGCTCGCGGTGGTGCTCGCGCAGTCGACTGGATGCGACCATCCCACCGCGTGCGGCACCCTCACCGCATACGACCTCGTCGAGGGCACCGTCCTCGCCACCGCGGAAGCGACCGTGCCGGAGGGCGCCGATGTCCCGCTCCATGTCGCGATCGGCGCGGGCGGTGCGGTGGTCGCGACCGTCGACCACCCGTCCGGTTCGGTCGACCTGTGGGACGCGCGCACCCTCGCGCTGCGCACGTCGGTGCGGCTGTCGGCGGACGACCCCGACGGCATCGCGGTGGCGGCCGCACCCGACGGCAACCTCGTGGCCGTGGCCGCGGGCACCGTGCACGTCATCGACCCGGCGACCGGGCGCGAGCTCGACGCGTGGCCGGTCGACGAGGCGGCAACCGGGCTGGGCATCGCCGTCACGGCGAACGGCCGGCTGCTGACCTCGGGCGCGTTCCACGTGGCCCTCGTCGACCTCGGCTCCGGCGACGTGGCGTGGACGGTCACGCTGCCGAACGATCAGGAGGGTGCGTGCTCGACCATGGCCGCGCGTCCGGCGGGCCGGACGTACTACTGCGGCGGCTGGTTCGGCGAGATCCAGGAGCGCACACTGGCGCTCGGCGGGCCGACGCAGACAAGATTCGACGTCCAGCACGGCGCGACCGGATCGCTGGTGGCCTCCAACGCCGAGCTCCTCGCCTTCGGCCGGCGCGAGCCGGTCGCGACCCGATGGGCGCTCGACGGGCACGGCCCGGTCCACCGCATCGTCGCGGGACCCGGCTACATCGTCGGAGACGGGTACCGGTCGGACGGGGACGCGTTGCTGGTCTGCAGGCTCGGGCGTGACGGCGACCCGTGCGGGTGGTCGGTGTGGAACGTGCGGTCGGACGAGGTCGAGGCCGAGGTCGAGGGCGATGCCGACGGCCTGAGTTGGGCCTCGGATGACGCGGTCGTCGCCTACTTCCCCTCGACGAACGACATCGGCCGCTACGACCTCGAGGCGCAGCGGCGCACCCTCACCTATCCGATCGGTGCGGACGTCTACGAGCATTTCCGTACCGGTGCGGGCGACCGGCAGATCGCCGCGGACCCTGACGGGACGGTGTGGCCCTTCGACCTGGAGACGGGTGAGCCCGACGGCCCCGTGATCGACGTGCAGGGCATCGCCTCGCACATCGTCGCTTCGCCGAACGACGACTACGTCGTCGTGTCCTCGCACCTCGCCGGGGTCGGCGTCGGAGCGCAGGTCTTCGACCTCCGCACCGGCGAGGCGCTCTCGCCCTTCGTCGACGGCCTCGAGAACGCGGCGATCAACGACGACGGCATGGTCGTGGCTCAGGTCGGTCCGATGATCGGTCGCTTCACGACGGAGCTGGAGCCGATCGCCACCAGCGAGGGGTCGCGCGCGGAGATCGGACGCTTCCAGTTCTCTCAGGCGGGGGACGTGTTCCTCACCGCAGACCTCGACCAGAGCAGCGTGCTCTACGAGTCGGAGACCGGGGCCCGCGTCGCCGGTCCGTTCGTGTCACACGCGCCGCTCGCCTGGCCGGTGTGGCTTCGGTCCGACGGGCTCGAGGTCGCCGTGGACGAGGTGGAGGGCATCGGCATCTGGACGCTCGACCCCGAGATGCTGCGCGACGCCGCCTGCGCGTCTGCGGGACGCGACCTCACCGCCGACGAGTGGCAGACCTATCTCGCGGCCGTCGGCGAGTGGCGCTCGACGTGCGGCTTCGGGGACAAGCCGTCCGCCGCATCGTCCTGAGGCACGACGAAGGGGAGGCCCCCTGCGGGACCTCCCCTTCGCGTTCGGGTAGAGCGGATCAGCGCGCGGCGGAGCCGTCCACGTAGTCCTTGTCCTGGGTCGCGGCCGACCACGAGAACAGCGAGCGCAGCTCCTTGCCGGTCTTCTCGATCGGGTGCGACTCCTCCTTCGAGCGGAGCTCCTTGAACTCCGGCGCGCCGGCGTCCTGGTCCGCGATGAAGCGGGTCGCGAAGGCGCCCGACTGGATGTCCGCGAGGATCGCCTTCATGCTCTCCTTCACCTCGGGGGTGATGACGCGCGGGCCGGAGACGTAGTCGCCGTACTCGGCCGTGTCGGAGATCGACCAGCGCTGCTTCGCGATGCCGCCCTCCCACATCAGGTCGACGATGAGCTTGAGCTCGTGGAGCACCTCGAAGTAGGCGATCTCAGGCTGGTAGCCGGCCTCGGTGAGGACCTCGAAGCCCGCCTGGACCAGGTGCGACATGCCACCGCAGAGGACGGCCTGCTCGCCGAACAGGTCGGTCTCGGTCTCCTCCGTGAAGGTGGTCTTGATGACGCCGGCACGGGTGCCGCCGATCGCCGCCGCGTAGGACAGCGCGAGCGCCCAGGCCTGGCCCGACTCGTCGCGCTCGACGCCGATGATGTCCGGGATGCCGCGGCCCGCGACGTACTCGCGGCGGACGGTGTGGCCCGGGGCCTTCGGGGCGATGAGGATGACGTCGACGCCCTCGGGGGCGTCGATGTAGCCGAAGCGGATGTTGAAGCCGTGCGCGAACGCGAGGGCCTTGCCCGGCGCGAGGTTCGGCGCGATCTCGTCCGCGTAGATGCCGCGCTGGTGCTGGTCCGGCGCGAGGATCATGATGACGTCCGCCCACGCGGTCGCGTCGGCGACGTTCTGGACGGTGAAGCCGTCCTCCTCGGCCTTCGCGATGGACTTCGAGCCGTCGCGCAGCGCAACGTGGACCTCGACACCCGAGTCGCGCAGGTTCTGCGCGTGGGCGTGGCCCTGCGAGCCGTAGCCGACGATGGCCACCTTCTTGCCCTGGATGATCGAGAGGTCGGCGTCCTTCTCGTAGAACAGCTCAGCCATGCTGGGGATCTCCTTCATTTCATGTCGTACGTAGGTGAGAACTGCGGAGGGACGATGCGGCGGTCACCCGCGCATCGTCCGGCGGCTAGGCGGTGGCGACGCGGTCGAGAGCGCGCTCCGTGATGGAGCGGGCGCCGCGGCCGATGGCGACGGTGCCGGACTGGACGATCTCGCGGACGTCGTGCGGCGCGAGGGCCGCAAGCAGCGCCTCGAGCTTGTCCGGCGTGCCGACGGCCTCGATGACGACCGAGTCCGTGGAGACGTCGACGATGTGCGCGCGGAACAGGTCCACGATCTGGAGGACGTCGGTGCGCTGGCGGGCGTCCGCGCGCACCTTGACCAGCAGCAGGTCGCGCTGGACCGAGCGGTCGCGCTCGAGCTCGACGATCTTGAGCACGTGGACCAGCTTGTTGAGCTGCTTGGTCACCTGCTCGAGCGGGAGCTCGTCGACGTCGACGACCACGGTGATGCGCGAGATCTCCGGGTGCTCGGTCTGGCCCACGGCGAGCGAGTGGATGTTGAACGCGCGGCGCGAGAAGAGGCCGGCGACGCGCGCGAGCACGCCGGGCTTGTTCTCGACGAGCACGGACAGGGTGTGCTTGGTCATGGGGGTCAGTCCTCCCGGTCCCACTTGGGGGCGATGCCCTGGGCGTACTGGATCTCGTCGTTGCTGGTGCCGGCGGCGACCATGGGCCACACCATCGCGTCGCGCGACACGGTGAAGTCCACGACCACGGGCTGGTCGTCGATCTCGTTGGCGCGCTTGATGGTCGCGTCGACGTCCGCGTCGGACTCGCAGCGCAGGCCCACGCAGCCCATCGCCTCGGCGAGCTTGACGAAGTCGGGGACGCGGCGCGTGCCGTGGCCGGTGTGCAGGTCCGTGTTGGAGTAGCGGCCCTCGTAGAACAGGGTCTGCCACTGGCGGACCATGCCCAGGCTCGAGTTGTTGATCAGCGCGACCTTGATGGGGATCTCGTTGATCGCGCAGGTGACGAGCTCCTGGTTGGTCATCTGGAAGCAGCCGTCGCCGTCGATCGCCCACACGGTCTGGTCGGGCTGACCCACCTGGGCGCCCATCGCCGCGGGCACCGAGAAGCCCATCGTGCCGAGGCCGCCCGAGTTGATCCACGTGTTGGGGCGCTCGTACTTGATGAACTGGCTGGCCCACATCTGGTGCTGACCCACGCCCGAGGTGTAGATGGTCGACTCGGGGTCGTTGAGCTGGCCCAGGCGCTGGATCACGTGCTGAGGGCTCGACAGGCCGTCGTGCGTCGGCGTGTAGCCGAGCGCGTACGTGGTGCGCCAGTCGTCCAGCTGCGCCCACCAGGCCTCGAGGTCCGGCTTGCCGTAGCGCTCGTGCTCGTGCGCGAGCGCGGGCACCAGGGCCTCGAAGACCTCCTTGAGGTCGCCGACGATCGGCACGTCGACGGCGCGGTTCTTGCCGATCTCCGCAGGGTCGATGTCCGCGTGCACGATGGTCGCGTGCGGCGCGAAGCTGTCGAGATTGCCGGTGACGCGGTCGTCGAAGCGGGCGCCGAGCGCGACGATGAGGTCCGCCTTCTGCAGCGCCGCCACGGCGGGCACGGTGCCGTGCATGCCGGGCATGCCCAGGTGCTGCGGGTGGCTGTCGGGCAGCGCGCCGCGGGCCATCAGCGTGGTGACCACGGCCGCGCCGGAGAGGTCGGTGAGCTTGCGCAGGCCGGCCGCGGCGCCGGCGCGGATCACGCCGCCGCCGACGTACAGCACGGGGCGGCGCGCGGTCGCGAGGAGGCGGGCCGCCTCCTGCACCGTCTTCTGGTGCGGGCGCACGCCGGCGTTGAAGCCGGGCAGCTCGATGCGGCCGGGCCACTGGAAGGTGGTCTTGGCCTGCTGCGCGGACTTCGCGATGTCGACGAGAACCGGGCCGGGACGGCCGTGGCTCGCGATGTAGAAGGCCTCCGCGATGGCCGCGGGGATCTCGGCGGGGTCCGTCACCAGCACGTTGTGCTTGGTGATGGGCGCCGTGATGCCGACGATGTCCGCCTCCTGGAAGGCGTCCGTGCCGATCATCGCCGCGCCCACCTGCCCCGTGATCGCGACCATGGGGATCGAGTCCATGTTCGCGTCCGCGATCGGGGTGACGAGGTTGGTCGCGCCGGGACCGGAGGTCGCGATGCAGACGCCCACCTTGCCGGTCGCGTGGGCGTAGCCCTGTGCGGCGTGGCCGGCGCCCTGCTCGTGGCGCACGAGGATGTGGCGCAGCTTGGACGAGTCCATGAGCGGGTCGTAGGTCGGGAGGATCGCGCCGCCGGGGATGCCGAAGACGTCGGTCGCGCCGGCGCACTCGAGCGAGCGGATGATCGCCTCCGCGCCGGTCATCTCGACGCCGTTGAGCGCGGGATCCGGGTTCGACTGCGGCGTGGGGCGGGCGAGCGTGGGAGCGCTCGGCGCCTGGCGGGCGATGCGGGCCGCGGGCATGCCCGGCTTGGCCTGAACCTGAGCCATCTTCTCTCCTGGTCGTCGGGGTGAGGCGTCCCTTGCGTCCGCCTCGCATGAGAAAACCCCTCAGCCAGGCGGCCTCGGGGTCAGCGCGCGGACGAGTTCGGTGCTACCGGTCGCGGTCCGCGCGCCTGGTAACTCGTACAAGGATCGTCTGCATGCATGCGACTCTACGCCCGGGTCCGGGCGGGTGTCACCATTCGGACAACTAATCTCACATTGTGGTTCACCATCTTGAATTCTGAGACGGAGTGTCCGCGGTGGTGCTCCCCGAGCGGCACTCCCTCCCCTGACACTACGCACGGAATCGGCAGCGACGCGCCGACCGAGCCCCCGCATCGTCCCTCCGGACGCGGCGTGTCGCCGCGAACTCCGTTGGTGCTGTCCGGTGGGACGGTCAGCGGCGGGTGACGACCAGGCGGCCGGAGACGGTCTTGCCGTCGACCGTCGAGCGTCCGTGGCACGTGACGAGGGCGTCGCCGTCGGGCGACCAAGTGGGCGCACACGAGGCCCAGCCCGCGACAGCCTTGCCGAGGTCCGTGGACCGGCCCTGGCTCAGCAGGACCGGGTGCGAGGCGGGCGCGCCGTCGCGCGTCGCGTTCACCATCGCGACGATGCCGGAGCCGTCGGGCACGGGAGCGGCGTAGGAGATCCGCTCGGCGCGGGTGAGGCCCGGGGTCCGGACGCGGGTGACCTCGCCGGTCTCGATGTCGACGGTCCACAGGCGCGTGCGGCCGGAGGGCAGGCCGCCGGTGACGAGCAGCGACGAGTCGTCGGGCATCCACTTCGCGTAGCCCCAGGTCGCTCCTTCGATGCGTGCGACCGCGCGGCTGCCGCGGGTGCCCGTGGGCGCGACGCGCACCTCGAGCTCGTCGCCCTCGACGACGTACGCGATCGCGCTGCGGTCGGCGCTGAGGCGCGGCTCGCCCGGGTCCTCGGACAGCGCGCCGATCATCGTGCGCTCGAGGCCATCGGTGGAGGCCCTCCAGTACGCGAGGCGACCGTTCGCGCGCGGGCCGATGTAGACCACGTCGCCGCTCGGCAGGAACTCCGGGTACGCCCCGGAGCCGATCCACGCCACCGCGCCGTCGGCGACGCGCACGACCGCGACCTCGTAGTCCTCGTAGCGGGGCGCGTCGGACGCCGCCGAGAGGTCGTCCGTGACCGCGATCGCGACGCACGCACCGTCGTCGGACCAGGCGATGCCGGCGGCGACGGACGAGGGGAACTTGGCGAGGAACGACACGGCGCCCTTCGCGCCGTCGACGGTCACGAGCTCGAGCGCCCCGTCCTTCATGCGGCGCGCGACCGCGGCGGTGGTGCCCGACGGATCCCACTCGACCGGCGCCGACACCCAGTCGCTGCCAAGCGCGACCATCGACGTCATCGTGGGCGTGCTGAACAGCTCCACGGTGGAGGCGCCATCGTGGCGCAGGAGCGTGGTGAGGCGCTTGCCGTCGGCGGAGAAGGCCGGCGCGGCGTAGGTCACCGCGACGCCGGTCTGGCTCGGGTCGAGCGTCTCGTTGGACGCGACCGAGTCCGTCGGGAGCACCGAGGCACCCACCTTCACGGTCGTGGTCGGGACCGGCGCGGGCATGCAGACGCCTGCGGGCGCGGCGTCGCCCGCCGCGCGGATGGACGATGCGGAGGAGGCGGTCTCGTCCAGGTCCGGAGCAGCGCTGGGGCCGAGGGAAGAGGCGTCGTCTCCCGTCACGCTCGGGGAGGCGGCGACACTCTCGGCGGCCTCGACCTTCGACTGCGCGACGTCGACGCCGAGGGCGACGGCGAGGGCGATCGCGCCGAGCGCCGCGGGGATCCAGAGGCGCCGGGACGCGCGCCTGCGACGAGCGGTGGGCCCGGGCGCCCCGTCCGTCATCGGTCCCCCAAGGGTCGGTCAACTGTCCCCGTAGATTAGCCTCACCCGGCGCGCCTCGGGAACCACCTCCGGAGGTGTCACGCGATGCCACCGGGGGGATGTCCGGACTGCCCCGTTTTGGGGCTCGCGACCGGGCCCGAGGACCGGCTCAGCGGCGGGTGACCACCAGGTGCCCGAGCACGTCCCTGGGGATGCTCAGCGCCGTCCAGGCGCTCACGACGAGGGTGTCGCCGTCGAGCGACCAGGCGGGCGCCGAGGCCCAGCTCCCGTAGAAGGGCTCGCCCAGCTGGGTGGTGACGCCGTCGCGCACGAGGACGATGCGCATCGTCCGCAGGTCCGAGCCTCCGGGCGGGCTCCCGAGCGTCGTCAGCACGCCCGACCCGTCCGGGAGCGGCGTGCCGGTGTTGAGGATCTCGCCCGCCGCACGGGGCACCTTCAGCCTCGTGACCGTGCCGGTCGCGAGGTCGACCGTCCACATGCCGATGGTCGAGGTGGCCTTCTTGCCGCCACGCACCAGCAGGGCCTGCTCTCCCGGCATCCACTGGACCGTCGCCCAGTAGAGGTCGAGCCGCGCGACCTCACGGTCGCCCGAGCCGTCCTGTCCCGCGACGCGGACCGAGACCGGGCCGCGCTCGTCGACGTACGCGACCCGGGTGCCGTCCGACGATGCGATCGGCGCGCTCACCGTGGCGTTGTCGCTCCAGCGCTTGCCGGCTCCGGAGCCCACGCGCGACTGCTCCACGCCGTCGGCCGAGCTGCGCCACAGCGCCACCCTGCCCGCGTCGACGCGCCAGAACACGAGCGAGCCGTCGGCGGTCCACACAGGCATCGCGCCGGGGCCGATCTCCGTGATCGCGCCGTCGGACAGCCGCACCACGGTGATCGTGTGCACGGACGGGTCGTCGTGGTCGTCCCATCCCACCGGTCCGCGCACGGCGATGGCGAGGCACGAGCCGTCCGCGGACCACGCGACCGACTCGGCGCCGCTGTTCGGGATCGTCGCGAGCACCTTGTGCTGCGCGGTGCGGGCCTCCACCGTGGAGATCTCGAGGGAGTCGTCGGCGAGGCCGCGCGCGACGGCGACCCGCGTGCCGGCGGGGTCCCACGCGGCCTGGGCCTCGGGATTCGCGTCCGAGAGCGACTCGAGGTCGAGGACCGACGCCATGGTGCCCGCGTTCAGCAGGCGGACCGTGTAGCGGCCCTCGCCGGACTCGATCGTGAGGAGGCGGGTGCCGTCGGCGGAGAAGCTCACCTCGGTGTACCCGGGATACAGCTGGGTGGCCTTGGGTGTGATGTCGGTGGTGGTCGCGCCCGCGTCGCCGGGCAGGACCTGGGTGGTCGACCGTGCGGGGACGGCGACGGGGTCGCCCGGGACGCACGCGTGCGCGGCCCGCTCCGCGGCGGCCTGCGCGTCGGCGGCGTCGTCGGCATCGGCGGCGGCCGTGGGCTCGGCGTCGGGCGTCGCGGATGGGCTCGCGGTCGCGGTGGGCGAGGCCGATGCGGTGCTCGTCGCCTCGCCGGGCTCGGCCGCCGCGTCGGGCTCGGTCGTCGCGGTCGTGCTGGGCGAGGCGCTCGCCGCCGGGAGCTCCGCCGCGGCCCGCGCATCGTCCGCCCGTGCGTTGGTCACGATCAGGCCGACCGACAGCGCGATCACGGTCACCGCCGCGGCGGTGGGGATCCACACCTTCGGCTGACGCAGCACAGCCGCCCAGCCTGCGGGGCGCGCCCCGTCGCCGGCCGGCTCCGGTGCCGTCTCGTGCTCGTTCATGCTGCCCCCAGCGGATCGACTGACCTGCAACCTATCGACGCCCGAGACCGCTCAGGCGCCGTTCGGCGTCTCGATCCCATAACGACGCCGCAGCCGGATCGGTTGGGACGTCCGGCGCTCAGGCCACCTTCGAGAGGTAGAACACGGCCTGCGTCGCGCCCTCGCCGTAGAGCTGCTGGGCCACGCGCGTACCGTCGGGCGAGACGAGCGCCCAGCCGTTCGCGACCCAGCCGGTCGGGGCATGCACGGGCGTCACGGTCTTCTCGAACGGCGCGATGGACACCGTGGCCCACATCCTGGACCCGCACACGCGGGCGTACGCGACGAGCTCGTTGCCGGGCGCCCACGCGAGCGCCATGCGGTTGCGCAGCCACGTCGACCTGCCGTCGGAGAGCCGCACCACGGTCACGGCGCCGCTCTTGCCGGCCGCGAGCATCTCCCCGTCGGGGCTCCACACGGATCGCAGCGCGCTGTTGACCTTGTACTCGCGGCCGCCGGTGCCGTCCGGCGCGACGACGAGGACGTTCATCTTCGCGTCGTCCTCCGCGCGCGGCACGGTCGCCGCGACGCGGGTGCCGTCGGGCGACCACACCGGCGCGAAGCGATCCCAGTCGGCGTTCCAGTCGAGGTCGAACTGCAGGTAGCGCTGCTCGCCGAGCTGCGTGACGTGACCGGACGACAGATCCTGCACGTACGCCGCGTAGCGGCCGTCGTAGTCGGGGTCGCCGAAGTACGCGATCCGGCTGCCGTCGGGCGAGTACGACGGGAAGCCCACGCGCCCGAAGATCTCGGATGCCTCACCGGTGGCGAGGTCGACGATGTCGATGCCGCGCTCCGCCAACACCGGCGTCCGGCTGCCACGGGCACCCTTGCCGATGATCACGGACGTGCCGTCGGGGCTCAGGTCGAAGCCGTTCAGGAACTCGTAGGGCCCCACCGTGCCGAGGATCTTGCCGGCGGAGTCCGCGACCACGACCCACCTCGAGTCGTCGCCCTTGCGCATGACGAAGCCCACGCGCGTGCCGTCGGCCGACCAGCGCGCCGTGTTCCAGCCGTCGGCCGACCCTCCGGCACGGCTCGTGAGGTTCACCTTGGAGCCGTCCCTGGTCACCAGCAGGACGGCGTCGGCATTCGCGCGGTGGTAGCCCCCACCCGCGAAGGTCACGAACGCCGAGGAGTCCGGCGACCACAGCGAGTACTCGTCGGCGTTCCCGCCGCCCACGCGCAGGACGTCGGCGGTGCCGGCGGCCTCGCCCTTCTTCCGGCCGTAGGCGTCGCGCGCCTCCTGCCAGTAGTTGCTCACCTGGGATCGCTTGACCTTGTCGGCGTCGTCGCTGCAGATCAGCTCGCCGGTCCAGTCGCCCCAGTCGATCGACCGGGCGAGCGAGGTGCCGGACAGCTCCGGATACGACGGGGCGAGCGGTTCAGTCGCGACGGTGAGGTTCGGGAGCTCGTACACGACCGGCGCGACCGACGGCTCGGTCGACGGCTCGACGGACGGCTCGGGCGACGCGGAGGCGCTCACCGAGGCGCTCGGCGACGGCTCGGCGCTGGAGCCCGCCCCGGACGATGCGGTGGCCGAGGGCGCGGGCTCCGATGAGGTGGTCGCGGTCGGCGTGGCGGTGCTCGAGGGGAGCGCGGCGGCGTCGGTCGAGCCGTCGGATCCCGCGTTCGCGACCACGAGGCCGACCACGACGGCGATCACGGTCGTGGCCGCCGCCATCGGCACCCAGATCTGCGGTCGCCGCATGGTCGCGGCCCACTCGGACCACGCCGATCCCGTGCCGTCGGTCTTCGGCGCCTGCGCCTCGTCGCTCAACTCCGCCCCCAGGGTTCTCGATTGACGAGCAACCTAGCGGCATCGAGTGCCGAACGGGCTACGCGTCGCGTCTCGATCCGATAACGACGCCGCAGGCAGATCGGTTGGGGGCGTTCCTCACCGGCCGAGCGGACCGCCCAGCGGCCCGAGGACACCGCCCTGCGAGGAGGACCGGTTCTCGGCCCAGTAGTCGCGCGGCACGTAGTTCTCGCCGGCGTCGCAGCGGGGGCAGCCCCGCGGCTTGCGGCCGGTGCGGGCACGGACGCGGTCCTCCCAGGTGTGACCGAGATCGTCCTGCCACCAGACCTGCTGCCACGAGCGGGCGTGGATACCTGCGGGAGTGAGCTGGCCGTTCTTCGTCGGGTGCCACTCCCCCGCCAGGCCAGGGAAGCGCTCCGCCAGCGAGTGACCAACCTTGACCGCCATGTTCTCGCTCCTTGTTCGGTCTACCTGGAACGACGCTATCTGGGCGCGGGTTCTCGGCACATCGTCCCCGGGGATGATCCGCGTCAGTGCGCGACGACGTACCAGCGCGGCTTCGTCTCGCCCGGCGCGTACATGCGCGCGAGCTGGGTCCCGTCGGGCGCGATCGCCGTGCGGCCGTAGTAGTACCGCCACCCGTCGGCGACCGCGAGGTAGGTGCGCTTCTTGAAGACGCTGTTCATCACCATGACCTCGCCGCAACCGGTGTAGCTCGTGATCTGCGCGCCGTGGGCGACCGTGTCCTCGAAGGTGCCGCCGCGCGGCGTGAAGGCGCGCGTGCCGGTGTCCAGGTTGTTCGACGCCGCCTGGAAGCCGGCGCGCGTGACGAGCACATGCTCGGTAGTCCAGGTCATCCGGTAGAGCACCGGCGTGCGCCAGGTCTCCGCCAGCTCGCCATCGGCGGTGAGGACCCGGACGACCGCGACGGTGCCCCCGCGCGACACGAGCCCGGCCACGTAGGCGCCGTCGGGCGACCAGCTCGGGGTCATGCGATCCCAGTAGCTCAACAGGTAGTCGTCGAACGCGACGTCGTCCCGTCGCGCGGTCGCGATCAGCTCGTCGTCGCGCAGCAGGACCATGCCGATGCCGTCGAAGGCCGCGATGCTGCGGCCGTCGGGCGAGTACGCGGGCCAGCCCGCGCCGCCCATGACCACGCGCGGCACCAACGTGACCGGATCGACGATCACCAGGTCGGGGTCGTCCGCGACCATGCGGTATCCCCCGCTGCCCCCGTTCGTCAGGCCCACCGCGATCTCGCCCGTGGTCGGCGACACGTCGTAGCCGTTGATGCGCCACGCGCGGGTCACCTCGCTCAGCTCGCGGGTGTCGACGTCGTAGCGGTACAGGACGTGATCGCCGTCGGTGGAGTACGCGACGAACAGCAAGGTCGAGCCGTCGGGCGACCACCGGAGCGGGCTCAGGTTCTCGACCCTCAGCCCGTTCGAGATGATCGCCTTGCGCCCCTCGCGGTCGAGGACCTTGATCCGCGTCCCCATCACGGCAGCGTGCTGCGAGTCGGGCGCCCACAACGGACGGGCGTCCTTCGGAAGGACGGCCGTCGCGGTGTACGTCGTGCCGTCGATCCAGGGCTCGACCGCGGCGTTGGCGCACCGCCGGGTCGACATGTCGCCGGTCGAGGTCAGCGCGGCCTCGAGGATCGGCGCTGTCGCCGCAGGTGCGGCCGTCGCGGGCACCGCCGCCGTCGCGCCGAGCGTCATGGCGATCGCGGCCATGGCCGCCGCCCGCCACGTCCGTGCGCGCACGGACGTCCTCGTCACCTGATCGCCTGTCACCACCATGATCGCCCCCCCGGCTTCTCGATTGATTCGCAACCTAGTGGCATCCCGTGCCGCCGTCGGCTCGCCGCGCTTATCGATTCGATAACGACGCCCCAGGCAGATCGGTTGGGGAGCGATCCTCGCATCGTCGCCGGGAAGCGCGACGCCCCGCCCGGGAAACCCGGGCGGGGCGTCGACGCGGCTGACAGTGAGCGAGGGCTCAGCTGAGGACGGCGCCCTTCGACGCCGAGCCCACGAGCTTCTGGTACTTGCCGAGCACGCCCTTGGTGAAGCGCGCGGGGATCGGCTCCCAGCCCTCCTGGCGCGCGGCCAGCTCCTCGTCGGAGACGTGCAGCTCGAGCGTGCCGTGGGCGACGTCGAGCGTGATCTTGTCGCCGTCGCGCACGAACGCGATCGGGCCGCCGTCCACGGCCTCGGGCGCGATGTGGCCGACGCACAGGCCGGTGGTGCCGCCCGAGAAGCGGCCGTCCGTGATCAGCAGGACGTCCTTGCCCAGGCCCGCACCCTTGATGGCCGCGGTGATGGCGAGCATCTCGCGCATGCCGGGACCGCCCTTGGGGCCCTCGTAGCGGATGACGACGCAGTCGCCGGCCTGGATGGTGCCGTCCTCGAGCGCGTCGAGCGCGGCACGCTCGCGGTCGAAGACGCGGGCGGTGGCCTCGAAGACGTCGTCGTCGAAGCCGGCCGACTTCACCACCGCACCCTCGGGAGCGAGCGAGCCCTTGAGGATCGTGATGCCGCCGGTCTTGTGGATCGGGTTGTTGAGCGCGCGCACCACGCGGCCGTCGATCTTGGCCGGCTTGAGCTCGTCCATGTTCTCGGCGAGCGTCTTCCCGGTGACGGTCATGACGTCGCCGTGCATGAGGCCCGCGTCGAGCAGGGTCTTCATGACGGCGGGCACGCCGCCCACGCGGTCGACGTCGTTCATGACGAACTGGCCGAACGGCTTGAGGTCGCCCAGGTGGGGGACCTTGGAGGCGACGCGCGCGAAGTCGTCGAGCGTGAGGTCCACCTCGGCCTCGTTAGCGATCGCGAGCAGGTGGAGCACGGCGTTGGTCGAGCCGCCGAAGGCCATGACCACGGCGATGGCGTTCTCGAACGCCTCCTTGGTCATGATGTCGCGCGCGGTGATGCCGAGACGCAGCATGTTGACGACCGCCTCGCCCGACTTGTGGGCGTAGTAGTCGCGGCGGCGGTCGGCCGACGGCGGCGCCGCGGAGCCGGGGATCGACATGCCGAGGGCCTCGCCCACGGACGCCATGGTGTTCGCGGTGTACATGCCGCCGCACGCGCCCTCGCCGGGGCAGATCGCCTTCTCGATCGCGAGGCGGTCCTCCTCCGACATGAGGCCGCGGGCGCACGCGCCGACCGCCTCGAACGCGTCGATGATCGTGACGTCCTTGGACGTGCCGTCCGAGAGCGTGACGTGGCCCGGCATGATCGAGCCCGCGTACAGGAACACGCTCGCGAGGTCGAGGCGGGCCGCGGCCATGAGCATGCCGGGCAGCGACTTGTCGCAGCCCGCGAGCAGCACCGAGCCGTCGAGGCGCTCCGCCATCATCACCGTCTCGACCGAGTCCGCGATGAGGTCGCGCGACACGAGCGAGAAGTGCATGCCCTCGTGGCCCATCGAGATGCCGTCGGACACCGAGATGGTGCCGAACTCGAGCGGGTAGCCGCCGCCGGCGTGGACACCGTTCTTGGACGATGCGGCGAGGCGCTGGAGCGACAGGTTGCAGGGGGTGATCTCGTTCCACGAGGACGCGATGCCGATCTGCGGCTTCGCGAAGTCCTCGTCGCCGAGACCGACCGCGCGGAGCATGCCGCGGGACGCGGTCGCCTCCAGGCCGTCAGTGACCTGGCGCGACCGGGGCTTGATGTCGGGGGTCTGCGTCATGAGGCCGAGTCTAGGACGATGCGGTGGGACGCGATGCCCGCATCGTGGACACCCCGCGCGGGGCCGCCACGCGCATCGTCCTTTCGCGCCCGGAGAAGGGACGATGCGCGACGCCCGGGGGCGGCAAGGTTCACCGAGGATTCACCGCCCGGTGTCCGTTTCGTCACCCTCCCATCGATACGTTGAAGGCGGCCGGGCGCGCCCGGGGAGGACCCCGCGCGAGACGCCCGCCATCCCGTTCCACGCACGACCCCCGCGGCCGGGGCTCGGCCGCGCCCGAGCCATGGAGGTCTCCGTGTCACCTGTCACCCGTCCGCTCGCCCGCCGTGGCCTCGCCGTGGGCGCCGTCGTCGCCCTCGGCGCCGCGGCCGCCGCGCCCGCCTACGCCGCGATCGTCGGCGCCCCGATCACGCACTCCGCAAGCGACGCCGCTCTCACGCTCACGCCCATCGGCACCCACGAGACGGGGGTGTTCGACGAGTCGGCGGCCGAGATCGTGCAGTTCCACGCGGACACGCAGCGGCTGTTCACCGTCGACGCCCTCGCGGGCCGGGTGCGCGTGCTCGACGCGAGCGACCCGACCGTCCCGACCGAGGTGCTCGAGCTCGAGACCGCCGGAGTCGTGGCCGCGGACAAGTCGGTGGTCCCCGCCGGCGCCGTCGCGAACTCGGTCGCGGTCCGCGAGGACGGCCTGGTGCTGGTCGCGGTCGAGAACGACCCGAAGACGGACGAGGGCTGGCTGGTGTTCTTCGACGCCGAGGGCGACGGTACAGCGCTCGGCGCGGTGCGCGTCGGCGCTCAGCCCGACATGGTGACGATCACGCCGGACGGCACCAAGGCCGTCACCGCCGACGAGGGCGAGCCCAACGACGACTACGACGTGGACCCCGAGGGCACCGTCAGCATCGTGTCGCTGCCCGGCACCGTCGCGGTGCCGAAGCAGTCCAAGGTCCGCACCGCGACCTTCCACTCCTACGAGGGCAGCCGACTCCCCGACGGCGTGCGCGTCTTCGCCGGCATCGACGGCGCGAACCACCCCGTCTCGCGCAACCTCGAGCCGGAGTACGTGACCGTCGACGAGTCGTCGACGACGGCGTACGTCACCCTGCAGGAGAACAACGCGATCGCGGTGGTGGACCTCCACACCGCGCGCGTCACCGACATCCTGCCGCTCGGCGCCAAGGACCTCTCGATCGAGGGCAACGGGATCGACGCGTCCAACAAGGACGACGCGATCAACATCCAGACCTGGCCGATCTACGGGCTCTACATGCCGGACTCGATCGCGTCGTACTCCGTCGACGGCGAGACCTATCTGGTGACCGCCAACGAGGGCGACGCGCGCGAGTGGGGCGACTACGAGGAGCCGGTCGGGTACGACGACCTCGTGCTGTGCGACGACAACCCCGCGCTCGGCCTCGGCAGCAGCAAGAAGCTGGGCAAGCTCGACTTCACGCCCGAGTCCGGCCTGAGCGCGGACGGCAGCTGCTACGAGGCGCTGTACGCGTTCGGCGCGCGGTCGTTCTCGATCTGGACCACCGACGGCACGCAGGTCTTCGACTCGGGTGACGACTTCGAGCAGATCACCGCCCTCGCGGAGCAGGACCACTTCAACGCGAGCAACACCAACAACGAGCTCGACAACCGCTCGGACAACAAGGGTCCGGAGCCCGAGGGCGTCACGATCGGCGAGGTGGGCGGGCGCACGTACGCGTTCGTCGGCCTCGAGCGCGTGGGCGGCGTGATGGTCTACGACGTCACCGACCCGGCCGCGTCGTCGTTCGTCACCTACGTGAACAACCGCGACTTCGGCATCGACCCCGAGGAGGACCTCGCGTCGGCGGGCGACCTCGGCCCCGAGGGCCTCGCGTTCATCGCGGCGGAGGACTCGCCGTCGGGCACGCCGCTGCTCGCGGTGGCCAACGAGGTGTCCGGCACCACCACGCTGTTCGAGATCACCTCGCACTAGCCGCACGATCGGGAGCCCGGCGGCCGCGCGGTCGCCGGGCTCTCGCGTATCCAGGCTCCGGCGTCGAGCATCCCGTGACTCGTTGCGGGACGCTGCCGCTATTCGTGCACGAAGCACCAGGGCGTGGCGCCTCGTGCAGGAATAGCGGCAGCATGCGCGACACAGACGCCGGATCCCGCTTGACGTTGACGCGACGTCAACTTCTACCGTGGTCGGCATGGACCTCGACATCGCCTCCGTCGCCCGCCTCACGGGCGTGACGAGCCGCACCCTGCGCCACTACGACGCCATCGGGCTGCTCTCCCCCGCGTGGACCGGCCACGACGGCCGGCGCCACTACGGCGAGACGGAGCTGCTGCGGCTCCAGCACATCCTCGTGCTGCGCGAGCTGGACGTGCCGCTCGAGACCATCGCGAGCATCGTCGACACCGACGACCCCACGCTCACCGCCGCGCTGATGCGCGACCACCACGTCGCGCTGCTCGCCCAGCGCGACCGCTTCGCCGCGCTCGCGGAGACCGTCGAGCGCACCCTCACCCGACTCGAGAAGGGACTGCCCATGACCAGCGACGAGATGTTCGAGGGGTTCGACCACGAACGCTACGAGCCCGAGGCCCGCGAGCGCTGGGGGGACGATGCGGTGGCCCGGTCGAATGCCGCGTGGACGGGCATGTCGCCCGAGGCGCAGCGCGCCCACGTCGCCGAGCACGAGGCGGTCGCCGACGCCCTCGCACGGCTCGCGGCGGCCGATGCGGACCCCGCCTCCGACGAGGTCCAGGCGCTGGTGGCGCGCCATCATGCCTGGGTGTCGCTGTTCTGGGCGCCGGGCCGCGAGGCCTACGCCGGACTGGGCCGGATGTACGTCGACGACCCGCGCTTCCGCGCGACCTACGACAAGCACGGCGACGGCACTGCCGAGCTGCTGCGCGACGCGATCGCGGTCTACGCGGAGGGCCTGCCCGAGTAGCCCTCGGGAATGCGTCGCTGAGCAGGAGCGTTGCACCGCGCGACCGCCATGGGAGGCGGCCGTTGTGCCACCGTCTCCACCGCAGTCGAGGAAGGACCCTCCCCATGCCGGTCATCGGTCTCCTGCTGGGCCACCTGCCCCAGGCGCGCACCACCCGTCTCCTGTCGTCGCTCCTGCATGCCGCGGCACCGTCCGGCACGAGGCTCGTCGAGCTCACGCCGAGCGAGCTGCCCCTGCACGCGCCGTACACGGACGCACCGCTCCCGCACGCGGGCATCGAGTGGAAGCGCCAGCTCGACGCCGTCGACGGCCTGCTGGTCATCACGCCGACCCACGAGCGCTCGATCCCCGGCACCCTCAAGCACGCCCTCGACTGGGCATCCGCGTCGCCCACCTCGCTCGAGGACAAGCCGGTGGTCATCGCCGGCGCGGCCGCGCCGGCCGCCGGCAGCTTCATGGCGATCGTGCACCTGCGCACCGTGCTGTCCGACGCGGGCGCGCTCGTGATGGGTCAGCCCGAGCGGACGCTGACGGTGCAGGCCTCCGACTTCAGCGCGCACGGGCATTGCCACAGCGCCGAGCTCGACGCGCAGGCCCACGCCCTCCTCAGCGCGGCGGCCGGCTACGTCGCGCACGTCGCACGCGTCGGCGGCTCGGGGCCCCTGCCCACCGTGCCCACCGACCCCGTGCGCGCGGTCCGCGCCGAGCAGGCGACCGCACCCATGAGCCCTGCCGCGGGTATCGCCGCGTTCGTCGACAGCGTCGCGACCGCCGACCCGCTCGCTACCACCGGCGACCCCCTGTACGCCACGGTGCGCACCGACTCCACGACGGGCGTCCCCGCGGCCTGAGCGGCAGGCCGCCGACCGGAAGCCGGTCGCCGCATCGTCCCCCCGACCGGTTTGTTGAAGCGTCATCTTCTGGAATAGTTGACACGTCATCGTCGTTGCGATGGCCGTCCGACTACGGCGTCGGCGTTCCCACCCCTCCCCCGAACAGGAGACCGTCATGACCCGCATCGGATACATCGCAGGCTCGCTCTCGAGCACCTCCATCAACCGCCAGCTCGGTCGCGCGCTCGCGGCGCTCGCCCCCGAGGGCGTCGAGCTCGTCGAGCTCGACTTCTCGGCGCTCCCCCTCTACACGCCGGACCACGACGCCGCCTACCCGGTCGCCGCGCTCGAGTGGAAGGCCGCGATCGAGGGCGTCGACGGCGTCATCATCCTCACGCCCGAGTACAGCCGCTCGCTGCCGGGCGTCCTCAAGAACGCGCTCGACTGGGCAGCGCGCCCGTGGGGCACCAACTCGTTCAACGGCAAGCCCGTCGCGATCGCAGGCTCGTCCGTGGGCGCCATCGGCACCGCGGTCGCGCAGCAGCACCTGCGCGCGATCCTCGGCCACTTCAACGCCCCGACGCTCGGCCAGCCCGAGGTCTTCCTCCAGCACACCGCGGTCTTCTCGGCCGACGGCTCGCTGCTCGACTCGGCTCGCCCGGTGCTGGAGACCTTCCTCGCGGCGGCGATCGCGCACGTCGAGAAGCACGCGCCGGTCGCCGTCGCGTAACCCCTGCTCTTCAGGCCGAAGGCCCCGTCCGGCATCACGCCGGGCGGGGCCTTCGCGCTGTCCGGGACGGCCGCCTCGCCCTCTGCCTGCGCGCGTCGGACCGCTCGTTCGCCGGTCTTTCGAGGCACGATGCTCGCAGCGGCGCGCAATACCCGTCGGCGCGGAAGGGGTGGGGATGTCCGGACTTCGCAGTGCAAGAACACTCGCCACGGTCCTCGCCGCCGTCGCGCTCGCCGGCTGCACCGACGCCGGCGGCCTCGAGATCACCAACGAGACGGACGCGCGGATCGAGGTGGACGTCGACGACGACGTCACCTACGTCGAGGCCAACGGCGGTGTCATCTACCTCGACCTCGGCTGCACGGACGGCGACGTCACGGTCACGCTCGAGGACGGCACGGTCCTCACCGTCGGGGGGCCCGTCTGCCCGCCCGACCGCATCGTCGTGCGCAAGGGCGGCGCCGAGCTCGTCACGCCCGACGCTGACGACTGAGCCATCGCGCGCCGGAATCCCGCGGCGGGCCATGCGCGTTGGGGGTGGCATGACCTCGGTGTGGTGGATCCGGCGCGACGCGCGCCTCGCGGACAACCCGGCGCTGCTCGCGGCGCAGGAGGACGGGCCGGCGGCGGCCGTCTTCGCGTGGAGCCGCGGCGTCCACCTGTGGTCGGGACGCCGGCGCGCGCACCTCGCGCGGGTGCTGTGGAGCCTGCGCGAGGACACGGGCGGCGCGGTCGGCGTCCGGCGCGGCGACCCGGCCGACGTCATCCTCGCCGTCGCGCGGGAGCACGATGCGTCGGTGGTGTTCGCGGCCCGCGAGGCCTCGCCCGCGGGGATCCGGGCGCAGGACGCCGTCGCGGCCGCGCTCGAGGCGGACGGACGCGAGCTGCGGCTGGTCGGGACGCCGTACGCGGTCGCGCCGGGACGCGTCGTGAAGTCCGACGGCACCGAGTACAAGGTCTTCACCCCGTTCTCGCACGCGTGGCGCGAGCACGGGTGGCGGGAACCCGCCGACCATGCGGACCCGGGCGGCTTCGCGCGCGTCGGCTCGGACGTCGACCTCGACCAGGAGGCGGCGCACGGCGATGCGGACGACCTCCTCGCCGAGCAGCACGAGTTCCGCGAGGACCGCGTGATCGCGGCGTGGGACGACTACGTCGCCGGCGACCTCGCGCGCTACGCGACCGAGCGCGACCGCCCCGATCTCGACTCGACCTCGCACCTGTCGGTGCCGCTCGCGTACGGCCAGATCCACCCGCGCACGGTGCTGGCCGCGACGGCCGCGGTGCGCGGCGAGGCGGCGCGGAAGCTCGAGTCGGAGCTCGCGTGGCGCGAGTTCCACGCGGACGTGCTCTTCCGGCACCCGCGCGCACAGCACGAGTCCCTCACCCCCGCCCTGCCCGAGGACGCCTGGGCCACGGGCACCGAGGCGGACGAGGCGTTCATGGCGTGGCGCGACGGCCGCACGGGCTTCCCGCTCGTCGACGCGGGCATGCGCCAGCTCGCCGCCACCGGCACCATGCACAACCGTGTGCGCATGGTGGTCGCGAGCCTCCTGGTGAAGGACCTGCACCTGCCGTGGCAGCGCGGCGCGTCGTACTTCCGGCGCGCGCTGCTCGACTACGACCACGCGCAGAACCAGCTCAACTGGCAGTGGGTCGCCGGCACCGGCCGCGACGCCGCGCCGTTCTTCCGCATCTTCAACCCCTCCTCCCAGGCCGAGCGCTACGACCCCGACCGCCGCTACGTGCAGCGCTGGGTCGCCGAGGTCGACACCCCCGCCTACCCCGCGCCGATCGTCGACCACGCCGCCGAGAGGGCCGTCGCGCTCGCCGACCTCAAGCGCGGCAAGGCGGCCCGCGCATCGTCCTGACGTAACAGAGTTATTTCCCGGCGGACACGCGCCCGACACACACCGGCCGTAGCGTGGAGCCCGCCAGCGAGGGCGCCTCACAGCGAACGGCCCCGGCCGACGCCCTCGCGGGACGGCGCCCGGGAAGGAGAGGCCATGACACCCGCGTCCTCCGAGTACCTGGGCTATGTGGGGCATCCGGAGCTCCCGCACGGCTACTACCCCTACCTGGGCCGCCGCCCCGGCGAGCGCAGGGACTGGCTCGCCGACGCGTCGGTGGCCGCCGGCGTCGCGCTGCTGTTCCCCGCGGCGATCGTGCTGGGTCACCTGGCCCTCCGCTCCGCTCGAGCCGGCGACGTGCGCTCCGAGGGGCGCGCGCGGCTCGGGCTGCGTCTCGGCTACGGCGTCGCCGCGGCCGCCAACCTCGTCTACCTGGTGCTCGCCGCACGGCACGCCATGACCGCGGGCACACCCGCCACCTGAACCCCGGGCACGGCCGGGAAGGGATCGTCGCCGAGGGGCGATCCCCACCCCGCCGCCATGTCCGATGACCGCGAGCGCGGCCTCACCCGCATGCGTCACACTCGTGAGCATGTGGGACGACGAGACGCGCTATGCGGTGATCCGCGGCAAGGACGCGCGGTACGACGGGCAGTTCTTCACGGCCGTCCGCACGACCGGGATCTACTGCCGTCCGTCGTGCCCGGCGCGCACGCCCGCGCGGGCGAACGTGAGCTTCTATCCGAGCGCCGCCGCCGCGCAGCGCGCCGGCTACCGCTCGTGCCGGCGGTGCTTCCCGGACGATGCGCCGGGCTCGCCCCGCTGGAAGGTGGGCGAGGACGTCGCGAGCCGCGCGGTGCGGCTGATCGACGACGGCGTGGTGGAGCGCGAGGGCGTCGCGGGGCTCGCGCGCCGGCTCGGCTACACCGAGCGGCACGTGTCGCGCGTGCTCGTCGACGAGCTGGGCGCGAGCCCGCAGGCGCTCGCCATCGCGCACCGCCTCCACCACGCGCGGACCCTGCTCGAGACCACCGCGCTGCCCGTCGCGGACGTGGCCTTCGCGGCAGGCTTCGGCTCCGTGCGGCAGTTCAACGACGCCGCGCGTGCCGCATGGGCGCTCACCCCGAGCGAGGTGCGCCGCCGCGCGGGCGGGCCCGCGACGGCGGGCCCGACGACGCTCGAGCTGAGGCTGCGGCACCGGGCGCCCGCCGCCGTGGATCGCGCCCTCGCGTTCGTGGGCGTGCGCGCGGTCGAGGGCGTCGAGACCTGGAACGGGGCCACGTACGGGCGGACGATGCGCCTCCCGCACGGCCCCGGCACGGTCGCCCTGGAGGCCGTCGAGGGGCACGTGCGGGCGCGGCTCGCGCTGGCCGACGTGCGGGACCTCGGCGCCGCGGTCGCGCGCTGCCGGCGGCTGCTCGACCTCGACGCGGACCCGGCCGCCGTGGACGAGGCGCTCGCCGCATCGTCCCTCCTGGCACCGCTGGTCGCCGCGGTCCCAGGCCTCCGCGTGCCGGGCGCCGTGGACCCGTTCGAGATGGTGGTGCGGGCGATCGTGGGCCAGCAGGTCAGCGTCGCGGGCGCGCGGCGGACGCTCGGGACGATGGTCGAGAGGTTCGGAGGAGTACTAAGTGTCCCGGCCGAGAGGACCGAAGGCGATTCTGGAGTACTGAGTGTCCCGACGGGGCCTGGACGGGTGTTCCCGTCCCCCGAGGCGCTCGCCGACGTCGATCCGGCGAGCGGGCTCGTGCCCCAGGCACGCTGGCGCGCGATCTCCGCGGCGGCGCGCGCCATGATCGACGGCTCGCTCGACCTCAGCCCCGGCGCGGACCGCGCCGAGGCGCGGCGGGCGCTGCTCGCGATCCCCGGCATCGGGCCGTGGACGGCGGAGTACGTGGCGCTGCGGGCGCTCGGGGACCCCGACGGGTTCCCCTCGGGCGACCTGGTGCTGCAGAAGGCGGCGGGGCTCGACGGTCGGGCGCTCGCCGAGCAGGCCGAGGCCTGGCGGCCCTGGCGGGCGTACGCGGCCATGCACCTGTGGACCGCGGCGACGGAAGGACGGATCTCATGACCACTCTCACCTCGACCGCGCTGGTGCGGCGCGACATCGCCACCCCGCTCGGCCCGCTCACGCTCGTCGCCGGCGACGGCGGGCTCCGCGGCGCCTACTTCGCCGACCACCGCCGCCGTCCCGAGCTGGACGGCCTGGAGACGCCCACGACGCACGAGACGCTCGACCGCGCGGAGGCCGCCTTCGCGGCGTACTTCGCGGGCGACGCGGAGGACGTCCCGGTCGACGCGGTCGCGCCGGGCACCCCGTTCCAGCGCGAGGTCTGGGAGACGCTCCGCGAGATCCCCGGGGGCGAGACGTGGACGTACGCCCAGGTGGCGGAGCGGATCGGTAGGCCGACGGCGACGCGGGCGGTGGCCGCGGCGATCGGTCGCAACCCGCTCACGGTGGCGGTGCCGTGCCACCGGGTGGTCGGCGCGGACGGCGCGCTCACCGGCTACGCGGGCGGCATCGAGCGCAAGCGGTGGCTGTTGGAGCACGAGCGGGGCTAGCCTCGAGGGATGGCGGACAACGAGGTCGACGCCTGGATGGCGGCGTACGACAACCCGATGAAGGATGTGGTCGAACGGGTGCGGCGGATCGTGCTCGAGGCGGACCCGCGCATGGGCGAGTGCATCAAGTGGCAGGCGCCCACGTTCACGTACCGCGGCAACCTCGCGAGCTTCTTCCCGCGGGCCCGCAAGCACGCCACGCTGATGTTCCACAAGGGCGCGCTGATCCCGGGCGACCACCCGCACCTCGAGGGCGACGGCAAGGAGGGGCGGACCATGACCTTCGCCTCCGTCGAGGAGGCGGACGAGCGCCGCGGCGAGCTCGAGTCGATCGTGGCCGCGTGGATCGCGATGCAGGACGGATCCTGAGAGATTCGCGCCGTTGGTCACGAAACGGTCACGGCCGGTGTGCGCGTCGCGCGACCTATGCCTAGCCTGGCCAGGTGAGGCGCCCTCCGGGTCCCACCACCCGGGACGCGGCGTCACAGCTGAGGGGCGGTGCCTTCCCCGCGGAAGGGGGGCTTACGCGGGGAAGGCGCCCATTCTCACGAAGTTCACCGGGTCGTCACCGTGGCGGCGTGCCTCGATCTGCCGGCGGACGAGGTCCGTGTAGCGCCGGTTGGTGAGCTGCTCGACGCCCGCGACGTGCGGCACCACGATGCAGTTCGGCGCGGACCACAGCGGGTGGCCGTCGGGCAGCGGCTCGGGGTCGGTGACGTCGAGCGCCGCGCGCAGCCGCCCGCTCCCGAGCTCCGCCAGCAGGGCGTCCGTGTCGACCACCTTGCCGCGGCCCACGTTGATGAGCAGCGCATCGTCGCGCATCGCCGCGAGGAAGCCCGCGTCGACGAGCCTGTCCGTGTCCTCGCTGTGGGGCGTCACGATGATCACGATGTCCTGGTGCGGGAGCAGGCTGAGGAGGTCGTCCGCGGCGTGGACGAGCGTGCCGTCCGGTGCGATGCGCGCGCTGCGGGCGACACCCTCGACCGTCACCTCGCAGGCGCGCAGGCGCGACCCGATGGCCTCGCCGATGCTGCCGTAGCCGACGACGAGCGCGCGCGAGTCCGCGAGCGACGGCGCGACGAGGTCCTGCTCCCACACGCCGCGGCGCTGCGAGTCGAGGAACGCGGGCAGGCGCCGCTGCGACGCGAGCGCGAGCAGCAGCGTCATCTCCGCGACGCGCGTGTCGTGCACGCCGCGGGCGTTCGCCAGCGAGACGCCCGGCGGCACGAACGGCAGCGCGTGCTCGTAGCCGGCGGAGGCGATCTGGATGATCTTGAGGTCCGGGCAGGTCGCGAGGCGTCCGTAGAGCCGGCGGCCGCCCGTGAAGTGCGCGAGGCACGCGATGGTGATGCGCTCGCGCTCCTCCTCGGGCGGATCGGACTCGGCGGGGTCCCACACGATGACGCGCGCGTCAGGGCCGACGTCGCCGAGCGCGTCGGCGACGGCCTGGGAGGGCACGGAGACGGTGATCATGCGGCCAGTCTGCCAGGGGCGGCGCCGCGCGCCTCCCCCATCACAGGGCGACGAGCGGGACGCCGGCCGGGTCCTGCAGCAGGGCCGCGAACGCGCGCTCCGCGGCGCCGATAAGGAGGCGGTTGCCGCCGAGCGCCGTGCGGGCGATCGCGACGTCCTCGACGTCGGGACGGAACGCGAGGTCCCGGACCCGTGCGGTGACCAGGTCGCGACGCACGTCGTAGAGCGCGCCCAGGTAGCCGCCGAGCAGCACGAGGTCGGGGTCGAAGGCGCACTCGAGGTTGGCGATCGCCGCGGCGAGCGTCGAGGCGAGCGCGTCCAGCGCGGCGTCGTCGTGCGCGGCGGCGTCGAGGCGCTCCGCGTTGAGCTCGGTCTCGAGGCAGCCCGAGCGCCCGCACGAGCACCGCTCGCCGTCCGAGCGGATCATCATGTGGCCGAACTCGCCGCCGTAGCCGCGGCCGCCGCGCAGCATCCGGCCGCCCACGAGGGCGGCACCGCCGATGCCGGAGGCGGAGCCGTTGAGGAAGACGACGGTGTCGACACCGCGGGCGGCGCCGAAGCTCCACTCGGCACGGAGGCCCATGTTCGCGTCGTTGCCCACCACCACGGGGAGGGTCAGCGCCTCGGCGAGGGTCTCGCGGAAGTCGACGCCGCGCCAGCCGAGGTGGGGCGCGTCGACGACGGTCGCGCTGTCGATCGCGACGAGGCCGGGGACCGCGGCGGCCGCGCCGACGACGCGCAGGCCCGGGATCTCCTCGCCGATCTCGCGCGCGGCCTCCCACGCGAAGGCGGCCGCGTCCTGCGGGGTGGGCGGCGCGTCGACGGAGACGCGGCGGCGCGCGAGGACGGTGCCGTCGATCGCGACCGCGCCGAGCTCGATCGCGTCGACATCCGGGTGGAGCGCGAGCGCCGCGACGTCGCGGCGGGGACGCACGATCAGGCTGGGCCGGCCCACGGCGCCGGTCTCCGCGGCGGCGTCCTCGATGACGAGGCCGAGCTGCGCGAGCTCGGTGACGAGCCCGCCGATGGTCGAGCGGTTGAGCCCGGTGTCGCGGGTGAGCTGCGCGCGGGTGAGCGGGCCGCCGTAGTGGACGGCCGTGAGCAGGGAGGACAGGTTGTGGCGGCGCGTGTTGTCGTTGCGGCTGCCGCGCGCCACGCTCGTGTGCGCCGGTACCGCGGCGCTCGCCAGATCCTCGCCCATCGCTCCTCCTCCGTGCCCGTCAGTATGCCGCGCCCCGCGCCCGTGCGGGACGCGCCTCGCGCACGTCCGGCACGCCGAGCCCCTGGTTCCGAGGCGCGCTGCGGCGCGCCCGACCGTGGACGCCCGGCCGGCCCGCGCATCGTCCCGCCGCGCTTTGACGGGACCCCCGCTCGGGTATATGTTTTCTGCGGGAACATTTTAACCCGCTCAACGATGACTGGAGACGCGATGTCCTTCACCCCCACCCCGGCCGACCACTTCACGTTCGGCCTCTGGACCATTGGATGGCCGGCCGCGGACCCGTTCGGCTCCGCCACCCGCGGCGCCCTGGACCCGGTCGAGGCGATCCACAAGCTCGCCGAGCTGGGCGCGTACGGCATGACCTTCCACGACGACGACCTGTTCCCGTTCGGGTCGTCGGACGCGGACCGCCGCGCCGCCATCGACGCGCTCAAGAAGGCGTGCGAGGAGACTGGGATGAAGATCCCGATGATCACCACGAACACGTTCTCGCACCCGGTCTTCAAGGACGGCGGCGTCACCTCGAACGCGCGCGACGTGCGCCGCTTCACGATCCGCAAGATCCTCCGCAACATCGACCTGGCCGCCGAGCTCGGCGCGAAGACCTTCGTCATGTGGGGCGGCCGCGAGGGCGCCGAGTACGACTTCTCCAAGGACATCCGCGTCGCGCTCGAGCGCTACCGCGAGGCCGCGAACATCTTCGGCGACTACGTCCTCGAGAAGGGCTACGACCTCAAGTTCGCGATCGAGCCCAAGCCGAACGAGCCCCGCGGCGACATCCTGCTGCCGACGGTCGGCCACGCGATGGCCTTCATCAACACGCTCGACCACCCCGAGCTGGTGGGCCTCAACCCCGAGGTGGGCCACGAGCAGATGGCGGGCCTCAACTTCACCGCGGGCATCGCGCAGGCGCTCGACCACGGCAAGCTCTTCCACATCGACCTCAACGGCCAGCGCGGCATCAAGTACGACCAGGACCTGGTCTTCGGCCACGGCGACCTCATCAACGCGTTCTCGCTCGTCGACCTGCTCGAGAACGGCGGCCCGAACGGCTCGCCGGCGTACACGGGCCCCCGCCACTTCGACTACAAGCCCTCGCGCACCGAGGACTTCGACGGCGTGTGGGAGTCCGCGAAGGCGAACATGCGGATGTACCTCATCCTCAAGGAGCGCGCGGCGGCCTTCCGTGCGGACCCCGAGGTCCAGGAGGCCATCGCCGCCACCCGCCAGGACGAGCTCGCGCAGACCACGCTCGGCGCGGGCGAGACCACCGCCGACCTGCTGGCAGACACCTCCGCGTACGAGGACTTCGACCCCGACGCGTACTTCGACGGCAAGGGCTTCGGCTACGTCCGCCTGCAGCAGCTCGCGGTCGAGCACCTCATGGGCGCCCGCTGATCCTTCCCCCCTCCCGGCGTCCCGCCCGTCCTCCCTCCTTGGGGCGGGCGGGGCGCCACTCCCCTTCCTGACCGCTGAAAGGCCCGCCGCATGACGCTCGTCGCCGGAGTCGACTCGTCCACCCAGTCCTGCAAGGTCGTGATCCGCGACCTCGAGTCCGGCGACGTGGTGCGCCAGGGGCGCGCGTCGCACCCGGAAGGCACGTCCGTGGACCCCGCATCCTGGTGGGAGGCGCTGCGGTCCGCGCTCGAGGAGGCGGGCGGGCTCGCCGATGTCGCGGCGATCTCCGTGGGCGGGCAGCAGCACGGGATGGTCGCGCTATCCGAGGACGGCGAGGTCGTCCGGGACGCGCTGCTGTGGAACGACACCCGCTCGGCAGGCGCCGCCGCGGACCTCATCGCGGAGTTCGGGGCGGACGCGCTCGCCGAGCGCACGGGCCTGGTGCCCGTCGCCTCGTTCACCTCGACCAAGCTGCGGTGGCTGCGCGACGCCGAGCCGGAGAACGCCGCCCGCGTGGCCGCGGTGGCCCTCCCCCACGACTGGCTGACCTGGCGCCTGCGCGGCTACGGGCCCGTCGCATCGTCCCCGCTGGGGCCGGTGCTGTCCGAGCTGACGACCGACCGCTCCGACGTCTCCGGGACGGGGTACTGGAACCCCGCCACCGGGGAGTACGACCGCGACCTGCTGGTCGCCGCCCTCGGGCACGATGCGGTGGTGCCGCGCGTGCTCGGGCCCGGCGAGCCCGCGGGCACCGTGCACGGGCTCGACTGCGTGGTCGGGCCGGGCGCGGGCGACAACGCCGCCGCGGGGCTCGGCCTCGGCGCGACGGTCGGCGACGTGGTCGTGTCGCTCGGCACGTCCGGCACCGTCTTCGCGGTGACCGAGCAAGGCTTCCGCGACGCGACGGGCATCGTCGCCGGCTTCGCGTCCGCGTCCGGCGAGCACCTGCCGCTCGTGTGCACCCTCAACGCCTCGCGCGTGCTCGACGCGTTCGCGCGCGTCCTCGGCGTGGGCTACGACGAGCTGGGCGCCCTGGCCATGGAGGCCGAGCCGGGCGCCGGCGGCCTCACCCTGGTCCCCTACTTCGAGGGCGAGCGCACCCCCAACCTCCCCGACGCCACCGCGACGCTGTCGGGCATGACGCTGGCCAACACCACGCGGTCGAACATGGCCCGCGCCGCGATCGAGGGCATGCTCGCCGCGCAGGCGGTGGGCATGGACGCGATCCTGTCCGCGGGCGTGGTCGCGAAGCGGGCGCTGCTGGTCGGCGGCTCGGCGCAGAACCCCGCGGTGCAGGCCATCGCCGCCCAGGTCTTCGACGTGCCCGTCGAGGTGCCCGAGCCCGGCGAGTACGTCGCCGCGGGCGCCGCGGTGCAGGCGGCGTGGGCACTGACCGGCTCGCGCCCCGCGTGGCCGCTGGCCGTGGTCGCGGCCCCCGCGCAGGACACCCGGCCGGAGATCATGGAGGCGTACTCCGCCGCCGCGGGGGCGTACCTGTCCTGATCGCCCAGGCGGTCCCGGTCACTCCCCGATCGAGGCGAAGTACTCGAGCGCGGTGCGGGTCTTGGTCTGCTGCGGCGCGCCCAGGTCGACGCCGCGCGACGCGAGGAAGGCCTTGGTCTCCGCAGCGACCTGGAACGCCTCGGCGGGGGCGCACTTGGTCGACAGCTCCAGGATCTGCGAGCCGTCGGGGTACGCCCAGAGCTCCGCGACCATGCGCCGCCCGAGCTCCGGGGGCGAGAACTTGAGCTTGAGGGTGGTGATGGGGCCGAGCACCCGGAGGTCGTCCCAGTCGACGCCGTCCGGTGCGCGCTCCTCGAACAAGGCGCGCTGCTCCTTGGAGAAGAGCTTCCGGACCGGGCGTTCGCGACGCATCACCTCGTGGATCGGGCCGTCCTCGGAGGCCGCCTTGAGGCTGCCCGAACACACGAAGCCGCCCGGCATCGCGTCGATCTCGACCCCGAAGTCCTTCGACGCGCGCAGGTCGTCGCTCAGGCCCGCGGGGTCCACGGGCCGCAGCTTCACCACCGAGTCGCCCGGCTTGTGCTGGACGCGGCGGGCGCGCAGCACCAGGCCGACGCGGTCGAGCCGGAGGTCCGGGGTGTCGAAGAAGGCCACCTGACGGAGCTCGGCCTGGAGCGGGTCGAGGCCGAGCCTGTCGACCACGCGTCTGCGGTCGGCGCCCGGCACGGTCGCCTTGAGCTCGACCGAGTCGGAGCCCGGCAGCAGGGTGAGGACCTCTCCCAGCTGCTCCGGCGTGAGGGACGGGACTGCGTGCTCGCTCGTCGACGTGGTGCTCATGATCGCGCTCCCGGACGTGCGGCGCCGCCCGTGGCGCCGCTGCTCAGTCCAGCATAGGTTCGGCCCGCGCCGGGCGCCCTGCCCACGGGAGGCGCCCGCCGCATCGTCCCTCCCCAGGCGGCCGTCGGACCTCGCGCGTAATGTCAGCCTGAGGGGTCGACGGCGGCCCCGAGGGGGCCGGCGATGGGGACCGAACCATGACCGTGAGCTTCGTGCTCGAGGCCATCGTGGTGCTCGGGTCGATCGTGCTCGGCACCCGGACGGGCGGCATCGGGGTCGGCATCTGGGGCGGCGTCGGCACCTTCATCCTGGTCTTCCTCTTCGGCGAGGCGCCGGGCGCGGCCCCCATCACCGCGATCGGCATCATCCTCGGCGTGGTCACCGCGGCGGCGCTCATGCAGGCCGCGGGCGG
The DNA here is from genome assembly GCF_000971155.1 of Demequina maris. Taxonomy (GTDB): domain Bacteria; phylum Actinomycetota; class Actinomycetes; order Actinomycetales; family Demequinaceae; genus Demequina; species Demequina maris. The sequence goes on along the minus strand of NZ_BBLX01000004.1, from coordinate 193,165 downwards.
CATCGACTGGATGGTCGCGATGGCGGCGCGGGTGATCGAGAGCCGTCCCAGGCAGATCACCCTCATCGCGCCGCTGACCGCGTTCCTGTTCTGCGCGGGCGCCGGCACGGGCAACATCGTGTTCCCTCTGCTCCCCGTGGTCTACGACCTCTCGGTGAAGAACGGGATCCGTCCCGCGCGGCCGCTGACCGTGACGGTGGTGCAGTCCGGCATCGCGCTGGCCGCCTCGCCGGTGTCCGCCGCGATGGCCGCGATGCTCGCGTTCACCGATGTCGCCCCGTACAACCTCGGCCTCGCGCAGATCCTCGCGATCACCTTCCCCGCGTGCCTCATCGGCATCGTGGTGACGTCGCTCGTGGTGAACCGCATGTGGAAGGACATGGACGACGACCCCGAGATCCAGGAGCGCATCGCGGCGGGCGCGGTCGCGGCGCTGAGGGACGATGCGGGCGGGCGCGCAAGCGCGCGCCTCACCTACACCGCGCGGGGACGGAACGCGGCGGTCACGTTCCTCATCGGGGTGTTCGCGATCGTCGCGTTCGGCATCTTCGAGGGCCTGCGGCCGACGTACACGGTCGACGGCGAGAGCGTGCGCGTCGACATGGGCGTGACGATCATCCTGGTCATGCTCGTGGTCAGCGCGCTCATCGTCTTCGTGGGGCGGCCCCAGGTGAGCGCCGTTCCCGACCAGTCGGTGTTCAAGGCGGGCATGGTGGCCGCCATCGCCCTGTTCGGGATCGCGTGGCTCACCGCCACGTTCATCGCGGCCCACGAGGAGTTCATCGTCGAGTCGGTCGGGTCGTGGGTCACCAGCGTCCCGCTCCTCTTCGCGCTCGCGGTGTTCCTGGTCGCGGCGATGACCACGAGCCAGTCGACCGCGACCAACACCATCGTGCCGATCGGCCTCGCGGCCGGGCTCCCCGTGGGCGCGGTGGCGGGCATGTGGGCCGGCGGCCTCGGCGGCGTCTACACGCTGCCGGCCAACGGCCCGCAGATCGCCGCCGCGAACTTCGACGAGACCGGGTCCACGAAGCTCGGCACCAAGCTCCTCGACCACAGCTTCTTCGTGCCGATGCTCATCCTCTCGGTCACTACAGTCGTGGTCGGAGCGGTGATCGGCGCGTTCTTCTGACCCGACACCCCACGACACCTCGAACGGAAGGCGATCCCTCATGCCCGCATCGGAGATCCAGGAGAAGGTCCGGGCGCTGATGCCCGGCGTCATCGCGAACCTCGAGGAGCTCATCGCGATCCCGTCCGTCGCGTTCCCGGGCTACCCCGAGGAGCCGATGCACCGGATGGCGGAGCGCACGCTCGAGCTGTTCCGCGAGGCCGGGTTCGCGGACGCGCACCTCGCGGAGGTGCCGCACGGCTACCCGCCGATCTACGCGGAGCTGCCCGGGCCCGAGGGGTCGCCCGTGGTCGTGCTGTACGCGCACTACGACGTGCAGCCGGCACCCGAGTCGCAGGGCTGGAGCACCGACCCGTGGACGCCGACGCGCAAGGAGGACGGCCGCGTGTACGGGCGCGGCGCCGCCGACGACAAGTCGGGTCTCGCGACGCACCTGGGCATGATGCGCGCCTTCGACGGGAAGCCGCCGGTCACCATCCGGCTGATCCTCGAGGGCATGGAGGAGACCGAGAGCAACCTCGAGGAGTTCGTCGAGGCGCATCCCGACCTGTTCCAGTGCGACCTGTTCGTCGTGTGCGACATGGGCAACCTGGTCGCCGGCGAGCCCGTGCTCACCACAGCTCTGCGCGGCGACGTCTCGTGCACGGTCACCGTGCGCACGCTCGACCACCCGCTGCACTCGGGCGTCTTCGGCGGCGCCGCCCCGGACGCGATGATGGCGCTCGCGCGCCTCCTGTCGACGCTGGTGGACGATGCGGGCGACGTGGCCGTCGCAGGCGTCACCACCGGCACGTGGGAGGGCGCCGAGCAGAGCGAGGAGAGCTTCCTCGAGGGCGTGCCGCTGCTCGACGGGGTGTCGCTGATCGGCACCGGGACCGTCTCGGACCGCCTGTGGGCGAAGCCGTCGATCAACGCGATCGGCATCGACACGACGTCGATCGCGGGGTCCTCGAACGTGATCCTGCCGCAGGCGAGCGCGAAGATCTCGATGCGCATCGTCCCCGGGACCGACCCGGAGGCCGAGCTCGACGCGCTCGTCGCGCACCTCGAGTCCCACGCGCCGTGGGGCGCGCAGGTCGAGGTGAAGCGGGTCAAGGCCGCGCCGGCGTTCCTGGTGCCCAGCGGCGGCGCTGGCGTCTCCGCCGCCCGCGAGGCCATGTCCGAGGCCTTCGGGTCGGAGGCGTCGGAGGTCGGGTCCGGTGGGTCGATCCCGCTGCTCCAGACGCTCCACGAGGCGTGCCCGGCCGCGGAGTTCGTGCTGTGGGGACCCGAGGACATGGACAAGGCGCGGATCCACGCGTCGGACGAGAGCGTGGACCCGGCCGAGATCGAGCGGATGATCGTGGCGCAGGCGCTGCTGCTGGAGAAGCTCGCCTCGCGGTAGGCGCGCCGTGATCAGGCCTCGGCGGCGGCGACCTCCTCGGGCTTGAGCGTCACGCGGCGCAGCAGCTGCGCGTTCGCGGCCACCACGATGGTCGACAGGCTCATCGCGATCGCCGCGACCGCGGGCGGCATGGTGAGGCCCGCCCACTGGAACGCGCCCGCGGCGACCGGGATCGCCACGGCGTTGTAGCCGGTGGCCCACACGAGGTTCTGGCGCATCTTGCGGTAGCTCGCGTGCGAGAGCTCGATGACGCCGACGACGCCGCGCGGGTCGGAGCCTGCGAGCACCACGCCTGCGGCCTCCATCGCGACGTCGGTGCCGGCGCCGATCGCCAGGCCGACGTCGGCGCGCGCCAGGGCCGGCGCATCGTTCACGCCGTCGCCCACCATGGCGACCCGCTTGCCCTTGCCCTGGAGGTCGGCGACCGCCTGGTCCTTGTCGTCGGGGAGGACCTCGGCGAAGACGTCGTCGATGCCGAGCTCGCGCGCGACCGCGTCCGCGACGGCCTGCGAGTCACCGGTGATGAGGGCGACGTCGATGCCGCGGGCGTGGAGCGCCTCGACGGCCTGGCGGGACTCCTCGCGGATCGGGTCGGCGGTGGTGAAGGCGCCGACGGCCTCGCCGTCGACCACTACGTGCAGCACCGCGCCGCCCTTCTCGCGCCACCCGGCCGCCGCATCGTCCAGGCTCGCCGGCGCCTCGATGCCGAGGTGGTCGAGCAGGCTGGGGCCGCCGACGGCGACGTCCTTGCCGTCGACGCGCGCGCGGACGCCGCGTCCCGGCAGGGTGTCGGCGTCCTCGGCGGCCGGGATGTCGAGGCCGCGGTCCTGAGCCGCCGCGACGACGGCGCGGCCGATGGGGTGCTCCGAGTCCTGCTCGACGGCGGCGGCGAGGGCGAGCATCGTGTCGTCGTCGATGGAGTCGGTGGTGGCGGTGTCGGTGAGCGCGTGCTCGCCGCGGGTGAGGGTGCCGGTCTTGTCGAAGAGGACCGCGTCGATGGTGCGCATGGCCTCGAGCGCGGCGGTGTCCTTGACGAGGATGCCCTGCTTGGCGCTCGTCGAGGTCGCGATCGCGATGACCAGCGGGATGGCGAGGCCGAGCGCGTGGGGGCAGGCGATCACGAGGACGGAGACGGCGGCGGTCAGGCCCTGCGCGGGGTCGCCGAGCGCGGAGTGGACCACGAAGGTGAGGGCGGCGGCGCCGAGGGCGATCCAGAAGAGCCACGCGGCGGCGCGGTCGGCGAGCTTACGCGTGCCCGACCGGCTGTTCTGGGCGTCCTGGACCATGCGCTGGATGCCGGCGAGGGCCGTGTCGTCGCCGGTCGCGGTGACCTCGACGCGCAGCGAGCCGTCGGTCGCGACGGTGCCGGCGACCACGTGGTCGCCCTCGCCCTTGGTCACCGGGGCGGACTCGCCGGTGATCATCGACTCGTCGATGCTGGCGTCGCCCTTGACGATGGTGCCGTCGGCTGGGATGCGGCCGCCGGGGCGGACGACGACGGTGTCGCCGTTCTGGAGGTCTCCGATGCTCACGTGCTCGGTGCCGCCGTCGGGGGTGGTGCGCTCCGCATCGTCCGGCAGCAGCTCCGCGAGGGCGGCGAGGGCGCCCTGCGCCTGGCCGACCGCCTTCATCTCCTGCCAGTGGCCGAGGAGCATCACGACGATCAGCGCGGCGAGCTCCCACCAGAAGCTGAGGTCGCCGATGCCGAAGGTGGCCGCGGCGGAGGCGCCGAAGGCGACGGTGATCGCGAGGGAGATCAGGGTCATCATGCCGGGCTTGCGGACGGTGATCTCGTCGCGCCAGGCCATGCTGAGGAAGGGCCAGCCGCCCCAGAGGAAGATCACGGTGCCGAGCACCGGCGGGATCCATGCCGAGCCGGGCAGGTCGTACCCGAGCCAGCCCTCGACCATCTCGCTCGTCGCGATCACGGGGATCGCGAGGAGGAGGTTCCACCAGAACAGCCTTCTGAAGAGGTCTGCGTGGCCGCTGTGGTCCGTGCCGTGGTGGGCGTGGGCGTCGTGGGACTCGTGGGTCTCGTGGTTCTCGTGATTGCTGTGGGCTTCGTGCTGATCGTGCGTGGAAGCGTCGTGCTGCATCGTGGCGTGGTCGTGAGCCATGGGGACCTCCTCAGGAGTGGCAACAATTCCGCACGCTATTCCTTCCATCCCGCTGGAAGGTCAAGCGAGTGCGCGCGGCAGGGCGCCCCGCGCCTCCGAACACCCCGGCATCGCGTGGCCCCGGCGCGCCGGCGAGGCGATGTCCACAGACCTTCGCTCCGCAGGTTTTTCCACATCTACCTGGGGTGATGGTCGGTCCGCACTGTCAGACCCTCGTGGTGAGATGGATCCATGGAAGCCTCGTACCTGTTCGATGCCGGTCCCGGTGGCGCCGCCGCCGGGGTCGACGCGTTCGGGCATGCGTGCCGGGAGGCACGGGCGGCCGTGGGGACGATGCGTGGGCTGGCCGCGGTGGGTGACGCCGGTGCTGCGGTCGCGCGGCTGGGAGATGCGGCACAGCTGGCGCGCGAGCTCGACATGGTACTGGCGCGTACGGCGCGGGATATCGAGACCGGATCGGATGTGCCCGGAGGTGGGGTCGCGAAGCAGCACGGCTATCGCGGCGCGGCGGATCTTGTCGCCGCGACGATGGGCACCACCCGGGCCGAGGCATTCCGGCTGCTCGAGGTCGGGCGGGCGCTCGAGGAGATGGAGAGCGGCAAGCCCGGGCCTGACGACCCCGAGGACGATCCGGATGACGAGGGCAACCCGGAGAACAACCCGGGTGACGACCCGCCGCCGGCTCCCCAGCCGAAGCCCAAGCCTCAACCCAGAGCCAAGCCCCAGCCGCGCTATCCCGCGGTTGCCGCGTCCCTGGACGCCGGCGAGATCTCCGCGGACTGCGGCGCCCAGATCATCACCATGCTCGACGCCCTCTCCCCCGACGTACCTGCCGAGTTCAAGCAGGACGCCGCCGCCCAGCTGGTGGAGCGCGCGAAGGGGTTGGATGCGTCCCGGTTCGCCAAGATCGTCTCCCGCTTCAAGGCGGCCCTCGACGTGGAGCAGCACGAGCGCAACCTCGCGCGCATGCGGGCGCGACGTCACCTGCGCATCTTCGAGAACCGTGCCGGGATGCTCGTCATCAACGGGGAGCTCGACCCCGAGACCGCAGCACCCCTCAGGGCCGCGTTGGACAAGCTCGTCGGGGATGCGATGCGCACGAGCCGCGACGCACCTGGCGTGGACCTGCGCACGACCGATCAGATGCGCGCAGACTCGCTGGCCGATCTGGCCCGTCACGCCCTGGGCTGTGAGACGACCACCGCGTTGTTCGGCACCACCACCGTCGTCGTGCGCGCCACCGCCACCGACCTGGAGAAGGGCACAGGGTTGGGCGAGGTCGACGGCTGCACGCAGCCCATCAGCATGACCACGGCGCAACGCATGATCACCTCCGCGATCCTCATCCCCGCGCTGTCGGGTGAGAAGGGCGAGGCGCTCAACCTCGGGCGGCGCCAGTATCCGTTCTCACGCGCGCAACGCATCGCTGTAGGTGAGCGTGACGGCGGGTGTGCGTTCTGCGGCGCCCCTCCGGCCTGGTGCGAGGCCCACCACATCGTCTACTGGTCCAGGGGCGGCCGGACCGACATCAGCAACTGCGTCCTGCTGTGCTCCCACTGTCATCACGTCATCCACGATCAAGGCTGGCAGATCCGGGCTACCGACACCGAGGTCTGGTTCATCCCGCCCGCATCCGTCGATGCGTCGAGAACGCCGCGTCAGGGCGGACGCGCCAGGTTCGGCGCACCTCGACCCTGGAACACCACCTGCACCGGCGAGGACGAACCCGGCGCTCCGCCCGAACCCTCGTAGCTGGCCCGCCCCGCGGCGCCACCCCTCTGGGGCGGCGCCGTACAGCCACGTCCCAGCGCCCTCACCTCACGCCCGGAAGCCTGGAACGCGTGCGGGCAACTGGCCGGCGTGGACGTCGCGCGCGAGGACTGCGGAGGCTGCCGAGATTCCTAGGGCATCTCCGGAAGGACGAAGCTCCAGCCCTCGTCGAGCCGCTCCGAGACCACCTCGATGACGGCGTCGACGGTGCCGGCCCGGTTGCCGCCGCCGTCGTGCAGAAGCACCAGCTCCCCCGGCACCATGGCCAGCCGCAATCGCGAGGCGAGCACCGCCGGGTCCTGCTCCACCCAGTCCTCGACCGTGTTGGCGACGTCGAGCGGCTGCATGCCCAGCCGCACGGCCACCGGCGCCGTCACGCCCCACGAACCGTTGGGCGCACGCCAGTACGGGACCGGGACGTCGTCGCCCACGGCGCCCTCGATGATGCCGAGGTTCTTGAGCATGTCGTCGCGCACGTCGAGGGCGTTCCACTGCCCCATGTCCTCGTACGAGGTGGCGTGGTTGCAGAGCACGTGCCCGTCGGCGACGATGCGGCGCAGCACATCCGCGCCCGACGGGATGGGCGTGCCGTCGGCCGAGATGCCCGACGGCCGCAGGATCTCCTCGCCGATGACGGCGAAGACCGCGCGGATCCCGCGCGACTTGAGGAAGTCGAGCAGCCGGATCGTGTCGAGGCCGTTGGGGCCATCGTCGAAGGTGAGGGCGCAGGCCGGGCCGGAGCGAGCGAGGCCTCCGCTCGCGACGCGGCGCACAGGGGTCTCGGTCAGCATGATCCGAGGCTATCGCCGTGGGATGGGAGCCGGCGTGCACCCGGGCAGCGGCGGGTCGATCGTCGCACCCGCATCAGAACATCCCGTTGTCGTTCTTGGCGTGCTCGGGCACCACCTCCAGCACGTCCCAGTGCTCGACGACCTTGCCGTCATCGTCGAGCCGGAAGATGTCGATGCCGGCGTACACGACGCCGCCTGGCCACCGCTGGCGGCAATGGAGCACCACGTGGTCGCCCTCGGCGAACGCTCGCACCACCTCGACATGCTTGCCCGGATACTCGTCGGCCATCCGCTCGAAGTAACTGGCGAAGCCCTCCTTGCCGTCCTCGACGTCGGGGTTGTGCTGGATGTAGTCGGCGCCCGCGTAGCGCTCGAGCGCCTCTCGCGGACGGCAGTCGTTGAACATGAGCTCGTAGAACGCGATGACGTCGCGCTTGCGCGTCTCGAGATCGGGCATGGCTCGCTCCCTTGCGTCGCCGGACGTGGACCAGAGGCGCCAACGCCGCCGTGCACCATGCGATTCCCGCTCCGGGCCGGACCCGCGCCCGGGCCTCGCCCGCGCCCGGGCCACGCGCGCTCCAGGCCGGGCCCGCTCCAGGCCGATGCGCCGCCCGGCCCGTCCCCCACCACCCTCGGGGCCGCCATGGGAAAGCACGCGACCCCGCCCGGAGCCGGGCGGGGTCGCGAGACGATGCTGCGGGATCGGGAGCGCCGGGGCTAGCCCTCCACGCCGGCGCGCTGGAGGATGATCTCCCGCACGCGACCCGCGTCGGCCTGGCCGCGCGTGGCCTTCATGACCGCGCCCACGATCGCGCCCGCGGCCTGGACCTTGCCGTCCTGGATCTTGGCGAGGACGTCGGGCTGGGCGGCCAGCGCATCGTCCACCGCCTTCTCGAGCGCCGAGTCGTCGGAGACGACCTCGAGGCCGCGCGACGCGACCACCTCGGCGGGCGAGCCCTCGCCCGCGAGGACGCCCTCAAGCGCCTGGCGCGCGAGCTTGTCGTTGATCCTGCCCTCGTCGATGAGCCCCTGGAGCTCGGCGACGGCGTCGGGGGTGACAGGCAGCTCGATGAGCGCGACCTCACGGTCGTTGGCGACACGCGACAGCTCGCCCATCCACCACTTGCGCGCGGCCTGGGCTGACGTCCCCGCCTGCACGGTGGCGGCGATGAGGACCAGAGCGTCGGCCGCGACCACGTCGCGCATCTCGAGATCGCTGAAGCCCCACTCCTCGCGCAGGCGCGCCCGCATCTTGGCGGGGTGCTCGGGGATGGTGCTGCGGAGCTCCTCGACCCACTCGCGCGACGGCTCGACCGGCAGCAGGTCCGGCTCCGGGAAGTAGCGGTAGTCCTCCGCCTCCTCCTTGGAGCGGCCCGGCGTGGTCGAGGAGGTGTCCTCGTGCCAGTGGCGCGTCTCCTGGACCACGTGCTCGCCCGAGAGCAGCAGCATCGCCTGGCGCGCGGCCTCGAAGTGCACCGCCCGCTCGATCGCGCGCAGCGAGTTCACGTTCTTGGTCTCGGAGCGCTTGCCGAACGGCACGTCGTCCTGCGACTCCCCCGCCACGGCCTTGGGGCGCAGCGAGAGGTTGACGTCGGCGCGGACCGAGCCCTGCTCCATGCGGCCGTCCGAGATGCCCAGGGCGCGGACGATGTCGCGGATCGTCGCGACGTAGGCGCGCGCGACCTCCGCGGTACGGGCACCCATGCCCGTGATCGGCTTGGTGACGATCTCGACCAGCGGCACGCCGCCGCGGTTGTAGTCGACCAGCGAGTAGTCGGCGCCCTGGATGCCGCCGGTGCCACCCACGTGGGTGTTCTTGCCGGCGTCCTCCTCCATGTGCGCGCGCTCGATGCCGATCGTCACCACGGTGCCGTCGTCGAGGACCACGTCGAGGGAGCCCTCGTAGCAGGTCGGCTCGTCGTACTGCGAGATCTGGTAGTCCTTCGCGAGGTCCGGGTAGAAGTAGTTCTTCCGGGCGAAGCGCGAGGACTCGCGGATCGAGCAGCCCAGGGCCAGGCCCAGGCGAATCGCCGACTCGACGGCCTTCTCGTTTGTCACCGGCATCGCGCCCGGCAGGCCGAGGCAGACGGGGCAGACCTGGGTGTTGGGCTCCGCGCCGAACTCGTTCGCGCAGCCGCAGAACATCTTGGTCTTCGTGTTGAGCTCGACGTGGACCTCGATGCCGAAGACCGGATCGAAGTCCTCCATCGCCTGCTCGTACGTCATCGTGGTCACTCGGCCACCTCCAGCTCGGGCGCCTGCGCGGACAGCGGGCCGCCCCACTCGGCGGTCAGCGACGCCTCGAGGGCGGCGCCGATGCGGTACAGACGGGCGTCCTCGTGCGCCGGCGCCAGGATCTGGAAGCCGACCGGCAGGCCGTCCTCGGGCGCGACGCCCGAGGGCAGCGACATGCCGGGGATGCCCGCGAGGTTCGCGGGGATGGTCGCGATGTCGTTGAGGTACATCGCCAGCGGGTCGTCGATGCGCTCGCCGATCTTGAACGGCGTGGTCGGCGTCGTGGGCGACACGAGCACGTCGCACTGCGCGAACGCCGCGTCGAAGTCGCGCTGCACCAGGGTGCGGACCTTCTGCGCCGAGCCGTAGTAGGCGTCGTAATAGCCCGCGGACAGCGCGTAGGTGCCGAGGATGATGCGGCGCTTGACCTCGTCGCCGAAGCCCTCGGCGCGGGTCGCGAGCATCGTCTTCTCGACCGTGGCCTTCTCGACGCGGAGGCCGAAGCGCACCGAGTCGAACTTCGCCAGGTTGGACGACGCCTCCGACGGAAGGATCACGTAGTACGCGGCGAGCGCGTACTCGAAGGACGGGCACGAGACCTCGACGATCTCGGCGCCCATGCCGCGCAGACGCTCGAGCGACTCCTCGAAGCGCTGCGTGACGCCGGCCTGGTAGCCGCCGTCGGCGCCGCTGAGCTCGCGCACCACGCCGATCTTCACGCCCGTGAGGTCCTGGCGCGCGCCCTCGAGCGCGGCCTCGACCACGGCGGGGACCGGCTCGTCGAGCGAGGTCGCGTCCATCTCGTCGTGGCCGCCCATGACCTCGTGCAGCAGCGCCGTGTCGAGCACGGTGCGGCCGCACGGGCCGAGCTGGTCGAGGGACGATGCGAGCGCGATCGCGCCGAAGCGGGACACACCGCCGTAGGTGGGCTTCACGCCGACCGTCGCGGTGACCGACGCGGGCTGGCGGATCGAGCCGCCGGTGTCCGAGCCGATCGTCAGGGGCGCCTCGAAGGCCGCGAGCGCCGCGGCCGAGCCACCGCCCGAACCGCCGGGGATACGGTCGAGGTCCCACGGGTTGCGCGTCGGGCCGTAGCCCGAGTGCTCCGTCGACGAGCCCATCGCGAACTCGTCCATGTTGGTCTTGCCGAGGATCGGCATGCGCGCCTCGCGGACGCGGCGGGTCACCGTCGCGTCGTACGGCGGGATCCAGCCCTCGAGGATGCGCGAGCCCGCCGTGGTGGGCAGGCCCTTCGTCACGAGGACGTCCTTGATGCCGATCGGCACGCCCGCCAGGCGGGGCAGCTCGACGCCCGCGGCGCGGTCCGCGTCGACGGCTCGCGCGGTCTCGAGGGCACCCTCGGCGTCGATGTGGAGGAAGGCGTGGACGGGGCCGTCCACGGCGGCGATGCGGTCAAGGTGCGCCTGCACCAGCTCGACCGAGGTCACCTCGCCGGCGGCGAGGGCGTCGGCCATCCGGGCGGCGGTGGCGCGGGTCCAGTCGATGGTGGTCTCCGACATCAGGCCTCCTCCCCCAGGATCTGCGGGACGCGGAAGCGCCCGTCCTCCGCCTCGGGGGCGGCGGCCAGCGCATCGTCCTGCGAGAGCGACGGGCGGACCTCGTCCTCGCGGTGGATGTTGGCCATGGGGATCGGGTGGCTCGTCGCCGGGACGTCCTCGCCGGCGACCTCGGCCACCTTGGCGACGGCGTCGACGATCACGGCGAGCTGGCCCGAGAGGCGGTCGAGGTCCGCGTCGGTCATGTCGATGCGGGCGAGCGCCGCGAGGCGCGCCACATCGGATCGCTCAAGGGAAGACATGGCGTCGAGTCTAGTGGCGCCGGGTCCGCCTCACGCTCCCGCCGGGGTTCCGCTCCGGGTTCCGCTCCGGGTTCCGCTCCGCGTTCCGCGGAACGTCGGGCTCAGGGCTCCCACGAGTAGGCCAGCAGGCGCACCGCGCCCTCCGGCGGCTCGCCGTGCTCGAGCGGCACCCGCGTGACCGAGCCGTCCTCGTTGTCGAACACCACCCAGTCGAGCTCCTCGCGCCGGCGGAAGCCGACGCTCTCGTACAGCCGGTGGGCGGCATGCATCGTGTCGAGGGTCGACAGGACGATGCGCGTGGCCCCCTTCTCGACGGCCCGGTCCATCGCCGCCTGGGTGAGCGTGCGGCCGATGCCGCGCCCGCGCTCGATGGGCGACACGGCGAGCATGCGCAGCTCGTACTCCGCGTCCTCGGCGAGCTCGATGAAGGGGCTGCCCGGCGGCACCAGCGTGATGGTGCCGACGATCGCGCCCTCGCCCCGCTCGCCGTCGATCATGGCGAGCAGCTCGGCGTCCTTGGCGCGCGCGGCGGCGTCGCGCAGCTGTGGGAGATAGGGGTGCGCGTGGTCGATCAGCCCATCGGCGAGGTAGGCGAGCGCCGTCAGCTCGCCGATCTCCTGGAGGCGGGACTTCTCGTCCGGCCCGACCTTGCGCACGGCGAATCTCACTGTGGACCCTCCCGGGGATCGATGCGACGGTCCCACTGGGGCGTCGACGTGTCGGATGGTGTGCCCTCGACGGGGTCCGGGTGCTGGCCCGTGGGCCCGCGTCCGGCGTCCTCCGGCGGTGGCGGCGGGGTGGTCTGGCGCCTGCCGACCGCGATCACGATCGCGATGACGAGCACGACGAGGACCACCAGCCCGGCGACCGCGCCGATGACAAGTGCGGTGTTCATCGTGGCTCCTCACTCCCCCTCCCGGCCAGACTACCCACGCCGCCGCGCGGGCGTCAGAGGAATCTGCCGCGCGCTCCGCGGGGCGCCGCCCGGCGGGGTTCCGGGGCACCCGACGGGAATGCAGAGGGTCAGTCGAGCGCCGTCGGGCCGCCCTCGAGGAGGCGCACGAAGGCCGCCTCGTCGAGCGTCGGCACGCCCAGCTCCTCGGCCTTCGCCGCCTTGGAGCCCGCGTTCGCGCCCACCACGACGTAGTGGGTCTTCTTGGAGACGGACGATGCGGCCTTGCCCCCGCGCGAGATGATCGCCTCCTTCACGGAGTCGCGGGTGAAGCCCTCGAGCGAGCCCGTCGCGACCACGGTGAGGCCCTCGAGCGTGCGCGCGACCGACTCGTCGCGCTCGTCCTCCATGCGCACCCCGGCCGCCGCCCAGCGGTCGACGATGTCGACGTGCCACGGCACCGTGAACCACTGCAGGACGGACTCGGCGATCACCGGCCCCACGCCGTCGACCGCCGCGAGCTCCTCCTCCGAGGCCGCACGGATCGCGTCCATCGAGCCGAAGGCGGTCGCGAGCGCGCGGGACGCGGTGGGTCCCACGTGGCGGATGGACAGGGAGACGACCACGCGCCACAGCGGCTGGGTGCGCGCGCCGGCGAGGTTCTCGAGGAGCTTGAGGCCGTTCGCCGAGACGTCGCCCGCCTTGCGCCCCTCGACCCCGGCCTCCACCTGACGCTTGGTGAGCTTCTCGTCCACCTCGTACGTGAACAGCGGGACCCGGCGCAGGTCCTCCTCGGTGAGGTCGAACAGGCCGGCCTCGTTGGGCAGCACGCCGCTCTCGACGAGCGCGGCCGCGGCCTTCTCGCCCAGCACCTCGACGTCGAGCGCGCCGCGCGAGCCGATGAAGGCGATGCGGTCGACGATCTGCGCCGGGCAGCCCTCGGCGTTCGGGCAGCGGAGGTCCTTGTCGCCCTCCTTCTGCTCCACCAGCGGCGTGCCGCACGACGGGCACTCCCCCGGCATCGTCCACTCGCGCTCCTCGCCGGTGCGCGCCGCGACCACCGGGCCCACGATCTCGGGGATGACGTCGCCGGCCTTGCGCAGCACCACGGTGTCGCCGATCAGCACGCCCTTGCGGGCCACCTCGTGCGCGTTGTGCAGCGTCGCGTAGGTCACGGTCGAGCCGGCGACGAGCACCGGGGTCATGACGCCGTAGGGCGTGACGCGGCCCGTGCGGCCGACGTCGACGCGGATGTCCTCGAGGGTGGTGTGGACCTCCTCGGGCGGGAACTTGTAGGCGATCGCCCAGCGCGGCGCGCGGCTCGTGGAGCCCAGGGCCCCCTGCACGCCGCGGTCGTCGACCTTGAGGACCGCGCCGTCGATCTCGTGGATGAGGTCGTGGCGGCGCTCCTCGAGGTCGCGCAGGTACGCATCCACCTGGTCGACGCCCGTGACGACGCGCGCGTGCTCCGTGACCGGCAGGCCCCAGGACGCGAGCACCTCGTAGATGCCGTGCTGCGTGCCGGCGCTGGGATGGGGCGTGGTGTCGCCCCACTCGAGGGCGCCCAGCGCGTACGTGGTGACCGCGAGCGGGCGCGTCGCGGTCACGGCCGGGTCCTTCTGGCGCAGCGAGCCGGCGGCGGTGTTGCGGGGGTTCGCGTACGGCGCCTTGCCCTCCTCGAGCAGGCGCGCGTTGAGCTCCTCGAAGGCCGCGACCGGCAGGAAGACCTCGCCGCGCACCTCGACCAGCGCGGGCACATGGTCGCCCGCCAGCGTGCGCGGCAGGCCCGCGATGGTGAGCACGTTCGCGGTGACGTCCTCGCCGGTGGTGCCGTCGCCGCGCGTGACGCCGCGCACCAGCGCGCCGCCCTCGTACGTGAGCGAGATCGACAGCCCGTCGATCTTGGGCTCGCACACGACGGCCTGCGGGCCGGCCTCCTTCTCGACGCGACCCAGCCACGCCTCGACGTCCTCGATCGAGAACGCGTTGTCGAGGCTCATCATCCGCTCGCGGTGCTTCACCGACGCGAAGCCGGTCGCGACCGTGCCGCCGACGGTCTGGGTGGGGCTCTCCGGCGTCGCCAGCTCGGGGTGCAGCGCCTCGATCCCGCGCAGCTCGCGCTCGAGGGCGTCGTACTCGGCGTCCGAGACGGTGGGGGCGGCGAGCTCGTAGTAGGCGTGGCGGTGGGCCTCGATCTCCTGGACGAGCTCCTGGTGGCGGGCGCGGGGGTCGGTCACGGCACTATCCCACCACGTCCGTCCGACACCGGCCGCCCGCCCGGCCCTGGCATCGTCCCCCGCCGGTCAGTACCGTGTCCGCATGCGCGCCCCCGTCCTCGTCGCCGTCGCGACCCTGCTCCTGACCGCCTGCACGGCGGCCGAGGCCCCCACGCCGCGCGCCACCGTGACCGAGACGCCCGAGCCGCAGCCCGCGATCACCGCGACCGTCACGCCCGAGCCCGTGGCGGATCCCTCGATCGATGTCATCGCGAACCCCTTCGCCCGTCCCGACTGGCTGGGCACCGAGGTGCTCGTCAAGCAGGACAACGACCTCGGGAAGCCGGTCGAGACGCCCGAGGAGCTGCGCGACCGCCGCCTCGAGCCCGGCAAGACCGCGTACTCCGACCCCGAGACCGACGACTGGTTCGTCGAGATCTCGGCGATCCCCGACGACGTCCTCAAGCGCTCGAGCTGGCGGAAGCAGTGCCCGGTCGAGCCCGCGGACCTCGCCTACATCGTGATGCCGTTCTGGGGCTTCGACCTCCAGGCCCACACCGGCGAGATGATCACCAACGCGGCGCACGCCGAGGAGCTCGCGAGCGTCTTCGAGCAGATGTACGCCCGCAAGTTCCCCATCGAGGAGATGCGCGTCACCACGTGGGACGAGGTGCGCGGCGACCACACCGGCGACCAGAACATCACCATCTCGTTCGAGTGCCGCAAGGTCACCGGCGGCTTCGACGTGTGGTCCGAGCACGCGTCCGGCCTCGCGGTCGACATCAACCCGTTCCACAACCCCTGGGTGCGTGACGGCTACGTGTTCCCCGAGCTCGCGGGCGCCTACCGCGACCGCGAGTGGCTGCGACCGGGCATGATCGAGACGCAGCGGCAGATCATCAAGGACTTCACCGCGGTCGGCTGGGAGTGGGGCGGCACCTGGACCGACCTCGACGACTGGATGCACTTCTCCGCCACCGGCCTCTGACGGGACGATGCGCGGCTCACCCGAGGAGGGCCCATGGCAGGCAGCACGCTGATCGAGGGCGGGTACATCGCGACGATGGACCCCGCCGGCACCGAGATCACCCGCGGGTGGGTCACCGTCCGGGGCGGGCGCATCGTCGCGGTGGGCGAGGGCTCGGCGCCCTCCGACGTGCGCGACGCCTTCCCCGACGTCGTCGACGCCACCGGCGCGCTCGTGACCCCGGGCCTGGTCAACACGCACCACCACCTCTACCAGTGGCTCACGCGCGGCTGGGCGCAGGACTCGATCCTGTTCGACTGGCTGGTCGCGCTCTACCCCACGTGGTCGCGCATCGACGCCGACACCGCCGGCGCCGCCGCCGCCGGGGCCATGGCCGTGCTCGCGCGCTCCGGCTGCACCACGGTGGGCGACCACCACTACATCTTCCCGCAGGGGTCCGGCGACATCGTGGGGTCGATCGTGCACGAGGCCGCCGAGCTGGGGCTGAGGCTCCACGCGACCCGCGGCTCCATGGACCTGGGCGCGTCGGACGGCGGGCTGCCGCCCGATTTCGCGGTCGAGACCACGGCCGATGCGCTGGCCGCCTCCGCGGAGGCCGTCACCCGGTACCACGACGCCTCGTTCGACTCGATGGTGCGGGTCGCGATCGCGCCCTGCTCGCCGTTCTCGGTCACGTCGGACCTGCTGCGCGAGTCCGCGACGCTCGCCCGCGACCTGCACGTGCGCCTCCACACGCACGGCGCCGAGACGGTCGAGGAGGAGGCCTTCTGCCGGGAGCGCTTCGGGATGTCGCCGACCGACTACCTCGAGTCGCTCGGCTGGCTCGGCCCCGACGTGTGGATGGCGCACTGCGTGCACCTGTCCGACGCCGACGTCGCGCGCGTCGCCGAGTCCGGGACGGGCGTGGCGCACTGCCCGTCGTCGAACGCGCGGCTCGCGGCCGGCATCGCACCCATCAGGTCCCTGGTGGACGCCGGAGCGCCGGTGGGGCTCGGCGTCGACGGCGCGGCCTCGAACGAGCACGGGCGGCTCGGCTCCGAGATCCGTCAGGCCGCGCTGCTCGCGCGGCTGCGCGACGGGGCCGGGGCGATGTCGGGCCGCGACGCGCTGCGGCTGGCCACGATGGGCGGCGCGCGGGTGCTGGGACGCGAGAAGGAGATCGGCTCGCTCGAGCCCGGCAAGCTCGCCGACATCGTGCTGTGGGAGCTCGGCGAGATCGAGCACGCGGGGATCGCAGACCCCGTGGCGGCGCTGGGGCTGGGCTCGCTGCCGCGGGTGCGGCGGATGCTGGTGCAGGGCGAGGACGTCGTCGTCGACGGGGCGCTGGCTCGCGTGGACGAGCGCGCGATCGCGGGACGCGTGGTCGAGGCGGCCGCGCGGCTGAAGGGTTGAGCCTCCCCCGGCGACACGGATCGGCACCATAGGGACCGCACCGGCCCGTGAGGCGACACGATCCCCGGCCCCAAGCGTGGCGTCCGGGGCGTCCGGGGCGTCCGGGGCATCCGGGTGCCGGGCCGGAGGTCAGCGCACCTGCTGCTTGACCACCAGCAGCCGGTACGGACCGCCCCACCAGCGGTGGCTCACCCCGCCGGCGTAGTAGACCGAGTCGCCGACCCCGAGGCGGTGGGCCTTGCCGTCGGTCTCGACCTCCGCCTCCCCTTCGACCACGAAGACGAACTCGTCCTCCGCGTGCACGAAGACCTCGCCGGGGCCGACCGCCTCGGACTCCACGAGGATCGGCGTGAACGGCCGCGCCCCGCGCACGAGCGAGACGGCGGGGCCGCGCGCGAAGCCCTGCGGCGTGGGCCGGCGGGAGCCCGCCCGCGAGACCTCGATGCGGCGCGGGGCCGCGCCGTCGTCGGCCTCGGCGGCCGCCACGAGCTCGACCGGGCTCGTCTCGAGCGCGACCGCGATCCGCCGCAGCGACTGCAGCGACAGGTTCGCCAGCCCCCGCTCGACCTGCGACAGGAACGGATGCGACAGCCCGGTGGACTCCGCGAGCGACACGAGCGTGAGCCCGCGCGCCTTCCGCAGCTCCCGCAGGCGGGCGCCGAGCCGCGCGGCGGACTCGTCCGGCCCGCCCTGCGCCTCGGTCACCTCACACCTGCTTGGACGGGTGCATGCCCATCCGTGCGAGCACCGTGTTCTCGAGGATCTGGACCAGGTTGTAGAGGACCAGCGACACGAAGGTCACCACGACCACGGACGCCCACAGCTCGTCGAACTTCGCCGACGTCGCGTAGCCGTTGATGACGCCGCCGATGCCCGAGCCGGTCGCGAGCCACTCCGCGAGCAGCGCACCGGTGATCGCGCCCGGCACGGACACGCGCACCGCCGCGAAGAACGCCGGCAGCGACGCGGGCAGCGCCACGGCGCTCAGCTGCTTGATCGAGCCGCCGCCGTAGACCTGCACCACCTCGAGCGACTGGGTCGACGCCTGCTGGAGGCCGTACGCGATGTTCACGAGCGCCGGGAACAGGACGACGATGCCGCCCATGACCGCCACCGTCATGAACTCGCGGCCGAAGATCATGATGATCACCGGCGCGAAGGCGATGAGGGGCACCGAGCGCAGCAGCAGCGCGAGCGGCATCACCGCGTGCTCGAAGCCCTTGGACAGGCGGAAGCCGATCGCGCCCGCGAGCGCCAGCAGGAGTCCCGCGACGAAGCCGATGACGGCGTCGCCCAGGGTCACCCACAGGTTGGCCATGATCTCGGCGCGGTTCTCCGCCGCATCGTCCTCGACGAAGAAGAAGTTCCACACGTCGGCGGGGCCCTTCGCCACGTAGGGCGACAGGTCGGAGGCCCACAGCACCAGCTGCCACATCACCACGACGGTGACGAGCGTGAGGGCGAACGTGAGCAGCGAGCTGCCCAGGGACCTCAGCGTGGTGCGGCGCGCCTGGCGGCGGACCTGGGCCGCGAGCTCCGCGACCTCGGGACCCGCCTGCTGCGGCTGCTGAGTGACGGCCATCAGACGGTCGCTCCCTTCGCCCACGGGGTCGACAGCCGCGTCAGCATGCCGACCAGGAGATAGAGGATCAGCGCGATCGCGCCCGAGGCGAGCGCGATGCCCCACACGCGGGGCGAGTTGAGCGACTGCTGCGCGATGATCATCGCCGGGCCGATGCCCGTCTCGACCTTGCCGAAGTACTCGCCGAGCACCGCGCCCAGGAAGGCCGCGGGCACCGCGATCTGCAGCGCGGTGAGCACCGCCGGCAGGGCCGCGACCACGCGGACCTTGCGCAGCTGGACCCACGCGTTGCCGCCGTAGACGTGGACCACGTCAAGGCTGGCCTTGTCGGCCGCGTGCAGGCCCAGCAGCGAGCCGACCACCGTGGTGAAGAACACCGACAGCGCCGCGATGAAGATCGCGGTGCCGGAGGGCTCGCCCTTCTTGGGCACCTCGAAGATCAGCACGAGCAGCGGGCCGATCGCGACGATCGGGATGCAGTACGAGATCACGGCGAGCTGCATGACCGCGCCCTCGAGGCGCGGCAGCACCATGACGAGCGCGGCGAGCACGAGCGCCACCCCGTTGCCCCACAGGTAGCCCTGCACGGCCTCGTTGAGGGTGACCGAGAAGTTGGTGAGGTAGTAGTCGAAGCCGACGTTGCCGTACTCCTGGACCACCTGCACCGGGCTCGGGATCGCCTTGGTGTTGCCCGAGCCGACGTTCGCGAAGATCGTGACGGACGCGATCCACCAGAACGCGACCAGCCCGAGGGCGCTGAGGGACGCGATGGCCCACGGCGGGAGCCGGCGCTCCATCACTCGTCCTCGGTGGCCGCGCCGCCGGCGCCGAACAGCAGCTCGGAGGCCTGGTCGACGTAGGCGTGGAACTCGGGGCTGCGCTGGATGTCGGGCGTGCGCGGGCGCGGCAGGTCGATCTGCATGACCTCCTTGACGCGGCCCGGGCGCGGGCTCATCACGGCGACCTGGTCGGCGAGGAAGATCGCCTCCGAGATGCCGTGCGTCACCAGCAGTGTCGTCGCCGGCTTCGCCGCGAGGATGCGCATGAGCTCGAGGTTGAGGCGCTGGCGCGTCATGTCGTCGAGCGCGCCGAACGGCTCGTCGAGCAGCAGCACCGAGGGCTTGAGCACGAGCGCGCGGGCGATCGACACGCGCTGGCGCATGCCGCCCGAGAGCTGGGCCGGCTTGGCCTTCTCGAAGCCCTTGAGGCCCACGAGCTCGACGAGCTCCTCGATGTAGTCGTGGTCCACCGGCTTGCCGGAGACCTCGAACGGAAGCTTGATGTTCTGGTACACGTTGCGCCACGGCAGCAGCGCCGAGTCCTGGAACGCGATGCCCAGCTCGTTGTAGGCGCGGAGATCCTTGGGCGATCGCCCGTCGACGCGCGTCGAGCCGCTGGTCGGCTGCTCGAGGCCGGCGAGGATGCGCAGGATCGTCGACTTGCCGCAGCCCGAGGGGCCCAGCAGCGCCAGGAAGGACCCGCGGTCCGTGTGGAGGTTCGCGTCCTGGAGCGCGGTGACGGTCTTCTTCCCGGAGGTGAAGACCTTGCTGAGCCCGGAGATCTGCAGGCCGGTGCCCGGGGCGGTCTCGCCCCGGGCACCGGACTCGGTGACGTCGGTCACTGGTGCTCCCGCAGATCAGCCCGCGTAGGCGACGAGCTCGGGGTGCTCCTCGTAGACCTCGGCCAGCAGGCTGAGGTCGAAGAGGTCGGCGGCCTCGAGCTCGATGCCCGCGCCGGCGAGCGACTCGAGGGTGGACGCCTGGAGCGCGTCGGAGATGGTGAAGAGGCCGTTCGCGGCGGTCTCGTCCGAGACCACGAGGTCCTCGGCCTGCGCGATCGCGCCCGCGATCGAGTTCTCCGGGTTGAGCTCGAGGTCGGCGCCGTACTCCTCGTACGCGAGGCGGGCGCCCTCCTCCGGGTCGTTCACGGCGTCGGTCCAGCCGAGGATCTCGGCGTACAGGAACGCCTTGAGCGCGTCGCGGTTCTCCGCGATCGACTGGTCGGTGACGGTGAAGGTCTCCGCGACGAACGGCAGGCCGTTGTCCGCGAAGGGCAGGTTCACGGTGTCGTAGCCGGCCGCCGCGACGGTGATCGACTCGTTGGTGAGGTACGCGATGAAGCCGTCGACCTCGCCGTTGGTGAGCGGCGCGGGGTCGTACTGGACCGGCACGATCTCGACGTCGTCCTCGGTGAGGCCGTTCGCCGCGAGCAGCGCCATGAAGAGCGCGGTGTTGGAGTCCTGGACGCCGATCTTCTTGCCGACCATGTCCTGGGCGGTCGCGATGTTGCCGCCGTCCGCCAGCGACAGGACCGTGAAGGGGTTCTTCTGGTACGTGGTGCCGATGATCTTCAGCGGCGCCTCCTCGGCGGCCACGGCCGAGCCGATGGAGACCGCGTCCGACAGCGCGATGTCGGCGGTGCCGGACAGCAGCTCGGCGGCGCCGGTCGACGGGCCGGGGACGAGCTCGACGGCGTCGAAGCCGGCCTCGGTGTAGTAGCCCGCCGAGTCCGCGAAGAACTCGCCCGAGAACTCCTCGTTCTTGATCCACGACAGCTGGACGGTGAAGTCGCCGTACGACGCCGCCTCCATGGTGTCGTCGGAGGCGGAGGTCGCCGGGTCTGCGTCGCTGGACGAGCAGGCCGCGAGCGCGATCGCGGCGATCGCCGCGCCGGCAGCGGCGGCCGTGAGCCGCCCCGCCTTGCCGTTGATGAAACGCATGAGTTCTCCCTCGTGAATGGACGCAAGGTCAGCCGAGGGAGCATCGTGGTGGGGTCTCTCCCGCGGCGCCCGGACATGACTCCGGCACGTCGGCACGACGTTATGGAATGTAGATTTCATGAACATGCGTCGTTGTGTTTCGCCCTCGTAAATTCAGGGTTCCGTGACATAAACGTGACATTCGTGCGTGGCAGACTCGCCGGCAGGTCACGCTTCGAGAGGAGGTGCGCGTGGACCTCGCCGCGGTCACCGGCTACCGGGTCGCCACGTCCCGCGCCGACCTCGCCCTCGCGCCCGGCGAGCGCTTCCTCGCCGGCGGCACGTGGCTGTTCTCAGAGCCCAACCGCGACATCACCGGGCTGGTCGACCTCGCCGGGCTGCCCGGGCCGCGGCTCGAGGTGAGCCGCGAGGGCCTGCGCATCGGCGCCACGTGCACCATCGCGGAGCTGCTGTCCCTGCCGCCGCACATCGGCTGGTCCGCGCAGCCGCTGTTCGCCGAGGCGGCGGACGCGCTGCTCGCGAGCTTCAAGATCTGGAACGAGGCGACCGTCGTCGGCAACGTGTGCCGCGCCTACTCGGCCGCCGCGATGCTCGCCGCGTGCGTGACGCTCGACGCCGAGGCGCTCGTGTGGACCGCCGACGGCGAGGACCGCATCGTCCCCGTCGCGTCCCTGCCGACGGGCAACGGCACCACGACGCTCGCGCACGGCGACCTGGTCCGCGAGATCCGGATCGGCGCCGACGCGCTCCGCTCCCGCACCGCGCTGCGCAAGATCGCGCTGGCCGAGCTCGGCCGCTCGGGCGCCGTCGTCACGGGACGCGCGCACGCCGACGGCCGCACCGTCATCGTCGTCACGGCCGCCACGCTCACCCCCACGGTGCTGCGGTACGCCGCGCCCCCGGACCCCGCGACCGCGCGGGACGATGCGCGGGCCGCGGAGGGCTTCTACACGGACGCCCTCGGCGCCGCGGACTGGCGCCGCCACGTGGCCGGCGTGCTCGCGGCCGAGGTCGCGGAGGAGCTCGCATGAGGATCTCGGTGGACGGGGACGCGGTCGATGGCGAGCCCACGCCCGGCCAGTGCCTGCGCACCTACCTGCGCGAGCAGGGCCGCTTCGAGGTGAAGAAGGGCTGCGACGCGGGCGACTGCGGCGCGTGCACGGTGCTCGTCGACGGCCGACCCGTGCACTCGTGCCTCTACCCCGCGCAGCGCGCCGAGGGCCGCGCCGTCACCACCGCCGGCGGGCTCGCCCCGGGCGACGAGCCGCACCCCGTCCAGGAGTCCTTCGCGCGCCACTTCGCCTTTCAGTGCGGCTACTGCACGCCGGGCATGACCGTGACCGCGTCGACGCTCACCGAGGACGACCTGCCCGACCTCGAGCGCCGCCTCAAGGGCAACCTGTGCCGCTGCACCGGCTACCGGCCCATCCGCGAGGCCGTCGAGCACGGCCTGCGCGGCTGCCCCGGGTCGTGCGTCGGCTGCGGCGAGCCCGGGGACGATGCGGCGGTCGCCGCGGGCGCGAGCGCGCGGCCGCCCGCCGCCGACCGTGTGGTGCAGGGCCGCGAGCCGTACACGTTCGACACCGAGGTGCCAGGGCTCACCCACCTCAAGGTCCTCGGCTCGCCCCACGCGCACGCGCGCATCGTCGCGATCGACGCGTCCGCGGCGCTCGCGCTGCCCGGCGTCGTGGCGGTGCTCACGCACGAGGACGCGCCCGGCGTCCGCTTCTCGACCGCGCGCCACGGCAACCGGCTCGACGACCCGCGCGACACCCGGATCCTCGACGACGTCGTCCGCTTCCGCGGCCAGCGCGTCGCCGCGGTGGTGGCCGAGACCGCGGCCGCGGCGGAGGCGGGCTGCGCCGCGCTGCGCGTCGAGTACGAGGTGCTGGCGGCGGTCACCGACCCCGAGGAGGCCCGCTCGCCCGGGGCGCCACTGGTGCACCCCGGGCTGACCCCCGAGGACGGGGTCGAGGACGCCTCACGCAACCTCGTCGCCGCCTGGCGCGGCGCGTACGGCAACGTCGGGCGGGGACTCGCGCGCGCCACCGCGGTCGCGACCGGCACCTGGTCGAACGCGCGCGTGAGCCATGCCCAGCTCGAGACCCACGGCTCGATCGGCTGGCTCGACGACGACGGCCGGCTCACGGTCCGTTCGAGCACGCAGGTGCCGTTCCTCGCGCGGGACGAGCTCGCGCTGGTGCTCGGCCTCGACCGCGAGCGCGTGCGCGTCTTCACGGCGCGGGTGGGCGGCGGCTTCGGCGGCAAGCAGGAGATCTTCACCGAGGACATCGTGGCGCTGGCCGTGCTGCGCACCGGACGACCCGTCGCGTACGAGATGACGCGCGAGGAGGAGTTCGTGCGCACCGCGACGCGCCACCCCTTCCGGGTCACCGCGACGCTCGGGGCCGACTCCGACGGCCGGCTCACCGCCATGGACATCGAGGTGCTGTCCAACACCGGCGCGTACGCCAACCACGCGATCGGCGTGATGTTCCACGGCTGCGCCGAGTCGCTCGAGGCGTACCGCTCCCCCGCCAAGCGGCTCGACGCCGCGGTGGTCTACACCAACACGACGCCCGCGGGCGCGTTCCGCGGCTACGGGCTGGGGCAGGTGATCTTCGCGGTCGAGTCCGCGCTCGACGAGCTCGCGCTGAAGCTCGGGATCGACCCGTTCGAGCTGCGCCGCCGCAACGCGGTCAAGGACGGCGACAAGCTGGGCGTCACCGAGCGCCGCCACCACGACGATCTCGTCTTCGGGTCCTACGGCCTCGACCAGTGCCTGGATCTCGCGGAGGCCGCGCTCGTGCGCGGCAACGGCGTCGAGGCGCCCGCGGGCTGGGCCGTCGGCGAGGGCATGGCGCTCAGCATGATCGCGACCATCCCGCCGCGCGGCCACCGCGCTACCGCCTCCGTGACCGCCTACCCGGACGGCACCATGCTCGTCGCGGCGGGCACCGTCGAGTTCGGCAACGGCACCCACACCGTCCTCACGCAGATCGCGGCCGAGGCGCTGGGCGTCGCGCCCTCCGCGGTGCGGCTGCGCACCTCCGACACCGACGCCACCGAGCACGACACGGGCGCGTGGGGCTCCACCGGCATCACCGTCGCCGGCAAGGCGGTGCACGCGGCGGCCGTCGCGCTGCGATCGCTGCTCGACGCCGGCGAGCCGGTCCCGGCCGAGGGCCTCACCGCGCACGGCCAGACCGACGGCAAGGTGCGCTCGCTCGCCTTCAACGTCCACGCCGTCCGGGTCGCGGTGGACGTCGAGACCGGCACCGTGCGGATCCTGCAGTCGATCCAGGCGGCCGACGCGGGCGTGGTCCTCAACCCCGCGCAATGCCGCGGCCAGATCGAGGGCGGCGTCGCTCAGGGCATCGGCTCCGCGCTGTACGAGGAGCTGGTCATGGGCGACCACGGGGCGCCCACCAACCCCGCCTTCCGCGTCTACCGGGTCCCGCAGATGGCCGACGTCCCCGCGACCGAGGTGTACTTCGCCGACACCTCCGACTCGCTCGGGCCGTACGGCGCGAAGTCGATGTCGGAGTCGCCCTACAACCCCGTGGCGCCCGCGCTGGCGAACGCGATCCGGCGGGCGATCGGCGCGCGGCCCATGGAGCTCCCGATGACCCGCGACCGCGTGTGGCGGCTCGCGGCCGGCCTCAGCCCGCGGGGCGCGGATGGATGACGCCGCCGGTCTCGCGCAGCGGCCGCCCGCTCGCGCCCGTGCGCACCGCGAGCACCTCGGCGAGGATCGCGACCGCGGTCTCGGCGGGGCTCGACCCGCCCAGGTCGAGGCCGATCGGCGACCGGAGCCGGCCCAGCGCATCGTCCCCCACCCCGGCCTCCCGCAGCCGATCGACCCGGCGCTCGTGCGTGACGCGCGAGCCCATCGCGCCGACGTAGCCGGCGGGCGAGGCGAGCGCGACCTCGAGCGCGGGCACGTCGACGCGGTCGTCGTGGGTGAGCACGCAGATCGCCGTGCTGGGCTCGATCTCGAGGTCGCGCAGGTAGGCGTCGGGCCATGCGACGTGCACCTCGTGCGCGTCGGGCAGGCGCTCGGGCGTCGCGAAGACGGGCCGCGGGTCGACGACCAGCACGCGGTAGCCGAGCGCGCGCCCGGCCGCCGCGAGCGCGGGCGAGAAGTCCACGGCGCCGACGATCACCAGGCGCGGGGCGCGCGGCCGGACGATGCGATGGCCGCCGGGGAGGGTGAGCGTCGCCTCGCCGTCCGCGAGCGAGGCCTCCAGCGCGTCGATGACCTCGCGGTCGCCGGGCCCCACGTGGAAGGCGACCACGTCGACCGCGCCGCCGCAGGCCAGGCCGGGACGGTAGAGGTCCGGCTCCCCGCCCAGGGTGGCCGTGACGGGCGCCGGGTCCGCGTGGCGCGCGAGCGCGAGCTCGTAGGCCTCGGACTCGAGGCAGCCGCCCGAGATCGCGCCGATCGCGCGGCCGTCCGCGCACACCGCGATCGTGGAGCCCGGGGCGCGCGGGGTGGAGCCGTGGACGCCGGTCACCACCACGACGCCCAGCGCGCCGCCCTCGTGCAGCACCCCCAGCGCCTCGCGCGCGATCTCGAACACGTCCGTCAGTCTGTCAGCAGCCGGGAAGGGAATCCATGACCCACGACCTCGTCATCCGCGCCGCCCGCGCGATCCTGCCCACCGGTGAGGAGCCCGCGTCCGTCGCGATCGAGGCGGGACGCATCGTCGCCGTCGGGCCGCTCGACGCGCCGATGACCGCCGGCGTCGAGATCGCGCTCGGCCCCGACGAGGTGCTCATGCCGGGCGGCGTCGACACCCACGTGCACGTCAACGAGCCCGGCCGCACCGAGTGGGAGGGCTTCGACTCGGCCACCCGCGCGGCCCGCGCCGGCGGCGTCACCACGCTCATCGACATGCCGCTCAACTCGATCCCCCCGACGACGACGCCCGAGGCGCTGGCGGTCAAGCGCGCGGTCGCCGCCGGGAAGTCGCACGTCACGGTCGGCTTCTGGGGCGGCGCCGTGCCGGAGAACCTGGGATCGCTGCGGGCGCTGTGGGACGAGGGCGTGTTCGGCTTCAAGTGCTTCCTCGCGCCCAGCGGGGTCGACGAGTTCGGCCACCTCGACCGGGACCAGCTGCGCGCCGCGATGGAGGAGATCGCGGGCTTCGGCGGGCTGCTCATCGTGCACGCCGAGGATCCGGACGTGCTGTCCGCGCACGAGGACGGCATCGGGCGCGGCTACGGCTCGTTCGTGGCCTCGCGGCCCGAGGAGGCCGAGACCAGCGCGATCGCCGCCGTGATCGACGGGGTGCGGGCCACCGGGGTGCGGGCGCACATCCTGCACCTGTCCGCCGCGTCCGCGCTGCCGCTCGTCGCGGCCGCCAAGGCCGAGGGGCTGCCGCTCACGGCGGAGACCTGCCCGCACTACCTGACCTTCGACGCCGAGCACATCGCCGACGGCGCGACCCAGTACAAGTGCTGCCCTCCCATCCGCTCCGAGGCGAACCGCGATGCCCTGTGGGACGCGCTCGCCGACGGCGTGATCGACTTCATCGCCTCCGACCACTCCCCCGCGACCGCGGACCTCAAGCTCGCCGGGGCGGGCGACTTCTCGGTCGCGTGGGGCGGGATCGCGGGCCTGCAGGTGGCCCTGCCGGCGGTGTGGACCGGCGCACGGCTGCGCGGCTACCCGCTGTCCGCCGTGTCCGCGTGGACGTCCGCGATCCCGGCCGCGTGGGCCGGGCTGGACGCCAAGGGCGCGATCGCCGCGGGCCGCGACGCCGACCTCGTCGTCTTCGCGCCCGAGGTCCCGTGGGAGGTGCACGCGGACGCCCTCGAGCACCGCAACAAGGTGACCGCCTTCGACGGGCACGCGCTCGCCGGCCGCGTGCGCCGGGTGTGGATCGCGGGCTCCGAGGAGGCCGAGGGCACGCTGCTCGACCGCCCCTCCCTCTGACAGCCGCAACGGAACCTGGCGCGACACGCCGCGGTGCCCGGCGCATCGTCCCGCGACACGCCGGGAGACCGGGACCCGCTCCGTTGCAGGTGTCGGGGCGGGAGAACGATGTGACGCCTCGAAATGTCGATGAAACCGACATGCCCTAGCGTGGCGACGCATCATCGGAACGCGTGAGAGGCAGCCATGGCGATCATCCTCGGGGACCACCAGTACGGCAAGGCGGAGAACCGCATCGTCAGGATCGTGCGGGACAGCCCGCGCCACGAGATCCGCGACGTCAACGTGTCGACGTGCCTGCGCGGACGCTTCGAGGACGCGCACCTCACCGGCGACCAGGGCGCCGTGCTCCCCACCGACACGCAGAAGCAGACCTCGTACGCGTTCGCCAAGACCGTGGGGCTCGCGTCGCTCGAGAGGTACGCGCTCGCGCTGGCCACGCACTTCGTCGCGGACGTCGAGCCCGTGGACCAGGCGCGCGTCGAGCTCGAGGAGTTCGCGTGGGAGCGCGTGTCGGTGGGCGGCGCCGAGCACGACTTCTCGTGGGTCCGGTCGGGCCAAGAGGTGCGCACGGTCGCGGTCACCGTCGAGGACGGCGCGACCTGGATCACGGGCGGCCTCAAGGACCTCGTGGTGCTGAAGTCCTCGGGCTCCGAGTTCCACGGCTTCCTCAAGGACGAGTACACGGTGCTCGAGCCCACCTCGGACCGCATCATGGCGACGTCGCTCGTCGCGAAGTGGCGCTTCGGCGACGTCGACGCCGCGACCTTCGACTTCGACGAGGGCTACGCGGAGATCAAGGCCGCGCTGGTCGAGACCTTCGCCGGCTTCCACTCCCTCGCGCTGCAGCAGACGCTGTACGAGATGGGCAAGGCCGCCCTCGAGGCGGTCCCCGAGCTGGTCGAGGTGCGCCTGTCGGCGCCCAACAAGCACCACTTCGCGTACGACCTCGCGCGCTTCGGCATCGCCAACGACAACGAGGTCTTCCACGCCGACGACCGGCCGTACGGCCTCATCCAGGCGTCGGTGACGCGGGACGATGCGCCGGCCGCCGGCCCCGCCTGGCAGCAGTACTCCGGGCTGGTCTGAGCGCGGCGCGACGCCGCATCGTCCCCCGGACGCAGCGAGGCCCCGCACCTGACGGTGCGGGGCCTCGCTGCGTGGACGGATCCGGGGCTCAGAAGTCCCAGTCGTCGTCCGTGGTCTCCTCGTGCTTGCCGATCACGTACGACGAGCCCGAGCCCGAGAAGAAGTCGTGGTTCTCGTCCGCGTTGGGCGACAGCGCCGACAGGATCGCGGGGCTCACGTCCGTGACGGTGGACGGGAACAGCGCCTCGTAGCCCAGGTTCATGAGGGCCTTGTTGGCGTTGTAGTGCAGGAACTTCTTGACGTCCTCGGCCATGCCCAGGGGGTCGTAGAGGTCGTGCGTGTACTGGACCTCGTTCTCGTAGAGGTCGTACAGGAGCGAGAACGTGTAGTCCTTGAGCTCCTCGCGGCGGGCCTCCGACTCCAGCTCGAGCCCCTTCTGGAACTTGTAGCCGATGTAGTAGCCGTGGACGGCCTCGTCGCGGATGATGAGGCGGATGAGGTCGGCCGTGTTCGTCAGCTTGGCGCGGCTGGACCAGTACATGGGCAGGTAGAAGCCCGAGTAGAAGAGGAAGCTCTCGAGCAGGGTCGAGGCGACCTTCCTCTTGAGCGGGTCGTCGCCGTGGTAGTAGTCCAGGACGATCTGCGCCTTGCGCTGCAGGTTCTGGTTCTCGGTGGACCAGCGGAACGCGGCGTCGATCTCGGGCGTCGAGCACAGCGTCGAGAAGATCGACGAGTAGCTCTTGGCGTGCACCGACTCCATGAACGCGATGTTCGTGTAGACGGCCTCCTCGTGCGGGGTGAGCGCGTCGGGGATGAGCGAGACGGCACCCACGGTGCCCTGGATGGTGTCCAGCAGCGTGAGGCCGGTGAACACGCGCATCGTGAGCGTCTGCTCCTCGGCGGTGAGCGTGTTCCACGACTGCACGTCGCCGGACAGCGGCACCTTCTCGGGCAGCCAGAAGTTGGCCGTGAGGCGGTTCCAGACCTCGACGTCCTTCTCGTCCTGGATGCGGTTCCAGTTGATGGCGTCCACGTGGCTGACCAGCGTGAGCTTCTCTGTCATGTCAGTTCCTTTTCAAGCACAGGCGGGGGGACGCTACAGCATGCAGCTGACGCAGCCCTCGACCTCGGTGCCCTCGAGCGCCATCTGGCGGATGCGGATGTAGTAGATGGTCTTGATGCCCTTGCGCCAGGCGTAGATCTGCGCCTTGTTGATGTCGCGCGTGGTGGCGGTGTCGGGGAAGAACAGGGTCAGCGACAGGCCCTGGTCCACGTGCTGCGTGGCCGCGGCGTACGTGTCGATGATCTTCTCGGGGCCGATCTCGTACGCGTCCTGGAAGTACTCCAGGTTGTCGTTGTCCATGAAGGGCGCCGGGTAGTACACGCGGCCCAGCTTGCCCTCCTTGCGGATCTCGATGCGCGACGCGATCGGGTGGATCGAGGAGGTCGAGTTGTTGATGTACGAGATCGAGCCGGTGGGCGGGACGGCCTGGAGGTTCTGGTTGAAGATGCCGTGCTCCTGGACCTTCGCCTTGAGCGCGCGCCAGTCGTCCTGGGTGGGGATCGCGATGCCGGCGTCCGCGAAGATCTCCGCGACGCGGGCGGTCGCGGGGACCCACTCCTGCTCGGTGTACTTGTCGAAGAACGCGCCGCTCGCGTAGGTCGAGTTCTCGAAGCCCTCGAAGGCCGTGCCCTGCTCCTTCGCGATGGTGTTCGAGGCCGCGATCGCGTGGAACAGCACCGTGTAGAAGTAGATGTTGGTGAAGTCCACCCCCTCCTCGGAGCCGTAGTGGATCCGCTCGCGGCCCAGGTAGCCGTGGAGGTTCATCTGGCCGAGGCCGATCGCGTGGGCGCGGTCGTTGCCGTAGCGGATCGACGGCACCGCGTCGATGGCCGACTGGGTCGACACCGCGGTGAGGCCGCGCACGGCGATCTCGACCGTCTTCGCGAGGTCGCCGCCGTCCATCGCGGTGGCGATGTTCATCGAGCCCAGGTTGCAGGAGATGTCCTTGCCGATCTCCGCGTACGTGAGGTCCTCGTTGAAGGTCGACGGGGTGTTGACCTGGAGGATCTCCGAGCACAGGTTCGACATGTTGATGCGGCCCGCGACCGGGTTCGCCTTGTTCACCGTGTCCTCGAACACGACGTACGGGTAGCCCGACTCGAACTGTAGCTCCGCGACCGTCTGGAAGAACTGGCGGGCCGAGATCTTGGTCTTGCGGATCCGCGCGTCGTCCACCATCTCGTGGTACTTCTCGCTGATCGAGATGTCGCCGAACGGGACGCCGTAGACGCGCTCGACGTCGTACGGGCTGAAGAGGTACATCTCCTCGTTCTTGCGGGCGAGCTCGAACGTGATGTCCGGCACGACGACGCCGAGCGACAGCGTCTTGATGCGGATCTTCTCGTCGGCGTTCTCACGCTTGGTGTCGAGGAACTTCATGATGTCGGGGTGGTGCGCCGAGAGGTACACCGCGCCCGCGCCCTGACGCGCGCCCAGCTGGTTCGCGTAGGTGAAGGAGTCCTCGAGGAGCTTCATCACGGGGATGATGCCCGAGGACTGGTTCTCGATGTGCTTGATCGGCGCGCCGGCCTCGCGGATGTTCGACAGCGACAGGGCGACGCCGCCGCCGCGCTTCGACAGCTGCAGCGCGGAGTTGATCGAGCGGCCGATCGACTCCATGTTGTCCTCGATGCGCAGCAGGAAGCACGAGACGAACTCGCCGCGCTGGGCCTTGCCCGCGTTGAGGAAGGTCGGGGTCGCGGGCTGGAAGCGGCCCGCGACGATCTCGTCGACGAGGCTGGTCGCGAGCGCCTCGTCGCCGGCGGCGAGCGTGAGGGCGACCATCACGACGCGGTCCTCGTAGCGCTCGAGGTAGCGCTTGCCGTCGAACGTCTTCAGCGTGTAGCTCGTGTAGTACTTGAACGCGCCGAGGAAGGTCGGGAAGCGGAACTTCTTGGAGTACGCGCGCTCGGTCAGCTGCTGGATGAACGCGAAGTCGTACTGCGCGAGCACCTCGGGCTCGTAGTACTTCTTCTCGACCAGGTAGTCGAGGCGCTCCTTGAGCGAGTGGAAGAAGACCGTGTTCTGGTTGACGTGCTGGAGGAAGTACTCGCGCGCCGCCTCGCGGTCCTTGTCGAACTGGATCCTCCCCTCGGTGTCGTAGAGGTTCAGCATCGCGTTGAGCGAGTGGTAGTCCATGCCCGTGCGGGGGGCGTCGATCACTGTTGCTTCCACAGCACATCCAATCCGTTGCGGACGGCGTCCACGTCGTCCTGCGTTCCGAAGAGTTCGAACTTGAACAGGTGCGGCACCTTGCACTTCTGGGCGACGATGTCGCCGGCGATGCAGTAGGCCGAACCGAAGTTGGTGTTGCCCGCGCTGATCACTCCCCTGATGAGCGAGCGGTTGTGCTCGTCGTTCAGGAACTTGATGACCTGCTTGGGCACGGCGCCGCGGTCATTGCCGCCGCCGTAGGTGGGGACGACGAGCACGTAGGGCTCGTCGACCTTGAGGGGCTCGTCCGTGGAGTACAGCGGGATCCGATCCGCCGGCACGCCCAGCTTCTGGACGAAGCGGTGGGTGTTGCCGGAGGTGGAGCTGAAGTAGACGAGCGAGGCCATGCGGCGGAGTGCTTAGGAGGCGGCCCGCTCGGCGAGGGCGGCGATGCGGTCGGGCTGGAAGCCGGACCAGTGCTCGTCGCCGGCGATGACCACGGGGGCCTGCAGGTAGCCGAGCTTCATGACGGTGTCGTAGGCGTCCTGGTCCTCGGTGACGTCGAAGATCTGGAACTCGAGGTCGGCGCGCTCGAGCGCCTTCTTGGTGGCCGTGCACTGCACGCAGGCGGGCTTCGAGTAGACCGAGATCGTCATGGGGACGTCCTTTCGAGAGACGAAACGTGAGACAGCAAGCGCCACTATATATGGGGCCTGCTCCCGAGTGCCACCACTAGATGGTGTGTTTCATCCACAGTTTTCCCCACATTTTTCCCACAACGGGGCACGCTGCCTGTGGGTAGCCGGGCGCGCCGCGCGCGACACGCCGGGACAACCTGTGGACAGAGGCCCGCGCTCCCGAAACGCCGCCGAAACGGGCGCGGTCTACGGTGACGGGATACGTCCTCCGCGCACGGGTGGGCGCTGGGGGAGGTTTCACAGGGATGGCAGAACCGGCAATGGCCGCCGCGCACGAGCTCCGCGTGTTCCGCGCGCACGTGTTCCACATCGCGGGCGCGCCCGCGCAGACCGACGTGGCCTCCCATCTCGTGTCGCTGCCGGACGGCGCTCTGGTGGTCGACGCGGAGGGCATGATCGCGTGGATCGGGCCGTGGGACTCGCTGCCCGCGGACTACGCCGACGCCCCGGTCACCCGTGCCGACTACCTGCTGCCCGGCTTCGTCGACGCGCACGTCCACTTCCCGCAGTCGTACGCGACGGCGGCGCACGGCGGCGGCCAGCTCCTCGAGTGGCTCGACCACTGCATCTTCCCCACCGAGTCGCGCTTCGCGGACCCCGACTTCGCCGACCGCGCCGCGCGCTACTTCACGCGCCGCCGCATCGCCGCGGGCACCACGGCCGCGATGGTCTTCGGCTCGGCCTTCCCCGTCGCGCAGGACGCGCTCTACCGGCAGACCCTGGCCGCGGGGCTGCGGGTGGTGTCCGGCCGCGGCGTGCAGACCGTGGGGCCGCCCGCCGCATCGTCCCTCCTCACGTCCGAGGAGAAGGCCATCGAGCTGGTCGCCGACGAGATCGACCGCTGGCACGCCGTGGACACGGGCGACCCGTGCTCGGCGCTCGTGCAGGTCGCGATCGTGCCCCGCTTCTCGCTGTCGGTGACGCAGCGCACGCTGGCCGCGATGGGCGAGCTGTACGAGGAGGCGCAGCTCCACGGCGTCTACTTCCACTCGCACCTCAACGAGAACAACCGCAAGGGCGACGGCGAGATCGCCGCCGTGCTCGGGTCCTACGGGGTCGAGGCGTACCTCGACACGTACGACGGGCGTTTCCTGCCCGGCTCGCGGATGGGAGGCCGGTCGCTGCTGGGCCGCCGGTCGTCCCTCGCGCACGCGGTGCACTGCCAGCCGCGCGAGCTCGCGCGCATGGCGGAGACGGGCACCTCGATCGCGCACTGCCCCACCTCGCAGCTGTTCCTGGGCTCGGGGACGATGCCGTGGCGGGCCACCGTGGAGACGGGGGTCAACGTGGCGCTGGGCTCGGACATCGGCGCCGGCGACGAGTGGCTGATCTCGCGCGTGGCCGGCGACGCGTACAAGGTCCACATCTCCGAGTTCGGGGACGCGGGCACCGCGCTGCACCCGGCCGAGCTGCTGTTCGCGGCGACGCTGGCGGGCGCGCGGGCGCTCGACATGGAGCACGCGTTCGGCAACCTCGACGCAGGCAAGGACGCCGACTTCCTGCTGATCGACACGTCCCGCTGGGAGCCGCTCGAGGGGATGCTCTCGATGGGGATCCGGTCCGACGACGAGGAGCAGGCGACGCTCGAGGAGCTGTTCACGCTGCTCGTCGGGCTGCGCCAGCCGGCGATCGCCGGGGTGTTCGTGCAGGGTCGGCAGGCGGTCGCGCCGGAGCTGTAGCGCTCCCCCGCCCCGCGACCCCGCGAAGTGGTAGACCACTGTCGGTTCCGCGGCATCTCTGCGCGCCAGGGGTAGGCCATTGTCGTCACGCCTGGTCTGCGACTAGTTTCGAGCCATGCATCCGACGGCGAAGCGCTGCGCCCAGTGGGCGGCCGGGCTCG
This sequence comes from Demequina maris, assembly GCF_000971155.1. GTDB lineage: Bacteria > Actinomycetota > Actinomycetes > Actinomycetales > Demequinaceae > Demequina > Demequina maris. The sequence continues at coordinate 159,343 of NZ_BBLX01000004.1, read as the reverse complement.
TGCTCGTCGGCACCGCCGCGATCGTCTTCGGCACCGAGCTCCTGATCCGCGCCTCCGAGCACCTCGGGCAGAACGGCGCCCTCGCGTTCTGGCTGCTCGACTACGTGATCGGCGGGATCCGACTGTTCGCCGTGCCGATCGCCGCCGCCCTGGTGGCCGCGGCCGTGATCATCCAGGCGGTCGCGCCGGCCCGCGCGGCCGCCCGCCCGACAGCCGAGCCGGAGACCGGCGCACCCGAGGCCGGGGAGCCCCTCGCACCGTGAGAGGATTCCCGCCATGGCTGTGGTGGGTGACCGGATCGCGGAGCGCGCCGCCGACGACTTCGGCCGCTCCGCCCCGCGCGTGGTGAGCGCGCTCGAGCGGCTCCGCGTGAGCCCGAGCGCCGACCCCGAGCGCATCCAGGCCGCCGTCCTCATCGCCGCCCGCGGCGACCTCACCCTGCTCGACGACGCGCTCGAGCACGCGCGGGAGGACCACCGCGACCTGCTCGACCGCGCGGGGCTCGCGGGCGACGACTGGCGCGAGCGGCTGGACGCCGCGCTCGGCCACGGCTGAGCCCCGAGGCCCACGCCGCATCGTCCCGGACCAAGGTCCCGAGCCTGATCGGCACCTGCTTCCTAGCGTGGAACCGGGTCCCCGAGCCCGGCAACGCCGCCGGGCGTCCACTGTCGGAAGGACGCGGGACCATGAACCACTTCGAGCACTACGACGACGTGATGTGCGGGATCGGCGCGCTGGGCGATCACATCCCCGGCACCATCAAGGGCTTCTTCAACCTCCATCACGCCGCGCTCGAGGACGGCGCGCTCACCAAGAGCGAGAAGGAGCTCATCGCCCTCGCGATCGCGATCGCGGTGCGCTGCGGCGGCTGCATCACGTGCCACGTCAAGGACGCGCTCTCGGCGGGCGCCACGCCGGAGCAGATCTACGAGACCATCGGCGTCGCGATCCTCATGGGCGGCGGCCCCGCCGCGGTGTACGGCAACGAGGCGCGCAAGGCCGTCGAGGAGTTCGTCGGCGCGGCCGTCTGAGCCCAGCGGCGGGGCGGCCGGTCGTGAGGGAGGCCGCCGCCTCGCCGCCCGCCCGCCCGGGTGGGGACCTCCGCCGCCCCAGGTCCCGGGCGCATCGCCCCCGATCGGACTAGCCTGGCAACCGTGACTGCACCCATCGATCCCACGACCACGTCCGCCTGGGCCGAGCTCGAGGCCCTCCACGCATCGTTCACCCCGGATCTCCGCGGGTGGTTCGCCGCCGACGCCTCGCGCGTCGAGCGCTTCTCGCTCCCCCTCGCCGACCTCCACGTCGACCTGTCGAAGAACCTCGTCACCGACGAGATCCTCGCCTCCCTGGTCAAGCTGGCCGAGGAGACCGGCGTCGCCGCGCGCTACTCGGCGATGCTCGCGGGCGAGCACATCAACACCACCGAGGACCGTGCCGTCCTCCACACCGCGCTGCGCCGCCCCGCCGGCGCCTCCCCCGCGCTCGAGGTCGACGGCCAGGACGTCGACAAGGATGTCCAGGACGTCCTCGGCGCGATCGACGCCTTCGCCGCGCGCGTCCGCTCGGGCGAGTGGAAGGGCGTGACCGGCAAGTCGGTGACGCACATCGTCAACATCGGCATCGGCGGCTCGGACCTGGGTCCCGTCATGGTCTACGAGGCGCTCGAGCCGTACGCGACCGCGGGCATCGAGGCGCGCTTCGTGTCCAACATCGACCCCACCGACATGGGCCAGAAGGTCAAGGGCCTCGACCCCGAGACCACCCTGTTCATCGTCGCGTCGAAGACCTTCACCACCCTCGAGACGCTCACCAACGCGCGCCTCGCCCGCGACTGGCTGTGGGACTCGCTCGCCGAGGCCGGCGTCCCCGTCGCGACCGACGCCGAGAAGGACGATGCGGTCGCGCACCACTTCGTCGCCGTCTCGACCGCGCTCGACAAGGTCGCGGCCTTCGGCATCGACCCGACCAACGCCTTCGGCTTCTGGGACTGGGTGGGCGGCCGCTACTCGGTCGACTCGGCGATCGGCCTGTCGCTCGCGATCGCGCTCGGCCCGGACGTGTTCCGCGAGCTGCTCGCCGGCTTCCACGCCGTCGACACGCACGTCGCGGAGACGCCGCTCGAGAAGAACGTGCCCGTCCTCATGGGCCTGCTCAACGTCTGGTACTGCAACTTCCTGGGCTCGCAGTCGCACGCCGTGCTGCCGTACGCGCAGCAGCTGCACCGCTTCCCGGCGTACCTGCAGCAGCTCACGATGGAGTCCAACGGCAAGTCGGTCCGCTGGGACGGCTCGCCCGTCACCACCGACACCGGAGAGATCTTCTGGGGCGAGCCCGGCACCAACGGCCAGCACGCGTTCTACCAGCTCATCCACCAGGGCACGCGGCTCATCCCGGCGGACTTCATCGCCGTCGTGAACCCGGCCTACCCGCTCGAGGACGGCGGCCAGGACGTCCACGCGCTGTTCCTCGCGAACTTCCTCGCGCAGACCAAGGCGCTCGCCTTCGGCAAGACCGCGGAGGAGGTCGAGGCGGAGGGCACCACCGGCGCGCTCGTCCCCGCCCGCACGTTCGCGGGCAACAAGCCGACCACGTCGATCTTCGCGCCGTCGCTCACCCCGTCCGTGGTGGGCCAGCTCATCGCGCTGTACGAGCACATCACCTTCACGCAGTCCGTGGTGTGGGGCATCAACGCCTTCGACCAGTGGGGCGTGGAGCTGGGCAAGAAGCTCGCACTCGAGATCGCCCCGGCGATCGAGGGGGACGATGCGGCGCTCGCCTCGCAGGACGCGTCCACCCAGGCGCTCATCGCCTACTACCGGGCGAACCGCGCCTGACCTCAGGCATGGCGGAGGGGGTCGGCCCGTCGGGCCGGCCCCCTTTCGCCGTCTGCGGGGACGATGCGTCAGGCGCCGTCCGGCTCCCACCGCAGGAGGTCGCCCGGCTGGCAGTCCAGCACCTCGCAGATGCGTTCCAGGGTGGAGAAGCGGATCGCCTTCGCGCGGCCGTTCTTGAGGACGGCGACGTTCGCGGGCGACAGGCCCACGGCGGCGGCGAACTCGCCGACCGGCATCTTGCGGCGCGCGAGCATCACGTCGAGGTCGACGACGACGGGCATCAGATGACCTCCGCGAGCTCGGCGCGGTCGGCGATGGCGGCGACGAGCAGCCCGCGCATCACGAGCATGAGGAGCACGAACGTGCCGCCGGCCACGAGGGAGCCCACGAGTCCCAGCGCCACCCCGGGCGCATGGAAGCCCACGATGACCCAGGTGTTCGCGGCCGTCGCCACCACGATGCCGGTGGCGATCGCGCCGCACCAGATGATCGCGTCGACCCAGCGCAGCGCACGCCCGCTGTAGATCCGACCGCTCGCCACCATGGCGAGCAGCGCCCAGATGGCGACGACCGCCGCCTGGACGCACGCGATCGTGGCGATGCCGGCGATCGAGTACGGCACCTCGAGGCCGACGAACCAGGGGTCCTCGGCGCCGTTCGCCTGCGCCATGAGCACCACGAGGACCTGGCCGAGGACGGATCCGACGAGGACGAGCACGAGCAGGGCGCGGAGCCCGTTGATGACGACGGAGTTCACCTCTCGATAATCGAGAGATTTCTGTTGATTGTCAATCGGCGGAGGCCGGTGCGCGGCTAGACGGTCGCGGCCTCCCGGGCCTCGCGCGCCTTCTGCAGCGCCAGCTCGAAGGTCGACACCGGCTGCGCTCCCGAGATCGCGAAGGCGTTGTCGAACACGAAGAACGGCACCCCGCTCGCGCCGTACGCGGCGGCCTGCACGATGTCCGCCTCGACGGCCTCCGCGTACGCGTCCGACGAGACCACGGCGCGCGCCTCCGCCTCGTCCAGGCCCGCCTCGGCGGCGAGACGCACGAGCGTGTCCGCGTCGTCCATCAGCGCGCCCTCGGTGAACTGCGCCTGCATGAACCGGTCCTTGAGCGCCGGGCCCAGGCCGCGCTCGTGCGCGAGGTGCAGGAGCCGGTGGGCGTCACGCGTGTTCGCGGTCATGTACCTGTCGAAGCGGTACTCGATGCCCGCCTCGGCGCCCAGGCCCTCGAGACGCGCGTTCATCTCGAGGACCTTGTCGACGGTGGTGCTGAACTTCTCCGCGAGCGCCTCCGAGTGAGGACGGTTGACGCCCGTCGGCTGGGAGGGGTCGAGCTGGAAGCTGCGGTAGCGGATGGACACGTCCTCGCCCGACGCGGCGACCGCCTCCTCGAGGCGGCGCTTGCCGAGGTAGCACCACGGGCACGCGATGTCGGACCAGATGTCGATCTCGATAGTCATGCCGCAAGAACGTACACGAGCCCGCCGCGATTCCTGACACGTCAACTACCCGGGCGTGCGCGGGAGGCGGCGCTGTCGGGGCGGAGCGAGGAGGGCGGGCTCAGGACCCGCGGTAGGTCGAGTAGCCGAACGGGCTCAGCAGCAGCGGCACGTGATAGTGCGGGTCGCCGTCGACGCCGAAGGCGATGCGCACCTCGGGGTAGAACGTCGCGACGCCGTGGTCGGCGAACCACTCCCCCGTCGCGAACACCAGCTGGTAGGTGCCCTCGTGCAGGCGGTCCGGGCCGAGCGTCGAGATACGCCCGTCGGCGTCCGTGACGCCGGTCGCGAGCTCCTCGGTGCCGCGCAGCAGCCGCACGTGGATCCCCGCGGCGGGGCGTCCGTGCACCGAGTCGAGCACGTGGGTGGTGACGTGGCTCATGCCGCCTCCTCGCCGTACGTCGTGCGCAGCCTCAGCAGCGCGATGCCGCGCAGCTGGTCCGCCACCTCGGCGAGCTCGGCCGCGTCGTCGTTCTCGAGCCTACGCTCGATCTCCCCCACGATCTCCTCGCGCGAGCGCCCCGCCGCGCGGATGAGGAACACGCGACCGAACCGGGCCTCGTAGTCCGCGTTGAGCGCCGCGAGCCGGGCCGCGAGCGCCTCGTCGGGCGAGGCCGAGGCCCGCTGCTCGGAGCGCGAGAACCTGGCCTCCGCATCGTCCCCCTCGCGACGCTCGCCGATGCGGGGGTGGGCGGACAGCGCCTCGTCGATCTCCGCGGGCGTGAGCGGGGTGCCGGCGGACACCGCCGCGCGCTCGAGCTCGAGCATCGTGGCGTACGCGCGGCCGGACAGGGCGTCGGCCCAGCGGGCGACGTTGAGGCATGCGAGAAGGTCGTCTCGCCGGGGCTCGATCATGGTTCCTCCCTAGGATGAACAGCATGGCAGAGAGGCTGGTCGGCGTGGTGCTCGCAGCGGGGGCCGGCACGCGCTTCGGTGGACCGAAGGCCCTGGCACGGGACGATGCGGGGGCCTGGCTCCCGCGCGCCTGCACCCTGCTCGCGGACGCGGGCTGCGAACCGGTGGTCGCGGTGCTCGGCGCGGGCGCCGACGAGGCGCGGCATCTGCTGCCCAAGGGCGCCCACGGCGTGGTCGCGGAGGCGTGGCACGAGGGCATCGGCTCGAGCCTGCGAGCGGGCATCGAGATCGCCCGGGCCGCGCACGCGGACGCGGTGCTCGTGACGCTCGTGGACCTGCCCGCGCTCGCCCCCGAGGCCGTGGCGCGGGTCGCGGAGCGCTTCACCGGGGACCCGCGCGTGCTCGCGCGCGCGGTCGACGGCGGCGTGCCGGGCCACCCGGTGCTGGTGGGCGCGGCCCACCTGGGGCCGCTGCTCGCGACGGTGGGCGGCGAGCGGGGCGCGGCGCACTACCTCGCCGGGCACCACGCGGAGGAGGTCGACTGCACCGGCCTCGGCGCCGCCTCGGACGTCGACGCGCACTGAGCAGACGGTGCCTCAGGCCTCGATCGTGCCGCTGATGGCGACCTCGGTCGCGCCGCCGATCCACAGCTCGCCGTCCGCGGCCTCGACCGCGATGCGCCCGGCACGCCCGATCGCGGTGCCCTGGGCCGCCGTGTAGGGCGCGCGCAGCACGCCGGCGGCGGTGAGCCACTGCGCGAGCGACGCGTTGAGGCTCCCGGTCACGGGGTCCTCCGCCATCGGCGTGCCGGCGTCGTACATGAAGGCGCGCACCTCGAGAGCGACGCCGTCGGCCCGTCCCGCGGCGGGACCGGCGACCCCGTAGAAGCCCCGCTCGGAGCGCGCGCCGGCGTCGGGCGCGACCGCGAGCACGCGGTCGGCGTCGGCGAGCAGCAGCCCCATCCAGCCCGGGCCGTTGTCGACCCACGCGGCGTCGACGATCTCGTCGCGGCGCAGTCGCAGCCGCGCGCACGCCTCGTCGAGGTCGGCGTCGGACACCGGTCCTGACCTTCTCAGGGCCGGGGCCGCGAAGGCGAACCGGTCGCCGTCGACGCGGATCGGCACGAGGCCGACGCCGCACTCCTGCACCAGCGCGCCGGCGTCCCGCGGCACGCCGCCCGCGTCGAGCCACGCGCGTGCGGTGCCGAGCGTGGGATGCCCGGCGAAGGGAAGCTCCTCCGCGACGGTGAAGATCCGCACGCGGTAGTCGGCCGCGGGGTCGGTGGGCGGCAGGACGAACGTCGTCTCCGACAGGTTCGTCCACCGCGCGATGCGGGCCATGTCGGCGTCGGTGAGGCCATCGGCGTCGAGGACGACCGCGACCGGGTTGCCGGTGAAGGGGCCGGAGCCGAACACGTCGACCTGGCGGAAGGGATGGGTGGTCATGCCCGCGAGCGTAGGCGGGGCGCACGGCGCGGCGACAGGTCCGCCGTCGCTCCGGGTGGCACCGGGACGGCCGTGCCGGACGGGGCGAGGGCGGCCCCGCTGATCGCGGGGCCGCCCTCGCGCGTCACTGACCCGACATCGGCGACAGGTTGTCGTCGAAGGTCAGCGTCGGGATGTCGACGACGTCGCCGGAGACCGACGACGGGGTGTTCGAGCCGCTCGAGGCGACGATGGCGATCCAGACGACCGCCGCGATGATGGCGACCGCAGCCAGGCCGACCATGATGCGGATCCGGGTGTGATGCTGCTCCGCGTGCGTGTCTGCCATGTCCGTCTCCCGGGGACTTGCGCCGTGTGGCGCGGGCAGGGGCCGAAGGCGGGGAGGCGTGCGCCGCGGGCGCCTGCGGGGTCGGGCGACCACGTCCGGCCCGGCACTCGTGCCCGCACTCCCCCTCGAAGGCCCGGGCCCGTGGGGCCCGGCCTGATCCGAGAGCGCTGCTCTCGTTGCGCAATTCGACGCTACGCCCGCCCGGGAGGCATCGAAAGCCCCCAGAAATGGGGGTCAGCCGTCGGCGACGTCCCCGCGCCGGCCCCAGCCGTGGACCTGCGCCATCGTGGGCTGCGACACGTGGAACGGCATCGGCGGCACCTCGATGTCCGCCAGGTCCCGCCCGTCCGCGCTCGCGTGCGCGGGCGCGAGCCCGCGCCGGCCGAGCGCGAGGTGGCGGCGCCACCCGAAGTCGGTCGCGGGCGTCGCCTCGGCGGCGAGGGTGCCCGCGGTGAGCGCCAGGGTGGTGAGATCCGTCGTGAGGACGTCGGACGCGAGCAGGCCCGCGGCCTGCCCGTCCGCGACGAGCGCCCGCACGCCGATCACGCCCCGCGGGTCCACCGGCCGTCCCGGACGGAGCCGGGACCCCCGGGCGGCGAGCTGCGAGTAGGAACGATGCGCCGCGATCGCCGCGACCATCGCGTCGAAGAACGCGTCGAGCCGGGTCGCGATGTCCGGATGCGCCGCCTCGAGCGCCACGATCGTGGCGGCCTCCACGTCCGCGGCGGCGGCCTCGTAGAGCTCGGCCAGCAGGTCGTCGCGGCTCGCGAAGTGACGGTAGAGCGTCGCCTCCCCCACACCGGCCCGCACGGCCACGACGCCGAGCGGCGTGTCGATGCCGGTCTCGTCGAACACGGCGAACGCGGCGTCGATGAGCCGGGCATGGTTGGCGCGGTAGTCGCCCCGCTCGGCGCGGGGGCGTCGAGCGGTCGCGGACTCGGCCATCACGACACCGTAGCGGCTCCCTGCCGGTGCGCGATAGAGAGCACCGCCGCCTCGAAGGCGTCGATCGCGAGCGCGACGTCCTCGACGGTGACGGTCTCGTCGGGGTGATGGCTGATGCCGCCGTTGCCGTTGCGGACGAAGAGCATGGCGTACGGCGTGAGCGACGCGATCGCCATCGCGTCGTGGCCCGCCTTCGACTGGACCTCCATCGCCTCGGGCTCGCCCGTGACCGCGCGGATGCCGTGCTCGACGGCCTCGCTGAGCCTCCGCTCGGAGGAGGTGGCCGGGGCCACGTGCCGCAGCGTCTCGGTGAACTGGAGCCGGCGGCGCCCCGCGGCCTCGACCGCGCGGGCGCGCATCCGCTCCCACGCGCCGTCGCGCTGCGCGTCCGAGGCGGCGCGCACGTCGAGCGAGAGCTCGGCGCGCCCCGGGATGACGTTCGCGGCGCCCGGCTCGACCCGCATCTCCCCGACCGTGCCGACCACCCCCTCGGTGAGGGCCACCTGCTCGACCGCGAGCGCCGTCTCGGCCGCGCCGAGCAGCGCGTCGCGGCGGTGGAGCATGGGGACGCCGCCGGCGTGGCCGGCCTGCCCCTCCATGACGAGGTCGAACCGCTTGGCGCCCATGATCCCGGACACGACGCCGAGGGGCCGGCCGGCGTCGAGCAGCAGCGGGCCCTGCTCGATGTGCGCCTCGAGGTAGCCGATCACGGCGGCGGGGTCGAGCGCCGCCGCGGTGACCCGGTCCGGGTCGAGGCCGAACGCGCTATAGGCGTCCCGCATCGTCACCCCGTCGTCGTCCGTCAGGTCGAGCCACTCCTCGTCGAAGGTGCCCGCGACGGCGAACGAGCCGAGCAGCGTGCGCCCGAAGCGCACGCCCTCCTCGTCCGCGAAGCCCAGCACCTCGAGCCCGAACGGCAGCCGCACCCCGTGCTCGCTGAGGCGCTCCACGACCGCGATCGCGATCATCACGCCGAGGATCCCGTCGTAGCGGCCCGCGTCCGGCACCGTGTCGAGGTGCGAGCCGAGCAGGAGCACCGGGGCGTGCGGGCCCTCGCCCGGGTACGAGCCGCGCGCGTTGCCCGCCTCGTCCTGCCACGCGCGCATGCCCGCGGCCTCGATCCACTCGGCGACCTGGGCGTTGGCCCGCGCGTGCTCGGGCGACAGGTAGACGCGCTCGATGCCGCCCTCCATCGAGGAGATGCCGGCGAGCACGTCGCAGCGGCGCAGCGCCTCGCGCGCGTCCGCGAGCGCGGCCTCGGACGGGCCCTTCGCGCGCGATCGGCGGCTCATGCGGCGGCCCCGTACACGTCGTACGCGGCCTCGACGCCCCCGCCCGCCGGCAGCGCGACGCCCTGACGGCGCAGCACGGCCTCGAGGGCCGCGAGCGTCGCGAGGACCGCATCGGTCCGCGCGTTCCATCCCATGGTGCCGATGCGCCACACGCGCCCCGCGAGCGGCCCGAACGAGGTGCCGATCTCGATCCCGAAGTCGCGCAGCAGCGATCCGCGCACGGCCTCGCCGTCGACTCCCTCCGGGATCTCGACCGCGACGATGTTCGCCATCCGGTGCGCGCGGTCGCCGTAGACGGTCAGGCCGAGGCCCTCGACGCCGGCGAGCATGGCCCGGCCGTGCAGGTCGTGCCGCACCTGGTACGCGTCGAGCCCCTCCTCGAGCACGAGGCGGGCGCACTCGCGCGCGCCGTAGAGCATCGTCGTGGCCTCGGTGTGGTGGTTGAGGCGCCGGGGCGACCAGTAGTCGAAGATCATCGCGAGGTCGAAGTAGTTCGAGCGGATCGGGTGCGCGACCGCGGGGTCGCCGGGCTCGCGGATGCCGGCCTCGATGCTGCGGCGCGACTCGATCACCTCGACGGCGCGCGGCGAGAACGTCGCCGGGGCCGAGCCCGAGGGCCCGTTGAGGCACTTCTGCAGGCCCGCGGTCGCGGCGTCGACGCCCCACGCGTCCGTGGGGAACGGGTTGCCGCCCAACGTCGCGGTGACGTCCGCGTAGAGCAGGCAGTCGAAGCGGTCGCACAGCTCGCGCAGCCCCTCGAAGGGCTGGCGCATCGTGGTCGAGGTGTCGCCGTGCACCATCGCGAGCACCTTCGGGCGGGCGCGCTCCATCGCGGCCGCGATGGCCTCGAGCGGCACCACCTCGCCCCACGGCGCGTCGACGGTGTGCACCTCGGCGCCGCATCGTCCCGCGATCTCGACGAGCAGGTGGCCGAAGCGGCCCATCACCGGCACGAGGACGCGGTCGCCGGGCTCGAGGAGCGACACCAGCGCCGCCTCGATCGCGCCGCGCGCGGTGGAGTCGATGAGCAGCGTGTGCGCGTTCGCGGTCGCGAAGACGCCGCGGTAGAGGTCCTGCACCTCGCCCATCGCGTCGGTCATGAAGGGGTCGTACTGCCCGACCAGCTGCGCCGACATCGCCTGCAGCACGCGCGGGTGCGCCGAGATGGGGCCGGGCCCCATGAGCAGGCGCGCGGGCGGGTCGATCGGGCCTGGCAGGGACATCGGGGCCTCCCCGGAATGTTGATGTGGCTTACACAGTCTGCCCGAGCGATGTTTCGCCCGGATTGCGCACCGCGGCCTCGAGCGCGAGCCCCGCCTCGACCAGCGCGAGGTCCGATCCGCGCGGCCCGACCAGGCACAGGCCCACCGGCCCGTCGGGGGTGTCGAGCAGCGGCACGGAGAGCGCGGGGCGGCCGGTGAGGCCCGCGATCGCGGTGATCGACAGGGTCGCGCGGCGGCGCGACTCGAGCTCGGCGTCGCTCGCGTCGAGCCGCGGGGCGGACGATGCGGCGGCCGGGACGATCAGGATGCCGTCGCCGAGCTCGAGGTCGAGGCGGGCGGCGAGCAGCCCCGCGTCGGCGAGCGCGTGCTCCTCCTGCTCGGGCGTGACGTCGCGGGCGAGGTCGAAGCGCTCCTGGACGTCGGGCGCGAGCACGCCGGGGTGCGACTCGACCCATGCCCCGTCGCTGCGCCACGCCTCGGCCTGCTGCGTCACGCGGAACGCGGTGAGCAGGTCGTCGAGCGCGGGCACGTCGACAGGGCACACCCGCAGCCCGGTGGCGGCGAGGGCGGCCAGCGCGGCGTCGAAGGCGTCGCGGACGCCCGCGCCGCAGGACATCATCACGGCGGGCGCCGCGAGGAACGCGCCCGAGCCGGGGACCGCGTCGGCGCCGGCGAGCCCCACGGCCGCCACCCGGCGCATCGTCTCTCCGTCGCGGGTGAGCCAGCCGGCGGTGTCGTAGCGCGGCGCGAGCGGCCACACGTGCTCGAGGCTCACGGCGCCGTGGGTCGGGCGCAGGCCCCACAGGCCCATGTAGGAGGCGGGCACGCGGATCGAGCCGGCGGTGTCGCTGCCGAGGCCGATGCTGGCCTGGCCGAGCGCGACCGCGGCGGCGGGGCCGGAGCTCGAGCCGCCCGGGATCGCGCCGGGCAAGGCGGGGTTGGGCGGGGTGCCGTAGTCGGGGTTGAGGCCCGCGATGGAGTAGGCGAACTGGTCGGTCTGTGCGATGCCGACGACATCCGCGCCGGCGTCGAGCAGCGCCTGCACGGCCGGCGCGCTCGCGTCCTCGACGGGCGCCTCGGCCAGGAACGCGCGCACGCCGACGCCGATGCGGTGGCCGGCCACCGCGAACAGGTCCTTGACGGCGACGGTCTCGCCCGCGAGCGGGCCCTCGCCCGCGCCGGCGACGAGCGGCGCGCCGACCGCGCGCCACACCCGGGTGTCGAACGCCGGCGCGGGGGCGGTGACGTGCGCGGCGGCGATCCGCCACGCGCCGTCGTCCGCGCGGCGCCACAGCTGGGTGACGAGGCCGCGGCCGCCTCCCAACGGGACGTTGACGGTGGTGACGTGCGCCGCATCGTCCCCCGCGAGGTGGACGCGCAGCTCGGCGACCTCGCGGGCTCCCGCGCCGCCGCGGCGGGCGCGGAAGCCGGCGATGCGGGCGTGGCCCGTGAGGAGGCCGTTGCGGTCGCCGCGGACGGTGTCGGCGCCGCGCTCGAAGAAGTCGGCGAGCGCGTCGAGGTCGTCGGCGACCAGCGCCTCCTCGTACGCGAGCACCGCCTCGACCAGGCCCTCGGGCGCGGGCGCGCCCCCCTCGATGCGAACCCTCACCTGACCCCCTCGAAGTCGGCGCGACGGATGCGGGCATGGACGCCCGTGACCAGGTCGACGACCTGGGAGATCTCGAAGTCGGTGGCGGCCGACAGGTACGCGTACGCGAGGTGCGGCGCCATCCCGTAGCGCGCGCCGAGCAGCGCGATGGCCTGACGGACGCACGCGCGCATGGCCTCGTCGAGGTCCGCGTCGAGCCCGGTGGGCATGAGGTGGGTCGCGTCGGCCGCGAGGGGCGTGACGAGGGCGCCGAACTCGCGCGCCGCGTCCGTCGCGTCGAGCACGTCGAGGCGGATCCGCGCGCGCAGCGACGCCTCGAGCGCGGTCAGGGCGACCTCGCCGTTGCCCTGCGCGAAGTGCGGGTCGCCCACGTACGCGAGCGCGCCGGGCACCTGCACCGGGATATAGAGCGTCGCGCCGGCGGTGAGGTGGCGGATGTCGATGTTGCCGCCGTGCGGACCGGGCGGGACCGAATGGGCCGCCTCGTCGGTGTCGGTGGCGACGCCCATGATGCCGAGGAAGGGGGCGAGCGGGAACGACACCGTGCGCTCGCCGCCCTCGGTGAGCGGCAGGCGACCGCGCCACTCGCCGTGCTCGTCGGGCGCGATGGGGGTGAAGACCGAGACGTCGGCGGGGCCGGCGGGCATCTCCCCCGGCAGCGCCCCGCGGCCGTGCCGGTTCGAGATGACGCCGTAAGGAACGCGCGGGGTGGCGTCGAGCAGCGTCATCGCGAGGAGGTCGCCCGGGCGCGCGCCGCGCACCTCGATGGGTCCGGTCACCACGTGCGGTCCGTCCGCGGCGGTGCGCGCGCCGGTCGCGGCGATCGCGATGGCGTCCTCGAGCACGTCCTCGGGGGCAACCCCGTGCCCGGCGAAGAACGCGGCCGGGTCCGAGCCCTGGTCCGGGAGGAGGCCCTCGTGGCTGACGGTGTCGACGGTGAGCGCGGCGCCGGGGTCCACGGTGAGGACGGGAGCGTCGCCGCACTTGGGCAGCCGGCCCCAACGCACGGCGCCCGGCTCCGCGGGGAGGTAGACCGCATCGTCCACGCGCGCGCCGGGCTGGAGTGTGCCCTGGTAGTCGCCCACGCGACCTCCCCTCGGTGCGCGCTGAACGGCGTGCCCTAGTCTTGGGCCGAGACTACAGCCGCCCCGGGACGTGGCCTCGGAGCCCGGACCGGGGCCTCACGCCTTCCGGAGGTCCCGTGCTCGACCGCATGCGCCGCAACCCGTCCAGCGCCCACCTGGGCCTCATGCTCGCGCTGACGTTCTCCACGGGGATCATCGACGCCGTCGGCTACCTGGGCCTCGACCGCGTCTTCACCGGCAACATGACCGGCAACGTCGTCATCCTCGGCATGGGTCTCGCGGGCGACACCGGGCTGCCCGTCCTCGGCCCGCTGATCGCGCTCGCCGGCTTCATGGGCGGCGCGGCGGCGGGCGGGCGCGCGCTGCGGGGCGCCGAGGACGCATGGACCGCGCGCCACACCGTGCTGTTCGCGGTGGTGGGCATCGTCATCGCGCTGGCCGCGGTGCCCGCGTCCGTGGTCGAGGAGCCCGGCGAGCTGCTGCAGTACGCGATCACGCTCGGGCTGGGCGCCGCGATGGGCTGCCAGGCCGCGGTCGCGCGCCACGTCGCGGTCAAGGACGTCACCACGGTGGTGGTCACCTCGACGATCACGGGCCTGGCGTCGGACTCGGTGCTGGGCAAGGGCGGCGGCCAGCCGTGGAAGCGCCGCGCGGGCGCGATCGTGCTGATCGGCGCGGGCGCGCTCACGGGCGCGCTGCTGCTCAAGCTCCACATCGGGGCGGGCATGGCGCTGTCGGCGATCATCACCCTCGTGGTCGCGTGGCTCGGCCACGTGTCGCACCCCAGCCGCCTCGCGCGCCTGCCCTACGACCAGGTCTGAGCGCCTCCCGGCTCCGGCCCCACCGGCCCCGGCGACCCGGCGACCCGCCTGCAGGACCCTCGCCCGAACGATCCGTCAGGCGTGCCGGAACCGACCCACCAGTCGGATCGATCGTCCGACGATCCGCCGTCCGGGAACCGCCAGAAGATCACTCTGCCAGGTGCGACGCTGAGACTTGAGCGGATCACGCTCAAGTCCTATCATGAAGGCGGAGCGCCACGATGCGCTCGCCCGCGAGGGCGCCATCCCACGCGGGCCGACAGCCCCCTGAAGGAGGTCAGATCATGGCACGAGAGGTTCTCCGTCGCTCCGTTCCGGCCAGCGCCGCCACGCCGTGGCCGGACGAGTTCCAGCGCCTCGTCCAGCAGTTCTTCGGCGACACGGACACGTCGCTCGCCGGCGCCTTCTCCCCCGCCCTCGACGTCGAGGAGACCGAGGACGGGTACACGATGCACGTCGAGCTCCCGGGCGTGAAGCCCGACGAGGTGGACGTGTCCCTCGAGGAGAACGTGCTCACCGTCTCCGGTGAGAGGAACTTCTACGAGGAGAAGAACGCGGAGGGCTTCCGCCGCGTGGAGCGTCGATTCGGACGCTTCCACCGCGCGGTGCGCCTGCCCGACCGCGTCGACCCGGACCACGTCAAGGCGACCTACAAGGACGGCCTGCTGACCGTCACGGTCCCGAAGTCCGAGGCCGCCAAGCCGCGCCGCATCGAGGTCGGCACCGACTGACCCGGCACGACGCACGAGGGCCCGGGAGGCCTCGCCTCCCGGGCCCTCGCACGCTCAGCCGATGATCTCGTCGTCCGCGTGCGCGCCGTAAAACTCGCTCTGGCCCCGCAGCAGCTCGCGCATGCTCGTCTCGCGCTCGACGCCGTAGACCGTGCCGGTGAAGTCGAGCTGCTGCTGGATCGCCCATACCTCCTCGTGGCGGTCGGGCGGCAGCATCGTCGCGGGGGTGCCGACGGCGATCCACCCGATCGGCACGATCGCGCCCTGGTGGATCCGGGTGTTGACCTGCACCACGGCGCGGATGCGCACCTCGCAGCCGTGCTCGAGGACGGCACCCGGGAACAGCGCCGCGCCGGTCGCGACGAAGCACTCGTCGCCCACGACGGCGCCGTTCACGTGCACATGCGGCCCGAGCACGACCGCGTCGCCGATGCGCACGTCGTGCCCCTTGCGGGCCTTGACCACGGCGTTCTCCATCACCACGGTGTCCTCGCCGACGACGACGCGCCCGTCCTCGGCGGTCAGGACCGCGCCGTGCAGCACGCGCACCCCCGGGCCCAGGACGACGTCGCCGCACACCACGGCGGTAGGTGCCACGGTGGCGGTCGGATCGATGGTCGGGGACTTCCCACGATGCGTGACGATCATGGGCCCCATCGTAGGGAGGCACCCGGACGATGCACGAGGGCCCCGGGGAGCGCACGCTCCCCGGGGCCCTGGCGCCATACGCGAGCTCCGGCTCAGATGGCGGCCCACCCGCCGTCCGACGGCAGGATCACGCCGTTGAGGTTCACGCCGTCGTCGCTCAGCAGGAAGCAGATCGACGCCGCGAGCTGGTCGGCCGAGACCGGCGCGGGCAGGATCGCCATCGCCTGCTCGATGCGCTCCTGGCCGAGCTCCGAGTCGAAGCGCGCCTCGATGTTGGTGATGACCGGTCCGGGCGAGACCGCGTTGACGCGGATGCCGCTCGGCGCGTACATGAACGACGTGCTCTTGGTGATGCCGACGACCGCGTGCTTCGACGCGGTGTACGCGACGCCTGCGGCGGAGCCGCGCAGGCCCGCCTCGGACGCGATGTTCACGATCGAGCCGCGACGTGCGGGCACCATGCGCTTGAGGACGGCCCGGCTGAGGCGCATGAGCCCCTCGACGTTGACCGCGAACACCCGCTCCCAGACCTCGTCGGAGACCTCGTGCAGCGGGGTCATGT
The DNA here is from genome assembly GCF_000971155.1 of Demequina maris. Lineage (GTDB taxonomy): Bacteria > Actinomycetota > Actinomycetes > Actinomycetales > Demequinaceae > Demequina > Demequina maris. Next base: position 143,462 of record NZ_BBLX01000004.1, on the reverse strand, counting down.
TGTCCATGATCCCGGCGACGTTGGCGAGCGCGTCGATGCGGTCGCCCGCAGCCTCGAGCACGCGCGCGATGTCGTCCTCCTTGGTCACGTCGGCCGTCACGACGGTGATGTCGAGGCCGTCGTGCTCGGCCGCGAACTCCTTCAGTCGCGGCTCGGAGATGTCGAGGGCGATGACGCGGCCGCCCTCGCGGGCGACGCGCGACGCGGTGGCGCGGCCGATGCCGGATCCCGCCCCGGTCACGACCACCGTCTGGCCGGTGAAGCGGCCCTCGGTGATGCGCTCCTCCCACTCGGGTGCCTCGTCGGCGTCCACCTCGGCGACGGCAGCCTCGGGGGCCGCGGGCGCCTCGGCGACGGGGGCGCCGCCGGCGGCCACGCGCCGCTCGGTCTCGGCGATCATCCCGTCGAGCATCTCCTGCGAGAAGCGTCCGCCGCTGATCTTGATGAGCTTGTTCATGGAGAAGCGCTTGACGGGGCCGAGCGCGCGCTCGGTCTGGCCGCCCTGCGCGAGCATCTCGCGCATGACCTGACCGCCGACAGGGTGGGCGAGCCAGTCGGCGACCTTGGTGTCTCCGGTGGGGAGGGAGGGGACGGTGGTGGGCATGGGGATTCCTTTCCTCGGGCGCGGGTCACGTGGGGCGTGGGGCGCCGATGCGCCGCTCGCGCCGTGTTCGCCGGGGTCGAACCAGGCCGGGTCGCGCCGCCGGGCGACGCGCGAGACGGGCCGTGCCACACCCTCGAGCCATCCCCATCGCGCTCCCAGACCAGGAATTCCGGACAACCTTGTCCGGTAGCTTCACCCTATACATTCGACGCATGGCGACAAAGTCGAACCGCGGGCCCGGAGCGGCCGCCGAGAACAGGGCGGCGCTCGTCGCGGCGGCGCGCGACGTGTTCGCGGAGCAGGGCGTCGACGGTCCCATCTCGGCGGTGGCCCGACGGGCGGGGGTGGGCCAGGCGAGCCTGTACCGCCACTTCCCCTCGCGCGAGGAGCTCGCGTTCGCGGTCTTCGACGAGAACCTGGCCGCGATCGAGCGGCTCGCGGCCGATCCCGCCACGACGCTGCGCGACCTCACGGACCTCATCACGCACCAGATCGAGGGCACGGCGGCCGTGATCACCTACTTCGCGCGCGAGGACGATCCTCAGTTGCGCGGGCTCGAGGACCGCATGGCGGCGGCCCTCGCCCCCAAGGTCGACGCGGCGCGCGCGAGCGGCACGCTCGCCGACGCGACGACGGTGGCGGACGTGCTCCTGGCGGTCGGCATGCTCGCGGCGCTCGTCGCGCGGGTGCCGGCCGACCGCCGGCACGCGCGCGTCGAGGACGCGTGGGCCCTGGTGATGCGCGGCCTCGGCCCGGGGGCGCCGCGCGAGCGGTCCTAGGCGGACTCGCGCACCACGAGCTCGGTGGGCAGGATGAGCTCGCGCGCGACGTCGGGCGCACCGGCGAGCACCTTGATGAGGATGTCCGCCATGTGCCAGCCCATCTCGTGCGACGGCTGGCGGACCGTGGTGAGCGGGACACCCGCCGTGAGCGCCGCCGCGCTGTCGTCGAAGCCGACCACCGCGACGTCCTCGGGGATGCGGATGCCGCGGTCGAGCAGCACCGGGATCGCGCCCGCGGCCATGAGGTCGGACGCGACGAAGACGCCGTCGACGCGCTCGCGTCCCTCGAGCATCTCGCGCATCGCGCTGGTGCCGCCGAACATCGTGAAGTCGCCGTCGACCACGGGTCCGGCCGCGACGCCGGCCTCGTCGAGCGCCTGGCGCCAGCCGGTGACACGGTCGATCGAGCTCTGCATGGTGAGCGGGCCCGCGATGAGACCGATGCGGCGGCAGCCCCGCTCGATGAGCCGGCGTGTCGCGGTCGCCGCGCCCGCGACGTTGTCGACGTCGACGACGTAGGTGTCGAGCCCGGAGACCGACGGCCGGCCGCCGAAGACCACCGGCAGCGCCTCCGTGATGCGCCGCAGGAACCGGTCGCTGGTGTGGTGGGACACGACGATGGCGCCGTCGACGGCGCCGCCGCCGAGGTAGCGCATCGTCTTCCCGCTCGGCTCGTGGTTGGCGATCATGAGGTTGAGGACGTAGTCGGAGTCCTCGAGGCGGGCGTCGATGCCCGCGACGATGTCCGCGAAGAACAGGTCGCCGAAGAACCGGTTGACGTCCTCGGGCGCGACCAGCGCGATGGCCTGCGACTGCTGGCTCACGAGCGAGCGGGCCGCGCGGTTGGGGACGTAGCCGAGCTCCTGCACCGCGCGGCGCACGGCGTCGGCGATGGGCGCCGAGACCGACGTCGAGCCGTTGACCACGCGCGACACGGTCGCGCGCGAGACGCCCGCCCGGGCCGCGACGAGCTCGAGCGTGGGCGCCGGGTGGCGACCGGGGGCGGTCACCTGGGGATCCTCATCGGCGGGCATGAGGCCATCCTTGCGGAGATGGCCCCATGCCGGCCGACGACGCGCGGCATGGCCGCCTAGCCCTTCACCGCCCCCGCCATGATGCCGGAGACGAGCTGACGCCCGGCGAACATGAACAGGAGGAGCAGCGGCACCGTTGCCAGCAGCACGCCCGCGAGGACCAGGGAGTAGTCGACGAAGTAGTTCGCCTGCAGGATCGACAGCGACACCGGCAGCGTCGGGTTCTTCGAGTCGAGCACGATGTACGGCCACATGAAGTTGTTCCACGACGTCACGAACGTGAAGAGGAACAGCATCGCCGCGGCCGGTCGCGCGGCCGGCAGGCCCACGTGCCAGAAGGTGCGGATCATCGAGCACCCGTCCACGCGTGCCGCCTCGATGAGCTCCGTCGGCAGCGCCTGCGAGATGTACTGGGTCATCCAGAACACGCCGAAGGCGGTCACGAGGCCCGGGATGATGACCGCGCCGATGCTGCCGGTCCAGCCGAACTTCTGCATGAGGATGTACAGCGGCACGACGCCGAGCTGGACGGGCACCGCCATGGTCGCGACGACCGCGATGAGGAGCGGGCCCGAGCCCTTGAAGCGCAGCTTCGCGAACGCGTAGCCGGCGAGCGTCGACAGGACGACCGTCGACACCGCCATCGTCGTGGAGACGATGATCGAGTTGCTGAGCGCCTTCCAGAAGTTGACCGCGGGGTTGTTGATGACGGTCGCGGCGTTCTCGAGGAAGTTGCCGCCGGGCCACCACGACATGTTCGGGTCGTTGATGGTGAAGCGGTCGCCCGAGGCGATGAGGAACGACCAGTAGAACGGGAAGACCGACGCGATCAGGAAGACCGCGAGCGAGGCGTAGACGAACCAGCCGGGCCGCATCGTCGAGACGGCGCTCGCGCCCGTCTTCTTGCGCTTGAGGGGGTTGGCGATGGCGGTCACTTGGTCACCTTCTTCGGCTTCTTCGGCTTGGCGGCGGTGTCGCTCGCGATGAACCGCCTGGTGACGGCGAAGTTCAGCAGGCCGAACGCGACGATGATGAGGAACAGGATCCAGGCGACGGCGGCCGCGCGGCCGAAGTTGAACTCGCCCCAACCCATGTTGTAGAGGTACAGCGTGATGGTCTCCCACTGATGGTTGGAGCCACCGCGGCCGTTGGTGTCGTACATGCGCGGCTCGTCGAAGATCTGCAGGCCGCCGATGGTCGACGTGATGATGACGAAGATCATCGTGGGGCGGATCTGCGGCAGCGTCACGGAGAAGAAGCGGCGCATCGTGCCCGCGCCGTCGATCGCCGCGGCCTCGTAGAGGTCGCGCGGGATGGCCTGCATCGCGGCGAGCAGGATCAGCGCGTTGTAGCCGGTCCAGCGGAAGTTCACCATGGTGGCGATCGCGAAGTGGCTCGGGATCACGTCGACGTGCCAGCGGATGCTGTCGAGGCCGAGGTCGTTGAGCAGCGAGTTGATGAGGCCGTACTTGTCGCCGAACATGTTCGAGAAGATCAGCGCGACCGCGACGGGCGCGACGACGTACGGGAGCAGGACGCCCATGCGCCAGAAGGTCTTGGCGCGGATGTTCTTGTCAAGCATCGCGGCGATGAACGTGGCGACGATGATCTGCGGCAGCGACGACAGCACGAAGATCGAGAAGGTGTTGCGCAGCGACAGCCAGAACTCGCGGTCCTGCAGCACGAAGGCGAAGTTGTCGAAGCCGGTGAACGTGCCGGTGTTGCGCACGAGGTCCCAGTCCTGGAACGAGATGACCGCGGTGTAGACGATCGGGAACAGCCCGACCAGCGCGAAGACGATCCAGAACGGCGAGATGTAGAGGTACGGCGAGAGCTTGACGTCCCAGCGTCCGAGACGCTGCCGCCAGGTGAGCGGCGCGCGCCCGCGCGGGGCGCCGGGGGGCGTCGGGGCCTCGGTCTGAGGCTGAGTGGTGGTCATGAGGTGGTTCCCCTGGTCGTGACGGTCGGTGCGACGGGTGCGGGCCGCCTCCCGTGGGAGACGGCCCGCACCGGACTGGCTATCAGCCGATCGCGTTGACGTCGGACTCGAACTGCTTCCAGGACTCCTCGGCGGACATGGTGCCCTCGTCCACGCGGCGGAGCGCGTTCACCATGGCGTCGTTGACCTCGAAGTAGTGGGGGCCCTTGTACGGGGCGACCGTCACGGCGGCGGCGCGCTCCGAGTAGATCTCACCGGCCGGCGCGTCGTTGAAGAACGCGCGGGTGTAGGACGTCACGGCGTCCGAGGCCGCGGCCTCCTCCGAGCTCGGGAAGGCGCCGACGTTCTCGAACGCCTTGGCCTGCTGCTCGGGAGCGGTCAGCCACGCGGCGAGCTCGGCGGCCGCCTCGACGTTCTCGCCACCGGCCGGGACGGTCAGGTACGAGCCGCCCCAGTTGCCGCCGCCGTTCGGGAAGGCGTTGGCGATGTCCCAGTTGCCGTCGGGGGCGTTGCCCTCGATGACACCGAGCATCCAGGACGGGCAGGGCATCGCGGCGAAGTCGCCGTTGGCCATGCCGGCCGCCCAGTCGTCGCCCCACTGCTGGAGGCCGGCGGACAGGCCCGCGTCGGACGCCGCGGTGAGGGTGTCGTAGATGTCCTTCACCTCGGGGTTGTCCAGGGCGATGATCTCGTCCGTGGCCGGGTCCTCGTAGGGCGCCTCGAGCTGGCCGATCATGGCCTGCAGCACGGCGGCGTTCTCCTCGTAGAAGCCCTTGCCGGTCGCGTCCGAGTACTGCTTCGCCAGGTCGAAGAAGTTGTCCCAGTCGCCGTCGATGGCGGCCGACATCGCGTCGCGCGAGGCGTCCATGCCCGCGGCCTCGATGGCGTCGACGTTGTAGCAGATCGACTCGGGGCCGATGTCGGTGCCGTAGCCGATGAGGCGGCCGTCGGCGTCCGTGGCGGCGTCGACCTTCCACTGCAGCCAGTTGCCGTCGAGCTCGGGGTTGGTGAGGTCCGCGAGGAGGTCCGAGTACTGCATGGCCTCGGGCAGCCAGTCGACCTCGATCGCCTCGACGTCGGCGAGACCGCCGGGGCCGAGCTTGGTGAAGAAGTTCTCGCGGGCGGTGTTCGAGGTGTCCGCGACGTTGTAGACGATGGTGACGTTGGGGTGCAGCTCCTGGTACTCCGCGATGAGGTCGTACGCGTAGTCCGCGCCGCCCTCGGAGTCGGCCGAGTAGCCGAACTGGTTGAAGGTCGCGAGGGTCAGGGTGACAGGCTCGTCCATGGAGCCGCCCGCGGCGGCCGAGTCCGACGACTCCGGCTCGCTGGACGACCCGCACCCGGCGAGCGCGATGGCGAGGGTTGCCGCTCCGGCGGCGAACCCGAGGGTGGTCTTGCGGCGTGAGAGGCTCACGTTCACTCCTTTGTGTCCGTACTGCTGGCGGTGATCGTGAGAGCGCTCTCCCTGTGAGAGCGCTCTCTCGCATCGGCTTCAAAGTATTGCTCCGGGCGGGGCGTGTCAAACCGTTTCGACAGCGGGTTGGCATTCGTGGCCGAAACGTTACGAATCCGTGATGAGGCCGCGCGCGGGGACGATGCGGGGGTGGCCGGATCGTGACCGGGCGCCCCTGGCGCCACGCCCCGGCACGCGCCAGGATGACCTCATGAAACGTGCCTTAGCAGGGGTGATCCTGCTCGCGCTGGCGGGCTGCGGCGCGCATGACACGGGTGACCTCGACGCACCCGGCAGCCCCGTCGCGCGCTACGACTGGGACCCCGCGGACGGGGGCGAAGCGGCGCTGTTGGAGGGCGTGCTGGAGCTGCACGACGGCTGCGTGTACGTCGTCGGCGGCGGGGACGCGGCGGGCATGACGACCGTGCCCGTGTTCCCCCGCGCGCTCACGTCATGGGACGCCGAGGCCCAGGTGCTCACGTATGCGGGCCGCGACTATGCGATGGGCGACGAGGTCTCGGCGGGCGGGGGCTGGGGCCCGCCCAACGAGGACATGACGATCCCGGAGGGATGCGAGCCGGACGCGTGGGGCGAGGTCATGCACGTCCAGGACGTGGACCTCGAGCCCTACGCGGGCTGATCAGCGGGCGATGGTCGCCTGGCCGAGCACGCGTGACCCCTGGTAGACCACCAGGGACTGGCCCGCGGCGACCCCGCGCATCGGCTCCTCGAGCACGACCGTGAGCAGCGCATCGTCCCGCGTCGCGGTGCCCGGGACAGGCGTGCCGTGGGCGCGCACCTGCACCTCGACGGCGGTGGCCTCGCGGGCCGGCACGTCGTCGGCGAGCCACACGACGTCCTCGCCGGTCAGGGTGCGCACGCTGAGCAGGGTCTCGGGCCCGACGGTGACGACGTTGCGGGCGGTGTCGATCCCGGTGACGTAGCGGGGGGCGCCGTCGGCGGCCGGGCGCGGCAGCCGCAGGCCCTTGCGCTGGCCGACGGTGAACGCGTAGGCGCCCTCGTGCGCGCCGACGACCTCGCCCGTCTCGTCGACGATGTCGCCGGGCCGCTCCCCCAGCTCGCGGGCGAGGAAGCCCTTGGTGTCGCCGTCGGCGACGAAGCAGATGTCGTACGAGTCGGGCTTGTTCGACACCCCGAGCCCGCGCGCGACGGCCTCGGCCCGCACCTCGGCCTTCGACGCGACGGTGCCGAGCGGGAACATCGCGCGGGCGAGCCGCTCGGCGCCCATGACGGCGAGCACGTACGACTGGTCCTTTGCGGCGTCGGCGGCGCGGTGGAGCTCGCGCCCGCCGTCGTCGCGGACGTCGATGCGCGCGTAGTGGCCGGTGCAGACCGCGTCGAAGCCCAGCGCGATGCCGCGCTCGAGCAACGTGTCGAACTTGATGTGCTCGTTGCAGCGCACGCACGGGTTGGGGGTGCGGCCGGCCGCGTACTCGGACAGGAAGTCGGCGACGACGGTGTCGTGGAACTCGTCGCTCAGGTCCCACACGTAGTACGGGATGCCCAGCTTGTCGGCGGCCCGGCGCGCGTCGTTCGCGTCCTCGATGCTGCAGCAGCCGCGCGAGCCGGTGCGGTGCTCGGCGCGGCTGCGCGAGAGCGCCATGTGCACGCCGACGACGTCGTGGCCGGAGTCCTTCGCGCGCGCGGCCGCGACGGCGGAGTCGACCCCGCCGGACAGGGCGGCGAGCACGCGCATGGGGACCTCCCGGATTCGGACCCGTCAAGTGTACGGGGGCGCTGCACGGCCCCTCCCGCCCGCCTCCTCGCCCCCGCCTCGCCGTCGGATCCATCGGCGATCGATCCTCCCAGCGGGTCGGAACCAGCACGGGGGAAGGACCGATGCGGTGACGCTCCGCCGTGCAGGCTGGGGGGCGCGGGACGATGCGGCGGCTCAGCGGCGGCCGATGCGGCGCTCGAGCTCGGCGGCGTCGCGCGTCACGGCGGACACGAGCGCGGCGCGGCGCCCCTCGTCGACGCGGTCCGCGGCGAAGGTGACCGCGATCGCGGCGACGGGCCAGCCCGTGTGGTCGCGCACGGCCACCGCGACCGACGCGAGCCCCGGCGTCACGTCACCGTCCTCCCACGCGTGGCCGCGCGCCCGCGTGAGCCGCACCATCTCCTTGAGCTCGCGGTACGACCGCGGCGAGCCCTCGGGCGCCGAGGCGAAGGCGTCGCGCCCCGGGTAGGTCGCGCGGATCTGCGCGTCGGGCAGCGCCGCGAGGATCGCGCGGCCCGTCGCGGTCGCGAGCGCGGGCAGGCGCACGCCCACGTCTGTGACGAGGGTCGGCCGTCGCGGCGCGCGCTCCTCCACGATGTAGACGACGTCGCGTCCCTCCAGCACCGCGAGGTGCGCGGACTCCCCCACCCGGTCGACCAGGCCCGCGAGCACCGGGGCGCCCAGCCTCGACAGCGGCTGCTGGCGCGCGTAGCCCGAACCGAGCTCGTGCGCCGCGACCCCGAGGCCGTAGCGCGACTCCTCCGGCACGTGCACGACGTAGCCGTGATCGATCATCGCCGCGAGCTGGCGGTAGAGCGAGGCGCGCGGGATGCCGAGCGCCGCCGCGAGGGCGCCCGCGGACACCGGGCCGCGCTGGCGCCCGAGGTACGTGAGGATCGCCAGGGCCTGGTCCACGGCGGGCGCCGCGGCACGGGGGGAGGGCGATGTTTCCGGCACGTCTCTAGTCTCACATATGAGACAGGAACGGTTCGTGACGGCGACCGGAGACGCCCCGGCTGGCCTTGGATGGACCTCATGACCACCCTCGACATGCACGTCTCGACCGTCACGCTCGGCAGCGGCGCCCCGACCCCCGCCGAGGTCGCGGCCATCGCCCGCGACGACGCCCGCATCGTGCTCGATCCCGCCGCGCTCGACGCGATGGCCGCCTCGCGCGCCGTCATCGAGTCCCTCGCGCAGGACCCCCAGCCGCACTACGGCGTCTCCACCGGCTTCGGCGCGCTGGCCACCACGTTCATCGACCGCGAGCGCCGCGCGCAGCTCCAGCTCAGCCTGGTCCGCTCGCACGCCGCCGGATCCGGCCCCGAGGTCGAGCGCGAGGTGATCCGCGCCCTCGCGACGCTGCGCCTGTCGACGCTGCTCACGGGCCGCACCGGCGCCCGTCCGCTGGTGGCGGAGACCTACGCCGCGATGCTCAACGCCGGCATCACCCCCGTGGTGCACGAGTACGGCTCGCTGGGCTGCTCGGGCGACCTCGCCCCGCTGAGCCACGTGGCGCTCGCCGTGATCGGCGAGGGCCCCGTCCGCGACCGCGAGGGCACCCTGATGGACTCCGCCGACGCGCTCGCCGCGGCCGGCATCACCCCCGTCGCGCTCGAGGAGAAGGAGGGCCTGGCCCTCATCAACGGCACCGACGGCATGCTCGGCCAGCTCATCCTCGCGCTCGCCGACCTCGACCGCCTCGTCACCACCGCCGACGTCACCGCGGCGATGAGCGTCGAGGCGCTGCTCGGCTCGGACTCCCCGTTCGCCGAGGACCTCCAGCAGCTGCGCCCGCACCCCGGCCTCGACGCCTCGGCGCGCAACATGCGCCGCGTGCTGGCCGGCTCGCCCGTCGTCGCGAGCCACCGCGGCCCCGAGTGCACCCGCGTCCAGGACGCGTACTCGCTGCGCTGCGCGCCCCAGGTCGCCGGCGCCGTGCGCGACACCATGGCGCACGCGCGCCTCGTGGCCTCCCGCGAGCTCGCCTCCGCGGTCGACAACCCGGTGGTCACGCCCGACGGCCGTGTCGAGTCCAACGGCAGCTTCCACGGCGCGCCCGTCGCGTACGTGCTCGACTTCCTCGCGATCGCCGTGGCGGACCTCGCGAGCATGTCCGAGCGCCGCATCGACCGCCTGCTCGACCCCGCCCGCAACCACGGCCTGCCGCCGTTCCTCGCGCACGAGGTGGGCGTCGACTCGGGCCTCATGATCGCCCAGTACACGGCCGCTGGCATCGTCTCCGAGCTCAAGCGCCTGGCGGCACCCGCCTCGGTGGACTCCATCCCCTCGTCCGCGATGCAGGAGGACCACGTGTCGATGGGCTGGCACGCGGCCCGCAAGCTCCGCACCGCGGTCGATGGCCTGGCCCGCGTCCTCGGCATCGAGCTGCTCGCCTCCTCGCGCGGCCTCGCCCTCCGGGCGCCGCTCGAGCCGTCCGAGGCCACCGGCGCCGCGGCGGCCCTCATCGCGGACGCCGCCCGCCCGGGCGCCGACCGCTTCCTCTCCCCCGAGATCGACGCCGCGGCCGACGCCGTGCGCTCGGGCGACGTCCTCCGCGCGGTCGAGGACCGCATCGGCCCCCTCGACCACGCCTAAGGAGCACCCCATGACGACCACCGACACCACCCGCACCGTCCGCGCCGCCCGCGGCACCGCGCTCACCGCGAAGTCCTGGCAGACCGAGGCGCCGATGCGCATGCTTATGAACAACCTCGATCCCGAGGTCGCCGAGCGCCCCGAGGACCTCGTGGTCTACGGCGGCACCGGCCGCGCCGCCCGCAGCTGGGAGGCGTACGACGCGATCGTCGCGACGCTCACGGAGCTCGAGGACGACGAGACCCTGCTCGTGCAGTCCGGCAAGCCCGTCGGCGTGTTCCGCACCCACGAGTGGGCGCCCCGCGTGCTCATCGCGAACTCCAACCTCGTGGGCGACTGGGCGACGTGGCCCGAGTTCCGCCGCCTCGAGGCGCAGGGCCTCACCATGTACGGCCAGATGACCGCGGGCTCGTGGATCTACATCGGCACGCAGGGCATCCTCCAGGGCACCTACGAGACCTTCGCCGCCGCCGCGCGCCAGCGCGCCGAGCGCGAGGGCCGCGACCCGCGCACCGCCTCGCTGCGGGGCACCCTGACTCTGACCGGCGGCGCCGGCGGCATGGGCGGCGCGCAGCCGCTGGCCGTCACCCTCAACGAGGGCGCGTGCCTCATCGTCGACGTCGACGCCTCGCGCCTCGAGCGCCGCGTCGCGCACGGCTACCTCGACGTGGTCGCCGCGGACCTGGACGATGCGGTGGCCCGGGCGGTCGCCGCGAAGGACGAGGGCCGCGCGCTGTCCGTCGGCGTCGTCGGCAACGCGGCCGAGGTCGTCCCCGAGCTGCTGCGCCGCGGGGTGCCGATCGACCTGGTCACCGACCAGACCTCGGCCCACGACCCGCTGTCCTACCTGCCGATCGGCTACACGGTCGAGGAGTGGCACGCCCGCGCCGAGGCCGACCCGGAGGGCTTCACGCGCGACGCCCGCGCCGCGATGGCGGCGCACGTCGAGGCCATGGTGGGCTTCATGGACGCCGGCGCCGACGTGTTCGACTACGGCAACTCGATCCGCGCGGAGGCGGAGCTGGGCGGCTACGACCGCGCGTTCGCCTTCCCCGGCTTCGTGCCGGCATACATCCGCCCGCAGTTCGAGGAGGGCCGTGGCCCGTTCCGCTGGGCCGCGCTGTCGGGCGACCCGGAGGACATCGCCAAGACGGACCGCGCCCTCATGGAGCTGTTCCCCGAGCACGAGTCGCTGCACCGCTGGCTCACCGCCGCGGGCGAGAAGGTCCACTTCGAGGGCCTGCCCGCGCGCATCTGCTGGCTCGGCTACCAGGAGCGTCACCTCGCGGGTCTCAAGTTCAACGCGATGGTCGCGTCCGGCGAGCTGTCGGCGCCGATCGTGATCGGCCGCGACCACCTCGACTCGGGCTCGGTGGCCTCGCCGTACCGCGAGACCGAGGCGATGAAGGACGGCTCGGACGCGATCGCCGACTGGCCGCTGCTCAACGCGCTGCTCAACACCGCGTCGGGCGCGACCTGGGTGTCGCTGCACCACGGCGGCGGCGTCGGCATCGGCCGCTCGATCCACGCGGGCCAGGTGATCGTCGCGGACGGCACCGACCTCGCGGCGGAGAAGATCGCACGCGTGCTCGTCAACGACCCGGGCACCGGCGTGATGCGCCACGTCGACGCGGGCTACCAGCACGCGAAGGACGTCGCGCGCGAGCGCGGCCTCCACGTCCCGATGCTGGACGCCTGATGGCCGACGTCGCCGCCCCTGCCGTGCTCGACGCGGTCGCCGCGCTCGCCGAGCTCGCCCCCGTCGGGGCGGACCCGGTGCGCGGCGGCTGGTCGCGTCACCTGCTCGACGACGCCGACCGCGACATGCGCGCGTGGTTCGTCCGCACCGCGACCGCGATGGGCCTCGAGGTGGAGGCCGACCGCAACGCCAACCTGTGGGCCACGTGGCGCGCTGAGGGCGCCACGGGCAAGGCCGTCGCGACCGGCTCCCACCTCGACTCGGTGCCCGGCGGCGGCCCGCTCGACGGCCCGCTCGGCGTGGTCTCGGGCCTCGCCGCCGTGTCGCGGCTGATGGCCGAGGGCCACTCCCCGGCGCACCCGATCAGGGTCGCGAGCTTCGCCGAGGAGGAGGGCGCCCGCTTCGGCGTCCCGTGCCTGGGCTCGCAGCTCCTCGCGGGCGAGATCGACACGGACCGCGTGCGCGCGCTCACCGACGCCGGCGGCGCCACGTGCGCCCAGGTCCTCGAGGACGGCGGCTACGACCCGGCCCTCATCGGCCACGATCCCGACCGCCTCGCGGACCTGGCGCTCTACCTGGAGCTCCACGTCGAGCAGGGCTGCCAGCTCGCGCCGCTCGGCCACCCCGTCGGCCTCGCGACCAGCATCCTCGCGCACGGGCGCTGGCGGATCACCGTCACGGGCCGCGGCGACCACGCGGGCGCCACCGAGCTGGTCTCGCGCCACGACCCGATGCTGGTCGCGGCCGCCGCGGTCCAGGCGGCGCGTGCGCGCGCCGTCGAGACCGACCCCGCCGCGCGCGCCCGCGCCACGGTGGGCAAGGTCCAGGTCGTCCCCGGCGGGTCCAACGCGATCGCGTCCGAGGTGCACCTGTGGCTCGACGCGCGTGCGGAGCACGACGAGGAGGTGAGGGACCTGGTGGCCCGCGTCGTCGCGGACGTCGAGGGGGCGAGCGCGGCCGAGGGCTGCCGGGTCTCCGTCTCCGAGGAGTCGTTCAGCACGCGCGTCGAGTTCGACGACGCCCTCACCGACCGCATCGGCGCGGCGCTCGCGCCCGCGTTCGGCGTCGTGCCCCGGATCCCCACGGGCGCGGGCCACGACGCCGGCATCCTCGCCGCGCACCTGCCCACCGCGATGCTGTTCGTCCGCAACCCCGACGGCGTCTCGCACTCGCCCCTCGAAGGCGCGTCGGACGAGGACATCCGCGCGGGCGTCGACGCCCTCACCGACGCGCTGCGGGCCCTCACGTGAGGATCGCCTGCGACCGCCTCGTCCTGCCCGACGAGGTGCGCGCCGACGTCCTGGTCGAGCTGGACGATGCGGGGGTCGTGACCGCGATCGGGCCGGCCGGGGCGGGGGCCCCGGCGGACCTCGTCGTCGACGTCGCGGCGCCCGCCTTCGCCAACACGCACAGCCACGCGTTCCACCGGCTGCTGCGCGGCCGCACCAACGGCGGCGGCGGCGACTTCTGGCGCTGGCGCGACGTCATGTACGGCGTCGCCGGCACGCTCGACCCGGACGGCCTGCGTGCCGCCGCGACCTCCGTGTACGCGGAGATGGTCGCCGCCGGCTACTCCGCGGTGGGCGAGTTCCACTACCTCCACCACCGTCCCGACGGCACGCCGTACGCGGGCCACGACATGGAGCTCGCGCTCGCCGACGCGGCCGCCGAGGCGGGGATCCGGCTCACGCTGCTCGACACGGTCTACCTGCGCGGCGGCTTCGGCCGCGCGCTCGAGGGCGCGCAGCGGCGCTTCTCAGACGGCAGCCTCGAGCGGTGGCACGCGCGCTGGCACGCGCTGGACGATGCCCTGCGCGCCTCCCACCCGGAGGTCACGCTAGGCGCCGCGATCCACTCGGTGCGCGCCGTCGATCCCGACCACCTCGCGTACATGGTCGCGGGCCTCCCCCACGAGGTCCCGCTGCACCTCCACCTGTCCGAGCAGACCCGCGAGAACGAGGAGTGCCTCGCCGAGACGGAGCTCACCCCCACCGGGCTGCTCGACCGGGCCGGCGTCCTCGACGCGCGCACCACGGTGGTGCACGCGACCCATCTCACCGAGGGCGACATCGCGACGCTCGGCGCGGCCCGGGTCTCGGTGTCGATGTGCCCGACCACCGAGGCGGACCTCGGCGACGGCCTGGGCCACAGCGAGGCGCTGCGCGACGCGGGCGCGCGCCTCACGGTGGGCTCCGACCAGAACGTCGTGATCGACCCCTTCGACGAGCTGCGCCGCCTCGAGGGCGGGGCACGGCTCGCGTCGCATCGTCGCGGCGTGCTGTCGCCCGCGGACCTGTGGCGTGCCGGCACGGCCGACGGCCACACGTCGGTCGCGCCGACCGACGCGCCGGCGCAGCGCCTCGAGGTCGGCCACCCCCTCGACCTCGTCGTCCTCGACGCCGCCTCCCCGCGCACGGTCGGCTCGGACGCGTCCGAGCTGGTCCTCACCGCATCGTCCGCCGACGTCCTCGGCACCGTCGTGCGCGGCGTCCACCGCGCATCGTCCGACCTGCGCCGCCTCGCGGCGGAGTCCTACCCGCGAACGGAGCCCGCCCATGCCTAGCGAGGCCATCGTCAACATCGGCGTCCTCGCCACCATGGAGGACGGCGAGGGCCTCATGGGCCTCCGCCGCGACGCCGCGGTCGTGATCGAGGACGGACGGATCGCGTGGGTGGGTCCCACCGCGCACGCACCCGCTGCCGATGCGACCTTCGACGCCGGCGGCGCGGCCGTCATCCCCGGCTTCGTGGACTCGCACACGCACACGGTGTTCGGCGGGGACCGGTCCGCGGAGTTCGACGCCCGCATGTCGGGCGCGCCGTACACGGCCGGCGGCATCCGCTCGACGGTGGCGGCGACGCGCGAGGCCTCGACCGAGGAGCTCGCGGAACGCACCCGGCACCTGCTCGAGGAGGCGCTCCGCCAGGGCACCACCACCGCGGAGATCAAGAGCGGCTACGGCCTCGACGTGGCGACCGAGCGCCGCCTGCTCGAGGTCGCGTCCCGCTTCACCGAGGAGACGACCTTCCTGGGCGCGCACGTGGTCGCCCCGGAGATGCGCGACCGCCGCGGCGACTACGTGGACCTCGTCGCGGGCGACATGCTCGCCGCGGCCGGGCCGCTCGCGCGCTGGATCGACGTGTTCTGCGAGGAGGGCGCCTTCGACGTCGAGGAGACGCGGCGCATCCTGACCGCGGGCCGCGAGGCGGGCCTCGAGCTGCGCCTGCACGCGAACCAGCTGACGATGTCCGGGGCCGCCGCGCTGGGCGTCGAGCTCGGCGCCGCGAGCATCGACCACTGCACGTTCCTGTCCGACGAGGACGTGGAGGCGTTGGCGGGATCGGACACGGTCGCGACGTTCGTTCCCGGCGCCGAGTTCTCGACGCGCCAGCCGTACCCGCGCATCGAGCGGCTGCGCGACGCGGGCGCGACCTGGGCGATCGCCTCGGACTGCAACCCCGGGTCCTCGTTCACGACGTCGATGCCGTTCTGCATCGCGCTCGCCGTGCGCGACATGGGGATGACGCCGGCGGAGGCGATCCGTGCGGCGACGCGC
Organism: Demequina maris; assembly: GCF_000971155.1. Taxonomy (GTDB): domain Bacteria; phylum Actinomycetota; class Actinomycetes; order Actinomycetales; family Demequinaceae; genus Demequina; species Demequina maris. The sequence goes on along the minus strand of NZ_BBLX01000004.1, from coordinate 128,058 downwards.
GGCGGGGCGCAGGCGCTGCGCCGCACCGACGTGGGCCGCGTCGCCGTGGATGCCCGCGCCGACCTCGCTCTGCTGGACGCACCGGATCCGGTCCACCTCGCCTACCGGCCCGGCGTGCCGCTGGTGACGCGGGTGTGGCGGGACGGCGTCGCGACCCGGACCTGGGAGCCGCGCGCGTCCTAGCTACGCATGCGCCTCTCCACACGATGGCGCTCGCTTCCGGTCGATTCGATGCAAGTTCCGCACGTCTTCCCTGGTGCCAGGTGGACAGTTGCAGAATCCGTGTGGAGAGGTGCTCGCGTGCTCGCGGGCGCGTTCAGCCGAGCAGCCGCTCCCTCAGCGCGTCGAGGTCCGCGGGCGTGCCGCCGTGGGCGAGGAACCAGGGCTCGGCTCCCCCGGCGGCGGTCCACGCGTCGAGCACGGACTCGATCGCGGCGGCGGGCGCCGTGAGCATCTCGGCGGGGATGCGGGACAGGTCCACGCCGTGGCCTCCGCCCGCCCAGCCGGCGCTGATCCGCGCGATCACGCCCTGCATGTTCGCCGCCGTCGCGACGTAGTCCGCGACGATGCGCTCGCGCGGCGCGCCCACGAGGCTGAGGACCAGCGCCACCGACACGCCCGTGCGGTCCTTGCCCGCCGAGCAGTGCACCAGCACCGGCCCGGGCGCGGTCCCCACCGCGACGGCGACGCTCGCGAGCGCGCGGCCGGCCGGGCCGGTGGTCATCGCCCGGTAGAGGCTCACGAGCTCGGACCCGGGCGCGGCGGCGCCCAGCCCCGCCTCGGCCAGCAGGGGGATCGACCGGATGCTCGCCGCGGCCGCGAGCGGGTGGAGCGCATGGGCCTCGTCGACGTCGCGGAGGTCCACGACGGTGGCGGGCGGCCACGGCGCCAGGCCCGCGGGCGCGTCGTCCCCCGCGAACGGCGCGTCGGACCGGAAGGCGACCCCGCCGCGCAGGCCCGGCCACGCCGCCGCGATGTCGCGGGCGTTGGCGAGCACGGGCAGGGTCTCGATGGTCATGGCGGCTCCGGGCGCGAGAGGGTCGGGTGTCGCCTCCATACCTACCACCTCGGGCACACGGCATCCCAGGTGCCGTGGTCCCGTCCTCGTCCCCGGGGCGCGACGATGCCCCGGCGGGCACGGGGCGCGACGGGGCATCGGGACGGGGTCGGGCGCGCACCCCCGGAGCGCGCCCGACCCGGGGCTCAGCCGAGCAGCCGCTCGCGCAGCGCCTCGACGTCGGCCGTGGTGCCGCCGTGCGCGAGGAACCATGCCTCGGCCCCGCCGGCGGCCGCCCATGCGTCGAGCACCGCCTCGATGGCGGCGGCGGGCGCGCTTGTCATCTCGCGCATCATCTCCTCGAGATCGACCCCCTCGGGCAGCGGCGGCATCTCGCCGCTCCACGAGCTCCGCGACCGCGCCATCACACCGCGCATGTTCGCGTGCGTGGCCACGTAGTCCGCCACGATGGCCTCGCGGTCGACGCCGACGAGCGCCAGCGTGAGCGCCACCGACACCCCGGTGCGGTCCTTGCCCGCGGTGCAGTGCACCAGGACGGGGCCGGGCTCGCCGGCGATCGCGACCACGGCGCGGACGATCGCCCGGGCGGGGGCGCCGACGACCATGTCGCGGTACAGGTCGACGAGGGACCTCTTCATCATCGACGGATCGAACACGGCGTCGCCGAGCACCGGGATCGCGTGGATGGTCGCGGAGTCCGCGAACGGGTGCGAGCCGTCGAACTCGCGGGCGTCGCGCAGGTCGACCACCGCGGCGGGCGGCCAGGGCGCGAGGCCCTCGGGCGCATCGTCCCCCGCGAGGGGCGCGTCGGAGCGGAACACCGCGCCGGCGCGCAGGCCGGGTGCGGCGCCCGCAAGGTCGCGGGCGTTGGCGAGCACGGGCAGGATCTCGGTGGTCATACGAACCTCTTCCGGACGTAGGAGGACAGCAGGTCGAGCGTCATGACGACGACCAGGACGACGAGCACGATGGTCATCACGGAGCCGTACTCGAACAGCCGCAGCTGCTGGTTGAGCTCCATGCCGATGCCGCCGGCGCCGACGAGGCCGAGCAGCGACGCCGCGCGGACGTTGCCGTCGAGGACGAGCAGCGTGTAGCTCGCCATCGTCGGCAGCTGCTGCGGGAGCAGCACCCACGCGATGCGCTGGGACTTCCGCGCGCCGGTCGCGGCGGCCGCGTCCCAGGCCCGCATGTCGGCGGTCTCGAAGATGTCCGCGAACAGGCGCGCCACGCCGAACGCCGTGCCCACCATGATCGCGAGGGTTCCCGCGAAGGCTCCGAGGCCCACGGCGGACACGAACAGCAGCGCCCACATGAGCTCGGGGATCGCACGGAACACGTTGACGACCACGCGGGTGGTGTCGCGGATCCACGGCTGCGGGAAGATGTTCCGCGCGGCCAGGAGGCTCAGCGGGATCGCGAGCAGCACGCCGAACACGGTGCCGGTGATCGCGATGCCGAGCGTCTCGAACATGAGCTCGATCGCGACCGGCAGCTCCTCGAGGTTCGGCGGGAACATGCGGCCCACGAAGTCCGCCACGTGCGGCAGGCCGTCGACGAGCGCCGGGCCCGAGAAGCCCGTCGAGGTCGAGGACCAGCCCAGCAGCGCGACCACGCCCACGGCGCCCGCGATGGTGCCCCAGCTGGGGCGGCGCAGGCGCGCGAGGCGCTCGATCTCGTCGCGGCGGGTGGGCGCCTGCCGCGGCGTCTTCTCGGGCGCCGGGTCCGGCGCCTTGTCGATGGTCGCGGTCATGCCGCCACCTCCTCTCGCTCCGCGGCCTGCGCCGCGAGGCCCTCGTTCGCGTACAGGTCGGCGAGCAGCGCGTCCGTGACCTCCCCGACGGGCAGGTCGAAGACGACGCGGCCCTCGCGCATCCCGACGATGCGCTGGGCGACGCGGCGCGCGAGCGACACGTCGTGCAGGTTGAGGACGGCGGTGAGCCCCTCCTCGCGCACCATGCGCACGATGTCGTCGATCACGCCGGCGGCGAGCACCGGGTCGAGGTTCGCCACGGGCTCGTCCGCCAGGAGCAGCTCGGGCCGCTGCGACAGCGCGCGGGCCAGGGCGACGCGCTGGCGCTGGCCGCCGGAGAGCGAGTCGGCGCGCTTGCGCACCTGCTCGCCGAGTCCGACGCGGGTGAGCAGCTCGACCGCGAGCGTGCGGTCGCGGCGGCTCATCCAGTGCGCGAGGCTCGTCACCGGGTTCGCGGTCGCGAGGCGCCCGACGAGCACGTTGGACAGCACGCTCGCGCGGCCCACCAGGTGGAACTCCTGGAAGACCAGCCCGATGCGGTGGTGCGCGAGGCGGCGCTCCCGGCCGCGCAGCCCGGCGAGGTCGACGTCCTCGACCCTGACGACGCCCGAGGTGGGGCGCTCGAGCCCCGCGAAGCACTTGAACAGCGTGGACTTGCCGGCGCCCGAGGGGCCGAGCACGGCGACGATCTCGCCGCGCTGGACCCCGACGCTCACCTCGGTGAGCGCCTGGGTGCCGTCGGGATAGCGGAAGGTGACGTCCGCGGCCTCGAGGACGGTCACTCGACGTCCTCGAGGTTCACGCCCAGCTCCTTGGCGGCGTCCTCGAAGATGGTCCAATCCGCGTCGGCGGGGTCGATGACCTCGGTCGCGCCGCCCATGACCTGGAGGACCTCCGGGTCGGAGCTGCCCACGAAGACCGCGGAGACCTGCTGGTAGATCTCCTCGGACAGGCCCTCGCGGCCCACCACGACGGTCGAGATCGGGATCGGGTCGGACTCCGCGACCTTGGTGACGAGCGACTCGTCCAGCGCGCCGGCCTCGACCATGTAGTCCCACAGCTGCGAGGCCACGCCCGCGCAGTCCGCGCTGCCCTGCATCACGGCGATCGCCGCGGTGTCGTGACCGCCGGCGTAGGTCTCGTTGAGGCTGTCGAGGTCGACGCCCGCCTCCTTGAGGACCAGCTTGGGGATGAAGTTGCCCGAGGTGGAGCCCGGGTCGACGAAGGCGACGGTCTCGTCGTCGATGTCGGACAGCTCCTCGACGCCCGAGGCGGTCGAGCAGATGATGAGCGACGAGTACGGCGCGCCGGTGGCGGCGGCGATGAGCTCGACGTCCGCGACCTTCTGCGCGAGGACGGCGGGGAAGGGGCTGAAGATCGCCATGTCGATGAGGTCGGAGCGCATGGCCTCGACGATGCCGAGGTAGTCGCCGGTCTCGGTGAGCTCGACGGGGATGCCGGTGGCCTCCTCGATGATGCCGGCGAGGGGCTCGAGCATGTCGAGATACTCGGCGTCGGCCTCACCCGGGGGCACTCCGAGCTTGAGGACCTCGGGGGTCTCGTTCGCGGCTGCGGCCGAGCAGCCGGCGAGGAGTGCGGCGGCGAACGCGGCGCCGGCGGTGACGCCGGCGATCTTGCGGGAGCGGATCATTTCCTGCCTTCGGTGAGAAGTTCGTGGCCGGTCGTCTAGACGACTCCGACGACGGAGAACGTAGCGACGGCGCCTCAACCGGCGGTGAATCCGCGGTGACGTCCAGGTGAACGCACATGTCGTCTAGATGAATTCTCGATCCGCGCCCTAACCTGGCCCTATGACGATCGACCGGTCCCTCGCGACGCCCCTCCATGTCCAGGTCGAGGAGCAGCTGCTCGACGACCTCGACGCGGGGGTGTGGGCCGCCGGCGAGCGGCTGCCCGCCGAGCCCGAGCTGGCCGCCCGCTTCGGTGTCAACCGGCTCACGGTGCGCGAGGCGATCGCCTCGCTGCGCCGCACCGGCCGGGTGGTGGCACGCCAGGGAGCCGGCACGTTCGTGACCGCCCCCCCGTTGCGCATCGACCTCGACGCCGCCGGGCGCCCCACGGGCGACGCCGCCGACGAGGCCATGAGGACGTTCCGCGAGTCCGTGCTCGAGGTCAGGCGTGCGCCGCTGCGCGGCGAGGCGCGCGCCGAGCTCGGCCTCGACGAGGGCATCGAGCTCGAGACCCTCGCACATCTCGGGGACGCGCCGGTGATGCGCACCGTCTACAGCCTCGTCACCCCGATGGATGCCGAGGAGGTCCGCGCGCGCCTCACGGGGCCGTGGATGCCCGAGCACTTCGACGCGATCGTGGGAGCCCCGCTGCGCTCCGGCTGGCGCGCCTTCGACGCCGTGCCCGCGCCGCGCCGCGTGGCCAACCTGCTCGATATCGAGGTCGGCGCCCCGGTGCTGCGCCGCAGCGGCGTCAACGTCGACGCGGGCGGGGTCGCGCGGACGTTCCACGTCCGGTCGTACCGCTCGGACCGCCTGCGCATCGTCCTGCGCTAGTCGCCCCGGTCGCCCGCCCCAGCCGCGCACCTGTCCACACAAGCGTGGCCGGATCGGGCCGATCCGCTGCAGCTCCCGCATGTCCGCCCTGGTGCCGGGCGGAGAGACGCAGAATCTGTGTGGAGAGGCGCATCGGCGCGGGGCGTCAGCGCCCCGACGCCGCCCGCGCCCGCGCGACGGCGTCGGGCAACGCCGCCAGGACCGCCGCGACGTCCTCGTCGGTCGACGTCCTCCCCAGGCTGAGCCTCACGGTGCACGCCGCATCGTCCGCGGACCAGCCCATCGCCATCGCGACGTGGCTCGACTGCACCACCCCCGCGGTGCACGCGGAGCCGGAGCTCGCGGCGATGCCGGCCGCGTCGAGGAGAAACAGCACCGACTCGGCCCGGGCGCCGGGGACGACCAGGTGGACGATGCCCGGGAGACGATGCGCCGGATCCGACGGCCCGGACACGGTCGCCTCGGGCACGTGTGCCCGCAGGCCCTCGACCAGGCGGGCGCGGAGCCGCTCGAGGCGGGCGCGCTCGGCGTCGCGCTCGGCCACCGCATCGTCCAGCGCGGCCGCGAAGGCGGCGGCGCCGGGCGCGTCGAGCGTGCCCGAGCGGACCGACCGCTGCTGCCCTCCGCCGTGCGCGACCGGCACGAGCGGCAGCCCGCGGCGCGCGAGCAGCGCGCCCACGCCGACCGGTCCGCCTACCTTGTGCGCCGACACGGTGAGCGCGTCGAGCCCGGAGCGATGGAGATGCACGTCGAGGTACGGCGCGGCCTGGACCGCGTCCGCGTGCACGGGGACGCCGTGGGCCCGGGCGGCCGCGACCACGTCCGCGACGGGCTGGACGGTGCCGACCTCGTTGTTCGCCCACATGACCGACACGAGCGAGGTGGTGGCGCCCACGGCGCCCGCGAGCGCGGCGGCGTCCACCCGGCCCGCGGGGTCGATGGGCAGCTCGACCAGGTCCGCGTCGCCGCGCTCCGCGAGCCACCGCGCGGGGTCGAGCACCGCGTGGTGCTCGACCGCGGAGATCACGAGGTCGCGGCGTGACGGGTCCTCCGCGGCGCGTCCCCAGTGCAGCCCCTTGATCGCGAGGTTGTCCGCCTCCGTCCCGCCGGACGTGAGGATCACCTCGGCGGCGTCGGCGCCGAGCGCGGCGGCGATGCGCTCGCGCGCGTCCTCGACGATCGCGCGGGCGCGCCGCCCGGCCGCGTGCAGGGACGACGGGTTGCCGACCTGCTCCGCCGCTGCGAGCCACGCCTCCCGCGCGGACGCCCGCAGCGGCGTCGTGGCCGCGTGGTCGAGGTACATGCCGCCAGTCTAGGAAGACCTCCTTCCCCGCCGGCCCCCGCGCCGCTAGCGTGTGCGCAACGGCAGAGGGGCGCGCGATGGACGACAGCTACAACGACCGCATGGCCGAGCAGGCGCGGCTCCAGCACGAGGAGATGGCGCGCATCCACCACCAGCAGGCGATGGACGATGCGACGCTCGCCGCCGGCGTCGCCCAGCCCTTCGCGTTCCTGCGCCACCGCGGCACGGGCACCGCGGGCGACGAGCTCCCCGTCGTGTCGGCGGTCCGCGTGGTCGGGGCGGTGCTCACCATCGCCCGGATCGTCCTCGTGCTCGCCTTCGCCGGGATGTTCCTCTACGTCCTGCTGACCATCCTGGGCTCCTGGGACGCGGCGCCCGGCTCCGGCGACACCGTCTGGATCGAGACCGACGACGGGACCGTGGTCGCGCCGTAGCCGGGACCCGCGCGCGCTAGCGTGGCCGGAGACCCACGGCTAGCGAAGGAGCCCCCATGGCCACCTGGTTCATCACCGGATGCTCGACCGGCATCGGCCGCGCGACGGCGGAGAGGGCGGCGGAGGCGGGCCACCGCGTCGTCGCGACCGCGCGCCGCCCCGAGACGCTCGACGACCTCGCCGCACGCTTCCCCGACACCGTCCTCGCCCTCCCGCTCGAGGTGAGGGACGATGCGGCGATCGAGGCGGCCTGCGAGGCCGCCGTGGCGCGCTTCGGCCACGTCGACGTGCTGGTCAACAACGCCGGCATCGGCTACTTCTCCACGATCGAGGAGTCCGACCCCGAGGACGCGCAGGAGGTGATGGACGCGAACTTCTGGGGCGCCGCCAAGGTCACCACGGCGCTGCTGCCCCACATGCGCGAGCGCCGCTCGGGCCGCATCTTCACGGTGTCCTCGATCGCCGGCGTGCGGGGTTCCGCGGGCCTCGGCTACTACTGCGCCTCGAAGTTCGCGGTGTCCGGCTTCATGGAGGCTCTCGCCGCCGAGGTGCGCCACCTGGGAATCCGCGTCACGCTGCTCGAGCCGGGCCCGATCCGCACGCTGTGGATCCCGAGCGGCGCCAAGAACGAGGAGATCCTCCCCGACTACGCGGAGGTCATGCAGCCGTTCTGGGACCGGATTCACGCACTGCCGGGCAACCAGCCGGGCTCCCCCGCGGCGGCGGCCGAGGCGATGCTGCGGCTGGCCGACGAGCCCGAGCCGCCGATGCACCTGATCTGCGGCCGGCATGCGGTCACCCAGACACGCGCGAAGCTCGAGCGCCTGGGCGCCGAGGTGGACCGGTGGGAGGATCTCTCCCTCAGCATCGACAGGGAGGACTGAACGATGGCGGGCATCCCGGGGGGCGAGTCGCTCCACAAGCTCGTGTTCGCCGTGCTCGAGCACGGCGTCCGGTCGATGGGCCGGCCGGAGGGCCTGTCGCCCGCGCTCGTCGAGGAGACCGGCACCGGCGAGCGCACCATCAAGCAGTTCTCGGGCGCGGCGCTGGACACCATGGTGAAGGCGGCGCGCGAGGGCGCGGGCGCGAGCTCCGCGGAGCGCGTCGCGATCTGCTGGGACGGGCTCCTGACCGGAAAGGACGGCGACGAGCGCGCCATCATGGTCGTCGCGCAGGAGCGCGGCCAGCAGCGCTCGCTCGTCTTCGCGCAGCGCTACTCGCTCGACGGGGCGACGGTCGTGCCCGAGGGCAGGCCGGGCCTGGTCGCCGAGCGCGCCTCGATGCTCGGCTGAGACGGCGCGGACGTGCCGCGGGGCCCTCAGGCCCCGCGGACCTCCTTGATGCGCGCGATCGCCTGCGGGATCACGTCGCCGAGGTCCCCCACGACGCCGAAGTCCGCGATCTCGAAGATCGGCGCGTCGGGGTCGATGTTGACCGCGACGATCGTGCCCGAGGCCTGCATGCCGCCGCGGTGGTGCACCGCGCCCGAGATGCCGCACGCCACGTACAGCGCGGGGGTCACCGTGGTGCCGGTCTGTCCCACCATGTGCTCGTGCGAGATCCAGCCCTCGTCGGTGGCGTCGCGCGACGCGCCGACGGCGCCGCCGAGCAGCTCCGCGAGCTCGCGCACGAGCGTGTAGTCGCCGTTGGTGCCGCGGCCGCCGGAGACCACGACGGGCGCCTCGGCCAGCGGCACGCCCTCGGGCGCGGGGACGGGCTCGAGCGCCACGACGGTCTCGCGCGCCTCGGGCAGGTTCTCGGCGACCCCGACCACGATCGCGGCGCCCGGCGTCTCCGCCGGCACGGCCTGCGTCGTGTTGGGGCGGATCCCCACGATCGCCTTGTCCGTTGCGATCCTGGTCCGGACGTTCCAGGTGGCGGCGAACACGGTCTGCATCGTCTCGACGTGGCCGTCGACCAGCTCCGCGCCGGCCGCGTCGACCACGACGCCGGCGCCGGTCGCGAGCGCGAGCCGCGTCGCGACCTCCTTGTTGACGAAGTTCGAGATCATCAGCACCACGGCGGCGTCGCCGGTGGCATCGGCGAGCGCGGCGGCGGCCTTGGCCGGCAGGCGGGCCTCGTCGCCGACGGCGACCACGCGCACCTCCTCGGCGCCGTACACGCCGAGGCTCGCGGCCTCCGCGGCCGCAGGCTCCTCGCCGATCCACACCGCCACGGGCGTGCCGAGCGTGCGCGCGAGCGTGAGCGCCTCGAAGGTGGGCTGCGTGACGACGCCCTCGCGGGCCTCGACCAGGACGGCGACGGTGCTCATGCGAGCCCCCTCTCGATGAGGAAGTCGGCGAGGGCGACGCCGCCCTCCCCCGTGTCGGTGACGACGGTGCGGTCCTCCTTCGGGGGACGCGGCGAGGCGTCGACGACGACGGTGCGCGCGGCGCCCGCGCCCACCGACTCCGGCGCGATGCCGAGGTCCGCCAGCGTCCACGTGGTCACCGGCTTGGAGCGGGCCGCCATGATCAGCTTGAAGTTGGGGTAGCGCGGCTTGTTGGCCTCGTCGGTGACCGACACGACCGCCGGCAGCGACGCGGACACGGTCTCGTGCGCGTCGGGCAGGTGCCGCACGATGGTGGCGGTGCTGCCGTCGACCGTGAGCCCCGAGGCGAGCGTGAGCTGAGCCCAGTCGAGCTCCGCCGCGAGCGCGGTCGGGAGCATCGACGTGAGGCCGTCGAGCGCGGCCATGCCGGTGATGACGAGGTCGAGCGGGGCCTCGTCGTTGATCTTCTCGACCGCCGCGGCGATCACCTTCGCGGTGCCGAAGACGTCCGAGCCCGCGACGGCCGCGTCGGAGACGTGGACGGCGTGGTCGACGCCCAGCTGGAGGGCCTTGCGGACCGCCGCCACCGCATCGTCCCCGCCCACGGTGAGGGCGTAGACCTCGCCCTCGCCGGCGGCCTCCTTGAGCTGCAGGGCGGCCTCGACCGCGTTCTCGTCGAGCTCGTTCATCGTGCCGTCGTCCCCGGTACGCGTCACGGCCCCCTCGGTGAAGGAGCGCTGCGACTGCAGGTCGGGGACGAACTTCACCGTCACCAGGATGCGCATGGGGCTCAGCCTAGCGGGGGCGCGTCAGGCAAGCCCCGGGAGGTATCGGGCCTCGGAGACGCGCGCGGGACCGCCGAGCGCCTCGACCCCGAGCATGCGCCCGGTGAACCCGCCGGCCACCTCCGTCGACAGGTGGCGCCCGTCGAGCTCGGCGAGCGCGACGAAGGCGCCGTCGCGCTCGACACCCAGCCCCACGGCATCGGGCCCGGCGCTCTCGCCCAGCGCCGGCTCGGACGGGCGGACGCGGATCGCGAGCCGGTCCCCCGCCGCCGCGGGCGCCTCCCCGAGCACCTGGTCGAAGGGGGCGCTGACCGCGCGGGCCCGGGCGGTCCCGCCCACCAGCTCGACGCCGTACCAGTGGGACGCGTCGATCCGCACGGACAGGCACGCGTCGCCGTCGACGACCGCGACGCTCGCGTCCCAGCCGCAGTCGACGATGCGCGCGCACAGCACGCGGCCCTGCTCCGGCTCCGCGGCGGCGCGCCCCTCGTCCAGCACGAGCCCGTCCCCGACCCGGGCGAACGATGCGGGGTCCGCCGACGGGGCGACCCACCGGGCATCGAGCGCGGGGGCGTCGAAGGCGTCCGCCCACGCACGGTCCCGCGCGGGCAGGTCGGAACGGTCCTCGACGACGGCGGGCCAGTCGTCGACCCAGTCGACGCCGGCCACGAAGGTCTCGCGGCCGAGCACGTGGAAGCGCGGGTGCGAGCCCGCCTGCCGGATGCCGAGGTGCACCATCGCCCAGGTGCCGTCGGCCCGCTCGACCATGTCCGCGTGGCCGACCGCCTGGACCGGATGCTCGGTGCTGCGGTGGCTGAGGATCGGGTTGCCGGGGTGCGCCTCGAAGGGCCCGCGCGGGCTGCGCGACCGGGCGACGGAGACGCCGTGACCGAGGTGCGTGCCTCCCTCGGCGACCATGAGGTACCACCAGCCGCCGCGGCGGTACAGGTGCGGGCCCTCGGTATCCGCGAGCCCGGTCCCCTCCCAGATCACGGTCTCCTCGCCGAGGCGCGCGCCGGACTCCGGGTCGATCGGCACCTGGTGGATGCCGGGAGGGCCGAAGCCGCGCCACGTGAGCAGGCACGTGCCGTCGTCGTCCCACGCGAGGTCGGGGTCGATCCCGATCGTGCCCGGCACGAAGGCCGGCGCCGACCATGGCCCGGCCGGGTCCGGGGCGTGGGTGATCAGCTGCCCCTCGCCGATGCGGCGGATCGACGTGGTCGCGAGCCAGAACCGGCCGTCACGGTGGCGCAGCGTGGGGGCGAAGATGCCCGAGCTGGCCCCGGCGGCTCCCGACGGCGCCGCGACGACGTCCGCGTCCGCGATCGCGTGCCCGACGAGCTCCCAGGTCACCAGGTCGGTCGACCGGTGGATCGGCACGCCCGGTACGTACTCGAACGACGACGTCGCGACGTAGTACGCGTCGCCCGCGCGGCAGATCGACGGGTCCGGGTGGAAGCCCGGCAGGATCGGCATGGTCACCGGTTCAGCCCTCCGTCTCGTCGGCGATCGTGAGGACGATGCGGGCGTACGCGGTGAGCGGCGGCTCACCCCGGTCGGTCGCCTCGAGGATCACGTGGACAGTCTGTCCCGGCGCCGCGTCGGCCGGGACGTGCACGGTGACCTCCGCATCGTCGCCGCGCGCGAGCGTCGCCGCCGAGGGGCACGTGCCGGCCTCGCGGTACTCCCATGCCTCCACGGAGACGGCGTCCCCGTCCGGGTCCTCGACCCGCCAGCGGATCACCACGCGCTCGCCTGCGGCGGCCGTGACGTCGAGCCCCGTCGTGACCTCGATGCGCGGGGCGTGGTTCGCGTCCGCGTACGCGTCCGTGACGCTCCACCGGAGGCGCGCCGCGAAGTCGTTCTGGAAGGCGGGGACCCAGCGCGCGGCGTCCCCCCAGTCGACCGGCGGCATCGAGAAGTCCATGCTGAACCCGTCGGAGCCCCACCGGTGCGGGTCGTCGGCATCGGGCACCTGCCGTCCGCCCCAGCCGCCCCACGTCGGGTGCTCCCAGCTCCTCAGGCCGTTGGCGACGTGCAGCGCGAAGTTGGAGGAGTCGCCCTCCGAGATGAACGCGCCTGGCTCCTCCACCGGGAAGAACACCTGGTAGCCGCGCGCCTCGAGCTCCTCGCGACCGACGCCGCGCAGGCCGAAGTAGTCCTCCTTGTCGAAGCCGTCCGCCATCTGGAGGCCGTCGCCCCAGACGCGGTACGCCGCCCCGATCGGGCCGACCCGGGACACGTGCTCCCGCGTCCACGCGGAGGAGTAGAAGCGGTGCGTCGCGGGCGGCGTCACCTGACGCGCGCCGTAGCCCCACACGACGGTCGCGACCTGGCGCAGCTCCAGCTCGGGCCAGCGCGGTCGGATGTAGTCCGCGAACGTCGAGTCCTGCTCCCCCCAGCTGGTGAGGACGGTGCGCGCCATGATGCGGGTACGGAGCGCCTCCCAGCCCGGGGTGCCGGCGTGGCGCTCCTCGACCGACATGAGCGCGCGGGCGATCGTGTTGAGCCCGCCCCAGGCCTGCAGCACCAGGGTGCCGGGCTCGTCGTCGGTCAACAGGTCCGCGATGAGGTCCGATCCGGGCGTCGCGTCGCGGGTGTCGCCCTCGGTCGCGACGTTGCCCTCGCGCACGAGCGCCCGCAGGGCGCCCGGCGCCGGGTAGCGCGCATCGTGCACCCGCAGCGCGTCGTGGACGCGCGCGTAGGCGTCGATGGCCTGATCGATGTGGCCCCGCGCTCCGGCGGGGGGCCACCGGAACGGCGCGACGCCCCGCGCCGGGTCGCCGGCCCAGTGGAACATGCTGGAGCTGTAGACGAGCCCGACCAGCTCGATCTCGTTGCTGTAGAGCACCAGCCGCAGCATCGAGTTGAGGTCGTCGAGCTCCGGGTCCGTGGTGACGACCACGCGCACCCGGTCGCCGCCCGGCTCCCCCGCGCCGGTCACCAGCGCGCGTCCTCGTACCCCGCGAACGCGTCGACCGGGCTCTCGCCGCGGAAGGCGATCTCGCCGGAGAGCGCGGCCGCGACCGCCTCGACCGTCTCCGGGTTGTTCGCGTAGGCGTTGACGTAGGTGCGGATGAACGGCACGTCCTGGAGGTGGAACGGGCTGCCGAGCGACACCACCAGCGTCGGGATCTCGGTGACGTGGCGCGGCAGGTTGCCCGCGGTGAACGGCGCCCACTCGATCCGGGCGCTCGTGACGTTGGAGCGCGGCTGGATGTCGACCAGGTAGATCACCGCGTCGTAGTGGTCGAGCAGGTCCGCGCCGTTGACGCCGCCGTCCACGCCCACGCGCTTGAACATCGTCGACCCGGGCGGGCCGTCCTCGAACAGCGTCGCCGCGAAGCCGCGCGAGCGCAGCGCCTCGCAGAACGACTCCGCGGGACCGGTGCCGGACAAGAAGCCGCGCAGCGAGTACACGAGCACGCGGGGCGTCCGCTCCGGCGACAGCGGAAGGAGCCCCGCCTCCTTGTCCTTGACGAGCGTGACCGCGGCCTCGGCCTGCGCGCGGGCCCACGCGCGGTGGGTCCCGGTGTCGATCCCGTCGAGCCCCGGCACCAGCTCCTCCGGGGACGATGCGCGGTGCAGGCCGAGAGCGGCCTTGAGGGCGAGCACGCGGGTCACCGCCTCGTCGAGCCGTGCGGCGCTGATGACGCCCGACTCGACGCCGGCGCGCATGTGCGCGAGATCCTCGGCGTAGTCCGGGGTGAACAGGAACATGTCGCAGCCGGCGGCCACCGTCGCGGGGACCAGCTCGCGGCGCGGCATCCGCATGAGGAGCCCACCCATGAGCGAGGCGTCGGTGATGACCACGCCGTTGAAGCCCATCCGCTCGCGCAGCAGCTCGGTCGTGAGCTCGGGGGCGAGCGACGCGGGCAGGATGTCCTCGTCCGCGATGCCCGGGCGCAGCGCGCGCGAGTACGCCGGCAGCGCGATGTGCGCCGCCATGACCGACAGCGCGCCCGCCTCGATCGACGCGCGGTACGCCTCGCCGAAGGTGGACTCCCACTCCTCCACGCTCAACGTGTTGACCGACGTCAGCAGGTGCTGGTCGCGGTCGTCGACGCCGTCGCCGGGCCAGTGCTTGACCGAGGCCGCCATGCCGTGGTCCTGCAGCCCGCGCACGAACTCCACGCCCATGCGGCGCACGCGGTCGGCGTCCGAGCCGAAGCCGCGGTTGAGGACGATGGGGTTGCGGACGTTGGACTGGATGTCGACGATCGGCGCGAAGTCCCAGGTCACGCCGAGCGCGCGGCCCTCGACGGCGGCGACCTGGCCCATCCGGTACGCGCACGAGTCGTCGCCCGTCGCGGCGGCCTGGAGCGGGGTCCCGACCTGCGTCGCCATGAAGCTCGCGCCGTCGGCGCCGTTCTCGAGGTTGCCCGCGATGAGCGCCGGGATCGAGGAGGCGGCCTGGATGTGGCGGTTGAGGCTCACGGCCTCGTCGACCGGCGCGGGGCGGCGCATCCAGCCACCGGGCTCGGCGAGGGCGATCTCCGCGTCGACCTGCTCGGGGGCGTTGGCCATGAGGAAGAACAGCTGGCCCAGCTTCTGCTCGAGCGTGAGGCCGGCGAGGGTGTCCCGCACCCAGGCCTGCGCCGCATCGTCCAGGTGGAAGGGTGCGGCATCGAGCCGCACGCCGTCGCCCGTCGCGGTCGTGGTCATGGTCTCCTCCTCGAGACGTGCCGCGAGCGTACCCGCGAAGGTGATGCCGCGCGCGGAGAGCGCGTCGACGGCGTGGAGCCCAGGGATGACGGCATCGGCCTCGGCCAGCACGGCGGGGTCGCCGATGCCGACGGCCGTCATGCCGGCCGCCTTGGCCGCCTGGACGCCGGCGATGGCGTCCTCGAAGACGAGGCACGCGTCGGGGTCGACGCCGAGCGCCTCGGCGCCGGCGAGGAAGACCCGCGGGTGGGGCTTCGCCTCCGTCACCACCGACCCGTCGACGATCGCGTCGAACAGGCCCGTGATGCCCAGGCGCTCCAAGATGAGCGGGGCGTTGCGGCTGGCCGAGCCCAGCGCCGTACGCACGCCGCGGGCGCGCAGGTCCTCGAGGACCTCACGCGCGCCGGGGAGCATGTCCGCCGGCGTGATCGACGCGATCGCGGCGACGTAGCGGGCGTTCTTCTCGTCGGCGAGGCGCGCGGCCGTGGCCCCGTCCACCTCGACGCCGCCGATCTCGAGGACGATGCGCAGCGCGCCCATGCGACCCACGCCCTTGAGCCGCTCCTCGTCCTCGTCCGCGAGGGAGAAGCCCAGCTCCGCGGCGGTCTCCCTCCAGGCGGCGAAGTGGTGGACGGCGGTGTCGACGATCACGCCGTCGAGGTCGAACAGCGCCGCCGAGGCGGCGACCGGCGGGGCCAAGGTCATCGGCCCGCCC
The DNA here is from genome assembly GCF_000971155.1 of Demequina maris. GTDB lineage: Bacteria > Actinomycetota > Actinomycetes > Actinomycetales > Demequinaceae > Demequina > Demequina maris. Next base: position 112,588 of record NZ_BBLX01000004.1, on the reverse strand, counting down.
CGGTCGCCACCGGGGTGCGGCGGCGGATCTCGGCGGCGTACACGCCCGCGGAGGGCTTGGGGGTGCGCGCGAAGGTGTCGCGGTCCACCTCGTGCAGCCCGAACCTGGGCCCGTACGCGAAGATCCACTCGTAGTTGTCGAGCAGCGTCCAGTGGCAGTAGCCGAGCACCGGCACGCCGTCCGCGATCGCGCGGTCGAGACTCGCGAGGGCCGCCGGCAGGAAGGCGCACCGCTCCGCATCGTCCTGCGTGTTGATGCCGTGCTCGCTCACGAGGATGGGCGCGCCGGACGCCTCGTGGATGTAGCGGACCGCGCCCCCGAGCGAGTCCGGCTCCGGCGGGGTGTGCCCGCCCTCCGCCCCCGCGCGGCCGTCGGGACCGTGGACGATGCGCTCGTAGTTCTGCACGCCGATGAAGTCGTCGTCCGCGCACAGGCGGACCCAGCGGCCGTAGCACTCCTCGCGCACGCGGTCGCGCTCGGCCTCGCCGCCGGGGGCGGCGACGTCGTCGGCGACGGCGAGCGACAGCCCCACCGGCAGGTCGGGGCGCACGGCCTTGATCGCGGCCCGCGCCGCGACGTGGGCGCGCTCGAAGCCTTCCTCGAACACGTCCAGCTCCTCGAGCACCTGGACGTTGCCCGCCCGGTACCGCTCCACGCCCGCGGCCGCCGAGGCGGCGTGGAGGTTCGCGCGGTGCGCCTCCCACACCTGCGGCGGCAGGAACCCGCCCGCGAGCTGGCGCTGCAGGTTGGGCTCGTTGAGGGTCACGGCGAGCGCGATCCGGTCGCCGATGCGCTCCATCACCAGGGTGCAGAAGCGCGCGAAGCGCTCCGCCGCATCGTCCGCGAGCCACGAGCCGCGGCACGCGAACCAGTGAGGCGCGGTGAAGTGGCTGAAGGTCACGATCGGCGCGAGCCCGCGGGCGAGGCAGCCGTCGATGACGTCCTCGTAGTGCGCGAGCGCGGTCTCGTCGACGCTCCCCTCCTCGGGCTCGACGCGGCACCACTCCACGGAGAAGCGGTACGCGTTGAGGCCCATGTCCACGGCGAGGTCGAGGTCCCTCTCCCACAGCTCCCAGCTGCGGCAGGCGCTCCCCGAGGGTTCGGCGAACACGCTCGGCTGCGTGAGCTCGAGGAACGAGGTGTCCGACGTGGTGTCGTCGCCGTCGGTCTGGTGGCCGGCGGTGGCGACGCCCCAGAGGAACGATGCGGGGGTCGAGGCGGTCATGCTTCTCCTTCGGGCCGCGACGGTGCGGCGGGTGGATCGGTCGGGTGCGTCGCGCTCAGGCCGCGCCGGCCTGGAGGTCCTGGTCGGCGTGGAGCTGCTTGAGGCGCAGCCGGTCGGCCCGCCGCTGCTCCTGCGCGACCGGGTCCGGGACCGGCGACGCGAGCAGCAGCCGCTGCGTGTACGGGTGCTCCGGCTGCGAGGTGACGGTGTCGCCGTCGCCCCACTCGACGAGCTCGCCGTGCAGCAGCACGGCCACGCGGTGGGACATCTCGCGCACGACCGCGAGGTCGTGGGAGATGAACAGGTAGGCGACGCCCGTGCGCTCCTGGATCTCCAGGAACAGCTCGAGCACGCGGGCCTGGGTGGACAGGTCGAGCGCGGAGACCGGCTCGTCGCAGATGATGAGCGTCGGGTCGAGCGCGAGGGCCCGCGCGATCGCCACGCGCTGGCGCTGGCCGCCCGAGAACTCGCGCGGCATGCGGTCCGCGGCGTCGGAGGGCAGCCTGACCATGTCGAGGAGCTCGCGCACGCGCGCCTGCGCCTCCCGCTTGGGGGTCTTGCGGACGATCATCGGCTCGGTGAGGGAGTCGCCGATCGTGAGCGACGGGTTGAGCGACGAGTAGGGGTCCTGGTAGACGACCTGGATGTCGCGCGTGAGCTCGCGGCGGCGCTGCTTCGTGGGGTGCGAGATGTCCTCGCCGTTGAACGTCACCGTGCCGGCCGACACCGGCGCGAGGCCGAGGATCGCACGCCCGATGGTGGTCTTGCCCGAGCCCGACTCGCCCACGAGGCCCACGGTCTCGCCGGGCCTGATGTCGAAGCTCACGCCCTTGACGGCGCGGAACGGCTGCGCGCGGAACCCGCGGCCGGGGTACTCGACCTGGAGCCCGTCGACGGTGAGCAGGGAGTCGGTCATGGTGGTGTCCTTCACTTCAGGGCCCCCGTCCCGAGCAGGCCGGCGCTCGTGACGCCCGCGAGGGGCGCGCGCGGCGCCCCCTTCGGGATCGCCTCGAACAGCGCGCGGGTGTAGGGGTGGCGGGGGTCGTCGAACACGTCCGCGGTGGCGCCCGTCTCGACCATGACCCCCTTCTGCATGACGGAGACGCGGTCGCAGATGTCGGCCACGACGCCGAAGTTGTGGGTGACGATGAGGATCGCCATCCCGAGCTCCTCCTGGAGGTCCCGGAGCAGGTCGAGGACCTCGGCCTGCACCGTGACGTCGAGCGCGGTGGTGGGCTCGTCGGCGATGAGCAGGTCGGGGTGGGACGCGACCGCGCCCGCGATGAGCACGCGCTGCGCCATGCCGCCCGAGAGCTGGTGCGGGTACGAGCCGAACGCGCGCTCGGGGTCGGGGATGCCCACCCGGGCGAGCAGCGCCAGCGCGCGCTCCTTCGCCTCCTTGCGCGACAGCCCCGCGGCCTTCACGAGCGGCTCCGTGAGCTGGTGGCCCACCGTGAACGACGGGTCGAGGTTCGACATGGGCTCCTGGGGCACGTAGGCGATGCGGGTGCCGCGGAGGCGGTTCATCTGCGCGTCGCTCAGCCCGGTGAGCTCCTGGCCGTCGAACACGATCGAGCCGGCCATCACCTTGCCGCCCTTGGGCAGCAGGCCGAGCACCGAGAACGCTGTCTGCGTCTTGCCCGAGCCCGACTCGCCGATGAGGCCGTGGGTCTCGCCGCGGCGCACGGTCAGACGACCGCCCTTGACCACCGTGGCGTAGCCGTCGCCCGCCTGGTAGGCGACCGCGAGGTCGCGGACCGCGAGGAGCGGCTCCGAGGCGTCCTCGCCGCCGTGGTCGACCACCGCGGGGACGTCCTCGTCGAGCGACCACGCCGGCGCCTTGCGCGACCGGCGACGCTCCGACGTGCCCTCGAGCTCGTCGCGCAGCGCGGTGCCGAGCAGCGTGAGCGCCACGGTGGTGAGGCCGAGCGCGAGCGCGGGCCACAGCACGAGGGTCGCGGAGCGGGTGATGTTGTAGAAGCCCTCGTTGAGCATCTGCCCCCACGTCGGGATCGTGGGGTCGCCCAGGCCGAGGAAGTCGAAGCCGGCCTGCATGCCGATGCCGGCGGCGATCACGCCCGACATCAGCAGGATCACGGGGGCGCGGACCGCGAGCAGCACGTGGCGGCCGATGATGCGGCCGTCGCCGAGACCCGAGGTGCGGGCCGCGTCCACGTAGAGCTCGCCCCGGACGGCGCGAACCGAGTTGTAGACGACGCGGTAGTAGACGGGCGAGATGAAGATGCCGAAGATCGCCATGGTCCACCACATCGAGGGGCCGATCACGGCGCGCGCGGCGATCAGCACGATGATCGACGGCAGCGACATGGTCAGCGCGGTGAACCACGCGCCCACCGCGTCGACGAACCCGCCGTAGTAGCCGGCGATGAGGCCGGCCGTGACCCCCACGAGGGAGGCGACGGCCATGACGAGCAGGCCGCCCGCGAGCGAGAACGCGGTCGCGATGAGCAGCCGCGACCAGATGTCGCGCCCAGCCGAGTCGCCGCCGAGGAGGTACTCCCCGCCCGGCTCCGCGAAGATCATGCTGAGGCTCGTCTCGGTCGGGTCGTGCGGCGCGATCCACGGCGCGATCACGCCGACGACCACGATCACGGCGAGGACGATCATCGAGACGCCGCCGAGCGGGTGGACGAGCAGGCGACGGAGGACGCCGCGGCGAGGGGCGCCGGTGGCGGACGATGCGGTGGTGGTCGGGGTGCTCATGAGACACGCACCTTCGGGTTGACCCAGGCCTGGATGACATCGACCAGGGTGTTGACGACGACGACGATGACGCCGGTGACGACGACGATGCCCATGACGACGGGGATGTCGCCCTGGGACGTGCTCGACAGCGCCAGCGGGCCGAGGCCGGGGATGGAGAACAGCTGCTCGACGATGACGGCACCGCCGAGCAGGATGACGAACTGGAGGCCCAGCACGGTGAGGGCGGGCCCGGCGGCGTTGCGCAGGACGTGCTGGTAGACGACGCTGCGGCGCGGGAGCCCGCGGCTGCGCAGCGTGCGGACGTAGTCGCGCTCGAACGCGTCGATCATCGCCCCGCGCACCTGCTGCGCGACGCCGCCGATCGAGCCGAGGGTCAGCGCGATCACGGGCAGCGCGATCGAGAGGAGCCACTCGGAGGGCGACTCCGAGAAGCGCGTATAGCCCGTCGCCGGGAACCAGTCGAGCTCGATCGCGAAGACCAGGACGAGGGCCATCGCGAGCAGGAAGCCGGGGATCGCCTGGCCGATGACGGCCAGGATCTGGACCGCGCGGTCGAGCCAGCCGCGGCGGGTGGCCGCGAGCGCGCCGAGCGTGATGCCGATGACGGCGGTGAGGAGCACCGACCCGACGGCGAGCGTCACGGTCACGGACATGCGGGTGGTGACGGCCTCGGTGACCTCCTGGCCGCTGAACCACGAGCGGCCGAGGTCGCCGGTGAGCGCCGAGCCGGCCCAGTCGAGGAACTGGACGATCGCGGGCCGGTCGAGGCCGAGCCGCTCCTCCACGACCGCGACCGCCTCGGGTCCGGCCTGCTGGCCGGCGATCCGCTGCGCGGTGTCGCTGTTGCCGAGCTGGAGGAAGAAGAAGGTGAGCACCGCGAGGGTGACGATGAGGCCGACGCCTGTCGCGAGGCGCTTGCCGACGAAGCTGAGCATGATGTCTCCGAGGGGGGTGGAGGCCGGTGGGGGCGGGCGTGCCCGCCCCCACCGGCGTTCCGGTTACGCGGGGGTGATGTCCCAGAGGTTGGCCACGGCCTGGCCGGACTTGTTCGTCACGGCGAAGCCGTCCGCGGTGACGATCACGCCGAGCACGCGGTAGAAGGGGGCGAACCACGCCTCCTCGACCATGTAGGCGTTGAGCTCCTGCGCGGCCGCGGCGCCGTCCTCACCGCCGAGGCGGATGCGGGCCGCGAGGCCCTCGACCGTCTCGTCGGCCTGGTGGAAGACGTTCCACGCGGCCCCGGGCGCGATCGCCTGGTTGTAGGTCTGCCACGCGAGGGGCTCCTGGTTGAGGCCGAAGTTGAAGGCCGACCAGGTGCCGCCCAGCAGGTCGCCGAAGAAGCTCTCACCGGCCTGCTCGTACTCGATGAAGATGTTCGACTCGGCCAGCACGCCCGCGATGAGCTCGTACTCCGAGGCGGGGACGAAGCCCGTCTGCGGCATCACGATGGTGACGCCGTCGGCGTAGCCGGCCTCGGCGAGCAGCGCCTTCGCCTTCTCGGGGTCGTACGGGTAGGCGTCGTCGAGCGCGGCGTCGAACGCGTCGCCCTCGGTGTTGAAGATCTGCGTGGTGACCTCGCCGTAGCCGGCCTCGAGGCCCTGGAGCAGGCCCTCGCGGTCGAGCGCGTAGTTGATCGCCTGGCGCACCCGGACGTCGCCGAGCGCCTCGTTGTTCATGCCCCAGCGGTCCGCGAGGATGATGCCCTTCCAGTTCACCGGCTCCGAGTTGATGGTGTAGCCGGCGGACTCGGCGTCCGGGATCTGCGTGACCGAGTTGAGGTTCGCCACGTCCACCTGGTTGTCGCGCAGCGCGTTGAGCAGCGCCGAGGCGTCCGCGTAGTAGTTGATGGTGAGCGAGTCGAAGTGCTGGTCCTCGGGGGCCCAGTAGTCCTCGTTCGGCGTGAACACGTAGGTCGCGCCGATCGTCGACGCGGCCGTGTCGAGCACGTACGGGCCCGTGCCGACCGGGGTGGTCTGCGCGTCCTCGGCGTCGAACGTCGAGGGCGAGGCGATGAGGCCGGCCTGCAGGCTGAGGTTGATCTCGAGCGCCGGGTCGGGCGCGGAGAGCGTGATGACGACCGTGTCCTCGTCCGCCGCGGTGACGTCGGCGACCGCGTCGAGAAGGCCGCGGTCGGGCGAGGCGCCCTCGCGGAAGCGGTTGAGGTTGTCGACGACGACCTGCGCGTCGAGCGCGGTGCCGTCGGTGAACGTCACGCCGTCGCGGATGTCGAGGGTGAGCTCGGTGAGGTCGTCGTTGTACTCCCACGCCTCGGCGAGACCCGGCTCGATCTCGTTCGTCGCGGACGTCCGGAGCAGGCTGTCGTAGACCGCCATGTAGTAGGTGGCCTCGTTGCCCCAGGCCGCGTCCGCGGCGATCCAGGTCGAGATGTCGACGACCGAGCCGTAGCGGAGATCCCCGCCCTCGACGACGGCGCCGGCCGAGTCGCCGCTCGCGCCCGCGCTGGGGGAGTCGTCGGCGCCCGTGGACGAGCAGGCGGTGAGGGTGATGGCGGCGGCACCTGCCAGTGCGGCGAGCCGTGTAGTGCGAAGCATCGTTGCTTTCCTCCTTGAGGTGACGTCATCGGCGACGTGGTGGTGACGCTAGCACGCAATTTCTTAAGGGTGCAAGAATTTCAGATCACGACCTGATAACCTCGCTTCATGGCAACGCAACGGGGCGCCTACAGGAAGTCGGCGAAGCGTCGGGAGGAGATCCTCGACGCCGCCTTCGACGTGTTCTCGCGCCAGGGGTACACGGCCGCATCGGTCAACGAGATCGCCCGCACGGTCGGGATGACGCAGCCCGGGCTGCTGCACCACTTCGGGTCCAAGCTCGCGTTGCTCGAGGCGGTGATGGAGCGCCGCGACCAGCTCGCGCTCGACATCCTGTCCGGACGCCACGACGTCGAGTTCCTGCGCGGACTCCTGGAGATCGCGCGGCGAAACAAGGCCGTACCAGGGCTGATTCGCCTCTATTCGATCCTCGCCGCCGAGTCCTCCGCACCGGACCATCCGGCCCACGCGTACATCTCGCGGCGTTTCGGGTTCGTCGTCGAGGGCACGACCCGCGCGTTCGAGGAGATCCGGGACCGCGGGCTCCTGCGCGAGGGTGTCGACCCGCGCACCGCGGCGATCGAGACCACGGCGATGGCGGAGGGCCTGCAGCTGCTGTGGCTGCAGGGCGTCGAGGTCGACATGGAGACCATCGTGCGCGGCAACTTCGAGAACTACCTCACCGTACCGCTCGCGCGGCTCGACGAGGCACCCGTCCGCGGCGCCTGAACCACCCCGCATCTTTCACCCATAAGAAATTGACGGCGCTTCCGCGCGCCGCCCGAGGAGCACCATGCAGCCCACCGCCTCCCTCCGCCTCACCCGCCACCCGGACGGCGTCGCGACCACCGCGACGCCCACCCTCGGCTGGCGCGTCACGACCGACGCGCCCGGCTGGATCCAGGCCTGGGCCGAGCTCGCCGACGGCACCGGCGCGGTGCACCGCCTCGTGGGCTCCGACGCCGTCGCGGTGGCCTGGCCCTTCGCGCCGCTCGCCCCGGGCGAGCGGCGCACGCTCACGGTGCGCGTCGCATCGTCCACGGGGGTCGAGACCGGGTGGAGCGCCCCGCTCGAGGTGCGCGCGGGCTTCCTCGGCGCGGGCGCGTGGGAGGCCGCGTTCGTCGGCCTCGCGGATCCCGATCGCGTGGCCCAGCCGGCGCTGCTGCGCCACGCCTTCGACCTGCCCGAGGCCCCCGTCGAGGCCGTGCTCTTCGCGAGCGCGATCGGCGCCCACGCGACCAGCATCAACGGGACGCGCACCGACGACCGCGTGCTCGCCCCCGGCTGGAGCGCGTACGACAAGCGGATCCAGCTCGACAGCACCGACGTGACCGGCCTGCTCCGCGCGGGCGCGAACACGATCGGCGTCGTGCTCGCCGGGGCGTGGCGCACCGAGGGCTACGGCTTCTTCGGCCGCCCGCAGCGCGTGTACGGCGAGCAGCCGTCCTACGCGGCGCAGCTGTGGATGCGCTTCGCCGACGGTACCGAGCGCACCGTCGCCACCGGGCCCGACTGGCTCGCGCGCGGCGACGGCCCCATCACGGAGTCGAGCATCTACGCGGGCGAGACGGTCGACCTGCGACGTGCGGTCGAGGGCTGGGATGAGCCCGGCATCGCGACCGACGGCTGGGCGCCCGTCGCGGTCGAGGAGGTCGCCCTCGCGCCCGAGCCGCGCCTCGCTCCCCCGGTGCGGGTCACCGAGGAGGTCGCCGTCGTCGAGGTGATCACCACCCCGTCGGGCGCCACGGTGCTCGACTTCGGCCAGAACCTCGTCGGCCGGGTCCGGGCGATCGTCGACGGCCCCGCGGGCGCCGTGATCACGCTGCGTCACGCCGAGGTCCTCGAGCACGGCGAGATGGGCATGCGGCCGCTGCGCGCCGCGGTCCAGACCGACACGTTCACGCTCGCCGGCACGGGCGCCGAGGCGCTCGAGCCCGAGTTCACGTTCCACGGCTTCCGCTACGTCGAGGTGACGGGCTGGCCCGGCGAGCTCGACCCGGCGGCGTTCACCGCGCGGGTGCTCCACAGCGACATGGCCCGCACCGCCCGCTTCGACAGCTCGCACCCGCTGGTGAACCGCCTGCATGAGAACGTCGTGTGGGGCATGCGCGGCAACTTCCTGTCCGTCCCCACGGACTGCCCGCAGCGCGACGAGCGCCTCGGCTGGACCGGCGACATCCAGGTGTTCTCCCCCACCGCCGCGACGCTGCACGACTGCGACGCGTTCCTCGCGGACTGGCTCGTCGACCTCGCGCGCGAGCAGGAGGCGCACGCCGGCGTCGTGCCGATGGTGGTGCCCGACGCGCTCCGCGGCCACGCGCGCCCCGCCGCCGCGTGGGGCGACGCCGCCACCGTGGTCCCGTGGGAGCTCTACCGCCGCTACGGCGACCGCGAGGTCCTCGCGGACCAGCTGCCGAGCATGCGCGCGTGGGCCGACGTCCTGCTCGCCCAGGCCGGCGAGAGGCGCCTGTGGGAGGGCTCGATGCAGTTCGGCGACTGGCTCGACCCCGACGCCCCGGCCGACCAGCCCGGCGCCGCCAAGGTGTCGCGCGACATCGTCGCGACCGCGTACGTCGCCCGCTCCGCGCGCATCGTCTCGCAGGCCGCCGCCGTGCTCGGGGACGATGCGACGGCCGCCGCCTACGCGCTCCACGCGGAGGAGGTCGCCGCGGCCTTCCGCGCCGCATACGTCACCCCCGCCGGGCGCATGATGTCCGACGCGCCCACCGCGTACGCGCTGGCGATCGGCTTCGACCTCGTCACCGACCCCGGGCTGCGGGACGCGCTGGGCGCGCGCCTCGCCGAGCGGGTCCGCGCCACGCGCTACCGGATCAGCACGGGCTTCGTCGGCACGCCGCTGATCCTGGGCGCGCTCGCCGCGACCGGCCACGCCGACGCCGCCGCGCGCCTGCTGCTCCAGACCGACTGCCCGTCGTGGCTCTACCCCGTCACGCTGGGCGCCACCACGATCTGGGAGCGGTGGGACTCGATGCTCCCGGACGGCTCGATCAACCCGGGCGAGATGACGAGCTTCAACCACTACGCGCTCGGCGCCGTGGCGGACTGGCTCCACCGGTCGCTCGCGGGCCTGTCGCTCGCGACGCCCGGCGGCGCGCGCCTCACGATCGCGCCCACGCCCGTCGCGGGATTCGACCACGCGTCCTCGACCCAGGAGACGCCGCTCGGCACCGCATCGTCCGCGTGGCGGCGCGAGGGCGACGAGGTCGTCGTCGAGGCGGTCGTGCCGCCGAACGCGACCGCGACGGTCGTGCTGCCGTGGGGCGACGCGCCGGTCGAGGTCGGGTCCGGCGCGCACGCCTTCCGCGGCACGCTTCCCGCCCCGGCGGCGCCTGCCGGACCGTACTCGCTCGCCACGCCGCTGGCGGCGATCGCGGACGACCCGGAGGCCTTCGCGGTGCTCATGGCGACGCTGCGCGGGTTCAGCGAGGGCTACGCGGCCGGCTTCGCGGCGCGCACCTCGTGGACCGAGGGCAGCGCGCTGCAGGACGTGCTGTTCGGCGTCCCGCCGCACACCCTGGAGGAGCTGGACGCGGCGCTCGCCGCGGTCTGACGCCCGCCGTCACGAGGCCGGGGCCCGCACGGCATGTGCGGAACCCTGGCCTCGGCCGCGTCGCCACGGTTAGGCTGTGCCTCACGATCGGGGCGACGAGGCCCCGCTCGCCCCGGAGGTGGTCGGTGGACGTCTCGGTCCCCACGCTGCGCTACTTCAGCGTGCTCGCGCAGGAGCTGCACTTCGGCCGGGCCGCCGAGCGCCTGTCCATCTCCTCCCCGTCGCTGAGCCAGCAGATCGCCGGGCTCGAGCGCACCGTGGGCGGGCTGCTGTTCGAGCGCACCTCGCGCTCCGTGACGCTCACGCCGCTGGGCGCGGAGATGCTGCCCCACGCGACGCGGGTGCTCGACGCGCACGACGACCTCACCGCGTGGATCGCCGAGCAGCGCACGCCGGCCGAGACGACGCTCCGCCTCGGCGTCGTCGCGGCGGGCGCCGGCCCCCTCACCGCGGCGATCATGACCGCGGTCGCCGAGATCCCCCACCTGCGGCTCGAGATGAGGCGCGTCGGCTTCTTCGACGTCGAGCGGGAGCTGCTCTCGCGACGCGTGGACGCCGTGCTCGCCCCCGCACCGCTCCCGCACGACCAGGACGTTCTCGCCACCGCGCCGCTGTGGACCGAGCCGCGCGTGCTCATCATGCGCGCCGACCACCCGCTCGCGGGGCGCGCCTCCATCTCGATCGACGAGGTGCGCGACGAGACCTTCGTCGCGGTCTCCGGCGACCATGCCGACGCGATCGCATGGTGGACCGTCGACCCGCGGCCCGACGGCTCGCACCCGCGCCTGGGCCCCCGCGCCGACGACATCGAGGGGCTGCTCGAGCTGGTGTCGGCAGGCATGGGGGTCAACATCGCGGCCGCCTCCGCGGCGGCTCACTATCCGCGCGCCGACCTCGCGTTCGTGCCCATCGACGACATCGAGCCGGCGACCATCCTGCTGTGCACGCGGCGCCGGCGGGAGCCGACGGTGGCGGCCTTCGCGGAGATCGCCCAGGCAGAGGCCCGGCGCGCCCGAGCGACCGCCGACGGCGGCGCCGCGGCGCCTCGTCCATAGGCGACGCCTAACGAAACGTAGGGATCTCGAACTTCCCCGCCGGGACCTTCGTCCCGGATGCTGGTGCCCAGCGGCCCGACGACGAGGTCGGCCGCGGACCAACAAGGAGGTTGGCTCGATGTCCCCGAACGAGACCCCGGCCCTGGCGCCGCTACACGCAGGGATCCTGCCCGGAGAGCCCAAGCCGTTCTACCTGGACGATGGCGAGGGCGAGAAGTCCGTCGTCTTCGACACCCTCTTCACCATCCTGCTCACCGGCGACGAGACCGACGGCCAGTACGACGTCTTCAGCTGCGAGGGCAACGCGGGCGACATCATCCCGGCCCACATCCACCCCTTCACCCACGAGATCTTCTTCATCATGGAGGGCGCCGTCCACCTCTGGATGGACGACGAGCAGGGCTTCAAGGACGACAAGGTCCTCACCACCGGCGGCTTCGGCTACGTCCCCAAGGGCACGATCCACGCGTTCCGCATGGAGGCCACCTCGAAGATCATGGGCGTGAGCTCCGCGGGCTTCGCGCGCTTCTTCCACGGCATCGGCCGCCCCACGGACAAGCCGGGCATCCCCACGCCCGAGGAGTTCTACATCCCGTCCTTCGACCAGATGAAGGCCGCCGGCGAGATCTACGGCACGGTCTTCCGCCCCGACTACAACTTCCTTGACGACTGAGCTCGCGGCGGCCGTGACGGCTGACCCCGCGGCCCCGGCCGTGCTCCGCGACCTCGTGTTCGCGGAGCCGGTCGGGTTCCGCCCCCTGAGCCTCGACCTCCACCGGGCGCCGGCCGCAGGCGCGCCGGTCGTGGTGTTCGTCCACGGCGGCGGCTGGCGCGTCGGCAGCCGCCGCGACATGACCCCGACCATGCCGGGCGACGCGCCCTTCGCGCGGATCGCCGCCGCCGGACTGACCGTCGCGTCGGTCGACTACCGCCTCAGCGGCGAGGCCTGCTTCCCCGCCCAGGTGGACGACCTCGCCGCGGCCCTCGCCTGGCTGCGCGAGCACGGTGAGGAGCTCGGCATCGACGCCTCCCGCATCGTCCTGTGGGGCGAGTCGGCCGGCGCCACGCTGGCCGCGCTCGTCGCCCTGGGTCCGGACGATGCGCGGGCCGGAGTGCGCGGGGTCGTGGACTGGTACGGCCCGGCGGACCTGGTGACGCTCGCCGAGGGCCAGGACGCCCTCGACGACCCGGGCCTGCGGGAGGCGGGCTGGCTGGGACACGCGGTGGGCGCGGACGTCGACCGCGCGCACGAGGCGAGCCCCGTGTGGCGGGTCGCGCCGGGGGCGCCGCCGTTCCACATCGCGCACGGCACGTCGGACGGCGCCGTGCCGCCCTCGCAGAGCGTCGCGATGGCGCAGGCGCTGCTGGCGGCCGGGGCCGACGCGGAGCTCACGCTCGTGCCCGGCGCGGGGCACCTGTGGCAGGGCGAGGTCGACCGGGAGGCGATCCTCGACGCCGCGATCGCCTTCGCGCGCCGCGTGACGTCGTGAGCGGCCTAGAGCGCCCGCAGCCGCAGCGAGATGTCGTCCGCGGTCGCGCGGAGCGCCTCGAGCAGCGAACCGCGCAGCTCCTCGACGTCGTGGCGGTTGGCCGCGACGGCGATGTTGATCGCGGCCGCGGGGCTGCCGTCACGCCCGAGCACCGGGACCGAGACCGAGCGCAGCCCCGCCGCGACCTCCTGGTCCTGGAGCGCGAAGCCGTCGTCCCGGATCGCCGCGAGCGCGGGCTCGAGCTCGGCGGCGGAGCGCGCCGCGTTGGGGCCCACCGCGCGCGAGAAGTCGTAGCCGGCGAGGACGTCCCGGCGCTCCTGCTCGGGCAGGTAGGCCAGCAGCAGCTTGCCCATCGAGGTGACGGGCGCGGGCAGCGTCGAGCCCACCTGGACGTTCGCGGTGACCAGGTCGGAGTTGCGCAGCCGCACCAGGTAGAGCACCTCGTCGCCGACGAGCACGCCCATGTTGACGGTCTCCCCCGTGGCCTCCGCGAGACGGCGCAGGGGCTGCTCGCTCACCTGCACGAGGCTCGAGCCGCGCAGCGCCGCCGAGCCGAGCGTCAGCACGGCGACGCCCGGCCGGATGGTGCCGTCCTCCGAGCGCTCGACGAAGCCTCCCTCCTCGAGCGTCGCGACCACGCGGAACGCGGTGGGCATGGGGATGCCCGTGCGGTCGCTGATGTCGCGCAGCTTGAGCTCGGTCACGGTCTCGTCGAAGAGGCGCAGCACGTCCAGCCCCTTCGCGAGCGCCTCGATGCGGTAGCGGCTGCCCGCCTTGGCCTCGACATCAGCTTTCATAGTGTGAAACCTAACCCCTTCGTCCGGTATGGGACCGCGTCACCCGCCGACGCGGAAGATCCTCAGCTGCAGCGCGAGCGTCGCGTAGTAGCCCACGAGGGTCGAGAGCTCGAAGACCCCCGCGGCGCCGAGCGCCTCCTCGGCCTCGGCCCACGCCTCGTCGTCGAGGTCGCCGTCGAGCAGCGCGACCGTCGCGCGCACCACGGCAGCCTCGTCCCCGCCGAAGACCGCGGCATCCTCGCGGCGCAGCGCGGCGAGCTCATCGTCGGACAGGCCCGCCGCGCGGCCCACGGCCTCGTGCGCCTCGCGCTCGAAGTCGCTGTCCCAGCGCTCCGCGACCAGCAGGATCGCGATCTCGCGGCACCGGTCCGTGAGCGAGCCGCGGTAGCGGATCGCCGCGCCGAGGTCCTGCAGCGCGCCTCCGAGGCCGGGCGCGAGCAGCATCGCGTTGAAGGGCCCGCGCAGGGATCCATCGGGACGGGTGAGCGCGAAGTGCTGCGGGCCGGCGGCGCGCGGACCGCCCGCGATCGCGTCGTAGAGCGCGCGGCCGTCCGGGTCGAGCGACTCCGGGGGCAGCCCCTGCAGCCGAGCCATCGGCACCTCCCTGTGTCGATCGACAGGGCCGGCGGGTCGCGGTTGACGCCGCATCGGTCCCGCCGTAGATTCAACCATTAAAAATGCTTTTTGGTCAATGAAAGCGGGATCAACGATGATCACGATCGCCACCGAGGACATCGCGCTCCGGGCGGGAGGCCACGGATTCGGCATCCGGGTCTACCCCGCGGCGCGTCCCGACGGCACGATCATGGTCTGGCTCCACGGCGGCGCCTTCATCTTCGGCGACCTCGACGTGCCCGAGGCGGATGGCACCGCGCGCCACCTCGCCGAGCACGGCACGTCCGTGGTCTCCGTCGACTACACGCTCGCCCCGATCGATGCGCTGTCCTCTATCCCGCTTCCCCCGCCGCAGGAGGGCATGCCTGCGCCCGAGGACCTGGTCAAGGCGCTCGACAGCGGCCGCCCGCGCGCGCCGTTCCCGGTCGCGTCACTGCAGGCCGTCGCGGCGTTCGACTGGGCGGCGGAGCACGCGCTCGACCTGGGCGGACACGCACGCGCGGTCGCGATCGGCGGCGCGAGCGCGGGAGGCAACCTCGCCGGGGGCGCCGCCCTGCGCCTGCGGGACCGCGGCGGGAACGTGCCCAGCGCATCGTGCCTCATCTATCCGGTCCTGCACCCGACGCTGCCGAAGCCCGACGACGAGCTGGCGGCCAAGATCGCGGCCCTCGCCTCCGGGTTCGACATGTCCCCGGAGGCGACCGCCGCGATCGGCGCCAACTACCTCGGCGGCGCCTCGCCCGACGACCCGTACGCGTTCCCCGCGGGCCATGACCCCCGCGGCCTGCCTCCCACCTTGATCGTCAACGCCGACAGCGACCGCCTGCGCGCCTCGGGCCAGGCCTACGCCGCGGAGCTCGCCGCGGCCGGCGTCGACGTCGAGGTGGCCCGCGCGGCCGGCTCGGAGCACGGCTTCCTCAACGGCCTCGAGGACCCGCACCGGATCGCCGTGCTCGCCCGCATGTCCCGCTTCATCCACGAGCGCGCCGCCGCGGCGCGCGCCTGACCCCCGCCTCGAAGGAGAGACGCCATGACCCAGATCTTCCCCCGCTTCGCCGGAAAGACGGTGCTCGTCACGGGCGCCGGCACCGGCTTCGGCGCCGAGATCGCGGTGCGCGCCGCGCAGGAGGGCGCGCGCGTCGCGGTGCACTACCGGAGCTCGCGCGCGGGCGCCGAGCACACGCTCGAGCGCATCCGCGAGGCCGGCTCCGACGGGATCCTGGTCCAGGCCGACATCATCAGCTGGGACCAGATCAAGCGCATGGCGGACGAGGTGTGGGAGGCCTTCGGCGGCCTCGACGTGCTCGTCAACAACGTGGGCGACGTGTCGAGCGAGCAGATGTCCTGGAAGGAGCTCACCCAGGAGGCGCTCGACGCCGTGGTGGACGTGGACGTCAAGGGGACGCTGCTGATGACCCACGAGTTCGGCGCCCGCATGCTCGAGCAGGGCCACGGCAGCATCGTGAACGTCGGCTCGACGGTGGTCGTCAAGGGCTCGCCCCGCGCGCCCCAGTACGCCGCCGCGAAGTACGCGATCCTCGGCATCACCAAGTCCTACGCGAAGGCCTTCGCCCCCGCGGTGCGGGTCAACACCTTCGCTCCCGGCTTCATGGAGACGGAGCGGCTGCTCCAGCGCGAGGACTGGAAGAGCGGCCGCCGCGAGGTGCTCATCTCGCAGACCCCCATGGGCCACATCCCGCCGCCCGAGTTCGTCGCCGGCGCGTGCCTGTGGCTCGCGACCGACGAGGCGGCGCACCTCACCGGCGGCTACATGCTGGCCGACGGCGGCTTCAACATGGTCGGCGCCTGAGCGCGGACCCCGGACACCCCTAGGAGAGACATGAAGCTCATCACCTTCGACGAGGGCCGCGTCGGCCGCCTCGAGCTCGAGGAGGGCGTCGTCATCGAGCTCGACGTGCCGTCCACGCGCGAGTACTTCGAGCGCGGCGGCCAGGTCGGCGAGACCGGCGAGCGCCTGCGCTACGAGGACGTCACGCTGCGCGCCCCCATCCGCCCCAAGAAGTTCTTCCACACCGCGGGCAACTTCATCGACCACCACAACGAGCTCACGGCCGTCGACTGGTCGCACCCGGTCCACAAGGGCATCGTGTTCTTCCAGAACCTCGACGCGATCATCGGCCCCGAGGACCCGATCGTGTACCCCGAGGGCCTGACCAAGGAGCTCGACTACGAGCTCGAGCTGGCCATCGTCATCGGCAAGGGCGGCAAGTTCTTCGGCCCCGACGAGGCGGAGGACTACATCGCGGGCTTCACGGTGTTCAACGACATCACCGCGCGCGACATCCAGCGCAAGGAGATGGAGTCGGGCGTCTTCTCCTTCTCGAAGGGCATCGACACGTTCTGCCCGATCGGCCCGTGGATCGTCACCAAGGACGAGATCCCCGACATGCACAACATGGCGATGGAGCTGCGCGTCAACGGAGAGGTGCGCCAGCAGGGCAACACCAACGCCACGCGCATCACGTGGCCGCACCTGGTCGCGTACCACTCGCCGCAGATCTACTCCCCCGGCGACCTCATCACCACGGGCACGATCTCAGGCGTCGCCGCGGTGCAGAAGAACCCGTTCGACTTCTACCTCAACCCCGGCGACGTGGTCGAGGCCGAGATCGAGGGCATCGGCGTGCTCCGCAACCCCGTGATCTCGTGGCAGGACGCGTACGGCGAGCCCGCGCCCCAGCGGGTCGACTGGTGAGGATCGCGAACCTCGCCGGACGGCTCGTCCTCGTCACCGAGGACGAGCGGTCCGTCGACGTCGCCGAGGCCTCGGGCGGCCGCTTCGGCCCCGACCCCATGTCCGCCTTCGCGGATTGGCGGGCGTTCCGCACGTGGGCCGACGAGGTCCTGGCGGACGACCGCCCGGGCCTGCGCCGCTCGCCCCTCGACCGGGCGCGGCTCGGCCCGCCGGTGCCGCGCCCGCCGCAGATCCTCGCGATCGGCGTCAACTACCGCGAGCACGCGGACGAGGCCGGCTACCCGCCGGACAGCCTCCCCGTGACGTTCACCAAGTTCGCGTCGAGCCTCACGGGGGACGATGCGGCGGTGGCGCTGCCGCCCGGGAACGTCGACTGGGAGGTGGAGATGGTGGTGGCGATCGGCGTCGGCGGCCACGCCATCGCCCGCGAGGACGCGTGGGACCACGTCGCGGGCCTCACCGTCGGCCAGGACCTGTCGGAGCGCATCGCGCAGCTCGAGGGCGCGAAGCCGCAGTTCAGCCTCGCGAAGTCGCACCCGGGCTTCTCCCCGACCGGTCCGTGGCTCGTGACCCCCGACTCCGTTCCGGATCGCGACGACCTGCCGATCTCGTGCGCGATCGACGGCGAGACGATGCAGGACTCGCGCACGTCGCGCATGATCTACGACGTCCCGGAGCTGGTCGCGCGGCTGTCCGCCGTGCTGACGCTGCTGCCCGGCGACCTCATCTTCACCGGCACCCCGGCCGGCATCGGGAACCGGCGCACGCCGCCGCGGTTCCTGCGCGCCGGCGAGACCCTCGTGAGCACGATCCCAGGGGTGGGCGAGCTCACGACGCGGCTCACGTAGCCGCCGTCGGGGAGGCCGGATCGCTCCTCCGCGGGCCTCCCCGACGGCCTCACCCCCGCGACGGCGACGCACGGGCGCGCCGCGCATCGTCCCTCCCGGGAAGCAATCCTGGGTCTGAGAGCGTTCCTGCCTGACAATATGGACATGACCACCCCCACCGTCGCCCCGTCGCCCGACCCGCACCGCCTCGGCGTGCACCTCGTCGAAGGCGGGGCGATCGTCGCGGTCTACGCCGCGCACGCGACCGCGATGCACCTGTGCCTGTTCTCCGACGACGACCGCGCGGAGACCCGGATCCAGCTGCACGGCCCCCAGAACGGCATCTGGCACGCGTTCGTGCCGGGCATCGGGGTGGGCCAGCGCTACGGCTTCCGCGCCACGGGTCCCTGGCTGCCCAAGCAGGGCCACCGGTACAACCCGGCCAAGCTGCTGCTCGACCCCTACGGGCGCGGCATCGAGGGACGCCTCACCCCGATGACCGAGCCGGGCGCCAAGGCGCTGCTGAGCTCGCGGGACGCCACCGACTCCGCCCCGCTGATGCCGCGCTCCGTGGTGACGGAGAAGCCGTCGGGACCGTGGCAGACGCCGCATCCGCGCGTGCCGTGGGCGGACACCGTCATCTACGAGACGCACGTCAAGGGCCTCACCAAGACCATGCCGGGCGTCCCCGAGGAGCTGCGCGGCACGTACGCGGGCCTCGCGCACCCGGCCGCGATCGAGTACCTCAACGGGCTCGGCGTGACCGCGGTGGAGCTGCTGCCCGTCCACGCGTTCGCGCCGGAGCCGCACCTCGAGCACGGCGGCCTCGACTCGTACTGGGGCTACTCGACGCTCGGCTTCTTCGCGCCGCACGCGGGGTACGCCACCGAGGCCGCGCGCGCGGCCGGCGCGCAGGCCGTCCAGGACGAGTTCTGCGGCATGGTCGACCTGCTCCACCAGGGCGGGCTCGAGGTCATCCTCGACGTGGTCTACAACCACACCTGCGAGGGCTCCAGCTCGGACCGCGTGCTGTCGTGGAAGGGGCTCGACAACCGCGTCTACTACCGCAGCCAGACGCACGCCCCGCAGCACTACGACGACACCACGGGCACCGGCAACACGCTCGACTTCTCGCACCCGCTGGTGAGCAAGATGGCCCTCGACTCGCTGCGCTACTGGGCGACCGAGATGCACGTCGACGGCTTCCGCTTCGACCTCGCCGCCACTCTCGGGCGCACGATGCAGGGCTTCTCGAGCGACCACCCGTTCCTCGTGGGCCTCATCACCGACCCGGTGCTGGGCGGCCTCAAGCTCATCGCGGAGCCGTGGGACATCGGCCTCGGCGGCTGGCAGGTGGGCAACTTCCCGCAGCCCATGGGCGAGTGGAACGACCGCTTCCGCGACTACACGCGCGCGTTCTGGCTCCAGTGGGGCGCCGCCAGCTCGGGCCAGCGCCACCACCCGACCGCGCCCGAGCTCGCGACGCGCATCGCGGGCTCGTCCGACCTGTTCGGGCACTCGGAGCCGTACGGCATGCGCGGCCCGATCGCATCCGTCAACTTCATCACAGCGCACGACGGCTTCACCGCGCACGACCTCACGGCCTACAACCACAAGCACAACGAGGCCAACGGCGAGGACAACCGCGACGGCACCGACAACAACCGGTCCTTCAACCACGGCGTCGAGGGCCCGACCGAGGACGAGCTGATCCTGCACGCCCGTCGCCGGTCGATCCGCAACATGCTGGGCACGCTGCTCATCTCCGCGGGCACGCCGATGATCCTGGGCGGCGACGAGTTCGGGCGCAGCCAGGGCGGCAACAACAACGCGTACTGCCAGGACAACGAGATCTCGTGGTTCGACTGGGACCTCGACGACTGGCAGGTGGAACTGCAGGCGTCGATCGCCGAGTTGCTGCGGCTGCGGCGCGAGAACCGCGTGCTGCGCCCCGGACGCTTCTACGACGGCGTCGACGAGGACCCCACCGACCAGCTGTACCGCGCGGACTCCGCGTGGTTCCGCCACGACGGCGAGCATGAGGACGAGGACTGGTGGGAGGACCCGGAGACGCGCGTGGTCCAGTTCATGCGGTCCCTGTCGCGGCCCGCGGAGGCCGACGCGCTCGTGGTGGTCAACGGGAACGATGCGGCGGCCGAGGTGCGCATCCCCGAGGACCAGGGCGCGCCGTGGCGCCTCGCGTGGGACAGCGCGTGGGACTCGCTGGCCGAGCGCACGTCCGAGGTCGTGAAGCCCGGCGACACGCAGACGATGGAGGCGCTGTCGCTGCGCCTCTACCTCACCGAGCCCGAGGCCTGAGCCCGGCGTCGGCGGGCGCGGTGCGCGCGCGAGGCGAGGACGCCTCGCGCGCGCACCGGCCTGCTAGCCGAAGTACCGCACGAACCGCGGGTGGGAGATCACCCGGTCCGTCAGGTAGCCCTCCTTGGACACCGTCTCCTTGACGCGGATCCACGCGCCGCGGTCGGCGTTGCGGACCGTGTACGTGGAGCCGGTGGCGCCGGCGATCGGCTTGCCGTTGCGCAGCCACTGGTACGCGTACGCGTCGGGCGTGGGCCTCCAGCCCGTGACGGGGACCGACAGGCGCGAGCCGACGGCCGGGTTGCCGGTGATCCACGGGCGGTCGGGCTTGGCCATCACCTTGGGCACCGCGAGCGGCTCGGAGACGACCGTGGTGTCGAGGCGGCCCGCCTTGGTCGCGGTCACCACGACCTTGAGGTTCTTGCCCCGGTCGATGCCGCGGACCAGGTACGTGGCACGCGTCTCGCCCGCGATCGGCTTGCCGTTGCGCAGCCACTGGTACGTGACCGTGGTGGGGGTCGGCTCCCACGTGCCCAGGCGGGCGCGCAGCAGCGAGCCGGCCTTGGCCTTGCCCGTGATCGTCGGCACCGGTGCGGCGTCGAAGGCCACGGGCTCGAGCTCGAGCGCCGCGAGCGCCTGCTCGACGAGCGCCGCGGCGTCGTCGACCGTGGACTGCTGCGGGTGCTCCGCGCCGAGGACCACGTTCGCCGCCTCGACCGCGAGGTCAAGCGCCGCGAGCGAGTCCGCGGTGTAGCGGGACCGGTCGAGCGCCGTCGCCTGGTCGAGCGCGGCCGTGAGCGCGGCCGTGTCGGCCACAGGCACGTCGACCCGCTCGAGGACGACGTCGTCGAGGTAGCCCCACGCATCGTGCTGCGTGGTGCCCGCGAAGGCGACGGTGAGGACGCCGCCCTCGCCCACGGTCACCTCGGTGCTCGCCGTCACCCACTCGTTCCAGGCGCCGAACGTGAAGCCGGCCGAGGCCTCGTCCACCGCGGAGGTCGCCGTGAGCGCGAGGGTGGCACTGCCGCCGCCCCGGATGCTTCCGGAGAGCCGGTAGGTTCCGGCCGCGAGGCCGCTCACCTCCTGGGTTGCGCTGACGTCGAACGCCGCGCCGGTGCCGTTCCACAGGTTGAGCGCGTAGCTGCCGTGCTGCGGGCCGTCGCCGTTGACCCAGAAGGTGCCGACGTCGCCCGCCGGCCACGGGGTCGCCTCGAGGTTCCACGGCGACACGTCGTCGCCGCCCTTCTCGAAGCCGCCGTTGAGCAGCAGCGCCCGCGCGGTCACCGTCACGGTGGCGGTCGCCGTGCGGCCGCCGTCGGTCACGCCCGTCACGGTGTAGACGCCGGGGCCGTCGATCCACGCGAGCGAGCCGTTCCACACCACGGGCTCCGTGGTGGTGGTCTCGTCGTAGGCGTCGAGCGTGACGGTGCCGGGGAGCTCGATGGCGTCCCCCTCGGTGACCGTGAGCGCCACCGGGCGCACCGTGGGCTCCGGGATGCTGCCGTCGCCGGGCTCGAGCGCGTCGATCGCGGCGCGCACCGCCGCGACCGCCGCGTCGACAGAGGCCTGGCTCGGCTGGTCGGAGCCGAGCACGAAGCCCGCGCGGCGCAGCGACTTGTCGACCTGGAACATCGACACCGCCGACCACTCGCCGCGGTCGAGCGCCTCGGCCTCGGCGACGACATCCGCCAAAGCGGACGTGTCCGCCTCCGCGACGGGGACGTCAGCGACGAGCGCGAAGTCGTCGAACGAGCCCCATGCGCCGTCAGTGACGATCACAGTCGCGGAGATCGTGATGGCGTCGCCGGCGTTGACGTGGATGAGGTCGGTGACCGGGTGCTGCCAGACGTTGTAGCCCGCCAGCGAGAACTCCCGGTTGACCGTGGCGATGCCGGACGATGCGCTGATGTAGGTGGTCTCCCCCGCCACCTTCGCGCGGCCCTGGGCGTACACCGACAGCCGGTAGTCGCCCTCGGGGACCCCGGTGATCTCCTGGATCACCGTGCGGGTGCCGCCGCTGGCCGTGTAGAAGTGCGCGGAGCGGGTCGAGTCCAGCGGGTCGGAGGTCGACGACAGGTTGGCGGTGCCCGTCCAGGGCGCGACGCCGTCCTCGAAGCCCGGGTTGACCACGTAGTTGGTCGAGTCGACCGTGGGGTCGAGGACCGTGAGGGTCGCCGTGACGGCATCGCCGCCCGCGGTCACGCCGTGGACGGTGTACTGCCCGGCGCCCGTGGCCCAGGACTGGTCGAAGGTCCAGGTGACCGCCGCATCCTCGGAGGTGCCGTCGGTGTACTTGACGGTCACGGTCGCGGGCAGGGTGATCGCGTCGCCGTCGTTCACGGTGAGGTCGGGCGCCGCGATCTGGTCGACCTCGCGCGGCGCGACGGTGCCGGTGCGGACGTAGTCCCACACGCGCAGCGACTCGAGCGGGGTGCCGTCGAAGTCGAACAGCGCCTGGTTGTCCCAGCCGGAGCCGCCGTAGTTGGCGGCCGCGTCGGCCGAGTACTCGCCGGCGTAGGAGGACGCCCAGCCGGAGCCGAACTCCTCCCACAGGAGCGCGTTCTGCTCGGCCTCCTCCGGGGGGCCGACGGGCAGCCACGCGGGCTCCCAGTAGAAGACGCCCAGGCCGGCGTCGCCGACGTCCGCGACCGCCGCGATGACGTCGCGTACCGCGAGCGCCTGACCCTGCACCGTGGAGGAGTACTGGTCGTAGGCCGTGCGGATGTTGTTGGCGTACCCGTCGCCGTCCTCGAGGGTGTGCGCCCATGAGGTCTCCGCGACGATGACGTCCTTGCCGTACGTCTCCGCGACGTTGCTCAGCTGCGTCGTGAGGTTCGCGGTGGTGCCGTGCCAGTACGCGTAGTACGAGCTGGCGAACACGTCGTAGTCGATCTCGTCGCCGGTGCCCTCGACGCCGTCGGGGCCCTCGGCGAGCTGCGCGGCGTAGCCCAGGTACGTGCCCCGCTCGGGGTTCGTGAAGTGCACCGCGACCTTGGCGTCCGGCACGGTGTCGCGCACCGCCTGGGAGCCGGCCTGGAACAGCGCCGCGGACGCGGGCCAGCTCTCGCCCGAGAGCTGGAGGTTGGTGGTCTCGTTGCCGATCTGCACCATCCCGACGTCGACGCCCGCGTCCTCCATGGTCTGGAGCGCGTCGGCGGTGAAGTCGTAGAGCGCGTCGGCCTTCTCGGCGGCGGTCATCCCGTCCCAGGCCTTCGGCACGGGCTGCTGGCCCGGGTGCGCCCAGAAGTCCGCGTAGTGGAAGTCGACGAACACCCTCATGCCGGCGGCGGTGGCGCGCTGGCCGATCTCGGTGGCGCGCGCGACGTCGACCGTGCCGCCGCCGTAGCCGTGGCCCTCGCCGTCGTACGGGTCGTTCCACACGCGGATGCGCGCGTAGTTGACGCCCGCGTCCGCCATGACCTCGAACAGGTCGGCCTCCTGGCCGTCGAAGTCCTTGAACGTCACGCCGCTCTCCTCGAGCGACAGCACCGACGACGCGTCGACGCCGTTCATGAAGTCCGCTGCGAGGTTCTCGACCTGCGGCACCGTGATGCCCGCCTCGAGGGGCTCATCCGCGGCGGCGGCCGCGCCTGGCACCGCGACGACGCCGCAGACCGCCATGGCGGTCGCCGCGGTCGCGGCGCTTGTGGACCTGAGAGTGAGTCTCATGATTCCTTCCCTGTGATCGACAGTGATCTGCCGGCACGAGCCGGCGGTCCGGGCGCGGGGGGTGGGTCCGTGCCGGGTGGGATCCTCACGGGCGGCGTGGCGTCGCGGGGCCTCCCTGCCCCGTCCCGCACGACTCCCCTGCGAATCGGATGGCCTCACGGCCGCTGTCCGACGAGCGCGGTCCCACCGCACCCTGTGAACGGTCCCAACCTAACGCGCCCGGCGCGCCCGGGCGGGGGCCTCGGCGCGGATCGTGACACAACTGTGACCGGTTCCAACCGGGCGACGCGTGCACTCGCGCGCTCTCAGGGCACCGGGGCGGGGCGCATCGTCCCCGGGGTGGCCGCGCATCGTCCGCCCGTCGCCCGCCCGGGCACAGGAACGGGGTCCGGAGCGGCGCTGCGCCGCTGCGGACCCCGTCCCTGGAAGGAAGGCCGTCAGCCCTTGACGGATCCCGACGTGAGGCCTCCCACGATGAGCTTCTGGAGCGACAGGAACAGCACCAGGATGGGCGTCGCGGCGATCACCGCGCCGGCGGAGAAGATGCCCCAGCGCGCGGTGAGCTGGTCGGACACCCAGTTGTACATGCCGATCGCGAGCGTCCAGTTCTCCTGCGACACGAGCACCACCCTCGCGAGGATGTAGTCGTTGAACGCCGAGATGAACGCGAGCAGGCCCACCACCGCGAGGATCGGGCGCACCAGCGGGATGATCATGCCCCAGAAGATCTGCGCGTGGCTGGCGCCGTCGATCTTCGCGGCCTCGTCCATCTCCGCGGGGATGGAGTTGAAGAAGCCGTACATGAGGAACGTGTTCGCGCCGAGCGCGGTCCCCAGGTAGACGCAGATCAGCGCGAGCTTGGAGTTGATGCCCAGCGACGGGACCACCTCGCCGAGGGAGATCAGCAGCAGGAAGATCGCGACGAACGCGAGCGTCTGCGGGAACATCTGCAGGATCAGCAGGCCCGTCAGCGACGTGCGCCGGCCCTTGAAGCGGAAGCGCGAGAACGCGTACGCGGCGGCCGCGCCCATGAGCACCGCGCCCACCGCCGCGGCCACGCCGATGACGAGGGAGTTGCCCATCCACGTCCAGAAGAGCGTGTCGTTGAGCTCCTGGTAGTTGACGAGGCTGAACGAGGCGAACAGCTGCGACGCGCTCGCGAGGCTGCCGCGCTCGTCGAACGACGCGGACAGCACGAACACGAGCGGGAAGGCCGCGTAGAAGATCACCAGCGCGGCGAACGGGTACTTCCAGCCGACCTCGGCCCACCACCGCTTGCGGCGGGTGGCGTTGCGGCGGTTGTCCCTGCTGGTGGCGGTAGCGTCGGTGGCCATCAGATCTCCTCCAGCTTCTTGGTCTGTCGGAAGGCGAGCGCCGAGACGATGCCCACGACGACGAACACGACGATGGACAGCGCGGACGCGAGGCCGTAGTCGGCTCTACCTCCCTGCACGCCGGAGATCTGATAGATCGCGGTGATGAGGAGGTCGGTCGCGCCTAATGGCACGCTCGTATCGTCGAAGTTCGGCCCGCCGTCGGTGAGCATGAAGATGATGTTGAAGTTGTTGAAGTTGAACGCGAACGACGCGATCGCGAGCGGCGCCGTCGAGACGAGCAGCAGCGGGAACGTGATCGATCGGAACTGGCGCCAGCGGCCGGCGCCGTCGATCTTGGCCGCCTCCATCGTCTCGGAGGACAGCGACTGCAGCGCGCCGGTGCAGATGAGGAACCAGTAGGGGTAGCCCAGCCACAGGTTCACCATGATCACCGAGAGGCGCGCCAGCCACGGGTCGCCGAGCCAGTCGATGTCGGCGCCGAAGAAGAACCAGTCGTTGATGATGCCGAACTCGGCGTTGAGCATGCCGCGCCAGACGAGCGCCGTCAGGAACGAGATGAACGTGTACGGGAGGATGAAGAGCGTGCGGAGCGTCTTCTGGCCGCGCACGCGATCGTCGTTGAAGATCAGCGCGAAGAAGAGGCCGAGCAGGAAGCTCGTCGCGACCGTGAGGAACGCGAAGGCGAACGTCCAGGCGGTGATGCGCAGCAGCGGCTTGGCGTAGTCGGGGTCGCTGACCGCCTTGCTGAAGTTCTCGAGACCGACGCCCACGTACCACCCGGTGGGCAGGCTCGAACCGTCGTCGCCCACGAAGGTGCCGCGGTCGTTCGGGCTGTACACGACGCCCGAGTCGGTGTCGGTGAGCGTGTCCGCGTCGGGATCCCACACGAGGGACGAGCGGTAGATCTTCGCGGTCGAGCCCTCTCGCGTGCGCAGGGAGCCGTCGTTGGCGTCCTCGGAGACCGGCACGCGGAGGTCGGTCACCTCCTTGGCGAGCGCCTGGTCCGAGAGCAGGTCGCCGATCGGCACGACCTCCCAGCCGTCGACCGACGTCGGCTTGCCGCTGTCGTCGAGGCTGCCGCCGACCTCCTGGAGCGGCTGCTCCTCGGTGCCGACCTTGACCACGCCCTCGTCGCCGATGGCGAAGCCGATCGTGTCGCCGTCGCGGACCACCGCGAGCGGGTAGGTGGCCGAGCCCTCGACCTCGCGCTCGGCCTGGATGAGCGCGGCGTCGACGGCCTGCTGCTTCGTGCCGTTGTGGCCGGCGCCGTAGTTGGTGGTCGCGACGTAGGCCGTGTAGCCCATCGCGAACACCTGGAAGACGAGCAGGAACACGAGCCCCGGGTAGACGTACTTGAGCGGCAGGAACCGCTTGGAGAAGTACACCCAGTCGGCGACCACGAGGAACAGCACGAGCGCGGCGAGGATCGCCCACGCCTCCGCGTTCCAGGCCGACATGATGGCGGCGACGCCCAGGGCGTTGATCACCATCATGAGCAGCAGCTTCACGATGAAGCCCCAGCCCAGGCCCTGCCAGCTGCGCGCGTGGGCCTCCTTGTGCGGAGCCGGCGCGTGCGCCTCGGTGTCGGTGGACATCTGCTCTCCTGTTCCCATCAGCTCGTCGGCCCCTGCCGGGGTCCTCCGGTGCGGGGCGGGACGCGTGTGGCGCCCCGCCCCGCGAGGTGGAACCTCTTAGCCCTCGAGGGCCGCGGTGAGGTCGGTGATCATCTTGTTCCAGGTCTTGACCGGGTCAGCACCCTTGATGATCTTGGACTCGGCAGCGTTCCAGTAGTCCCACACGGAGCCCATCTCGGGGATGGACGGCATCGGGACGCCCTGGTCGGCCGAGGCCTGGAAGCCCTCGATCGCCTCGGGGAAGGCGGCCGACGAGGTGTCGACACCCTCGTACGCGGGGAGGCGCGGGTCGGCGTCGTAGAGCGCCTGCATGGCGTCCGGCGTCGCGATGTAGTTGGTGAGGAACGTGTTCGCGAGGAGCGCGTTCTCCGACTGCGACGAGACGTAGAACGCCTGGACGCCCACGAACGGCGCGGCGGTCTCGCCACCGGCCGACGGCACCGGGTTCACCTTGAAGTTGACGTCGGCGTAGTCGCCGAGCGCCCAGGGGCCCTGGACCGTGAACGCGCACTTGCCCGAGTTGAAGAGCTCGTTGTTGGTCGCGTAGTCGATGGTGGTCGAGATCAGGCCGGTGCCCTTCTCGCCGTTCTCGCCGAGCCACGTGGCGAAGGCCTCGCCCGCGTCGCCGCCCATGCCGACCTCGGAGGTGTACGAGCCACCCTCCTGGACGAACACCGGGGCACCGAACGACGTCTGGAACGGGTACATGGTGTAGCCGTCACCGGTCGCGCCGTTCGTGTTGATGCAGAACGGGTACTTGGCGCCCGAGTCCTTGCCGGCCTTGATCATGTCGTCCCACGTCGCCGGGGCGTCCTCGCCAACGAGGTCCGTGTTCTGGATCAGGGCGATGGCCTCGGTCGAGTACGGCATGCCGTAGACCTGGCCGTCGTAGGTGACCGCGTCCACGGCGACCTGCGAGAAGCTCGAGGCGTTCGCGCCGAGGTCGACGGTGTTGACGACACCGTCGGTGACGAAGGCGCCCAGCCAGTCGTGGGCACCGATGGTGATGTCCGGGCCCTCGCCGGTCGGGACCTGGGCGAGGAAGTCGGCACGGAGGTCGTCGAAGTTCTTCTGGACGAGCTCGACGGTCGCGCCGGTCTCCTCCTCGAACGCCGCGGCCGCGGCCTCGACGGCGGGCTGACGGTTCTCGTCGACCCAGATGGTGAGCGTGAGACCCGTGGCGTCGATGGCCGACGAGGTCTCGGAGGCCGAGGCCTCGGGGGTGGAGCTGGCCTCCTCCGTCGTCGTGCCCGACGAGCACGCGGCGAGAAGCGCGACAGACGTCGCCACAACGGCGACCTTGCCGATCGTGTTACGCATGGATATTCCTTCCAGAGTGGAGCCACATTGCGCGCCTCTGGTGAGATCGCGTCTCTGCGACAGGTTACTTCCGAGTGGGTCCCCCGGTCGGGAGCCCCGGATCTTCAGTTGGTTCCAACAGGTCTGGGTTCGGCACCGGCGCAGCCCGGTCCCTCCCCGCGGGTCAGACCTCCTCACCTCCGGTCGTGCCCGCGGTGCGGACGACGGCGACGCCGCCTCCCGGCACCTCGAGCTCGCCATCGGTCTCGCGCCCGGTCAGCAGGTCGGTTCCTGCCACCGGGAGCAGAGCTGCGTCGTCACCGTGGTTGACGGCGACGACGAAGTCCTCAGCAGCGCCGTGACGCGTCACGACCTCGAGGGTCTCGGGAAGCCCCGAGGCCTCGACGCCGGCGTCGGCGTAGACCGCGTCGAACACGGCCTTGAGCGCGTGCACGTCGAGGCGCGTGCCGACGTACCAGCCCACGCCCTTCCCGTGCTCGTTGCGGGTGATCGCGGGCATGCCGGCGCCCGGGCCGGTCGCGTTCTCCGCGACCACCTCGGCGCCCGCGAGCGCGATGTCCTCCTGCCACACGTCGGAGGGCAGCTCGAGCGGCTCGCCGCGCGTCCAGCGCACGGTCGCCGTCTCGCCCTCGCGCAGCGGCAGGAACTCCTCGACCGTGAGGCCGAGCGCGTCCTTGAGCGGGGCGACGAAGCCACCCTCGTGGACCGCGTCGTGCTCGTCGACGATCGCGGAGAAGAAGTTCACGAGCAGCGTGCCACCGGCCTCGACGTAGCGCGTGAGGTTCGCGGCGGACGATGCGGTGAGCAGGTACGAGGCGGGGGCCACGACGAGCTTGTAGCCCGACAGGTCCTGGCCCGGGTGCGCGAAGTCGACGGTCACGCCGTCGCGCCACAGGCGCTCGTAGAAGGCGCGCATCCGCTCGCGGAACTGCACGTCGTCGGAGGGGCGCCACTCGAGGTCCTGGGCCCACAGCGACTCCCAGTCGTAGAGCACCGCGACGTCGGCCTGCACGACCGAGCCGCGGACCGCCGCGGCGTCCTCGAGGTGCCCGCCGAGCTCGACGACCTCGCGGAAGACGCGGGACGAGGCGCCGGCGTGCGGGAGCATCGCCGAGTGGAACTTCTCCGCGCCGGAGCGGGAGGCGCGCCACTGGAAGAACATGATCGCGTCGGCGCCGCGGCCGAGGTGGGTGAGCGCGTTGCGGCGCATCTCTCCGGGGCGCTTGGCGGTGTTGCGGCCCTGCCAGTTGACCGCGGACGTGGAGTGCTCCATGAGGATCCACGGCTTGCCGCCGGCGACGGAGCGGGTGAGGTCGGCGGACAGCGCGAGGCCCACGTGCGCGTCGGGGTCGGGCGACCACAGGTAGTGGTCGTCGGAGACGACGTCGACGAGCTCGGCCCACTTCCACAGGTCCGTGTTCCACGACTGGTGGGCCATGAAGTTGGTGGTGATGGGCTGGTCCGCGTGCGCGCGGATCGCATCGCGCTCGATCACGAAGCACTCGCGCAGCTGGTCGTCGGTGAACCGCGCCCAGTCCAGCTTCATCGCGGGGTTCACGATGGTGGGCGTGGCGGCGGGGGCGACCACGTGCTCCCATGCGCCGTAGCGCTGACCCCAGAACGCGGTGCCCCAGGCGGCGTTGAGCGCGTCGAGCGAGCCGTAGCGCTCCTCGAGCCAGCGCCGCCACGAGGCGACGGCGCGCGGGCCGAAGTCCTCGGCGACGGGCACGCCGTACTCGTTGTGGATGTGCCACATCACCACGGCCGGGTGGTCGCCGTAGCGCTCCGCGAGCGCGCCCGCCATGCGGGCGATCGCCTCGCGGTACTCGGGAGCGGCGTGGGAGGCCATGCCGCGCGAGCCGAAGCCCATGACGGTGCCGTCCTTGTCCGTCACGCGGGCGTCCGGGTAGCGGTGGAAGAACCAGGCGGGCGGCGAGACCGACGGCGTGCCCAGGTCCGCGGCGATGCCGTGGGCGTGGAGCAGGTCGAGCAGGTCGTCCATCCACGCGAAGTCGTAGACGCCCTCCTCGGGCTCGAGCATGGCCCACGAGAAGATGCCGACGGACACGATGTTCACGCCGGCCTCGCGCATGAGACGCACGTCCTCGTCCCACGTCTCGCGGGGCCACTGCTCGGGGTTGTAGTCGCCGCCGTAGGCGAGACCCTCGAGCAGGGGCCAGCTCATCGCTGCCGTCATGACACTCCTCCGGCCCCCGAAGGAGCCTCGCAAAACCGTGGCGGCCGTCCTTGGCCGCCCGTACTGGGACCGATCACAGTCTATGACCCTCGGACCGTGTCCCTACAAATCGAGCGCTGCGTCGTGACCCATTCGAGACACGTCGTTATCGATCCGTGACCGCGCACAACCTCCTTTGGATGCAAGCGGTTACATGAACCGCGTGCCACACATTACATGGTGTTCGGACGGGCGCACGACACCGCAGGTCCCGGGTCGGCGACACCCCTGGCACGCGGGGCTCCCTGGTATCGCTCGCCGCGCATTGCGAGTAGGTTCGGGGGCATGGCCCGCTCCGCTGAGACGTCCGTCGGTCGCATCCCCATCGTGGGGGTCCAGCCCTCGCTCGAGGAGGGGCGCTGGCCGGCCCGCGCGGTGGTCGGCGAGGCCGTCCCGATCACCGCCACGATCTTCCGCGAGGGCCACGACGCCGAGGGCGCGACCGTCGTCGTGACACGGCCGGACGGCCGCCACGAGCGCCTGCCGATGCCGCTGCACGACTGGGGCACCAGCACCTACCGCGCGATCCTCACCCCCCGCCACGAGGGGCTGCACCGCTTCCGGGTGGAGGCCTGGTCGGACCCGGTGTCGACCTGGCGCCACGCGGCCGAGGTCAAGGTCCACGCGGGCGTCGACGTCCAGCTCATGCTCGACGAGGGCGTCGCGATCCTCACGCGCGCGCTCACCGAGGTGCGTCACACGCCGGCCCGCAAGGCGCTCCTCGAGGGCGCGATCGCCTCGCTCCAGGACGGCTCCCTGGCGCCCGAGGCCCGCCTCGCCCCCGCATCGTCCCCCGAGCTCAAGGCGGCCCTCACGGCGGCGCCGCTGCGCGACTGGGTCACCACGTCCGCCGAGTACCCGCTGCTCGTGCAGCGCGAGAAGGCCCTGGTATCGGCCTGGTACGAGATCTTCCCGCGGTCCGAGGGCGCCCGCATCGTCAAGCGCACCGGCGAGTGGACCTCGGGCACGTTCACGACCGCCGCGAAGCGCCTGCCGGCGATCGCGGACATGGGCTTCGACGTCGTCTACCTCACCCCGATCCACCCGATCGGGCTCACGCACCGCAAGGGCCGCAACAACTCGCTCAAGGCCGAGCCGAGCGACCCGGGCAGCCCGTACGCGATCGGCGCCGCCGAGGGCGGCCACGACGCGATCCACCCGGACCTGGGGACGATGCGCGGGTTCCGGTCCTTCGTCAAGGCCGCCCGGTCCGTGGGCCTCGAGGTCGCGCTCGACGTCGCGCTGCAGTGCTCCCCCGACCACCCGTGGGTGACGGAGCACCCCGAGTGGTTCACGCAGCGGCTCGACGGCACCATCGCGTACGCCGAGAACCCGCCCAAGAAGTACCAGGACATCTACCCGCTCAACTTCGACAACGACCCCGAGGGCATCTACCACGCCATCCGCGACATGCTGCAGGTGTGGATCGACGCCGGCGTCACGCTGTTCCGCGTCGACAACCCGCACACCAAGCCGCTGACGTTCTGGGAGCGGCTGCTGCGCGACATCGCCGAGGACCACCCCGAGGTGATCTTCCTGTCGGAGGCCTTCACGCGGCCGGCGATGATGCACACGCTCGCCAAGATCGGCTTCCACCAGAGCTACACGTACTTCACGTGGCGCCAGAACGCGGAGGAGATGGGCGAGTACCTCGAGGAGGTGTCGGGCGACGCGTCCTTCTACATGCGCCCGAACTTCTGGCCCACCACGCACGACATCCTCACGCCCGACATGCAGCACGGCGGGCCCGCGATCTACCGGATGCGCGCGGTGCTCGCCGCGACCGGCTCGCCCTCGTACGGCATCTACACCGGCTACGAGTTCGTGGAGAACGTGCCGCGGCCGGGCGTCGAGGAGCAGATCGACAACGAGAAGTACGAGTTCAAGCAGCGCGACTGGGCGGACGCCGACCGCTACGGCATCAGGACGCTGCTCACCACGCTCAACCGGACGCGCGCCGCGCACCCGGCGCTGCGGAGGCTGCGCGGGCTGCGCGTCCACCCGACGACGAACCCCGAGATCCTGTGCTTCTCGCGGCACCTGCCGGCCGAGGAGTCCCCGACCGGCCGGCCGGACACGGTCATCGTGGTCGCGAGCTTCGACCCGCACCACGTCCAGTCCGGCGTGGTCACGCTCGACCTCGCGGCGCTCGGCCTCGCCGACGATGCGCGGCTCGTCGTCGACGACGTCGTCGGCGGCGCCACCTACACGTGGGGGCGCGACTTCTACGTCCGCCTCGACCCCGCAGTCACGCTCGCTCACGCGGCGGTCGTGAGGCCCTCATGACCTCGACCGCCGCCCACCAGCAGAAAGGGTGCTGATGCCCCGCCGACTCGACCAGGCCGTGCTCGCCGATATCGCGCGCGGCACGCATCACGACCCGCACGCCGTCCTGGGCCCCCACCCGGACGCCGGCGCCGTCACGATCCGCGTGCTGCGCCCGCTCGCCGACGTGGTGGAGATCGAGACGCTCGAGGGCCGCTTCGCCGCCGAGCATGAGCACCACGGGATCTGGTCCGTGGTGCTGCCCGGCGAGGAGATCCCCGACTACCGGGTCCACACGACGTACGGCGAGAGCACGTCGGTCGCTGACGACCCGTACCGCTTCATGCCGCTCCTGGGCGAGCTCGACCTGCACCTCATCCGCGAGGGGCGCCACGAGCGCCTGTGGAGCGTGCTCGGCGCGAACGTGCACCGCCTCGAGTCCGTGCTGGGCGAGGTCGAGGGCACCGACTTCGCGGTGTGGGCGCCCAACGCCCGCGCGGTGCGCGTGGTGGGCGAGTTCAACCACTGGCAGGGCGCGACGCACGCGATGCGCACGCTCGGCGCGTCCGGCATCTGGGAGCTCTTCATCCCGGGCGTCGTCGCGGGCACCACCTACAAGTTCGAGATCCTCGACAAGAACGGCCACTGGCGGCAGAAGGCCGACCCGATGGCCCGCCGCACCGAGCTGCCGCCTGCGACCGCCTCGGTGGTCGAGGAGTCCGGCTACGCGTGGGGCGACGCCGACTGGATCGAGCAGCGCGCGGCCTCGCAGCCGCACCGCAGCGCCATGTCGGTCTACGAGGTGCACCTCGGGTCCTGGCGCCAGGGCCTGGGCTACGTCGAGCTCGCCGACCAGCTCACCGCCTACGTCTCGGAGATGGGCTTCACCCACGTCGAGTTCCTGCCCGTGATGGAGCACCCGTTCGGCGGCTCATGGGGCTACCAGGTGTCGGGCTACTACGCGCCCACCTCGCGCTTCGGCTCGCCCGACGAGCTGCGTTACCTCATCGACACGCTGCACCGCGCCGGCATCGGCGTGCTCCTCGACTGGGTGCCGGGCCACTTCCCCAAGGACGAGTGGGCGCTCGGCCGCTTCGACGGCACCCCGCTGTACGAGCACCCCGACCCGCTGCGCGGCGAGCAGCCGGACTGGGGCACCTTCATCTTCGACTTCGGACGCGCGGAGGTGCGCAACTTCCTCGTGGCCAACGCCGTGTACTGGCTCCAGGAGTTCCACGCGGACGGGCTGCGCGTCGACGCCGTCGCGTCGATGCTCTACCTCGACTACTCGCGCGAGGCCGGCCAGTGGCGCCCCAACGTCCACGGCGGGCGCGAGAACCTCGACGCGATCGCGTTCCTGCAGGAGACGAACGCGACGGCCTACCGCAGCGCCCCCGGCGTCGTGATGATCGCCGAGGAGTCCACCGCGTGGCCCGGCGTCACCGCGCCCACGAGCGCGGGCGGCCTGGGCTTCGGGCTCAAGTGGAACATGGGCTGGATGAACGACACGCTGCGGTACATGGGCGAGGAGCCCGTGCACCGCTCGTACCACCACCACACCGTGACGTTCTCGCTGATGTACGCGTTCTCGGAGCACTACATGCTGCCGCTGTCGCACGACGAGGTGGTGCACGGCAAGGGCTCGCTCGTCGACCGCTTCCCCGGCGACCACTGGCAGAAGATGGCCACGCTGCGCGCGCTGCTCACGTACCAGTGGACGCACCCGGGCAAGACGCTCGTGTTCATGGGCTGCGAGTTCGGCCAGTACGCCGAGTGGTCCGAGGGCCGCTCGCTCGACTGGTGGCACCTCGAGGACCGCCTCCACGAGGGCGTGCGCCGCATGCTCGCGGACCTCAACCGCCTCTACCGCGACACTCCCCCGCTGTTCGAGCGCGACTCGGACCCGGCCGGGTTCCGGTGGATCGACGCCGACGACTCGCGGCGCAACACGCTCGCCTTCCTCCGCATGGACGAGGCGGGCGAGCCCGTCGCGGTCGTCGTGAACTTCGCGGGCGTGCCGCACGACAACTACGCGCTGCCGCTGCCGCAGGCCGGCGGCTGGGACGAGGTCTTCAACACGGACTCGGAGTCCTACGGCGGCTCCGGCGTGGGCAACCTGGGCCACGTGGACGCGGTCGCGCGGTCGATGCACGGCTTCCCCGCCGTCGCCACGATCCGCGTGCCCCCGCTCGGCGCGGTCATCCTGCGCCCGTCGAGGTAGCCCCCGCCGGTTCGCTCCGCACGGTTCGACACGCGACACGCCGGCGATGAGCCCCTGATCGGGGCTCATCGCCGGCGTGTCGTCTCCGGAACCGTGCGGAGCGAACTCGCGTGACGGGTCAGTAGAGCGCCGACGCGAGCGCCTGACGCGCCCGCAGCACCCGCGGGTCCGCGGGGTCGACCACGTCGAAGAGCTCGAGCAGGCGCGCGCGCACGCGCTCGCGGTCGTCCCCGGCGGTCGCCCGGACCAGGTCGACGAGCCGGCCGAACGCATCCTCCAGCTGCCCGCCGAGCACGTCCATGTCCGCGACCGCGAGCTGCGCGTCGATGTCGTCCGGCGCATCGGCCGCGGCTTTGCGCACGGCGCCCAGGTCGGCCGTCCGCGCGCGCGCCATCAGGCGCACCTGCGAGCGGCCCGCGCGGGCCTCGGCGTCCTTGGGGTTCTCCCGCAGCGCCTTGTCGAAGGCCGCCTCGGCGGCGTCGAGGTCGCCGCGGTCGATCGCGTCGTGCGCCTCCTGGTGCAGCGGCGGCAAGGGCTCGGGCTGGTCCTCCTGGGGCGCCTCCCCGGCGCCCAGCCCGGCGGCGGCGCCCATCTGGCGCGCGGCCTCGACGACCTGGCCGAGCACCTCGACCAGCTGCTCGCGCGTGGCGGCGCCCTGGAACAGGGGCGCCGGACGGCCGCCGATGAGGGCGACCGCGGCCGGCACGCCGCGGATCTGGAAGGCCTGCGCGATCGCGGGCTGCGCGTCGATGTCGCATGCGGCGGCGTTGACGCCGACCGACGCCGCCACCTCCTCGATCTCGCGCGCGAGCTCCTCGCTCTGCGGCGAGGACGCGGAGACGAAGGCGATGACCACCGGGCGCTGCAGCGACTGCTGCGCGAGCTCCTGGAAGGCGGCCTCGTCGATCGTCGCGAGCCCCGAGTCGGCGCGGCGCGAGCGCGCCGCGAGCGCGCCGAGGTCGACGGCGCCGCGCAGGGCGGCGGGGGTGTCGGTCATGGGTGTCTGCCTCCTCCTGGCCGGGCTACTTGGCCTCGACCGAGACCAGGTGATGGTCGGCCGCGACGACGGTGGGCTTGCCCCCGCCGTCGGCAGGCACGTGGATGACCACCAGGTCGTTGTACGTGTGGGTGACGCGGTCCTTGAGCTTGCCCTTGACGAGCGCCTTGTCCGCGTCGGAGATCGACACGGTGGCGCCGCCCTTGACGCGCAGCGAGGACGTGACCACGAGCGGGGCGAACACGAGCGCGCCGCCGTCCGCGGTGGCCATCGCGTACGTGTCGTCCAGCTGCGGCTGCACGGTGTCGACGTAGCTGCCGTCGCCCTTCTTGGCGGCCGCGGTGAGCACCTTGCGGGCCGCGAACAGGCGGGCGCGGTAGGTGTCCGCCGCGAAGTCGTCCGCGAAGTCGCTCTTCGCGCCCTGGCGCAGGAGCTTGACGTAGTCCCGCACCACCTGCTCGGGCGACGGGTCGACGGCGTCCGAGTCGAGCGGCAGCTGGTTGGAGCCGACCGCCGGGCCCGGCATCGCGGGCAGCGTCGCGCCGGGCACCATGTGCGCCCAGTTCTGCATGACGTAGTCCGCGTCGATGTCCTCCTGGAGCCACACGAGCACCACCGGGGTGGCGTCCTCGGGGGCCTCGGACACGCCCACCATCAGGCGCGGGAACACGCCCTCGGCGCTGACGTAGACCGCCTGCATCGTGGACGGGATCTCCTCGATGGCCTGCTTGTCGCCGGCCTTGCGCAGCTGATACTCGACGCCGCGCACGGTGACGGCGGTGCCGCCCACGCGCTCGCCGAGGAGGCTCGCCTTGCGGGCCTCGTCCGCCGCCTCGAGCTCCGCGAAGGTCGCGGGCACGATGCGGTCGATCTGGGTCTGCGTGATGGCCGAGGTCTCCTGCGCGGCGGGCGCCGCGACCGGCTCGGGCACGGCGGGCGTGCAGCCGGCGAGCACCACGAGCCCGGCGACGGCGGCCGCCGCGAGGGTGGTCTGCCTCCTCATGAGCGCTCCTCTCCGTCGGCGCCGCCTGCGGCGGGCGCATCGTCCTCCGGGGCCGGCTCGCTGGCCTCGTCGGCGCGGGGCACCTCGCCGGTGGTCGGGTCGGACTCGGCCGGGACCACCGGGATGCCGCCGGTGGCGGTCTGCGTCTCGCGACGCTCGCGGCGGCCGCCCGGCGTGGCCGGGGTCGTGGGCTTGCGCCCGGCGACCGCGGTCTCCACCTTCGATCCCGCGCCGCGGTGGTCGAACAGGAGCGACACGAGCGCGATGAGGCCCGCGACGGTCAGCACGCCGCCCCACCACTTGAGGGGCGTCACCCAGCCGTCGTTGACGACGCGGTCGATCGTCATCGTCACCCCGGTGAGCGGGGCGCCGTCGGCGGACTCGACCGCGATGGTCAGCCCGACCGGGAGCGCGTCGGCCTCGAGCTCGAGGGTGCCGTCGGCGTCCCAGGACTCGCGCCAGATGTCGGCCAGCTCGGGCGTGGCGGAGGCACCCTCCTCGGCCGAGGCCGACGGCGAGGCGTCCGCGGACGGCTCCGCGGACGTCGAGGCCGAGGCGTCGGCGGAGGGCTCCTCCGAGGCCGTGGCGGACGCCGAGGCGGAGGCGCTCGGCTCCGCGGTCTGCGGCTCGTCGGCGGCGAGCGCCTCGGTCGACAGGTCGTCCCAGCTGACGACGCCCGTGAGGACGGTCGTCTCGCGGGACGCGGCCCAGTCCTCGGCGTCCTCGGTGCGGCCGGCGTAGGCGACGATCTCGCCGTCGCCCTCGACGGTGATGGTGCCGCCCGGCGCCATGGCGACCATGGCGGGGCCGATCAGCAGGACGGGGGTGTCGACCGCAGCGCTCGGCGTGCCGAAGGACGCCGGGCGCATCGCATCGGCGATCAGGCCGCCGATGAGAAGGAGCAGCCCGAGCGCCCCCGCGATGAGCGCGGTGGTGCGCAAAGTCACGTGATTCTCCGTTCGTCTCGCTGTTCACTTTACGAGACATGCCCCGAACGCGGCTCCCCGCGACTTTGTTCCGTGCGGGGCACGGGCACTACCCTGAGGGTCGAATGCGCGACCCGCGCCTCCCCCGGCGCGCGATCTAGGAGAGCCATGGCCGAAGAGAACCTGCCGTTCCCGCTTGTGATGCGCGGCTACGACCGCGAGGCGGTGGCCGCCCACATCGCGCGCCTCGAGGACGCGGTACGCGAGCAGACCGGCGCGGTCGACGAGGCGCGCCGCGAGGCGCAGCAGGCCCGGTCCTCCCTGGACGAGGCGCAGAAGGCGCTCCGCGAGTCCGAGCAGCCCACCTACAAGGGCCTCGGCGCGCGCGTCGAGCAGCTCCTCCGCTCCGCCGAGGAGCAGTCCTCCGACGTCATCGCCCGCGCGAACACCCACGCCCAGGACACGGTCGCCCGCGCCAACGTCGCCGCCCAGCAGCTACGTGCCCGCGCGGACAACGAGGTCGCCGAGATCCTCGCGCAGAGCCGCCGCGAGGCCGACGAGATCAAGACGCAGGCCGAGCACACCGCCGCGGGGCTCCGCGAGGCCGCCGAGCGGCAGGCCGGCGAGTCCGTCGAGCGCGCGCAGCGCGACGCCGAGCGCATCCGGTCCGCGGCCGAGGCCGAGGCCGCCGAGGTCCGCGCCACCGGCGAGCGCGAGGCGCACACCCTGCGCGCCTCCGTCGAGCGCGAGGCCACCGAGCTGCGCGTCACCAG
Source organism: Demequina maris (assembly GCF_000971155.1). Taxonomy (GTDB): domain Bacteria; phylum Actinomycetota; class Actinomycetes; order Actinomycetales; family Demequinaceae; genus Demequina; species Demequina maris. Next base: position 74,313 of record NZ_BBLX01000004.1, on the reverse strand, counting down.
CCAGCGCGAGGCGGCCGACCTGGTCGACGCCGCGCGCGCCGACTCCGAGCAGAAGCTCGCCCACGCGCACCAGGAGTCGAGCCGCCTGCGCGACGAGGCCGCCGCGTTCCTCGCCGCCTCGCACGCCGAGGCGGACGAGCTCACCGAGGCGACCCGCGTCGAGACCGAGGCGCTGAGGTCGGACGCCGCGCGCATCGTCGCCGAGGCGCGCGAGGAGGCGAAGGCCACCCGCAAGGCCGCCGAGGCCGCGGCCGGCCACTCGATCGGCGAGGCCGAGCGCGAGGCCGCGAACCTGCGCGCCGTCGCCGAGGCCGAGGCCTCCGACATGCGCATCTCCGCCGAGAGCGACGCCGCGACGCTGCGCAACGACGCCGCCGCGGCGCTCGCCCAGGCGAACGACGAGGCCCAGGAGATGCGCGAAGAGGCCGAGCACGACGCCGCCGAGGCGCGCCGCGTCGCGGCCGAGGAGGTCGCTCAGCTGCGCGCGCTCGCCGAGCGCGAGACCGGCCAGCAGCGCCGCGAGGCCGACGCCTACGTCGCGGACCTGCGCCACACCGCCGAGGAGGAGGTGGCGCAGCTGCGCCACGCCGCCGATCAGGAGGTCGGCGAGCTCCGCGCGGCCGCCGCCCGCGACACGGCCGCGCAGCGCACCGCCGCGCAGGCCGAGGCGACGGAGCTGCGCGACAGCGCCGACGCGTACGCCGCCGAGCTGCGCCAGGAGACCGAGGCGTGGGTCGCGCACCTGCGCCAGGAGACCGAGGGCTGGGCGGCGCACGAGCGCCGCGAGGCCGAGGGCTACGCCGCCGCGCTCCGCAAGGAGACGGACGGCTGGGCCGCGAACGAGCGCCGCGAGACCGACGCCGCCGTCACGGCGCTGCGCGAGGCCACCGAGGCATGGGCGGCCAACGAGCGCCGCGACGTCGAGGGCTACGCCGCCGGGCTCCGCGAGGAGACGGAGGCATGGGCCGCGAACGAGCGCCGCGAGGCCGAGCACTACGCGGCGACGCAGCGCGAGGACGCCGACGGCTACGCCGCGGCGCTGCGCAAGCGCGTCGAGGGCGAGGTCGCCGCGCTCCGCGAGGACGCCGAGACGTACGCCGCCGGCCTGCGCAAGGAGGTCGAGGCGGAGGTCGCGGCCCTGCGCGACGAGACCGAGGCGTGGGTCGCGAACGAGCGCCGCACCGCCGCCGCGGAGGTGGCCGCGCTCCGCGCCGCGACCGCCGCGTGGGCCGCCGACGAGCGCCAGGCCACCGAGGAGGACCTCGCCGCGCAGCGCCGCGAGCACGAGGAGCTCATCGCCACCCAGCGCCAGGACGCCGACGTCTACGACGCCGACACCCGTCGCGAGGCGGACGCGTACGCCGCCGAGACCCGCCGCGTGGCCGACGCCTACTCGACGCACGAGCGCCAGACGGCCGAGGCGTACGCCGCCGAGCAGCACCGCGGCGCGGACGTGTACGCGGCGCAGCAGCGCCGCGACGCGGACGCCTACGCCGCGCAGCAGCGCCGCGAGGCCGACAGCTACGCGACGCACGTCCGCGAGGCCGCCGACGAGGAGGTCACGCAGCTGCGTGACGAGGTCGCCGCGGAGATCGCGGAGCAGCGCCAGTCCGCGCAGGCCGAGGCCGACGCGCTCCACGCCGAGGCCGAGGCCTTCGTCAAGGACTCGCGCCGTCAGGCCGCCGAGCTGCGCCGCGCCGCGGACGAGGAGGCCACCGCCGTGCGCGGGGCCGCCACCACGGACGCGCTGCAGATGCGTCAGGCCGCCGAGTCGGAGACCGCGGACCTGCGCGCCACGGTCAACGCGGAGCTCGCCGAGCTGCGCTCGACCGCCGACGCCGAGGCCGCCCGCCTCACCCGCGAGGCGGAGACCGCGCTCGCGCGCGCCCAGCAGCAGGCCTCGGACCTGCGCGCCACCAGCGACCGCGAGGCGAAGGACACCGTCGCCAACGGCAAGGCCGAGGCGAAGCGCCTGGTCGACACCGCGACCACCGAGTCCACCCGCATGCGCGAGGAGGCCCAGGCCGCGGCCGAGGCCGCGCACGAGGAGGCCCGCCGCACCCGCGAGGACCTCGAGCTCGAGGTCGTCACCACCCGCGAGCAGGCCGAGCGCGAGCTCACCCGCCGCCACGAGGAGGCGACCGCCGAGACGGCCGCGATGGTCGCGGATGCCAAGCGCCGCACCTCCGAGGCGGAGGACCGCCTGAGCGCGACGCTCGAGCGTGCCGAGTCGGTGCGCCGCGAGGCCGAGGTCCACTCGCAGACGCTGCTGACGAACGCCCGCAACAACGCCGACGAGATCGTCTCCGAGGCGCGTGAGCACGCCGAGGCGATCATCTCCGAGGCCGTGAGCGACGCCGAGCGCGAGCGCACCATGGCCGCGCGCGAGGTCGACGAGCTCAACCGTCAGCGCGAGTCGATCACCACGTACCTCGACGACCTGCGCGGCCTGCTCTCCTCCGACCCGGTGGGCAACCTCGCCCGTGCGAGCCGCCTTCAGGCCGAGCACGAGGCCGAGGCGGAGCGCTCCGAGGCGTGAGCGTGGACGCGCGCGGTGACCATCAGCGGCGGGCGGACGCCCTCGACCGGCAGCGCCAGGCGGAGACCCGCCAGGCGGCCGCGCTGATCGAGGCCTTCGCGCGCGACGCCGCCGCCGCGGGGATCCGCCCCGAGGCGCTCACCGCGCGCACCTACAGCGGCTCGGGCCGCGTGCGCACCCAGGTGAGCGGCTGGTACCTCAAGCGGGACCGCTCCGTGGGCGTGGGCACCGACGGCGCCTTCTACGTGCTGTCGACGCCGGGCGGCCTGCGCGAGCGCCTGCGCGGCGCGACCCTGACGCCGTCCGACCCGCCGCTCGAGCTGGGTCGCGGGGCCCGCGACGGCGAGTCCCTGCCGCTGGTCGAGGCGCTGCGCCTGCGGCTCGCGGCCGGCGACGACTGGGCCTGAGGCTCGCGGGAGAAGGGGCGGGGGAGCACCTCACGCCCCCCTCGTGGTGAGGTGCCCCCCGCACACGCCATGGTGGCACGCCGCTCCCCGCGCCCGCCAGGTCCCGGCGCAAGAATTCACAAATCGGAAACGCGGGACATCCCGCCCACGCGGGAGCGCCGTTCAGAGCGCCGTACGGAGCGCCGCACGGGACGATGCGCGGGGCGGCCCCGCGGCGTCGTTCAGCCCGCGGCGTCGGCGCGGTCGACGAGGTCCGCGACCAGCGCGGCCACGCGCTGCGGGTCCTCCCACGCGCTGAGGTGGCCCACGCCGTCGAGGACCACGGCCTCGACGCCCAGCGCCTCCGCCATCGCATGCGCGGCGTCCTCGCCCGCGATCGCATCGTGCTCCCCCACCGCCACGAGCGCCGGCACCTCGAGCGCCGCCAGCACCTCGGTGCGGTCGGGCCGCGCCGCCATGGCGCGCTGGCCCCACGCGATCCCGTCGCCCCCGTGCCGCGCGATGTTGCCCGCGACGGCGGCGACGAGCGCCTCACGGCCCTCCCCCGGCGTGCCCACGAGCCCCTCGGCGGCGCCGCGGGGGTCCGGGTGGCCCTCGGCCCCGTCCACCTTCTCCGCGAGCGCGAGGCGGGCCTCACGGGCCTCGTCGGTGTCGGCGGCGGCCTTGGTGCCGAGCAGACCGATGCCGGCGACGGCCTCGGGGTGCCGCTCGGCGACGGCCATCGCGATGTAGCCGCCCATCGAGCAGCCGACCCACACCGCCTTGTCGCGGCCCGTCACCTCGCGCATCGCGAGCACCGCGGCGTCCGCGATGAGCTCGAGCGACGGCTCCTCGTCGGGCAGCGGCATGTCGCCGATGCCCGGCACGTCGAACGTGATGATGTCGCCCGGGAGCGCGGGCAGCGCGTCGATGAGCGGATCCCACTGGGATCGATCGACGGGGAAGGCGTTGAGCAGGACCAGGGGTGTGCCGTCGGGTACGAGGCTCACGGGCGACTCCTTCGCATCGTGCCAGGTCGAATCCCTCGCCTCATTCCACCATGGACGCGGGCACCTCGCCCGGAAGCGGGGCGCGCTCCGGCGCCACGCGCGCGACGATCGCGTCGAGGACGATGCGCACGAACCTCTCCCCCACCCACAGGTGCTTGGCCTCGGGCACGGGGATCAGCTCGAGCTGGGTGAGGGGGGCGAAGCGCTCGCGCGCCTCGTCCGGCTGGAGGAAGTCGTCGTGCTCCGGCACGAGCGCCGTCACGGGCTTGCCGGTGGCCGCCCACGCGCGCATGTCGTCCTCGGTGGCACGATGCAGCGGCGGCGACAGCAGGATCGCGCCCTCGACGTCGAGGTCGCTGCCATGCATGAGGGTGAGCTCCGTGCCGAAGCTCCAGCCCACCAGCCACCGGTGCTGCAGCCCGCGGCTCACCGCGAAGTCGACGGCGGCGCGCACGTCGGCGGCCTCCGTGACGCCCTCGCCGAACTCCCCGTCGCTCGTGCCGCGCGGCGACGACGTGCCGCGCGTGTTGAAGCGCAGCACCGCGACGCCCGCGAGCGCCGGCAGCCGCCAGGCGGCCTTGCGGTAGACGTGCGAGTCCATGAAGCCGCCGTGCGTGGGCAGCGGGTGGAGCGTGATGAGGGTCGCCGTGACGGGGCCCTCCGCGGGGAGCGCGAGCTCGCCGACGAGCGTGAGACCGTCCTCCGTGCGCAGCTCGATGTCCTCGCGGTCCGCCCGCAGGACCGTCATGGAGCGCAGCTCCTCCGTCTCAGCCACGCGACCTCCCGAACGTCTCCCAGCACGCGGTGTGCCAGTGGCGGCGCGCCGCGGCGGCCGCCTCCTCGCCGAACAGCCCTCCCGTGGCCCACGCGACGATGTGCTGCTGGTCGCCGGGGATGTCCCGCGAGCAGCAGGGGCACGTGAACGTGCGGTCGCTCGGGCGGGGCACCGCCACGAAGTACTCCTCGCCGCCGGGGCCCGTCTCCACGCGCGCGCTGCCGCCGGCACGGAGCCGGTCGACGTCGAGCTCGGGATGGGGCTGGCCGTACGGGCGCTTGGAGGAGCGACGACCGGAGGGCATGCCGTCCAGTCTACGGGCGCCCGCCGGGGCGTCTCCCCGCCCGCGCATCGTCCCGCCGCGCCCTCCCGGCCGTGCCGGTCAGTACGTGCGCGCGGGGGTCTCCACGTGCGCCGGCAGCTCCGCGAGCGGCAGCGGGTCGCGCCGCGCGATCGTCTCGCGGTACCAGTACGCCGAGTCCTTCCAGCGGCGCTCCTGCGTGCCGTAGTCGACGCGCACCAGGCCGAAGCGCTTGGCGTAGCCCTGCGCCCACTCGAAGTTGTCCATGAGGCTCCACGCCATGTAGCCGCGCACGTCCGCGCCCTCGGCGATCGCGGTCTCGACGGCCCGCAGGTGGTCGTGCAGGTACGACACGCGCGCGGCGTCGCGGACCCGGCCGTCGCCGTCGAGGACGTCGTCCCACGCGCCGCCGTTCTCCGTGACGTAGAGCGGGCGGCCGGTCTCGCGGTGGATCTTCATGAGGTGCCCGTGGAGCGCGCCCGGGTCGACGTTCCACCCCATCGCCGTCAGCTCCCCCGGCGGGGTCATGAACTCGATCTCCTCGTCGCCGGGCCACGGCGAGTTCGCGCCGGCCTTGTGGCCGTCCGCGAGGGTCGCGACGTCGGACGATGCGGCGGCCTTGCGCGGGTTGTGGCGCACCACGTGCGAGGCGTAGTAATTCACGCCGAACCAGTCGACGGTGTCGCGCATCTCCTCGAGGTCGCCATCGTGCACGAACGACCAGTCGGTGAGGTGCGCGGTGTTCGGCGCGAGGATTGCCGGGTACGTGCCCTCGACCAGGGGCTGGTGGAACATCGTGTTGGCGAGCGCGTCGATGTGCGCGGCGGCCTCGCGGTCCTTCGGGTTCGACGGGTCCCACGGGCGCGGCGTGTGCGAGTTGTTGACGATGCCGACCTGGAGGTCGGGACGCGCCGCCTTGATCGCGCGGTAGGCGCGGGCGTGCGCGAGCAGCAGGTGGTGCGCCGCGGTGAGGCCCTCGACGTCGTCGGCGTGGCCGGGGGCGTGCGCGCCGGCGCCGTAGCCGACGAACGAGCTCACCCACGGCTCGTTGAACGTCGCCCACACGTCGACGTCGTCGCCGAGCTCCTCGACCATGCGCACCGCGTAGTCCACGAACGCGTCGACCGTGGCGCGGCTGAGCCAGCCGCCCTCGTCCTCGAGCGCCTGCGGGAGGTCCCAGTGGTACAGCGTCGCGAGCGGGCGGATGCCCTTGTCCTTGAGGCGGGCGACGAGCGCCTTGTAGAAGGCGATGCCCTCGTCGTTGAACGCGCCGGTGCCGGTCGGCTGCACGCGCGGCCACGCGATCGAGAAGCGGTACGCCTGCAGGCCCAGGTCCGCCATCATGTCGACGTCCTGCTCCCACCGGTGGTAGTGGTCGCAGGCCACGTCGCCGCTGTCCCCGCCGACGACCTTGTCGGGCGTGTGGGAGAACGTGTCCCAGATGGACGGGCCGCGGCCGCCCTCGGTGGCGGCGCCCTCGATCTGGTAGGCGGCCGTCGCCGCGCCGAGGATGAAGCTGTCAGGGAAGGTCATGCGGCGAGCCTAGCCGAAACGATTCGACCCGAGACCCGCCGTGCGCCTCTCCACACGGCTTCTGCACTGATCCACCAGAGGCGCCGCTCATACACGCGAGATGTCCGGATCAAGGGCGATCCGCGGCCCGGCGTGTGGAGAGGCGTCCGCGTCGGGTCAGAAGAGGCGGTCGCTGAGGTCCTCGTTGCCGCGCATCGCCTCGTAGTCGAGGAGCAGGCAGCGGATGCCGCGGTCCTCGGCGAGGACGCGCGCCTGCGGCTTGATCTCCTGCGCCGCGAACACGCCCTGCACGGGGGCGAGCAGCGGGTCGCGGTTCATCAGCTCGAGGTAGCGCGTGAGCTGCTCGACGCCGTCGATCTCGCCGCGGCGCTTGATCTCGACGGCGACCGAGGCGCCGCCCGAGTCGCGGGCGAGGATGTCGACGGGGCCGATGGCGGTCGGGTGCTCGCGGCGCACCAGCGTGTGGCCGTCACCGAGGAGCGTGATCTGCGCGGCGAGGAGCTCCTGGAGGTGCGCCTCGACGCCGTCCTTGATGAGGCCGGGGTCGACGCCGAGCTCATGCTCGGTGTCGGCGAGGATCTCGTGGAGCTCGATCTCGAGCCGGTCGTCGGTCTTGTCGTGCTGGACGACCCAGACCTCCGAGACGCCGCGCTCCGCGGCCTCCTCCGTGAGGGAGGAGGACCGCAGAGTGCACGGCGGGCTCATCCAGTTGAGCGGCTTGTACGAGCCGCCGTCCGAATGGAGCAGCACCGAGCCGTCGGCCTTGACCATGATGGCTCGGGTCGCGAGCGGGAGATGCGCCGACAGCCGCCCGGTGTACCGGGCCGCGCAGCGCGCGATCACCACCCGCATCAGGAGGCGGCCGTCTCCTCGGCCTCGCCCGACGCCGCGAGCGGCGCGACGGGCTCCACGACGACGGTCACGACGTCGCGGTCGAAGGAGACGAAGCCCCCGTCGATGGGGAACTCGGCGTCCCCGTCGGCCCCGCCGCGCACGCGCACGGTGCCCGCCCGCAGGACGGACAGCACCGGCTCGTGCCCGGTCAGGAGGCCGATCTCGCCCTCGACGGTCGGGGCGACGAGACGCTCCGCCGACCCCGACCAGAGGACCCGGTCGGGGGCGACGACGTCGACGGTGAGGGGACCGGCCATGATCAGCCGATCTCCTTCTGGATGCGGGCCCAGTTGCGCTCGAGGTCCTCGAGGCCACCGATGTTGAAGAACGCCTGCTCCGAGATGTGGTCGTACTTGCCGTTGACCAGGCCCGAGAAGGCCTCGACGGTCTCGGTCAGCGGGACCGTGGAGCCCTCGACGCCCGTGAACTGGGTCGCCATGTAGGTGTTCTGCGAGAGGAACTGCTGGATCTTGCGCGCACGCGCGACGATGATCTTGTCCTCCTCGGAGAGCTCGTCCACACCGAGGATCGCGATGATGTCCTGCAGCTCCTTGTTGCGCTGGAGGATCGACTTCACGGCGTTCGCGGTCTCGTAGTGGTCGCGGCCCACGTAGCGCGGGTCGAGGATGCGCGAGGTCGACGCCAGCGGGTCCACCGCGGGGTACAGGCCGCGCGACGCGATCTCACGCGACAGCTCGGTGGTCGCGTCGAGGTGCGCGAACGTGGTGGCCGGCGCCGGGTCGGTGTAGTCGTCCGCGGGCACGTAGATCGCCTGCAGCGAGGTGATCGAGTGGCCACGCGTCGAGGTGATGCGCTCCTGGAGCTGACCCATCTCGTCCGCGAGGTTGGGCTGGTAGCCCACCGCGGAGGGCATGCGGCCGAGCAGCGTCGACACCTCGGAGCCCGCCTGCGTGAAGCGGAAGATGTTGTCGATGAACAGCAGCACGTCCTGCTTCTGGACGTCGCGGAAGTACTCCGCCATCGTCAGCGCCGACAGGGCGACGCGCAGACGCGTGCCCGGCGGCTCGTCCATCTGGCCGAAGACCAGGGCGGTCTGCTTGATGACGCCCGACTCGGTCATCTCCTCGATGAGGTCGTTGCCCTCACGGGTGCGCTCGCCGACGCCGGCGAACACCGACACACCGTTGTGGTTGTTGGCGACGCGGTAGATCATCTCCTGGATGAGGACGGTCTTGCCGACGCCCGCACCACCGAAGAGGCCGATCTTTCCACCCTGCACGTACGGGGTGAGGAGGTCGATGACCTTGATGCCGGTCTCGAACATCTGGGTCTTCGACTCGAGCTGGTCGAAGGCCGGGGGCTTGCGGTGGATGGGCCAGGTCTCGGTGACCTCGACCTTCTCGCCCTCGGTGGCGTTGAGGATCTCGCCGGTCACGTTGAACACGTGGCCCTTGGTGACGTCGCCGACGGGCACCGAGATAGGCGCGCCGGTGTCGGTGACCTCGGCGCCGCGGACGAGGCCGTCCGTGGGCTTCAGCGCGATGGCGCGCACGAGGTTGTCGCCCAGGTGCTGCGCGACCTCGAGGGTCATGTGCAGCACGCCCTCGTCCTCACCCTGCGCCGACAGGTCGATGTCGACCGTGAGGGCGTTGTAGATGTCGGGGATCGCGTCGGCCGGGAACTCGATGTCGACGACCGGGCCGACGACACGCGAGACGCGACCGACGACGGGCGCGTCCGCGGCGTTGGCCGGGGTGGTCTCTGCGGTGGTGGTCATGGATCTCTCGCTTCTTGTCACGAGGCCGCGAGCGCATCGGCGCCCGAGACGATCTCGCTGATTTCCTGGGTGATCTCGGCCTGGCGCGCCTGGTTGGCGAGCCTGGTGTAGTTGCGGATGATGTCCTCGGCGTTCGAGGTCGCGGTGTTCATCGCGCGCTGACGGCTGGCGAGCTCGGAGGCCGCGCAGTGCAGGAGGCTGCCGAAGATGCGCGACTCGATGTAGCGCGGCAGCAGTGCGTCGAGCACCAGCTCCGGCGACGGCTCGAAGTCGTACAGCGGCTGCACCTCACCCTCCTCGACCTCCTCGACGCCCTCGACGATCTCGAGGGGCAGGAGGCGCAGGACCTGCGCCTGCTGGGTCACCATCGAGACGAAGCGGGTGCCGACGATGTAGATCTCGTCGACGCCGCCGTCCTCGGCGGGCGCCTGGAAGCGGGCGAAGAGGGCCTGGGCCATCTCGCGTGCGGTCTCGCGGGTCGGCGCGTCCGAGCCGCCGGTCCACTGACCGGCGAGCTCGCGGCGACGGAACGCGAAGTACGACACGGCGCGGCGGCCGGCGGCGAACTGCACGACCTCCTTGCCGTCGGCCATGAGACGGCCACGGAGGCGCTCGGCCTCACGGATGACGTTCGCCGAGTAGGCGCCCGCCATGCCGCGGTCCGCGCTGATGACCAGCACGGCCGCGCGGCCGGTGTCCGTGCGCGGGGTCGTCAGCGGGTGGTCGACGCTCGAGTGCGTCGCCACCGCGCTGATCGCGCGGGTGATGGCCCGCGTGTACGGGGTGGCCTGCTCCACACGGAGCCGGGCCTTCCCGATACGCGAGGCGGCGATGAGCTCCATCGCGCGGAAGATCTTCTTGAGCGAGCTGGTCGCCCTGATCCTCTGCCGATAGACGCGCTGCTGTCCGGCCATCGGCTACTTCTTCTCCGCGACGATGCGCTCCTGCTCGACCGCCACGGCCTCGCCGTCGTCGACGGTCGAGTCGGTGGTGAGGTTCACGCTCTCGCCCTCGAGGAAGGTCGAGACGTAGTCGTCGACGTTCTTCTCGAGCTCCGCCGCCGTCTCGTCCGAGAGCTTCCCGGTCGAGGCGATGTCGTCGAGGATCGAGGTGTTGCGACGCAGGTGGTCGAGGAGCTCGCGCTCGAAGCGCAGCACGTCGCCCAGCGCGATCTTGTCGAGCTTGCCCTTGGTGCCGGCCCAGATCGAGACGACCTGCTCCTCCACCGGGTACGGCGAGTACTGGGGCTGCTTGAGCAGCTCCATGAGGCGCGCACCGCGGGTCAGCTGCTGACGCGAGGCCGCGTCGAGGTCGGACGCGAACATCGCGAAGGCCTCGAGCGAGCGGTACTGCGCGAGGTCGATCTTCAGCGTTCCGGAGACCGACTTCATCGCCTTGACCTGCGCCGAGCCGCCGACGCGCGACACCGAGATGCCGACGTCGATCGCGGGACGCTGGTTCGCGTTGAACAGGTCGGACTGCAGGAAGATCTGGCCGTCCGTGATGGAGATGACGTTGGTCGGGATGTACGCCGACACGTCGTTCGCCTTGGTCTCGATGACCGGGAGGCCCGTCATCGAGCCGGCGCCCATCTCATCCGACAGCTTCGCGCAGCGCTCGAGCAGGCGGGAGTGCAGGTAGAACACGTCGCCGGGGTACGCCTCGCGGCCCGGCGGGCGGCGGAGCAGGAGGGAGACGGCGCGGTAGGCCTCGGCCTGCTTCGACAGGTCGTCGAAGATGATGAGGACGTGCTTGCCGTCGTACATCCAGTGCTGGCCGATGGCCGAGCCGGTGTAGGGCGCGAGGTACTTGAAGCCGGCCGGGTCGGACGCGGGGGCCGCGACGATGGTCGTGTACTCGAGCGCGCCGGCCTCCTCGAGGGCGCCGCGCACCGAGGCGATGGTCGAGCCCTTCTGGCCGATGGCGACGTAGATGCAGCGGACCTGCTTCGTCGGGTCGCCGGTCTCCCAGTTCGCCTTCTGGTTGATGATCGTGTCGATCGCGATGGCGGTCTTGCCGGTCTGGCGGTCGCCGATGATCAGCTGGCGCTGGCCGCGGCCGATCGGGATCATCGCGTCGATGGCCTTGAGGCCGGTCTGCAGCGGCTCGTGGACCGACTTGCGCTGCATGACGCCGGGCGCCTGCAGCTCGAGGGCGCGGCGCGCCTCCGTCGCGATCTCGCCGAGGCCGTCGATCGGGTTGCCGAGCGGGTCGACCACGCGGCCGAGGTAGCCGTCGCCGACGGCGACCGAGAGCACCTCGCCGGTGCGCTGGACCGTCTGGCCCTCCTCGATGCCGGTGAACTCGCCGAGCACGACGACGCCGATCTCGCGGACGTCGAGGTTGAGCGCGAGGCCGAGCGTGCCGTCCTCGAAGCGCAGCAGCTCGTTGGCCATGCAGCCCGGGAGCCCCTCGACCTGCGCGATGCCGTCGGCCGCGAGCGTCACGCGGCCGACCTCGTCGACCACGGCGCCCTTCGGCTCGTAGGACTTCACGTAGCTGTCGAGTGCAGCCCGGATCTCGTCGGGGCTGATCGTCAACTCTGCCATGCCATCTCTCCTGTCAGTGCCGCGGTGGCGGCGAATGGTGCGTCGGACTAACCGACAAGTCGTCGTCGTGCTTCGTCGAGCCGGGACAGCACGGTGCCGTCCACCACCTCGGACCCGACCTGGACTCGGATGCCGCCCAGGACCTCGGGGTCCACGGCGACGTTGATGAGGACATCGCGCCCGTACGCCTCCGAGAGGATGCGCGCGAGGCGGGTGCGCTGGTCCGCGCTGAGCTCGACCGCGGCCGTGACGTGCGCCACGACCTTCTCGCGGTGCTCCGCGGCCGAGTCGAGGAGCGCGTCGATCGCCGGGATGAGCCGGCGGCCGCGCGGGTTGCCCACGACGCGACGCAGCAGCGCCTCGGTGGTCGGCAGCAGCTTGCCGCCGAGCACGCCGTCGAGGAGCGCGATGCGCGCCTCCTTGGTCGCCGCCCGGTTGCTGAGCGCCGAGAGCAGCTCGCGGTTCGCGACCAGCTCGCGCTGGACGCGGAACAGCTGCTCCTGGACCTCGTCCAGGGTGCCCTCCTCCTGCGAGTACGCGAAGATCGCGCGCTCGCCGGCGTCGTCGACGGCCTCGGCGAGGTCCTCGTCGGCCGACCAGCGGGATCCCGCGAACGACGCGAGGACGTCCTTGACCCGGGGGTCGTAGGCCGAGAACACCGCGGAGACCAGCCCGCCCTTCGCCTCGGGCGAGCGGGCGGGGTCGGTCAGCGCACGGCGGAGCGAGCCCGACGCGTCGATGGCGTCGACCGCGGCGAAGAGCTGGTCGGCAAGGACCAGGCCCTCCCGGCCGCTCGCCGTCACCACGGGCTCGAACTGACGGAGCACGGCGTCACGCGACGTCTGGCTCGTTCCACGCATGTGCCTAGCCCTCCGCCTTCACCGTCGACTCGAGGTCGGTGAGGAACGCGTCGATCACGCGCTGCTGACGCGCGTCGTCCGCGAGCGACTCGCCCACGATGCGCGACGCGAGGTCGGTCGCGAGCGTGCCCACCTCGGTGCGCAGCGAGACCACGGCCTGGTGGCGCTCGGCGTCGATCTGGCGCTGGGCCGTCTCGACGATGCGCTCCGCGTCCGTGCCGGCACGGCGACGTGCCTCGGCCAGGATCTGGGCGGCCTCGACGCGTGCGTCCTCGCGGATGCGCGCGGCCTCGGCACGGGCCTCGGTGAGCTGAGCCGTGTACTCCTCGAGCGCGGCGGCGGCCTCGGCCTGAGCCTTCTCGGCCTTCTCGATGCCGCCCTGGATGAGCTCCGCGCGCTCGTCGAGCACCTTCTGGATCTTGGGGAGGAACACCCGCGTGAAGACCACCGCGATGATCGTGAAGATCACGAGCGACCACAGCAGGTCGTACGGGGCGGGCAGGATCAGGTCCGCACCCTCCACGTCCGAGGTGTGCGCCTCCTCCGCGAGAAGCAGAGTCTGGGCGAGCATCATCAGAAGATGAAGCCGGTGACCAGGCCGAGAAGCGCGAGCACCTCGACGAACGCGACACCGATGAACATCGTGGCGCGGAGCTGGCCGGAGACCTCAGGCTGGCGGGCCATGCCCTCGATGGTCTTGCCGATCAGGATGCCCAGACCGATGCCGGGGCCGATCGCCGCGAGACCGTAGCCGATGGTCGCGACGTTGCCGGAGACCTCAGCGAGAGTGGTGGTGTCCACTGTGTGTTTCCTTCCGTTGTGACGAGGCCGGGGCTTCCGGCCGCGCAGGCTTGGGTTTAGTGCTCTTCCTCGAGCGCCATGTTGAGGTACACGGCCGCGAGCATGGTGAAGACGTACGCCTGAAGCAGGGCGACGAAGATCTCGAACAGGGTGAAGGCGAAGCCCGCCGCGAAGGTCACGGTCGCGGTCGCCTTCATCGCGCCGGCGGCGGCGAAGAAGAAGTACTGGGTGGCCGAGAAGCACAGGACCAGCAGCAGGTGGCCCGCGATCATGTTGGCCGCGAGTCGCAGCGCCAGCGTGGCGGGGCGCAGGATGAACACCTGCAGGAACTCGATGGGCGTGAGGAGCAGGTAGATGCCCTTCGGGACGCCCGGCGGGAAGAGGCTGTTCTTGAGGTAGCCCCCGAGGCCGTGCTTCTTCACGCCCTGAGCGAGGTACAGCACGTACACGAACAGCGCCATGATGATCGGCAGGCCGATCAGCGAGGTGCTCGCGATGTTGAGGAACGGGATCACGCCCGTGATGTTGAAGAAGATGATCGCGAGGAACAGCGTCGTGAGGAACGGCAGGAAGCGCTTGCCCTCGTGGCCCATCACGGGCTCGACGATCTGGTCCTTGACGAAGTCGAGCATGAACTCGAGCGCGCCCTGGAGGCGGCCGGGGACGACCTTCGCGCGGTTGGCGACGAACCAGAACAGCGCGATCAGCGCGATCGCGGCGATGACGCGCACCATCATGATGCGGTTGAACTCGAAGATCGTGCCGTCGCCGAAGATGGCCGGCGGGAAGAAGTCGGTGATCGACGGGGCGTGGAAGCCGTCCGAGCTGAACATCTGCTGGATGTAGCTCTTCGACTCTCCCGAGTCGGTGGCTTCAGCGCTCACGACCGCGGCCAGTAGGTTCCCCACGAAGTCTCCTGTGCGAATGGCTTCTTGGGCGCGGACCACTGTCCGGCGCCGTTGACTGGCCGCTAGCCTAACGCATCACAGGCGGGACTAAGTACCCGGATCCGCGTACGGAATGCGCGCTTTGCGCAGCACCATGATGTCCACCACGAGGGACGCCACGATGCCCGTCACGGCGGTCGCCGCGAAGGCGCCGCGGTGGAACGACTCGACGCCCTGGAGCAGCAGCAGCGCGACGATGATGACGAGCATCTTGCCCAGCCACGAGAACGCCACGATGCCAGCCATGACGTGCGGAGGCTTGGTGTGCCCGACCAGCATCGCGACCTGCGTGGGGATCGCGCCGAGCGCGGCGACGCCGGCGCCGACGAGCGCGGCGACGGCGCCCGCGGCGCCGACGACGGCCCATGCGACGGCCGCGCCGATCACGGCGATCGCGGCGATGACGACGATCGTGATCCGGATCGCTCGGCGGTACAGCTGCTCCTCGGCGGTCACTTCTCCTCCTCGGGACGGGTGACGGGGGACGATGCGGGGGCCGCGCCGGGCGCCGCGGCGACGGCGGGCGCGGCGCCCGCCTCCGCATCGTCCGGGTGGCGCCCCTCCGGCGTGATGCGCTGGAGCGCGAAGACCGCGTGGCCCGCGCGCCTCCACTGGCGCGAGAAGAACCGCGCGAGGCGCGGCGAGAACGTGATCGCCGCGGCGGCGGCGATGCCGATGCCGGTGGCGACGGCGGCGCCCCACAGCGGCAGGAAGACGAGGGAGATGGTGCCGAACGACAGCACCGCGGTCCAGATGTAGAGGACCGTGACGGCCCACCGGTGCGAGTGGCCGCGGCGCAGCAGCAGGTGGTGCAGGTGGTGCTTGTCGGGCGAGAACGGCGACTCCCCGCGCGCGGTGCGTCTGATCACCGCGGCGGTCATGTCGACCAGCGGGACGGCGAGCACCATGATCGGCAGCAGGATCGGGATGAAGGCCGGGATGCGCTCGCGCTCCGACACGACCGCGGGGTCGATCTGGCCGGTGACGATGATCGCGGCCGCGGCCAGCATGAGGCCCAGCACCATCGAGCCGGAGTCGCCCATGAAGATGCGCGCGGGATGGACGTTGTGCGGCAGGAACCCCAGGCACGCGCCCACGAGCAGCGCGACCACGATCGCGGCGAGCGACGAGTAGTCCCCCGGCGTCGCCGAGCGCGCGAGCATGTACGTGTACGCGAAGAACGCGACGCCGCCGATCGCGATCATGCCGGCGGCGAGCCCGTCGAGGCCGTCGACGAAGTTCACCGCGTTCATCGCGATGACCACGACGAAGACCGTGGCGATGAGCGACACGTACGAGCTGCCGATCGTCACGCCCGCGATGGGCACCGTGACGAGCTGGACCCCGCCGGACGCGAGCACGAGCCCCGCGAGGAACTGCCCCGCGAGCTTCGCCATCCAGTCGAGGTCGAAGATGTCGTCGATCATGCCGAGCGCGCACACGATCGCGGCGGCGGCGAGCACCGCCCACGCCTCGCGGCCGGCCTCGAAGACCGGGAACAGGAACGGGATCGCGGAGGCGACGCTGCCCGCCACGGCGATCCCCAGGAAGATGGCGATGCCGCCCAGGCGCGGGATCGGGGTCGTGTGCACGTCGCGCGCGCGGACCGCGGTGATGGCGCCCACGCGGAAGGCGAGGTGGCGCATCGCCGGCGTCGCGACGTAGGTCACGAGCGCCGCGATCGCCATGAGGGTGAGGTAGACCTTCACCCGTCGTCACCTGCGACGGCGTCCTCCCCCACGATCTCGACGATGCGGTCGCGGGTGATGCCGCCCTCGCGCACGATGCGCAGGCGGTCGCCCGTCGCGTCGACGATGGTGGAGGCCACGCCGAGCGGGCTGTCGCCCGCGTCCAGGTAGACGGCGACGGCGTCGCCGAGCTGCTCGTGCGCACCCTCCGCCGTGGTGGCCGCGGGCTGCCCGGTGCGGTTCGCGCTCGTCACGGCGAGCGGGCCGGTGCGGTTGAGCAGCGCGAGCGCGGCGGCGTGGTCCGGGACGCGCAGCGCCACCGTGCCGCCGGTCTCCCCCAGGTCCCACGCGAGCGAGGGCTGCGAGCGGACGATCACCGTGAGCGCGCCGGGCCAGCACGCCTCCATCAGCGCGCGCGCCGGCTCGCTGACGTCGCGCGCGAGGCCGTCGACGGTGCGCACGGCCGGGATCAGCACCGGCGGCGGCATCTGACGGTCGCGTCCCTTGGCCGCGAGCACGGCCGCGACCGCGGGCGGGCTGAACGCGTTGGCGCCGACGCCGTAGACGGTGTCCGTGGGGAGCACGATGATCGCGCCGCGGTGGACCGCGTCGACGGCGGCGTCGAGCGACGGCCCCCAGGTCGCGGGGTCGTGGGTGTCGAGGATCACGACGACAAGTCTCTCAGACACCCACCCGGGTCGCGACGAGCATGCGGTCGCGGCCGTTGAGGTCGGTGAGCGTGCGGACGTCGCCCCACCATTCGGACGACTCGGCGTAGGCGCGCAGGGCCGGGCCCTGCTCGTCGCCGTGCTCCATCACCACGATGCCGCCGACGCGCAGCAGGCGCTGCGCCTCGTCGAGGATCGCGCGCGGCACCTCGAGCCCGTCGTCGCCGAGGCCGTAGAGCGCCTGCGGCGGGTCGTGGAGCGCGACCTCGGGGTCGCGCGGGACCGCGTCGACGGGGACGTACGGCGGGTTGGTCACCACCACGTCCGCGCATGTGTCGAACTGGCGCAGGCAGTTGCGGGCGTCGGCGTAGACCGAGCGCAGCCGCGTGCGCACGTCGGCGGGCTGGGCGCGCGCGTTGAGGCGCAGGTAGACCAGCGCCTCCTCGCTCGCCTCGACCATCGCGACCTGGGCCTCGGGCACCTCGGTGGCGATGGAGATGCCGATCGCGCCCGAGCCGGCGCAGAGGTCCGTGACGCGCACCTCGCCGCGCATCTCGAGCGCCTCGCGGGCCGCGGCGATCGCGACGCCCGCGACGACCTCGGTCTCGGGGCGCGGGATGAAGACGCCCGGCCCGACCTGCAGCTCGAGCGAGCGGAAGTAGGCCTTGCCGGTGATGTGCTGCAGCGGCTCGCGGTCGACGCGCCGCGTCACGCGGGCCTCGAGCAGGTCGAGGTCGGCGCCCGGGGGCCACTCGTCGTCGCGGGCCGCGGCGGTGCGGATGTACGAAGGCTCGAGCCCCAGGGTGTGCGCGATCAGCACGATCGCGTCGTGGTACGGCGACGGCACGCCGGCCTCGGCGAGGCGCTGGGTGGTCGCGCGCAGACGCGTTCCTACGGTGGGCACGCTCGGAGTCTAGGGCCTTACTCGGCCGCGGACAGGCGCGCCGCCTCGTCCGCGTCGATCGCGGACTGGATGACGGGCTGCAGGTCGCCCGCGAGCACCTGGTCGAGGTTGTACGACTTGTAGCCCGTGCGGTGGTCCGCGATGCGGTTCTCGGGGAAGTTGTACGTGCGGATGCGCTCCGAGCGGTCGACCGTGCGGATCTGCGACTTGCGCAGGTCCGACGCCTCGGCCTCGGCGGCCTCCTTCTGCGCGGCGAGGAGGCGGGCGCGCAGGATGCGCAGCGCCGACTCCTTGTTCTGCAGCTGGCTCTTCTCGTTCTGGCAGCTCACCACGATGCCCGTGGGCAGGTGGGTGAGGCGCACGGCCGAGTCCGTGGTGTTGACCGACTGGCCGCCCGGGCCCGACGAGCGGTACACGTCGACGCGCACCTCGTTCATGTCGATCTCGACCTCGGAGACCTCCTCGACCTCCGGGTACACGAGCACACCGGCGGCGGAGGTGTGGATGCGGCCCTGCGACTCGGTCGCAGGCACGCGCTGGACGCGGTGGACGCCGCCCTCGTACTTGAGCTGGGCCCAGACGCCGTCCTCGGGCTCGACGGCGCCGCGCGCCTTCACCGCGACGGAGACGTCCTTGTACCCGCCCATGTCGGTGTGCACGGCCTCGAGGACCTCGGCCTTCCAGCCCTTGGTCTCGGCGAACTTGAGGTACATCTTCAGCAGGTCGCCCGCGAACAGCGCGGACTCCTCGCCGCCCTCGCCCGACTTGATCTCGAGGATCACGTCGCGGGCGTCGTCGGGGTCGCGAGGGATGAGGATGCGCCGGAGGTGCTCCGTGGCCTCCTCGACGGCGCCCTCGAGGGCCGGGATCTCCGCGGCCATCTCGGGGTCGAGGTCCGCCAGCTCCGTGGCGGCCTCGAGATCGTCCTGGGCAGACTGCCAGGCACGATGCGCGGCGACGACGCGGCCGAGCTCCGCGAAGCGACGCCCGAGCGTGCGCGCACGACCGCCATCCGCGTGAACGGCGGGATCGGCGAGCTGCTGCTCGATGTCGGCGTACTCGTCCAGCATGGGCTGGACGGCTGCGAAGGCCTCGGCCACGTCGTGGGGCGCGTTACTTCTTGTTGCCGTAGCGGCGCTCGAAGCGCGCCACGCGACCACCGGTGTCCATGATCTTCTGCTTGCCCGTGTAGAACGGGTGGCAGGCCGAGCAGACCTCGACGCTGATCGCGCCGGCCGTCACGGTGGACTTGGTCTCGAACGTGTTACCGCAGGTGCACGTGACAGTGGTGGCCACGTACTCGGGGTGGATGTCCTTCTTCATGATCTCCCTTAGTTCGCCACCGGGTCCTCCGCGTATCTCGCGTCGGTGAACCGGCAACCGTGGACCCCGTCCGCAGGCGGGGCCAACGAACTATTCTGCCATGCCTGTCAAGCCCGGCCCAATCCGCGCATCGTCCCCTCGCGCGCCCGTCACCCTTCAACACGCTGGGAGGTGCTCAGTGCCCGTTCCGTCGCGATTCGAGCACTTGGCACCTCGCAGGAGTCATCCGTTCGCCACGTGACCGGCGTCCACGACCTCCTGGGCGCCGCGCGCCCTCCACAGATCCGTGCCTGGGACTGATCGAGCTCCCGCCGCGACGGTTGCCTGGCGGCATGCGCCCGTCGCCCGACCAGCAGAGTCCGCGCATGACGCTCGCGGACTTCCTTGCCGCGAATCCTCACGCCTACACCCGGGACGAGCTGGTCCGCGCGTGGTCGCGGCGCCAGCTGGACAACGGAACCGACGCCGGCACCGTCGCCCGCCCTCTCACGGGCGTCTACTGCGGCAGCGCCCACACCCTCGACCCGACCGTGCGCGGTGAGGCGCTCAACCTGTGGCAGCCCGACGGCGCGGTGACCGGCGCGGGTGCGCTTCACCTCTACGACCAGTGCCTGCCGAAGCCCGAGCACCTCGACCTGCTCGTCCCGCACGGTCGTCGCCTCGACGTGCCGCCCTGGGTTCGGCTGCGCCAATGCGGCCCGACGCGCTCGACCATCCGCGCGGGAGGGGTCGTGAGCGCGCCCATGCCGAGGGCCTTGCTCGATGCATGGCGGTACGCACCGGCCCCCGACCGACGAGATCTGCTGTGGGAGGCGCTGTGGGCGCGGGTGTGCACGTGGCGCCAGCTGCGGTCCGAGCTCGACCGCGCTCCCAAGGTCGCCGGTCGCCGCGATCTGGAGCGCGTGCTGGGCTGGTTCGCGGAGGGCGCGACCACCCCGCTCGAGGTGCGCGCGAAGCACGAGACCTTCGCGGATCCACGGTTCCGCGACTTCGAGTGGCAGGTGCCGCTCGCCCTCCCCTCGCGCAGGGCGGTCCCCGACATGCTGCATCGCCGCGCAATGGTCGCGGTCGAGCTCGACGGCGACCGCGTGCACGCGACTCGCGAGGCTCGCGACAGGGATCGGGCGCGTCGGACCGATCTCGCGGCCGCCGGCTACATCGTCGTCGGCTTCGGATGGAGCGACATCACCGAGCGGCCCGCGTGGTGCCGCGAACGGCTGCTCGCGGTGGTGGCGGCGCGACTGAACGCGTTGTGAGGTGCTCATTGCTCGAACCGGCTGGATTCGGGCACCGAGCACCTCAAGGCGCGGTGGTGAAAACGCCGTGGACGCTTGCGAGCGGTTCCGGCATGAAGGGATATGAATGCACCACGCATGACCGATCTCGACGACCTCCTCGCACTCTCGACGCCGCCCGCCTCTGCGGACGGACCCGCGCTCGACGCGGCGATCGTCGCGCTCATCGGTGAGGCACGGAGCACCGCGACCCCCGCGCACACGTGGCGCCGCCGCACGCTCTGGGCCGGCCTGGTGGCGGCGCTCGTCGGGATCGGCGGCGCTACCGCGTACGCGACGGGCACCCACCGTGGCGAGGCGTGGAACGACCTCACCGACGAGGCCGAGGTCGACGCGACGCGGATCGAGTGGATGACCACCCTGCCCGCAGGGACCACGTGCGTCGAGCGGCTCACAGGGGTAGGCCTCACCGAGCAGCAGGTGACCGCGATCGAGTCCGCCCTGGCCAACCCCGACCGGCTGCTCGCGCTCGACGGTGGAGCGGTCCGCGACGAGTTCCTCGAGTACTACGACCGCAACGACTTCCAGCAGGACCTTGCCGACCGGGACACGTGGGAGTCGTGGATCGACGCGGGCTATGCGGCTGTCGCAGAGATCGACCTCGCCGCCGGCCGCGGTGCGCTCGCGGACGAGGTCCTCGACGTGGTCCCGCCGGGCGCTGAGAACGAGATCTTCATCCACACCTCGATGCGGCTCATCATCGACGGGCTCACCGCGCAGGGCATCGACGCGATGAGGCTCGTGACCCCCGAGACCGCGTGCGAGGCCGGCGAGTGAGCGCAGCGGATCGAGTGCTCGAAGACGCCCTGCGCGAGCACGGCGGCGACCTGCTGCGCTACCTGCAGCGCCGCTCGCCGGAGATCGCGGCGGATCTGCTCGGCGAGACGATGCTCGTGGCGTGGCGGCGCAAGGCGGACGCACCCGAGGCCGCATCAGAGCTCCGTCCGTGGCTCTTCGGGATCGCGCGCACGTGCCTGCGCGGCCACCGGCGAGACGAGTCCCGACGACTCCGTCTGGCGGATCGGATCGCGGCGCTCGCGCCGATGCCTGCCGATACCGACGACGCGCTCGCGCTCGACGTCCGCGCCGCGATCGCCGCTCTCCCGGCACCCCAGCGCGAGCTCGTGGAGCTCGTGCACTGGGAAGGTTTCTCGCTCGCGGACGCCGCCGCGGTGATCGGGACCAATCCCTCCACCGCCCGGTCGCGCTACGCCAAGGCGAGGGCCACGCTCGAGGCGACCCTTGCGTCGTCCGTCCACGGGTAGACGAACGCCCTGTGAGGTGCTCGGTGCCCGATCTGAAGCGATTCGAGCACTAAGCACCTCACAGGGCGCTATGGCAGCGGCGGAATCGCCGCCCTACTTCTCCTCGTCCGAGCCCGGCGTGGTCTTGGCGACCTGCATGAGGAACTCGGCGTTGGTGCGGTTCTCCTTGAGCTTGCCCAGGAGCAGCTCGATGGCCTGCTGCTGCTCGAGCGCGGTGAGCACGCGACGCAGCTTCCACATGACCTTGAGCTCCTCCTGGCTCATGAGGATCTCCTCGCGGCGCGTGCCCGACGCGTTGACGTCGACGGCCGGGAAGATGCGGCGGTCGGCGAGCGTCCGCGAGAGCTTGAGCTCCATGTTGCCGGTGCCCTTGAACTCCTCGAAGATCACCTCGTCGGCCTTCGAGCCGGTCTCGACCAGGGCGGTCGCGAGGATGGTCAGCGAGCCGCCGTTCTCGATGTTGCGCGCGGCGCCGAAGAAGCGCTTGGGCGGGTAGAGCGCCGACGAGTCGACACCGCCCGACAGGATGCGGCCCGAGGCGGGCGCCGAGATGTTGTACGCGCGGCCCAGGCGGGTGATCGAGTCGAGCAGCACGACGACGTCGTGACCCATCTCGACGAGGCGCTTGGCGCGCTCGATCGCGAGCTCGGCGACCGTGGTGTGGTCGTCGGCGGGACGGTCGAAGGTCGAGGCGATGACCTCGCCCTTGACCGTGCGCTGCATGTCGGTGACCTCCTCGGGGCGCTCGTCGACGAGCACGACCATGAGGTGGACCTCGGGGTTGTTCGTGGTGATCGCGTTGGCGATCGACTGCAGCACGAGCGTCTTGCCGGCCTTCGGCGGCGACACGATGAGGCCGCGCTGGCCCTTGCCGATGGGCGCCACGAGGTCGATCACGCGGTTGGTCATGTTGCGCGGCTCGGTCTCGAGGTGCAGGCGGTGCTGCGGGTACAGCGGCGTGAGGTCGCCGAACGCGGGGCGGTGACGCGCGTCGTCCGGGGACTGGCCGTTGACCTTGTCGACGCCGGCGAGGGCGTTGAACTTCTGGCGCTGGCCGCGCTCGCCCGGGCGGGGCGGGCGGACGGTGCCGGTGATGGCGTCGCCCTTGCGCAGGCCGTACTTCTTGATCTGGTTCATCGACACGTACACGTCCGACTTGCCGGGCAGGTAGCCGGTGGTGCGGATGAACGCGTAGTTGTCGAGGATGTCGACGATGCCGCCGACCGGGGTCAGCTCCTCGTCGTCGCGGACGTCGTCGTCGTCGAGCTGCTGGGTCGGGCTGGTCGCGCCCTCGACCACGTCGCGCTCCCGGCCGCGTCCACGGCCGCGGCCACGGCCACGGCGGCGGCGGCTGCCGCGCTCGTCGTCGTCCTGCGCCTGCTGCTGGCGCTGCTGGCCCTGCTGCTGACGGCGCTCGCCGTCCTGCTCGCCGTCCTCGGCCCGCTCGCCCTGCTGGCGGTCGCCGCGAGGCAGGTCGAGGTTGACGGCCTCCTTGGCGCGGCGCGCGCGGGACTCGGCGTCCTCGGAGCCCTGCTTGTCCGCCGGCGCGTCCTTGTCGCCGCGGGGCAGGTCGAGGTTGACGGCCTCCTTGGCGCGGCGCGCGCGGGACTCGGCGTCCTCGGACTCGGGGGCCGACTGCGGGGCCTCGGCGCGGCGGCGCGGCTGGCGCGCGGCGGCGGGCTTGTCGGCGGCCGGCTTCTTCTCGTCGCTGCTGTCGGCCTTCGGGGCCGACTTCTTGGCGGGCACGACGCCGCCGTTCTTGATCGCCTCGACCAGGTCCGCCTTGCGCATGCGCGCGGTGCCGGAGACGCCGAGCTCGGCGGCGAGCGCCTGGAGCTGCGGAAGCTTCATCGCGGTGAGGGTGGCGGTCTGGTCGGGCGCCACGGTCGTGTCTGTCACGTACTGTCCTTTCCTCGCACGAGCCCCTGTGGCTCCAGAAGTGCGAGATCGTCCACGTGGGTACGGCTGACGGGCATCGTCGGCAGACGCCTGCAACGTGGATAGCGTTCGTCCGGGGCGCTGAGCGCCGTTCCGGGGGAAGCGGGTCCAGGCTATCACCGCAGGCTTCACGGAACAATCACCCCTGGTGGTGACGCGCGTCACGTCCGCGGCACCGGGTGCCGCCGCATCGTCCCTCGTTCCTGTTGCCGGTCCCCTGCGGCGGGCCTAGCCTGCGAGGAGGGGGCGCGCGGGCGTCCCAGGCCCCGACTTCGAGCCAAGGAGCAGCGCCATGATCGGTCCCGTCGAGATCGTCACCATCGCCTTCGCGGAGAGCCGGTTCGACGGCTCGATCCTCGCGGAGATCAAGAAGCTGGTCGAGACGGGGGTGATCTCCATCGTCGACGCCATCGTGGTGCACAAGAAGGACGACGAGTCCGTCGAGATCGTCGAGCTCGCGGAGATCACCGACGACCCGGAGGTGACCGCGCTGAGCGACCTGCTCGCGCGCCTCGACGGGCTGCTCAACGACGAGGACGCCGAGATCCTCGCCGACTCGCTGCCGCCCGGCGCGTCCGCCGCGATCCTGTGCTTCGAGCACTCGTGGGTGGTGCCGCTGCGGGACGCGATCGCCGCGGCCGGCGGCGAGCTGCTCGACACCGTCCGGGTGCCGGGCCCGGTGGTGCAGGAGGTCCTCGACGCCGTCAGCGCCGAGGCATAGGGAGGAGCGGGACGATGCGCAGGATGGGACGACCGGGCCTGGTGGGCACGATGGCGCGGACGGCGGTCATCGCCGGCACCGCGCAGGCGGTGGGCGGCCGGGTGTCGCGCCGCCAGAACCAGCGCTGGAGCGCGCAGGAGCAGCAGGCCCAGCAGGAGCAGTACGCCGCCGAGCAGCAGGCGTACCAGGCGCAGCAGTCGCAGGCGCAGATGGCGTCGATGCAGGCCGAGCTTGCGCAGTTGCAACAGCAGCAGACGCCCCAGGTCGCGGCGGCGCCCGCGGGCGGAGGCGACCTCATGGGCGAGCTGCAGAAGCTCGCGCAGATGAAGGAGGCGGGCATCCTGTCGGACGCCGAGTTCGCGGCCGCCAAGGCGAAGCTGCTCGGGTGACCACCCCCGCGTCGACACCACGCGAGTCGCGCCGCGGCGCGAAGCTCAACTCTGTCGACTACATGCGGGAGGCGGTGCTCTTCGAGGGCGAGCGCGTCCGCGCGCAGCACACGCGCTTCTGGCTGCTGCTCATCCTCGCGTCGATCATCGCCACCGCCGGCGTGGTCGCGGACTCCACGGCGACCGTGATCGGCGCGATGATCGTCGCGCCGCTCATGCGGCCGATCCAGGGCACCATGCTGTCGACGGTGCTCGGCGACCACCGCAACCTCATGCGGTCGATGTGGCTGATGGTGGCGGGAGCCCTCGCGGCGATCGGGGTCGGCTTCGTCATCGGCCTCATCGTGATCCAGCCGATCACCGCGGCGACGAACGCGCAGGTCGCGGCCCGCGTCTCCCCCGGCGTCGTGGATCTGCTCGCCGCGCTCGCCACGGGCGTCGTCGGCTCGATCGCGCTGCTGCGCTCCGACATCTCGGACACCCTGCCCGGGGTCGCGATCGCGATCTCGCTGGTGCCGCCGCTGGTGGTCGTGGGGCTGACCTTCGAGTCGGGCGCGTGGTCGCAGGGCCTGGGCGCCCTGCTGCTGTTCGTCACGAACGTCGCGGCGATCCTGGCGACGGGGTCCGTCGTGATGGCGATCTACGGCTTCGCCAACGTGCGGATCGAGATGGCCGAGGACAAGGAGGCCGAGCGGCGCCGCCGCGCGCGCTCGTACCTCACGACGATCGTGCTCGTCGTGATCGTCGCGGTGCCGCTGTCGTACTCGACCGCGCACACGATCGAGTCGCGCTCGCGCATGGGGCGCGTCACGTCGTTCGTGGACGATGCGACCCAGGGCACGCGCTGGGACCTCGTGTCGGTGACGCCGCGCGAGGCCGGCCGCATCCACGTGATCGTCAAGGGCCAGCCGCCCCTGCCGGACATGGAGAAGGTCTACCAGGCCATGGAGGACGACGGGCTCGACACGTCGCTCATCGAGATCGAGCTGGTGCCCACCTACACGTTCGACTCCGAGCACCTCGAGACGCCCGAGACCTGAGCGGGCGCGCCGCGCCTCAGGCGGCGTCTCAGGCGGCGCCTCAGGCGACGACCGGGAACTCGAGGCGCGTACGCAGCTCCGCCTCGGGCGTCACGTCGGGGTCGTCGACGTAGATCTCGCGCGGGCCGCCGGCGGGCCGCAGCCCTCGCGCGCCGAGCTCCGCCGCCATCGCCGCGTACGTCGCGCCGAGCCCCGCGTACGGCCCCACGTGGATCGCCGTCGCGAAGGTGCCGCCGGGCAGCGCCTGCACGTCCACGTCGTCCAGCTCGGTGACGTCGGGATCGATGGGCACCGCGACGACCATGAGCAGCGGCTTCCCCTCCACCATCGACTCGGGGTACCACGCGAGCGGCGGCCCCGCGGGTGTGAGCCCGTTGCGGTCGATCGCCGTCATGATCGCGCCGAACGCCTCCGCCATCGCCGGGCCGATCTCCTCGACGGGCGTCCGTCGGGTCACGGACGCCACCGGCATCGGGTCCACCTCGACGACCTCGAGCTCCATGTCCGCCTCCTGCGCGGGCGACCCACGGCGGACCGGACCCGCGCTCCACGCCAGCCTACGACCGGGGCCGCGGCGACGCGCGTCAGCCCCGGTCCACCCCCGCATCGTCGAGCTCCTCGCCGCGGTGCGGCGGGGCGCCCGGGTGCGGCACCGACGGGTCGTCGAACACCGTGGCGAGCTCGCCGGTGGCGGGGTCGACCGGGTCGATCGGCGGCTCCACCTCCTCGAGCGGGGCGGCGAACTGCGCCTCGTACAGGCGCGCGTACGCACCCTTGGCGGCGAGCAGCTCGTGGTGGTCGCCCTGCTCGACGATCGACCCGTTCTCCATCACGAGGATCAGGTCCGCGTCGCGGATGGTCGACAGGCGGTGCGCGATGACGAAGGCCGTGCGATCCTTGCGCAGCTCGGCCATCGCGCGCTGGACGAGCAGCTCGGTGCGGGTGTCCACGGAGGACGTCGCCTCGTCGAGGATCAGCACCTGCGGCCGCGCGACGAACGCGCGCGCGATCGTGACGAGCTGACGCTCGCCCGCGGACAGGTTCGTCGCGTCGTCGTCGAGGACCGTGTCGTAGCCGTCGGGCAGCGAGTGCACGAAGCGGTCGACGTAGGCGGCCTTCGCGGCGTCGAGGATCTCCTCGTCCGTCGCGCCGGGCCGGCCGTAGGCGATGTTGTCACGGATGGTGCCGCCGAAGAGCCACGTGTCCTGGAGCACCATGCCGGTGCGCGAGCGCAGGTCCTGGCGGGTCATCTGCGCGATGTCCGTGCCGTCGAGCGTGATGCGGCCGCCCTTGAGCTCGTAGAACCGCATGATGAGGTTGACGAGCGTGGTCTTTCCGGCGCCCGTCGGTCCCACGATCGCGACCGTGCGGCCGGGCTCGACGGTGAGGTCGAGGTCGTCGATGAGCGGCTTGTCGTCGACGTAGCGGAACGACACGTCCTCGAACACGAGGCGGCCGTGGTCGTCGTCGGGGGTTTCGGCCGGGTCCGCGTCCGCGCCCTGCTCGTCGGCGTCGAGCAGCTCGAACACGCGCTCCGCGGACGCGACGCCCGACTGCAGCAGGTTCGCCATCGATCCCAGCTGGCTGATGGGCTGCTGGAACTGGCGCGAGTACTGGATGAACGCCTGCACGTCGCCCAGCGTCATGGTGCCGCTCGCGACGCGCAGCCCGCCGATGACCGCGATGGCCACGTAGACGAGGTTCCCGATGAACATCGCGCTCGGCATGATGATGCCGGAGATGAACTGCGCGCCGAAGCTCGCCTCGTAGAGCTCCTCGTTCTTGCGCGCGAACTCGGCCCGCGACTCGCGGCCGCGCCCGAACACCTTGACGAGCGCGTGGCCGGTGTAGCCCTCCTCGATCTGCGAGTTGAGGTCGCCGGTGTGCTTCCACTGCGCGACGAACTTGGGCTGCGAGCGCTTGGCGATCTGGGCCACGATCACCGCGGTGAGCGGGATGGACACGAGCGCGACGAGCGCGAGCTCCCACGAGATCGAGAACATCATCCCGAGGATGCCGATCACGGTGAGGACCGAGATGAACAGCTGGCTGAGCGTCTGCTGGAGCGTCTGCGAGATGTTGTCGATGTCGTTCGTCACGCGGCTGAGCAGGTCGCCGCGCTGGTGGCGGTCGAAGTAGCTCAGCGGCAGGTGGTGGATCTTCTCCTCGACGCTCTCGCGCAGCCGGAACACGGTGCGCTGCGTGACGCCGTTGAGGATGAAGCCCTGCAGCAGGCCCAGGATCGCGGAGCCGATGTAGATGATGACGACCCACAGCAGGATGCCGTGGAGCTTGGGGAAGTCGACGCCGCCGGCGAGGAAGCCCTCGAAGATGACCGTGGTCGCGTTGCCTAGGATCTTCGGGCCCACGACGGACAGGGCCACGGAGCCCGCGCCGAGGATCACGACCACGACGACGAACGCCATCTCGGGCCTGAGCAGGCCGGCCAGTCGCTTGCCCGACTCCTTGAAGTTCGACGCCTTCTCGGTGGGGGCGCCCATGCCGGGCCCCATCGGGCCGCCGTGCTGGCGCTGCGGGGGACGATTCTTGGTCTCGGTGCGCTCGCTCATCAGGCCACCTCCTCCGCTCGCAGCTGGGTACTGACGATCTCCTGGTACGTGGGCGAGGTCTCGAGCAGCTCGGCGTGCGTGCCGCGGTCGACGATGCGCCCGTCCTCCATCACCAGGATCTGGTCCGCGTCGACGATGCTCGACACGCGCTGGGCGACGACGATCACGGTCACGTCGGTCACGTCGCGCCCGAGGGCCGCGCGCAGCCGGGCGTCGGTGGCGGTGTCGAGCGCGCTGAACGAGTCGTCGAACACGAGCACGTCCGGGCGCCGCACGAGCGCGCGGGCGATCGACAGGCGCTGGCGCTGACCGCCCGACACCGTGGTGCCGCCCTGCGCGACCGCGGTGTCGAGCTGCTCGGGCATGGCCCGCACGAAGTCCTCGCCCTGCGCGATCGCGAGCGCGCCCCACAGCTCGTCGTCGGTGGCCTCCTCGCGGCCGTAGCGGAGGTTGCTCGCGACGGTCCCGGCGAACAGGTACGGGCGCTGCGGGACCACGCCGATGCGCGACCAGAGCGACTCGAGGCGCGCCTCGCGCACGTCGACGCCGCCCACGCGGACGGTGCCGCCGGTCGCGTCGTACAGGCGCGGGATGAGGTTGATGAGGGTGGTCTTGCCCGCGCCGGTCGAGCCGATGATCGCCGTGGTGGTGCCGCGACGCGCGGTGAACGAGATGTCCGCGAGCACGGGCTGCTCGGCGCCCGGGTACGTGAAGGTCACCTCGTCGAAGACCACGTCGCCGGTCGAGGGGACCTCGACCGCCGCATCGTCCTCGATCACGGTCGACCGGGTGGCGAGCACCGCGCCGATGCGGTCCGCGGAGACCGCGGCGCGGGGCACGAGCACGAAGAGGAACGTCGCCATGAGGACGGAGAACAGGATCTGGATGAGGTAGCTGAGGAACGCGGTGAGCGCGCCCACCTGCATCTCGCCGGAGTCGATGCGGTAGCCGCCGAACCAGATCACCGCGGCGGAGCCGAGGTTCACCACGAGCAGCACGAGCGGGAACATCGCGGCCATGAGGCGGCCGGCCTTGAGGGCGGACTCGGTGACGAGGTCGTTGGCCTCGGCGAAGCGCGTCTCCTCGACGGGCTCGCGGACGAAGGCGCGGATCACGCGGATGCCCGTGAGCTGCTCGCGCAGCACGCGGTTGATGCCGTCGATGCGCGTCTGCATGCGGCGGAAGTGGGGCACCATGCGCCACACGATGAGCAGCACGATGACGAGCAGCACGGGGATCGCGACCGCCATGATCCACGACAGCTCGGGGTCCTGGTCGATCGCGAGGATCACGCCGCCGATCAGGGTGAACGGCGTCGTCATGAGCATGGTGCACGTCATGAGGACGAGCATCTGCACCTGCTGGACGTCGTTGCTCGTGCGGGTGATGAGCGAGGGCGCGCCGAAGCGCTGCACCTCGGCCTCGGAGAACGTCCCGACGCGGCCGAAGATGTCGGCGCGGAGGTCGCGGCCCACGCGCATCGCGAGCTTGGCGCCGAAGTAGACGGCGGTGATGGTGGTCGCGACGCCCACGAACGACAGCGCGAGCATCCAGCCGCCCATGCGCCAGATGTAGCCGGTGTCGCCGGTGGCGACGCCCTTGTCGATGATGTCGGCGTTGAGCGTGGGCAGGTACAGGTTCACCATCGCCTGCGCGAACTGGAACACGACGACGCCCGCGAGGAGGCGCCAGTACGGCCTGACCGAGCTCACCAGGAGCTTCCAGAGCATGGGATCAGTCCCCTTCCTTGGCGATACCGCGCAGGATGAAGTCGGCGAGCTCGGACGGGTCCGAGGTGCCTCCGTTGGTGAGGAACGGCATCGTGGTGCCGAACACCAGGATGCGCAGATAGTCGACGGCTGTCGCGACGGGGACGCGCAGCCGGTGGGCGTCGGGCTCGAGCAGCCGGGCGACGACGTCGGTGGTCTCGCTCAGGGGCGGGTTGCGGTGCGGGTGCTCCTCGCCCGCGCGGTGGCGGGCGTGGTCCCGCGGGCCGAGCGCCGACATGAAGCGCACGACGGCCGAGACGCGACCGTGCATGAGCCCCACGACGCGCTCGACCTTGGCGTCGAGCGGCGCGTCCGGGTCGATGGACTCGAGCTCCGCGAGGAGCGCGGTCGGGTCCATGACGCGGGTGATCGCGGCGTCGATGAGCTCGGTCTTGTCCGCGAACGCGCGGAAGACGGTGCCCTCGGCGATGCCGGCGGCGTCGGCGATCTCCCGCGTGGTGACCTCGGCGCCGCGCTCGAGGATGAGCGGGATCGCGGCGTCGACGATCGACGCGCGTCGCTCCTCGGGGGCCATGGGGGCCGCCCGCCGGGTCCGGGTGGTCACCCGCTCACCCTAAGTGAGTGAGCACTCACTCCGCAAGCTGGGCGGCGCCGAGGAGACGGCCGAAGGTGACCGTCGCATTGTCCCCGCCCACGGCGACGAAGCCGACGCGGGGGTAGAACGCCTGGGCGCCCGCGTTCGCGCGCTCGGCGACGAGGTGGACGCCCGGCACGCCGCGCGAGGCCAGGAGCGCGCAGGCGGCGTCGATGAGGGCCCGGCCGGCTCCTTTGCCCTGCTGGTCGGGCAGCAGGTCGATGTGGAGGTGGGCCGGGTACGCGTCGAGGTGCGGGATCAGCATGCGGGCAGGGTCCTCGGCCGAGGGCAGGAGCCAGGCGTCGTCGGGGGTGCGCTCGACGTGCGTCGGGCCGACCCTCGGCCACCACTCCTCGACGAACCAGCGCTGGAACGCCGCGGTGTCGGACGTGCCGAGCACGTAGCCGCGCGGCTCGCCGCCGTCGTCCCACACGAGGCAGAATCCGCCCGGGCCGTGCAGGTACGGGGTCGCGTAGAGGTCGGCGAGGGCCGCGTCGTCGCCGAAGCGACCCGTCGCATCGTCCCCCTGTGCTCCGGTGAGCAGGCAGATGCGGGCGATCGCGGGATGGTCCGCGGCGGTCGCGGGGCGGATGCTCACGCCGCCTCGCCCTCCCGCTCGAGGCGTGCGATGAGCAGCGCCAGGCCGATCGCGAGGATCACGCCCACCACCGTGAGACCGATGCGCTGCAGGGCCGCGTCCCACGCCCCCGCCGGCGAGGCGCCGCCCGCCAGGAGGACGATGACGGCGGCGGTGAACGCGGCGCCCCGGATCTCGTCCTTGGCGATGCTCCACGCCAGCCCGCCCACCGCGGCGGCCACGGCGAGCGCGATCGCCAGCCCGGCCGGCAGGACCGATGCGAGCACGGCGCCGGCGAGCGTGCCGACCACCGTGCCGACCACCCTGCGCCGCGCACGCGCCGTGGTCTCGCCGCTGACGGGCACCAGCACCGCGCTGAGGGCGACCACGAGCCAGAGGGCATGCTCGAGGTCAAGCGCGCGGCCCACCCCGATCGCGATGCCCGAGCCGGCGGCCAGCGCCGACACGTAGGCGATGGTGGTGCGACGCGGCAGCGCCGCCGCAGGAAGCTTCGCGAGCCCCACCGCCGCGAGCACGAGGGGCACCGCGACGGCCGCCGCGGCGACGCCGACCATCGCGGCCCACGGCCCGATGTCGGCCGCCGACGTGCCGGCGACGGCGAGCACCACCGGCGCCGTGCCGGTCACCGGGCCGTAGCGCAGCACGACCGGGAGGGTCACCGCGGCCGAGGCGGCCGTGAGGAGGCCCAGCACGAGCGCATCGTCCCGTGCGAGGGTCGCGAGCGCGGCCAGGACGGCGATCGCGAGACCGAGCGCGACCGCGTGCCAGCGCGGCCCGCTCATCAACGACACCATCACGACGGTGAGCCCGCCCAGGGCCGCGCCGACTCCGGCGCCCACGCCGGCCACGATGCCGACCGCCACCGCCACGGCGACCAGCACCGCGACCACGACGGCTGCCAGCCTCAACGCCTTCCCGGGGGGAAGCAGCGACGATCTTCGTGATCCCATGCGACGAGCCTAGGGGCGCGCCCGTAGGCTCGTGCCGTGATCGTCGCAGCAGATCTCATCGACATGCCCCAGTGGATCTACGTCGCCGCCGTGTTCATCGGCGCGCTCGGCGGGGCGATCCGTGCCGGCGAGGACGAGCACACCGACCTCGTCGGGGTCCTGACGCTGTCCGCCGCCATGGGCTTCGGCGGCGCGATCATCCGCGACATCCTGCTCGGGCGGCTCCCCCCGCAGTCGCTGCGCGACCCGTCGTACTTCATCGCCGCCGGCGCCGCGGCGGGCGTCGGCATGCTGTTCCTCTACTACCTGCGCAAGCTGGGCCGGCTGCTGTGGTGGCTCGACTCGATCATCATCGGCGTCTTCGCCGTGGTCGGCGTCAACACCGCGCTGCTCACCGGCGTGCGGTGGCTGCCGGCGATCGTGATCGGCATGATCGCGTCCGTCGGCGGGCTGATGCTGTGCGACGTGCTCCAGGGCAGGCCGTCCTCGATCATGTACATGGGCCCGCCGAACGCCGTCGCCGGACTCGGCGCCGGCGTCGCCTACGTGCTGCTCGCCCGGCCGACCGAGCCGATCGTGACGCTCGTGCTCTCGACCGCCGTCGCCGTGCTGATCCGCCTCTCCGGGCCGCTGTTCCACGTCACCGTGCTGCAGCCGCGCAAGCATGCGTACGAACTCAAGATGCGCCGCGCGTTCCGGCGCGCCCGCCACGAGGGGACGCTCCCCGAGGGCGTGGCCGAGCTCAGCCCCGCGACCGGCTCGCTCGCCGCGGTGACGCTCGCGCATCCGCAGCCGTCGCCCGAGCCCGAGGTCTGGGACGAGGCCGAGGAGTCCGTCGACGCGGTCGCGGCCACGGAGACCCTGGTCATCGACGAGTACGGCCCCGGCCTGGGCCACGCCTCGCCGTCGCAGGAGTGGGCCGCCGCGGTGGAGGCGGAGGAGACGGACGAGCCCGAGGAGAAGGACGCCCCGTAGCCGCTCCCCCGCGCCACCTACCCAGCGATACCGCTGATGGTGCGGATCGGGCCGGTTGCGAGGTCCCCGGTACCGGTGGTGGTGCGTTTGCTCCACCGAACCGGGCATCACGGTGGTGGAGGGACGCGTTCCCGACGAGTCTCTGCTCCATGTCGACGTCGCTGCTTCCACCCGAGATCCACGCCGCACCGCGGTCGTACTCGCGCGCCGAGCTCACCGCTCTGCTCGGCGACCGCCGGCTCCGCACGGCGCTCGCGACGGGCGAGGTGCGACGGCTGCTCCCCGATCGGTACGCGACAGTCGCCCAATCGATGTCCTTCGTCGTCCGAGCCCACGCGGCGACCGTCAGCACCGGCGGCATCGTCACCGGCGCCGGTGCGCTGTTCGCGTGGGGATCAGACGGGCGTGCGCCGCAGCGGATGCTGGTGCACGTCAGACCCGGCCTCGAGCGCGACTGTCCGGACTGGCTGACGCTGACGCGCGCGGCGCCGCGCCCCCGCGCCTTCGACTGGAACGGGGTCGCTCTCGGCGATCCGGCGACCGCGATCGTGCATCTCTGGAGGCAGGCCGGGGCTCTCGGGGCGCGGGGGGCCACGCTCGCCGCGCTCCAGCGAGGTCTGACCTCGGTCGAGTCGCTTCACCTCACGTGCGACGCGCTGCCGCGGTTGCGCCATCGTGCTGGTCTGCTCGACACCCTCGACGCCTTCGAGTCCGGCGCCCACAGCTTCCTTGAGTACGAGGGCCTTCGACGCGTCTTCGTCGGGACCGACTTCGCACGGCTCCTCCGCCAGCACCTCGTCGTCGCGCGCGGGAACCGCTACCGGCTCGACACCTACGACCCCGAGACCCGCACAGCGATCGAGCTCGACGGCTCGAGGCACCACCTCGCGGGCGAGCGCAGGGAGCATGACATCCGCCGGGACGCGGATCTGGCGACGCTCGGGATCCTCACCGTGAGGCTCGCGTACAAGGACGTGATGGATCGTCCCGACTGGTGCAGGCAGACCGTCCTCGCGGTGCTCGCCGACCGATCCGCACGCTCAGTGGTACCGCAGAGATCGGATGAGCGCTGATCCGCACCACCAGCGGTACGGCTGGGACCCGGCGCGGAGCGGCGTGCGGCGACCAGACGGCCTGGCTACAGCCGGACGCCGGTCGCGCCCAGCACCCGCTCGCGGGTGTGGATGCAGTGCCAGCGGTCGTCGCCGATGCCCTCGGCCCACGTCAGCAGCCCGGACTCCAGCCCCTCGGCGGCCAGGCCCGTCCCGAGCACCAGCACCGACGGGCCCGCGCCCGACACCACGGCGGCGAGACCGCGCGACCGCAGCTCCTTCACCATCGCGGACGCCGGGCCGAGCACGTCGACCCGGTAGTTCTGGTGGAGCTTGTCCTCCGTGGCCGCGAAGAGGTCCTCCGGGCGCCCGGCGAGCGCGTTCACGAGCAGCGCGGCGCGGCCGACGTTGAAGGCCGCGTCGACGTGGGGCACGCGCGCGGGCAGGACGGCGCGCGCCTCCTTGGTCGGCAGCGTCGAGCCGGGCACGAGCACGGCGGTCTCGATCTCGTCGGACACCACCAGCGGTCGGGCGTGCACGCCCGACGCGTCCTTCCAAGCCACGGTCGCGCCGCCGTAGATCGCGGGCGCGGCGTTGTCGGGGTGCCCCTCGAACGCGTTCGCAAGCGTGAGCACCTCCTCGGCGGGCAGCGCCTCCGGCTCGGCGATCAGGCTGCGCGCGGCGACGATGCCGGCGACGACGGCCGCCGCGGACGAGCCGAGGCCGCGGCCGTGCGGGATGCGGTTGACGGCGCGGATCTCGAGGCCGGTCTGCGACGCGCCCACGTGGTCGAGCGCCGCACGCAGCGCCTGCACCACCAGGTGGGACTCGTCGCGGGGCAGCGAGGCCGCGCCCTCGCCCTCGATCTCGACGCTCACCGAGGACGATGCGACGGCCCGCACCTCGAGGTCGTCGACGAGGCCGAGCGCCATGCCGAGCGCATCGAAGCCGGGACCGAGGTTGCCCGCGGTCGCCGGCACGGAGACGCGGACGTGGTCCGCGGCCAGCCGCATCGCCATGGTCAGAGGCCGAGCGCCGCGGCGGCGGCCTCGACGTCGACGGGGATGACCGTCGGCTCGACCTGACGGCCGCCCAGCGCGGTCGCGGTGTCCTTGAGCCCGTTGCCCGTCACGGTGCACGTGATGGTGGCGCCGCGCGGCACCTCGCCCAGCGCGGCGGCCGCGAGCAGGCCCGCGATCGGCGCCGCGGACGCGGGCTCGACGAACACACCGACGTCGGCGGCCAGGCGCGCCTGGGCGGACAGGATCTGCGCGTCGGAGACGGCGCGGATCCAGCCGCCGGACTCGTCGCGCGCGGCGACGGCGAGGTCCCACGAGGCGGGCTTGCCGATGCGGATCGCGGTCGCGACGGTCTCGGGGTCCTTGATCGGGTGGCCGGCGACGAACGGCGCGGCTCCCGCCGCCTGCACGCCCCACACCCTCGGCAGGCGGGTGGAGTCGCCGTGCTCGAGCGCCTCCTTGAAGCCCATCCAGTACGCGGAGATGTTGCCCGCGTTGCCGACGGGGAGCATGTGGATGTCGGGGGCGTCGCCCAGCTGGTCGACGATCTCGAACGCGCCGGTCTTCTGCCCCTGGAGGCGGTACGGGTTGACCGAGTTCACGAGCGCGATCGGGTACGACTCCGACAGCGCGCGCACGATGTCGAGGCACTCGTCGAAGTTGCCGTCGACCTGCACGAGGTCCGCGCCGTGCACGATGGCCTGCGCCATCTTTCCGGCCGCGATCTTGCCCTGCGGGATCATCACGACGCAGCGCAGCCCGGCGTGCGCGGCGTAGGCCGCGGCGGACGCCGAGGTGTTGCCGGTCGACGCGCACACCACCGTGTGGTCGCCGTCCTTCACGACCTGCGTGATCGCGGACGTCATGCCGCGGTCCTTGAACGAGCCGGTCGGGTTCATGCCCTCGACCTTGACGAAGACCTCCGCGCCCACCTCCGAGGAGATCGACGGCGCGTGGACCAGCGGCGTGCCGCCCTCGCCCAGCGAGACGATGCGGTCGCCCTCGTCGAAGGGCATGCGGTCCAGGTACTCGCGGATGATGCCGCCCCACACGTGCGCCACTACTCCCCCTCGATCCTCAGCACGGACTTGACCTCGTCGACGGCGTCGCTCGCGCGGAGCTCGTCGACGGTCGCACGCAGGTCGCGCTCGGGCGCCGCGTACGTCGACAGGATGAGCCCCGCGTGCGTCTGCCCCGGCACCTGCCGGACGATCTCGATCCCGACGCCGTGCTTCTGGAACACGGTCGCGACGGCCGCCAGCACGCCAGGCCGGTCCTCGACCGCCATGCGCACCGAGTAGCGCGTGAGCGCGGCGTCCATGGGCAGCACCTCGTGGACCGCGTAGTTCGACTCGCGCGGGCCCTTGCCGCCGATCGCCTTGTGGCGCGCGACGGACACGATGTCGCCGAGGACGGCCGAGGCGGTAGGCGTGCCGCCCGCGCCCTGGCCGTAGAACATGAGGCCGCCGGCGGACTCCGCCTCGATGAAGACCGCGTTGAACGCGCCGTGCACGCCCGCGAGCGGGTGGTTCTCGGACACGAGGGCCGGGTGCACGCGCACCGTGACGCCGCCCGCGGTGCGCTCCGCGATCGCGAGGAGCTTGATGACCTGGCGGGTCTCGCGCGCCGCGATCACGTCGTCGGCGGTGATGGCGGAGATGCCCTCGCAGTAGACGTCGGACAGCGCGACCCGCTGGTGGAACGCGAGGGACGCGAGGATCGCGGCCTTGGCCGCCGCATCGTGCCCCTCGACGTCGGCCGTTGGGTCGGCCTCGGCGTAGCCGAGCTCCTGCGCCTGCTTGAGCGCGACGTCGTAGTCGAGCCCGCGGCGGGTCATCTCGTCGAGGATGTAGTTGGTGGTGCCGTTGACGATGCCGAGGATGCGCGTGATGTGGTCGCCCGCGAGCGACTCGCGCACCGGCCGCACCAGCGGGATCGCGCCGGCCACGGCGGCCTCGAAGTAGAGGTCGACGTTCGCGGCGTCGGCGGCCTCGTACAGCTCGGGGCCGTGGGCCGCGACCAGCGCCTTGTTCGCGGTGACGACGGACGCGCCGCCCGCGATCGCCTCGAGGATGAGGGTGCGCGCCGGCTCGATGCCGCCCATGAGCTCGACCACGACGTCGGCCTCGGCGACGAGCGCGGAGGCGTCCGAGGTCAGCAGCTCGCGGGGCACGTACGGACCGCGGTCCTTGGACGTGTCGCGCACGTGGATGCCGATGAGCTCGAGCGGGGCGCCCACGCGCGCCGCGAGGTCGTCCGCCTCCTGCGTCAGCAGTCGCACGACCTCCGAGCCGACGGTTCCGGGGCCGAGGAGGGCGACCTTGACGGGGGGAAGGGGGCTGGGCACGGCTCCCACTCTAGCGTGAGGGGAAGGGCCGTCCGGGCGGTCCCGACGGGGGGACGATGCGGCGGCCGGGCGGGCCGGAGCGGCTCACCTGGCGTCGTAGTCGAGGCGCGCGCGGTCGATCTCGGGCACGGCGCCCTCGAGCACGTCTGCGAGGGCGCGCAGCCCCTCGGCGACGCGCAGCCCGAGCGGCGTGAGCGCGTAGTCGACGCGGGGCGGGATGGTGCCCGCGACGTCGCGGGTGAGGAGCCCGTCGCGCTCGAGCCCGCGCAGCGCCTGGGCGAGCATCCGCTCGCTCACGCCCTCGACGCGGCGGCGCAGCTCGCCGAAGCGGTGAGGCCCCTCCGCGAGCGCGAGCAGCACCAGCGACGACCAGCGCGACGTGACGTCCTCGAAGGCCGCGCGCGAGGTGCAGGCGCGCGCGAACACGTCCGTCACCAGCGCCGGCGACGGGTCCGCGGCCTCGGTCCCCTCCATGCCGACCACGGTACAGGCACGGCGTCGGGTACGAACGGAATAGATGGCACTAACGAATAGTTAGTGCTCCCGAGAGGCGGGGCGCCCGGTCCCGCCGACGCAGGGAAGGACACCCCCATGACCACGTATGCCGTCACCGGCGCCAGCGGCCACCTCGGCCGGCTCATCGTCGAGAGCCTCCTCGCGCGCGGCGCCTCCCCCGCCGACGTGGTCGCGATCGCGCGCACCACCGCGAAGGTCGAGGACTTGGCCGCGCGCGGCGTCACCGTCCGCTTCGGCGACTACACGGACCCGGCGTCGCTCGACGCGGCCCTCGCGGGCGTCGACCGGCTCGCGCTCGTGTCCGGCTCCGAGGTGGGGCAGCGCGCCGTCCAGCACGCCAACGTGATCGCCGCGGCCGAGCGCGCCGGGGTGGCGCGCCTCGTCTACACGTCGATCCTGGGCGCCGACACCACCAGCAACCCGCTCGCGGCCGAGCACCTCGCCACCGAGCACGCGCTCGCCGCGTCGTCCATCCCGGCGACGATCCTGCGCAACGGCTGGTACCTCGAGAACTACACCGGCCAGCTCGCGACCTACGCCGAGACCGGCACGGTGCTGGGCGCGACCGGCGGCGCGACGATCGCCGCGGCCGCGCGCGCCGACTACGCGGAGGCGGCCGCCGTCGCCCTCCTGCAGGACGCCGAGGGCGACGTGTACGAGCTCGGCGGCACTCGGTTCACCCTCACGGACCTCGCCGCCGAGGCCGCGACCGCGACCGGCGCGGAGATCGCGCACTCGGACGTGTCGGTCGAGCGCCTCGCCTCCACGTTCGAGGAGGTCGGCATGGAGCCCGGCGTCGCGGCGTTCTGGGCGGCCATCGACGGCTCGATCGCCAAGGGCGAGCTCGACACCGACAGCACCGCGCTCGCGGACCTCATCGGCCGCCCCACGACCCCGCTCGCGGACGCGGTCGCCGCGGCCGCGCGCGCCTGACCCCGCTCCCGGGCGCCGACCGGGCCCGCCGCCTCTCCTAGAGGTAGCGCGCCTCGTCGCCGCCCTCGTCCCCCTCGGGCTCGTCGTCGAGGGGGACGAGCGGGCCGTCCGCGGGCGCCTCCTCGTCGATCTCGTCCTCGGGGTCGACGGAGGTGTCGTACGCGGCGGCCTCCGCCTCCCGCTCGCGCTCGACCGCGGCCTCCATCTGCTCCATCGCCGCGGTCTCCGCGTCGTACTGCTCGGTCATCACGCACCCCCTCGGGGTCCCGGTTCCCGGAGGGCCTCGTCGCCCTCCCTCGGGTGAACGCGCGCGGGTCGCCGGGACGTTCCTGCGCGCGCCGCTGTCAGTCGGAGTGCCGCTCGATCGGGTGGAGGATCTCCATCTCGACGGCGACCGGCGGGATCACGTCGCCCGCGTCGTCGTCGGGCATCTCGTCCCATTCGCTCGTCGGCGCGGGGTCGAAGACACCGAGGTGCGGCTTGTCCTGACCGGTGGGCATGGCGGCTCCCTTCGTCGCTGGCGGGGACTCCCCACCAGTCAACCGCGCATCCCCCGGGCGCGCGAGGCGAGCGACGATGCGCCGGCTCAGTCGGGCGCGACGTCCCAGCTGAAGAGGTCCTCGAGGGTGTCGCGTCGCACGAGCAGCTCCGCCTCGCCGTCCCGCACCGCGACCACGGCGGGGCGCAGGACGGAGTTGTAGTTGCTCGCCATCACGCGTCCGTACGCGCCGGTCGCGGGCACGGCCAGCAGGTCGCCGCGGGCCGTGTCGTGCGGCAGGTCGACGTCGCGCACCACGATGTCGCCGCTCTCGCAGTGCTTGCCCACCACGCGGCTGAGCGCGGGCTCGGCGTCCGAGAGCCGCGACGCGACCGTGGCGGTGTACTCGGCGCCGTAGGTGATGGTGCGCATGTTGTCGCTCATGCCGCCGTCGACCGCGACGTACTGGCGCTCGCCGCCGTCCTCGAGGCCCACGCGCTTGACCACGCCGACGCGGTAGAGCGTCATGCCGGCGGGGCCCGCGATGGCGCGGCCCGGCTCGATCGAGAGGTGGGGCCACGTGCCGCCGACCTTCGCGACCGCGGCCGCCACCGCCTCGGCCATGCCGTGGGCGGCGTCCGCGGGGGTGAGCTCCTCGCCGTGCGGCGTGTAGCGGATCGCGTAGCCGCCGCCCAGGTCGACCTCGGGCAGGTCGACGCCGACCTCGGCGCGGAACGCCGCGCGCAGGCCGAGCATGCGCTCGGCGCTCTCCTGGAACGCCTCGAGCGACAGGATCTGGCTGCCGATGTGCGTGTGGATGCCGCGCAGGTCGATGCCCTCGGCGTCGTGGCACTCGACGAGCGCCTCGAAGGCGGCGCCGGCCGCGAGCGACAGCCCGAACTTCTGGTCCTCGTGCGAGGTGGCGATGTACTCGTGGCCGCCCGCGTGCACGCCGGTGGTGACGCGCACCAGCACCGGGGCCACCGTGCCCATCTCGCGGGCGATGGCGTCGAGCGTCTCGATCTCGGTGAACGAGTCGACGATGATGCGGCCGACGCCCACCTCGAGCGCGCGCCGCAGCTCCGCGTCCGACTTGTTGTTGCCGTGCAGGCCGATGTGCGCCGCGGGCATGCCGCCCCGCAGCGCGAGCTCGAGCTCGCCGCCGGACGCGACGTCCATGCACAGGTCCTCGGCGCGCATCCAGCGCGCGACCTTGGAGGACAGGAACGCCTTGGACGCGTAGTAGACGTCCACCTTGGCGCCGTGGCGGCCGAAGGCCGTGGTGAAGGAGTCGCGGAACGCGGCGGCGCGCGCCCGCATGTCCTCCTCGTCGACCACGTACAGCGGCGTGCCGAAGCGGCCGGCCAGCTCGCGCACGTCGACGCCGCCCACGGACAGGGCGCCGTCCTCGCCGCGCGTGACGGTCCTCGAGAACACGGCGGCGGTCATCGTCACATCCTCTCGGGGGCGGAGACGCCGAGCAGCGCCAGGCCGTTGCGCAGGACCTGGCCCGTCGCATCGTTCACCCACAGGCGGGTGCGGTGCAGGTCGGTGACCTGCTCGTCGCCCTGCGGGGTGACGCGGGTGCGGTCGTACCACTGGTTGAACGCCGCGGCGACGTCCTCGAGGTAGCGCGCGACGCGGTGCTGCTCGCGGAAGTCGACGGCCTGGGCGACGATGCGCGGGAACTCGCCGAGGATGCCCAGCAGCGCGGACTCGGTCTCGTGCGTGAGCAGCGACGGGTCGAAGCCGTCCTCGCGGCGGATGCCGTACTCGGCGGCGTTGCGCGCCACACCGGCGGTGCGGGCGTGCGCGTACTGCACGTAGAAGACGGGGTTCGCGTTGCTCGCGGAGGCGAGCAGGTCGAGGTCGATGTCGATCGTCGAGTCCGCGCTCGAGCGGGCGAGCGCATAGCGCGCGGCGTCCACCGAGGTCGCGTCGACGAGGTCCGCCATGGTGACCACGGTGCCCGCGCGCTTCGACATGCGCACCGGCTGGCCGTCCTTCACGAGGTTGACCAGCTGGCCGATGATGACCTCGACCGAGTCGGCGTCGTAGCCCAGCGCCGCGGCGGCGGCCTTGA
The DNA here is from genome assembly GCF_000971155.1 of Demequina maris. Taxonomy (GTDB): domain Bacteria; phylum Actinomycetota; class Actinomycetes; order Actinomycetales; family Demequinaceae; genus Demequina; species Demequina maris. The sequence continues at coordinate 32,864 of NZ_BBLX01000004.1, read as the reverse complement.
GGCGCGCGATGTAGCCGTGGTGGTCGGCGCCGAGCAGGTAGATGAAGCGGTCCGCGCCGCGCTCGTGCTTGTCGCGGATGTACGCGATGTCGCCGGCGATGTACGCGGGCTTGCCGTCCGACTTGATGACCACGCGGTCCTTGTCGTCGCCGTACTCGGTCGAGCGCAGCCACCACGCGCCGTCGGCCTCGTACAGCGCGCCGGAGTCCTTGAGCTCGGCGACGGCCTTCTCGACCTTGCCCGACTTGTGCAGCGAGTCCTCGTGGAAGTACACGTCGAAGTCGACGCCGAAGTCGTGCAGCGACGCCTTGACCTCGTCGAACATGAGGTGCACGCCGCGGGCGCGGAAGAACTCCTGCATCTCCTCGCGCGGCAGCTCGAGCGGGTCGCGGTCGCCCGCCTCCATCGCCTCGATGAGGACGCGGTTCGCGGTCTCCTGGATGTAGTCGCCGCCGTAGCCGTTCTCGGGGGTGTCCTCGCCGAGGATGGCCGCGACCAGGGACTTCGCGAAGTTGTCGATCTGCGAGCCGTGGTCGTTGAAGTAGTACTCGCGGACCACGGTGGCGCCGTGGAACTCGAGCAGGCGCGCGAGCGAGTCGCCGACGGCGGCCCAGCGGGCGCCGCCCAGGTGCACGGGGCCGGTCGGGTTCGCGGACACGAACTCGAGGTTCACGTTGTGGCCCGTGAGGGACTCGCCGCGGCCGTAGTCGTCGCCGTAGTCGACGATGCCCTTGGCGAGCAGGCCGGCCGCGTCGGCGTCGAGGAAGATGTTGATGAAGCCCGGCCCGGCGACCTCGGCGGTCGCGATGCCGTCGATGTCGTTGAGGCGCTCGACCAGCGTCTGCGCGAACTCGCGCGGGTTGGTGCCGGCCTTCTTCGCCAGCTGCATCGCGACGTTCGTCGCCCAGTCGCCGTGCTCGCGCTGGCGCGGTCGCTCGACGCGCGCCTCCGGGACGTCGAAGGGGGACAGCTGGAAGTCGCTGTCGTCGATGCCGGCCAGGATCGCGGCGCGGATGGTCGCGGAGAGCTCTTCGGGGGTCACCAGGCCATTCTAGGCGTGGGCCGGCGTGCTCCACGCGCGCGGGAGGCTGACCGCCGCGCCCTTCTCCAGGAGGACGATGCGGTCGCGCGCCGGATCGTCCGCGAGCGCGCGGCGCAGGGCGGGCCGGGGCTCGGAGAAGTGCGCCCAGTCGTCGATGTGCACGGGCACCACCGCGGCGCCCGGCCACAGGTCCGCGATCGCGGCGGTGCGGGCCGCGTCCGCGGTGAGCAGCGCATCGTCCAGCCGTGCGACCCGCGCCGCGCCCGCGCACACGAGGGCGACGCCCACGTCCGGGAAGCGGTGCGCGACCTGCGCGGCGATCTCGACCTCGGAGTTGTCGCCGGAGAAGTACACGGTGGGCCAGCCCGCCGCCTCGAGCACGAAGCCGGTGACCTCGGCGAGCCGGTCGAGCATCGCCGAGGGCCCGTGCTGCGCCGGGACGGCCGTCACCCGGACGGGCGCGTGCGCGCCGTACACGGTGACGCTGTGCCAGGGCTTGAGCCCCACGACGCCGGGGACGCGGGACGATGCGCCGGGCGTGGAGAGCACGTGCCCCGCGGCGGCGAGCGCCGCGCGTCCCGCGTGGTCGAGGTTGTCCGCGTGCTCGTCGTGCGACAGCAGCACGAGGTGCACGTGGCCGATGTGCTCGGGCCCGAAGGCCGGGCCGGCGAGCTTGGTGAGGTTGCCGTAGGCCCCCGGCGGGTCGAACGTCGGATCGGTGAGGATCGTGAGGCCGGCGTAGCCGACGACCACGGTGGGGCCGCCGACCAGGGCGAGCTCGACGGCGGGCATGGGATCAGTGTGGACCGCGCGCCCGGTCCGCGCTAGGGCAGGACGCGTCCGACCGGGTCCGGGCACTGGACCGGGAAGGACTCCGCGCACGCCTCGACCCACACCTCGAGCCGGTCCCCCACGGACAGGTCGGACCCGGTGACGGCCTCCCCGTCGGGCCCCTCGAGCGCGCCCTGCGCGGCGAAGTCGAACACGGTGCCCTCGAAGTACTCGTAGCCCGGGTCGGGGGCGAAGCCCACCGCGATGACGCCCGCGGAGTCGTCGACGCTCGTGACCGTGCCGACCGCGTCGGCGTCCCGGGCGTCGCGGACGTCGGCGCCGCGCGGCTCGCACGCCGCGAGGACGAGCGCCAGCGCGACGGCGGCGACGGGGATGCGGGTGCGCACGCCTCAGCATCCCACGGCCGCACCGCGCGGCGCCGGGCGCTCCGGCGCGGGGTCTCGCGGCGCGGCGCCCTGCTGATATCCTCGTTCGGCCCGGCCAGTCCGGGCTGGCCCCCGTAGCTCAGCGGATAGAGCGCCGGTTTCCGGTACCGTAGGTCGCAGGTTCGATTCCTGTCGGGGGCACTCCGTGAACGAGGCCCGGTGCATGCGCCGGGCCTCTTGTCATGTCCGCCCCACCGCCTTCCTACCTGGGGCCTCGCCCGGCAGCGCCCCGGGTGCCAGGACCCGAGGTCCCGGTCCGCCGCGCCCCCGACGGGCTAGCGTGACGCCGACCTCACCGACGAGCGACGCGACGACCTCGCGCGAGCCCGTCCCCGCCTCGCAACCGCCGTGCCGCAGCACAGACCAGGAAGCGGGCGACATGGGTGCGATGGCACGCGGCGCGATGACCACCGTCTACACGAAGGCGGTCAAGCCGACCATCTTCAGGATCCACCCCGACAGGGTCCACGACGACATGATCACGCACGGGTCGTGGGCGCAGCGGATCACCCCCGCGATGGCGGCCGCCGAGGCGCTCCTCCGGCATGAGGACCCGGCCCTCGTCACCGAGGCGTACGGCCTCACGCTGCGCAACCCGCTCGGGCTGGGCGCGGGCCTCGACAAGAACGTCGCGATCCCGGGGATCCTGCAGGCGACCGGCTTCGGCTTCCTCACGTTCGGCTCGGTGACCTCGCGCGTGTGCGCCGGCAACCCGCGCCCGTGGTTCCACCGCCTCCCCGAGCACGAGTCGCTCGTCGTGCACGTGGGCCTCGCGAACGGCGGGGTGGACGCGGTCGCGGCCCGGCTGCGCGACCTCGCAGCCGAGGGGAACCCGCGCTACACGTCGCTCCCCTTCAAGCTCTCGATCGCGCGCACGAACGACGGCTGCACCGGCGACGTCGCGGAGGGCGTCGAGGACTACCTCGCCTCGGTGCGGGCGCTCGACGGGCTGAGCCCGCTAATCGAGCTCAACATCTCGTGCCCCAACACGACGGTCGGCGAGGCGTTCACGGAACCGGAGGCGCTGGACCGGCTGCTCGCGGCGGTCGACGAGGCGGCGCCGTCCCAACGCATCGTGCTGAAGATGCCGTCCGACAAGACGTGGGAGCGCTTCCGCGACCTCGTCGACGTCGCCCTCGACCACCGGGTGCACGGCCTCACCATCGCGAACCTCCGCAAGGACCGCGACAGCGTCACGATGGACCCCGCCATCCGCGGCAACCTGTCGGGCCGGCCCGTGCGCGACCTCAGCACCGAGATCGTGCGGCGCACGTACCTCCACGCGGGCGACCGCCTCACGCTCGCGGGCATGGGCGGCGTCTTCGACGGCCGGCACGCGTACGACAAGATCACCGCGGGCGCGACGCTCGTCGAGCTCGTGTCGGGACTCGTCTTCCGCGGCCCGGCGGTCGTGGGCACCATCGCGCGTGAGCTCGTCGAGCTCGCGCGGGCGGACGGCTTCGCGCGCGTCCAGGACGCGGTCGGGTCCCGTGCGGAGGAGCCGGTCGACGCCGCGCGCTGACCCGGCACGGGCCTTGCCTACCCCAGCAGGGCGTAGGCGAGGCACGCGCACCCGAGCAGCACCACGGTGAGCGTGAGCCCCGCCACGGCGACGCCGGGTCCCGGGTGGCGCCCGGTGCGGTGGAGGTGACGGTGCACGACGCGGTACCGCAGCGCCGCGACCATGAGCGTCGCGATCGCGCATGCCGCGCCCGCGAAGGCGAGCACCACCGCGGGCAGGCCCGCCGGGATGAACACCTGCGCCGCGGCCACGGACGCGACCGCGAAGGCCAGCGCGGTGCGCTGCCACGCGAGCGCGGTCCGCTCGCCCGCCAGCCCGTCGTCGTAGACCCGGTCCTCGCTCACACGAGCATCCCGACGACCACGAGCACCATGCCGACGACCACGCCGACCGTGATGAGCATCCCGACGCGCGGCCCCGGCAGCGGCGTGCCGAGCCGCAGCGCACGCTCGGCGCGGAGCCACCCCACCAGCCCCGCGATGCCGGCGACGATGCCGAGCGCGCTGAACAGCACGGCGACGACGAGGCGGATCGTCGGGTGCACGGGCGCGTCGAGCGCCTCGAGCCCCACCCCCGCGGCGAACAGCGCCAGCGCGGTGCGGGTCCATGCGAGGTAGGTGCGCTCGTTCGCGAGCGAGAAGCGCGCGTCGGGGGCGTCGCCCACGCCGTAGACGCGGCGCGGGAACCCCGGCGAGTCGGCCATGCCGCCAGCCTAGGGCGGCGGCGACCGCTCAGGGCAGCGGCACGAGCACGGCGGTGTCGTCGAGCGCGCGGTCGCCCTCGACGTCGACCTCGCAGGCGAGGTGCTCCTCGGAGTCGAGCCACCACACCACCGTGACGTGGTCGCGCCCCTGCTCCGCGAGCGCGGCGGCGGACGCGTCCGCCTCGGACCCGTCGACCTCGACCCCCGCGGACTCGAGGAGCCCCTGCTGCTCGAGGAAGTCACGCAGGTCCCGCCACTCCGCGCTGCCGTAGACGTCCCCGGCGACGATGCGCGCCGGCACCTCGCCGTCCTCCGCGGAGGCCTCGTAGGCGGCCTCGCAGGCCCGCACCGCGTCCGACCGGCCCGCGCTCATGCCCGAGCGCAGCGATGCGGCGACGAACGCGCCGACGACCACGAGCAGCGCGACCGAGGCCGCGATCACGAGCGGCATCCACGTGCGCGGGGTCGCGGGTTCGGGCTGGTCGGGGCCGGGCATGCGCTCAGCCTAGGCGCGCGCCGGGACCTCCCCGAGCGCCGCCGCGACGGCCGGGTGGACGATGCGCCCATCCCGCACGTTCACCCCGGCGGCGAGCGCGGGGTCCGCGGCCACCGCATCGTCCACCCCGTCGGCCAGGCGCAGGACGTACGGCAGCGTCACGTTGGTGAGCGCCCGGGTCGCGGTGACGCCCACCGCGGCGGGCATGTTCGTGACGGCGTAGAGCTGCGAGCCGGCGACCTCGCGCACGGGGTCCTCGTGGGTCGTGGGGCGCGAGTCCTCGAAGCAGCCGCCCTGGTCGATCGCGATGTCGACCAGCACGCTGCCGCGCGGCATCGACTCGACCATCGCGTGCGTGACGACGGTGGGGGCGCGCCGTCCCGGCACCAGCACCGCCCCGATCACGAGGTCGGAGCCGCGCACCGCCTCCTCGATCGCGTGCGCCGTCGACGCGACGGTGCGCACGCGCCCGCCGTGGCGCTCGTCGAGGCGGCGCAGGGCCGCCAGCGACAGGTCGAGCGCGGTGACGTCGGCGCCGAGCGCGGCCGCCTGCGCGATCGCCTGCGCGCCCGCGACGCCCGCGCCCAGCACGGTGACGCGGGCGCCCGGCACGCCCGGCACGCCCGCGAGCAGCACCCCGCGGCCGCCCTGAGGGCCGAGGAGATGATGCGCGCCGGCCAGGACGGCGAGCCGGCCGGCGACCTCGCTCATGGGCGTGAGCAGCGGCAGCGAGCCGTCCGCGAGCTGGACCGTGTCGTACGACAGCGCCGTGGTGCCCGCCGCGACGAGCGCCGCCGCGAGCGCGGGGTTCGCGGCGAGGTGCAGGAACGTGAACAGCGCGTTGTCGCGCAGCAGGCTGAGCTCGTCCGCCTGCGGCTCCTTGACCTTGAGGACGAGGTCCGCGGCCCACGCGTCGGCGCCGGAGACGATCCGGGCGCCGGCGGACTCGAGCTCCGCGTCCTCGATGCCCGCGCGGCGCCCCGCACCCGCCTCGACGAGCACCTCGTGGCCGCGGGCGGCCAGGGCGTGGACACCCGCGGGCGCGATGGCGACGCGCGTCTCGCCGCTCTTGGTCTCGGTGGGGACCCCGACTCGCACGACCGCCTCCTCGCGATGCGCCCTCGTCTCCAGTCCTACACCCCGGGGACGCCGCTCCACCCCGCGACGCGGGCCCGAGGACGACGAAGCCCGCGACCTCGGCGGTCGCCCGGCTGCCGGATCGATCCCGGATCGGTCCGTCGTAGGGGTCGGAACCGGCACGTACGACGGAGCGTCGCCCGCATCGTCCGGCGTCGGGGCGGGTGCCCCGGGCGCGTAGGGCGGGCCCGAGGACGACGAAGCCCGCGACCTCGGGGGTCGCGGGCTCGGGTGGCGGGTGGGTCCGGGTCAGTACGCGTCGTACGTGTTGTACTCCCAGTGCCACGGCTCGTACTTGGACGTCTTCGCCCAGTCCGGGTTCCAGAAGCCGTACGTGGCGGCGTTGAGCGACAGCCACGAGTAGTAGACGCCGGAGGCATGCGTGCGGCACAGGTCGACCGCGAGGCCCAGGCCGTGCATCGAGGTGCCGGGCGTCGCCGCGAGGTAGCCACGCGTCGCCTTGGTCGAGTACTGGCTGGCGAGGTCGCGGTACGTGCCGGAGAGGCAGATGTCGGTGCCGAACTCGGAACGGAAGCGCTCGTTGAGCGCCGCGAACGCGAGCGCCGCGTCGGGGCGCAGGTACTGGCCCGCGACCCACAGCTCGCACAGCTGGTCGCTGCGGAGCTGGCCGTTGGACATGTTCGGGTCGAACTCGGGGTTGCAGTTCGGCAGCAGGTTCGAGGCGATCGGCACGTCGTTGGCGGTGAGGATCGCGCCGGACTGGTCGTCGACCGTCGGCAGCGGCAGGTCGGAGGACTCGAACTGCGGTCCCGCGCCGAGGATCGCGGTCGCGGTGGTGGGCGCCTGGCCCTTGACCACGCCGGGGAGCTTCTCGGCGGCGTTCGCGTACGGCGCGATGGTGCCCATCACGGGGTAGACGACCATGGCGGCGAGGAAGCCGACGATCACGCCCGCGCGGGTGCCGTACTTGCGGCGCCGGCGCGTGGTGCGGACCTGCAGCTCCTGCGTGTGCTCGATGCGGCGCTCCTTGCGGGAGCGGTGGCCGGGACGCGCGACATGAAGGGAGCTGAGCTTGCTCACCATCGCCTCCCGGGGGCATCGGAGTTCGGATACGACGGGCGCCCTGCGGTGTCATCTCCGCCGGGCGTCCGCGTCAATTATTACCAAACGGTAACGATGACTCCAACCCCCGGGCGTGTCTGGTGGGTCACACGCCACGCACGAGGGCCGGGAACGGTCACCGTCCTGCTACCCGCCTACGCGCTCGCGTCGCGCCGCGCGAGCGAGTCGCGCACCTCGCCGACGAGCTCCTCGAGGATGTCCTCGAGGAAGACCATGCCGACCGTGCGGCCGTCGTCCACCACGGCCGCGACGTGCGCGCCCGAGCGGCGCATGAGCGCGAGCGCGAACTCGACCTCGGCGCCGTGCACCACGGACGGGAGGTCGCGCACGCGCCACGCCTGGATGGGCTCCTCGCGCTCGCCGGGGCGCGCGTAGAGCGCGTCCTTGATGTGCAGGTAGCCCACGAACGACCCGTCGTCGGCCACGGGGAAGCGCGAGAAGCCCGTGTCCGTCGCGATCCGCTCGAGATCCTCGACGGTGGCTCCGAGATCGAGGGCGCGGACCTGCGCGACGGGCACCATCACCTCCTCGACCGACCGCTCCGAGAACTCGATCGCGGTGGTGAGCAGCCCCGTCGGGTCGGAGATCGTCCCCTCGGCGGAGGACCTCTCGACGATCGAGTGCACCTCGTCGGCCGTGAAGGCGCTCGCGACCTCGTCCTTGGGCTCGAAGCCGAGCAGGCGCACGGTGCCGTTGGCGATCCAGTTGAGCGCGACGATGATCGGCCGCACCACGCGCGCGATCGCGACCAGCGGCGGGCCGAACACCAGCGCGGCGCGGTCGGGGCTCGACACCGCCGCGTTCTTGGGCACCATCTCGCCGACCACCACGTGCAGCCCCACGATCACGAGCAGCGCGATCGCGACCGCGACGGCGTGCGCCGCCTCGTCGCCGAGGCCGAGCGCGTGCATCAGCGGCTCGAGCGCGTGGGCGAGGGCCGGCTCGGCGACCACACCGAGCGCGACCGAGCACACGGTGATGCCCAGCTGCGCCGTGGCGAGCATGAGCGACACGTTCTCCATCGCCCACAGGACCGTGCGCGCGGCGCGCGAGCCCGCGGCGGCGCGCGGCTCGATCGAGCTGCGGCGGGCGGAGATGATCGCGAACTCGGCGCCCACGAAGAACGCGTTCGCGAGGAGCAGCCCCACGACCGCGAGGACCATGCCGGCGCTCATGCCTCGTCCTCCTCGGTCGCGACCGGCGTGAGCCGGACGCGGTCGATGCGGCGGCCGTCCATCCGCTCGATGCGCACGCGCACGCCGGGCGCGTCGACCGTGTCGCCCGGCTCGGCCACGCGGCCGAGCCGCGCCATGGCGAAGCCGCCGAGCGTCTCGTAGGCCGGCGACTCGGGGATCACCAGGCCGGTGCGCTCGAGCACCTCGTCGGGGCGCAGCTCGCCGGGCACGATCCACGCGCCGCCGGGCGCGCGGTGCACGGCGGCACGGCGCCGGTCGTGCTCGTCGGCGACGTCGCCCACGAGCTCCTCGACGACGTCCTCGAGCGTGACGAGCCCGGCGGTGCCGCCGTACTCGTCGACGACGATCGCGCACTGGTACCCGAGCCCGCGCAGCTCGACGAGGAGCGGGCCCATCTGCATCGTCTCGGGGATGCGGGGGGCGTCCGCCATGAGCGCGCGCACGGGCACCTCGGGGCGACGATGCGCGGGCACCGCGATCGCGGCGCGCAGGTGGACGAGGCCCAGCACGTCGTCGGTGCCGTCCCCGACGACCGGGAAGCGCGAGTGGCCGGTGGCGCGCGACGCGGCGATGACGTCGGCCGCGGTCGCGTCGCGGCCGAGCGTGTGGACGCGGGTGCGGTCCGTCATGACGTCGATCGCGGCGAGGTCGTCGAGCTCGATCGAGTTCTTGAGCAGCAGGGCCGTCGACGGCGCGAGCGTGCCCGCCTCCGCGCTGCGGCTCACGAGCGCGGCGAGCTCCTGGCGCGAGCGGCCGCCCGCGAGCTCCTCCTTGGGCTCGATGCCCATGAGGCGCAGGATGCCGTTCGCGGCGCCGTTGAGGGACGCGATGACGGGCCGCAGCGCGGCGGTGAACGCCATGTTGAGCGGCGCGGCGACCCGCGCGGTGCGTGCCGGCTCCGCGAGCGCGAGGTTCTTGGGGATGAGCTCGCCCACGATCATCGAGAACGCGTTGACGAGCACCAGCGAGAGGGTGCCGGCGAGGCCCGCGATCGCGGCGCGCGACAGGGTGCTGGTCTCGAGCGGGATCGACAGCAGCTCGACCAGCGCCGGCTGGGCGGTGTAGCCCAGCAGGATCGTGGTGAGGGTGATGCCCACCTGGGCCCCCGACAGCTGCGTGGAGAGGCGGCGGAGCGCGCCCTTGACCCGGCGGCCGCGCGCATCGTCCTCGACGTGGGAGGGGTCGAGCGCGACGAGGGAGAACTCGGCGGCGACGAACACCGCGGTGCCGAGCGTGAGGAGCACCCCGACGCCCACGAGGAGCCATGCGGTCATGGTCGGCTGGAACTGTCGGGGTCCATGGTGTCGAAAGGATACAGGCGGACGGCGCGACGTCACAGGCCCCCACTGTTATAGTTCATCTATAACAACTCATGAGGAGGCGGCATGGACGGGCTACGCATCGAGATCGCGGCGCTGACGAAGCGCTTCGGGGCGGTGACGGCGGTCGACGATGCGTCGTTCGCCGCGGAGCCGGGGCGTGTGACCGGCTTCCTCGGCCCCAACGGCGCGGGCAAGTCCACGACCCTGCGCGCGCTGCTCGGGCTGGTCTCCCCCACCTCCGGCGGCGCCCTCATCGGCGGCCGCCCGTACGCCGAGGTCGAGCGACCGGCGACGGTCGTCGGCGCGCAGCTCGAGCCGTCGTTCCACCCGGGCCGGACCGCGCGCGACCACCTGCGGGTGGTCGCGCCCCTCGCGGGGGCGGACGATGCGCGGTGCGACGAGGCGCTCGCGGCCGTCGGCATGACGGAGGCCGCGCACCGTCGCGTCGGAGGCTTCTCGATGGGCATGCGCCAGCGCCTCGGGCTCGCCACGGCGCTGCTCGGCGAGCCGTCCGCGCTCGTGCTGGACGAGCCCGCCAACGGTCTCGACCCGGCGGGCATCACGTGGATGCGCGGCTTCGTGCGGGACTTCGCCGCGCGCGGCGGGACGGTGCTGCTGTCCTCGCACCTGCTCGGCGAGGTCGAGCAGACGGTCGACGACGTCGTCGTGATCGCGAAGGGCCGGATCCGCCACGCGTCGTCCCTCGCGGACCTGCGCGCGCTCGCCCACCCCGCCGCCACGCTGCGCTCGCCCGATGCCGACCGGCTCGCGGTGCTCGCCCGGGAGTGGCCGGGGGCGCACCTCGCCTCCCCGACCGAGCTGGTCGTGCCGCGCGCCGGCGCCGCCGAGGTGGGCGCGCGGGCGTTCGCGGCCGGCGTCGAGGTGCACGGCCTCGCCGAGGCCGGCGAGACTCTCGAGCAGGTGTTCCTGCGCCTCACGGAGGACGCCGCATGAGCGCCGCGATCCGCGCCGAGATCCGCAAGATCCTCACCACCCGCCTGTGGTGGGCGCTGCTGCTCGCCATGGTCGCGGCTGTCGCGGTCCTCGCCGGCTCGCTCGCGCTCGCGACCGCGCTCGGCGGGCAGGCCGCGGGCGACGAGCTGGCGGTGCCGCCGGACCAGCTCGCGCTCACCGTCTACTCGGCCGGCGTCACGCTCGGCTACGTCTTCCCGGTGGCCTTCGGCGCGATCGTGGTGACGCAGGAGTTCCGCCACCGCACGTTCCAGACGTCGGTCCTCGCCGAGCCGCGGCGCACCCGCGTCGCCGTGGCCAAGCTCGTCGCCACCGTCCCGTTCGCGCTCGCGTACGGCGTCGCGAGCTCCGCCGCCGCCCTCGCCGCCGGGGCGCCCGCGCTCGCGCTGGCCGGCGACGGCGCCATGCTGGACGATCCCGCGACCTGGCGGACGCTCGGCCTCGGCGCGGTCGCGATGGCCGCGTGGATGCTCGTCGGGGTCGGCTTCGGCACGCTCGTGACGAACCAGGTGGCCGTGATCGTGGGGCTCATCATGTGGACGCAGATCGTCGAGCCGCTCGTGCGCATCGCGCTCGGGTACTGGGACGCCGCCGCCCCGGTCGCCCGCTTCCTGCCCGGGGCCGCCGGCGAGGCCGTCGCGGGGACGAGCTTCTACTCGGCGACGGGGCTGTCCGACCTGCTGCCGGCGTGGGCCGGGCTCCTGGTCCTGCTGGGGTACGGCCTGGTGGCGGCGGCGATCGGCTGGCGCACGTCGTTCCGGCACGACATCACGTAAAAGTTCCCCAAAAGTTTCGGAAGTTGGTTCCGAGCGCACCACCTTTGGGGGAAGGATAGGGATCACAGATCACCATCGACGCTGATGCGCCAAGAAAGCGAGCGGCCTCAACCGTGTCCCCAGACACCTCCGCGCCCGACACCGACCGCGTCTCAGTCGCCCGTGCAGCAGGTGCCCCGTCCGTTGCGTCGCTCATCCTGGGCGGAGAGCACGGGGCCGATGCCACGCCGGGCGACTCCTCGACGCGCCAGGAGACCCCTGCAGCCGGGCAGTCCTCGATCCCCCAGCCCCCGACCCAGCCGATGCCGACGGTGACCGCCGGCGCGGTGCCCCCGCCGCCCCCGCCGCCGCCCGCGCGGCGCGCCGACGTGCCGGCCCCTGCGGCCGAGCCCGCGGTGGAGGCCGCGACGCCCGCCGCCGAGGAGGCGCCGGCCACGGCCCCCGCGCCCGCCCCGGCCCCGGCCGCCGCATCGTCCGACGACACGGACCCGACCGCGACGCAGCCGATCGCGACCGCGCAGGCGCCCACCGCGGCCTACCTGCAGCGCCCGGAGTTCACGCCCGTCGCGACCAAGGACGTGCAGCAGGGCGTCGAGCGCCTGCGCGGCCCCGCCGCGCGCGTCGTGCAGAACATGGAGGCGAGCCTCACGGTGCCGACCGCGACCTCGGTCCGCACGGTGCCCGCGAAGCTGCTCATGGACAACCGCGTCGTGGTCAACAACCACCTCGCGCGCACCCGCGGCGGCAAGGTGTCGTTCACGCACCTCATCGGCTTCGCGATCGTCGAGGCGCTCGCGGAGTTCCCCGCGATGAACGCCGCGTACACCGAGGAGGACGGCAAGCCGGCCGTCCGCACCCCCGCCTCCGTCAACCTGGGCCTCGCGATCGACCTCGCGCGCCCGGACGGCTCGCGCCAGCTCCTCGTCCCGTCCATCAAGGGCGCGGACCGCATGGACTTCGCCGACTTCTGGTCCGCCTACGAGGACGTGGTCCGCCGCGCCCGCAACGGCGCGCTCCAGGCGGCCGACTTCCAGGGCACGACCCTCACGCTCACCAACCCGGGCACGCTCGGCACGGTCCACTCGGTGCCGCGCCTCATGGACGGCCAGGGCGCGATCATCGGCGTCGGCTCGATGGACTACCCCGCCGAGTTCCTCGGCGCGGCGGAGGAGACGGTCGCCCGTCTCGGCGTGTCCAAGGTGATGACGATCACCTCGACCTACGACCACCGCGTCATCCAGGGCGCGCAGTCGGGCGAGTTCCTCGGCATCGTGCACCGCAAGCTGCTGGGCCTCGACGGCTTCTACGACCGCGTCTTCTCGTCGATGCGCGTCCCGTACGAGCCGGTCCGGTGGATCCAGGACACCACGACGGACCCCGCGATCGAGGCCGCGAAGCCGGCGCGCATCGCGGAGCTCATCCACGCGTACCGCTCGCGCGGCCACCTCATGGCCGACGTCGACCCGCTGAGCTCGCGCCCGCGCAAGCACCCCGACCTCGACGTCCAGACCCACGGCCTCACGCTGTGGGACCTCGACCGCACGTACGAGACGGGCGGCTTCGCCGGCCAGGGCTCGTGGAAGATGCGGACGGTGCTGAGCCGCCTGCGCGACGCGTACTGCCGCACCATCGGCCTCGAGTACATGCACATCGCGGACCGCGAGCAGCGGTCGTTCTTCCAGGACCGCCTCGAGCACGGCTACACCAAGCCGACCCGCGAGGAGCACCTGCGCATCCTCCACCGCCTCAACGCGGCGGAGGCCTTCGAGGCCTTCCTCCAGACCAAGTTCGTGGGCCAGAAGCGCTTCTCGCTCGAGGGCGGCGAGTCGCTCATCCCGCTGCTCGACTCGGTCATGAGCGCGGCGGCCGAGTCCGGCGTGCACGAGGTCTGCATCGGCATGGCCCACCGCGGCCGCCTCAACGTGCTCGCGAACCTCGCGGGCAAGAGCTACGGCCAGATCTTCTCCGAGTTCGAGGGCACCGCGGTGCCCGGCTCGGTCCAGGGCTCGGGCGACGTCAAGTACCACCTCGGCACGGAGGGCACGTTCACCGCCGAGTCGGGCGCCACCACGCGCGTCTACCTCGCGGCGAACCCCTCGCACCTCGAGGCGGTCGACCCGGTCCTCGAGGGCATCGTGCGCGCCAAGCTCGACGCGCTCGGCGCGGACCCGGCGACGGACGGCTACCCCGTGCTCCCCGTGCTCGTCCACGGCGACGCGGCCTTCGCGGGCCAGGGCGTGGTGCTCGAGACGCTCAACATGGCGCTGCTCAAGGGCTACCGCACCGGCGGCACCGTGCACGTCATCATCAACAACCAGGTCGGCTTCACCACCGGCCCGGAGAGCTCGCGCTCGACCCGGTACTGCACCGACATCGCCAAGGGCTTCCAGATCCCGATCTTCCACGTCAACGGCGACGACCCGGAGGCGTGCGTGCGCGCCGCCCGGCTCGCGTTCGAGTACCGCGAGCGGTTCGGGCGCGACGTCATCGTCGACATGGTCTGCTACCGCCGTCGCGGCCACAACGAGGGCGACGACCCGTCGATGACGCAGCCGCGCATGTACGACCTCATCGAGGGCAAGCGCTCGGTGCGCCACCTCTACACCGAGGCGCTCATCCGCCGCGGCGACATCACCACCGAGGAGGCCGAGTCGGTCTCGAAGGACTACCTCGCCCAGCTCGAGCGCGTCTTCATCGAGACCCGCGAGGGCTACAAGCCGGCCTCGGACACCGAGTCGATCTCGGGCCTCGAGCTGCCGTCGTCGCAGTCCTCGGACGCCGGCATCATGGTCGGCTGGAAGACCGCCGTCAGCGCGAGCCAGATCGAGCGCATCGGCCGCGCCCACGTGCGCCCGCCGGAGGGCTTCTCGGTCCATCCCAAGCTCGAGAAGCTGCTCGAGCGGCGCGAGACGATGAGCCGCGAGGGCGGCATCGACTGGGGCTACGGCGAGATCCTCGCCTTCGGCACGCTGCTGCAGGAGGGCGTCCCGGTCCGCGTGTCCGGCCAGGACTCGCGCCGCGGCACGTTCGTCCAGCGCCACGCGGTCTACCACGACCGCAACACGGGCTCGGAGTGGACGCCGCTGCTGTACCTGTCCTCGGACCAGGGCCGCCTGCACATCTTCGACTCCCCGCTGTCGGAGTACGGCGTGCTCGGCTTCGAGTACGGCTACTCGGTCGAGCGCCCCGACGCGCTCGTCCTGTGGGAGGCGCAGTTCGGCGACTTCGTCAACGGCGCGCAGACGATCATCGACGAGTTCATCTCCTCCGCCGAGCAGAAGTGGGGCCAGTCCTCCTCCGTCGTGCTGCTGCTGCCGCACGGCTTCGAGGGCCAGGGCCCGGACCACTCCTCGGCACGCGTCGAGCGCTTCCTGCAGATGTGCGGCGAGGAGAACATGATCGCCGCCATGCCGTCGACCCCGGCGAGCTACTTCCACCTGCTGCGCCGCCAGGCGTACAACCGCCCGCGCAAGCCGCTCGTGGTGTTCACCCCGAAGTCGATGCTCCGCCTGCGCGCGGCGCAGTCGGCGGTCGAGGACTTCACCACCGGCACGTTCCGCGAGGTGATCGGGGACGATGCGGTGGATCCGGCCTCGGTCGACCGGGTCCTGCTGTGCGCCGGCAAGGTCTACTACGACCTCGTCGCGGAGCGGGACCGCACGGGCGACACGACAACCGCTATCGTGCGACTCGAGCAGCTGTACCCGCTCGCGCACGACGCCATCCGCGAGGCGCTCGCCCCGTTCGACGGCGCCGAGCTCGTGTGGGTCCAGGAGGAGCCTCTGAACCAGGGAGCGTGGTCGCGCATGTCGCTGAGCCTGCCGCAGGTCGTCGGCACCACCGTCGGGGTGGTGTCCCGCCCGGCGTCCGCGTCGCCCGCCTCGGGCCTCGCGTCGCGCCACGCGGCGGAGCAGTCGGAGCTGGTCACGCGGGCCTTCACCCGATGAGGAACGTCTTCCTCGTCGGCGACGAGCTCGTGGCCGGCCACGGCGATCCCAAGGCGCTCGGGTGGGCGGGACGCGTCGCGGCCCGCACCCTCCCGCTCGCGCCCGACCTGGCCTTCCACACGCTCGCGGTGCCCCACGAGACCACCGGCGAGATGACGAGCCGCTGGGACGAGGAGGCGCTGCGCCGCACCCTGCGCACCGAGCCCGAGGCGAACCACGTGCTGTTCGCGATCGGCCGGCACGACGTGCACCGCGGCGTCTCCCCCACGATGACCCGGCTCAACATCGCCAACTTCCTCGACCGCGCGCACGCGCTCGGCTTCGAGACGCTCATCGCGGGTCCCCCGCCGGGCGCCGAGGCCGACAACGCGCGCATCGCGGAGCTCGCCGCGGTGTGCGAGGACGCCGCGTCGCGCCGCGGCGTGGGCTACATCGACATGTACGGCCCGCTCGCCCGCCACGAGCAGTGGGCCGCGGACATGGCCACCGGCCACGACGCGCTGCCGATGCAGGCGGGCTACGGCCTCATGGCGTGGCTCGTGCTGCACTCGCGGTGGCACTCGTGGCTCGGCATCGAGCCGCCGGCCGCCTGAGGCGCACCGGCCCGTCCGTCAGCAGCCCGCATGTCGCATCGATCGTCGATCGGTCCGACATGCGGGCTGTTCGATGCCCGGATGTCGCATCCGATCCTGATCGGTCCGACGCCGGGGCCGGAGCGACGCCGGGACGCACGAGGGGCCGCCACCCGGTCGGGTGGCGGCCCCTCGTACGTGACGGCTGCTAGTCGACGACGCCGGCGCCGCGGAGCTCGACCAGCAGGTCGTGCGGGCGCGAGGCGATCGCGACGGCGTCGTCGAGCGCGACGACGTTGTCCCGGACCAGCTGGAACAGGTGCTGGTCGAACGTCTGCATCTTGTAGTACTCGCCCTCGGAGATGAGGTCGAGGATGGGCGGCTGGCTCGACGGGTCGACGATCGCCTCGGCGGTGCGGCCCGTGTTGACCATGACCTCCGCGACGAGCGTGCGGCCGGTGCCGTCGCCGCGGCGCACGAGGCGCTGCGAGACGATGCCGCGCAGCGTCTGCGCGAGCGTCGCGCGGACCTGGTTCTGCTCGTGCGGGGTGAAGAAGTCGACGATGCGGTTGATCGTGTCCTGCGCGTCCACCGTGTGCAGCGTCGCGAGCACGAGGTGGCCGGTCTCGGCCGCGGACAGCGCGGCGCGCACGGTCTCGATGTCGCGCATCTCGCCGACCATGATGACGTCGGGGTCCTGACGCATCGCGGCACGCAGCGCGCTGGTGAAGTCCAGGGTGTCCGAGCGCACCTCGCGCTGCGAGATGATCGCCTTCTTGTCCTGGTGGAGGACCTCGATGGGGTCCTCGATCGTGACGATGTTGACCTCGCGGTACGAGTTGATGAGGTCGATCATCGACGCCAGGGTCGTGGTCTTGCCGGAGCCCGTCGGGCCCGTGACGAGGACGAGCCCGCGAGGCTCGAGCGCGAGGTCGGCGATGACGCCCGGCAGGCCGAGCTCCTCGAAGCTCTGCGCGCCCACCGCGACGCGGCGGAAGACCAGGCCCTCGGCGCCGCGCGCGACGTAGGCGTTGACGCGGAAGCGGCCGACGCCGGACAGCGAGAACGCGAAGTCGGCCTCGTGGGTATCGCGGAACGCGGGCACCAGGTCCTCGGGGAGGACCTGCGCGACCATGTGCTGCGTGTCCTCGGGGGTCAGCGGCGGCACCTGGAGCTTGCGGAGCCGGCCGTCGACGCGCACGCGGGGCGCGGAGCCCACCTTGCAGTGCAGGTCGGAGCCGCCCGTCGAGGCAAGCGCGTGCAGGAACGGGATGACTGACTGGGGCTGATCGCTCACGGTTCCTCCATCGGCATCCGGATTGGGCGGCTTGAGGGGGAGCGTATCGCCAACCTCCGCGCGGCGGACCCCCGGTGTGACGAGGTCCTCAGATGTGGGAGGATAGGGGGTCTTTGTTTCGCGTCCAGAAAGGGGAACGTTGTGAGCAAGCGAGGCCGTAAGCGCAAGTCGCGCGCGAAGGGTGGCGCCAACCACGGCAAGCGGCCCAACGCCTGAGCCGTTCCGCCCGGATACGAGAAGAAGCCGCATCGGCCTGGCCGATGCGGCTTCTGTCGTCCTCGGCCCCCGACCGGGGGGACGATGCGCGGGCGCGGAGGGGCTACGAGGCGCCGTCCGGCCGCGTCGCGCGGATGGTCGTGAGGATGCGCGCGCGGAGGTCCTCGGGCGCGACATCGTGGCCGGTCTTGTTGACGAGCCGCTTGATCTTCTCGTTGATCTTGTGCTCCGCCTCGCAGGGCGGGCACTCCTTGAGGTGCTCCCCGATCCGATGGATCTCATCCTCGGGCAGCTCGTGATCGATGTACTCGAAGAGGCGGTCGAGCGCCTCCTCGCACTCCGGCTTAGGCACGGCATGCACCCCCGTCCTTGTCCTTCTTCACCGGGGTCCTCTCATAGAGACCACGCTCGGCGGCGTAGTCCCGCAGCTTCTCTCGCAGGAGCTTGCGGCCGCGATGCAGCCGCGACATGACCGTCCCCACCGGGGTGTCCATGATCTCCGCGATCTCCTTGTAGGCGAACCCCTCCACATCGGAGAGGTAGACGGCCATGCGGAAGTCCTCCGACAGCTCGGACAGCGCGCGCTTGACCTCGTCGTCACCGAGCGAGTCCAGCGCCGCGTCCTCGGCCGAGGCGAGCCCGCTCGACGTGTGCTCCGCGGCGGCGGCGAGCTGCCAGTCCTCGACCGAGTCGGCGTCGGAGCGCTTGGGCTCGCGCTGCTTCTTCCGGTACGTGTTGATGAACGCGTTCGTCTGGATCCGGTACAGCCACGCCTTGAGGTTGGTGCCCGGGGTGAACTTGTCCTGCGCGGCGAAGGCCTTCGCGAAGGTCTCCTGCACGAGGTCCTCCGCGTCCGCGCCGTTGCGCGTCATGCGCAGGGCAGCCGCATAGAGCTGGTCCATGTAGGACAGCGCCTGGGACTCGAAGTCGAACTCTGCTGTGTCGGTCATCGGTTGCGAGCGTACAGCGGTGCGCCGACGTGCCGGTGCACGCGACGCCGTTGGCCTCTCCACAGTGGTCGTCACATCGATCGGTAACCGCACCGCGTCCGGGATCATTCCCTCCCCTGACGAGGAGCGTCTCGCTTGGTAGCGTAGGAGGCATGTTGCGTGCACTTGCCAGGCCGCTGCTCGCCTCGTGGTTCGTCTACGGAGGCGTCCAGAGCTACCTCGAGCCCGAGACGCGCGCCGCGCGCGTCGCCCCGACCATCGAGCCCGCCCTCAAGGAGCTGGGCCTCGAGGAGGTGAAGACCGTCGACCTCGTGAAGGTCCACGGCGCCGCCTCCGTCGCGCTCGCCGCGGCGCTCGCGCTGTCGCGCAGCCCGCGCACCGCCGCCCTTGGCCTCGCGGGCCTCGCCAGCGCCACCGCCGCGCTCGCCCACCCCTTCTGGAAGGAGGAGGACGAGGCGCGCAAGGAGGAGGAGCTCGAGCAGTTCCTCAAGAACCTGTCGCTCGTGGGCGGCGTGCTGCTCGCGGCGACCGCGGGCCACAGCCAGCGCCACATCGACCGCAAGAAGGCGAAGAAGGCGAAGGCCAAGGAGAAGGCCGCGGAGGCGAAGGCGAAGGAGAAGGAGGCCAAGGCGGCCCTCAAGGCCGCCGGCTCCAAGAAGAACGCCGCGTGAGCGGCGCCCTTCCCCTCGGCACCGGTCCCGGCGAGGTCTGGGACGCGCCCGTCGCGCATCGTCCCCTCGACGCGACCGTCGACGTGCCCGGATCCAAGTCGCTCACCAACCGCCACCTCGTGCTCGCGGCGCTCGCCGCGGAGCCGGTCACGGTGCGCGGCGGCCTGCGCTCGCGCGACTCGGACCTGATGATCGGCGCGCTGCGCGGCCTCGGGATCGCGGTGGACGATGCGGGCGAGGAGTGGCGGGTCACGCCGGGCCCGATCCGGGGCGGCGCCCACGTCGACTGCGGGCTCGCGGGCACCGTGATGCGCTTCGTGCCGCCGATGGTGCTGCTGGCGGACGGCCCCGTGAGCTTCGACGGCGACGAGGGCGCCCGGGTGCGCCCCATGGGGCCGCTGCTCGACGCGCTGCGCCTGCTCGGCGCGACCGTCGACGACGACGGCCGGGGCACCCTGCCGTTCACCGTCACCCCGCCCGCCGAGGTGCCGGACGTGGTCGAGGTGGATGCCTCGTCGTCCTCGCAGTTCGTCACGGGGCTGCTGCTCACCGCGCCGCGGCTGCCCGAGGGCCTCACGGTGCGGCACACCGGCGCGACGCTGCCGAGCCTGCCGCACATCGACATGACGTGCGCGACGCTGCGCGAGGCGGGCATCCGCGTCGACCAGCCCGACGAGCGCACGTGGGTGGTCCACCCCGGCGAGATCCGTCCGGGCGAGGTGCGCGTCGAGCCCGACCTCAGCAACGCGGGCCCGTTCATGGCCGCCGCGCTCATCGCGGGCGGCACCGTCCGCATCCCCGGCTGGCCCGCACGGACCACGCAGCCCGGCGCCTACTACCCCGAGCTGCTCACCCGCATGGGCGCCGCCTGCACGCTCGACGGCGACGTCATGACGGTCACCGGCGACGGCAGAGTCCGCGGCATCGAGGCGGACCTGTCCCCCGCCGGCGAGATCACCCCCACCATCGCGGCGCTGTGCGCGGTCGCGCACGGCCCGAGCCGGCTCACCGGCATCGGCCACCTGCGCGGGCACGAGACCGACCGGCTCGCCGCGCTGGCCGCCGAGGTGACGCGCCTGGGCGGCGAGTGCGCGGCGGACGACGACTCGCTCGCGTTCGGCGGCCTGCCCGCGGGCGGCATCGGCGCCGCGGGCCTGCACGGCGCCGTCATGGAGACGTACCACGACCACCGGATGGCGACCTTCGCGGCGATCGTGGGCCTCGCGGTGCCGGGTGTGCGGGTGCTGAACGTGGGCACCACCGCGAAGACCATGCCGGGCTTCCCTGCGATGTGGGGCGGCATGCTCGGCGTCGACGGCTGACCACCGCTCACACCGCGACGCGCGCGCCTTCCTCGTACGACCGGATGATGGCGTGCGCGACCTCGAGCGCGCGCCGGCCCTCGCGCGCGTGCACGGGAGGCTCGTCGCCCGCCCGGAACGCCGCGAGCAGGCGTTCGACGTGGCGGTCGAACGTGTACTCGAAGGTCCGCGCCTCGTCGTCGAAGTAGCCGGCCTCCCACACGCGGCGCGTGGCGTCGCCCGCGGCGGACACGGTCAGGCGCTTGACGGTGTCCTCGATGAGCAGCCGGCCGCGCGTGCCGTTGACCTCGACGAGGTGCGTGTCGGGGTACGCGTAGGACGAGTCGTACGTGCCCACCAGGCTGCCCACCGCGCCCCCGGCGAAGTGCAGGGCCACCGCGAGCGTCGTGTACGTGCCGGGCCGCGTCATGTCCGTCATCTGGGCGGCGACGCTGTCGATCGGGCCGCACAGGTGCTCGAGCATGTCGATGCCGTGCACCTGCGTCTCGATGAGGTTGGCGTGCGGGCTGGTGCCGAAGTTCGGCTCGCCGCCGAAGCGCCACGTCGCGAACACGACGTCGCCGAGCTCGCCCGCGTCGATGGCGGCCTTGGCGCGCGCCACCGGCTCGGCGAAGCGGTGGTTGAGGTTGATCGCGAAGAACAGCCCCCTCGCGTCGGCCTCCCCGAGCAGCGCGTCCGCCTCCTCGAGCGAGAACACGAGCGGCTTCTCCACGAGCAGCGGGACGTCCCGGCGCAGCAGGCGCAGGGTGGGGTCGAAGTGCGCCTCGTTGGGCAGGCATACCGTCACCAGGTCGGGGCGCGCGTCGTCGAGCATCGCGTCGAGGTCGGTGTACGGCGTGGTGTCGAACGCGGCGGCCCGCGCGGCGGTGCGGCCGGGGTCGCGTCCCACGATGCCGACGAGCGCGGTGTCGCGCCTCCTCGAGAAGATCCGCGCGTGCTGCGCCCCCCAGCCGCCGGTGCCCACCACCGCCACCCTCAGCACGTCGCCCATGACGCATCCCTTCGTCCCTCCCGAGCGTAGGCCGCCCACGCGCGCCGCGCCGGGTCGCGACCGCTCGGTAGGCTGGGCGCATGCCCTCGACGCCGGACCGCACGTGAGCGACTGGAGCCGCTACGACGAGTCCGACGCGCGCGTGCGCCCCAACCGGCGCGGCTCGCGGCCGCGGACCAAGGTGCGGCCCGCGCACGAGGAGGCCGAGCCCGGCATCGTGACCGGCGTCGACCGCGGCCGCTACACCGTGCGGATGGACGATGCGGTGATCACCGCGGTCAAGGCGCGCGAGCTCGGGCGGCGCGGCCTCGTGATCGGCGACCACGTGGGCGTGGTGGGCGACACCTCGGGCAGGCCGGACACGCTCGCGCGCATCGTGCGGCGCGAGCCCCGCGCCACCGCGCTGCGGCGCACGGCCGACGACACCGACGCGACCGAGCGGGTGATCGTCGCCAACGCCGAGCAGCTCGCCATCGTCACCGCGCTCGCGGACCCCGAGCCGAACCCCCGCATGATCGACCGCTGCCTCGTCGCGGCCTTCGACGCGGGCATGGAGGCCGTGCTCGTGCTCACCAAGGCCGACCTCGCGGACGCGTCCGAGCTGCGGGCGGCGTACGAGCCGCTCGGCGTGCGCGTGCTCGAGACGTCCGTCCGGCGCGAGGGCGGGCCCGACCAGGACCCCGGCTTCGTCGCGCTGCGGGACTCGCTCGAGGGCGCCACCACCGTGCTCGTGGGCTACTCGGGCGTGGGCAAGTCGACCCTCGTCAACGCGCTCGTGCCGGACGCCGGCCGCGCGGTGGGCGTGGTCAACGACGTCACGGGCCGCGGCCGCCACACCTCGACCTCGGCGGTGCTGTACGAGGTGCCGACGGGCGGGCGCATCGTCGACACCCCCGGCGTGCGGTCGTTCGGGCTCGCGCACGTGGACCCCGAGCACTTCATCCTGGCGTTCCCCGACGTGGCCGCTGCGGCCGACGAGCGCTGCCCCCGCGGCTGCACGCACGAGTCGGCCGAGGCGGGCTGCGAGCTCGACGCGTGGGCCGGCGACGTGCCGGAACGTCACGCGCGCGTCGACTCGATCCGCCGCCTGCTCGCGTCGCGCGCCGCGGGCGACCAGTACTGATCCCGCCCCCGCCCCGGCCCGCCCCGCACCGGCCCCGCGCTCCAGAACCGCAAGTCACACATCTGACGACCGGTGCGCCCGTGATCGTGCGGGGATCGCGGGACACCCGGCGCGAGGTGTGTGACTTGCGGAAGGTCGCCGGGCGGGTGCGCCGCGCATCGTCGCCGGTAGGTTGAGGTCATGACCGACGCCCCCTACGCCGACGACCTGCTGCTCGCCCTCGCGATCGCCGACGAGGTCGACCGCCTCACGCTCGCGAACTTCGCGACCGGCGAGCTGACCGTCGAGACCAAGCCCGACGACACGCCGGTGACGGCCGTGGACCGCGCCGCCGAGCGCCTCGCGCGCGACCTGATCGCTCAGCACCGCCCGGACGACGCGTTCGTGGGCGAGGAGTACGGCACGACGGGCGAGTCGGCGCGGCGCTGGGTGGTCGACCCGATCGACGGCACCAAGAACTTCATCCGCGACGTGCCGGTGTGGGCGACGCTCATCTCGCTGCTCGACGGCGACGACGTCGTGGTGGGCGTGGTGAGCGCCCCCGCGCTGCACCGGCGCTGGTTCGCCGCGCGCGGCCAGGGCGCGTGGCTCGGCGCCTCGGAGGCGACGGCCCGCCCGCTGCACGTCTCCGCGGTGGGCACGCTCGCGGAGGCCTCGCTGTCGTACTCGGACCTGTCCGAGTGGGAGGCCTTCGGGCGCCTGCCGGCCTTCATGGACCTCATGCGCGACGTGTGGCGCACGCGGGGCTACGGCGACTTCTGGAGCTACATGATGGTCGCCGAGGGCGCGGTGGACATCGCCGCGGAGCCCGAGCTCGCGCTGTACGACATGGCCGCGCTGGTGCCGATCGTCGAGGAGGCGGGCGGCCGCTTCACCGGCGTCGACGGGACGCCCGGGCCCCATGGCGGCAACGCGCTCGTGACGAACGGCCTGCTGCACGACGAGGTGCTCGCGCGCCTGCGCTGACGTGCGCGGCGGGGCCGACCTACCCGACGGGCACGTGCGACAGCTCGGTGGCGTCGTACCAGAGCATGTCGCGCTCCTCGAGCCGGTCGAGGGCGTCGTCGTCACCGCCGCGGGCGCCGCTGACGTCGTCCGCCGCGCCCGGCTCGTCGACGAAGGCGCACGCGATCGCCGAGGCGGGGAGCCGCCCCTGGACGCGCACGGCCGCGGGGTGGAGGTCCGGGTCGGTCTCGCACTCGGCGCGGGTGAGCTCGGCCACGACGACGACGCGCAGCGGCGAGCCGACCTCGATCACCGACGCGCGCGCGGCGACGTCGCGCGCGATCTCCGCGAGCTCGTCGCCGTCGTCCGAGTCGACGATGTCGAGCAGGCGCTCCGTCACCGCGTAGGCGATCGGCGGCTCCCACAGCCCGTCCGCGCAGCGAGGAAGGTCGTCGACCGTGGCCGGGATGTACACGCGCATGGGATCAGTCTGTCACCGTCGCGGGCGCGTCACGCGCGGCGCGCGCGGCCGCCACGACGACCTCCCCCATCGACGCGATCGCCCTCCGCAGCGGCGAGCGCGGCGCGGCCTCGGCCAGGGTGCGGCCGTCGCGGGCGGCGGCATCGCACGCCCTCAGGTCCCAGGGCAGCGGCCACACCTCGGTGACGCCCGCGTGCCGTCCCAGCGCGGCCGCGATCGCGTCCTCGGGCCGCGGCCCCGCCACAGCCGCGCGGATGCGGTTGACCGCGACGACGGGCGTCGGCCCGTCGTGGTCGAGGAGCACGTGCACGAGCCGCACGAGCTGGTGCGGCTCGGCCCCGCCGACCGCGATGACCGCGTCGGCCTCCGCGAGGCCCGCGAGCGTCGCGCCGTCGCGGCGCGGCCCCGGTCCCGGCGCGGAGGCGCCCGCGTCCGCGGGCGCCGCGAGGTCGAGCACGACGACGTCGGCGGCGGCGCGCAGCGCGGGCCACAGCCGCTCGAGGCCGGGGGCCGTCACCTCGGGCCAGCGGGCGGCCCGCGTCAGGCCCGTGAGCACGCGCAGCCGCGGAGCCACCTCGAGCGCGTGACGGTCGAGCAGCGCCCCGGCGTCCTCGCCGCGCGCCGCGGCGCGGGCGGCCGCCGCGATGCCGGGCGCCTCGTCCGCGAGGCCGAGCGCCGTGGCCACCGACGCCCCGTACGTGTCGAGGTCGACCAGGATCGTGCGATGCCCCGCGAGCGCCGCCTCCGCCGCGAGGTTGACCGCGACGGTGGTGCGCCCCGGCGCTCCACCGCTGCCCCACACGGCGATCATCGCCGCCGTCCCCCGTTCCGGCGGCGCGACGAACTCGGGCGCGGGCCCGCTCACGGCCGCCAGCACGGCCTCGGCGAGCGCGGACCGCGCGACCGCGATCCCGAGGGCCTCGAGCCGGGAGCCGGGCCCGCCCCCGACGCCCACGATCCCCGCGCCCGCGGCGCGGATCGCCGCCACCGCATCGGCGTCGAGGTGCGGCTGGTCGGAGAGCACGACGACTGCGCCGAGCCCGGCGCGGGCGACCGCGACCGCCTCGGCCAGGTCCGCGCACCGGCGCACGACCGCGAGGCGGGGGTGCGCGTCGACCTCCGCCACCACCGCCGCCTCGGCCTCGCCGCGCACGGAGACGATGACGCCGAGCGGCGCGCTCATCCGATCCCCACGACCGCGACCTCCGCCGCGGTCGCGAGCGCGTCGAGGAGGTCGCCCACCTGGTCCGCGGGGACCACGACGTAGACCGTCTCGCCGCCGAGCCCGAACGAGCCGTCGTCGCGCTGCACCGCGGACACGACGAGCGACTCGCCGACGCGTGCGGAGCCGCCCCCGTCGGGGGTGACCCAGACGTCGACGACGGCGCCGGCGTCGACGCCGTCCGCCACCGGAGCGGAGGCGACCACCGCGACCGGCCGGCCGTCGAAGTCCTCGCGCGCGGCGACCGCGCCCGCGGGGACGAGCTCGCCCGCGCCGACCGCGCGCGTGAGCACCCGGCCGAACGGCGCGTCGTCCGGCGCCTCGAGGTAGCCCTCCCCCACCCGCACGTGGGCGACCACCAGGTTGGAGTCGTCGAGGACCGTGCCGGGCGCGAGCGTCCCCGCGGCCGCGTACACGGGCGTGGTGCGGTCGGCCGCGCGCAGCGCGAGGGCCACGCCCACGACCGCGATCACGATGAGCAGGACCCCCACGACCAGGCGCGGGTCGCGCCAGCCCGGCGGCCGCAACCGCGCCGCCACCACCTGAACGTCGTCGCCCATCGGCACCCCCCACAGCCGCCGGATGCCACCATCATGCCTGGTGCGAGGCCGCCACGGGAAGCCCTGTGGAGATCGGGCGACCGTGGCGGCGCCGTGTCACAATGGCCGGGTGCCACCCCGGTTCCTCAAGCTCAGCGACGTCCAGGAGATCCTCAACATCTCCTCGCCCCAGGCGTACGCGCTCGTCCGCTCGGGCGACCTGCCCGCGATCCAGGTGGGCGGCCGCGGCCAGTGGCGCGTCGAGGAGAGCGAGCTCGAGGCCTACATCGCGCGCCAGTACGCTCTCGCCCGCGAGCACCTCAAGGAGCGCGACGCCCGCTGACGGTCAGCCCGCGCGCACCGCGAGCACCGCGCCGAGCGGCACGGTCCGCATCGTCCCCTCGCTGACGAGATCGAGGTGGTCCGCCCCGACGGACGCGATGGTCCCGCGCCACGTCCCGCCGTCGGACTCGACCGCGACCGGCAGGCCCGCGTCGGCGACCTCGCGCAGCGCCGAGGCGAGCGAGAGCCGGCGGCGCACCTCGGTCAGGGGCGCGGCGCCGTGCCCCAGCCCCTCGACCGCGGCGATCGCCGCGAGCGGCACCACGACCTGACCGTCCGCGGCGTCGAGCAGCACCCACGCTCCCGCAACGTCCGCGACGATGCCCGTCGCCCGCGCGCCGCCACGCAGCACCAGCCGCACGCGGGCGCCTGCCTGCGCCGCCAGCCGTCCCGCGAGGGCGACCGCCGCGCGCTCGTCCCGCGTGCGCTCGGCGATCTCCGCGTCGACCTCGGCGCGCTCGGCGACGTCCAGCCGCGACTCGAGGTCCGCGAACAGCAGCTCCCAGCGCATGCCGTCACGCTAGCGGCCGTGTCCACAGCGGGGAATCCCGGGTGGACAAACCGGACACGCTCGACTACATCAGGAGATATCAAACAGCATCAAACTGCATCAAACGGAGGCGAGAGATGAGAGCAGGGGCGGGGACGATGCGGCGGACCGGACCGGCGGGACCGGCCGACGCGGCCGGGGTCCGGGCGCGCGACGCGGGGGCGGCAGCGGCGGCGCTCACGGCCGCGGCGGCCGGGTCGGGCGTCGCGGTGCTCGCGTGGCGCGCCGCCGAGGCCGTGGACTGGCGCCTCTGGGAGGCGTCGGACGCGGTGGTCGCCGCCGCCGGGATCGCCGGCGCGGTGCTCGCGCTGAGGTTCTGCGTCGAGGTCGTCGCCGCCGCGGTGGCGATGGCCCGGGGCGCCACCGCCCCGGCATGGACCGGGCGCCTCGCACGCGCCGTCGCCGGTGGGCTCGCCGCGACGCTGCTGGGCGCGGGCGTCGCGCATGCGGACGATCCACCGCCGTCGGCGGGCTGGCTCCCCGCGGCGGCGGGGGCCGTCGTCGCGACGGCGCCCGCACCCGCGCCATGGACCCCGGCGACGCGCACGCCGAGCCCGGCCCGCATCGTCCCCGCGGAGGCCCCCGCGAACGTCCCGGCGACGGGGTCGGCCCATCAGGAGGACCCCGTCCACGTGGTCGTGCCGGGCGAGTCGCTGTGGTCGATCACGGCGGACGCGCTGGGCGACGGGGCCTCGGCCGCGGACGTCGCCGCCGCGTGGCCGCGGCTCTACGCGGCCAACCGGGACGAGGTCGGCCCCGACCCGGACCTCATCCACCCCGGGCTGCGCCTCGCGCTGCCCGGACCGCTCGCGGGGGACGCGCGATGAGCGCCGAGCCGGCCTGGTCGCCCCGACCCGCGCGACCCGACGTCTACGGCCGGCCCCGCGCCGTGCTCGGCGACCCGACCCCCCTCGCATGCACGGTCGCGCTCACCGCGATCGAGGTGGTCCACGGCGGCGACGGGCTGGACTCCCTGCTGCGCTGGATCACCCCCGACGTCCGCGACCGCCTCGCCCGCCAGCACTCGCTCGCGCGCCGCGCGGGCCGGCGCGGCGGCGCCGACGCGCGCATCCTCCGGGCCCGCGCCTGCCGGGTGTCACGCGAGGCGGCCGAGATCGGCGCGGTCGCGCGGATCGCCGGCCGGTCCCACGCGGTCGCGATCCGGCTCGAGGACCGCGCGGGCCGCTGGGTCATCACGGTGCTCGACATCGGCTGAGGCGCGGCGCGCCCAAGACGCGCGCGAGGGCGGCACCCGCCGGGTGCCGCCCTCGTCGCCGGGCCGCGTGAGCCCTACAGCTCCGCACCCTCCTCGTTCTTGCCGTGGCACATCTTGTACTTGCGCCCCGAGCCGCACGGGCACGGCGAGTTCTTGCCGGCACCCGGGAAGGTGCGGCCGTCGTCCCACGGCCTGGGGCCGCTGGGCTGCGCCGGGGCGGCCACCTTCGCGGTGCCCGAGCCGTCCTGCGACGGGCCGGAGAACGTCAGCGCGCCCATGCGGGCCTGCACCGGGCCGCCCGCCGAGCCGGTGACCGGCGTGGCGACGATGCGCTGGCCGGCCGGTCCCGCCGCAGTGGCGGCGCCGCCGCCGGCGAGGCGCTGCGCCGGGGCCTGCTGCGCGGTCGCGGCGGCGGAGTCCGCCGTCACGGGCGCCTGCGGCGCGGGCGCCTCCTTCTTCTCGACGCGGTACAGGATCGAGACGGCCTGCTCCTTGATGGCGTCCGACATCGCCTCGAACAGCTGGAAGCCCTCGCGCTGGTACTCGATGAGCGGGTCGCGCTGACCCATCGCGCGCAGGCCGATGCCCTCCTTGAGGTAGTCCATCTCGTAGAGGTGCTCGCGCCACTTGAAGTCCAGGACCTGGAGCAGCACCTGGCGCTCGACCTGGCGCATCACGTCGCCGCCGAGCTTGTTCTCGACGAACTCGTACTGGAGCTTCGCGTCCGCGACGAGCTCGCGCTCGAGGAACGCGGTCGACAGGCCGGACAGGTCGCCGGCCTCCTCGATGACCTCGTCGATGTCGATCGACACCGGGTAGACGGAGCGGAGGTCCTTCCACAGCGCCTCGAGGTCCCAGTCGTCGGGCGAGCCCACGAGCGTGGCGGAGCGCACGTACGCCGTGACCACGTCCCGGACGAAGCCCTCCATCTGCTCGTGCATGTCCTCGCCGTCGAGCACGCGGCGGCGCTCGGTGAAGATGATCTTGCGCTGCGAGTTCAGGACGTCGTCGTACTTGAGGATGTTCTTGCGGATCTCGTGGTTGCGGCCCTCGATCTGCGCCTGCGCGCTCTGCACGCCGCGGGTCAGCACCTTCGACTCGATCGGCATGTCGTCGGGCAGGGCGGACGAGTTCATCACCGACGCCGCGAGGCCGGACTGGAACATCCGCATGAGGTCGTCCTCGAGCGAGAGGTAGAAGCGGCTCTCACCCGGGTCGCCCTGTCGGCCGGAGCGGCCGCGCAGCTGGTTGTCGATGCGGCGCGACTCGTGGCGCTCGGTGCCGAGCACGTACAGGCCGCCCGCCTCGAGGACCTCGTCGCGCTCCGTCTCGACGTCCGCCTTGGCCTCCGCGAAGACGTCCTTCCAGACCTTCTCGTACTCCTCGGGGCTCTCGTTGGGGTCGAGGCCGCGCGCCTGCATCTCGGCGACCGCGCGGAACTCCGGGTTGCCGCCGAGCATGATGTCGGTACCGCGGCCGGCCATGTTGGTGGCGACGGTGACGGCGCCCTTGCGGCCCGCCTCCGCGACGATCGCCGCCTCCTTCTCGTGGTGCTTCGCGTTGAGCACCGTGTGGACGATGCCGTGCTTGCGCAGCTCCTTCGAGAGCGTCTCCGACTTCTCCACCGAGACGGTGCCGACGAGCACCGGCTGGCCCTTCTCGTTGCGCTCGAGGATGTCCTCGATGACCGCGGTGAGCTTGGCCTGGTGGGACTTGTAGAGCAGGTCCGACTGGTCGGCGCGGATCATCGGCCGGTTCGTCGGGATGGGGATGACGCCCATGCCGTACGTCGAGTGCAGCTCCGCCGCCTCGGTCTGGGCGGTGCCCGTCATGCCGGCGATCTTCTCGTACTGGCGGAAGTAGTTCTGCAGCGTGATCGACGCGTAGGTCTGGTTCTCGGCCTTGATCGGCACGCGCTCCTTGGCCTCGATGGCCTGGTGGAGGCCCTCCGAGTAACGGCGGCCCTTGAGGAGGCGGCCCGTGTGCTCGTCGACGATGTCGACCTCGCCGGCCTGCACCACGTAGTCGCGGTCGCGGCGGAACAGCTCCTTGGCCTTGATCGCGTTGTTGAGGAAGCCGATGAGCGGCGTGTTGGCCGGGTCGTAGAGGTTCTCGATGCCGAGCGCCGCCTCGACCTTGTCGATGCCGGGCTCGAGGATGCCGACCGCGCGCTTCTTCTCCTCGACCTCGTAGTCGACGTCGACCTCCATCTCCTGGGCGAGACGCGCGAACTCGACGTACCAGCGGTTGTTGTCGCCCGAGGCGGGGCCGGAGACGATCAGCGGGGTGCGCGCCTCGTCGATGAGGATCGAGTCGACCTCGTCGACGATCGCGTAGTGGTAGCCGCGCTGCACGAGCTGCGACGGGTCGAGCGCCATGTTGTCGCGCAGGTGGTCGAAGCCGAACTCGTTGTTGGTGCCGTAGGTGATGTCCGCCCGGTACTGCTGGCGGCGCACCTCGGGCGACTGGTTCGCGACGATGCAGCCCGTCGTCATGCCGAGGAAGCGGAACACGCGGCCCATGAGGTCCGACTGGTAGCTCGCGAGGTAGTCGTTCACCGTGACGACGTGCACGCCCTTGCCGTCGAGGGCGTTGAGGTACGCGGGCAGGGTCGCGACGAGGGTCTTGCCCTCACCGGTCTTCATCTCCGCGATGTTGCCGTGGTGGAGCGCGCCGCCTCCCATGAGCTGCACGTCGAAGTGACGCATGCCGAGCGTGCGGCGGGACGCCTCACGGACCGCGGCGAACGCCTCCGGCATGAGCGAGTCGAGGCTCTCGCCGCCCTCGCGGCGCTCCTTGAACTCGTCGGTGAGGGCGCGGAGCTCGTCGTCCGACAGCGCCTCGTACGCCTCCTCCAGGGCGTTGGTGAGCGTCACCACCTTCTGCAGACGGCGGAGCTCGCGCCCCTCGCCCATACGGATGATGCGGTCGATCACAGCCACGTTGCGCTCCTCGAAAGCCTGTACAGTCCCCGACCATCGTAGGCGGTCAATGGATGCTCTCCGGCTCGTCTCGCTGTGGGCGCAACAGCACCACCGCGCTCGCGAGCACCGCGCCGCCGACGACGCCGCCCCAGCCGAGCCGCTCGCCCAGGACGATCGCGCCGAGGATCGCCGCGACGAGCGGCTCCAGGAGGCTCACGACGGTCGCGACGAACGGCGGCACCGTGGCGAGCCCCGAGAGGAACGCCAGGTAGGCCAGCGCCGTCGACACGACGCCCAGCGCCGCGGCGAGCCCCCACGACGCCGCCCCGGACGGCACGCCCCAGCCGAGCACCAGCGCGACGGGCACGAGCAGCAGCCCGCCGGCGGTGAACGACAGGGCGGTCAGGCGCGCCGCGCCCAGGCCGGGCACCGGCGCGCGGTTGACCACCGTGACGCCCGCGAAGGCGGAACCGGCGACCACCGCGACGGCCACGCCGAGGAGCGCCCGGTCGCCGGCGGCCAGCGACGACCCCAGCAGGAGGCCCAGCCCGCCGAGGGCGAGCACGAGCGCGAGGACCCGGCGCCCGTCGGGCCGGTCCCCGTGGCGCCACCAGTCCCACAGCGCGACCCACGCGGGCGCGGAGCCGATCGTCACGAGCGTGGACAGGCCCACGCCCGCGAGCGCGATGCCGGTGAAGTAGAGCACCTCGAAGGCGGCGGTCAGCGCGCCCGTCGCGAGAATCCGCACCACCGCGGCACGGTCGAGGGACCCCAGCCCGAGCGCGCCGCGGGCCGCGAGCCACACGCTGAGGACGATGCCCGCGATGACCATGCGCCACATCGCGACCGACGCGGGCGGCACGTCGCTGTGCTCCGCCAGGAGGGTCCCGAGGAGGCCGCCGGTGCCCCACAGGGTCGCCGCGAGGACGACGGACATGAAATGGCGGGGCTGCACCGGGGAAATCTATCCGGTGCAGCCCCGCCGCGACAGGGATCAGGCGGTCTCGCGGGCCTCCTCGGCCGCCGCCTGCTCGAGGTGGATCACGCCGTAGGTCCAGCCGCGGCGGCGGTACACCGCTGACGCGAGGCCGGAGTCGACGTCGTGGAAGAGGAAGAAGTCATGGCCGACCAGCTCCATCTGGTCGAGCGCATCCGCGACGGTCATGGGCGTGGCCGCGTGGGTCTTGGAACGGATGACGATCGGCGTGCCGTCGATAGGGATCTCGCGGTGCGAGCCCTCGGGCGCACCCTCCCACGCCTCGACGCTGGTCGCGCGGTCGTCCACGGCGTCCTCCACCGGCTCGGGCGCGGGCACCGTGTGGAGCCCGCTCTTGCCCTGGTGCCGATGTGCCTTGCGCTCGTGGAGCTTGCGCAGCTGCTCGACCAGCTTCTGCATCGCGCCGTCGAGCGCGACGAACCGGTCCTCGGCCGCCGCCTCGGCGCGCACGACTCCGCGTCCGCGCACCGTGATCTCGACGCGCTCGCGGTCGTTGGCGTGCTTGGGATTCCTCTCATGGACCACATGGATGTCCGCGCGGGTCGCGCGAGGGGCCAGGGCCTCGACCTTCTCCATCTTCTCGAAGATCCTCTGCCGCATGTCCTCGGAGACCTTGGTGTGACGTCCCACGATGGCGATGTCCATGACGAAAACTCCTTCACTGTCGCTGGGGCCCCGCAGGGGCCAGGGGCAAGGGGTCGGCGCTTGTCACGCCTGGTGCATCACCTCCTCGCCTGGAAGGTGTCCGACGTTCTTCGTCGTCCTGGACCTCCTACCCTAGCGCGCCGGAGGCGCTTGCGGGCCGGACTCTCAGCACTTCCCCAGGTGCCGGGGCCGATGCCAGCACGAGGGCCCCCACGGGCACCAGCGGGGAGCCCTCGAGGGCGCCCGCGGCGCGTGCCAGCGTGGCCCCCGTGGTGACCACGTCGTCGACGAGGACGGCCGGCCG
This sequence comes from Demequina maris, assembly GCF_000971155.1. GTDB lineage: Bacteria > Actinomycetota > Actinomycetes > Actinomycetales > Demequinaceae > Demequina > Demequina maris. The sequence continues at coordinate 144 of NZ_BBLX01000004.1, read as the reverse complement.
CGGGCCCGCGGCGGACCGCGCGCCGGTCCGCAGCCGCGCGGGTCCCGCCCGCCACCGCCCGCGGTCCCCCGCCCCGCGCGAGGCGCCTCGTGCGGGCGCCAGCGCGGCCACCACGGACGCGGGCACGCCGCCGTCCACGAGCCC